>NZ_LNYZ01000015.1 GCF_001468065.1 Legionella steigerwaltii
CATCTCAACAAATTGATTTAGTCAAAAGCGCGTAGAATATCACATAAAATCAATAACTTTTAGACGCCAGGGTAATAATAAACCAAATGCAAATCAATGTCCTCCGTTATACAATGCAGTTGCACTGAAAGATGTCAAAGCGACACGACTTTTATTGGAAATGGGAGCAAAAGTTGACGTCATAGATATAGATGGAAATAACATTTTGCATCATGCAGTACCGCGGAGTAGTTTGCCTATCGTACACGAAATTGCATTGAGGGATCTCACTTTATTTCATCATAGAAATCCTGAGGGAAGGAATCCATTTCATCAAGGACTTGAAGAAGTGCTCCGGTACTCAAAAGAAGATGAAATCAAATTTATGGAATTAAGTGATTATCTTTTAAAGGAACGAGTAGATTTAAATGCAGAAGATAGGCATGGAAAGACAATGTTAGATATTGCTTTATCAAAACGTTTTTATCATTTATCTGTAAAACTGATAAAAGCAGGAGCCCATACAAATATTTCTTCCGCAGCAGCGTTTCTTCATGGGTCTGAAACAAATTCTATTTTAGAGCGCCCTAAAACATTTAAAAAGAAATTGATGAAAACGCTCAATGAAAATCCTTTAATTGCAATGACGCAACTTAATGATTTATACATACAAATTAAAGAGGGGCATCTTCGAACTCCTAAAGATTTTGCACCTCAGGGAGGTTTAGCTTTTTTTAAAGGAAAATCAGATGATGCCAAAGCTCATGATAAAGTTTTATCTGTATTAAAGGATGTCTATGACAGTAAACTTAATGAGCTACTCGGTAGCTATCAGGGGCAACATGATAATTTTGAAAAAAAACACCAAGTAATAGACGAGAATCTGAAGTTTTTAATTAAAAATCAAGAAATTTCAAAGAAAATAGAAAGGCCTAAAACTCAAATAGTTGAAGGTGTACCTCACGAAATAAAATGGTAATTTTGGGGGTATTCTGTTCCCTCATTTTTCTTTCACTCTAAATCGATTTTATTCGTGTGCGTCAGGTTTTTTTCTTAGCATTTTGAGCTCGCCTTGTCTGGATTTTTCATCCAAAATCTTTTGTTTGGCGCGCCTTGAGCGTCTTTTCTTTTGCCGTTTTAATTTTTCAATTTTTTGTTGTTCTTTTGTTTTCTCATCACTCACTATTGAATGTAATTTTTCACAAAGCCGTATTCTTGCAAAATATCGATTGTCCTCACGGCTCCTTGATTCCTGACATTTTATTTCCAAACCTGAAGGAATATGCTTCAAATAAACCGTGGAGGCAGTTTTATGCAACTTTTGTCCTCCTTTGCCACTGCCTACAATAAATTTTTCGATGAGATCGGTTTCGTTTATTTGAAGTTTCGCCATTAACTCGGCTAACTTATCCCATTTTTCTTTAGTAATCATATTAAGTACTTCTGTGAAAATTCTTTTTAAGTCTCGGTCTAAAAATCTTTAAACTGTGATTAAATATTATCGGTGATTGAGTTTAATTTTCCATACTTTTATGCAGATGGGGCGTGTAAGGATAATTTATGATATTGAATTCTTATTTCTTAGGGCAATTTCTTCCTTGGCATCCTCAACAATTTTTTCTAACGCTTTCACTGAACTTGTTTTAAACAAGCTCCAGTTTTCTAAACCTAACGCATGAGCTTTTTGGGTAAATGCTCCTTGACCTGTTTTCAGAATGGTATATTCATTAGTATCTTTATATTTTTTTAGGAATTTATCAATTTCTTCGGCGGAGTTATATTCGTCAATTTTAGCTTTGAAATTTAATAAGATTTGAGTCTTTAACATGTCTCCTTTCAGATGTTGATATCGCTCTTTGAAATCATCATCACCAATGGTTTCTGCCGTGACCCCCAATTTATGCGGTCTAGAATGTTCCAGAGTTGCATGATGATAAGCAAATTGAATGTTTATCATTCTTAACTCTTGCTTAATATTTTGAACAGTTGGCGCGTTATGTTCGGCTGTATCTAAGGCTTTTCCAAAATTTTGTTTAACACTATCACGATCAATCCAGTTTTTTATCTGCTTCAATTTATTTAAATGAGTAACGGCTGTTTTACCGGGTTCTTCCAAGTCTTTAATTTGTTCAGGTTGCATTTGGGACAAATCAATTTTTAACTTATGTTGAATTAATTCTTCATATTCAGTTTTTAGTTGTTCTATTTCGGCATTTCTCTGACTAAGTTTTTCTTGAACCTCATCAAAAGGAACAATTTGGCCTGGTAGTACCAAAAAACGATTCGGTTTCTGCTCTAATTTTTTAAGATTTTCCAGATTTGGGTAAGCATCATCAAAATAATCTTCCTCTAATTCAGAGCCATCTTTAGTCAACTCTTTTCGCAAGTGTTTTAATTGTCTTAGCTTATCAACTGGATAAAAATCTTTATCTGATGATTTATATTTAGGATGCTCCTCTTTATACTTTAATATAGCAGCTTTTTCCTGTTCGATTTCTTTCTCTAAATCTTCTTTTAACTTCTTGTCCTCAGCTGAAAGAGGTCCTTTATCTTCGGCTAACTTCAATTGAAGGAATCGTTCCTCAAATGATGCGAGTTGATCAAAATACGCTAATTGGCCACCAAGCATCGTATCTACTGAAGTAGACACTTTAATTGGCCTATTTAATGCTTCTGAGAGTGCTGAAACGGCGTCAGCTGTGCTTTTAAGCCTATCCTCGGCCATTATTTTTTTAGGTAAGCTCATTGACTGAACTAATTTACTTCTTTGAGTAAATAAAACAATTTCATCGTAATTACCCTCTTGTAGTCGTTTTACCAGATCTTGATTAAGCTCGCCATTTTGCAGAAGGCACCCATCAACATCAACAAGCGCCACTTTCTTTTTCTTTTTAGGTTCAGCTTCAAGTTGCTCGGGGATTATTTCTTTAGGCTTTCCAGGAGTTATTTCCTCCGTTTTTCCAGCACTTATATTTTCCTCTAACGCTGCTTTGCTAAGGGTATCTTGCAATTGCTTAATTCCATCTCCTGTTTTAGCACTTGTTGTAATTGTCTCAGATGTAATATGAAACTCTGTTTTGAACTGTTCAATTTCTTCCTTTGAAATGTTACTTTCTTTATCTGCTTTAGTAACAGCAATTATAATTTGAGCCTGCTCACCAGATACTTCTCGAATTTTTTTTGCATAGTCTCTAGCTTGTTCTAATGATCTTGGATTGCTTTGATCGATGCAAATGACGCTTATGTCAGAGAATCCCTTAATATACCCAGGTAATTGACTCTGATTAGGGTTGCCTGATACATCAGCCAGTTGAAGATCAAGACCTTCTTCATTTGATGGTACTGATAAAAATGAGAGGCCCACAGTTGTATGTTCATAGTTCGGATCAAACTGTTGATTACTTAACGCACGTAAAAGTTGTGTCTTTCCACTCTCTACCGGGCCGAAAAATCCTACCTTGCCTGGAGTTTTTCCTCTATTAACTTTTTCACGAGCCATAAGTTTCTCATAACAATTTTATACTATTTATTATAGATAAATTATTAATACTTGATTTAATAATGGAACATGCTTCAGATCAGCATATGGAAAGATAAGTTGTTTCATGAAATACCAAGCTGAGCTTGGTTCAAATGATTAAGAGTCCATTTAGTTTTACATCAAAGTGTTATAAAACTTTCTCAAACGGTTAATAAATGATAAAAATAGTGTGTAAAGGAATGTGTGTTTGAGTCAGTGATGATAATTTATAATGGTAAGCTATTAATTAAATTTAAAAACAAGAATGGTGGGAAAAATCAAAGCGAAGTCGATGGTTTTTATCGTGATCCTGATGGAGTGGAATATTTCATAAAAAAACCTAAAGACCCAAAAGAATTGTTCACCGAATTGTTTGCTGGTTTGTTACTTCAAGAGTTTATACGTCGTCAATTGATTGACAAAATATATCATGCATCCTTTATTTGTGCTCAACTGATTCAATTTGAAGATGGAAGTTATGGACTGATCCAGCCTATGACTCTATTTACAGAGCTGTATAAAATTATTGGTACAGGTTATAGCGACGGTTCCGATCGCGATCCCTTAACAGAAATAATTCATGGTCCTGAGTCCTACGTAGTACTGACCCAATTAAAACACTACTTTGGTCTTGCTATTGTATTAATGTACTCTTTGCTTTTTGGGGATCACAGTGTGCACAGTGGCAATGTAGTCTGTTTGGATGTTGCTACTGCGCTTGGGATGCTGTTTATTCAATTTGCTCGTATTGACTGGGGTGCTGCATTTCGTTACTTCGGCTATAAAAAAAATAATGAAAATCTTTTACATCCTTTAGAGTATCAAGGATTGTTTAATCCTAAAGGATACACTAAAGGGTATTTCCTAAATTACAAAAAAATCAAAGGACTATTCCCAGCTATTGCAGAGCAGGCGTGTCTATTACAAAAACGCGTGGATGAATCATTATTTGTTGACATGGTTAATTCGGTTTTAAGACAACTTCCAGTTGATCTACTCGATACCAAGACTAAAAAAGAATTAGCGCAATATTTAGGTATGGAGTCTTTCATAAACATCAATTTTGGTGAAGCGAATAATCAATTTTCACAAGATTTTGCAGTGATTTTATCTAGCCGATTAAAAAAAATGACCGTTCTACAGGATTTCCCAATTGCTGCAGCGAATTCAGATTTACCAGCTATATATCTAGAAAGTTTACCGACAGTCATTAGCCTACCCGTCAATAACGCTATTCTTTTTGATCAACAAATGAATATTTGGCTAAATATATTTTCTTCACCTGATGGACGAACTATTTTTGATTTTAATAGCATTGATCGTGTTCAACTAGCGAAACAATACAATTTTTTTATGGAATGTTTATTGCGTCAAGCAGAGCAATTCGATCAATTATTAGACTATGGGGACCTTCCTAATCCCTTTGATGGTAAAAGCACATTACCTCATCCACTGAGTTGTTTTTTACGTAACCAGTTTACTTTAGGAATGGATTTAAAACCTTATTTTTCTCATACAGAGCAAAGAATCTCTTGCAAAAACACTTATTGGAAACTCGTTGAATCGGTATTAACTTCAAGTTTTAATGCGATGGTGACCATTAGGGTGCTGCAAAGTACTCAAAACACAACAACATTGTGTAAGGGATCTGCTATTCATTTATTATTTGATGCTTTAAGAATGTACTTGGATGATTTTAATCGAGCGCGTAATTTATTTTTAAGAGAGCTGCAAAATATTCTTTTCTCAATGTCGGGAGCACAGCTTGTAAGAATTTGTCTCAATGAAATGGAGTTTATAAACTCCAGTATGATCGTAGAGCTTGTCATGAGAAATGCTAAGCTTTGGGTGCAAATGAATCAGGCTTTAACCGAAGCATATGAGATGCTCTATGACGAAAAAATGGGGTGTCACATAACTAATTTACGGAAACTTCAAGAAAATTATATTTTATTTTTAACTGTGGCCAGTGAATCGTGGTTTGTAACCCAATTGGGCACAAAGAAAATAATCGTTAATAAATTATGTAGACTATTCGAGAGTCTTCCTGGGTTTTTGCAAAGGGAGCTTGTAACCATTTTAAATCAAATTCAGGATCAATTCAGGAGGCAATCTCAACACCTTCTCGAGTTGGAAGAGTCACAACCATTGAATGAAAAACTGCATGTTACTTTAGAAAAGGATAATGGGTTGCTTTTTTTTAGTCCAAATAACGCACAATTTTCCATACTCGATAGCAATCATAGTAGCCCTCTTTCTACACCATTAAAAATACCGAACAAATAATTGAGTTTCTATTTTTGAGATAGTTTCTGAACATTATATGACCATGTTCTATACTTAATATGATTATTAATTAATACAAGACGAGGTCATGATGTCTTTTGATGAGAAATATTCACCTGATATCAATTCAAACGGTATCACTGTGACCAGATCAGTAAAAAAATTAACTCAAGATGCAGAGTATCGAAGTGTGGATTTTTTTGATAAGTGTGCGGTAGAGCCAGATTTTCAGATGGAACAAGAACAAATCACTATTCAAGCATCGAAAACCCCGCCGCCAATGGTCAAGGTGGATGATTTAAATATCCCAGAACATCTATTAGAACATATATCCGCTGATGAGATAGCAAACATTGCCAATCAATTAATAAATTTTGCTTATGATCCATTGAAAGTGGCAGAGCATCTTAAAGATTTAGATGATGAATTGGGAAAGTCAATGCAAGGAAGTTTTCCATCTCACGAAGGCTATTTTCCTTCTTATTTGATCGCTGGAAGAGGAAACTTTATCCCTGGGGCACCACCAGATTCCTATCAACCTTTAAAAAAAGCAGGGATATTGAGCGATTTATTGTTAAAACGTGAGAACTCACGTGATGTGAATAAAAATGGTTATATGGTTAAATTTATTGGTTTTGTTAGTAGCATGATAGCTGACCGTGTAGTCTCAAGTGGTCAACTCTTTAATGAAAATAAGCAAATTGATCGCGTGTTATTACATGGTTCTTATTCACATCGATTATTGCTTGAAGCATTTGCACATGCAATAGAAAAAGGTGTTATTGACTTAAATCTTAGTACAGGAAAAAAATTGAATTTTGTTCAATTACTAGAAATATTAGTTTCAGTAAAAACAAAAAATGGTCAAAGTCTTTGGGAAATGGTATTGGATTCTGTAGAGGATTCCCAACGCGCTTCTAATGATCCATTAGATTCAAAACAATTTAGTTTTAGTTGTCGTTCTCCTTTTGTTTTAAACTCTCTATTGTTATGTTTTGGTAAAGAGCTTAAATTACCTAATCTCCAAACCTATTTGCTGGATAGTCATTACAAAGCTGCATATGAAATGGTATTACGCTCTAAAGAAAAAATGGCAAGGATGCATAAGACTCATTATTCTCAGCTTGATATTCCGAATGGAAATATATATGAACGTTGTATGGAGCATTTTTCTAAGAAGGCTGAAAGTTATGGAGAAGTAGGTGGTAATACCCCGTTTACCTTAGATGAATTTGCAATGTTATCTGATAGTCGCTATATAGGGTCCATATGGGGGCCAAGTGTTCGCATAAAAGTGTCCTCTCCGCAAAAACCAGGGTTTTATTCAAATTGGATGGAATTTTTTCAGAGTAAAAGTAGTACAAAGGAGCCATCAGTATCAATTCCATCTAAAAAGCACGAACGTCCATCAGATGAGTCAGATGAAGATCACGAAAGACTCGATAAAAGAAGAAAATGAAATAGAAGTGATGTTATTACCGGAGTTGTAATCAACTAGAAGGTTGAGTCATTTTGACCCAACCCATACTAGAATAATCTTTTAATTTGTTGCTTGATTTATGAATTCATCATCATCTGATTCTTCTGGTGGTGCTAAAAATTTATCTTCATAATCAATCACAAAACCTGCAAAAATTCGAACAATGCGATCATCAATTTTTTCAGGATAGTGAACAGAAACATTCCATGTTTTATCGCTAAAATTTCGATTGAGTTCGGCAATCGGATGAGGATTGTTTGTAGATGCTAAAATGACGAATCGGTCAAAGCTTGGATTTGCATAGGCAAAACCAATTTCAGTCGCTTTCCCTGCCTCATCATAGTCATAAATAGTGAATTTTGCAGATTCAAGTGTTGCTAAATTTCCATCAATAAACCCAATTTGCACACCACGAGTGTCATAAATATCAATCTCTTTAGCCCAAACATATAAAGAACCTAAAGAAATGATTCGTGTAATACCTGTGGCTTGCCATCCATCTTTATTAGATAAATCATAGTTTGTACGGATACGAAATGCGCTCTTTTTTATTGATCCAGGATATGTTTCTTTTTGGGGGGATTTAATTTGATAAACTTCTGAAAATTTATAAACATCTTTTGTAACTACAAAATCATATGGGTGGTCTTCGTGAACACCATAACTGTTAGCAAGAGTTGTATAGGACATTGCAAATAGAACAAACAAACACGACACCAATAATTTACGCATATATGATTTCCTTTTGGTTAAATAATACTCAGAGATGCCAATTTGGCAACCAATGAAGAATAAATAAAAATATAAATAATTCAATATCCTTCACGTACCTCGTGTGAGGCACGATGTATAGTAAATCAAATTTATTAAGAATTTATTAAGGAATAAATTGTTATCTAATTTAACCATCAAGAAATGGAAAACGCGTGTATCAATTGTTCGAATAGTTTCAAGCGCGAAAGACTCTCCCAAGCGATCGAAGTAACGCTTGAGAGACCAAAAGAAGAGTCTACTGGGGGCCACCTAAACAATGCTCTTGTGGATCGTCGTAATCAGCTCCCTCTTGCACTGCAAATATTTCCACTGCTTCTGGAAGGGGAGATAAAGAAGTAGGTGTAGAAGGACTTCTTTCCGATTCAAAAATGCTAAATTGAGCCAGACTTATACAACGCTCTTGCTTTCCACGATTGTTTTTTGCTGGTTTTTCTTCACTTTCTGAAAGCGATACGAGATCGATTTCTTCTTGTATTTTTTGATATCCTCGATTCAATGTTGGAATTTTTTGGCTCAATTCAGAAACCTTCAAGTTGAGTTCGTTTTGCTCTTCTTTTAATCGGCGCAGTTGTTTCGTTAATGCCTTTTTCACTTTTCTCTTGGGATCATCTTGCAGTTGTTTCTCTATAGTATCGATTTCGTCTTTGAGTTTTGATGCTTGCATTGTCAAGTTTTTCATGGAAACAAGTACCACTGCTCTAGAGGATTCTCTCATATGTTCCAGTTGTTCACGTATTGAATGACTGGTTTTTGATAAATGCTCCAATTTATCAGCATGGCGCTCTTTAAAATCTTTATTCCAGTTTTCATCGGTGATGTAATTTTCTAATACAGACGTCAATTGACTTAAAAATCCACTTAAACCTAAAAGATCTGATGCGGGAAAGAGGCCTAAATCTTGAGTCAACCGAGGTGCCATAATAATAGCGAGATTATGGTAGGTCATGAGGTTAGTATCTTGGAATATGCCGGCCTGATGCATTAAGTAACAGTAATGATAAATAATTTCTCCTGCACGTTGATGATCGACTCGCTTTGAAAGCAAAAGTTCATGAATGAACTTATCGAATAATTGATTTGCCGCATTGGTAATATCTTTTTCCTGTTGAGAATTTAGTAATAACTTTAACTTTTTAGAGAAGTTGATAAGTAGACTATCTTTAGAGTCTAATATCGGACTGTTTTTAAAAACAGCGGGTATCATTCCTAAAATGTTATGGAGATGTTCACTATATACTTTATTATCTTCCATCACATAGTGAATTAGAATATTCACATCAAAGTATTCACTAATAAGCTGCTCAAGTAACTTTTCTGTATCTTCTTTTGCTCCTGCAACTCGAAAAACTCCTTGGGTTTTTAATAATTCTGGATGTAGCGATACAAGGTGGGCAATGGAGCGAAATACATTCACTATGATTTGGGTATTATAAGGGCCAGACATTTAAATTCTCCAGATATTGAATGAATATTAGGGGCTGTTTCAATTCTACTATCGTGGCCAAAATGCTGCGATTTATGTGCTCTATACTCATATACTTCGTGTACGCTGCGTTTCGGTGCGCAAAAATCGCAGCATTTTGGCTCAAGCTACCGAATTGTATACAGACCTATAACTTATGGCTTTGGTTTTAACTAATTTCAAATAAAGGGCAATTTGATGAAAGTTTGTTTGAGCTGATCTGCCTTTTCAGGTAGCTCAATTCTGATATGATAAGCAAAGAAGCAAATCTGTTAAGCCTATCAATAATAATCCTATATAACTATATAAAATGCCGGAAAGATTTACAATGAAGGCAGTACATATAAGAGCACGCAGACGTTCGCGTAAGTGAAAAACCATTATTTATAAATTTAAAAATAAGAGCAACGCCTTCTGTACATGCATTCTGTTTTCACTTTGAGTGAAGATGATTGAAGCAGGACTGTCAGGCAAGGTCTCAGATACTTCTTTTCCTCGTTCCATAGGCATGCAATGCATAAATACTGCTTCTGGTTTCGCATAGGTCATTAAAGTTTCATTGACCTGGAATCCCTGGAAAGCCTCATTATTTTCCTGACCTTCAAAGCCCATGCTGGTCCAAACGTCAGTGTAGACTGCATCAGCATTTTTAACAGCATCTTCAGGTTTAGAAAAATGATAAATCATATTCTTCTTAAGGCTCTGTGCCTGTTGGACAATTGCAGCATTAGGCTGATGGGAGGCAGGGCAACAGTAATTAATTGTTACTCCTAACTGGGGTGCTAGCAGCATCAAACTGTGCAAAATATTATTCCCATCACCAATATATGCAATGGTTAGTCCCTCTAAGGAACCAAATTGCTCCCATAGGCTTAATAAATCCGCTAGAATCTGGCATGGATGATGTAAGGCTGAAAGGCCATTGATTACAGGGACTTTGGCATAAGCAGCCATCTCTTGCAAAATCTCATCCGCATGAGTTCTCACCATAATAAAATTCGCATAACCATTTAGTACCCTTGCCATATCCGCTGGAGTTTCCTGCTTTCTAGTATTGCTTACACTTTCAATAGCTATTCCTCCCATGCTTTGAATTGCCATTGCAAAACTTAAGCGGGTTCGGAACGACGGTTTTTCAAAAATCATGGCAAGGCTTTTATGAGCTAGAGCCTGACTGTAGAAAGAGGGCGTTTGTTTCAGTGCTTTTGCTCTCTCCAATACATACTTCAATTCTTCTGCACTTAATTCAGTTCCAGTCAGAAAGTGCTTGGTTTTTTGAGGGGAAGATGCCTTAATTCCATTTGTTGATTCGGTATTAGGTGTTTTGCCCTGAGGTGTACCAGTTTCAAGGCCAAATAGTGCCTGTTGTAGATTAATTACAAATGTATTGGTTGTTATTTCGTTAATTGGTTGAGAATTAGTTTCTTCAACTAAAGTGTTCTGAACGGGAGTGTGAGGTGACATGTTGAGCCTCCTTTGTTAAATCAGTACATGGATATTTTTCTATGGTTTCTGTACCCAGAAACCTGCTTGCTTTTATGCGATTTTGTATTCATCTTTATGTCAGTAATTGGTTACTCATAATGAATCCTTTAACCAGCGATTTTCTAGTTTTTGAATGTCTCCATTTGCTTTGAGTTTTTGCAATGCCTGATTAATCTTAGTTGTCAATGGAGAGCCTTTTTTCAGTGCTAAAGCATATCCATAATCTGCCTTGGCAATTACTGAATAAGACAGTTCCGCATGTTTTTTGCTATAGATTTTACCTTGAGCGCCATCCATTAAAACGACATCAACATGATCCGCAAGTAAGGCTTCAATCGCTTGATTATTATTATCCAATGCAGTGATTTCCACTTGAGGGTATTTTTCTCGTAACCATATCTCCATCGTACTACCAAGTTGTACCGCTACTCGTTTTCCTTTAAGTTGGCTTGGCGTTGTGATGGGTTGATTGGAATGATATACCGAGGCCATACCTTCGAAGTAATAGGGATTAGAGAAGTCAAAATTGACTTTTCTTGCATCGGTAATTGTGATTGTTGCTATGGCAATATCATCTTGTCCGGAACTTATTGCTGGGAGAACAGTGCTGAATTGCATATTATCAAAAACGGCTTCTTTCCCAAGCTCATTTGCAAGGAGTTTTGCCAAATCAATATCAAAACCTTTAATTTCACCATGGTCGCTGTATTCAAAAGGTGGATACTCTGCTGATGTTGCAAAATGCAAGTTGTTCTCGTTGTTTTTTGATTTGCATGACAATAGAAAAAAGCATATTGCCAGTATTAATAGGCTTAAAAATCGGCGCATATGAATTTGAATCCATAAATTATCCATTAAATGAATATACAGGCTCTCGATTTTATTGTCAATAGAAATGAATACAATTTCAATTTATAGAATATGCGTTCAATGAGTTTCAGAATAAAAATGAACCATAGAAAAAATAAGTACATTCCTAAAGTACATTCCTAACTATTTATTCAACAAAAATCTTAATCAATAGGGGATAAAATAACCACTTGAATATTAAATATTTTTGGATAATATCCACTTAACTGGAAACGACATTCCATTTTTCAACCGTTTTTAATGGGGGAATCGTGTTTAAAAAAAAAGAAGTACAACAAATTACGACACCAAAAGGAAGTTTTTCTCAAGTTCCTGATGACCTGATGTACCTGATTATGTTTTTTCTTGATGTGAAGTCGCTAAATCATTTCGCGATGACCAATTCAACATTCAGAGATCTTGTTAATAAGTATCCAAAGCAAATCCATATTAAAATATGTAATAAAGAATATGAAGGGACTTACCCAGAAATACGTATCCAATTTTTAGGTGAGCTGCAAAGGAAAAATGCTGAACTTGCTCGAGAAAAGCGAGAAAACGAAGAAAAAGCAATTACAGAACTTAAAGAGTCTGTTCAAGCTAGAAGAAATGAATTAAATCATTTATGGAATTTTCCACTTAAAAAATCATGCATCACCCCAGATGAAAAAATTGCGGTAGGATGCTGTTGTACTTTCGGTTTAATTGGAGGCATTCTGGTTTCCTGTTTTACTCCTTGGTCTTGTCTCTTAACTTCTTGTTTAGGTATGGGGGCAGGAGGAACAACGCCTCTTGTTGTTTCCCGAACGATTCGTTGTTGTTGTGGAAAATGTCTGGAATGTAGCGAGCAGGAGCTTGCCACAAGAGAGGAAAATTTTGATAAAGATTATTCTACTTTCCCAAAAATGAAATGAGTCGTTGGTGCTAGTAGCTGTATTTTATAAATAGTTACTAGCTTTTGAAGTTCGTTGTTATCAGTTAAAACCTAATTGCCTCCATGCCTCATATAAAATGACGGCAACAGCATTTGAAAGATTTAAACTTCGATTATTCTCACGCATAGGGATAGAGAGAGGCGTGTATTTCTGTAATATTTCTTGAGGCAACCCGCTAGATTCTGGACCGAATAAAAATAGGTCATCTGCGGTATATTGAACCTGTGAATAGCACTTTTTAGCGCGAGCGCTGAACGTATAAATAGTTTTTTGATGGTGTTGTTGAATAAATTTTTCCCAATTTTCATATTGAGCAATAGAAGCCCACTCGTGATAATCCAAGCCCGCCCGCCTTAACGCTTTTTCCTGCAATGAAAATCCAAGAGGATGTATTAGATGAAGTTTTGCTCCAGTGTTGGCGCATAATCGAATGATATTTCCCGTATTGGGAGGGATTTCAGGTTGGTAAAGGGCAATATGGAACATAAGTTTTATCGAGTTAATAAAATGGAAACTGATCTGAGTATTCCAGGATTTTTTAATTATAACTGATCAGGGGTTTTAAACAAATTCAGCGAATCTAAGACACGGTCATAAAGAATTGGGTTTGTCATTATCTACGCGCAATAAATAAAATATATTCACATGCGGTTGAGTAGGTAAAAATTGGATACTCCACAATGCTGTCGTAGCATTATTGTCTGCTAGAAACCGTCCATCAGCGAGCAATAGCGGTTTATTATGCACGGTAATGAGATAGCTATCAGCAAACCAGTTAAAAATATTAAAATCACTCAATAATGAAGATGAATTTTTTACATAATCAGGCAATTCCGTGTAAGAAAAAGCAGGATAACTTGTCACAAATTGGCTGCTTGATTCATTAAAAAGTGGGGTTAAAACATTAATGATATCTAGGTGATTTTTATTTAATGCAATTCCTCTCCATCGTGTTGAACTAAGTAATTTAGGAAACACACGTACCTTCTTTGTATTTACCCCTAGTTGGGCAAGCTCACCACGAAACGCTGTCATTGCGCGATGATGTTGAACTATATTAAATAGAATAAATAAACTTACTAGCGCTAAAGCAATAAAGATGGGCTGTCTTTTATTAAAGACCAAGGCTGAGATAATTCCTAAAAGCAAGGGGATCGTTATAAAAGGGTCAACAATCGAAACAATATCCCAACTTACTCGAGTATCTGAAAATGGCCAAAATAAAACGGTTCCATAATTAGTACAGGCATCTAACATGCCATGAGTTGAGTAACCGATCAACGCGGCTAAGAAAGTAAATTTCCAATGGGTTTGAAAGCGTTTAAAAATTAATAAGATTAAAGTAATGATTAGCGCGCCTATTGGGATAAAAATTAGGGAATGGGTAAAGTAACGGTGATAGAGGAAAAACAGCATTGGATTGCCTGACTCACGAATGAATATATCCAAATCAGGTGCCATTGCTGACAAGCCACCTACAAGCCAGGCATTGTGCTTGTCCTGCCTGTACAAAATTGCTTGAGAACAGGCAGCCCCCAAAACTGCATGCGTGATCGGATCCATTTCTTTACCCTTTAAAGAATAAGTATTGTTTTCTCAAACAGTGCATGTCAGAAAACAAACAAAAGTCTAATTTGTAAGACAGGGCTCTTCTTCAAGATAGCCACTTAATACAGCATGCTCACTATTTCTCCAATGAAATCTTGGTAGACCTGATTTTTCAGTGGGTCTATATAAATGGTTTATAATATTCTCTAAATAGCTTGGGTTGGTAAACAAGGCGACGGCGATATGATTTTTCAATAGTTTAGATTGCCCATTACTGTATAGCAAATCAAGCTCGCCATTTATTGTAACCATAACTGCCTCAAACAGGCCCACACCATAGCCATCTTGATTCATAAAAAATACAGAAAATGGGATTGCATATTGAGTACTCTCTTTAAAATCAATTTTTAATTCTTGAATACCGTAGTCAGTTGGCCATTGAACATGGCGTAATCCCTGTTGCTTAATTAGTGTACCGGATGTATTGAACTGTAATGTACCTTCATCCAGTGCTACTTTGCCAACAAATACTCGAGCCTTCCACAAGCCGACTTCAATTCGTGTTAATTTAATCGTTAATTCGTGCGTCTTAGATAGGGAATCAAAGACCATTATGCTAGCTATATAGTCATCACCCTCGATTGTCGAAGCAGGAAGATTAGCTCCAATTTTTATTTTGCTGGTAGCTTTAGGCGCTAAATTTTTTGTGGGAATTTTGATTTTGCTTAAATGTTTGGGATCTGATTTTTTGGTCATTCCCAGTAGGTAGTCGCCCCATTCTGTGCGAAGGTAATTATCAGCGTCTAAGAACAGTTTGCCAAAACGAGTAAACAGTAGTTCATTGTCTTTTTTGCCACTTGATACAACAAAATAGCCAGAGTTAAGCAAGGCAAGATCGAATGTATTTCCTGTAGCGGTAACGGGGCACTGATTAATTGTCAAAGACTTGTGAGTCAATTGAAATAAATTAGCTGCATGCACTGAAGATGAAATAATGAGAACAGTAGCGATTAAAACTGATTTAAGTGTCATATTAATTCCTTTTAAATAAAACTGTAGATAAGCAACAGCTCTTTTTTAAAACAAATCATTTTTTGATCGTCAAAGCTGAGCCTGAGTTAGAATAGCTTGATTCAGGTTCTCTGTCATTGAGAAAAAGAACGAAATCAGCTATCTTGTGGCAAACTAAAATGATTACTTAATCGACTTAGTCAGAAAGGATCTTAAATACCCTTTTATTGAAGGGAGAAAAGGAAGAATATTTTATGCATAAACGAACAAAAGCGGATTGTTTTTCACCATCTTTTTCCATACGTTCTTTTTTTATAATTTTTAGTTCAGTGATGATGACTGCAAACGTAGGGTATGCTGATCCTGCTGTAATAACTCCCCAATCGAATCTAAGAAGCTTAAGTTGGTTCCATCCCTTTTTTACCCTCTCAGGTGGCGTTGCTGTCGCCAAGACAGGACATGCACAAACTTTAAATATGGATGGTGATTTCACAACATACCAATATACGCCCAAGCATACCCATTCAAATCGGATGTTATGGGGAGGGTCTATTGGGACTGAAGTTCCAGTTCATTCACAATGGGCTTTGCAACTGGGTATTGGTTTTTATAGACCTAATAATTTTTCCAGTAGTGGTATTTTAATGCAAGGGGTTGATGAGCAATCAGCTGACGAGTTCACCTACAATTATAAAATAAAAAGTAGCCAACTCTTTTTTGAAGGAAAGTTGTTACATTCTGCTGAAAAAATTTTTCATCCCTATGTCTCTTTAGGCCTAGGAGCAGCGTTTAATAATACTTCAAATTATCAAACAAGTGTTCCGCCTTTTCTCACTTTTACTCCAGAATTTGAGGACCATAAAACAACGAATTTCGCTTATAGTCTTGGTGTAGGTGTTGATGTGGATCTATGTAAAAACTGGCGCTTAGGGGTAGGGTACCGTTATGTAGGCTTAGGTGAAGTGAGTTTGGATGAGGGAATGCTTGATGTAATGCCTTTTACAAGTACTTTGACACTACCGCATTTTTATATGCAGGAAGGCATAGTACAAGTAAGCTATTTAATTTAGGAAATAGGAAAAAATGAAAAAGAATAAAAGGATGTCCTCTTTATTTCTGTTTATTGGTGCAACTTCGTTAAGCACCATGAGCTATGGGGTTGCTTACAATGTCATACCCAAAGCAGGAACCGTGTTACCTACTCAACTTGTTTTAGGGAATACTGCAACAGCATTGTATACTGTTATTAATGCTACTCGTCGTACTCTACCTGGCGGATTTGTTAAATATTTACCTCCAAACGTAACCCAAGTACTTACCGATACAAATTATCCTGATTTATGTGGTGCAAATTTTACCTTATTACCTGGTGGGAGCTGCACATTGGAACTTAGGGTTTCGGGTGCTGTTAATCCACATGATCCTAATCCCCATAATCATCTTTTTGTTTGTAGTCCTAATGTTCCAGCATGCGCAGGGACGAATGAACCCTTAAATGTTAGGGCCTTCGAACCTACAATAAAAGGAGTGGTGCAATCAGGGAATGTTTCTGCAATTCCACTTGCGAATGCAAATGTCACAATTTACAGTGCCAGTTCAACGTCTGCAATACCGATTGCTAATGCGACAACCAATGGTTCTGGACAATTTTTTATTTATATTCCTCCAGAACAAATACCCCAAACATCTTCATTTTATGCAGTTGCACGCCAGGGTAATAACACCAAGCTGGTGACTATAATAGGTAAAAATCTTCTTCCAGCGATTACGATTAACGAATTGACGACTGTAGGCGCGGCTTTTTCAATGGCACAATTTTTTAATAATGGGCAAATTATTGGTCCATCATTAGGATTAAAAATTGCCTCAGGTATGAATGATAATTTAGTTTCACCGATTCAAGGTACTTTATCACAGGTGATTACTGCATCACCCAATGCAGATCAAACAAATACAATGCGATCCCTCAATAACTTATCTAATTTAATTGCAACGTGTGTTCAAAATTCGCCAGGTGCATGTACTGTTCTTTTTGGATTAACAACAATCAATGGTTTTGCACCGACAAATACCTTAGATGCATTGTTAAATATAGCGCATAATCCAGCAAATAATGTATTAGGTATTTATGTTCAATCGAATCAATTTTCTACGTATCAACCTTCGTTACAACTTAAACCCGACGCGTGGACTTTAGCGGTAAAATTTAATAATTCCGGTAGTTCTGCGGCTCCTTTTGGCGGACCTGCTAAAACTGTTTTTGATAAGAACGGTTATGTTTGGATAACGAATAATGTGATTCAAGGCACTCCCAATTCATCGAACTGGCTTATTGTTTTAAAGCCCAACGGCCAACCTGCGGACGGAATAAATAATACCCCCACATCTCCACTATTTGGTGGTGGTCTTTTAGGGAATGCTTTTGGAATTACTATTGATACACGAGGCTCTATATGGACAGGCAATTTTGGATGGGGGAGTTGTGACACCTGTTTGCCTCCGGGAGGAGAGGGGAGTGTTTCTCAGTTTTCTGCAACGGGCATTCCAATTTCAGGTCCTCTAGGCTATATATCGGCTTTATATAGAGTTCAAGGTACCGTTTCAGATAAAAATAATAATATTTGGATGGCCAGTTATGGTAACGACAGGGTTGTTGTTTATTTAAACGGAGACCCGAATTCAGCGATTTATTATCAAGAGCCTACAAATAGTGGGCCTTTTGATATAGCCATTGCTCAAGATGGTTCTGCCTGGGTGAGTAATAGCAAAACTTCTGCGGGCAACCCAGGTTCGGTTATTAATAAATATGTGATTTCCGGAAACCAACTCATCAAAACTTTAGACGTTCAATTACCAGCCGGTAGTTCAACAAGGGAGGTTTCTTTAGATTCGCAAGGTAATGCTTGGGTGGCATCTGTAAATGACTCCACAATCTATAAAATTGCTCCCAATGGAACTTTTGTTGCATATAGCGGCCAAGGTGGTGTGTCTGGACCTTGGGGGGTTACTGTTGATGGTGATGATAATATTTGGGTCGCCAATTTTGAGGGTAATGGCTTACCTCCTCAATTTTCAATTTCTAAACTTTGTGGCATTAACACAGCCAAGTGTCCAACAGGCCTAACTACAGGTGATGCAATATCTCCCTCCACTGGATATACCTTACCTAGTGCCGGGAGCCAAGTGTTGCTTGCAGATGGCACACCGCTTAATGGTGCAGGCGGCCCCCCAAGTTTTAATCCTTTAATGCGCCTCACTCATGCAATTTCAGATCAAGCAGGAAATATCTGGGCTGCAAATAATTGGAAACCACTTCCTTTTAGTGATAATTACTTTAATCCCGGTGGTGATGGAATGGTAGTATTCATAGGGATTGCTGCACCACCCTCAGTGTGATTTGCAAACAAGCGTAGAAAGACTCATCTACGCTTGTTTTTTCTCAACATAAAAAGACAGGGCCTGATCCCGCAAGTTTGCCTAACGGATATGATTAGATCTATTATACCATGTTGGACTTAGAATATATCGCTCCAGGACTCAGGACATATTACTCATGCACTTACTTTTTGATTTTGATGGTACGCTAGTAGATAGTTATGACTGCGTCATTGAAAAAACCAATTTATTGGCTGAACAATTCAACTTCAGAAAGATTAAGGAGCATGAAATTGAACATCTTCGTGACCTTTCATCAAGGGAGTTAATCAATTTTTTAGGGATCTCTTTTTATAAAATACCTTCTTTAATCCGACAAATCAGGCATCTTTTGCATGAACAAATGGTACATATGAAACCGGTTTCTAATATTCCCTCAATATTAGAGACCTTTTATAAGTCAGGATACTCTCTCGGTATCTTGACCTCCAATTCGGTTGAAAATGTCCACATATGGCTGGACACGCATCAAATTCACCATTTTTTTAATTTTATCCATGATGAATCGAATTGTTTTTCTAAACGCCATTTACTGAAAAAGACGCTAAAGAAATACAAAATTGATAAAAACAAAGTGTTTTATATAGGTGATGAAACCCGGGATATTGAGGCGGCAAAGAGAAATAATATTCAGTCAATTGCTGTGACTTGGGGTTACAATTCAGAGAAAACTTTATTAAAGCATCATCCAACTTATCTGGCGAAACAACCTGAAGATTTGTTAACTATTTGTTCTCCATCTTTCCCGGTGCCTAATGATTATTAAGAGATAATTTACAGAGGAGAGGGAACTGCATTTTTATTTTGTTTTCTGATTGGTTGAGCTAATTTTGCGCATAAAAAATAAAGAAGAAAAATAGTTCGAGTCAAGACTGTTTTTTTATTTTTAATTTGTATAAGATAGCTACGTCTAATTTCTTTTCAAATATCCAAGTCTGTGGATACTTTATTTCAACCCAATAGTACCCCAGTAATCAATTGCTTCTAAAAAGCCCTTACAGGGTCTGCTTTATTTCATTTTAAGTCTCTAATAATTCCATTTAAGTTATTCACATTTTCTGTGGATAAGTCTGTTTATAGTCTGTCAAACACCTTGTAGGATTTAGAAGTTAATCAGATGATTTATCATTTTCCAATGTGCTTTTTCAATTTTTTAATAAAAGCACAAAGCAACTATGCAGTGTAGCCCAGAGCAATGGTGAGGAACATCCTAAGTCAAGCGAGTGGTGTCAAAACGCTAATCCAAATCAACAAAAAGAAAGCAATTGACTAAAAATTTCATAAGCTTTCCACAACCGGTTGATTATATGAAGTAGTGTTGAAACTCCTCATCCGCCCTAGCGGGCACCTTCTCCCTATGGGAGAAGGGAACTTTATATAATGGTAGCAGGGAGAGGAGCATCATCATTAAGTTAAAAAACGAAATCCCCTCTCCCACTTGTGGGAGAGGGGCAGGGGTGAGGGATCTTATACCGATAAAATACAATCAAGAGACTGTTTGGCTAATGTTCTAATTTGTTCTGTACTCAACCATGGCTTAGTATAAAGATAATTCAAACTCATCTTATTCTCCATGGTTGTTACAACAAGATGAGGCGCAGGCATAAAAATGGATGTATTAAAATTGACGTTAATTAACTTAAGATTTCCAAACGATTGGGGCAAATCGATTCTACCTGCATTGGATACAGTAATAGCAACAGGACGATCCATTTTCTCAATGGTTTCTTTGTGTATGAGCAAATTTTTAAACACTGTATTTGTTTGAATGTTCTCTTGAATGCTAGCGACTACTTCTTTAGCAAGATCCCAGAATGAATCATCAGGACTTACTTTATAATATCCAATAAATCCGGTAGTGGTTGCTGATACGCTTTGTGGGTCAATGGGAGGGTTTACTAAACTTCTTAAATCAATCACAGAGCGGCACGCAATCATAAATTGCTCCTTACTGTCATTTATGGTTTTACGAATCGTTAGTAAATGCCCGGCGCACAGTGCGCCTTGCACCGTTGCACCATTTTGCTTGCAATGATTAATGATTAATTCTGTTTGTTCTTTAGATAATTCCAAAACAAATACATCACATTTTAAAGTGGATTGAGGCACATTAGGCGATTGAATAGGTAGAGTCTTTGGATTATAGGCAGATTCCGTTTGCTGCAATGCTTTAAGGAGGTCTTGTTTATTTAAGCGTTTAATATCTGGTGGAATATAACTTTCTATAGGCGGTGTTACCTCAATTTTAGGATTCTTAGGGCTGTTTATAGTGCTATCCTGAATAAGTAAGTTGCATGAGGTAAACAGATTCTTAAGTAGTAACACACAAGCATGGACGTCAACAATCGCATGATGGAATTTAATAATAAGTTCAAATTCAGTTTTTTCAGTTATGTTTTGCACTGTATCGGGGAGTAACAAAATCACTTCAAATAAAGCCTCTTCTCGATTGAGTGGGCTATTGAGTACTTCCTCAATAATAGTTTGACGTTTAGCGCGTGAGGCTACGTGCTCAATAAGTTGAATGGGAATGTGATTGGAGTTTGTTCTTTTCACAAAAAAATAATTATCTTTTCTACCTAAGATAAGACAATCTAAAACAGGATATTGAACCAATAATGCTTTAAAGGCATGATGAATGATTTCTCGAGTCATTTTCCCCTGTAATTGACAGAAAGCAAGAAGGGGCATATCAAAGTTTACAAATAAGGTTTCGCTGTTTGAAAGCCATCGTAAAATATTTTGTTGAGCCAACTGTTCTGCGCGGGCTAAATATCTTGAATAGTTCTCTTCTAATAGTTTTACTGCCTCCTCATCAGTCATGCCAACGGGGGTAAAAGTACTCACCCAGGTAACATAACAATGAGTAATATCGAGTTTATGTACTTCTATAGTTGCGATATAATCTTCAAAAGGCAGCTCTGTGTTCACTGAGCCATAACTGATTATTCTGTTGCGATCATCCAACTTAAGTAATTGTTCCTCAACCATCGTATGGTCATCAACGTGCAGTTTGCGAAGACACCCTATACCTGAACCGACAATTTCTATTGCCGCGACATCTTCCACCCAATGGTGTACTTGTTCAAAATCACCAATAATCTGCCATACCTTATCTGCAGAAGCATTGATATCCTTTTTTACAGAAGCTTTTGTCATAAATGCTCCAATTAAGTGATGTGAAGATGAAACTCTTTTTAACGTGGGTATGCCCAACTAAAAAATAAGTATTCTTCTTTGTGCTGTTTCTAATTATAGCTTTTTCCAAGCTAGCTGATGTAGGTTGTGCCGGCCCAACCTACATCTTTTCAAATGATTATTAGTTCAAGTAATCAATGACTTATCTGTAACGTATGTAGGTAGCCTGGTTGCTTGCAACTAGGGATACGGTTCGCTTTCTCAAGACTGTATCTACTATTTAGATGCAGTTACGTGCGTTTTATTCACGTTTTTGGCAGTGCCACAAATAATGAGCCTGAGTGATTTATCCCATTTGCTTCCACACCAGCTTGATTGCCTTCACCCTTATAGACATCAACATGAGCGCCCACAATCGCACCGCCTGTGTCTTGGGCAATACACCATGAAGTAGATTTTTTGCAATTATAGATAAAGCTCATTCCAACAGGAATTACCCTGTGATCGGTTGCGCATGAAGCATGTGGGGTTAAAGAAATATTTTCTGAACCATAAGGCCCACCATCTTCTTTAGCAAAAAATACATAACTTTGATCGCGATTTCGTAAGTCTGCAGCTTTATCACGGTTAAGAGGATTATCTAGATATTGGCGAATTAGCTTTTCTGATGCGCCGCTTAATTTAACTTCTTTAGACAGGTTACAGCGTAACTTTGCTTCATCATGACATTTAGGATCTTTAGCGCAACGCTCCATTGTATCCAGGTTGCCTCCACAGGTGGGATCTTGCGCGCATTGAACTATGCGACCAAGCATGGTGCGTGGCCTACCGTTCGCACCATCGTAATTGATATGAAATAATTTGCCATCAAGAATTAATGAACCAGAACCTTGGAGCATTAAAAAAGCTGGATCATTTGGATCTTTAACATAGCCAATTATATATTTTGGATTTAAAGCCCCCTGATTAATTTCGGCTCGGTCTGGCACTAGAGAGTATGTGCCATCAGCATTTTTCAGACAAAATCCTCGTACCATTTTGGTAATCGGATCAATTCCGCACAATGGAGCCTTCAAATTAAATTTTTTACTTTCCGAAGCTACATTGACAACACCCGGGTTACTATAGATAGGATATAAAAATGCACCGCCTCGTTTGGTACGCGCTTCAACGGCGGCCGGCGCGTAATAGGCTGTAAATTGAAACTCACCTTTTTTAAATCCTGCATGATTTTCAGGCCAGCCATCGCTTTTATACCAGTCAAATTCAGTTTTGAGACTCGATAAATATTTTTGAAAATTACCATGGGCAGCTTTGGCAAGAGCAAGCATTTTTTGGTTGGTATTTAAGCACCATTCTTGACGTTTGAGTGTACGGCCCGCGATAGTCACTGTTTGAAATTCACCACGGTTTTTAGTGCAGTTTTCAATCTGATTATTTAATGCTGTAATCACTTCATCCATATTGCCCGTGGGGTTATCTAATGGCAGTTCCGATGCTGAAATTTTATGAAATCTAAAGCGAAAAACCCCAGGCTCTTTGGCAGCCATTTTCTGTTTTGAGGTAAAGTCCACAAGTCTTCTAACATCCAAACAATGCTGTATAGGATCTGCAGGGAGAGCTGCTTGCGCGATAATGCTAAAAGTCATTAGTACAATTATCAAAGCCGATTGAAACATGGGTATCCTTTCGCTTAGCTATGGTTGAGCCTTTGCCCAGCCATTGATTTGAATTGTGTAACAAAGATTATATAGTCTATTTGACCTGTCATCAAAGGGATGAGTTTAAATAAGTCCTTCTCACATGGCCTGTGGAGCAATAAAACTACTATAATACCTTGAGAAATTAACGTCGCAGTTTCATTTGCTCAGCCACATCAGTATATTCTGAATGAAGTTGTAACAAGTGTTCTTTAAATGAAGAAAATTTAGATTCTAATCGTCCTCCTCCCGCTAAAGCCCTATTGCGTTCCTCGTGCTCTGTAATCAATTTGTTCAACGATTTAATTGTATCGTCAAGTTCTACAGAAGTGAGATTAGTATTTAGTTTTTGTTTAAACTCAGTTAGTTCTGTGACAAAATCTGAAGCTACTTTAGTCCTATCCTCAGTTAAAGTTGAGCGAAATACTTTGTCTTTTATTTTATATATCGAAGTAGCCATGCTCGATTTATAACTTATTATGTCTCTACTAATTGATTGAATATTTTCATCAAGAATCTTGTCTATTGATTTATAAACTTTATCAGCAGGGGTTTCAAATCTAACAACGGGGGTAGGCATCCACATTGTAACCCCTTTGCTTTCAACACCCTTAAGAGATGGGTTTGTAAAAGTAACCACAATAGCCTGTGAGATATCAACATTATTATGTGAAAAATATTCTAATATTCGATGTATATTAAACAATGAAGGTTTATAATGCCCACTGTGTGTAGTGATTGCTTTTAACGTCCCATTTTCTATTTTAATTTCTCCAGCAGCAACGACGGGAGAACCCGCCGTCATTGATGAGTGCGCCATACGATTGGCACCTTCATTGTGTTCAAATATATAAAGCTCACCATTTGCATTCAAAGTAAACGCAGCATATCCTCGTTTACCATGTGACATCATTCCACTTGTATTAACGGGTTCACCATTTTGTAGGAAACGTTTATCTCTTATTATTATCCTATGTTTAGCTCGCTCTTCTGGAGAAAGATATCTAATTTTTAGTTTACGATCTGCTTCTTGTGATTCTTTATTAACACTAAGAATTTCCTTCTTAGCTCTTGCTTCCTGTAAAGCTTTTCTCATCTCTGAGTCTTGCTTTTCAGCATCTTCTAGATTTCTTTGTGCTGGCTCAATTAACTGACTTAATAATTTTGGAGATTTACCTGGAATATAATATGGATTTTGATCTTTATATTTATTTCGCTCTTCCATCAAAGATATCAGTTGCTTATTTATATCTTCTGTTTCTGTAAGATCAAATGCATAAATGAGAAATTTTAGTGCGTGTTTCTTGTGCTGTTCATCGGACTTTTCATTACTATATATTTCCCACGCAAAATCAATACGCTGCGCGAGCGGCCCTTTTGCCTCTAGATAGATATCTTTTTCTAAGTCACTTACAGTTAATAACATACAGGGCCAAATCTAATACTACATATATAAAATATTAGTCTAAATTTAGTGCTGCAACAGCCAAACTCAAAAGAAAAAAATATTAAATTTAAATTCAAAATAACTAGCAAGGTAGAGCTACATTTTGTATTCCTTATTCTTAATTTAAAAAGATTTTTTTTGTACAACTTTCTCTAATGTATCTATAATTGAATAAAATATGGACTGTTCCTCGTAGGAAACTAAATGGGAAGTTATTTGGAAAAAACTTTCGGAAATAGCAAAGGAAATCTGCGTCAGAAAATTGCAGTAATGTATCTGTTTTTGCTCCTATTTAATCTTGCCGTATGGTTTTGGGCTTTTTATGCGCTCTATAATGTACCCTTGTTATTTGGGGCTGCGGTGATGGCTTATAGCTTTGGTTTGCGTCATGCGGTCGATGCGGATCATATTGCTGCAATTGATAATGTTACTCGTAAATTGTTGCAAGAAGGGAAGCAGCCGATTGCGGTAGGTTTTTTCTTCTCTTTAGGACATTCCTCTGTTGTTATTATAGCAACCCTATTAATTGCCCTGTCTACTAAAGCAATTATGAAGTCCAACTTGGCAAAATGGCATGAAATAGGTAGTGTACTTTGTACCTCTTTTTCAGCGATATTTCTCTTATTGATGGCCCTAATAAACATCATTATTTTTTTTGCTATCTACAAGATTTTCAAACAAATTCGTCGTGGCAAGATGTTTACTGAACAGGATGCTCATGAGGCAATGACTCAAAATGGCTTTCTTGTTAAACGTTTCCGCAGAATTATGAATCTTATTTCACATAGTTGGCAAATGTTTCCTCTGGGATTTCTCTTTGGAATTGGTTTTGATACAGCAACTGAAGTAGGGCTACTTGGATTATCAGCATCACAAGCAGCTGATGGGATTTCAATGTGGCTAATACTTTTGTTTCCAGCTCTTTTCACAGCAGGTATGACGCTCATTGATACAAGTGATGGGGTTTTGATGCTCGGTGCTTATGGTTGGGCTTTTTTAAAACCAGTGAGAAAACTTTATTACAATTTAACGATTACACTCGCCTCGGCACTGGTTGCTCTTTTAATTGGTGGAATGGAGGCTTTGAATTTAATCGCAGGAAAATCAGGTTTGAAAGGTTCGTTTTGGGAGTTCATCAGTCAACAAAACGAGCGATTTAACAGTATAGGTTTTTTTATTATTTTGTTTTTTATTGTGAGTTGGATTGTCTCTATTTTTATTTATAAATGGATGAATTTTGATGCTTTGGAAGAGCGGATTGTCGATGAAAAACAAAGCAACTAATTTGTTCGGAAATTGGAGGGTAATAGTATGTCCTATACATCTGAAAATTACAGTTCATTAGTCGAGATAATAAGAAAACTTGTGCCCGTGTCACGGCAGGAGATGGATTTACCTTTCTCAATGACTCCAGATGCTGCGCAGGCAATATTACATGTTGTCCATGATGTTGGAGGCCAACCGGATGGACCTTTAGACAAATCCCTCCATGAAACAGAGCTCTGGGAAATGTTTACCCATGCAACATCTGAGTGTCTGGCTTGGAGAGGATATTGGGTTTCTGAGGAACGTAGACGGCGCGAAAATGATTTAGGCGTTACCCTTTATTGCGGAACACCTTATTATGCTCGTTGGTTGCTTGCTGCTACCAAAATGTTACTTGATAAAGGCTTAATAACACCGGATGAGTTAATGCTGAAATTGGATCAAATCAGTAAACGTGAGGAGGCCTGCAAATGAGTACTAAATTTAAAGTGGGTGATAAAGTAAGAGTAATCGATTTGCCTTCACTATTTCATACGCGTACTCAGGGATATACTCGCGGAAAAATAGGGGAGGTTGTACTGATAAGACCTTCTTGGGTGATTCCTGAAGATGAAGCATGGGGAAGATACGAGGGGCGTAGGGAACCGTTTTATATGGTTCGTTTTAAAATGACTGACTTGTGGGATGACTACGGTGGTCCAGCCATTGATACGCTTGATACCGAACTATCTGAACGATGGATAGAGCATATCTAAAAAATAGGCCTAAATTATTTGGAGAATTCCTATGACAAAGAAACATGGAAAATCGACTTGTTGTGATCATGATCACCTTCATGAGCATAGTCATGATTCAGGTGATGAGTATGTCAATTTGCACCCTATTAAAGAACGTCATGAAGCGGTTGAATTTACCATTTTAGAAGCGGCTATTCGCGAACTTTGTATTGAGAAAGGTTTATTTACAGCCGATGACCATAGACGTTTTGTAGAGTGGTATGAAAGCATTGGCCCGATGGGCGGTGCGCGAGTAGTTGCTCGTGCCTGGGTTGATCCTGAATTTAAGAAAAGACTACTCAAGGATGCCGTAGCAGCTTGCCTTGAATTAGGTATCGATTGGATGAAACCAACGGGTACAGGGACCCCAAGTGATTATACTTTTTTACTGGCATGTGAAAACACACCAAAAATTCATCATACTATGGTTTGTACGCTGTGCTCTTGTTACCCAAGACCCTTACTGGGTACATCACCAGCATGGTATGAACGCATGAATTATCGTCGCAGAATGGTCCGCTGGCCTCGCCAACTCCTTGCTGAATTCGGCACAATTATACCTGAAGACGTTGAAGTAAGAGTTCATGACTCGAATCAAAAAACGCGCTACATGGTTTTACCAATGCGACCTAAGGGTACTGAAAATTGGACCGAAGAGCAACTGCAAACCTTAGTGACACGCGATACCATGATCGGCGTAACTATTCCCAAAGCAGAGCGGTTGAAGGATAACCATCCAGGAAATAAAAAATGAGATTAGGAGTTGTTGATAACTGCGGCATATAGGCAGCGGTTATCAACAGTCCCTAATGTATGTCGGGCTAAGGGCCATAGCCGTCAAGCTAAGGAGGAAGTATTAAAAGCTTTCTCCTTTTTTATACATAATAATCAATATCAAATTTCTGTCATTCCAGACAGGCGTGAATCCATCCCACAAACAAAGTAAAGAATTAACATGATGGATAGATTCCCGCCGTGGGAAATGACACGGTAAACATTTTACTTTGTCTTTCTACGTTAAAATGTACGGGCACAGCGCACATTCAATGAGTTCGATTTGCTATTAATTCCTTGAAGACCATTAGAAAAATCTAGAAACCATACATTGTTCGTAGGATCAGCACTGGACTCAGTAGAACTCCAATACATGCCAGATAATCCCGAAGTAAATCCTAAACTATACAAAGCAAAAATACTTGAAGTATTAGCCGGGCAACCTGCGCTACCGGAAGTTCCCAATTCACAGATAGAAGGTAAATACCAAGTACCCATAGGCAACAGTTCAAAAAAACAATCGGCCGCGGCAATAGCCATGGGGTCAAAACTGGTTATTTCCGAAGTATTACAAAATCCATCAGTAGCGCCATTACACGCATCGGGAGGGTTTGTAGAGGTTTCAGTAATTCCTGGTATGTTAAAATTAACAATGCTCCAAGAGACTGGAGGAAAATCGGTATCTGATATGACGTGTGGCGTTCCATTTACTACAGAGAATACTAAAAAATTACTGATAGAAAAAGCTAAGGCAATTGATGGCGGTGAAACTACATTATCGCCAGTAACGGATATGCCTCCTTGAGGAGCGAAAGCAGTAGGTGTTGTTGATGCAATGGTTATAACACATGATCCATTTGCAGGAATAGTAGCACATGTGGTGCTGGTAACCCCACCTGCTATCCAGGAGGAAGGCAAATTAACCCTGACATTAGAAGCTGGGGTGCTGGTAAGATTATTCACAGTAATATTAGTACCAACTGAATCATTCGTGGGAATAATTGCGTTAGTTGGAGCACTGATGGTTGTTTGAGCGGTGCATTGTAAAGCCTGCATATCAAAGAAAGCAGCGGTTGTATTTGTTCCTTTAACCATGACATTCGGAATGAAAAAGGCAACTGAGGTATTGGTAAAAAAAGAGATGGTGCAACTTCTACCGGGCAACAAAGAGGCTGGACAGCCATTATTTTGCACGACATAAAGGGAAAAAAAGCCGTTTGTCGAAGAAGCCTGAATATTATTTGCAGAAATTCTGGAGTTATTCGTAATGGTAATCGCGCCTGGGTGTGAGAGACATTGAGGTAGGTTCTGGCTCACTTGAATCACACAATTTTGCAACGGCCTGTTGCAACTGACGCCATTTTTACCAGTGCTAATGGTTAAGCGAGCTTTTTCCTCAGTTTTAGAAGACTCAACCGCCCACAGAGATTGAATAGGAATAATAAAAAAAAGAAAAAAGTATAATGGTAGTTGCTTCAAGTAGCGCATGAATTCATCCTTTTAATTAAACGAGCGCATAGTTATGCAACCATATTACAGACCCTATCTTTTTTGCAAGAGTTTATTGGATATGTCGCAAGTTTTCCAATCCAACTCAAGTTGCTCTTAGCAATCAATACTTCATTATCGCCAATTCAAGACCTTTATTACTATTCCTAATTCCTGACCCGTAAGGCCCAGTCAACTTAAGTATTTTTAATGTTCTCGAAAACTTTTTTCAAACTTAATTTGTTGATATTGACACATGTTCTCCGTCCTCATCTTGCGAATCGTCTTTTCCCTTATATTCGTCTTTAAAATGCGCCATCCGTTTTTCTGCACTATCAATACTTTCGAGAGCAGCCATAATTTCTGTTTTCTTATTACTTTGTTCAAGCCATGAAATATCATAAACAGCCCCACAATTTCTTAAAGCTTTTATCATTGGAATATCTTCTTTTTGTATTGCAAGGCGTAATGGGGAATAACGACCATAATGATTGAACTTATCCCCAGCTTTATGTAAGGCCTCTATTATTTTAGCATTGTTCTCAGCTTGTTCTGGGGTGTTATTTTCTACCACTAAATAGGCTGCTGTTATTTCTAGCCGATCACCTCCATCATGAACGTTAGACGCTTTAGATGGAGTAGTAATTAATTTTAATTTATAACTATTTGTTTTTTTATAATGATCTGCTAAAAGCGTAATCATTTCATGTCTCCCATGAATCGCCATGACGTGAAATATATTACCACGGCGTTGCTCTCCAATTTTTGCTGTTAACGGACCATTGCTGAAGCCATCGGCATACTTGTTTAAAAGCAAATGAAACATAGTTAGATTACCTTTCTCAATAATCTTCAGAATACTTATTTGATCAAAATGCATTCCCGCAGCGAGCAACTCTTCAAATTTATGGACATCACCAGACTCTATGGCTTGATGAATTGGTTCATTAATTAACCTCACGATTTCATGATGTTGAAAATATTCCGCTGTTCTTGCAGGGGGCTCATGACGGTCGTCTACTAAAGTGCAATTTGCCCCATGCTGCAGCAACAATTGGACTATATCCCGCAGACCTAATTCACTCGCAACATGAAGCAATGTTTTAGAGTCTTTTTTCCTATTAATATCAATTGCTGTATTTTCCAACAGATACTTAATAATTTCTTTTTTATTATGCTGGACTGCTTCTAAAAAAATATCTTGCAATTTATCCGGTGGAATAGAAGGTAGGATCTTTTTTAACATATCAAGATTATCATGCTTAATAAGAGAAAAAATACCAGACCATGGTCTAGGATGATTTGGACCAGTTGCTAACAGGGTTTCGCGACTTATCAATTTAATAAATTGTTCTTTATTTTCCTTAAATAGCTGATCTAAAAGCTCCATATGATTTAAATCAGCAGCAAGCAGAACAAAATTAATGCCATCATGCTCCCAATCGGGGAATACACGTAAAAGTTCAGCGACTTCTTTAGGAGTACCATGAAGAAGAACTGAAGAAACAATATTTCTCATAAAAAAATTGTTTTGTTCAGCAGAAGCATCATGATTCTTAGATACATGCTCACAATAGAGATGCCACTGCTTCATAAGCGCTTCGCGATTTTTTTTAATAAATTCAGCAAACTCTACATCCGTAGTAATTATTATGTCGTCTTTAGATAGGTTAGGACCTCGACCATCATACCTTCCGTATTCTCTAAAAAGTTGATTTTTAGATTGTTCTCTTTGTGCTGCTGTTAATCCCTCATCTGGTACTAAACCTAATTGTCGTTTTATATATTCACGTAAGATGCTTAAATCAGGTAAGTGCTCACCTTCAGACATATCCGTTAACAAGCCTTTAAAAAAACCGCCTTTCCACTCTCTAGGTTGTAGAAAAGGAACACTAAGACTGTCCGGTAAGTCAGGGAAACCTATACTTGCTGCATCCATTTCTTCACTATAGGAAGTGTCTCCAGAACCCGCATTCGTGTTTGCAATGGCAATCATGCAATCCTTATGATCATCTGACATTCCGGAAAAATTACGCACACTAATTTTTCGACCCTGTCCTTCGGGTAATAGTAAAATTTCTCTGTTATCGGGTCCTTCAATGACACCAACCCCTTCATTTTGAAGAAATTTTATGACTTGGGGATGTTTTTCCAAATATTTGAAAAAATTATCAAATTTTTCCCCCGTAAAATTAGTAAAAAGATCGATATCCTTTTTAGAGTCAGCTTGAGCCACATTGGCCAGTAAAAAAGAGCAAAACTTATCTTCCTCTTGTAAATAACCAAATCCAATGTGATGTTTTTCAAAATAAGCTTGCGTCTCCGCAGGACTTGCATTTTTACCAACTATTGTTGCCAATAATTCGGGGTTATAATCCTGCAGAAATTTTGCTTTTCCCATTTTTAAGGCAAGTGATTTGTATTGTCGAATATGAGTAGATTGTTTCACTCCAGCTTCTGGAGTTTCTAACGATGTATTTACACCCCAAGATTTTGCGATATGAATAAAATTTGTAGGGCTGTAACATTGATAGGGTCCAACTCCAAGTTCAAGAAGAGCTTGTCTAAAAGTATGAGAAAGTGGTTGCAAAACATCTCGGGTATCTTTTTCGATAAAACCATCATTACTGGGAATTAAGCCTCCAACAGGGCGCGAAACCATAAGGGCGGCATCGGTTTTCTTTAAAAATTCATTGAGCTTGGCCTTATTTCTTTCTTCTAGAGTACCGTATTTCATTGCAGCGGCTTCTCGGGACATGAATCCGGTTGGGCATAATCTTTGTTCACTCCAATCTCCAGTCCAAATAACAAAGCGAGAACTATCGGCTTGAGTTACATCAAAATCAGATACACTCTCATCAAAAAAATAATCCACATCATCAGTTTTACCCACCGGTAAATGATCGCCTATCATTGCTTTGGCTAATTTCATTTTCTCAGGGGGTAAAATACAAAAACTTTGAATTTGAAACCGTGGATCGCCACCAGTTAGTTTCTCAAAATAAAGGAGTAAATCACGATTATGAACAAAGTCACCAATTCCAAAAGGATGGTTCCAGGTGTATAGCAAAATGCGTAAAGGTTTCCCTTCTTTTTTTCGTCGCTCAAGATGTGCTTGCACTAATGAATTGAATTGTTCGGCATGCTCACTGTCAACATAACCGTTTATGACTTTCTCTAATGTGGCTTTGGAGGGCTCTGATTCCTCTATTTTGCGAGTAGGTTTCGGCACAACACTTGATTGTTTTTTTTCTTCTGATGGTGCGGTTTGAACTTTCATTCTTAAATGTGGAAATTTTTGTACACTAATGGAAGGACTTTTAGCTACTTCTGATGTAGTGGGAATATTGGGTTTAATACAATACCCATGAAAATCTTCATCCGTAATACCATACTGAATTAGATGTACAAATGCACGTATGGGAGCTTCTTCTAATGCTTGACTTAGTGGGGAAAGGCCAAATGACTTTCTTGCATCATTTATATCGTCAATAACAGTATTAAAATATCGTGCTTTAAAACTTTTATCCTTTGTTCCAGTCCTTACTTCACTGTTACTCTTTACTTGCCCAATTGCATCCATAAGCTCAGTATGAGGAATTGTTTTAAGATCAATAGCGACACCGTTCGGAACAACGAACAATTTGGGATCATACTGCTTACCATCAGGTAGCTCTTTATACTTCAACCATCCAATCCAGATGGCTAACTCGTCACATAAAGGCTCAAACTCGTTTGATAATTTGACGTTTGCTGCTCTGCAAGCACCGATAACTTGGTTAATGGCTTTACTGGCTTTTTCTGCGTCATCAATTTCATCAGTTTTGCTATTACAAGCAACCTGTAATAATTTAGAAGCTTCTTGCACTGCATCACAGAAGCTTTTGTTAGAAGAATTACTGGCTATGATCTCATCGAATGCGTGTAATAATCGTTCTTTGAGTTTCATCATTTGCTCACAACAATTAGCGCTATTATTAGTATAGTCTGTGTTAATTTAGCTGCGGAAAATCTCTATGGGGAAACGCACTATACAGGAATTTTTTATTTTCGACAGAACCCAAAATTTTCCTATTTTAGGTAACATTTTATTGTGGGCAATTCGCTCTTAACAACAAGCCCCTATTGATCGATTTTTGAACTATAATTTATAAAAAATACATTTTATGTGATTGAAATGGCATATTCTAGAGCGAATGTAATTCGAAATGATAAAAACTTGGTTAAATTGCATAATTTAATAAAGGAGAAATTACAACTTTATACTCCTACACGAGAAAATAGTGTTCAGGTAAAAAAAGAACCATTAAGTAGAGAAAAGGCAGCTCGCATCATTCAAAAAACATGGCGGATGTCAAGAATCGCTGAACAATTTTCAAAACACGGCCATGAATCCTATTTGAATATGCTGCAGCATGGAGATGATGAAATTAATTTTCTTGCTGAGCTCATGTTTGGCAGAACGGTTGCAGCTGTATTGACTCGATTTCCCAATAATCCCTATTTACCTAGACGTGCCAAATATCACAGGGATGATGATCTAAGTGGGTCCTATTTTGATAAAGTTATCAGCCTGTATGATACTTATAAAAGCCATTCGCATGAATACATACCGATTATTTCAACTAAAAGTACGCCAATTGAAACTATTTTAGAAACAAATTTAATAAATCATAGCGAATTTATTGAAGTGATAAAATATAAAGATGAAAAAATTCAGTTAGTTAAAATAAAGTCAAGCCACCCAGATGCTGAAAAGGCGGTGAAAATTTTGCAAAGATCTGGAATGATTGCCTCACCGTGGGAAATTTCCATTTTGATGTCAAAACATAAGTTAGTTGAAACTTCCAATTTTAATTTAAGTTCTAATCAGCCAGATATTTCAAACCCAGTTAAAATTTACTTACCAACCACACTTAAGGAATTAAAGGAAAGTGAGTTAATGGTAAAATTAGCCAAGATTAAATCAGATAAAGGCACTCCAAATCATCTCTTAGCAAAATGTCTTTATAAGATGATTATTAATCTACCTGAAACAAATAATGAAGAGATTATTAAAAGAATTTATATTTTTCTAAATATTGCTGTCGATTTTTACAAAAACAATTACAATAAATTCGCCATTTGTTTATACAAAATTATACATGAGATATCACTATTACTCTATGAGAATAATAGAGATAAAAAAGCTATTGGCATCGAATATAATCAATTTAGAGAGCATAGAATAGACAAATCGCTATCATCTTTTGGTTTAAAAAAAAGTGATATGATCAATTCTCATTGTGTTGCTTCTCCTGCCATGGCGGGGACAAATGCATTTACACTCGCGCTGCAATTAGCAAAAAAAATGAAGCATAATAAAGAGCCTATCTCAATCGAAATGATTGGCCCATATTATTATGAATTTGTATCGCTCTATCCCTATGTAGAAAATAAAGCAGATCATCTCGCTGACATTTATGTGATTTCATCTGGCCCAATCACGTATCCAACTGGGATATTACCGGGTGTAGATATAAATAAGTTAATACGAAATAGGATTATTAAGCATAAAGATTTTCCAGCAAAACCCGTAGTCATTGTCGTAGACACAACTAGTGGGCTTGAGGAAGATCTTAAGCTTGATGAAGATTTAAAGAAGTATATTTATAATGGTGATATTTCAATTATTGTCAATGAAAGTCATCAAAAATTTGGACTTCTACATTCAGATCAAGTTCAATATGGTGAAGTTTTTGGAATTTGCAGTAAAAAATTATTTCTCGATTCAACTCTAAAAGATTTTGAAACTAACGCACGAGATGATTTTCAAAGTCACTTGGATATGATTGTAGGAGCTTACATCGATGTGACTGCTGGTGATGATTTGGAGTTAGTAAAAAAACAACATTTCGAAGCAGGTGCGATTTATGGGGATTTACTAAAAAGATTAAATTTAACTAAGCCCCATGTTTACCAATATAAAGAAATGATTAAGGACACAAATAAACTCTATTTTACTTATATCAAAAAAACAGATAAGGCTTTCAAAGCCTTTCAAGATACGTTTGAATATAGAGATAGTTTTGGTCATTTTAGAACAACTCTATCAGGAATCGAAGATATTGACCGTGTCTCGCCAAATGCTTCAGATAGCGTAGATACATTAATCGATATTTCTTGCATTTATCTTCAAGCTTCAACTCAACCAGAAGAATTAAGACGTCATCTAACGCAATGGGTATCCGAATTAGTTAAATATAATCGCCCATTTTTACCAGAAGAAGAAATCATTTTTATTGGAATGTTAATGTCACTTAAATCCGTTCAGTCAACTGTTACTTTATCTGATCAATTTATTTACTTGCTTAGTCTAAAATTACTTGATCGAAATGGTTTGGAGCAGTTTTCTCATAGGAATGAACCACAAGAGCTAAGGTCATATTATAATAAAATTGAAAATCCTACCCAAAAGCAATTATGTATCGTATTAGATAGAATTTTTTCTAATCAATTTTTATTAAAGGGCTTATTTAGAATTGCTGAAAACAACTTATTGAATCTTGATATCTTAGCTTCAATCAACGATGAAAATAATTTTAAGCAACTGCAAAATCTAACACAATTTTTAGGTGAGCATGCGGTCATTATTTTATTATTAGATAAAAATGGAACAAGCTCCAATTTCGCAGCAATAAGTAAGTATATAAATTCCCTCAGTCCAAGCGAAAAAATGAGCTTATATAATCATATACAAAAAAACATTGATGCCCTTCAATCAAGTGGTATGAGTCAACAGGTAATTAATGAGATACAGCGAACTACTGACTTATCTCTACTAAAGGATTTTAAACAAATATATAAATCGCAATGCTGGTTTACATTTTTTGAATACACACCACGCAGCGAATTTGGCGGTAAAGTTTTTGGTGATAAGTTGCAAAGCATTGAAGAAGTAAAAGCATATGCTATATCCAACCCGAACGGCGCAGTTGCTAAAGCATTAAAGATAATGTCGCCATCTAATAAGGATGATACGAATACGCAACATCACCACACGAAAATTTAAACAATTAAGTCGGTAAGCCCCTGCCTTTTGCCAGCAATCTCATTTAGGGAGTTTTTGTCTCAATTCAAAGGAGCTTTTCATTAAAACTCTTCTATCTCTTTAGCTCGTTTATTGTTGCTCTGCTGAAAATTCACGATTTGCTGGAATCGTCCAAGAGCAAACTAACATGGCTCAAGAAAGTCATATAAGAGAACCCGAATCAGGATGGGACTTGAGGCTGACAAGTCACTATGCGCAGCTTAACTATTATTTTAATAGTTCAAATTTAGCTTTCCAAAAAATTATTATTACGACTAAAGGTAATAATAAATTCAAAATTGATTTCCAAAAACCAAAAGAGCCTTTGGGCTTTGAAAAATGCTTAGAGAAATTTGGGTTTCAATATGATGAATTTGATAAAAAATTTATGGACTATAAGATTTTAAACATTGAATTACAGCAGTTGAGAGAAGCTTTGAATCTCTTGCATAAACAAAATTACATTTCAGAACAGATTTTACGAGATATAGAGCTGGCCATCTCACCGGACAATCCAGATTTAATGAAATTAAAAAAGGCAAAGGAAGAAGATTCAACGAGACCTACGATGATATTTGAAAATGAACGGTCTCGCCAAAATTCTCTTAATGAAAATTTATATGTTTTTTGTGCCAATGAAAACATGAGACTCTATACCATGAAGGATATTACTTCTGCTGGAATATTCGTAATTAGGAATTTATTAAAAAATAATGCTAATCCCAATTCTTATATGAATTCTCAGACACCACTCATGGGATTAATTATTAACCAACCCTGCAATGATGATACCAAACAAATCGCTTCTCTTCTTCTTGAGTATAACGCGCAATTAAATGCTCACGATATGAATTACAGAACCGCAATATTTCTTTCTCCATCTTTAGGCGTTTATTTTCTTCTTTTAACCGGCGTATTTCTGTTTGTTCTGCACTCAGCTTTCCGTTGCCTCTAAATGCTTTAATACCTAAGGATTTGGAGAAATTTCCAAAGCATGAAGACTTTAAAATGCCCCAAAAAGAGGAGCCCAAAGAGGATGTTCAGAATACGCTCAAACAAAAAATTTAGGTCGCTTGCTCTTTTTTATATTGCTCATCTGCTTCTCTGGCTTCGCGCTGATTTTCTTACAATTGAAACTCATTAAGTTGCTGTTGCCAGAGCAGCGCGGCTTGCGCTTTGAGTTGGTTCAACTTTCGTATCAAGAACCCTAAATGAGTTGCCAGCATAGGAAGTTTCTTAGGTCCAAATACAATGAGGGCAACAATCAAAATGACAAGAAGCTCATTACTGCTCATGAGGATATATTATCCTCTTTTGGAGGCTCATTTTTTTGCTCTTCATTCAAGGCCTTACGGAAATTTCTAATCGCCTCTCCAAGATCCGTGCCTATGGTTTTTAATTTTGGAGTGCCAATTCTAGATCATATAGATAAAAGGGAAAAGGATCTAAAAGAGGTCATTAATACCTTTTCCATTCATGGACCGCCGGAACTTGTTTCATTCATAACATCCAATATAACGGCTAATTATTTTAAATGCTGAGCTCCCAGGCAGGAGTTCGCTGGGCCTGAATTCAAAATATGCGAAAATAAATAACAGTTCAATCTTGTCGAATACCGATTTTTGAAGATAATGATGTTTAAATCTATCGAGAATGTAAGATTTTAGATCAAATGCCAGTGCTCATAGTTGAGAACAACCCCAAAAGATGTGTTTTATTTCTCTTATCAACTATCAACTTTCAAAAAGATCATGCTGTTTTGATGGAGTATCATAAACTATTTATGAAGCGTAGTAATATGACAGGGTTTAAAACCGAACAATTAGATAAGCTGTTGTTGATTAAAGCACGTGAAATCACCAAAGATAAAAAGCTTTATGCTCAATTGCAAAGTAGCTTACCAAAGTTTGCCCAGTCACTGTTAATGAGAATTAAAAATCATGAGCTTGGAATTGATAAAGAGCGCTGAGATAATCAAATACAATTCATCCATGAGCTGTGTGATCTGAACTTATATATATATAACTTCTGCTTCAGATTGAGTATTAATTTCTAATTTAGGTTGATTTCCAAGATTATTTGATAACCAAGACTCGACGATATGCTTGAGTTAATAGCATAACTAGCCAGTCTGGATTTCAGGCGAACATTGGTTAATATGAGATACTGACTTGCGAACATGCTCTTCTCGCAGTGCTGCCTAAAATCTTTTCATCAAACTTTATATGACTACATTGAGGGAAAAAACTTACTAAACTTTGCAATGAGTTTTGAGGTCATATGGACTTGTTGCCTCACATAAATCCCCTGGGAAATCTAATATTATACACTATGGTTAATATGTGCTCATTGATTTATTAGGTGTTTCATGCTCTTCCCAATAAAATTTGACTCCAATTTTGATAGGTCTCCAAAATTAAAAGAAAAATATCAAGATGCTATACTTGTTCAGGGAAATAGCGGTGAGGTGGCGTCTAAATTAGCTGAAATAGCTAAAACTGACCCCCAACAAAAAGTATTCGGCCATTGTGGTATCCTGCTTGACTATTTTGATATCCCATTTGACCATTGTGGTATTCTGTTTGATTATTTTGATACCCAAATTGGTTTCTTCTGTATTTTCTTTGACCTTTATAAGTACCATATCTCAAGTATCTATCATTGCGATAATAGCCTATCTTATTGTAGTTTCTATGACCATTGTAATATCGTGTTCTGCCAGTATTATATTCCAAACCATTTGAGCAATATCCGTTTACTACAGAATAACTTGGTCCATAACCATATGAGTTACCATAATAGCTATTATTCGAACTGGAACCATAGTAACTATTCGTATATCCCGGAGTAGTATAATACCCAGAAGAAGATACGTAATTGGTCCTGTATCCAGGTGAATAAGCAGATCCCATTGTAGTACAACTTTCAAGGCCTAGTGTAGATGTGACAATTCCTATAAAAATTATAGTCTTATTTATAATTAACTCTCCCTGTCATTAAATGCACTTTAATTGCAAACTATGAACAACAATTGATCAAATAATTAATATTGGTGTTTAGCCTTAGATAATAGGGGAAAGGCTGGGGTAAAATTTTCTTCACACTTCAGAACATTGATCCGACTTTATGATGACTAATAAGGATGGAATACAATTAGATAAATAAACTATAAATGATTAGAAATAAAACTTGCACTGCGGTCACGATAAGCCCATTTTGTATCATGGCCTTAACGTTCTCACTCCCTGCAAAACCCATTGCGGCAAACATATTTGCGCCAGGATATGCATAATTAGTAACGCGGGTGGCAAAGAGCATGCATAAAGCAAAAGTAATAATAGGAAGTTGCATCTGAATTACCGCTGGATTAAACAGTTGATGCAGCATTTTTATAGTGGCTTCCGCAGCTCCAGGCATACCGAATGCCCCAGTCAAACCTATTAACATCGACAATACGGGCTTGCCGCCCAGAGTAATTAATGGGGTTAATAATTGCGTTAGGGCAGTGAATCCTCCTGCTTGATGAATCAGAGCCATAAACGGATCAAATAAGATAAATAAAAAGAAAAGATGCAAACTTTTTTGCATCCCTTCGAGTAATAAATTAAAGATTTTTTTAACGCTTAATTTGCTTGCCAATCCGGCAACAAAGGCTAAAAATAACATGACAAAAATAACATAGGAAGTTTTTGCTTGTGTGGATAAACCATAAAGTACACAGGCCAAAAAGGCAGCTAAAAAGAACAGGGTACTTCGTTTTTGCTGCCTATTGGGGATAAATGGTTCGGAGCTGTCTTCATCGTCACAAAGCTCATCCCCATACTGTCGTTGTAGTCGTGAAGCCATAAACCATGTAGTAATTAGGGTCACTAAGGCTACTGGAAGAGAAGCGTAAAGAAGCATAGTCCCATAATTTATTCCTGTAACACCGAGTAAGGTTACGACGGGAGGAGCAAAGGGCCCAATAATTAACGCCTCTTCAGCAGAGGCCTGCATTAATACAGCCAAACTAGGTCGTGACAACCTTACTGAACCAGCAATAGGGCGCAAACTTGGGGCCAAGATGGCTAATCCTCCAGCGAGCGTTCCAAGTAAGCCCACAATAATAAAAGATGAGAGTACAATGCCAATTTTAGCGCGTCGTTGCGTATTAATCCCAATCCCATTAACGATTTGATGCACCAAGGTATGGCTTATCTGGGTGTGAGTCAAAATCTGTCCCAATCCTCGGCCTAGCATGATGATAAAACCAACTAAAGCCATGAAGGAGCCTAGAGCATCAGCCATAGTATTCCCTATGGCTATTGGGCTACTTTGATTATATAAAAAGCCTAATCCGACACAGAGAGCCGTCGCTATGAGTGGATCAACATTGCGAAATAACATCACGGCATAAAGAATAATAATCGATAAGCTGGCTAACTGAATATAAAAAGACATTATTGGAGCGCTCCAACCCACTTCAAACCTTGGCTAATCCCTTCAATTCCTAGACCTGGTTTGTCTGACAAAACAATTTTATTGCCTGTACGTTGTGCCCCGCCAAGGACATAATTTTCACGAATCAGAAAAATAGGATCGAGATCAGAGTAGAAAATATCGGGTTTACTTGCAGCAAAACTGGCGATAGCCGCTATTCCAATAGGTGATTCCAGCATACATCCAACCATTATAGCCATATCTGCTGTTTTAGCGATATTATAAATAGCGTGTGCATTCTCTATACCTCCTGATTTCATCAACTTAATATTGATTCCATCACAGGCATTCATTTTTGCAATATTCAGTGCATCTTGAGGTGAAAAACAAGCCTCATCGGCAATAATAGAGCAATCAACGTGATCACTGATCGCCTTTAAGTGGGATAAATCTTGAGCAATAACAGGTTGTTCTACCAGAGGAATATTCATTTTTTGTTGTTTAAAAGCAGCAATAACCTTTAATGCATCCTCATAAGACCATCCTTGATTTGCATCTACAAGCAATGTGATGTCATCACCTATGGCCTGTCGAATAGCACGAACACGTTCAATGTCTTCGATTGGATTTAAACCTAATTTTATTTTTATGGTTCTATATCCTTGATTGACCAAATCAAGCGCGTCACTTACCATCTCGTGACTCGCTTTAACGCTTATAGTAATACACGAGTTAATGATATTCGTATTACCTCCCAATACTTTGTAAAGAGGTAAACCGCAATACTGAGCAAATAAATCATGCAATGCAATATCAATAGCAGCTTTTGCAGAGCTATTACCCGCTATGTTTTGATTATTCATCTGCAATAACAAATTCAACTCAGAAATACTTCGTCCAATCAGCTGGGGGCCCAAAATATTTTTAATTGCCTTAATAATAGATCCCGTACTGTCTCCAGTAATGGCCGGAGTTGATGCCGCTGAACCATAACCTACTGTGTTGCGATCTGTTTTAATCATGATTACTACATCATCAACACAATCAGTGCGTCTTACAGCAGTAATAAATGGACGAATTAATGGAATTGTGAATTGCGCAATATGAATTTCAGTAATTTTCATATAAATACCTTTTTAAAATTAATTGCGCCTAAAAATAACTTCATTTTATCAATTAAAGGTTAATTTTTTAATTAAAAGGATAAAAGAATATACCATATTATTATCCCTTAACTGGGGTATGCAAATCCATTAAACTACGTTATTAGTCCCATGCCTATGAAAAATGATAATTTATAACGATTCTAATCGTCCCAATAGAGGTAGAAAGGCAGGTATTGATTAAAAAGTTAACATTTATTTCTTCCTATACTTTTAGCCCTGTGTTAAATTAATACATCAAAGTCACTTCTGCGGGGTGGAATGCGTTACGGTATTTTTTCCGATGCGCACAGCAATCTAGAGGCCATGTTGTCGGATTATTTGATCAAGTCGTTGGGGGCGGGGAAGTGAAATTATTTTTCCTAGGCCCTTTTCTTCTTTCTTGCATGAACCGACCAATTCTTCGGATCTTCATTGGATTTTCATCCTTCTTTTTCCTAGGAGTGGCCTTCGCCCAAACTCTTCCACTGCATGTGGATGGCTCTCTCTTGAGGGATTCCAACGGACAGGCGATCACCTTGCGGGGGATTAACCACCATGGTTTTCTGGATGTGCCTGATGGGGCTTGGGATCCTCCCGGCTGGCCCCTTTATTCGGGCATGGGCCATTGGAATCCGGAAGTGGTGAAGAAAACCTTGGATTCCTACCACAAGCTTGGATTCAATTTGATCCGTCTTCATACAGTGGTGGAGTGGTGGAAGAACAATCCTGTGACTTACCAAGACCCCTACCGGGAGGTAACCTACGAAGAAGCTTACCGTCAAATGATCCAGGATATAGTGAAATGGGCGGAAGAAAGAGATCTCTATGTGATCTTTGATTTTTATGCACTGAAAAATGTCCAGGGGAGCCAATCAGGACAAGAGTCCCTTCCGTGGGCCCCTTGGGGGAGATATCCCGAGGTTGTCCGGGATCGTTCTGAATTTATTTCTCTTTGGGATTCGGTGGCAGAGCAACTGGGTAGCTTTCCCAATGTTCTTTTTGAGTTGTACAACGAACCACATGGGGATAGCCAAGCGGAGGAGGAATGGTTCAAATTCGTCGAGGAGGTCCTTCCTATTCTCCGTCAACGGACGGGCAATCCAGTGATCGTCCAATGGAATTATGACTGTTGGGTCAATTTAGACTACCCGCCGCCTTTCCACCCAGCTTCCACTCTGGAATGGATTGAAAAACATCCACTAAAGGATAACAATTTAATTTATGGTGCCCACCTGTATCGAAATTCCGGAGGCGGATCATCGGGACTGGCCCACCGGGGAGGCAGCACCATTGTCAACCTATGGGAACGAAATGATATTCTGCAAGCTCTCCAATTAGCCCTCTTTCCAAAGATCTTAAACGAAGACAAAAAGTTGATTCTCGTGACGGAAATCGGAGCTTATCTTTCCAATGGGGGAGAGGATCAAGAACGTGAATTGGAATGGTTTAAGAATACCCTTTCCATTCTTAACGAGTGGGGGGTGGGATATGTGGCTTGGGCCTGGCAATCCGACCAACAGTTGGGACACGGGATGCTTCACGAGGAAAATCCTAACCGGGCAGGCAGCCTGTTTCTAGAATCTCTCAAGGATCCGAGAGTTCCAGCAAATATTTTAATATCACTTAAATAGCCAGATTTCGGCATCACTTCGCTTTTTAGGCTTTTATTATAATCTGACCAATTTGAAACTAGTACCAAAACTGGCCACCATTTTAGCACTCATTATACTAATGCTGATTGCTCATTTCCTTTTTTTAAACCAATTGACTACTTTTTTCTTGAACAGATGGATGTTTGCATTCGTTTTGGTAGTACGAACCCAAACAAGTCCTCCCTCTCCTAGATACATACTAAATCCAATTGTGATGGGAATAAGCCATAAAAACCACCAAAAAATCGTAAAAATTGGATTCACTCTGACCATGTATGAAATTCGTGAGGACATTTTTTCCAAAACTAAGCTCGTTCGTTTCCAGGTTTTGTAGTAAAGGTATGATTGTTGAATAACGAAACCGGCAATGTTTATAATACTTAGTATAATCAACCACATGGGAAAGATGTTGCGATGCTCAATCCACGTCGATAAGGCCCATATCCCCGTAGGCAAACCAATTAAATTAATCGCAAGTAAGAGGCAGGGCAGAAAGTTCATCCATGCTAGAATTTTTTGACGTCTCGTCATACCAAGACGTGTCAACGGTTCTGTTAGACTTTGAAAAAATCCGCAAACCCATCTCTTTCGTTGAGTAATTCCACCGATGAACGTAAGGGGAACTTCCTCAATAACAGGCTTCTCAATGATTCCAAGTGTTTTTCCATTCATCCAGAATCGCATACCCACCTCGGGATCCTCTATTGCCATCCAAGGATGAAATCCGCCTAGGTTGAGTAGATCAGATGCCTTATAATAAAGTGATTTTCCTAACACCCAATAAGGGTGCTTTCCATTAGCGGATAAATGTGGGTATTTTAGGCCATCCCAAAACATATGATCCAATGAATGGAAACTTGCAGGCCACGTTTGAAGAAGATTGCCCGCGATATTTGTAGCCTGCAACACATCGTAATGTCGAATGCCAACTGCGGCATCAATGAAATGATCTATAGGTAAGCACGTGTCTGCATCAACATAATTAACGAGAAAATCCTCTTTTCCTTCAAATTCTTTGGCCATATGATAAAAAGCATAAATGAGCTGGCGTGTCTTTTTAGGGGGGAGGTTAGTGACCTTCGCGTGCGCGCCAACATGCCACCAGTAGGCTTTTTCATTAACATTCCAGTTGTCCCATACGATTTGCCAAGAAGGATCATCTGTAGGAGGTATCTCCATGATTTCCAAGAAATCAAATGTCTTTTGTAGATCCCTCAGTTTGTCTATCGTCTCTAAATCATCCGAATTAGGGATTGAAATAATGCGGTATCTGTCTTTAGGATAATACAGTTTTTCAAACGACTTCATAGTCGTATACATTGTCCCTTCGGGCTCTTTCAAAACGGGATAAAACAAGATAATAAATGGAAAGTCTCCCTCACGAAGGTTGATGGATTCTTTCGTATCCACCCAATTCACAGGGCGGGTGAATAAATACAAATCAACAAGAAAAGCACACAAATAAATAATTTGCGCTAAGGCATATAATGTCATCAATATAATGAAGTAAGGTTCTGCCATAACTATTTCCTTGCAATTATATAGAAATCAAATGATGTGTTTTGTTAATTGTTTTAGCACTTACTTTACCCAGTTAATCAATTCCATCATTCCTTGTGAAAGACTTTTTTGTGGTTTAAAACCATAAACTCGCTCAATTTTTTTGATATCTGCAAAACAATGCCGAATATCCCCAACCCTATATTCATTTGAAATTACTGGCGCAATTTTTTTATTCATTAGGCTCGCAAGTGTTTCTGCAACCTGCTGGATGGTTACAGCAGATCCGCTTGCCACGTTAAAAACATCATATATTTCTGTTTCGTTTTCGAGGACACAAGCAAATGCATTGGCGACATCACTCACATGCACAAAATCACGCTGTTGCTTCCCATCTTCAAACACAATAGGGGGTAAATCCTTCAGCAAGCGAGAAATAAAGATAGCTCCCACTCCTGTGTATGGATTGCTCAAGGCTTGGCGTGAACCATAGGTATTAAAAAGTCTAAGGGCAACAGTAGGGATATTAAGAGCTCTTCCCACAACGAGAAACATCTCTTCGTGATCACGTTTATTAATTGCATAAATTGATGCTGGCATTAATGGTTTTTCTTCTGTGGTAGGAATAGGAATTAGGATCTCGCCATCGTGATACAGTTCCCATTTTTTTTCTTTGAGTTGTTCATTGTTTCGAAGACTTGGCGCAAATGTGAGAGGGCCAGTGGCCGTTCGATATTGTCCTTCACCATAAATAGACATGGATGATGCAGTTACAATCTTTTTGACTGAATGATTTCCCTTTGAAAGAACTTGAAGCATAACTGCAGCTGACATCGTATTGTTTTTAGTATAATCAACAATATTAGTCATACTTTGTCCCACACCAACAGAAGCAGCTAAATGAACAAGATGGGTTATTCCCTTTAAATTCTTTTCAAATTGGTCTTCTGAAAAAAGGTCGCCTTTTATTCGTCGAGCACGTTTATTCAAGTAAAGAGGCCATCCTTCTGAATCCTTTTCCTCATCATGATGGACTTGATCCACTAAACAATCCAAAACTGTAACCTCATATCCTCGATCAAGAAGCAGGTCTACAAGATGAGATCCAATAAAACCTGCACCACCAGTGACTAATACGTGACCCTTTCCCATTTAAAAATGTCTCCATCAGTTTATACTTTATAAATAAATGAAAGGCTTGCTGCCTTTGCCCAGAAAGGGCCTCCATTGCGATTTGTTCTAAAAATGCTGTTATTTTGGTTATAATATTGTGCGCCCAATCTCATTCCCCAATGGGTGACGATTTTATAATCCATGTATCCGGCTACTGCATTTCCATAACTGGAATTTTGTGGAAAAAAGGACAATCCATCTTCAATCCCCAGCCGTAATTTGGATGTGACATAATGTTCTATTCGCACTTTTCCAGTATGCACTTGAAAATCTAGTGGGTCATAATAAGCTGATTGACTGTGATGGTCTTGTGTAAATATGGGGGCCGGGTTGGAATAATTGAGATAAAAGAAATCGTATATAATCCTTATCTGAGGAATATTTATCAGTTTATAGTTCGCTTCAAAACTCACTTGAGTTTTGTTATTGCCGTCTGAATATTTACCATAAACCCCTTTACCCCATAAAGATAAATTTTGCGTCGGCTGATAATACATTGAACCACTATAATCATCGGTGCGTATATTTAAACCAACTGCACCAATCGCTACAATATAATTGTAAATTTGAATGCTAAAAGGAGGTTCCGTGTCGATAATGTCTGAATGGTTGAACCCTAATGTTGCATTCAGAGTTTCTGACCAAGAATATTGTACTGCTACATTGCCATTAATGTTATTAAAGCCATTGCTGTAAACCTTGTCGGAAATTCCCGCAAACAGCTGCCAATGCTCTGTAAAGAGTTTTGACCCTTGCAATTGCACCATATTTCTAGAAATACTATCGAATCCATTTTGCTCGAATCCTGAATAAGCTTCTGAAAGATTTAACCTGGTATTGGCTATTGCATAAAAATCAGCAGCTACGCCTGCATCTTGGCGGCGAAAAGTGTTTGAACTGTCATAAAAGTCCGCACTGATTGGTATCATAGGTGATTGATAGTAATCGACCAGCTGCTCCTGCAAAAAAGAGCGCTCCCAATTATAAACTTCTTGCCAACGATCGTAAGCAACCCGGTTGCCTTCATATTCATGCGCTGCAGCCGTAGACGATAAAATACCCCACAACGCATCGCTATTGTAAGGATACTTCTGTAACACTTTTTGATAATAGGCATTTGCTTGTCGATATTCTCCACATTTGCGATAAGCATCACCCATTCCCAACAAATAGCCAGTACTGCGTTTATCCGATACTTCCAATAGCAAATGGAGTGCGGTATCACACATTCCCTTTTGAGCTGCTAATTTCGCCAAAGCTTCTTTTGCTTCGGGGCTTGGATAATATTCTAGGGATTGGGCGAGCATTTTATATGCAGCATCATATTGCCTAAGTTCAACTAATTTGCTGCCCCATTCATAAGCGAGAAATGCATTGTGAGGAAATCGTTGCATAAGTTGCTCATATTGAGCTGCTGCCAGATCATATTGCTTATTCTTAAACAATGTCCTGGCAAATTCGAGTCGAGTAAAATTATCAGTTTTTTTGTTGGCTATTAAGATTCTACCAAGCGCAATCGCATGATCATATTCATTATGGTATATGTAATTATTAAACAAATCTTTTTGTAGTGCTAAATTATAGGGATCGCGCGCCAGCTTTTGTTTTAGCTCATAAATTTTTAATTCATTTTCTCTATTGGCCATCAGGGGCGCTTTAATAAAGGCATTGGTATAGTTACTATTTAGCCAGCGAGAAGTGTAAAAGTGTTTGAAATCCCTTTGAGATTCGGCAAGATTTCCCAGATAAAACTCATCCCAAGCTAAGCCCTGATACATATTAGTTCCTTGGGGATGGTTTAATGCTTTCTGGAAAGCAACCGTGGCTTGTTCCATAAAGCCAAATAAATGCAAAAACCACGCATAATGGGTTAAATAACCGGGATTTTTAGGATCGAGAGCCAATGCTTTTTGGAAAGCGGTTCTTGCTTCAAATGCATATAAGGATTGTTCATAATTGACCCCCTTGAGGTAGTACTTATATGCAATTGCTTTTGCATTGTCGGCAAAAACAGCACTTGACACTAAAAAGAGTACAAAAAAGAAGAGTTTTTTTTTAAAAGCTCCATGCATAATATATACCTTATAGTCAGTCCTTATCGCAGGGCTACGCATTCAGCCCACTGTCTCAATGCTCGTTTGACAATTTTTCCGGTTCCATCCGAACCTTCTTTAATAAAATACTATATTTCAATATGCTGATTATCTCAATAATACTATATTAAAATCAGTGGTGAATTCCATCATGTGAAGAAAGTTTGTTGGCAAAATATTCTATTGTACGTTTTAACCCATCTTGCAAATCAACTTTTGGATGCCAATTCAACTTGGTTTTTGCCAATGTAATATCAGGTCGTCGTTGTTTGGGATCATCAATCGGCAAACTGTGAAATACGGTACGAGTCTTACCACCAACTAATTCGATAACAATTTTCGCTAATTCCATAATCGTAAATTCATTAGGGTTTCCAAGGTTAATCGGTCCAGAGCACTCTTTATCGGTAGCCATTAATTTAATCAACCCATCCACTAAATCGCTGATAAAGCAAAAACTGCGTGTTTGATTGCCTGTCCCATAGACACTGAGATCTTGGTTTTGCAGTGCTTGAATGACAAAATTACTGACCACTCGTCCATCATTTGCTTGCATTTTGGGACCATAAGTATTGAAAATCCGGGCGATTTTCACCTCTAAGCCGTATTGATGTATGTAATTTGTAAAAATAGTTTCAGCACAACGCTTGCCTTCATCATAGCAAGCACGAGGTCCAATAGGATTCACATTGCCCCAGTAAGATTCTGGTTGTGGATGTACGGTTGGATCACCATAAACTTCAGATGTGGAAGTTTGCAAAATTTTTGCTTTATTCTTTCTAGCCAATTCCAACAGATTGAATGCGCCAAGAACTGAGGTCTTAATAGTAAAAAGTGGATCTTTTTGATAATGGACGGGTGATGCAGGACAAGCAATATTATAAATTTCATCGATATTTTTTAAATCAATCGGTGTACAGATATCATGCTCAATGACAGTGAAATTCTTATTTTCTTGCAGAGGGGCAATATTTTCCAATGAACCAGTAAAAAAATTGTCTAAACAGATGACTTTGTGACCTTGTTCAAGCAGTGTCTCACACAAGTTAGTGCCAATAAAACCAGCACCTCCGGTGACCAATACCGTTTTTACTGTTTTCATAAGATTTTGCTCCATGCTTAATGTGTTTCACTGAATAAGAAATTGTCATGCAGTTGTAATTTCTATTTCATTTGAATGTTCAATTGTTTGAATGTTCAATTGATTTAAATTTATACTATAATTGCTATTGTATCAACTAATTATTCATTGCTATCCATTTCCTCACTCGCTTTCGCCATGGAAGTGAGGAACGAGCGAGGTTGGTTCTTGGTAGCCTTAGAGCCGGATGTTTTGCCGTAGGCAAAATATAAGGCATACGAAAGGCATCAGTCATTGTGGTAGCGCTAAGCCCCCCCTAGGGGGAGTAACAATGAGCGAACCAGGACGGGCTAGGACCGCCGGAGTTGTATTTGTTGCCTGTATTGTACCTTCTAGGTTGGATGTTCGGGAAGGTTCTCAAAACTGGTGACACGCTTGTAGGAGAATTTAAGAATGAATAAAATCACTATTCACGGAATTGGATATGTGGGACTGGTTTTAGGGAGCGGATTGGCCGAACTGGGTAATCAAGTCATTTGTCTAGACACAGATGAAAGGAAGATTGAACAACTCAATGAAGGCATTATATCATTCTTTGAGCCAGGGCTTGAAGAACTGCTGGAAAAAAATTTAGCCAATAATCGCATCTCATTCACTACGGATCCCGTCAAAGCAGTGCAACATGGGGATTATCAATTTATCACCGTGGGTACACCTCCTACTGAGGATGGTTCTGCCGATTTAACTTACGTTTTTGCAGCGAGCAAAAACATTGGTCAATATATCGACAAAAACTGCATCGTCATCACGAAATCTACCATTCCTATAGGCACCACTCATAAAGTAAAAGCCATTATTGACGCCGAATTAGCTGAGAGAAAATCAAATATAAAGGTGGGAATTGCTTTTAATCCTGAGTTCTTACAGGAAGGGAACGCTGTTCATAATTTTATGCATCCTAATCGCATTATCATTGGCTCCGAAGATCCTGATATTATTCATAAAATGAAAGAGTTATTTAAAGCAACAATGACTTCTGATAAGCAGTTTATTACCATGAGCACCTGTTCTGCTGAACTCGTTAAATATGCCTCTAACACTTTTCTAGCACTGAAAATAAGCTTTATTAATGAAATCGCTAACATTGCTGACTATATGGGTGCAAATATCAATAGTATAAAAGAAGGAATGGGGGCTGATGAACGTATTAATCCTTATTTTCTTAGTGCTGGCGGTGGTTTTGGAGGATCCTGTTTTTCCAAAGATATTAAAGCACTGTTAAAAGCTGAGAAAAGAATTCATTATTCTTTTCCAATACTCAATGCAATTGAACGAGTAAATGAAAGGCAAAAACATGTCTTATTTTATAAAGTGTTTCGATATTTTAATGAGTATTTGTATGATAAAACGATTGCCGTATGGGGGCTGGCATTTAAGCCCAATTCTTCTGATATGCGCGATGCCGTCAGCATTACCTTATTAAAAGAATTATGGCAGCACGGCGCAAAGGTTAGGGCTTACGATCCCGCAGCCACAACTGAAGCGAGAGTTTTATTTGGGGCTCGAGACGATTTAATTTTGTGCACGAGCAAAGAGGATGCCTTGATAGGTGCAGATGCTTTGGTGATTGTGACTGAATGGGAAGATTTTTTAGAGCCTGATTTTGAGCTAATAAAAAAATTGTTAAGATATCAAGTCATTTTTGATGGCAGAAATATATATAATCGTGAACACCTAGCAAGTTTAGGTATAGAGTATTTAAGTATTGGTAGAGGTACTTGCCGACTCTGTGAGGAAACAAAAAAGAAAGCCGGCACAAAGGAGCACCAGGAGTAGCGACAAAATAGTGGCACAAGAGTTTCATGCTGAATTATGGAGCATAACAAAACTTGAGAATAAATCTGTTTATTCTTGCATGATCAGTCATTGGAACAAAATTTAGGGTAGATTTAAAACGACGGTCTATTTCTATTCTTTTAATTGCCATAGGGACAATTGCGCTATAGAGTGCTGGAATTTGCGCTCACTTTCCCGAATGACAAAAGGGATGTCGTGTGTTGTAATTAAGTTAAATCGAGGTTTGAGTATCGTTTTTAAACCCTCTATGGTTTTTTGAGATTCTCCATTCACTTTAATGCCACCTAGCCAGTTGTTTTTATCAGTGTATTCTTCTAACCAAGCATAAGTAGATGTTAAAGCCAGAATCCCTTTAGGTTTTAGACGGCCACTGATCGTTTCTAAGAACAAGGCGGGGTTATGAAGTTTCTCTATTAAATTAGCAAAAAATATAAAATTATAATCTTTAAAAATAGGTTTTAGATTACAAGCATCTCCTTGAATAAAATTAATTTTATCAATTAAATCATGATAACCTAAGTCAAATAATTTCAATTCTTTATAATCGACTAAATCACCTTCAGAAGTTATTGTATAGCGAATAATTCTTTCTTTTTTTAAGCGCAATGCTTGTTGTATAAAGCGAGTTGAAAAATCAATTCCATCAACATGTTCAAAGTATTTAGCTAATTCAAAACTAAAACGACCCACTGAGCAACCAAGATCCAATGCTTTGAGAGTGGGTATTTTATTAAAAAATTTTTTACATTGGTTGATACAAGCTACTGGAAAATTGGGAATCCTGAAGTATTCATTTCCATAATGGAGTGCTAATTGTTGGGATATTAATGGATCAGTTTCATAAGCATTTATTTTTTCGTTTGGTAATAAAGGATGCTCACTTTGTACATAACGAAAACCCGCATGTTGGAAAAAATGGCGTCTAAATGCGTATCGGGCTTTTTTTGTGGCCAGATTGCCTGTTGAAATCCATGACCCACCCTTAATTAAGTTATGTTGCCCATCAAATGTTGGAGTGGAGAAATCATCATACAGGTTATGCACCTTAAAACCAGGAAATGCATCAATTGCTGTCTCAGTCCATTGCCATACATTACCTAGAACATCATAAAACGATCCATTTTTAAATTTATCTATGGGACATGATGAAGCATAGTATTCAAGATCGATATTTCCAGGAGCCACTTGCCAATCAGTGACATCATCTTCAATTTGGTTACGGAGAATAGTCCATTCTGCTTCAGTGGGTAAGCGAATGTATTTATTTTCCATCAATGATTTCCAATTACAAAAAGCTTTAGCTTCATGATAATTGACTTCAACTGGCCAATTAAGGGGTAAAGGTACTTCTTCAAGCAGATTTCTTTGCCAAAATTGACCGTTTTCAAATCGCCAAAATCGAGGCATTTTTGCATTAGTATAACTGAGCCATTTTTTACCTTCGGAGGTCCACCACTCTAAGTTTTCGTAGCCTCCAGACTCAATAAATGATAAAAACTCTTGGTTAGATACTAAAAATTTTGAGGCATAAAAATCGTTTACCAAAATGTTTTTGCTCCCGAACTCATTATCCCAACCAAAAATTTTATTTTCATCGCCACGTCCTAATGTCAGGCTCTCTCCAGCCACAGCGATTAATTCATTAAAGGGGGCCTCACCAGTCTCACTACAAACCCGCCATTTATTTGATTGACGCAGGTAGTTTAATGGAACCATTCTTAAAATTACTGAAGAGGTTTCGAGGTGGATCCGTTCATGCTCTATACCCATTAAAATAACCCAAGCTAGAGAGTCTTGAGTTATAGTTGTATTAGGAGGGATTGTGCCAATTAATTGTTCAATTAATATTTTCACGTGCTTGCGGTACTCTGCAACTTCCTTCACTTTAGGCCAATCATAATGGGTTGTATTCAAATCATCCCAAGACATTTCATCCACACCAACAGCAAACATGGATTCGAAGTCTTCATTAATCCTTGTGTCAATGTATCGCCCAAGAATCAGTTTATTGATAAAAAAAGTTGCAGTGTGGCCATAATAAAATATCAAGGGGTGTCTTAAAGGTTCGGCACGTAAGTAATAGGCTTCGTCATTTGCAATACAAGCAAATAGATTTTCATAAGTTTCAAAACTTCTCCTAAAGTACTCTTTCAATTCATCAAGTTTTTGAGACGTCAATAGACCATCTAGTAAAGGAGTTTTGATTTTATTCATCTTCCTTGCTTCCCTTCGCAATTTACCTATCCGTCACTAAATAATTTTAGCATATCCCAGGCCATTGATTTTTAACTTCAATTTCAGCGATTTCCTAGCTCTATGGGAGTTTGATAAATGAATTAATCTAATCTATTCTTAAACTTATCTTACCTTATAAAATGGTAATCAAATGGCGGCTCATCAACTGTCCATTGGATTAGAATTAGAAGCCAATGTGATTGATATCGATTCAGGTAAGGCTATTATTGATTTTAATAACGGGGCGTTTCAAAAGCTTTCGTCCTATTTGAACTCTCAAGGTTATCCTCCTCTTCAAACTGAGTTTGACGCCGCTACAATAGAGTTATCTACTTTGCCCTGTCACGACGTGGACTTGGCATTTAAAAACCTTTCTGCAAATTTGCACGCTGCCAATAATTTTTTATATCAACAAGGACACCTATTGCTTTTATTAGGGCTACATCCAGGAAGAGGTCGTGATGAATTAATCATGACTGACAGTCCCTATTGTTTGGCTTCTTTACCCTTAATGGCCGAGCAGGGTGGACCATTGTTTTATTGCAGCTTTCAAATAAATCTTGGAGTGGATGTCCGTGACATAGACTATTTGATTCCATTATGTCATTGGTTACAAGTGTACATGTGGCCTTGTTCGGTAATTACACAATCATCACCTGTTTTCGCAAACAGAAACACCAACTATAAATCATTTAGAGTCCGTCTTAATGATGCGCTTAGTGGGAGTCGTACAGGTCCATTACCTTTAGACATTTGTAATTTAAGTGAGTTTAAATCTTATTGTAGTAATCTACCTGATGAAGCAAATACCTTACGAAAATATAATGTTTGGTACGATATTTTTCCCAAATTGATTGACGAAAAAAATCCATCAGCCGGGTATCGTATCGAAATAAGACTTGCTGACACAACAGAGCTGGCAAAGTTATATGTATTTACCCAGGCAATGGTCCTAACCTTCATGAGTATTTTACATAAACTTAAAGCAAAGGAACCATTAATAGTACCAGAACATCGTTGGTTCATGCTTAATCGTGATAGCGTATTAAAAAAAGGGAGTGAGGCTAGAATAACTCATAGTGGAGAAGAATTTTATTCTATATCAGATTATCTTAATACCATTTGGCGGCCACTCGTTGCAAACTACGCGAGGGATTTTAATGTTGATATAAATAATCTAATCCTTCAACTTACTGGAAAGTCTCGTGCTAGTGATATGTTGAAACAGTTTCAAACCATGACAGCGGATCAAATCGCACTTAATTATGCGCACTCTGATTACCAAAAGGTGGGGGACGGTCCGGGACGGACCCCTACAGAAAGTATTCAGATTGTTTAAATTATTTTAATCATTTAGTCCTCATGTAATAAATCAGCCCCTTTATTGTAGTGATTAACGGCAACCTGTTTCTTTTTTATAGGGGTCCGTCCCGGACCGTCCCCCTATTTATACCGGAGCGTCACGTTCTAATGATATGTTGAAACAATTTCAAACTATAACAGCAGATCAAATTGCACTTAATTACGCTCACAATGATTACCGTACCCCCCGGTTTGATTCACTCCAGAAATAGTACCTATTTGCCGATGTACGCTATGATTTAATCAATACGATTTGTACAATATATGTACAATGGGCCATTTTTAATTTATAATACGTATAATTATTCTTCTATAGTTTTAAATGAAATTAATATGCATATATTGAGCGGTAAGAATAAATCTGAAGTCAATGATTTAATGCCTTCTATTAGTATGGAAAGTTTATTTTCTTTACCCGATTGGCATGTTTATCATTTAGATTCAGAAGGGAAATATGTCAATTGCAATGAAGAATCGTGTCACTTTTTGGAACTGTCACAAGATGAGTTATTGTACAAAACAAATTTTGATTTTCCCTGGAAAGAACATGCAGCCGAATGGCGTGAACATGACTTAAGAGTGATGTCCTCACAAAAATCGTTAGAATTTGTTGAGGTCATGATACATCAAAACAATAAATATACTCTTACTGCAGTTAAGTCGCCTGTTTATATCAGGAATAAAGTGAGTGGCACCTTAAACCTTATAAAAATTGATAGAAAAACTCCTTTGGCCAATATCTCGAATGACCCTATTGTTTCTGAAAGAGAGTTACAATGCCTTTATTATTTAATCAAAGGATTCGCTTTAAAACAGATTGCTTATGTTTTGGAAATTTCACCCCGAACAGTTGAACATCATATTAATAACGCTAAAAGCAAATTAAACTGCTATCATCGAAGTGATTTGATAGAAAAAGCATCTCAACTTACTGATATAAAAAATAAATTATTTCTCGAATCTGTGAACAATTCGCGAATAAAATCATAGATATTCTCAACTACTTTATCTTTTCCAAAGTTAAATCAAATTAAAATTCCTGCAAGAAATTTCCTTGTCTCTCGCCATTATCAATAAATCTCCATGAATTTGCCCTCAGAGTTATGAATATATGTCAATGGGTGAATTTCACCGATTTAAATGAAAGGCAAAAAAAATACAATTTGGCATTAATTTTATCGAGCAAAGGGTTATTTATGCCGACAGTTAATACAGTTAAAGACGAAAACCATGAAGCCACTCCATAACAAAGGAACCAAGGAGCTGTATAGCTCCTGACGGTTTATCAAGACGGTTATTTCACTCTATTTAACAAAGGTATTAAAATTATGTATTACTCATTAACTAACCTTGGCAATAAAACCGGTGCTGAACTAGCCCAGGCCGTCGCGGCAATTCCGGCAGGTGTGACCTCGCTTTTATTGAGTACGAATGACCTTGGTAACAAAACAGCTGCCGAACTAGTCCAAGCTTTCGCAGCAATTCCAATAAGTGTGACTGAACTTAATTTGAGCCTGAATTTTCTTTACAAGAAAACCGGCGCCGAACTAGCCCAAGCGTTTGCGGCAATTCCAGCGGGTATGATCACACTTAATTTGAGCCTGAATGTTCTTGGCGACAAAACTGGCGTCGAACTAGCCCAAGCTTTCGCGGCAATTCCAGCAAGTGTGGCATCACTTAATTTGAACGGGAATGGCTTTGACAGCAAAACCGGCGCCGAACTAGCCCAAGCGTTTGCGGCAATTCCAGCTGGTGTGGCATCACTCGATTTAAACTCGAATGGTCTTGCCAACAAAACTGGTGCCGAACTAGCCCAAGCATTTGCGGCAATTCCAGCGGGTGTGACTGCACTTAATTTGATCTGGAATAATCTTGGTAACAAAACCGGAGCCGAACTAGCCCAAGCGTTTTCGGCAATTCCAGCAGGTGTGACCTCGCTTAATTTGAGCGGGAATGGCCTTGACAACAAAACCGGCGCTGAACTAGCCCAAGCTTTCGCGGTAATTCCAACAAGCGTTATTGCACTTGATTTGAGCTTAAATAGCCTTGACAAGAAAACCGGAGCCGAACTAGCCCAAATTCTAGCCGCAATTCCCGCGACAGTAACAACGATTACTTTATCTGAAGAAGATATTGTAAATCGCCCCACAAAGGAACTTATTGACCTAGGAAAGGCTCTGCCGCATGCCCTCATTAAAATTGTCGACGTGAGTAATCAACCCGGCACGCATGCAAAAACACAGGAGCTGCAAAAGTACATGGGAGCCTGGATTAATGAAGCCCATGCACAACTAAAAGATATCCCGTTACCCGAAGATTTGGTTGATCTGATCTTGGAGAAAGAAACCGGAGTTAACGCTGTAGAAATAAGCGCTTTTGCAAAGGCTAATGCTCCTGTTGAAATAAACAAGAATGCGTTCTTCACGCCAAACGCCGATTTCACGAAGAATCACCAGCATAAAGAGAAGCAAAAGGGCGTGATGCTGGCTGTTCAAAGTCTTGTTCGATGATCAGGACAACTCGTTCGTTATACTAACAGAAGGTATTAAATTACACAGTTACCATTAACTGGCCTTAGTAAAAGGTACTCTCTAAATGTATCCTTTGAATTTTTTCAATTTGAGAAACGCGATGATGCGTCCTGTTATTTCCCAATGAAGCAACTAAAAGTCGGTTCTATCTGATAAGGATATCAGAAAAATCCAGTTCTCATGAATAAATCAGCCCCTTTAGTGTGGCGATTAACGGCAATCTGTTTCTTTTTTATAGGGGTCCGTCCCGGACCGTCCCCAAAAAATCTGCCATCAGAGTTAAGAATATATGTCAATAGGTGAATTTCGCCGATTTGAATAAAGGCGAAACAAAGTACAATTGGTCGTTAAATTGATCAAATAGAGAAAATATTTGTGCCAAAAATTATTCAGATAGAAGCAAGGAATTTTGTATTTCATATCTGGTTATCAGGACAAGAATTTCATTATATTTTATAGAGGTAAATTATGCATTTCCAATTAACTGACCTTGACAAGAAAACTGCTGTCGAAATAGCCCAAATAGTAGCAGCAATTCCAGAGGACACGACCTCACTTGATATGAGCTGGAATGGTCTTCACAATAAAACTAGCGCCGAACTAGCTCAAATTTTTGCTGCAATCCCAAAGGGAGTGACCTCACTTAATTTGAGCGGGAATGGCTTTGACAATAAAACTGGTGCTGAACTAGCTCAAATGTTCGCCGCAATTCCATCAAGTGTGGCCTCACTTATTTTGAGTAACAATGGCCTCTACAAGAAAACCAATGCCGAACTAGTTCAGGCACTGGCGTCAATTCCAGCAAATGTGACCTCACTTGATTTAAGCTGGTGTGATTTTGACAACAAAACTGCTGCCGAATTAGCCCAAATTTTCGCGGCAATTCCAGCAAGTGTGGCCTCACTTAACTTGAGCTGGGATTACCTTAATAAGAATACCGGCGCAGAATTAGCCCAGGTTTTGGCGGCAATTCCGAAAAGTGTGACTTTACTTAATTTGAGTGGAAATGACCTTTACAGCAAAACCCTTGCCGAACTAGTCGAAGCTTTAGCGGCAATTCCAGCAGGTGTGACCTCACTTAATCTGAGCTGGAATGAGCTTTACAACGAAACCGCAGCTGAACTAACCCAGATTTTAGAGGCAATTCCCGCTGAAGTAACCACGATTACTTTATCTGAAATAGATATAATCAATCGCTCTACCGAGGAGCTGATGATCCTAGGAAAATCACGGCCTCATTCCATCATTAAAATTGTCGATGATAATAATCAACCCAGTAATCACGAAAAAACACACGAGCTGCAAAAGATCATGGGAGCAAGGATTAATGAAACACATAGGCAAATAAAGGATATATCCTTACCAAAGGATTTGGCTAACTTGATATTGGAAAAAGAAACTGTTGCTGCAGTAGAAATAAGCGATTTTTCAAAGGCTAATGTTCCTGTTGAAACAAACAAAAATGCATTTTTCACGCCAAAGGCCGATTTCATGAAGAATCACAAGCATGAAGAAGAGCAACAGAGCGTCATGATATTTGTTGTTTAACGTCTTGTCCGACGATTAGAACGACTTTTTCATAATATTTATTATAACGGTATTAAATTATGTATTACTCATTAACTGATCTTGGTAAAAAAACCGCCGCTGAACTAGCTCAAATCTTTGTGACAATTCCAGCGGGCGTGACCACACTTGATTTGAGTAAAAATGACCTTGGCAACAAAACTGATGCCGAATTAGCGCAAATTTTCGCCGAAATTCCAACGGATGTGACCACACTGAATTTGAGTTGGAATGGTCTTGGCAACAAAACTGGTGCTGAACTAACTCAAATTTTCGCGGCAACTCCAGCAGGTGTAACTTCACTTAATTTGACCTTGAATGACCTCGACAAGAAAACCGGAACCGAACTATCCGGGGCTTTCGCCGCAATTCCAGATGGTGTGACCACACTTCATTTGAGGGGAAATGGCCTTGGCAAAAAAAACGGTGCTGAACTAATTCAAATTTTAGCTGCAACCCCAGTACATGCGACCGAACTTGATTTGAGCTGGAATAGTCTTGGCAACAAAACCGTTGCTGAATTAATCCAGTCTTTCGCGGCAATTCCAGCGGGTGTGACCACACTTCATTTGAGCGGAAATGACCTTGGCAAGAAAACTGGTGCTGAGCTAACTCAAATTTTAGCCGCAATTCCAGCGGGTGTGACCACACTTCATTTGAGCGGAAATGGCCTTGGCAAGAAAACCGACGCTGAACTCACTCAAATTTTAGCCGCAACACCAGTAGGTGCGGCCGAACTTGATTTGAGCTGGAATGGTCTTGGTAATAAAACCGCTGTTGAACTGGCCCAGGCTTTTGCTGCAATTTCAGCGGGCGTGAGCTCACTTGATTTGAGCGGGAATGATCTTTCCACGAAAACCACTGACGAACTAACCCAAGCTTTCGTTGCAATTCCGGCTGCGGTAACAACAATTACTTTATCTGAACGAGATGTTGTAAATCGTTCTAAAGGGGAGCTTATTTATTTAGGAAAAGTGCTATCGGATTTCTTTATTAAAATTATCGACGATAAAAATGAGCCCAGTGATCATCCAAAAACACAAGAGCTGCAACAGTACATGGACGCAAGGATTAAAGAAGCACATATGCAACTGCAACTAGAGGATATCCTATCACCAGAACGTTTGGTTAATCTGATATTGGAAGCAAGTGTTAGTCCAGTAGAACCAAGCTCGATACTCTTCGCGTCCAATGGCCATATCGCAAAAAAAACGGAGTTAATGCAGAAGAAATAAACGAGATAAACAAGTATGAGTTCTTTATACCCAATGCCTATGCACTAAGAATGGCAAACACGAAGCGGAATAAAAGAGCGTTAAGCAGGTTTGATCAACCTCTGTCCAATGTTCAGGGACGACTATTTCCTTATATTTAACACAGGTATAAATTAATGTATTACCGATTAACTGATCTTACCAACAAAACCGCTACTGAACTAGCCCAGGCTTTCGCCGCAATTCCGGCAAATGTGACCTCGCTTAATTTGAGCGCGAATGGCCTTGACAACAAAACCGGCGTTGAACTAGCTCAAATTTTCGCCGCAATTTCAAGGGGTGTGAGCACACTTAATTTGAGCTGGAATTTTCTTGATAACAAAACTGCTGTGGAACTAGCCCAAGCTTTAGCCAGAATTCCCGTTGGTGTGACCGCACTTGATTTGAGCTGGAATATCCCTGGCAGCAAAACCGGAGCCGAACTAGCTCAAATTTTCGCCGCAATTCCAGCGAGTGTGACCTCGCTTAATTTGAGTGGGAACTTCCTTAGCAAAAGAACCGCTACAGCATTAGCACAGGCTGTCGCTGCAATTCCAGCACGTGTGACCACACTTGATTTGAGCTTGAATGCCCTTGGCGGCAAAACCGGCGCCGAACTAGCTCAAATTCTCGCTGCAATTCCAGCAAGCGTGACCTCGCTTAGTTTGATCGGGAATTATCTTGGTAATAAAACTGCTGCGGAACTAGCCCAAGCTTTCGCCGCAATTCCAGCAGGCGTGACCGCACTTAATCTGAGTGGGAATGGTCTCAGCAGCAAAACTGCTGCCGAACTAACTCAAGCTGTCGCTGCAATTCCCGCGACAGTAACAACGATTACTTTATCTGAAGAAGATATTGTAAATCGCCCCACAAAGGAGCTTATTGACCTAGGAAAGGCACTGCCTCATGCCCTCATTAAAATTGTCGACGCTAACAATCAACCCAGCACGCATGCAAAAGCACAGGAGCTTCAAAAGCACATAGGCGCTTGGATTAATGAAGCCCATATACAATTAAAGGACATACCGTTACCTGAGGATTTAGTGAGTCTAATTTTGGAGAAAGAAACCGGAGTTAATGCCGTAGAAATAAGTTCTTTTGCAAAGTCTAATACCCATGTCGAAAGAAACAAGAAAGTGTTCTTTACACCCACTACTCATGTGGCAAAGAAGCACAAACACGAAGAGGAGGAAAAGAACGTTATGCTGTTTATCGTTTGATAGCTTAGGGGGACGGTCCGGGACGGACCCCTGCAAAAAGTATGCAGATTGTTTAAATTGTTTTGATAATTTAATTATGATTTTTATTTTAATAGATTGAATAATTTATAAAAAAAGTATATTTTCTCCTCGAGTCCAAAATCGATTAAAGGAAGAAATATGCCTCGACAAGCCAGAGTTGTAATGGCGGGACAGCCACATCATATTATTCAGCGAGGGAATAATAAACAGAATATATTCAATGCAAGAAAAGACTTTTATTACTTTCTAAATAAATTATCTGAGACATCAATTGAATATGATTGTGACATACATGCCTATGTCTTAATGACAAATCATACCCATTTGCTTGTTACGCCTAAGAAGCAAGATAGCCTAAGTAAAATGATGCGAAAATTGGGAACCTGTTACGCTACCTATTTTAATCATAATTATGATAGAACAGGTTCACTTTTGGAAGGGCGTTATAAATCTTCAATTATTACTGCGGATGCTTATTTTCTCATTTGTATGAGATACATCGAATTAAACCCCGTTAGGGCATATATAGTGAAGCATCCCTCAGAATATGAATGGTCTAGCTATCGAGCAAATGCACTGGGGGCAGACAATACTATGATTTCACCTCATTCTTTATATTTATCAATGGCATCAAATGAAGAAGAAAGAAAGGAATTATACAAAAGCTTATTTACAACGGCTCTATCAGATAAGGATATCAGAAAGCTCCAATCTTCATGTAATAAATCAGCCCCTTTATTGTAGTGATTAATAGCAATCTGTTTCTTTTTTATGGGGGTCCGTCCCGGACCGTCCCCTATTTAGATAATTAAAACCTTAGCCCCAGGATGAGTTTTTACCCAATTAGCCACATACTCGATGTAGTTATTTTTGCCAACTGCAATGCATCCACGCGTTGAGTAGGGTAGGTTATTAAACCAACTTAACCTACCCGATGACTGAGTTGGCCCATGGATCCCTACATCTCTACCTGTATATCCTGCAGCTAATTGTTTTGTAGTCGGGTAGAGAATTGGAATAAAGACTTTAAATTTATTGGATTTTCTTGGATGAGCTAACCCATATAAACCAATTGGCGTTTTATTATCCCCCGCCTTTTTTTTACCGACGCCTTTATATCCGAGAGCTACTTTAAAACTCTTAATTACACTGCCTTGTTTACAAATATTTAAAATGTGCTTTCTGGTGTGTACATTGATTCCATTTGATAAAGGGCAATTCGAAGTACTAGCAAATAAAGCAACAGGAAAAAAAATAGAGATTATTAAGGTGATTGCTTTTATTTTCATATAAGTAGACAAATATTGTTGAAGTTGGTTGATAATTATTCCACAATATTTCCTTTATGCATAGGGTTGGCGGGCTAAAACTTTTACCTAAAGTCATAGGGAGAAAGTCTGATCGGCAGCGCAGTGCTTAAGGGGACGGCCCGGGACCGGACCCCCTAGTTATGCCCTAAGAAGCAAGATAGCTTAAGTAAAATGATGCGAAAATTGGGAACCTGTTACGCTACCTATTTTAATCATAATTATGATAGAACAGGTTCACTTCGTTCTTTATATTTATCAATGGCATCAAATGAAGAAGAAAGAAAGGAATTATATAAAAGCTTATTTACAACGATTCTATCAGATAAGGATATCAGAAGGCTCCAATCTTCATGTAATAAATCAGCCCCTTTATTGTAGTGATTAATGGCAATCTGTTTCTTTTTTATAGGGGTCCGTCCCGGACCGTCCCTCCGCGCTTATTTTAATCTATTGGTCTATAATTCATTCAAGTGGGTGGGAAATCAATATGTGTAAATATGAGGTTTATTAAATGACTGACTACGATGATGGTGACAAACATCCTGATCTGGTTATCGTTGGGATGGGCCCTGTTGGTTTAGCTGCAGCATATGAAGCTGCGCGTAATGGTAATAAAGTTTTAATTGTAGAAAAACGAACTGAAAAACTATCGTCAATACGTCCTCAAGTCGTTGTACTTAGTCCCGAAAGAAAAAACCAACTGATCGCCATGATTAATAAAAATAATGATCAACTGAGTGATTCAGATATAAAATTTTTAGATACATTAGCTGGTTCAGCTGAAGTTAAGATAGCGTCAGTGCAAAAATTTATTTTAAATCGAATTAACAATCTCAATAAGCAACATAGGCGGGAAAAAGAGAGCAACGGGATGAATGCGATCAATATTTTGTATGAAACAACACTTGAGTCCGTTGATCCTGCGAGGGGAATAGCTACCATGAAGTCTAAAGATGGACCCTCACAAGAAATAGGATACCAGCATTTGGTTGCAGCGGATGGAGGAAGATCTCAAACACTTGCTTTGGTCAATGCGAAACTTGAAAAGCGTGATCAAATTAAACGTTCAACACCTCTGGGAATGAAGCACATAGCTCATACCTTTCATTTAGGCGCTTATGTAAAACTATCAAGAGCAGACGGTCAGCCACTTGTGCTTCCTGAGCGTGAATTTACATCGTCTTTCATGGATGATGGGGATAATAGCGAATCTCATAGATTGTATTTTTTACGATTTGAAAAAAAATCTCACGATAAAAGTAATAAGAAAAGTGTCAAAATGGGATTCATCGGAGAGGTTCCTAAAGAAATTTACGACCAATATCAAGAATATCTTAAGGAGGCAGAAGATCTTCAAAAAAAAATAGGAGAGATTGATGCGAAACTTAAAATTAATGCTAATGATACTGATCTTCTAAGTGAAAAAGAAAAACTGGAAAGCAGCTATCAATCCGTCGTTACAGAGGCACAAAAGCATGCTCTTGCTTATGCAAAAAAAGCAGCTGCAAAATATATGAATGTTAAAGAAAGTGAATTAAATATTGAACTGACCCCAAGTAAAAAAACTCCTGAAAAAGATAAATTGAAAATTTTAGCGTTCCAAGGAAATAGCCAGTTAGCAGGTAAAGCTGCGATTCGGGTAAACGATCATGGATTTTATTTAATTGGTGATGCTTATTTTACTCCTAATTATGCGCTAGGCCATGGTTTAAATGACGGATTAGAAGCTGCTGCTATGATTGGTAAAATACCTAAAAAAGAAAGCAAACAAAGCAAAGGTGAAAACGTACAGAGTCTTCAGCAACATTTATCTGAATATAATAAATTAAATGCAAAGAATTCAAATTTCATTCGAATGATGATGCAGGTCATACGCTGGTTCAGAAAATTAGGAGTCACCCGTATTAAGCTAGCCGATATGCTTGAAACGGGGGTGAGTGTTCGCGAAGAGAGTAACAAAATTGATTTGAAAAAGAGTGTGTGCCATACAATTGACCGCTCCAGAGCCGGTGTGGACAGAGATAAGGATTGCATTGAACGATATATTGAAAAAAAATTTAATGCTGAGGATGTAAATAAATTAATTACTTATGGTTTGGATTATTATTCAATGGGCTTCTTATCGGAGGATGCTCCGGGCTTTAAAGGTAAATCAAAAGAGGAACAAATAGCTTTTTTAAGACAAGTTTCTGAATCAAACGGCAATATCCCTATTTTATTACCCTGGCGTCTAAAAGTTGATTATTCCCATGCAGCATATTTAGTCTCATTTTTCTTAAAAAAATTCATAATTTT
>NZ_LNYZ01000016.1 GCF_001468065.1 Legionella steigerwaltii
TAAAATTATGAATTTTTTTAAGAAAAATGAGACTAAATATGCTGCATGGGAATAATCAACTTTTAGACGCCAGGGTAATAATAAGGCAATTCATCAGCATAACTGTCTGAATCATAAAGAAACCCACCGAGTTCAAGCAATAATTCCCGGGTATGTTCACTTCGCCGACCAGTGTACCAACCTTTAGGTTTATGACCAGTAAGTTTTTCTAAAGTTTCAACACATAAAAGAATGTGTTTCTTTTCTACTCTTCTAGGAATGTTGGTGTAATTTATCCAGCGCCATCCATGTCCTGCCACCTCATGATCCTGCTGAGCCAGATAATCAGCAAATAAGGGATTCAGGATTAATGCTTGTCCCGCAACAAAAAAAGTAAGTGGTATTTTATAATGATCAAATAAGCGTAGAAGACGCCATATACCTATGCGGCTACCATACTCATAAAAGGATTCGATACTCAGATTACGTTGTCCTTTAGCTTTGGGAATAAATGGGAAATCCGCCCCACTTGTTTCAGCATATGCATCGCCATTGATAGGGCATAATTCAGCTCCCTCTTCGTAGTTAATAACAAAGTTAATGGCAAGCTTTGCTTTATTAGGCCAAGAAAAATTTTTTTCTTCAGGCCCATAACCCACTAGATCTCGCATGTTCATCCTAATTCAAAGGTGGTAATTCCATAAATACCTGCGGTAGACAGTTTTGGTGTTCCTTTTAAATACATTCTTGCCGTGGCGAATACTTTGGTCATGTTGTATTGATTGACGAGATCAACCGCTAAGGGATTATTTTCCGGGATATCCAGATAGACAGTCTCACCTTGAGCATATTCAATTAATTGTTCAAATAGTTTTTCAGCGATAAAAGGGCTATTTGCAAACAATGGACCTATTTTATAACCTTCAAAACATTTTCTAATTACCCCATATCCCTTTAATTGATCCTCCTTAATATAACCGATTGCTAATGCCGCATTTTGCTTAATCCACGCTGTAAGAAATTTTGTTCTAGGGGCAGGAAAATAGTGACGATCATATTGGGCTACCTGCTCAAAAGGTACTTTTTTTAGATCAACTAAATGTGAATCAAGTTTAGGAGTTAATGTTGAGCGCTCTAATGCATAACGAGCGTTACTATGGGCAAATTGATAGCCTATTTTTGCGTAATTATCAACCATATCGAGTACACCATCAATACCCGCATTTCTGTTTCCAACATAAGCGAGACGAGCGCGGGTTAACTCCATCCCATAACCTTGAGAACGGTATTTTTTATCTACCATATAAAAACCACAAAAAGCAAAATGTTCGTCGTAAATTACTGCAGAACCAACCGCAATAATTTGATCATTTAATTTTCCTGCAAAGAAACCTTGAGGATCGGTTTGATAAAAACACTCTGCATCATTTAATCCAGGATTCCAACCTTCTTTTCGTGCCCATTCTATAGCGACTGAAACCTCTTCACGTGTCATTCGTTCGATGTGATATTGGGACATGATATTCACTTTTTGCATGTGTATATATTAAATTAAATATTAAAGTGCTGTGTAAAGCAAATCAGTAAGCTTCTATTTTTATTGTATAAATACGGAGCATTATTCCTTGCTTTTTATTTTTCCTCGACCCCCAAAATTAAAGATACTAAATGCTGAAAATTCCTGTATTATGATCCTCTTGAGTCATTTTAGATGAAAGGAAGCATTATGAATTTCAATATTAGGAATACCCTAGGTCCCTTATTTCTCATTCTTTCATGTCCCGTTTTTGTTATGTTGATGTGGTATACCAACACCCAGCTTCAAGGGTCTTTGTCTGCTCTTTGGGATTTACTGATCCAAAACGGTTTTTTTCAGACTGTAATGACAATATGGGGACCTTATTTCTGGGGCTCAGCAATGGCCTGGAAAATTATTTTGATTTTTACTGTTTTTGAGCTGGCTTTAATGCGTATCTTGCCAGGAAAGACATTTAATGGACCCATTACCCCAAAAGGAAACGTGCCAGTTTATAAAGATAACGGTGTTTTGGCATTTATCGTTACTATGACAACCTTTTGCATCGGATCTTTTGGCCTCAATCTATTCTCTGCTTCTATTCTTTATGACAATCTAGGCGCTTTATTTGGCGCGCTCAATTTGTTTAGCCTTATCTTCTGTGTGTTTTTATATCTCAAAGGACGCTTTTATCCCTCATCAACTGATTCTGGTGTCACCAATAACATTTTGTTTGATTATTATTGGGGAACAGAGCTTTATCCTCAAGTTTTAGGGTGGAGCATTAAAAAATTTATTACCTGTCGTTTTGGTATGATGAGTTGGGGCTTATTTCTTATTTCTTATTGTGCAAAACAGGCGGAATTAGGTGATTTATCTAACTCAATGTTAATTTCTGTTGTATTGCAATTTGTTTATCTCAGTAAATTTTACATGTGGGAAAAAGGTTATTTACGTTCCTTAGACATCATGCATGATCGCGCAGGGTTTTATATTTGTTGGGGATGTATGGTATGGGTACCCTGTGTCTATACATCACCAAGTATGTATCTTGTGCTTCATCCAATCCATTTATCGTTTGTATGGGCAACTCTTATTTTAGGATTAGGTTTGGCAAGTATTGTTATTAATTATCTTGCTGACAGACAAAGGCTTGTTACCAGAGCTACTCAAGGTGAATGCAAAGTTTGGGGTAAAAAACCGGTCACTGTATTAGCTCATTATGAGACTATCGAAGGCGATAAAAAACAAACTATACTACTTGCTTCCGGGTGGTGGGGGATCGCCAGACATTTCCATTACATCCCTGAACTTGCTGGTACATTTTTTTGGTCTGTACCTGCATTGTTTACTCATTTTGCACCATATTTCTATCTTTGCTTTTTAACTGTTTTATTGGTCGATAGAGCATTTCGTGATGATAAACGCTGTTCTGCTAAATACGGACATGATTGGAAAAAATATTGTGAGTTGGTTCCATATAAAATTGTTCCGCTTGTAGTTTAACGTAAATGAATCGCCCATTTTTCCCATTGATGTAACCTGGGTGCCGCAACAGCGGAACCCAGGATTAATTTCTATCTTTTTAAGTTCACCAATATATAATGCCATCTTGTTGAACTACAAAATGAGGGTGTTTTCTTATGAGAATGAAAATTAATGTTGAAAATGTTGAAATTGGAAAAACCAAGAATAGTAATTTTTCTGGTGATGTTGTAATTTTTACCTTTGGCCAATCGGTTATGGGTGTAAGTGGGCAAAATGGCTCATTTTTCTGGACAAATTCAACTCAGGCTTATAATGACTTTGTAGGTTCTGTGGAATTTAAATCATTACATCCTGACGTTCTGATGATATATAGCGATTCGAGTCGGACAGAGTTTTCTTCAAATAAACTGAAGCCAAACGAAATTGTTGCTTTGCTCCAGGAAAAATTCGATTCGCCTGCTTTGGATGCAGCGAATTTAAAAGCTAAAACTTTGGATGGAACATTCTAATTCTTATTCAAAAAACGTAGCCTGGGTGTAGCGCAGCGAAACCCAGGTTATAGATGTCTGATTTTTATCTGAACTTCCTAGGATACGGCTTTGCCTTCACCTAGGCTACAATCTAAATTTTAGGATCGTATGACAGTGCAAGTTCACAGCTCTCTGTAAGGATAGGATTAAAAAATTTACCCGACTAAAAATTAGGAATGGATACATAACACGCGAGTAAGATACCCCACAAATGAATGTAATCGCCTACCAGTATATTTTTGAGATACCATCTAGGTAAGCTCGCATTCCTAATATCACTTTGTAAGTATTTAATTATAGGTACAAATGCGACAACAAAGAAAACCATTAAAATGTGGTAAAGAAAAAGCAGTTCTTGTGTGTTGTGGTATAAAAACGTTTTATAGCGCATTTGCCAAGGTGTAATAGAAAGGATCAAAAAAGAGAAGAAAAATACTTTAATGACGCTGTTTAAATCGGTCATGAAAGGTAGTTTTTGGCGGTTATAGACGATTTCTTTATTTGATGGATCGAGTAGATTAAATGACGCTGATTCAATAGCGGCACTTATCAAAAAAAATACACCATAAATATAAATACTAGTTATTGTTAGTACAGGCATAGAGTAAGCACGTGATTAGAATTTCTAAAAAAAATGAAAAGTTGTATATAATTTTATCATCATATGTATTGGGTGTCGATGGAACATCCTAAATATCATGTTTAGTTGTCACCTTAGTTATACATATCAGTGCTTGTTGAAAAAAGACAGGAGAAAACAATAAAATTCAAATCGTCTCCTGTACATGTAAAAAAAACACCTGTTGGCTCATTTGAACTTTCGGATATTAGTATTTTATGTACTAACTTCATTCCGCCCGCATCATGACAAGAACCTGATAAGCTATTAAAAACATTATTTATGTTTTTAATTTGCCCAGCGCTTTCATAAGCTTGTCCACATTGTGGGGATTGTCCGCTAGGTGGAGATAGTGTCTCAGCATAAATATTTTGATAAATTAGTATAGAGAGTAGAAGCAATCCTTGAAAACATTTCATAAAAGACCTCCCTGTTTTCTATCCATTTCTTTCAATTATAGGAGTGAATTGAAAAAATTGAGAAATGCAATTTTTAGAAAGCTATGTTTGACTTGTATTCATTCACGATAGCAGACGGACCCGCAGACGTCACCTGAATAAGCGTGCTATCGCATCGCCACTCATTTAATTTTAAAATCAATGAATTAATCCTTAACTTATTAAAAACGTGAACACCTGGCGCCAGGTGTTCACGTTTTTCTTCCATTATAAAAATTGTTCGTATATTTTTTTACGTGATTTAACTGATTAAGTAGTTACTTACATATTCTCTCTACATCATGAAATGATTTATAATTGGATATTTAGTCCTATAAATCATAGGAATCTCCAAATGACGCTTAAACGGAAAACTAAAAAAATAAAAAATCAAGAAACCTTTGCATATGGCACTCATATTGAGGAAATACCTGGCCATCGACTTTTAATATTGGATGACTATGCTTTTGATATTGAAGAGTTGAATTCTTTGTCTGAAAAAGATCTTTTTACTAATATGCATACGCAAACGGAGTTTAGCGAGGATGCAAAAAAAATTCTGTTATCAAATAAATTATTGAGAGAAAAAATACAGGGTAATCTTCCAAAAAAACAAGATTTTCCTGTAGCTTTGCTCATGGATGTTTACAATTTGGGTCTGGCTTTGCTTCAGACACGAGAGGGTAAAGAAAATATTGAGGCACCTGCAAATTTTAGTCAAAAGCTAGATAACATATACTCAGGTATAAAAAAAGAGTTTTTAAATTTTACAATCAAAATGAGTAGCTACAATTACCGAGTAAAAGCTACCATAATTTCAACCATGCAGGTTAGAAAATTGCTTGCCGATTTATCAGCGGGTAAAATTTGCGTACGTACTGGTGGAAACTGGCTAATTCAATTAGTGCATAGTTTAAAGCCAGACATCGTTAATGAAGCTCATATCTTAAAATTAAATCAAGAGTTTGTTCAAGCTACACCTTTATTTAAAGTAAAAACCACACCAAAAACTCCAGCTTTTTTCACTACTGAAGCCTTATGAAGAATTAAGGGATGATAGAGAGAATGTTCAAAATCAGGAGTATCTAATCAATATGGTCAATTCATTATAAAAATAAAATGGCTGCGAATAGGTACAAGTTATTTTAATTTATTTTCAATTCGCTTATCTGGAATGAACCAAATCATTGCAACAATTACATAAAGCATTTGAGCAATCCAGGTATAAACATAAGCAAGAGGAATTGCAAGGACATAGAGTCCAATGGAAATATTTCCTTTCAAGTCGTTCCCAATAGCTTGAGCAACCAATGATTTTTTGCCCTCATGCGCGATAAGTGTATGCACCAGTATCGAATAGGAAAAGGCAGCCATTAAAAGCACTATGCCATAAAACGATGTAGGTGTCGCAGTATAGTGATTTTCTCCCATCCATCCTGTGGCAAAAGGAAATAAGGAAATCCAAAATAAAAGATTCAAATTTGCCCAAAGAACCTTTCCTGAAATACTTTTAGCAGCGGTAAATAAATGGTGGTGGTTATTCCAGTAAATACCAATATAAATAAAACTGAGTAGATAACTGGAGAAAATTGGAATGAGAGGACGAAGACTAGCAAAGTTGTCACCATGTGGGATTTTAATTTCCAATACCATTATTGTAATAATGATCGCCAGCACACCATCACTAAATGCCTCTAATCGTGTTGTTCTCATCCTTTCTTCCTGGAGAATTCTAATCAATCGTATTCGCATACAAAAATGAAACAATTCTTTACATCTTATGATTATCTATAAATCAAATTGTAGAACAGTACTTTTTACTAGGCTAATTAATGGAAGGAATTTAATTTCAGACGCTTTAAAACGTTATTTTCTATATCTAATAAAAACAATAAGTTGTTTAGAGTTTAATTTTTCACGCCATTTTTTAGGCACATTTTGTATTGGATCTATTGACGCTGACTTAAAAATATGCAAAATATATATTTTATCTGCACTTATTCTAAGAGATGTCGCTCTAAGGTAATTAATATTATGAGTTCAAGTTCTAAGCATGCCAAAATTTCATTGTTTAGTGCAACAGCACTTTCTGCTACAGCCATGGTTGGATCAGGATGGCTTTTTAGCGCTCAATTAAACGCTAAGATTGCAGGAAACTACTCATTTCTTGCCTGGATTCTAGCAGCCTTATTGGTCATGGCTGTGGGACTATGCCTTGCACAAGTTGCCTCGATTTTCCCTGTTCGTGGGGCTACTGCGCGCTCCAGCGCATTGTCGCATAACAGCATTTTTGGTATGCCTTTTGCCTTCGCCAACTGGTTTGGATTAATGGTAACTATAGGCACAGAAGCTCAAGCAACCACACAATATTTAGCTGCCACAATTAAAAGTGATACTTTGATGCTGGACAATGCGCTCACGATTTACGGTAAATTATTTGCATTGGGGATCTTAGTCATTTATTTATTCATTAATTACTTTGGCATTAAGTTATTAACCAAAATTAATAATACAATTACGGTAGTAAAAATTCTTAGTCCGATTTTTACGATTATAATCTTTTTGATCATGCGTTTTGACACAAGCAACTTTAGTTTAGACACCAACGTACAATACGGAATAGGCTCAGCAATTACTGCAATTATTTCAGCTGGATTAATCTATTCTTACAATGGATTTCAATTGGCAGTAGCTTTTGCAAGTGAGATGGAGAACCCAAAGAGGAATATTCCTTTATCGATTGTGCTTTCCATTGTCATCGTTATGTTTGTTTATATGTTACTCCAATTATCCTTTATGGGTGCTGTGCCCCATGATATGTTAGCAAGTGGTTGGGGTAGTCTTAATTTTCATTCACCCTTAATTAATTTAGCCATGTTGATGGGAGTTCATTTCTTAGCGATGCTCTTGATTGCTGATAGTATAGTAAGTCCGTCAGGCACAGGGTATTCTTATTTAGGCGGTGCTTCTCGTATGTTTTATGCCATGGCCAAAGAAGGGCAAATGCCGAGCCGATCAATTACCAAATTACATCCTAAATATAATTTGTGTCGCCGTTCCTTACTCATTAATTTTACCTTAACTGCAATATTTCTCTGGAACTCCGATAGTTGGGCTTCACTTATGGTGATTGTTACTGGCTATCATTTAATAGGGTATATGGCCGCCCCGATTAGCATGGGAGCTATCAAACCTAATACCAGAATATTTGGGCTAATCGTTTTTTGCATCCTTGGGGTCATGATGAGTACTTTACCCACTAATGATTTCCTAAAGATGAATTTGTCGATTTTAATTTTAATGGTAATTTATGGAGGGATTCAGATTACACGGCGAATGAAAGCAAGTACATTATTCGTATTATCAACACCATTCCTGACTTATTTATGGTCAATTTATTTTTATCAAAATGTTTATTATATCCTTCTAATATCCGCTCTATTTTATTGGCTAATTACACATAAAGAATACGTTAGATTATGTAAGGAAACTCAATTTATCGCCAGTGATGCTGATATGGTAGCAAATGTAGGGATCAGCCAAGGTCAACAAGCATAGAAAGAGTAATAATAGAAAGCAAAATTACACAAACTTCATTGTACTAGGTGCGCACTCGTCGGAATCTGGACGTAAATCTTCAGCGGGTGCAACTCTTTTTACTTTAAAGGGGCGTGATGCACCGTGTTGAATTTTCTCCAAAGGTTCACTGAATTCAATGTCTTTTATGAATACGGGGGCGAGTTCGAGTGGAGATACTTTTATTTCGGGTAGATGGAGCGCTTTTTTTAAAATGGCCTTTTTACGAATCAGTATATTGGCCAATTGTTCTAAATATAATTTCTTATCATCCATAGGTAATAACTCTAAATATTCATCACGGATAATAAGTTTTTTGATGTACGCATCGTCTAAACTGGCAAATCGAGCTAGTTCGTCTTTAAGTTTTTCTTTATCAATATCATGAAAAAATTCACTAAAATGTAAATTTCCCATTATATTTTGAGGATTGTTGCACACTTTGCTGAACGAAAAGGGGGCATATATTAATGGATTATCTAAAGATAGATTAGCTTCAAACTTTTTCAGACCAGTATCAATATTTTCTATATCAAATATGGAATCACTGGGATCTATTTTTATGATTTGATGTTGGCTCAAAAATTTGATGAGTCCTATATTCCGCAGTCCAGCACCAAGCACATCCATATCTTCCAAAATAATTGCGGCTGCAAGTAAGGCCTCTTTCCCACAAATTGATAAACCACTTTCCAATTTCTTATATGCAGCAACGCAGTCATCGACTTTATCATGTTGATTGATTTCTTCTAATGCGTTTTTACTATTAAGACATTCTACAAGATCCTTATAACCTGGTAGGACTTTTGAGAATAATGCAAGTTGTTCTTGATAATATCCAATAAATAAGTTAGCAGTGCGCACTCTAAATGCTTGATAAATAGAGTTTGAAATATGATCGTGGATGGCATTTCGCGCTGTGAGTTTTTCAATTCCATTTTTTAACTTGATTATAAAATATTCTTCATCAACAACATCTGGCCAAAATGAATATTTTGTTCTAGCCATCGTATTCTCACAAAATAAGTAGATAATTTTCTATGGTGAGGAATATTTTTTAAAATGGCAACTAATAGTTGTTAAGTGTTCCTTAATAAAACCTTAAGGTTTTATGTATAAAATATGAACTTCGTATTCAATTGTTAATCAATTAAAGTATTAACCTCATTAAGGATGCAATGTGAATAAAATTATGACCCTCTCTTTTTTCATTATCATAGGATTGTTCTGTTCTCAATCAAATGCGTCGCAAAAAACAATTAAACTTAATCCCAATGAAACGAAGCAGCTTGCAAATAATACGCTCTGGACGCTAAATGCCACCTGCGTTGTTCAGTGTACCCACCATACTAACAGTAAAATCAAAATCAACGTGATCAAAAATAGTGGCATTATTAATGGGAAAAAATTGTCCACAGGACAGGGCACCTTAATTAAGGTAAAAAATAACAGTAGTGTCTCTGTCAGTGCAGATTCGGGTACTCAAATCAATCTTATTAATTTAGGGACAGATGAATTACAAGCAGTTTGCTCCACTTAAACTAATATATCTGTAGCCCGTATTAACGCAGTGTAATACGGGTATAAAATTAAGTTCTGCAAATCATTTTCTTATTTAGGACCTTTATCGATATCTAAACTTCGGTGACTATTTATCACCTTGCCTTTTCTCTGGCCCAAAGAAACGATATTAATTTTTTCAATTTTCATCTCTAAATAATCGATGTACTTTGAGGTAGTTTCTTCATATTTTTGTTTGTGTTTATTGTGATTTGAAATCCCATATTATGCTGGGGCTCCATATTCTTATCCTTTTTTCTTTTCTAAAACGGCGACGCATTGATTTTCCTATATTCGTTATGTTATGGTGGTTTAATGATGAGCAAATACCGTTCGCTAATCCTATTGTTTGTTATGAGTGCTGTTTTTCTTGCACCACTCAAACTGCCAACCTGCCCGAAACAAAATGTGCAGGCGCCAGTGATTTTTGCTTTTTCGGTAACGCCTTGTTCCATGCAGCAAGCGATGAACAGTAGCTGCTTTTCTTCTTCTTACTGGCTTCAAGATGAATTCCATCTTGCTCCATCATGGATAGTACGAAGTCTTATTGGTTTATTAAGCTTTTTACTTATTTATTCTAAATATAACTCTCCATTGGATGAAATTTATCGTCCGCCCATTTGATTCTTTTTTATTTTAAATTCAAAAAAATAATTATTGAGGAATCAAAAATGAAAAAACTAATTTTGTCATTATTGATGACATTGATCTCTTTTTCTGTTTTCGCATCGGGCATTGGCAGTGCAAACCCTGCAGATGCAATGTTGTTCATCCAAAATCATAGCCCACTTTTTTATCTAGCAGCGTTCTTTGGCCTAGGTGTTCTGTTGGCATTTACTCCTTGTGTTTTGCCAATGGTGCCGATTCTGTCCAGCATCATCACAGGCCAAGGTGCTAATACTGGGAGGCATGCTTTTAAATTATCTTTAGGCTATGTAATGGGAATGGCGGTCACTTATGCCATAGCGGGGATGTTGGCAGCATGGTTTGGATCAACCGTACAAACCCTAATGCAGCAGCCGATGATAATTGGGAGTTTTAGTATTTTATTTATACTCATGGGCATATGGTTGTTGGGTATTTTTGAATTGCGATTTCCAGTTTTTACACGGTTTGCCCCAAATCGATCACGCCAACATGGTGTTATCTCAGCTACGGTGATGGGCGCTTTATCTACCTTGGTTGTGTCTCCTTGTGTCACAGCCCCCTTAATCGGTATTCTAACCTATATTGCTCAGAGCAACCATGTCGCTCAAGGTGGACTACTACTCTTTGTTTTAGCTTTAGGAATGGGAGTGCCTTTATTGATTGTAGGGGCAGGGTATGGTCGTTTTTTACCAAGCTCCGGTCCATGGATGGTTCGAATAAAACAAATATTTGCCATAATGATGTTTTCTATGGCCGTTTGGCTATTGAGTCGAGTTGTACCACCGTTTTGGATTAATGTACTTTGGGTTACTGTTTTGCTTGTTAGTGCTTGGATTTTTGGTGCTTTTCGTCAGGAACATCATTGGGCTGGACGACTGTTGCAAGGCTTGGCCTTATTATCCATGATGGGGGCGGGGGCTTTGGCTTATCATGCATTTATACCTACTTCCGTTGTACAGTCAGTAACACATGCTCCATTTGTTGGGGTGCATACGCTTGAAGAGGTTAATGCAAAATTAGCTGAAGCCAAGAAAACAAATCAACGCGTTTTTATTGAGTTTTTTGCAGGATGGTGCAGTGATTGTCAGGCCATGGATAAGCACGTTTTTAATCAACCAGAAGTCATTGATGCCATGCAAGGCGCTGTAAATCTGCGCGTTGATATTAGTGAAAAAACAGAGGCAGTAGCAAAAATTCGTCAAGCGTTCCACATTTATGGCATACCGACTATGCTATTTTATGATAAGCAAGGAAATGCTCTTACTCATTTAAGCTCTGTTGGACAGATATCCAAAGAAAAAACTTTGGAGTTATTAACACAATTTAGGGGCTAGGAAAAGAAATTTCCCTTCTCCCCGAGGGGGAGAAGGTGCCCTTCAGGGCGGATGAGGGTGGAAATTACCCGTTATGTGCAACCGGTTTGATAGGTAACATTTCAAACCGGGCTGATAGGTAACAGATTTAAGATGCTAGGGTCTAAAAATTTTAT
>NZ_LNYZ01000017.1 GCF_001468065.1 Legionella steigerwaltii
CATCGGTAACACCTTTTTCTCCTAAGAAAGTGTTACCTATCATCCCGGTTTAAAGTGTTACCAGTCTACCCGGTTTGTACCTTTCTTATCCCCTCGCCCCTTTGGGGAGAGGGCTAGGGTGAGGGGGGGCCGGATTAGCGCAAGTAAATGTAGCCTGGGTGAAGGCAAAGCCGTAACCCGGGTTTTGCTGCGCTGCACCCAGGCTACAACAATCACAAGCAACCTAAATTTTCGTTAAAAGATTGCATTTAAAGACAGTATCTACTTAATACTCTGCCTATGTGGATAATTTAAATTGTATACTCGGGTGCTCCACCTTTCTTATACACTAAGACCGTACGTTCAAAAGACATAAATAGTTCTTTATGTTGGTTAATTCCTCGTGTTTCTACGGTGATTATTCCTTGATTTGGTCTTGATTTTGATTCACGTTTTGCTTTTATTTCACTTTCAGCATAAATCGTATCTCCTTCAAATACAGGTTTTAGTAATTTGACTTTATCCCACTCCAGATTCGCTACTACTTTCTTGGAGATCGTATTAACGGTCATTCCTGTAATAATGGCTAGAGTGAAGGTGCTATCAACTAGAGGTTTTTTCCACTCGGTGTGTTCTGCATAATGTGCATCAAAATGCAATTGAGCGGTATTCATTGTCAATAAGGTAAACCATATATTGTCATTTTGAGTAATAGTTCTTCCTGGTCTGTGCTCAATAACTTGCCCCACTTCAAAATCTTCAAAATAAAAACCAAAATCTTCACGCAAGCGATTGTTTCCTATGGATTTATAGCTCTGATGTGACATATTCATTACCTTTTTAAGTGTTTTGATAATTTAAGTACTTCTTGGGCGTGTTTATAGATAGGGACATCTATCATTTGTCCCTGATATTGACACGCTTTTCCTCCAGATTGTTCGAAAAGCACCACGATTTCCTTTGCTCGCTCAACCTCTGCCTTGCTGGGTGCAAAATTTTGTTTTATGGGAGTGACTTGCCTTGGATGAATAGCTAATTTTCCTTTAAAACCCAGCTCCTTGACCCGAATCACTTCAGAAATTAATTGTTCCTCGTTGGTAAAATCGAAAAAAGGGGAATCAATCGCTGGAATGTGGGTGAGTGCTGCTGCCTGGATGATTTGCTGGCGGGCATTCAAAAGAACATCCCAGTTCATCTGACACCCCAGATCAACAGCAAAATCTGCTGCGCCAAAGACCAAACCGGCAACTGGTGAATGAGTTACGATTGACTTTAAGTTCATCAATCCTTTGGCTGTTTCAATTAATGCTAAAAGTTTGATGTTGCGTGCTTCTAAATGGAGTGCCTTATAAATAATATTTAACTCTTCGGCACTTTCTGTTTTAGGGTATATAACAGCATCACAATAAATATCCTCTTCCCTGAAAGCGAGCAAATCAGGGAGACCTGCATAAGTGGTGATATGATTGATGCGAACTATAGTGAGTAGCTCTGGATGTTTTTTCTTTAAAAATTGAATCACATTATCACGAGCCCTGTCTTTCTCTGCAGGTGAAATCGCGTCTTCCAGCTCCAAAATAAGACCATTCGCTCCTGAAGCCTGTGCTTTCTCAAAAAGCGCTGGTTTATTACCGGGTGTAAAGAGCAGGGCGGGTGCAAGTGATAAGTCCATGCTAAATAAATCCTTGTTGTTTTGCTTGTTGTTCTAACTGCTCACGAAATGATGGATGGGCAATTTTTATTAATTGGCGCGTTCTTTCTGTGGTGGACCGTCCTTTCAGTTGCGCTACCCCGTATTCCGTGACTACATAATCAATATCAAGACGTGTATCGGTGGCGATGGAGGAAAGTCGAGGTACAATTCTGGATAAGGTTCCTTTTTTTGCAGTAGAGCTACTGGCAATTATGGTTTTTCCACCTTCAGAATAATGAACACCACGAATAAAATCCAATTGTCCACCTGCGCCTGAAAATTGATGGCCAATAAACTCTGCATTGACTTGGCCACTAAAATCAATCTCGATGAAGGCGTTAACGGAAGTCATAAGGTTATTTTTCCGAATCACATTGGGTTCATTCACATAGGAGACTGGGAGACAGAACATAGAAGGATTATTGTTAATAAAATCATATAACTGTTGATCACCAACCGCCAAGGTAAATACATTGATATAAGGATTTAAAGTTTTATTCGTGTTCGTAACTACTCCTTTTCGGATAAGTTCAATCATTCCAGAAGTCATCACCTCAGTGTGTATTCCAAGATTTTTATGGTCGATTAATTGGTCGCATACGGCATTAGGAACACCACCTATCCCCATTTGAATCGTTGCTCCATTTGGGATTAGAGAGGTGATGTGTTGGCCAATTTGGCGATCCAGTTCACTGGCAGGTTTTGAATGTTCCTCTGATAAGGCGGTGGTATTCTCAACTATAGCATCTACTTCACTCACATGAATTAAAGTAGCTCCCGCCGTTCTTGGCATGTTTTCATTCACTTCAACGATTAATTTATTCGCATAACGTGCCAATTCAATTGCATAATCGCCGCTAGTGCCTAAGTTAAAAAAACCAAATTGGTCCATAGGCGCGACAGTGACAATAAACGCGTCCAGTTTCGTGATGGACTTAATCGTCCCAGGATAACGACTAAAACTAATCGGGACAAAATTGATGTACTTTTTACCGAGAGTATATCCTCGTTCCGCTAATTCAACCTCTCCTTGGGACATCATTGAAGAGTAAGGCCTAATAATATGCAGTAATTCCTCTTGAAAAATAGTCTTTAGGGCAATAGCACCACAGCGCATATAGTAGACCTTTACTTCTTTGAGATCGCCTGCTTTGGCACGTGCGGCAATAGCATGGCATAGGGCAGGGGGAGTTGAGGCACGCATGCCCATAGAAATTGTCGCAGTTGCGGGGATCAGACCTACCGCTTCGTCCGCCGAACGTAATTTTTGTTGATATTGCTTCTCAAAGTTCATTCATCATCCCTAATAAATACTCAAAGCATAGCTTTTAAATTTAGATTATTGATCAGGATTATTAAATGTCAATCGCACCAATCGTTCCAATTCTTGTGCATCATGGGGGGCAACTACTTTTTGATCGTTATCTAGATAGCAAAAAATTTGTTTCACTTCGTGCTGCCATTGGGCAAATTTCTGAGCATAATTTAAAAGGGTTTTTTCTTCATAATGACCAGAGTAAGGTTCGAGATGCGGTCCATGTAATCGTAAGTAGATAAAATCACTGGTTATAATTTCTGGGCACTGAAATCCCTTGAAATCATAAAAACAAAGTGCAATATTTTTTTTAGCGAGTAAATCATAAACTTCCTGACGTAACCAGGTTTTATTTCTAAATTCAAATGTGTAATGAAATGATTCAGGCAATGCTTTAATAAACTGTTCCAGACGCTCCAGATTAAACGGCCAATAAGGTGGGAGTTGAAATAAAACCGGTCCTAGTTTTTCTTCCAGCCCTTCGATTACCTGAAGAAAATAATGAACACTATCTTGAACCTCTTTGAGCATTTTTATATGGGTTAAATAGCGACTTGCTTTACATGAAAAAATAAATTTATCTGGAGTAGTTTCTTTCCATTTTGCAATGGATTTTGGAGAAGGGATGCGATAAAAACTGCTATTGAGCTCCACTGTATTAAAGACGTTCGCGTAATACGCCAACTCATCTTTGTCGGTGAGAGACTTCGGGTAAAACACTTCTTTCCAACCTTTATAGACCCATCCTGAGGTACCAATATTGACGAAAGACATTGCCAACTCCTTGAGGAAAGCTATTCTTGGTAGGAAATGCCCAACATGTTTAAACCCCGTTCAACATCATCAGCTACTGTTGGTTTGGATAGTAAGTATTCACCGGTATGATCGGTTAATTCTTCCTGAGCAAAATTTAAAGCATCTTTCCATTCATCCAGGGTGTAATCGCCACGACCTAAATACATTAGAGCAACCAAAGTTGCTTGTTGATCAGGACGTAAATTATCAATGTATTCAACGGTCTCTTGATAAACTGGATCACTTTGATAATCAGCCAACACATAGAGCGCATCCATTTCCTCTGTGACTTCGGGAAAACTAACTTCTTCCTTTGCCTGAAATTGTCGTGCTTTATCAAGAAGATCACGAATCGTTTCTGTATCGAGATTCAACATAGTTATCTCCTTATTTCATATGTCTTCTTAAATAAAATATAGTTTATTACATGTGATCCACAAGCTTGTTATTTTTATTTGTTGAATAAGATTTGATTCTGCGCAAGAACGCTGCAGCTAATTTTGATTGCTCTGATACAGATAATTTAGAAGACATTGTTTTTGATGAGCCTCTATAAGACAACTTATTGATAAAAAAATAATTTTTTGCTGTCTTTAAAAAAATAAATCATAATAGCGTAGAAGAATGTATTGATTTATCCCACCCAATAACTATATTTAATGTATTATGTTTTACGAAATTTTCTGACAGAGAATCCTTAACTAAGGAGGGTATTAACATGAAAAGCTCTAATGAAAAAACAACCTATACTCCTAGAGACCATCTTGAAGCTGCTGCAAGCCAATTATTAACAGAAGGTAAAAAAAAGGTGAATCAGTTGTATGAGGAAGGAGTATCCAAAGCAAATGAAGTAGAAGAAAATGTCAAAGAATACTCTGATCGTTTAGTAAAGAAGGTACAGGAAAATCCATTAACCTCTGTTTTAATCGCAGGTGGAATTGGCTTTTTATTATCCCGATTAATGAAAAAGTAATGGAAGCTTTAAAACAGTTAGAAGCTCTGGTTGCTGCAAAAATATCCGTTTTCAAAGCAGTCTGGTATTTAATTCGTCTCGAGGCAAGGCTAGCTGGACTTAGTGTTTTTCCTTTATTGCTGAATGTATGCATGCTGTTTGTGGTGTTAATTACAGTCTGGTTAACCGCTATGTTTTTGATAGGGTATTTTGCGTTTTGGGCTTCTCATCGTTTCCTGTTATCTATTTCTCTTGTTTTACTACTCAATGTAGGGTGCTTACTGGGATTACTTAAGTATTTATCCTATAACTTAAAAAGTATGAGTTTTCCTAAAACAAGAGAGTATTTTTCCCAAAAGAGTGTGGAGCATGAACAACTCGAGAAGACAGATACTGGTACAAATTGCGCAGGTGGACAGGACGTTGCAATCCCAGAAAAACAAAGTAGCTGAACATCAAGACTATTTTGCACAAAGAGTAGCTCGTTTTCACATAGCCACTCTGTTCCTGCTGGTTTCCGCTTTTTTTATAGGTTGGAAAGCTGCACGAAAGCAGTGGAGTGGTAAAATAAAGCAACAAATAGTTGAAGTCGGAATATTAGCTTTGCTTAACTCCGTTAAAAAAATAGTACTTACCCTTTCCAAATAATGATTAATAATGAATCTAAGTGCAGCGCAATGGCATTTTGATGCACATTATGCAACTAAAAATTACCATCCAAAAGTATGTTGGCATAAAGGGGACAAGTTTTTAAGACATTGTGCACCATTTATTAACAAAATGTAATTTCATGGTAAAATTTGAATTTTAATATTGGTCAAAAAATAGATAGAGAAGATATTATGCCAAATCAACTTACCTCTCTAAAGAATATAACTGCTAATTCAATAATGAAGCATTTAATATGGGAAGTAAATAGAGAAAAGCTGAGCAGAACGTTACCTAGAGAACTTCATGAGTTGCTTGTATCAAAGAATAAGGAAAAATTTTTTATTGATTGTTTTAATGAAATTAATAAGTCAAAACAGAATATGGAAAAATTTATCAAAAAGGCAGGGATACGATTGCCAGATAACTACTCAGTAATCCATATTAAGATGAAGCGCTGTGAAGACGGGCAGTATGATATAGTGATAGATAATACGTACGTGAATTTTAAGGCAGAAAAAGCAACGATGAGTGAGCAAAAGTTAATGGACTCAATTGTTGAAACAATTTCTGAATTAGCTCCTAAGCCAACTCCGAGCAAGTTAACGACGTATCACTGTTCGGGGTGAAGTATTGCTGTTTGGGATTGACGTATCTTGAATGCCATTGCGTGATTACATTCCTACCCCTCACCAAATCGCTCGATCAGAAACAGAGTATCCTCCATCAATGGGGATAATTGAACCTGTTATAAAATCTGAACCACTTGAAGAGAGGAAGACAGCCAAAGGGCCAATATCTTGGGGTTTTCCCCATTTGCCGAGTGGTGTTTTCTTCCTAATTTCTTCACCGCGAGCTGTTTGGGGTAATGAGCCGTTAATTGCAGTTTCAAACCAACCTGGCAAAATAGCATTAACCTGGATATTCCAGGGACCAAGTTCCAATGCAAGCGATCGTGTTAGGCCTAATATCCCTGTTTTTGTTGTGGCGTATCCTATGGAATTAGGGTGACCAAATAGAGAATACATAGAACCCACATTAATAATTTTGCCCCGACGTTGGGCTTTCATAAAGTGAGCTGCGCTTTGTGAACAGAGGAAAGCTGAGGTAAGATTGGTACGGATGATCTGTTCCCAATGCTCAAGTGAAAGATTGGAAAGATGCTGATCTTCATAGAAACCGGCGTTGTTAATTAAGATATCCAGTCGTTCAAATTGGTCTGAGATGGTTTTAAAGCCATCACGAATGCTGTGTTCCGAACCTACATCCATCATTAGGGGAATCAGGTTGTGCGTTTGGGCTTGTTTTAATTTTTCCTGATCTCGGCCACAAACGATTACTTGCGCACCAGCTTGTTTCAGGGCAAGGGCCATGGCAAGCCCTAAACCTCCATTTCCGCCTGTGACTAAGGCAACACAATGATTCAAATCATTTTTTGAGTTCATAATGGTCATGCACCTTTTTGATGGCAGTTAAAAATTCATCCAGATCTTCTTTTTCCAAGGTGGGTGAAAGCGCAATATCAATATAAGAAGCAATGTACCTAAAACTATTGGGGTAAAGATCGGGAATTTTTTGTTTTGAGACACCCTTAAATAAATAGGCCCAATCCCAAAATCTTCGTACATTGATTTTATTGAGATCACCAAGCGCTTTCGCGTCTATTCCTTCTGCAGTAAGTGCTTCGGCAAACCAGCAGCAGTCTTCGCTCGATCCATCTAATTCCAAAAGTAGATTATCACCTAGTGGCAATGCAGCTTTATTCCAGGTAGCGCGTGGTCTTAAATATTTTAAATGTTCAATACCTTGAATGGCATAAGCATAATTTTTTGAGAGCAAATCAAGTCGCTTATTGAGTTTTTTTAATTGAGATACTCCAAGTGCACCACGGATCTCATCCAAGCGAAAATTAAATATCGGCAACATGGTGAAATCAATGGCGCAAGATTGATTGCAAAAATGCTTTTCATAAAGACGCTCATAAGCTCCGGATAAAATAACACATTTTAAATAGAGCTCTTTGTCATTGGTTAAGATAAATCCGCCTTCCCCAGTATTCAATGATTTGTCTGATTGGGTACTGAATGCTCCGGCTAAACCATAGGTACCTAAGTATTTATTTTTTAATTTACAGCCGAGACTAGGTACCGCATCCTCAATAATAGGTACACAGTGTTTATTTGCGATTTCCATAATTTGCGGGAGTGGGGCTGGAAATCCTCTCATATGAACTACAATTAATGCTTTCATATGACTAATTTTTTTATCGAGATCTGCTAGGTCCATATGGAGATCGCGATCTACTTCAATAATGAGTGGTTTTAATTTGGCTTGTATAATTGCACTCGGTGTTGCTGTAAATGAATAGGCAGGACATCCCACTAATGAATCGTTAGGTAGATCAAGCGCCATAAGTGGTAATGAAATGGCTGCGGTACCCGAACTGACTGCAAGTGCAAATTCAGACTTAAAGTAGTCCCTTAGTCCTTCTTCGAATTGCCCTACCTTAGTATCTTTGATTTCCCGATTGTCATAGCGAAACAATCGCCTGCTTTTAATCACATCCAGGACAAGCTCAGTGTCTTCATCATCAATAATGACATTACCTTTGTCATAGGTAGGCCACGGTTTTTTGCGAATGGGAGACCCGCCATACAACGCTAATTCCTCAAAAGAAGAACGTTCTTTTTTCATACTGCTCATACTACTCTCTCCATACTCCCGCTCAGGAATGTAGTTTTAATTTGTCCTTTTTTTGTCAAGCCACAAACGAAAGCGAGCTAAAGTTTTATTCCCCCAAAAAAATCGGATGGTTGCAAGTACCATAAAACCTTTTAGGAATTGCAACTTAGAACCTTTCCTAATCCAAAAATCACATTCCTCTCCTTTTGTAGCTACAAATAACTTTTCACAGAAAATGGTTTTAGGAAAAGGTAAAGAAAAAAAGGTACTGATATTTTTCCCATGAGTTCCAAAAATAAGAGGGCCTGGATGCAGGCGCAGCACATCAAGAAATAATATAAAATAAAGAAATATTATCCAGGTAGCGTGCTGTGACTTTTTTTCAATCCAAAGACACGTAATTTCATGAGGATGCTTTCGATCAAAGTGATTGTCACTGTATAGTTTCTGTAATTGATATGGGCTTAAAGGAAGAAAGGTTCGATAATTAGGCCCTGAGTTGATACAAAAACCTCCCAACATGTTCTCCTCTGAATCTCTAAAAAAAATTCGTACTTTGGAGCTTTTAAAGTATTCCATATCGGCGCGATTATGTGCTAGTGATGAATAATTTGTTCCATAGATTTTAAGTAAATTATCACTTTTGATTATTTTTGTTTTAATCATCATCCAGGCTCAAAAAAAACTCTATTTTTAATTATAGAGCATAATGGATTGTTTTTAGTCACATCCTGGGTGAACTTTAATCATTTATGAAGAAATGTGTAAAAAACGTCGTAGTAAGCATTGGCGAAGCAATCAAGAACGAAATTTTGTTAAACACAGTACTGGATTGCTATGCTTTTGAAACTTTGTTGTACCGCATTTGTGTTTCAATCAGCACAATATTAGGGTCTGTTTATAATTCGCAGCATTTTGGCCAAGAGAGTAGGATTGTAAACAGACCCTAATTAATTTTTGTAAATTCATGGGCGTAAGAAGGAATCAACAAGTAATCCATTAAAAAGTTAGGGATACGTTGTTCCAACCAGCCTTGTCTTTTTTCAGCGATAAATCCTACATGGCCTCCATGTTGACTTAATTCCAAAAGAATATCAGAAGATAACTCCTTGGAAGTTGGGAGGATGTCAGAGGTCATAAAAGGATCATCCAAAGCATGAATAATTAGAGTGGGGGTTTTGATTTGAGGCAGATATTGTCGTGAACTGGATTTTTGATAGTATTCATTTACATTAGCAAATCCATGTAATGGAGCGGTGATTTGTTTATCAAATTCATATAGAGTTTTTATGGAGTAGAGCTGCTGTTTAGAAAGCGGTAATTGGTTATTTATAACATCTAATTTTTGTAGACAACCCATGCGCAATTTTTCTAACAAATGTGATTGATATATACGAGAAAATCCTTTATTTATTTTGTGGACCACTTCTTGTAATTGAAACGGTACAGAAACAGCAACGGCAGCATGAATTAGAGATTGAGAACCTGTTTCTCCTAGCCATTTAAGGAGTACGTTGCCACCTAAAGAAATACCCACTACTGCTTTTTTTGTTGTGGGCTCCCTAAGTTTCATTACATTAAGAATAAAAGCTAAATCCGCGGTATCGCCTCCGTGATAAAAACGTGGAAGACGATTCGGTTCCCCGCTTGCACCTCGAAAGTTCATCAAAACTACTCGATAACCTGATTTATTAAATGCATTAAATAAGCTCGCAACATAAGCTGAATCAGCATTTCCCCCCAAGCCGTGCAAAAGAATAATTAAAGGGGTATCATTTTTTAATCCATTAGTTTTCCAGGCTAAATCAATAAAATCACCATCAGGCAGCTCAAGTCGTTCATCAAAGTCAACAAAGACATTCGCACGATGAGTTAACGTTCGATACAGAGTTTGTCCATGCGCATTAGTTAGCCACCATGCGGGCTTAAATTCACTATGAATTATCATACTCTAGTACCTATGAATTGCGATTTATTTAAGCTGTTTAGAATTACTTTAATCTTTAAGTATAAATTAATACTAAGTAGAAATAAATGCGAGCTGATAAGTTGTAGTTTAGATACGGTTTTCATTGCTAAAGCGGTCATCTGCATTTAAATTATCTTATCTAGGCTCTGTTTATAATTCTACTATCTAGGCCAAAATGCTGCGATTTTATGTGCTCCGATACTCACATACTTCGGGTATGCTGCGTTTCGGTGCTCTAAAATCGCAGCATTTTGGCTCAAGCTAGCGAATTATAAATAGACCCTAGGTTTCAATAAAATTAAGTGATCACGATCACTTAAGAGGATGTTTTTCTCGTCACAGGGGGGTTGATGCAAGTAAAGGCGGCAGTAGCTTATGAAGTTGGAAAGCCATTAGCAATTGAAATGGTTGAGTTGGAAGGCCCCAAAAAGGGGGAGGTTCTTGTTGAAATTAAGGCTACAGGTGTTTGCCATACAGATGCATTTACTTTATCAGGGGATGATCCAGAAGGTCTTTTCCCTGTTATTTTAGGACATGAAGGCGCCGGTATTATTGTAGATGTTGGGGCGGGAGTTACTTCTGTTAAGCCAGGTGATCATGTGATTCCCCTATATGTTCCTGAATGTCGTCAATGTGAATATTGTCTTTCCGAGAAAACTAATCTTTGTCAGGCAATTCGAACAACACAAGGCCAAGGGGTAATGCCTGATGGAACAAGCCGCTTCAGCCTTAATGGGAAAAAAATATTCCATTATATGGGTACATCAACTTTCGCTAATTATATCGTATTACCTGAAATTGCTGTCGCGAAAATTCGTGAGGATGCTCCTTTTGAGAAAGTATGTTACATCGGTTGTGGTGTGACTACAGGTCTAGGAGCTGTTATTTATACTGCAAAAGTGACTCCAGGATCACGTGTCGTTGTTTTTGGTTTAGGTGGCATCGGGCTTAATGTGATCCAAGGTGCTCGTATGGTTGGAGCAGAGCAGATCGTAGGCGTCGACATTAATCCTCAACGCCGGGCTTTGGCAGAAAAAATGGGAATGACTGATTTTGTTAATCCTTTGGAAATCGGTAATGATTTGGTAGCCTATCTCGTTGAACTGACGAAAGGAGGAGCTGATTACAGTTTTGAGTGCGTAGGTAACGTACAACTAATGCGCCAAGCACTGGAGTGTTGTCATAAAGGGTGGGGCGTTTCTACTGTGATTGGGGTTGCAGGAGCAGGACAAGAGATTTCTACTAGACCGTTCCAACTAGTTACCGGCAGGGTATGGAAGGGATCGGCGTTTGGTGGTGCCCGTGGACGTACTGATGTCCCTAAAATTGTTGATTGGTATATGGAAGGGAAAATTAATGTGGATGATTTAATTACCAATGTTCTTCCTGTTGAACAGATTAATCAAGCCTTTGATTTAATGCGCCTTGGGCAATCAATCCGTACGGTGCTCACTTTTTAAAAATGTGTTTGAGGGAGTAAAATTAATGGCCATTGAACTCATCGAAGAACATTATTGTTTTGGCGGTATTCAACGGGTCTATGCCCATCAATCTGATTCAACCCAATGCACGATGCGTTTCGGCCTTTTTTTGCCACCTCATGCACAGAAACAAAGTGTACCCGTATTGTACTGGCTTTCCGGACTAACCTGTACAGAGCAAAATTTTATTAATAAAGCTGGAGCACAACGGATTGCTGCTCAATTAGGTTTGGCACTGGTTGCTCCAGATACAAGCCCTCGAGGAGTTAATTTACCAGGTGATCAGGAGAGTTATGATTTTGGCGTTGGTGCTGGATTTTATGTAGATGCTACCCAATCCCCATGGTCAAAATATTATAAGATGTCGACTTATGTACAGGAAGAATTACCTGCCCTGCTGCAACAACATTTCCCGCTTAATCATCAAGCCTGTGGTATCTTTGGTCATTCAATGGGAGGACATGGCGCGCTTATCTTCGCATTGAAATATCCTAAGCAATATCATTCGGTCTCTGCATTCGCACCTATTTGCGCCCCATCCCAATGTCCATGGGGACAAAAGGCATTCACAGGTTACTTGGGTAAAGAGAAGAATCTGTGGAAAGAGTACGATGCTTGCGAACTCATCTTAGATAGAGGATGGCCACATCAACATATTTTAATTGATCAGGGCACACAGGATCCTTATTTAAAGGAACAACTCAAGCCAGAATTATTTCAGACAGCCTGTTTGAAAGCTGGGGTTGAACTCAAACTGCGCATGCATGAAAATTATGATCACAGCTATTATTTTATTGCCAGTTTTATTGAAGAGCATTTAAGGTTTCATGCGTCATTATTACATGAGCTCAATCAATAAAAATGAGCTAATAATTTGTCTATAATTAGGGATAAAAATCACGGATGGAGAAAAAATTGAGTAAAAGAATACCGTTAACTGTTGCTGGAATTATTCTTGCTTTGGCTGCTTTAACCATGTTTTACGCATTATTTATCACTGAAAAGTATCTGTAGCAGGTCACAATTTTTCAATGACAAGTAGTATTATTGCGTTGATTGTTACAGCCCTTCTCGCGCTATGGATGTTTGTTGCGGCTATAAAGAAATAAGCTTTATGCGCCGTTCATTTTATGGGCCCAAGTTAAATACTATTGGGACTCCTAGCGAAAGTTTCAAACGATTGAATGTTATGTTACCTGAGAAACTCTAAAATCTAGTATTTTGAGGTTCCTTAGGTATAGAATTGTCGCAAATTCTTTAGGGAAGTTTGACAAAACTTATGAAACCTAATCATCTATTAAAAATAATCCTAGCCAGCGCATCCCCTAGACGCTTGCAAATATTGGAAGAGCACGGATTGACTGCTGTTGTTATGCCGGCAAATATTGAAGAAATTCAGCAAAAGGGCGAAGAAGCTAAAATATATGTAACTCGACTTGCTCGAGAAAAAGCGCAAACTATTTTGTCGCAGGTTGAAGTAGGTTCAGCAGATTTAATTCTGGCAGCAGATACTACTGTGGCTTACCAGAATCATATTTTAGAAAAACCTCAGGACCACGAAGATGCATATAGAATGCTACACATGCTTAGTGGCAAGTCGCATGAAGTCTATACAGGTTATGCTCTAGTTTTTCTACCCGAACAAAAGTGGTGGATTGATTGTGTGACAACTAACATTACGTTCCACACTTTAACAGATCAGCAAATTCAAAATTATATTGATTCAGGAGATCCCTTTGATAAAGCGGGAGGGTATGGTATCCAGAATGTGTATGATACGTTTGTGAAAGAAATAAAAGGTTCTTATTACAATGTTATGGGTTTGCCCATTGAGGAAATTTTGCAAAAAATTTCTTGTAGCCTGGGTGAAACGAAGTGAAACCCGGGCTTCGATCATTTACTTGGTCTTAAGTTGGTAGATTCTATGTGTGCTGCTCTCGATTTTTGCAAAAACAGTCGACAAGATGATCATCAACCAAACCCACCGCTTGCATGTGGGCATACATAATTGTTGACCCGACAAAACTCATGCCCCTTTTCTTCAAATCTTTGGATAGGGCGTCAGATTCAGTGGTACGTGCAGGGACTTCTTGAAGTGTTTTAGGATGATTTATTTTGGGGCGTCCATTCACAAATTGCCAAATATAGTTGTCAAAAGAACCAAATTCTTGCACGATCTTAAGAAATACAATGGCATTCTTGCGAGCCGAAAAAACTTTAAGACGATTACGAATAATTCCCGAATCAGTCAGCAAGCTATTTAATTCCTCATCACTCATTTTCGCCACAGCATGGGGATCGAACTGCTTGAATGCTTTGCGGTATGCTTCGCGTCGTTTGAGTATGGTTTCCCAACTTAAACCGGCTTGTGCTCCTTCGAGTATTAGCATTTCAAAGTGTTTTTGATCATCATGTACGGGAACACCCCACTCTTCATCATGATACTGTTCATAATAAGGTTTGTCAGTCCCAACCCAAGGGCAACGTTTCATAATGAGCAATTATCTCCTTAGTGGTTAATTAAGTTTTGCATTTCCTTGAATGCCTTAATCATAGCGTTTTTAAGGCTTAAAGACTATTTAAATTCAGTGTAATTACCTTTTTTGAACATTTGATTACCTTAGAACCAATGGCTCGTCTTGTATTTGTTCAGGAATGTCTTAAAATTCACTACATACGACAACCTTATATTTATTTAGAGAACTTCATGTCCGATTTTTATCAGGATTTTAATACACGACGAACTTTCGCAATTATCTCTCACCCTGACGCAGGTAAAACAACAGTAACTGAAAAATTACTTTTGTTCGGAGGTGCAATTCAATTGGCAGGGACAGTAAAAGGACGTAAAGCCGATCGACATGCGACCTCAGATTGGATGGAAATGGAAAAAGAGCGCGGTATTTCGATTACGACCTCAGTGATGCAGTTTGTGCATAATCAGCATGTAATGAATTTGTTAGATACCCCTGGGCATGAGGACTTTTCTGAAGATACGTACCGTACGCTGACCGCAGTAGATTCAGCATTAATGGTTATTGACGTAGCTAAAGGGGTTGAGGAACGAACGGTTAAGTTGATGGAAGTATGTCGTTTGCGTGATACGCCAATCATGACTTTTATTAATAAACTGGATCGTGAAGGTCGAGATCCTATTGATTTGTTGGATGAGGTTGAATCAGTTTTAGGTATTCAATGTGCCCCGGTTACCTGGCCTGTCGGTATGGGGAAACGTTTTAAAGGCATTTATCATCGCTATGAAGACATTGTTTATCTATATCAGCCTGGCAAAAATGCACAAAAACAAGAGGCCATGCAAATTAAAGGTTTGGATAATCCTCAGTTGGATGAACTATTGGGTGATAGCGCTCAAGAGTTACGTGAAGAAATTGAATTGGTAAAAGGAGCTTCTCATGAATTCAATTTGGGGGACTATTTAGCGGGCAAAATGACGCCAGTTTATTTTGGTTCGGCAATTAATAATTTCGGCATTAAAGAGTTATTGGACGATTATGTGCGCTATGCTCCAGGCCCACAACCTCGGACAGCCCAGGAGCGCATTGTATCTCCTAATGAAGATGCTTTCTCCGGATTTGTGTTTAAAATCCAGGCTAATATGGATCCCAAACACAGAGATAGAATCGCTTTTTTACGGATCTGTTCTGGGGCTTACAGAAAAGGAATGAAAATCAATCACCTGCGTATTGGTAAAGAGGTGCAAATTTCCAATGCACTAACCTTTATGGCGGGTGATCGTTCACATACAGAAATTGCTTTATCTGGTGATATTATTGGTTTACATAACCATGGAACGATTCGGATTGGTGATACCTTTACTCAAGGTGAGCAATTGAAATTCACTGGTATTCCCAATTTTGCACCGGAGTTGTTTCGGCTAGTGCGCTTGAAAGACCCATTAAAGAGCAAGGCTTTATTAAAAGGTTTAATCGAATTATCTGAGGAAGGCGCGACGCAAGTATTTCGACCATTAAATAGCAACCAGTTAATTCTAGGAGCAGTTGGTGTGCTGCAATTTGATGTAGTAGCTCATCGTTTAAAACATGAATATAAAGTGGATTGTATTTATGAAACAGTGAATATTGCTTGTGCTCGTTGGGTTTACTCTGATGATGATAAAGCAATGAGTGAATTCCGAACAAAAGCACATGATTATTTGGCTTTGGATGGAAGCGATGCGCTGATGTATCTTGCTCCAACTCGTGTTAATTTAACAATGGCTGAAGAACGGTATCCTAAAATTAAGTTTCATGCGACAAGAGAGCATTAGGTTGTTAATTTGTAGCCTGGGTGAAGCATCGCGGAACCTGGGTTTCACTTCGTTGCACCCAAGCTACAATATAAAAGACTTCTTCATTAAGCAGTACAAATTGCTTTAACAGTATGTTGACCAAAATTTGTGATTTCAACTTTTGCACCAGATTCAGCACTTATCTTCAGATTTTCACCTGGATGTACAGTGATTCGTAGCGATTCTCCTGCTGACAAACTGATGTCATTAATTTTTCCTTTTTTAGCTAATGCCATAACTAGAAATTCATCACTTACATCTTCTGTAACTATTTTACAATTGGCTTCTACTGGCCAAAATAGATAGTTAAGAAATAGTTGAGGATCATTACTAGGCAATTCATATTCAATTGTGACTCCTTGTCGGAGTAAATGAGTTTCCATTGAATACGCGCTTGTACTTAAAGACGCGGCGACACACAACAAGCCAAGCCCAAATTTTCGTAGCATTATACAACTCCATAATGATAGTAAACGAGCTAAGATACCTTTATTTTGTATGTATGGCAAACGTTGGAACTAAATTATCGACATCGAAACCCGGGCTATGGCTTTGCCTTCACCCAGGCTACATTGGGACTTGTACTATTGAGGGATTACAATGCTTCCAAAGCCTTAGCAATAGATTCAGTCATTGCTTTGGCATCACCAAAAAGCATGTACGTATTATCGTGGTAAAATAAATCGTTTTCGACGCCTGCATAGCCTGGAGCTAAGCTTCGTTTAACAAATAATACATTTTTTGCTCTTTCTACTTCCAAGACTGGCATGCCATAAATTGGTGAGCCTGGATCAGTTTTTGCTGCGGGATTGGTGATGTCATTCGCTCCAATAACATACGCTACATCACAGCTTGCAAAATCACGGTTAATTTCACTTTGTTCAAAAACCCTATCGTAAGGAATATTGGCTTCCGCGAGTAACACATTCATATGTCCGGGCATACGACCAGCAACCGGGTGGATAGCAAAGCGAACTTTGATATTGCGATGTTCAAGGGCATCAACTAATTCTTTAACTGCATGTTGCGCATGTGCTACTGCCATACCATATCCTGGAACAATGATTACATCTTTAGCATTACTTAAGAGGAATGCTGCATCTTCACCATTTCCTTGTCGTACCGAGCGCGATTCATTTGTTGCATTAGCTTGTGAATGACTTCCTGAAGATTGGATACCTCCAAAAATCACGTTAAAAATCGAACGGTTCATCCCTACACACATGATATAACTCAGGATAGCCCCGCTCGCGCCTACTAAGGCTCCAGTAATCACAAGTAAATGGTTGCTGAGTGTAAATCCAATACCTGCAGCTGCCCACCCTGAGTACGAGTTAAGCATGGAGATAACTACAGGCATGTCCGCACCACCAATAGGGATAATGAGTAATACACCCAGTAAAAAAGAGAGCCCGGCCATTACACTAAAAAGTGTAAGCGTCTGATTAATTAAAAACAAAACAAATAAAATGACGATGACTACTGCGGTAACAAGATTAATCGTATTATGGCCTATGAGTTTAATAGGGACGCCCGACATAATTCCTTGCAATTTGAGAAAGGCAATTACCGAACCTGAAAAAGTGATGGCACCTATAATTAAACCAAGGCTCATTTCGACAAGACTTGCTTTGGCTATGGCTCCTGGAACTCCGATATGGAACGAAGTAGGGGATAAGAACGCACAGAACGCAACTAATACTGCAGCCATACCCACTAATGAATGAAACGCAGCAACAAGCTGCGGTATAGCGGTCATATTAATTTTGAAAGCAATGAAGGTTCCTATTATTCCTCCTGCGATGATTAAACAAATGAGTAGGGACTGATGGTATGTCGTAGGCATCATCAAGGTTGAGCCTACCGCGAGAATCATACCGGCAATTCCTAAAAGATTTCCTCTTCGTGCCGATGCAGGACTGGCTAGACCTTTGAGCGCCAGTATAAAACACACAGCAGATAATAGATAAAATAAAGGAACCAGGGTTGTCATGAAAAGTCATCCTTATTTTTTGTAACTATTCACCGAAAGCCATATTTCGTCCAACCTGCACTCAAATCTGACTTTTCACCAAGATTCTAAAATCGTGGTGAATGGTTACAATTTTTGTAATTATTTTTTATACATACGTAACATACGTTGGGTTACAACAAATCCACCAAAAATGTTAATTGAGGTAATAAATATTGCAAGGCCGCCAATCCACGTGATTTTCCCTGTTAGCTGAGTACCTGCAGCAATAAGTGCCCCTAAAACAATAATACTGGATATGGCGTTGGTTACTGACATTAATGGGGTATGTAGGGCTGGGGTGACTTTCCAAACCACATAATATCCAACAAAGCAGGCCAAAACGAAAATGGTCAGTATGGCAATGTATGGATTTCCAAGAGTGTTCATCTCATGCATTTTGTGTCTCCTTTATTACCTGGAACGGTAGATATTGATTCTGATGACAAAGCACTGCTTGCTGAATGATTTCATCATTAGGATTTAACGTAATTTCGGGCGGGTTTGATGCTAAGAGGCTAATCAAATGCACTAGATTATTAGCATAAAGCTCGCTTGCAGTAGCCGGAACCAATCCCGCCATGTTGCTTAAACCAATGACAGTTACTTCTCCATGTTTTATTGTTTTATCAGGAATACTGACTTCACAATTTCCTCCTCTGGAGGTTGCAAGATCAACGACAACTGAACCGGTTTTCATTTGTTCTATAGTTTTTTTATACAATAAAATAGGTGCTTTTCTACCGGGGATTAAGGCTGTAGAAATAACGATATCTGCTAATTTAGCGTATTGATCAATAAGTTCTGCCTGAAGTTTTTTATACTCTTCACTCATTTCGGAGGCGTATCCTCCTTTGGTTTCACTGTCTTGATCCTGGCTTACCTCAATAAATTCCGCGCCTAAGCTTTCAACTTGTTCTTTTGCTGCACGTCGTACGTCAAATGCATAAACTACGGCACCTAAACGTTTGGCTGTTGCTATTGCCTGTAAACCTGCAACTCCAGCACCAAGAACAAGTACTTTCGCTGGTTGAATCATTCCTGCAGCGGTCATCATCATGGGAATTGCTCGATGAAATTGAGTGCATGCTTCTAAGACCGCTCTATAGCCTGCTAAATTTGCTTGTGAGGATAGACTATCCATGCTTTGGGCGCGACTTATCCGAGGTATTAGGTTCATTGAAAATAACGTAATTTGTTTTTCCTTGCACCAGGTAATTAATTTACTCTCTGGAACATTATCGATATGGCCTATGACTAGGGCACCTTGGGATAAACCCTCTAGCTCTTTGGGATCAGGCTCATGAATGCAAAGAAGAACGTTGGCTTTCTCCAATATACTTTTTTTATTCTGAATCGATACACCAACTTGCTCATAATCCTGATCTCTAAAGCTTGCAGCGAGACCTGCATTTTTTTCTATAGCGACTTCAAAACCTGATTTGATAAAGTGCTTTGCTGAGTTAGGGGTGATGGCTACTCGGGTTTCATTGCCTGGTGCTAGTAGGGTTGCAATCATCATGGGGTAAATCCTTTTTACCTAAATATTCATTATCCTATTGTAATTTAGACTGATTTTCCAGAGTAATCTGAGTATTGCAGAAATTGTAACCAGGCTACAACGGCTAAGAATGATTATCAAAGAAGATTGCTTGGCTTATTTTGTTCTTCTTGCAAATTGTCTACCTCGATAGCCAGCGCAATTTGATTCGCGCATGACTCCAGAAGCTGTATTTTTTCAGGTGTATAATCACTGTTCTTAGTGGGTTGGACCCTCAAAACTCCCATTGTACCGCGTGCGCCAAGCAAAGGAATAAACAATGCATTAGAAAATGAGAGCGTATCAGTTCCCCATCCTGCTTTTTGTCCTAGTTCAAATACCCACTGGGCGATGCTGTATTCTTTTTCGTCCAATTCTTGATGTGATTTCGCGCTCGCTCGAACAACGAGCTGTCCATTTTTTGGTAATAGCGCAATAATCTCACAGTGAAAAATTTCTGAAATATAATTGACCCCAGTTCTGAGTAATCTGACTATGCCACGCGTTCTCGATAATCTTCGACTTAAAGTATATAAGGCTGATGTTTGATATTCTGCAAGACGGGCAATTTCTGATTGGCGGCGGGTGACTAAGGTTAGTTGGCAAATAATAAGCGCCATAATGAACATCATAATCAAAGTGAAGAAATAATCGGATTGTGAAATGAAAAAACTGTAGTACGGTGGAATAAACAAATAATCATATGCCAATATGCTGAGAATAATTCCTGCGATTGCAGGGCCTGTACGCCCTAATAAAGCAATGCAAATCATTCCTATTAAATAGACTAGAGTTAAACTGGTTTCGTTGACTAAAGGATAAATTAAATAATTGAGAAATGTCGTAATTGCGACAATGCCAGTCGATAAAAGGTAATAAAACCAAGACGTCTTTGGTTTAAGAAGAGATTTTTCACTTGATTTCTTTGATGCTATGGTCATCGTATATACATCAATTTCACCACTATAGCGTAAAATTTCGTCGGCCAAAATGCGAAAGAAAAAATTTCTCCATCGAGTACGAATTTGTTTGCAGATCATAATGAGTGTGACATTTTGTTCACGGGAAAAATTGATGATTTCTTTAACAAGGTCATAACCCATTAAAATATGAGTTTCAGCACCTAACTGTTCTGCAAAAAATAAATTCTTTATGGCTTGATTTCGTTGAGTCCTGGACAATTGAACTCGAGTAGAGTCAACATATACTGCAATCCAATCCGCTTGTAGGCTAGTAGCCATCCTTTTGGCTGCTCGAATCAATTTATGTGATTCCGGACCAGGGCCAACGCAAACAAGTATTTTTTCCATGATGGGCCAGATGTGTTTAATCCCTTGGCCTTGTCTGTATAAAAGTACTTGGGTATTAACCCGTTTTGCTAGAGTACGTAATGCCAATTCACGTAACGCCATTAAATTACCTTTGCGAAAATAAAACTCTGCAGCGAGACGCGCTTGTTTGGGGACGTAGACTTTACCCTCGGAAAGGCGTTTTAATAAATCTTCTGGGGCTAAGTCGACTAACTCAATTGTATTGGCTCTTTCTATCATAGCGTCCGGAACAGTTTCCTGAACAGGGGCATGAATGATTTGTGACACATCATCATTGAGGCTTTCTATATGTTGAACATTGAGGGTAGTACATACATCAATTCCACGGTCCAACAGTTCTTTAATATCTTGCCAGCGCTTTTTATGCCGTACACCGCTAACATTTGTATGAGCCATTTCATCCATGAGGATTAATCCTGGATTTCTTTTCAGAGCAGCGTCCAAATCAAATTCTTGTAATTGTTTTCCGTGATAATCAATTGTTACTTTAGGCAAGATGACGAAATTTTTAAGTATTTCCTCTATTTCAGATCGTCCATGCGATTCGACAATACCAACTACAATGTCTAATCCTTTAGATTGCTCTTGCATTGCTTCATGGAGCATGGAGTGAGTTTTCCCTACCCCTGGTGCAGCACCGAGATAAATTTTGAGTTTGCCAGTTTGCTTTTGTTGTTCTTCTTCTAAGACCTGTTGTAATAATGCATTGGGATCAGGGCGTTTATCGGTCATTTAGTAGTCCTTATGTGATCCAGAGCTAAATTAAGCTCTAATACATTGATTCGTGGTTCTCCCAAAAGATGCAGGGTGCGTTTTTTTATTAATTGATTCACTAGTTCTTGAATTTCTTGTTCTGAAATCCGGCGTGCTTTGGCAATGCGAGGTATCTGATAAAAGGCTGCGAGTGGGCTTATTTCAGGATCCAATCCACTGGCAGATGCAGTAACTAAATCTACTGGGATTAATTGCTTGGCTGTTTCATTTTGATCGGCCAAAGAGAATTGGTGAAGTCCAGCGATCCGCTTTCCTACAGTATCTAAAAACTCTGGATTAGAAGGTCCCATATTTGAACCGGAGGAATTCATTGCATTGTAGGGAAATGGGGTTGTGGCAGAAGGACGTCCCCAAAAGTAGTTGGGTGCATCGAAGTATTGTCCGATGAGTGCAGAACCAATTGGATTGCCTTCGTATCGTAACAAGCTGCCATTTGCTTGATAAGGAAAAAATATTTGAGCTAATGCAGTAACGAATGCAGGATAGATTAAACCCGTCAGAACTGAAAAAAGAAGTAGAAAGATTAAGGCGATTTTTATTTGTTTTAGAGCTTCCATAACCATTTTTTATCCTGTTAAACCCAACATTGTTAAGAGCAAATCAATGATTTTAATGCCGATGAAAGGAACGATTAATCCACCTAACCCATAGATAATTACATTTTTTCTAAGGAGTTGAGCCGCAGGAAGTCGTCGGTATTTTACTCCATGTAAGGCTAAAGGGATGAGTAAAACAATAATAAGTGCATTAAAAATTACTGCGGAAAGCACAGCAGTTTGCGGTGTTTGAAGATGCATGATATTGAGAACATTCAGTGCTGGATACGTACTTGCAAATGCCGCGGGTAAGATAGCAAAATATTTCGCAATATCATTAGCAAGACTAAATGTCGTTAAGGAACCGCGTGTCATAAGCAACTGTTTACCTATTTCAACGACTTCAATTAATTTAGTAGGATTTGAATCCAAATCGACTAGATTACCTGCTTCTTTTGCGGCTTGTGTTCCTGAATTCATGGCTACTGCAACATCAGCTTGTGCAAGTGCCGGGGCATCGTTGGTCCCGTCACCAGTCATTGCTACTAAATGACCTTGAGCCTGTAGGTCGCGAATCAATTTAAGTTTATCTTCGGGCTTTGCATTGGCAAGAAAATCATCTACTCCTGCTTCGCCGGCAATTGAGGCAGCAGTTAGCGGATTATCGCCTGTTACCATGATGGTTTTAATCCCCATTTGTCTTAATTGCGCAAATCGCTCACGAATTCCTCCTTTAATAATGTCTTTAAGACGAATAATTCCCAGTACTTTTGGGCCTTCTGTAACAACCAGCGCTGTTCCTCCTTGGCGCGAAATAATTTCAACATTAGTTTTCACATTTTCAGGAACGTTACCCCCTAACTCATTAATGTATTCTTCGATGGCTTCTGATGAGCCTTTGCGAATTTGTCGAGTTCCAAGATTTGCGCCACTCATTCGGGTTTGTGCGGTAAAAGGAATAAAGGTTGCATTCAGCTGAGCAAGTGCTCTGCCGCGCAATTTATATTTTCTTTTCGCAAGAATAACAATGCTTCGACCCTCAGGCGTTTCATCAGCAAGAGAAGCCAATTGAGCTGCGTCGGCTAAATCTCTGACATTGACTCCTTCTGCTGGAATAAATTCTGTTGCCTGACGGTTTCCTAAAGTAATTGTCCCTGTTTTATCAAGCAATAAAACGTCAACATCACCCGCAGCTTCAACAGCGCGTCCGGATAAAGCAATGACATTGGCTTGAATCATACGATCCATGCCAGAAATACCAATTGCAGAAAGTAACCCCCCAATCGTTGTTGGTGCCAAACAAACAAAAAGAGCAACGAGTACTGTGATTGAAATTGCTGAGCCTGATTTAGTGACAGATACACTGAAAATTGAAAAAGAGAGTAGGGTACTGCAAACCACCAGGAACACGATGGTTAGTGCGGCCAGTAAAATTGTTAATGCGAGCTCATTCGGAGTTTTTTGTCTTTTTGCACCTTCGACTAGGGAAATCATTCGATCCAAGAAGGTTTCACCCGGATTCGAAGTAATACGGATGATAAGCCAATCTGAGATAATTTGAGTCCCTCCAGTGACTGCACTTCGATCTCCACCGCTTTCACGAATTACCGGGGCGCTTTCGCCGGTGATGGCACTTTCATTGACTGAAGCAATTCCTTCAATAATCTCACCGTCACTGGGAATAAAATCGCCTGCTTCAACCAAAACCAAATCCCCAGCACGGAGTTGCACTGATGGAATCATCGTGAATTTTGCGCTTTTAGATGCCTTAGCCAATTTTTTAGCTTGAATTTCTTGTCGTGCGCGACGTAATTCTTGTGCCTGGGCCTTGCCTCGACCTTCTGCCATAGCTTCCGCAAAGTTAGCAAACAAGAGTGTAAACCAAAGCCATAAACTAATCGCTAGAATAAACAAGGGTGGAGCCTCTCCATTTCCTAGGAGTGCCTGTATAAAAAGAGCAGTAGTGATAATTGAACTCACATAAACGGTAAACATGACCGGATTTTTTATTTGGGTATGAGGGGCTAATTTTAAAAATGAATCGAGTAGAGCGCCTCTAATAATGCTAAAATCCCAAATAGAATGTGATTTAGAAGCCATATTTCCCCCAAAGCATCAAATGCTCCACAATTGGACCAAGGGCAAGGGCTGGTAAAAAGGACAATGCACTAATAACAATGACAATACAGACTAATAAAGTAATAAAAAGCGGGGTGTGTGTGGCTAATGTACCTAAACTATTAGGAATCCGCTTTTTTCTAACGAGAGAACCGGCAATTGCAAGTGCAGGAATAGCAAGCCAATAGCGGCTGATCAACATAAGTACGCCGCCGACAATATTATAAAAAGGGGTGTTGGCATTCAAACCAGCAAAAGCACTGCCATTATTATTTCCCATAGAAGTAAATGCATAGAGTATTTCTGTAAATCCATGTGCCCCGGGATTTGCTATAGAACTTGTTCCAGCAGGGGTTACTGAAGCATAGGCTGTGGCAATGAGGACAATTAAAGGCATAATTAAAACAGCGATAGAGGCCATTTTCATCTCATAAGGTTCAATTTTTTTACCTAAATATTCAGGGGTTCTACCAACCATAAGTCCAGCAATAAATACAGTGAGAACAACCAGCATTAACATCCCATATAGCCCAGAACCAACACCTCCAAAGCTGACTTCACCCAGATGCATCATCCATAAAGGAACTAATCCTCCTAGAGGGGTAAATGAATCGAGCATGGAGTTGACAGAACCATTAGAGGCTGCTGTTGTTGCTGTGGCCCAGATTGCTGAATTGACAATACCAAAACGTGTCTCTTTACCTTCCATGTTTCCAGCAGGGTAAAGTTCTGATTGCGCTATAGTATCAATCCCCATTTGTTGAAATGAGGGATTTCCTACTTGTTCGATGGCAACTTCAAATAGTAACCATGGAACAAAAAGAATGGCCATAGCAATTAATATTGCCCAACCTTGCCTTTTATCTCGAGCCATAGTGCCAAACGTAAAACAAAGAGCGGCTGGAATAAGCAAGATTGCTACCATTTCCAGAAAGTTGGTTAATGGTGTGGGATTTTCAAATGGATGAGCAGAATTAGCACTAAAAAAACCACCGCCATTAGTACCCAGTTGTTTAATGGCAATTTGTGATGCTACTGGTCCCATAGGAATAATTTGTTCTGTTATTTTTACAGGTGTGGTTTGAGGATTACCTTGGCCATCTAATACAGGCTTACCTGCTTCATCCGTTATGGGTTGTTGATAGGTAAAAGCATGCATCAGATTGATTTTTTGATTCGGCTTAAAATTCTGAATGACCCCTTGAGAGCACAGAATAAGTGAAAAAACTAAAGACAATGGCAATAAGATATAGAGTATTCCACGTACAGTATCTACCCAAAAATTTCCTAGGCTGTTACTTTCATGTTTTACGAGGCCGCGTATAAATGCAATGAGTAATGACATACCTGTTGCTGACGAGATAAAATTTTGTACGGTTAGTGCAAACATTTGCGTAAAATAACTCATCGTTGTTTCACCACCGTAGGCTTGCCAATTAGTATTGCTGGAAAAGCTAATTGCGGTATTAAATGCAAGATCAGGCGATGGGGAGGCAAATCCTTGAGGGTTTAATGGGAGATAAAATTGGATTCGTTGTATGAGATAAACAAGAAGAAATCCAGCCAAGTTAACGAAGAGCATGGCTGATAAATAGGCTTTCCATCCCATTTCTTCTTGTGTATGAATACCGCAAAGCTTGTAGATGAGATGTTCAAAAGGCCTTAAAACAGTATCTAATAAACAGGAGCGGCCTTGATACACTCGTGACATGTACCAACCTAATGGTTTTACAAGGAGTAACAAAAAGAACAAATAAAATACAATTTGCAAAAAACCAGGTTTTGTCATAAGGGTCCTTTCCTGTGTTTAAATTAAATCCATCCCCCTAGAATAACTCAGGTTTGAATAACACAACTAACAAATAGATTAACAAACACACAGCAATTATTCCGCAACTTAAATACAAGCTCATGATTCACTCCTTGATAAATAATCAAAGAATCGGATTAGCCCAAAAGATAAGCTAAAAAAGAATAGGACAAGAAAAATTAATAAAATATCCATTTGCTTGAGTGTCCATTATAGAAAGCGTGTATTAATTATAATTCTAACTCAGGTTTCTTTAACTGTTTGATTATAGTGGTTATACATAAAAAAAAACAATCGAACAAGTAATACTGTCATCCCGAGTGTAACGAGGACTTCCCACTATAGCTGTACTAGTTTTGTAGCCTGGGTGCAGCGAAGCGGAACCCGGGAGGGATTGGTTATACTGTATTCCCGGGTTCTGCTTCGCTGCACCCAGGCTACAATTTAAGAAATAAAAAAGGCGTATTAAAATAATACGCCTTTTTATGGAATTCGGGATAGACAGTAAGATTGAGTACAGTCCTTTTTACCAAGGTGGACTCCTCTGGAGTGTTTTAGGCTTCTTAGTACTTTACTAAGCTTGCTCACCGCACTCTCACTCTGGCTCCCAAAGTAATAATGTTGGCTGAACAATGTGTACTGTCTATGATTCTATGATAGGCCAATCTACGTTCTAATGCCACTTGATTTCGCTGGTTTTTTGCAAAGATTTCGTTAAAGTTGATCAAGGTTTAATTAATTTATTGAATTAATGAGAGAAATTAAGTTCATGAGAAATTTATTGTTTTGTAGCCTGGGTGAAGCGAAGTGGAACCCGGGTTTCGCTGCGCTGCACCCAGGCTACGAATCTATGAAACATTAACTATGTTTGTGAATGCCAAAAAAGGGAACACCCATGTAGGTTCTTCTTGCAGCGTGTCTTTGAGGAGGGTTTTTGCTTGTTTGTAGAAAAATTTGGGTATAATAAAGTTTGCCTTGTTTGTCACGAGCAACCCCTATACCAGTTAGATTATAATTTCCTACAATATTTTTTTTATGTCCTGGGCTACGGAGCCATTGGCTGACTACGATTTGAGCCGTTTTGTAGTTGTAGGCAACATTCTCGGCTCCACCACCAGTATTTTTAATTTGTGAACGCAGTTTAGCAATACGTTTTCCAAAGTCTTGATGCCCAAAAGGCATACGGTGGTTCGCCATATCTTGAGAGTGTTGTTTGGCTTGAATTACAATATTATTATCCATTGTAAGCTTAGATAAGCCGTGTTGCTGCCTGTATTGGTTAATATAGAATAAAACAGCATTTTGAATGGCTGTATCATTTTCAATATGCTTTGCTGCAGAAGCTGCGTAAGCACAAGGTAATAAATTAAAAAAGATAGAACTTAAAATAATTATTTTGGCTTTTAAAGACATAGCACTTTTCTCTAGAATAAAAGAAGGGAATGGTGACTAAAAAAAAACCATTTGTCTAGAGTTGACACGATTTAAATAGAATCAAAATAAAAAATAACATTCACTTTGATTCAAGAAAATAAACAAACCGCTTATGAGAGCAAGTTAATGGCTTAAATTGCCTATAGCATCCTTTAAATCTTCAACTTCACCGGAATAATGAAAGTAAATTCGTTTTTTTGAGCAGTCTATAATGCACAGTGGTTCTTGAGGTTGATCACCAAATTGTTTAAATATCCAGAATATTCCATCGCTATGCTGGTTTTCTATTTCTTTTAACAAGTCCACCATTTTATCATTTTCCAAGGCAGAATGAGGACAATTCAAGCCTAATGTTCCATGGGTTATTTTATAAGCGTAATGTTGTTCTTTCATGATAATACTCCTGCAAATCATTAGAGAAGTAGATCCGTTTTGATCACATTATAGCCTAGGAAAAGCCACCTTTTCATTCAAGATGCATTCAAATCTGACTTTTCCTCAAGATCCTTTATTTATTTGTGACTAAGACATAGGTGCTTTGTAGCCCGGATTAGCTTGGTAGCCTGGGTGCAGCGCAGCGGAGCCTGGGATGGGGGCCATTATATTCCCGGGTTCTGCTGCGCTGCACCCAGGCTACAATTATTTTTATAAATTAACCGATAATCCTACGAGCACCGCATGTAACGTAGGGATGTTAGATAATTGATCTCTTTTAGAATAGGTATCCAAATGAAAGTTCGGACCATTGCCACTAAATATTCCTTGATACAACAAACTTAAACTAGCCAAAGCGGTAATTGGATAGCCAAATCCTGCTTGTATTTCACCTGCTAATTGGGAGATGTCATTTAGAGGAACACGCTCATCCCGCCAATGTCTGTAAGCCAGGCCTCCTTTTAATTGAGCAAAAAAAGAACTATTTCCCAGAGGATCACTTTTGGTAGTAATTAATAAATCCAACGTAGGGGCAAGAGTAGTTTGCATCGGTATCCATTTTTTAAACGCATGAAACGCTTCTTGAGGAATGTCTAGTTTTATTCGGGTCCCTGTTTGCAATCCTAATTCCAAGCCCAATGCAATATTTCCTGCAAGCATCATTTCATTAGCCAGTGCTAATCGTCCTATTGGAGCATTTTTGTCTCTAGAAGAGACTTGATAACTGCCTGTACCAGCACTTGCAGTAACAGACCATGGCTGATCTTGTGATGTCAGTTTAGGGAAATAATCACTAGCGATTACATTAAATGATAATAAAATTCCTATTATAATTAATTTCATATGCCATATCCCTAAATGAATTGTTCATAATCATACTCTTGCATGCCAATAATAAGAATTTTTTAGAACCTTTTTACAGGCCTAGTTCCATCACTGCAAAAGTACCTATGGGAATAGTAAACATAAAAAAAGGCAAGCACCTTAAGCATGATACAACCGCCTTTTTATCGAGCTTGGCGGAGAGAGAGGGATTCGAACCCTCGATACGTTGCCGTATACACACTTTCCAGGCGTGCGCCTTCGACCGCTCGGCCATCTCTCCAATTCGGGCAAGCTTATACAGGTCGGATAATAAAATCAACCCTTGTGCAGACCTAAATTTATAACTTATATACATAATTTATAATAGATAATGTATATACTATAAATAAATGGTTCTAAAGACTGTTAACGGCTCATTGACCATTGTGGCCAAATAAATTGTTAAGACGTTTTATTTAAAAGGATTGAATTATGTTAGCAAGAACTTTTATTTTAATTCTAAGCCTTATTTCATCAAGCCCGCTTTGGGCTGCTATTACCTGTTATTACACTTTAGTTAAAGACAGTTGTTGGACTAAATATAATGTATCTGTAGATGTAATGGACGCGGCATCGGCTAAAATTCTAACTACGATAACAGTCCCTTCCGGAAAGTCTTGGATACGTCAAACTTTTCCTTGTGAAGCGGGTCAAAAACTAATGTATCGAGCTCAGTTTTCCCCGGTTTTTTGGGAAAGTGATAAAGGGAAAACATATAGTGCCAAAAATTATTGGTCTTTGCCCAATACAATAAATCCTGGAGACTCAGCTTGGAATGTCACGGTTTGCTATCCTAGTGATTTTTCACTCGTTCCTCTGCCTCCTGATGTATCAGGCAATTGCAGTTGTAATTTTGATGGTATTCCGCCGATACCACCAAAAAAGATATAAATGGCATTAATTTTTATCTTTGTGTATGATTCTCGCTACAACATAAAACTAAAACTAATTTTTAGGAAGGATTTTTCCTTATTTGTTGACGGAGCGACTGATGATTACTCTTAGAAATAAAATTGGTCAAATGTTAATTATGGGCTTTGATGGTTTTGATATCCACGACAAAAGCCCTGTTGCTGAATGGCTATCATCGGATGGACTAGGTGGCGTTTTGTTATTTGATCAAGATATTTCTACGGGATTATATGGTAAGAATTTAAGAAATCAGGTACAAATCAAACGCCTAACCCACCAACTCAATTATTATTCTTCAGAAATAAATTACAGAAATAATGATTTGCCCTTATTAATTGCTATAGATTATGAAGGGGGAGCTATTGATCGTTTGTCACGGATTGAAGGATGTATGCCCACCATGAGTGCCCACAATATGGCACAATTATCTCCTGAGGCTTTACAGGCTGAATTGACGCAAATGGCATTTACCTTAAAATCTTTAGGGTTTAATCTTAATTTCGCTCCAGTTGTTGATTTGCATTTACAAGATGAGCAAGGAATTATTGGAAGCTTACAGCGTAGTTTTTCAATGAATCCTGATGATGTAGTTCGTTTGGCCAGAAAATTTGTTGATATTTTTTATCATTATGGTATTGCTTGTTGTTATAAACATTTCCCAGGTCATGGCAGTGCATTGGGAGATACCCATAAAGGTTTTGTGGACGTTACCAATACATTCTGTAGAGAAGAGTTGGTTCCTTATTACCAATTAGCAAAAGATATTTATAAACCAACTCTGATTATGACTGCACATGTAGTGAATAAACAGTTGGATAAGCAGGGCTTACCAGCTACTTTATCCCATGATATTTTAACCAGCTCGTTGCGTGAGACGATTGGCTATGATGGAGTCATCATTGCTGATGACTTACAAATGCAAGCAATTACAGATCATTACTCACTTGAAGATGCCTTATGCATGTCAATCAATGCAGGGGCTGATATGCTTATTTTCGCGAATCAATTAGGGAAAATTACGGCGCCAGAAGTGATTGAAGTAATTGAGCGACTTGTTTTCAAGCAAAGAATAGAACACCAACGTATCGAAGATGCTTATCGCCGAATCATTCGGTTAAAGCAACAAATCAAGTGCATTGAGTTGGTAGATTGAAAATTTGAATCCTGCACTCACATGTACAAACGTGAACGTTCACGTGTGTAAGTGTAGTTATTGGTAAATTATAGTGTTAAAGGGGTTAAAATCTCTTGACGAACAGGCTGGATGTGTTAGAATATTTCTCATTGTACATATTTTAATCATGTCGAAGATAAGGTTTTTATGTTAACTCACTCGAACCAAACAACTCATCGTTCAACTCTCACTCATTTTAAACTTGTTTCTTGTTGTTGCTGCTAACTAATCTCTTTACTTTCATTTTTTAAGGATCACCAACATGTGTGCAGCGCATCAACAACAGAAAAAACTCATTTTCAGCACTCCCGTGATTTACGCTTTAATGATTGGTTTGGGTATTGCCAGTGGATTGTCAGACATTGCCGTGTTGAAAGAAACAGGGCTATTGATTTCTGATTTGTTTATTAAACTTTTTAAGTGCATCAGTTTACCCATCATTTCTTTATCCATCATTGTTACCTTAGCTAACTACAAAACTGATGGATATATGAAAAAAATCTGGCAGCGTACGATTAAGTATACTTTTTCTACTACTGTAGTGGCTGCAGTGATCAGTTGTTTGCTTTATATCATCATTCAACCCAGCTCAGTGCAAGTCAATTTGGATGTGTCGCAAGCAGCCAAATCAGCGAGCAGTTTAGGTTATTTGGGATATCTGGCAAATATTGTCCCTACTAATCTATTATCTCCTTTTCTTGAACAACAAGTTATGGGGGTCTTGTTCTTAAGTATTATTATCGGCATTGCAGTGCGTCAAATTCCTGATGAAGAAGCACGTGATACCCTTACGCGGTTTTTCCGAGGCGCACACGGTATGTTTTTAGTGATGACGCGTTGGATTATTGCAGTGATTCCTTTAGGGCTGTTTGGTTTTATTACCTCAACAGTTGTTCAATTGCGTTCAGGTATGGATATCAAGGGGATTGGTGAGTATTTACTGATTGTTGTTTTAGCCAATTTAGTCCAAGGTTTTGTAATTTTACCTTTATGGCTAAAAAAGAATAATATTCGGCCTTTTGTCGCAATGCGTTCCATGCTTCCTGCATTATCGGTCGCTTTTTTCTCTAAGTCTTCTGTAGGTACATTACCGGTTACAATGAATACTATAGAAAAGAATTTGCAGGTGAAACCAGCAGTAAGCCGTTTTGTTTTACCTTTATGCACCAGCATTAACATGAATGGTTGTGCTGCCTTTATTTTCGCAACGGTGATTTATTTAATGCAGAATCACGGTATGCCTATTTCTTACGGCACCATGGTTTTGTGGGTATTCGTTGCTACTGTTGCTGCTATTGGCAATGCTGGGGTACCTATGGGATGTTTCTTTTTGAGCATTAGCCTATTATCCAGTATGAACGTTCCTATTGTGCTTATGGGCGTCATTTTACCTTTCTATGGTTTAATTGATATGTTGGAAACGGCTTTAAATGTTTGGTCTGATGCCTGTGTGACTAAGATTGTAAATGATAAAGCAATTGCCGAGGAGCAGGGCGCATTAAAGCCTCGAAAAGTATCCTCATATGAGCCCGAGTTAGGTTAAACAGAGATCAGATATCATCAAATAGTGTAGCCTGGGTGCAGCGCAGCGGAACCCGGGTTGGGAGATTCACTTATGCTCATAAAACCCGGGTTCCGCTGCGCTGCACCCAGGCTACAAAGAACCCAGATTACATTCCATAATTCACAACGCTGCTTCTGAAAAATTTTCCTCGTTATCTATTTTTCCACCAGGATTCAAACATCGATGGTTTTCATAAGGCTCACAATTATGTGCGAAGTACTGCTTAAAGTTTGATACAAATAGTTCTTCATTTTCCATAAGGAAAATTTTTTCAGGTTGTAATTCAACATAATTTGAGTCTCTTAAGACTGCTTTATAAATGGAACTTGCATGAGAGGAAACCCATTTATCCAGGAAAGGTAGTATTTTATTGGGATCTGTAGAAAAGAAGTTTTGATAGATATCGCTAAATAACTTACTTCTCATTTCATAATTGCTTTTGAAATAGAAATTGCTACGGTCTTTGTGATACTCGACAAAAGGAGGTCTATTGGGCTTTTTTTTCATCCCTGCTGCGATTTCTAGGGAAATGATGAGACCTTTTGCAGACTCAATTTTATATTTTGTACCTAATAAATCAGAACCATTGTATTCGTTGAGATAGGATTCCAAGTAGGAAACTGCTTCATCACTTAAAGGATCAAAATAACTGCTAATAATAAATTGAATTGCTAATTTAGTTTCTGGGTTATAGATACAACTAATATAAATTGCATAAGTAAATTGTTCATTCACTATTTTTTTTACTAAGATTTTATCAATTTGATTATGTACTTCATCACAGGTGAGTTGTTGATTTTCTATGTTTTGATCCATACGAATGATTTGAGTTGGATAATCAATGTTACGGGTAAATGATTTGTTTTTTTTTAAGCTATCTATTTCATTTGAATAAGTGACAGTTTGGTTGTTTTTATTCTCCGGGCTTTGTGAAATCATTAAGGTGGTCGCATCATCATGAGTCTGGCTGAAAACACATAGTGGCATTAAAATAAAAGGGGCAAGCAAATAATTAACTTTCATAACAAAACTCCTTTTTGGTCAGCCCAGCATTGCATCCTGCAAGTTCAAAATTTTTTGACTGGGTTATTTTGAGTATAGTTGAGTGGATGAAAATTATTCTTAATGTTCATTTGTTCTCTGAGGAGGTTTTCTAAAGGAATAGGTATCAAAATTGGCACTTAACTTGTACTGTACTTTTTAGCTTGAGGCATGAGAAATGATCTATGCAGTAATTATAAAAAGTGATGGCAGGCATTTATATACAAATAGAACACGTGTGATAATATTTAACCTGAGAGAAATGGTTGCAATCTTCTGCAAGTGTTTACTGTCTGAATTGACAAGTATTTGTAACTCGGATTAAACGCTAATACAGGCTACAAATACTTGTCAATTTAGCACATGAAACCCTTATATGTTGTAGCACTACTTTTTTCAAGTTCAATGGAGATTGAAGTTAGTTCATTCAAGAGCAGACTTCATCTATTTAAATTTTTAGGGAAATAAAATGAAAACAATATTCGCGATAGTTAGTCCTGCTTATATTAAGGCGGGTAATAGTCTTACCGATTGGGCTTCTTATTTGGTTTCTCCTCTACATACCATCGCATTTGAGCAGGTTTGTGGGTACTCATTAGGCAATGAGGTCCTGTTTTTTGAAAAGATAGAAGATGCGAAGAAGCTCATGGAGGATGCAATCAAAGGTAAAAAATCTGATGCTACAATTACGCTTCAAAAAGCGATTGTAGCATTAGAGGCAGATGATGATGGGAAAATCACAGGATTTGGCAAGCTTTATACGCCTGATTTTGATAAGCGCTTTGAACAAGCTGAAGATCATTTTTTTAAGGCAGTGCGAGTTCCTAAATGGAGTGAACGAGCAATTGATGCTAAAAAAGATGTCTCACCAGAAGCACTTTCTGAAATGAACATTCAGTATGAGACGAGTAAAAAAGCAGTTACCGAACACGCCTCAATTTAAAAAGCATCATATTGTAGCCTGGGTGAAGGCGAAGCCGTAACCCGGGAAAATTTGTTGCGAAGAAAACCCGGGTTACGCTACGCTTCACCCAGGCTACTTACATCTCATCAGGTAAAAAGCCCCCAGCTTGCATTTTCCACATACGACTGTAGTGACTTGGTATTTTGATCAGTTCTTCATGTGAACCATCTTCAATAATACGCCCTTTTTCAAAAACCAAGATACGATCCATTTCAGATAAAGTGGAAAGTCGGTGCGCAACTACAATGGTTGTTCTGTTTTGCATTAACACATGCAAACCATCCTGAATCAATTTTTCAGTTAGTGAATCCAGGGCTGAAGTTGCTTCATCCAAAATCAGGATCGGCGCATTTTTCAACATGGCTCGGGCAATAGCAATCCGTTGTCGCTGTCCTCCTGATAATTTAATTCCTCGTTCACCAACTAATGCATTATATTTTTCCGGAAGTCTGGAAATGAACTCATGGCAGTGTGCTTTTTTTGATGCAGCAACAACTTCTGCATCGGTTGCATCAATATGACCATAACGGATGTTTTCCATTAAAGTGCGATGAAATAAGGTTACATCCTGCGGAATCATTGCAATATTTTCACGCAATGATTCCTGAGTTACATCGCGAATATTTTTTCCATCAATCAAAATTTGTCCTGACTCCACATCAAACAAGCGAAGAATCAGATTTACAAAAGTACTTTTTCCAGATCCAGATAAGCCTACCAGACCAATTTTTTGCCCTGGTTCAATCACAATGGATTTATTTTTAAAAAGATGGGCTCCTTCATCATAGTGAAAGCTCACGTTTTTAAATTCAATACGACCTTGAGTGACTGTTAGAGGCTGCGCATTGGGCTTATCCGTGATCTCATGGGGTTCTGAAATCAGGGTTAAAGCTTGTTTGCATTTTCCAAGTTCTTCAGCGAAATGTACAAATTGGCTTGCCAGATACCATAAATTATAAAAAATACTGATTGATAATGAGATAACAAAACTAAAATCACCAATGGATACTTGGTTTTTACTGTACATAACGACCAGCACATATAAATTGACAGCGATCAGCACGATAATACTCAGATCCCAATAGCTACGCATTTTCAGGATGGTCCATTGCATGATCTGATCCTTATCGGTCGTATCCTGGGTTGCATTGCGAATGACTTGATTCTCAAAGGCAGCCCTGGAAAACAAGCGCAAGTTCGTAATGTTGCTTATGCTATCAACAATTTTACCGACCAGGGTCGTTTTACTGGTCGCGAAAAAATTCGATAGGTCTTGAACCGGTTTGAAATAAACGATTGCGATCCCCAGAAAAGTAATGGCCCAGATAAGTAAAATCAAAGCAAATATTGGCTGCACAATCAGCATGCTGATAATCGCAATAATAAGACCCACAATTTGCGCCGCCGCATCATCGATTGTTGTAAAAATCGCGATAGTACCCGCAGTCATGTCGGAGATTTTATTGGATAAGCTGCCTGCAAAGTTATTTTGGAAAAAACGATGCGAATGCTGATTCAAATAAGCAAACATGTTATTAACCAGGTCATATCGTAAGTAGGGGAATAACTTCAATCGGAGCCAATCCGAAAGACGCATGTCCACGGCAATTAATACCCAAAGTGTGATATATACAATGACATAGGGTTTTATGGCATCAAATAGAGCTGATTTATCGCCCGAAAATGCCGCAACCTTATCAATAATTAGTTTTAACACATAAGGAGAAAGAGCATTATTAATCCCCCAATAAGCAGCAGTGAGCAATAATCCAATAACATATACACTGTATGGTTTTATCAGACTCAAGAAAAATTTGTTTAGTGAAACGTTTTTTTTATTCATAATCTTTACTCGGTTTTGGGTACAGCTATAAGGTGTTTAATAGTCCATCCTTAATTTCATACCGATCAGTTAATTGGATAGCATTCAGAAAATTAGCATCATGGGAAATAACAATCATTGCTCCAGGATAAGCTTTAAGTACCTGAATGACATGAGCGCGTGTTTCTCTATCCAGGTTGTTTGTCATTTCATCCAAAATAAGTATTTTGGGAGTGATCGCCGCAATCTGTGCCAAGGAAAGCCTAGCTTTTTCTCCACCTGATAAGGTTGAAACCAAAGCATCAACTTCTTCATTTTTTCGGAATAAAAAATCATTTAAATGCTCCCTAATTTCAGTACTGGATTTATTTATTAAGCAACAGCTTATCGCTTCCCATACTGTTTTATCCTCTGGCAGCGCCGTGTAATGTTGATCAAGATAGCCAATCTCATATGCGTGGGGGATAATCCAATTTCCTGTTGTTATTACAGACGGATTACCCAATAAGGCTCGGAGCAAAGTAGATTTACCTGAACCATTATCCCCACAAATTGCAACCCGGTCTCGCGCTTTGATTGAGAGGCTCAATTCACGCAAAATAGGATTGTTTTCATCATAACCAATAGTACCTTCGCTGATTGTTACTAAAGTTTGGTTCGTTTGTACTCCATGCACAGCAAATTTGGGATGAATTGTCTCAGCTAGGTAAAGCCCTGATAAACGCTGGCTTAATTCGTGTTTCTTATGACTGATCGCGCTTTTTTTACGCCCGGAAGTCTCTTGTGCATTCCTCGCTTTGCTTTGTGAAACAATGGTTGGCCATTTCCTCTGCTGGATGTGTTTTTCTCCTTGAGTTCTACTGCTTTTGGCTCGTGCCTGTTCTCTCATCATATCTGCATGCAGTTGTTTTTTCTGACGTATCAGTTCTGCAATTTCATCTTCAATCGCATGACGCTGAATATTGGTCTCTCGCAAATAATCCTCATAACATCCTGTAAAGACATTTACTTTGGCTTGATCAATATGCCAAATCGTATCTACAGTGGATTGCAATAATTCGATATCATGAGTCACCATAATTAAGGTTCCTCCATAATCAGAAAGCATTCTCATCAAAGAATGTCGATTTTTACGATCCAGGTGATTACTGGGTTCATCGAGCATTAAGAGATTCGGATCAGAAGCTAATGCCTGCGTCAATAATTTTTGAAAACGCTGTCCTCCACTTAATGAGTTATATTCTTCAATGACTTGTGGGACATAACCTATATTTAATCCTTGCGGAAAATGGATGTCACCATCAGATGGTTCAAGTAATCCTGCAAGTAATTTGAGTAGGGTTGATTTTCCACTGCCGTTGCGCCCAATAATCGCAATACGACTGCCATTGGAAACTTGGCCACTAAAGTCTAAAAAACATGTTTTGTGGGGGAAAGAAAGACCAAGATTTTGAAATCGAATTGGCTTATGCATCATGTAACTCACTTAAGTATTCTAAATGGGGCAGTTGTTTGACTGCTTCCGTCATAGCCCTAGGCGTAGGGTGTACTTAAGAAATAATGTCCATGATGTGTTTAAGCCTCTTAAAGATGTGCTTGTTAGATATTGGGTATAATTGTAACCGATTGCATGATTATATGTCAAATTTATACATGAAACATAGAAATTTTCGTCCCGATTACACTGTGTAATCAGGGAACTTTGCATACACCCCTCACCCTAACCCTCTCCCCAAAGGGGCGAGGGGATAAAAGGGGGGTACAAACCGGGTAGACTGGTAACACTTTAAACCGGGATGATAGGTAACACTTTCTTAGGAGAAAAAGGTGTTACCGATG
>NZ_LNYZ01000018.1 GCF_001468065.1 Legionella steigerwaltii
TATTACCCTGGCGTCTAAAAGTTATTGATTTTATGTGATATTCTACGCGCTTTTGACTAAATCAATTTGTTGAGATGAGTAACAGGGAATTATCAGTAGAAGTATTATTAGAGTTACGGAAAAAAGTGGTTTACGCAGTTGTAGAGCAAGGCATAAAAAAGACGAAAGCAGCAAAGCTATTTGGTTTTAGCCTGACCTCAGTAAGCAAATATGTACGTGAATTTAAACTAAATGGCGCATCAAGTTTTCACTATAAAAAGCGCGGTGTAAAAGAGTCTGAGCGGTGCTTTTTAACTGGAGTGCAAATAGAGGCGTTATTACAAACGTTGCTGAATCAAACTCCGGATGAAATTGGCCTTGACTACACCTTGTGGAACAGTAAAGCGATATGCGTCTACATTGAGAAGGCTTTTGGAATCAGATATTCAGGTCGTGGATTGCGAGATCTTCTTAAGCGCCTGGGCTTTTCATCACAAAAGCCAATAAAACAGGCTTATCAACGTGATCCTGATAAAGTGAGCCGATGGCTCACTGAGACTTATCCCGCAATCAAAGCAAGAGCGATGCAGGAAGGAGCCAGGATTTACTGGGCAGATGAAATGGGGCTTCAATCTTGCGACAATCGTGGGAGAACCTACGGCCTTGTGAACCAAACACCTGTGATAAAGAAAACAGGCAGTCGTTTTAAAGTCAATATGCTTGCAGCAATTAGCCCACAGGGATTTATGAACTGGATGGTATTTGAGAATAATTGCGACAGTAAGAAATTCATAGAGTTTTTGGGCAGGTTACGCCGTCAGGTAAAACAAAAAGTTTTTTTGATTGTAGATAATCATCGTATGCATCACAGCAAGAAAGTAATGCAGTATGTTGAGAAATTTAAAAATGAGATAGAAATTTTTTTTGCCTCCCTATTCCCCAGAGCTAAATCCTCAAGAATTAGTTAATCAGGATGTGAAGGCTAACGCTTGCTTATTTAAACCAGTCAGAAATGTCGGGGATTTACTCATCAACATCAGACTTTACCTGACTAAAATACAATTTAATGAGTTTAAAATTATGAATTTTTTTAAGAAAAATGAGACTAAATATGCTGCATGGGAATAATCAACTTTTAGACGCCAGGGTAATA
>NZ_LNYZ01000019.1 GCF_001468065.1 Legionella steigerwaltii
TTAATGATCCCGCCCCGTAGGCGTGCTGCGTATTCTACTGATTTCACTCCCTATGTCAAACACTTTTTTCATTTTTTTTAAAAAAATGATGACACTCTGTTTATTGCAAATGCAGTTTGGCAATTCTACGTTTGCCAACTTGTATTATATAGGTCTGGCCCGCAGTTAATACAAGGGTTGCATCTTCGACTTTATCACCATTTACTTTAACTGCGCCTTGCTTCACCAAGCGAATTGCTTCTGAGGTGCTCTGAGTTAAATTCATTTGCTTTAATATTTGGGCCAAGGACAGTTGTTCTTGCATTGATATGGTTTGTTCCTCCAGATCTTCTGGAATAGCTCCTTTCTGAAAGCGTTCTATAAATTCTTTATGAGCACGCTCCGCTTGTGTTTGATCATGAAAACGCGTCACAATTTCTTTAGCGAAATCAATTTTTATGTCTCTAGGATTCACGCCTTGAGCTACAGAATTCTTTAAGTTCTTTATTTCTTTTCCTGTTTTAAAACTAAGCAAATCAATGTATCGCCACATAAGTTCATCAGATATGGACATAATTTTACCAAACATATCGACAGCAGGTTCATTAATACCAATATAGTTATCAAGTGACTTAGACATTTTTTTCACACCATCTAAGCCCTCAATTAATGGAGTCATCATCACTACTTGCGGTTCAAGACCATAATGTTTTTGTAATTCACGTCCCATTAATAAATTAAATTTCTGATCCGAACCTCCCAACTCAACATCCGCTTTGAGTGCGACTGAATCATAACCCTGAAGTAAAGGATACAAGAACTCATGAATCGCGATTGGCTGCCCTGTAGTATAGCGTTTGTTAAAATCATCTCGTTCTAGCATACGAGCAACCGTGTGTGTCGCAGCTAAACGGATTAAGTCTACTGCACTAAACTGGCCAAGCCATTGGGAATTAAATGCAACTCTTGTTTTGAGCGGATCTAAAATTTTAAAAACTTGCTCTTGATATGTTTTTGCATTTTCAAGAACGGTTTCTTGACTAAGAGGCAGACGGGTGACGTTCTTTCCTGTTGGATCGCCGATCATCGCTGTAAAATCACCGATTAAAAAAATGACCTCATGACCGTATTGCTGGAATTGCCTTAGTTTATTAAGTAATACAGTATGTCCTAAATGCAAATCAGGTGCAGTTGGATCAAAACCTGCTTTTATTTTTAAGCTAGTTCCTTTTTGTAGTTTTTTTTCCAATTCATGCTGCGGAAGTACTTCCTCGCAGCCTCTTATTAGTTCGGAACATACTGAATCTTCAACTATCATGACATCAAAACCTTTATAAATGATTGACCTATCTTCTCACACCGAGTATCTTAGCCCGGTTGGCAATTTCCTGCCATACCTAAAAAAGGTGATTTAAAAATAATTTGTCACCCGAAAATTTAAATAAGTGCAGACAATAGCATAGTTCCGGATGGCAATGTATAGGCAAACGATGGATAAGAAACCTTATATATATATCGAAAAAAGAAAAACGAATAATAATAAAAAATCTAAGCCATCTAAGGTATTAATGGGTTTTACCTTAATTATTGCTTTTTCACTCCCCTATTTTCTTGTAAAAAAATTTTCACATAACCCACATCAAGGACCTACAACTCAATCCATTGCCTTACCTGATCCTGATGGTGATGTATCAGAAGAATACCAAGATGAAACATATCAAGAAAACGCCTATCAAAATGTAGAAGAAGAGATAACTGAAGCGTCTAAGCCTGAACTTGCCAAGGACACAGCTAAAACGGTCGTCGATAACGTTGTTAAAACAGTTAAGCCTGTCAAAAAAATTGTCAAAGACAATGAATGGCAAACCATTAGGCCCAGATCAGGTGACTCTATGGCAACCATATTTAAACGCCTTGGATTAACTGCCCAAAACTTACATCTAGTGATGCAAAAAAATCCTTATGCAAAAGCGCTTACCGCAATAAAACCAAGCCAGGAACTCAAATTTTTAATTAGTAAAAATAAGTTAGAAAAATTAGTTATCCCAATGAATAACATACAAACGCTGACAGTTTACAGGGATGGAGCAGTTTATAAAACGAAAGTAGATTCCAAAAAAGTAAAAACCCAAGAACGTTATGTCACAGGGGTGGTCACAGGATCTTTATATACTACAGCGCAACGCTTAGGAATCCCTAGGAAATTAATTCAGCAAATGACTACGATTTTACGAAAAGATATAGATTTCTCACGTTCTGTTCGTAGTGGTGACCGATTTTCCATTGCCTATGACAGCTTTTATGTAGAAAACAAAATGGTAGGAATTGGTGATATTGTTGCTGTAAGTTACACGAATCAGGGCAAGACTGCTCAGGCAGTACGACATATTAGTAGAAATGGTAACCGTGATTACTATACTCCTAAAGGCGAAAGTTTTAAGAAAGCCTTTTCACGCTATCCTATTAAGTTCAGTCATATAAGCTCAACCTTTACTTCTACAAGATATCACCCAATATTGCACTATAAAAGAGCACATAAAGGGATTGATCTCGCAGCCCCAATTGGAACACCAATTCAATCAGTCGGTGACGGAACCATTACTAATATTGGTAGACACAATGGTTATGGAAACATGATTGAAGTCAAACACGATAAAACCTACAGTACGCTTTATGGACACATGCTTCGATTTGCAAAAGGTCTGTCCAAAGGCAGCAGAATTAAACGAGGTCAAGTGATTGGCTACGTAGGTCAAACAGGTCTTGCAACAGGACCTCATTGTCATTATGAGCTTCATGTTCATAATCAACCAAGAAATCCAACAACAACATATCTGCCTACGGCCTCTCCTGTTCCTGCACGAGAATTAGCCCAATTTAAAGCGAAAGTACGTAATGTGTTTGCCCACTTGAAATCACTTGAAAAAACAAATTACGCCAGTAAAGGTAAAAGTAAAGGCAAGAAAAAGACAAAAGTTGGATAATCTTTAACTCAATAAAAACGAATGATTGCAATCGTTGAAAAGCATTTATCTGTAAATGTTCATAATTTGTAGCCTGGGTGAAACTAAGTGGAACCCGGGCTTCGGTCCTACGAACCTTCACCCAGGCTACCCCGCTCTGTCGAAGCATCACCCGAATAAATAACGACAAACAATCACGGATGCAATAATTCCGGCCAGATCTGCTAATAAGCCTGCTGGAATAGCATGTCGTGTTCTTCGAATTCCTATCGAACCAAAATAAACAGCAATTACATAAAATGTTGTTTCTGTGCTTCCCATCATCGTTGCCGCAATTTTTGAAATGATTGAATCTCCACCATATTGATGAATCAATTCTGCCATCATTCCCGTTGAAGCACTTCCTGAAAAAGGCCGGATTAAAGCTAATGGTAATACTTCTGGAGGCATACCAATCATCGCTAAAAGAGGAGCAAGCAAATTTGCTATTAGACTAAAAAAACCTGAAGCGCGCAGCATGCCTATAGCCACTATCATTGCGATTAAGTAGGGAACAATACTCAAAATCGTATCAAAACCTTGTTTGGCTCCAACAATAAATGCATCAAAAACATTAATTTTTTTTACTACCGCAGCATATAAAGGAATACCCACAATAAAAACTAAAAGCATCCAATTGGATAATTGATTCGCGAATCCACTCATAGGCTGTCTTTCCTTCCAACACGAAATATGGGTAATTTTGCTAATTGTTTTACGGAAATAATGGCAACTAAAGTAGAAATGATTGTGGCAATCAAAGAACTAACTATCACACTACTTGGATTAGTGCTCCCATTTGCCGCCAAATAAGCAATCGCGGTAGCAGGAATTAATTGTACACTCGAGGTATTAATTGCCAGAAAAGTACACATAGAATTGGTTGCAATTTTTGCATGCTGATTCAGTGTTTGTAACTCTTTCATCGCTTGTAATCCAAATGGAGTTGCTGCATTGGCAAGCCCCAGCATATTCGCAGCGATATTCATAGTCATAGCCCCCATTGCAGGGTGCTCAACAGGAATATCAGGAAACAATCGTCTTAAAATCGGTCTGAGTAGTTTTCCCAATAAAGTAACCAATCCTGATTCGTTCGCTATGGACATAATTCCTAGCCATAAGGACATGATTCCAGCTAAACCAAGAGCAATTTCAAAGCCAAGCTTGGCTGACTCAGTAACAGCACGAGCAACTTCATCGATACGCCCTTCAATCACGCCAACTATGACAGAAATCAGTATCATCCCTAACCAGATTAAATTAAGCATTCTTGCCTCCATACTTCAGAACAGGTTAAGATGTAGTCATTATTTGGCTTTAGATAGAAAAAACTGATGAAGTACACCCTGACTCCCTTAAAACATCTGATCTGTATAACCTGTTTCCTCATATCTTTTTCAAGTTATGCTTTTGACTCAAATACTACTGAAAAACAGGCTAATTCCTCAATAGAAGAACTATACCATAGACTAAGCAGCATGCCGAATAATTCCATGCCAGATAGAATAGATTGGTTTAGTAGCCAATTTTTAGGTATCCCTTATCTTCTCGGGTCATTAGGAGAAGGCCCCAAAGCCCGATACGATCAATTTCCCCAATACCGTGTTGATGCATTCGATTGTGATACTTATGTTAATACGGTTCTGTCTTTAGCTTTGTCAAACTCGCTTCCCTCGTTCCAACAATGCATAAAAAATATGCGTTATAAAAACGGTATTGTTTCTTATCTACAACGAAATCATTTCCAAGGCTTAGATTGGAATCAAAACAATCAATACAATGGAATACTTAAAGATATTACATTAACTATTAAAGATAAAAATAATAAACCAGTAGCTCAAATTGCCGATGCTGTTATTAATAAACCTAATTGGTATGCTTATAAAACTGTCGGAACAATTAGACTAGAAAATGCCGATAAAATAAAAGAGGAAGAACGACTTGGCGAGTTAAAAAAGAAAGGCGCTAAACTAGAGGTCACTACAGAAAAAGTTCCTTACATTCCCTTTACTGCATTATTTCCCGAAAAAAATAAACCCGATATGTATTTATTTGCGCAAATTCCTCATGGAGCAATCATTGAAATTGTTAGACCAAACTGGGACCTAAGCCAAAAAATTGGCACTGCATTAAATGTTTCCCATTTAGGTTTTGCAATTAAGAATAAGGGGAAATTGTATTTTCGACAAGCTTCGTCTGAATATGGCAAAGTAGTTGATGTTCCATTAATTGAATATCTTGAAAAGGCACAAAGTAGCCCAACAATTAAAGGCATTAACGTTCAAGTCGTTGTACCTAAAAAACCATTAACAGATTGTAAAATGCCTGTTTAAAACCAAACTTAGTTTAGGTAAACTACAAGTAAAAATGTAGCCTGGGTGAAGCGCAGCGCAACCCGGTTTTAATTGAACTAAAATTCCCGGGTTACGCTACGCTTCACCCAGGCTACACGAGGCATTAGGATCATAAAAAATGAATTATGAATTAACACAGAAACCCTCGTTATCGACCAGTGAGTGTCTTGTACTTGGAGTATTTTCTGATGCGAAATTATCTGATTTTGCTCTGGCCTTAGATAAGAAAAACCAAGGTCTAATCAGCAAACTCATTGAGAAAACATCTGAAGCTGGCGATATACAATGGCATCATGATCTGCATGGAACCTTATTAATCATTCAATGTGGCGAGCAAGCAAAATTCAGTCCTTCCCAACTAAAAAAAAGGATCACTGAGATTACGGTAGCACTTATCAAGCACCGCATTCGTAGTGCAACAGTATGTCTGCCTCAAATAACACAACATTCCGCAGACTGGCAATTGGAACAAATGATTATTCAAATGGATAATCAACGATATCAATTACTGGATTTTAAAAAGAAAAAAGCAAAGGCCCATCAATTAGAATCCGTCGCATTTTATTTACCCAATGCACATAGTGAGGGTTTAAAATTAGGACAAGCAATTGCAGCGGGCGTTAAATTGACTCGTAATCTAGCGAACATGCCGGCCAATATTTGTACCCCCACTTATTTAGGCGAGCAAGCAACGCAGTTAGCTAAAGAATTCCCTCAAAGCATGAATTGTAAAGTGATGGGGCCAGAAGAAATGCGCCAAATGGGCATGGAAACTTTATTGGCAGTTGCTCAAGGTTCAGTCCAGCCACCAAGACTGATAGACATACATTACAAAGGCGCTGAAGATGCTCCCCCAATCATACTGGTTGGCAAAGGAATTACTTTTGATTCGGGTGGATTATCTATCAAGCCTGCCAATGCTATGGATGAAATGAAATATGATATGTCAGGCGCGGCCAGTGTATTAGGTACTTTAAAAGCATGCGCTATGCTGAAGCTGCCCATTAATGTAATCGGGTTGATTGCCAGTGCTGAAAATATGGTAAGCGGTACTGCCGTCAAATCAGGTGATATTGTCACCAGTATGTCTGGACAAACCGTTGAAATTATTAATACTGATGCCGAGGGTCGTCTGGTATTAGCTGATGCACTTACCTATGCTGAGCGATATCAACCCGAATTTGTCATCGATGTTGCAACCCTTACCGGAGGCATCATTGTTGCTCTAGGGACAGTAGCCTCCGGCTTTATGACCCAAGATGAAGAGTTAGCTCAGCTAATCGAAAATGCCGCTCAAGAAAGTAATGATCGTGTCTGGCGTATGCCTTTGGATGATGACTATCAAGATGCACTTGATAGTCCGTTAGCAGATATGATCAATGCGAATTTTGATCGTACTGCGAGCAGTATTACCGCCGCATGTTTCCTGTCCCGCTTTACGGAAAAATATAGGTGGGCCCATTTGGACATTGCAGGTACAGCTTGGGTTTTTGGTAAAAATCGTAATGCTACAGGCAGACCTGTTCCCTTATTAACTCAGATAATACGCCATGCCATCAATTCGCGTTGATTTTTATTTATTAGCGAGCGACCAGAACGATGCTCGTTGGCTGCTCGCTTGCCGTCTTTTGGAAAAAGCATATGCTAAAGGACATAAAGTTTATGTCTTATGCAATAACAAACACGATGCTGAGTTACTAGATGAGCTGTTATGGACGTTCAAAGAAGACAGTTTTATTCCACATAACTTACAAGGTGAAGGACCTGAGCCACCACCTCCAATACAAATTGGTTATGAACGTGAACCAAGGGGGTTTAATGATATTTTATTGAATCTTACGAGTTATGTCCCGGATTTTTACCCTAAATTTAAACGTATTATGGAAGTCGTAATCAACGTAGAAGCGGATAAAGAACAAAGTCGCGCGCATTATAGAGACTATAGAGCAAAAGGTTGCGAATTGCATACACATCAGATTGATTGAAATAGTCAGCAAAAACAAATTGTAGCCTGGGTGTAGCGAAGCGAAACCCGGGTTTCTGAGCATGGCTGAACGTCTTTATCCCGGGTTTCGCTTCGCTGCACCCAGGCTACAAAACTACGGAGGAACGCATTTAATCCCAGAGAACATCCTTATCTTTTTTTATTGCAGCTTGTAATAAGCTTATTAAAGGAATAGCACGCTTTGCTAAGCTTATAACTGGTTCATTTTCCTCATCGTCCTCAGCACCTTTTTTTTCTTTGCTAAGAGCAGACTGTAACTTTTCCAAAGCTTCTGGTATGTTTTCTGCTTTAATCGCTCCTGGAATAGTACCACTATGTCCCATTAAAGAAAGCAGGCGTTTAGCCACATCTGCAAAATACATAATATCTTCATAAGCATCTGTATGAAACGTCACCAACATAAAATCTCCTTTTTACACTGACTGAAGCCTGGTTGCTTGCAACTAGGATTTTTAAAATACTACATTAGCTATACACTCGTAACAAATATTCTGCAACCGCACGTAATCCCATCGCCTCACCACCTTCTGGTTTACCAGGTTTGCTACCTAAGTTCCATGCCATGATATCAAAATGCATCCATGGTATGGATTTTGTCACGAAGCGTTGAAGAAATAATCCAGCAACAATAGCCCCAGCATATGGATGATCACTGGAGTTAACTAAATCAGCCACATTGGAGCGAAGTAACTCTTCGTATGCAGCAAATAAAGGCAAGCGCCAGACAGGATCAACTGCTTGGTGAGATGCTGCAGCTACTTCTACAGCCAATTGATCATTATTGGTAAATAGGGCAGCAATTTCCGTACCGACTGAAACCCTGGCAGCTCCTGTTAACGTAGCAAAATCGATCAGTAACTCGGGCTGTTCTTCACATGCTTTTACTAAAGCATCAGCCAAAACTAAACGTCCTTCTGCATCTGTATTATGAATCTCTACAGTTAAGCCATTACGCATTGTTAAGACATCACCAGGTCTAAATGCATCAGGCCCTATAGAGTTTTCTACAGCAGGAATAAGCATTTGCAAGCGCACCGGTAAGTTACGTGTCATAATCCATTGTGCAAGGCCAATTACATGTGCTGCCCCCCCCATGTCTTTTTTCATGAAACGCATGCCAGAAGCAGATTTAATATCCAGGCCTCCGCTGTCAAAACAAACTCCTTTTCCTACAAGTGTAATACGAGGGTTTTTCTCATCCCCCCAAGTTAATGACAACAAGCGAGGTGCTGATTTGGAAGCACGCCCAACGGCATGGATTGCTGGAAAATTATCGTTCAGTAATTCATCACCGACCCATTGTCTAAATTGCCCATTATATGTTTTTGCTAATTGCTCCACCACTTCAGCTAATTCTTTTGGGCCTAAATCACTGGTCGGTTTATTTACCAAATCCCTTACTAAAAATTGAGCTTGGGTTAATGCCAAAAGTGCATTCCAATCATCTGGATGGACAACTAAAACACGAGGTTGTACCTCTTGCTTTTTATATACCTCAAAGCGATATTGTGCCAAAGCCCAACTCATTGCGGCTTCTTGAGTACATCTGCCTTGTACCTGATATACATTAGGTGGAAGTACTAGTGCTGCATTTGCTAAAGCCTGAACCTCATTTCCATCACCTGTACCAATATAGGCTTTATCAATTAATCCATCTGCATTCTGGATAAAACATGAATCGCCCATTTTTCCTTTGAATTGATGCACAGCAAGAGAATTTTGTTCTGCAGAAGTAAACATGTTGATCCCTTCTTCCCACTGATCTTGTGAAATCATATAAAGAGGAATCGCTCTATCACTCTGAGTGTCATAAAATAACTTTGCTTGCATTCTTTTATTCCTTCACTTGGCCACGAAAATGAGATGGTCTGAGACCAGTTAATCCTAAAACCAATAAGTAAATTACCACAGCAACAAGAACATGGGCAGATAATATACTTAAGCGCATCACTGGAGAAAACCCGAGCCAATAACTGACTGTACCACTCATTAAAATTAAATAAATACTGATTGCTGCATTCGCTAAGAGCAATTGCATGCTGTATTTTAACCATCCTGGTGATGGTTTGAATACCCCTCGTTTAACCAGTAAAAATAATAAAGTGCCGCAATTAACATAACCTGCTAACGCAGAAGCTAAAGTCAAACCAGCGTGAGCGAAGTGCCAAACAAATACAGAACATAATAAAGTATTAACCACCATAGAAATCGCCCCCACTTTAACTGGGGTACTGATATCTTGGCGCGCATAAAAACCTGAAGCCAGTACTTTTACCATCATAAAAGCAGGTACTCCTGCTCCAAGAGTAATTAAGCTTTTTTGAGTCTGAATCACATCGTAAGCAGTAAATTTACCATAAGCGAAACAGCTCGCAATCAGAGGTAAAGCAAATAAACACAATCCCAAACCTGCAGGAACCCCTATAAGCAAAATAGTACGCAATCCCCAATCTAACGCACTTGAGTATTGGCTCATGCTTTGTTCTGCATGCCTTCGTGATAAATGAGGAAGAATCACTGTTGCAATCGCCACACCAAAAACCCCTAATGGAAAATCAGTGAGACGATCGGTGTAATACAACCAAGAGACACTTCCAACCTTTAAAAAGGAGGCAAAAATACTGTCAACCATTAAATTCAGCTGGGCAATAGAAACACCAAACAAAGCAGGGATCATCAGCTTTAGCACTTTGTTAACCCCGGCATCATTTCTAACCAGGCTAGGCCTTACTAATAAATTGCGCTGATGCAAAAAAGGGATTTGAAAAAGCAATTGCACAATACCTGCAATCAGAACTCCCCAAGCCAAACCCACTACTGGTCTTGGCAAATGAGGACATAAATAGATCGCAGCAAGAATCATACTGATGTTTAATAATACCGGTGTAAATGCTGGAATTGCAAAATAACCATAGGTATTTAATACAGCCCCAGCCATGGCTGTTAGCGAAACCAACATCAAAAAAGGAAAAGTAATACGCAGCATTTCTGTTGCCAATACAGCACGGCTGCTGTCATGACTAAAACCAGGGGCAAATAAAAAGATAATCACAGGTGCTGCCAATATCCCAATTAGAGTAACAACACTAAGAATTGAACCCAGATACCCAGCGATACGTGCAATAAAAACACGAACATCATCTGGTGATCGCGCTTTTTGATATTCAGCAAGTACAGGAACAAAAGCTTGCGCAAAAGCTCCTTCTGCAAAGAGGCGGCGCATAAAATTAGGAATTCGAAACGCTACAAAAAAAGCGTCCATCCCTGCTTGAGCACCAAAAAAATTGGCAAGAACCATATCACGTATAAAACCGACTATACGCGAAATGAAGGTCATGACTGAAACCAGTGTCGTTGAACGCAGTAAGCTCTGTCGTTTAGGTACCATAATTTCTGTTTCTGTGGCTGACATAATTTTTATGCATGAAATAAAATACCTTATGATATACCTAAATGAGTTAACTTTCATAACCAAATGCAGGGTATTGGACTTTAAAATTTAATTACTAAAGCGGTATTGATTCCATATTGATCAATTGATTATGCATATAAATAGCACATATCGCAATAGGGAGAATCAATTTATGCTTTAGAAACAAAGAAGTCTATTGACAAATTCTGACTCATTGTGCATGATCAGCATCTTTTTGTACCGTCTGAATGAGTGGAGATTTTTAAGTGGCAAATATTAAATCAGCGATCAAACGTGCCCGTCAAAACGTAAAATTACGTCAACACAACGCCAGTGCACGTTCTATGTTCCGCACTTACATCAAAAATGTAATTAAAGCTGTTGAATCAGGTGATAAAGAAGCCGCTCATGCTGCCTACACCAAAGCACAGCCAGTTATTGATAAAGCTGCTGGAAAGGGTTTAATTCATAAGAATAAAGCTGCTCGTATTAAAAGCCGTCTAGTAGCTCGTGTTAAGGCAATGACTGCTTAATCGCTTAATTCATTAGTTTCGAACTGGCATTGCCAGTTCGACATTCTTTCTTCTCAAGCATTAATAATCATTTTTATATTCAGGGTGTAGGCAGAGCGCTGGAAGGAAAATCAGTATTTGTGATTATTCTTGCTCTTGCATTGAGTAGGTCATTCATTAATGTTTCATGCAAATCAAATGATTGCAATATCGTCAAAAGATGCGTATTTTCTTTCAAGATGTTAATTATTTTTCCTGCCACTAATTCATCTTCCGGAAAAGGTATGAATCGCTCTGCAGCACCATCAAGTAATCGATTTTTATTTTCAATTTCACCTTCTATTATATCAACAGTATCCAGTGAAGTAGCTTGCTTAAGACGCTCTTTAAATCCCTCTTCTTGTTTCACAAGAAATTCTGCAACTAGTTTAAGCTCTTTTAGTTTCGTGATGAAAAGCAACAACGAAGTTTTTTGGACACTAGTTAAATCAGCTAATGAATCTTGCACGCTCAATAATTCATTTTTAGCTACAATGCTTTTTGTTACATGCTCTGTGTAATTCAACAAGAGCTCTATTTTTTTGAAATCAGGACGAGAAGCCAAATGCACCATCACTCTTGATATAATTTCTTGATTAGTCCCCATCAGGAGTTTAGTTAAAAATTGGTGGATTTCTTTTCCCTCTTTAATTAACTCTTGAACAACAGCATCAAACTCCTCCCTTGTTTTTACCTCATAAAGTTTATTTTGAAGCAAATCAATTTTTTTACACAAAGCATCAATTTTTGTTTCGGCTTTAGCAAAATCTCCAATAACACGGCTAACATTCTCCTGTTTTTCCTGAAAAATTCTACCCATTTCTATTTCCTCAATGTAATTAGCGCTGCGCTTAAACTTTTAATACTGTCGATGCCTCATTTTTAACCTGTTTTGCATTTTCATTTTCTTTTTGTAAAACGACAAGAAAAGTATCTACCCCACTAAACGTCAACTGTTCTACTTTTGGTTTTGGCTCAGTGGGTACAGTAGGTACTGCTCTCGATTTTTCTACTTTCTCTACACTTGCGTCAACTGCACTCAAACTGGGTGTATCAACCTTACCCTTTTCAGGAACAGCCAATCTTTTTCTCGCATCTTCAAGTATAAATGCCTTTGCTTTTTCTACAGCGGCTTGAACACTATGTGCCCACTTTGGAACGTCGGGTAGTTCCTTTTTAAGTTTATCATCCCGGCCCACACCCACTGATTTAACTTGATATCGTGTTCCTTTAACTTGACTCACTTCAGTTATTTCAGGAGTAAGTCCTCTGCTTCCGCCTGTCGTTCTAAATTCCACAAGCTCATTATACTCTCTATCAACTTTCTCTAATAATGCACTTAGGCTTTCCGTTGTTAGGCCCTCTCTAACAATCCGCTCTATTTCTTTTCTTGCCGCCTCATAATCGACTTTTAATTCAGACATGTTGATTCGACAAGGCTCTTGTTGATGAGCAAATAGTTCTAATTCAATCACATCCTCTAGGTCTAATTTTTGTGAGGGGGCACTAAAGTATTGCTCTTCAAGTGAAAGTTCACTTCCTTTCTTTGCTACCCATTTTTTATAAAATTCTGCAAATTCTTCACAAAGTTTTTCAATTTCACCTTCTTCAAAAAATTCTTGATAAATTTCCGTTGTGGCAAGTCCACGCATATGTTGATTGAATTCTTTTGGTGTATACGACTTATTATCTTTTAATCGATAATGGTTATGATTTTGCCAAAATTCTGTTGCAAGATGATGCATTAATTTGCCATGAAGCTCATCGCTGCCTCTGAGATACAAATCGCATCCACCGTCAACTTTTTCTCTTTGAACTTTCGCTGCCGCGTTAAATAATTTATCTCTAAATTCTTGGGGGTACTGATCCAGTCCATCTGGAACCCAAAAGTACCAAGTTAAAGTGAATCCTTTAACCTGAACTGCTACTTGTACCTCAATTTCTTCACCCTCATCCCTAATTTCATAGACGACACCCTTGGTCAATCTAAATTTAAAACCCTCTTCATTAAAATCTTTTTCTCTCTTTCGGTATTGAGCTTTATTGCCTGATGCGACAAGCAATTGAAGTTCTTTAGTTTGTTCAGTATCTTTATATGAAGTAACTTTAGGGACGGTATGTTTTTTCTTTAAAAAAACAAAAAAAGGGTTGGGCATAATGAACCACCATCAATTATAAATACAAAAAAAACTCCACATTGAGCTTGTATTTTAACCTGTGACCAAAATACAAGCAATCGTTAATTATATTTATAATTCCTAAGAGAAATGCTTTAGGCTAATAAGCAGCAAGTTAATAAATAGGAATGATTTGTACAAGAGATATGAGTTTAAGGAGGACAACAACCACAATCTGCTCTTCCTTCATCATACATTTGATACTGGGCTGTTTCATCCTTAACCTCTTTTTTTTCTTCATCTAGAGGAGCGGAAGACGCTAGAAAAAAATGCGAGCCTTTACCCCAGCTATTTTTTTCCAAAAAAAAACGAGAATCTAAAGAAATGGAACTTGTTTTTAATTGCTCACTATCAGTTTCACTAAGCCAGTTTACCTGTTTTTCGGTCAGCGAATAAATTTTAACTAACTCTTCAATAAAAATTGATTTCTCATCGCCGGATAAAGAAAGCAACATTTCAACCGCTGATTCAGAATCGGCTAACGCATTGATGACATTGCGAAGTTTTTTTTGCAAGTCCGGACTCTTAGCATTTTTTAGTGCATTAATTAAGAGCATTAAAGGTGAAAACGTATAATCTCTTACTGTACTTACAGGCGCACAATGCGTAAAAGAAGAACCTAGCTCTTTAGGATCTGTATGTATATAATCAATTAAAAAATCAGTAATTGGTGCTATTTGAAGTTGATGATCGATTGCAGCAACCAAGGCACGCACTATCATCATAATACCATTTAAATTAGCGTGTTCCCCTGTATTAATTGTTTGCGATAATGCTAAATTAATTTGATCATTTGAATTGCTCTTCCATACTTGATGCACTATGCGAATTAAATCACTTACAACTTCTGAGTTTTGATTGATGTATGCAGCAGAAACAAGCGAAATAAGAATAATGTGCAGGGCATTCTTCCCTTTATGAGGACCTAGTTCATGTGCTTTACATAAAGCATTAATCAGATCTTTAGGAAGTATGTTATTCACATCGAGCAGAATATTACTAATTAGCTTTATTAGTTGAGAATTATTTTCTCCAGCGTCCTTTATTGCACAAGCTAAAACATAGACACCGCTTTTACCTTTAAAAGAACCATAGGCAATTTCCTGAGTTAAAGACATACTTAGAGCAACTGGCGACTTTTTAATAAAAGCTTTCAAAAGCTCGGCAATTAATTCAGCTGTATTCTGATTACCAGGTACTGCAGCAGCATTTGCAAAAGCACGAGCGAGTAAAAGAATTGCGTTTTTTCCTTTTTCACTACCTTCTTCTATATTTTTTGTGACAACATCAGAAAGAATATCTCCTTTTTTCTCTAGTAGATGGCTAAAAATATAATTAATAGCTATAACCGCTGGGGTATTCCTAGGGTCATAAGTTGCAGAGAAGAGATTATCCATCCACGCATAAGCAACAGTTTGCCCTGCGAATTTTCCACCAAGGGGCTGTTCAAAGATTGAAATTAAACGATCTTGATCTTCATCATTGTCTAATTGATAAAGAAGCGAACAAATTTGTTGCGCGGCTCCCACATCATATGTGTTTACTGCACACTGAAGTGCATAAGTTAGCCAATAGTGAAAATTACTTTGCATTAAATCACTGGAATTGGGAACGTTCTTTATAAAATGAGAAAGTTGTGTGATCAACCATTCTAAGTCATCTTTCGAAAGCACTGGTGACTTGTCGCCTTGATAGTTATCTAATGGGATAGATAGAAAACCTGATTGAAATAGATCGTGAGCATCGCCCATGTATATTTGGCCTAAAAAAACACAGTGTTAATTTTTATTATGATACCATATGAGTTTATATACAAGAAGTGTTGCACTGCGATATTTGCAATCAGCGTAACTGTCTTGAATATACTTAAATATAAGAGAGTTACGCTTAAGAAAAAATGATCACGTTGGAACCGGCGCTTCTAAAGTCAAATGCGCGTCTGACTGACTAACCATAAATACTAACTCTTCGTGCTTGATTTAATTGCTCAAAAGCGCGTTTTGCTGGTACAAAATTAGGATATTGGGTCACTAAGCGTTGTAAAATCATACGCGATAAGATTTCATCTCCCTGATTCCACTCATTTAATGCTTCTAGATACATAAAATCAGCAGTTTGTCCCGCAGTAATAGGTGCTTTATTCATCAATATAGGCTCAATAAAACTGACGCGAGCTTGAGTTTGTGCTTCCAATCGCTGTAAGACTTTACGCGCTTGTACACTACCATTCTCACTGGCTTGCTGCAATAATTGCTTGCCTTTAGAAACCGAACGCTCACCCGCAGTACCTTCTAGATAATAAGTACCTAATTGATATTGTGCATAAGCATTTTGACGTGCAGCCAGTTTTTCATAAAGACTTGCAGCCATTTTGGGGTTTTTCTCAACACCTAAACCATAATGGTACATCCTTGCTAAAGCCAGCATCGCTTTTTCATTACCTTTATCTGCAGATTGTTGGTAATATTTGAGCGCATTATTGAAATCAAGTTTGGTAGTGACTCCTGTTTCAGACAATAATCCTAACTGGTAAAGCGCATTAGCATTACCTAAATCTGCTGCTTTTTTATACCAGGATAAAGCTTGTTGCGTATCACGAGCCTGGCCCAAACCATTGAAATAAATTGCTCCTAATTGATTCATGGCCTCATGAACTTGGTGAGTTGCTGCTTGCGCAAATAGATCTTTGGCTTTTTGATAATCGACAGGGGTTCCTTTACCATATAAATACATGAGCGCCAGATTATAAACTCCTAAAACATCTCCTTTTGCAGCAGCCTGTTCATAGTCTTTTAACGCCTGAGTATAATTATCATTAACTGTTTCTTCAATAAAACCTAAAGCAACAGAAGCCTCAGGCAGAACTGTAGTAGCTTTCTGATACCACTGCTTAGCCAAATTATAATCAGGATCTCCATTCTCACCCAGTTGATAAAACTGGCCTAATAAATACTGCGCAAGAGGGTTGCCTTGTTCCGCAGAAGCAGTATACCAACGTTGCGCTTCTGCAAGATTAGGTTCAGAGCCTAACCCTTTTTCCAGCATAAAAGCCAATTTCAATTGCGCATACTGATCTCCTTTTGCAGCCAAACCTGTATAAATTTGTTTGGCTTCTTGCATTTTTTCCGGATCAGAATTTTCGGCCAAATAGTAGTCCGCTAAAACTATTCCTGCGTGACTGTTTCCTAATTTATAAGAATGGATCAAATTAGGTATGAAGTCTTGCCCACTTTGTCTTTGTAATACTGCCATATTAAAATCAGCATAAGAAAATTTATCATCAACGGATTGCTGTAATTGTGCCATTCCTTTGTTCTTGTCTTGAGCCAATCCTTTTCCTTCGGCAGCATAAGTTCCCAAGATAAAATCACTTACTGCGTTTTGTCCTGATTGTTGATACCAGGTAATTGCTTGTCCTGGATCTGCTTTTACACCTATACCCCGATCATAGAGCAAGCCCAGTAATAATGCGGCATTTTCATCACCTTTAGACGCTTGTTCCTTAGCAACCAGAAAAGCGTGCGCTTGCCTTTGTTTATCCTGGTCCATGGCATTATAAAATGCGAGCGGCAATAACGCTTGAGAAACACCCCGATCTGCTGCTCCTTGATACAGTTGGCGAATCATAGCGATTTTATGCTTTCTGACATTCACACTTAAACCACTATCATTTTGACGAGCCAAGTTATCTGCTAACTCATATTCCGCAGGGCCGTAATTATTAGCTGCAGCCAGATATAACATAGACATTGCTTGTTCTTGATTCGGCTGAATGTATACCGTACCATCTGGACCGGTTATGCCTTGTGAAAGGATTCTGGCCAAAACATATTGAGATTTTTTATTGCCTTTAAACGCCGCATCGGTTAAATCATTTAATGCAAGTTGATAACCTTGTTTATCCTTGGCATGTTGCAAATATAAAATCCCTAAATTGTATTCAGCCCCCAAATGCTGCTGTTGCGCTGCGTTTTGATAAAAAATAATTGCTGACGAATCACTTTGCGCCACACCAATGCCATATTGAAACATTTGCCCTATTTGAAATTGTGATTGAGCATCACCTAATATCGCCCTGAAGTATAAATGATTAAACACTGACATATAGTTAAGCTGCGCTTGCCATCCCTGAGTCCATAAATCCATGATGCTGGCTTGTGAATAATCATCATAATCATAATAACTGGCATCAAGATAAGGTACAGGTAGATTCAATTGAGAATATATTGGAGTATTTATTCTTTCTAAAGCAGATAACTGATGATCTAAAGGATAAAGAGGATATGTCCATTGATTCGCCTGGAAACCAGGGGTCTTGTTCAAGATTGCATCATAGTAACTGGTGATGGGAACATCATTAGGTTGGACTAATTCAAATTGAGGTTTAAAAACAGCTTGACGCATTATCTTTTTCAATTGTGGTGCTTGGTTATAAGCAAAATCTCCTAATACCGTGGGATTATGCCAAGCACTCAATATTCCCTTCATTTGAAAATCTGTTTGCTCCAATTTATCAGTTGTACCATTACTTAACCAAAGTGCTGCCTGTGCCAAAGCAGCCTCCTGATTTTTTGAACTTTCGTCCTGATTCGCCTGATTCAGCCATTGCTTCGCCAAATCTGGATCGGCCGTCACACCTATTCCTTTTTGATACATTTCAGCTAACTCGCGTTTGCCTTGTGGCAAACCATCCTGAGCCGCTTTTAAAGTCCACATGAAGGCAGTTTTAGGATCATAAATAGGACTTTTAGGTTCTAAATAAATATGAGCCAAATCCAAATACGCTTCATCATTCTGTTGATTTGTTGCCTGATTAAACCATTTCAAGGCTTGTTCTTTTTGATTTTGTTGTAAAGCCAGTTCCCCCAAAGCAACCATAGCGGGTGCAAAACCTTGGGTTGCTGCTTGGTTTAATAATTCTTGACCTTTCTTTTCATCCTTATCAACCAATTTCCCTTCAAGATAAAGCTCCCCCATTTCGGTTATTGCATGAGGGTTGCCATTATTCACTGCTTTATTTAACCATATAAGACCTAATTTTTTATTTGATGAATTACGACTATCAATAAAATTCTTTGCTAAAGTAAACTGTGCAATGGAGTTACCATTTTTTGCCGCATTAATGTAATAACGAGTTGCAGCATCCTCGTTACGTTTTACTCCAACTCCATATTTGTATGCCGCTGCTGTAAACATTTGGGCATCTACATCGCCCGCATCTGCCGCTTTTTTAAACCATGAAAAGGCTTGTTGTGGATCCTTATCGTGCAATAAAGTGTATTTAGCCACCATTTGGATGGCAGGAAGATATCCTTTTTGTGCCGATTGGGTAAAATAACGCATCGCCAACTGACTGTTTTTAAGCTGGCCATATCCATAGAGATAAATCCGTCCCAAATAGTAATCAGCAACTGCATTTTTCCCTGATTGACTCATTAAAGGCTCTATCGCTTTATTATAACTCCCTAGTCGATAAGCACTAAAATCATCAGCAAACGCATGTTGACTGGCTGATGCAACGAATAAACAGACCCAAGGTACTAGCGATTTCATGAAGATTCTCCCTCTTTGCACAGCAATTTCACCTGAATTTTTATCATTATATTTTCAGATTTATACCCCTGGTATTATGCCATAATGCACTACCTCATTTACGGCCCCATTTCTTGTAGTGCCATCTACTATCCAATAATTACCTTTATTATTTAACCCAAATTTTACATTGACGTATTCACATACTTTTATCGTATCAGCACAATCAATAATTTTTCCATAGGAAGTTTTACCATCACCTAAAGTACAAATAAATTTAACTAATGGCTCCCCTGTCGCCAATGCTGCCCATTGACGGCCACCTATTGAATGATTGTATCGAGTAGTGTACTGACTGTCTTCATCTCGCATTTGATACAAACTCACAGTTTGTGGCAGTTGATTAAAGAAGAAATACAAGGATTGCAATGCACCTTCTTTTCCAGGGTAAAGAGACAATACTTTTAAACTTTCCTGATATCCGACAGGCCTACATCCTATAGGAAATCGAGCCTCTTCTCTTTCTGCTTTAGCTTGCACCTCTTTAGGATCAATTTTTTTAGATTTGGCTGCATCAAGGTGTGTAGACGTTAACCCTAAGAAAACCATCAATGAAATCGAAGTGATTTTTTTAATTGTATTCATCATATTTCTCACTCACTGTCATTTATTGGACGAACAATAACCGTTGTACCTCTAAAATTATTTCGTTCACTAGATAATTCAACAAAGTTCTCATTTAACCATTTAGCATCCTGGGTAAACATCCGAACACATCCATGGCTCGCTCTAACTCCTGGGATGTCTGGGGAACCATGTAATGCGAAGCCTTTATGGAAAAACATGCAAAAAGGCATCTTTGCGCCACCTTTACCTATGGGGAATACGTCGGAGACGCATTTTTCATTTTCCTTACTAAATACTCGATAAATTCCGGTTAGGGTGCGACAAGAACGATTGGCATCAGGACATCTGTCTCTTCCAGATGAAATTGGCCCCCATATGACCAAATTACCTTCAGCATCATAAGCGGCATAGGCCAATTTATCCTGATCAACAATAATTTGTTTTTGATGTTCATTTGGAATTTTTATCGGGAAAGGAGAGACATCAAAAACAGTGAGGTAAGCCAGATTTTTTGGAACGGCAATAATCTTGCCAGTCCATAAAGGATTATAAGTACGATTGATTCTTTGTACGATATCACGTTGCTTTTCATCCGGAAATAAAGTTTCCCAACTTTGTCCCGGCTCAACCTTAACGCAATCGTATTGTGGGTAACCGCATAATCCAGTGCCATAAAAATTAGCTGCGTTTGCAACGGCAACCATGAACATCATCAATGCAGTTGAAAGTAATTTATACATATGCCCCCCTCTCACCTTACTTTTATTTTTTTACATGCAAGATTTGTGCTTAAATATCAATTTATTCTAATTATTATTCGAGCATATCTAAATTAAGTTTAGTACGAATATTAGGATTTTTGCTAGGGTTATGAATAATATTCTAATTTGCTAAGAAATAACGTAGGTTGTAGTCCGGGTGAAGGCGTAGCCATAACCCGGGATCAAGCCTTGATTCGAGCCTCGATCCCGGGTTCCGCTTCGTTGTACCGAGGCTTCAATTTTCTCCATGGCTACACATTTTCTCCATGAAAAAATTGGAATATACGCTTTGCCAAATGTGCACTGATACCTGATACTTTGGCAATTTCGTCTATGGGAGCCTTAGCAAGCTCTCGTAACCCACCAAAACGGTGAAGCAATGCTTGTCTGCGTTTTGATCCGACTCCTTCAATATCTTCAAGCGTTGAGTCCAATCTCTTTTTTTGTCTTTTTTTGCGATGAGCCGTAATAGCAAACCGATGTGCTTCGTCGCGAATATGTTGGAGCAGATGTAACGCTTTAGAATCATCGGGTAATGTCAATTCATGTGCTTCATGTACTAAAATCAACTTTTCCCATCCCACTTTTCGTGAAGGACCTTTAGCAACGCCAAGCAAGATCACTGTTGAGATACCTAAAGATGAAAGCACTCTCTGAGCCACAGCAACTTGCCCCTTGCCTCCATCAATAATTAATACATCCGGCAATGATTGAGTTTCTACTAAACGTTTAAAGCGACGTGTAATTGCCTGCTCCATTGCAGCATAATCATCTCCAGGAGTAATCCCTTCGATGTTGAAACGTCGATACTCGCTAGGACAAGGGCCTTCATGATCAAACACAACGCACGATGCTACAGTTGCTTCCCCTTGAGTATGGCTGATATCAAAACACTCCATTCGTTCAATTGGCTTTTGTAATCCTAAAAAGTGCTCTAACTCATGGAAACGAGATTTCATTGTGGAATGTTTTGTAACGTATTCAGCAATTGAAACCCGTAAATTATTTAGTGCAAAATCCATCCATCGGGATTTTATACCGCGAGGATTTACTTGGATTTTACACAACTTGCCGCGTTGTTGTGATAAGACTTCTTCTAATGACTGGTGATCCACTAACTCATGATTCGTAATAATTAAAGCGGGAATTTTCTCTGGACTATCCAAATAATAAAATCCTACAAATGCATCAAAAGTTTGTTGCCACAAATCATCCATACTGAGTTCATCGTCCAAGCCTTTTTGCGGTACAGAAGGAAAATAACTATGACTTGCTAATACTTGACCCTCACGGATTGTCGCACACTGCACGCAGGCAAAACCTGGACTTACCTCAATTGCAATAGCATCTGCATCTCCACGTAATTGTAAAACACCCTGTTGTTCTTGTACCAAACGTAAGCTTTTAATCTGATCCCTCAAAAGTGCGGCTTCTTCAAAATTCAATTCACTTACTGCTTTGTCCATTCGTTTAGCAAGTTCATCAAGAATTAATTGTGACTTACCTTGCAAAAATCGCATTGCATCTTGCACTGAGCGCTTGTAATTCTCTGGAGTTATATAATTGACACAAGGTGCAGTACATCGTTTGATTTGATATTGTAAACAAGGTCTTGAACGTGCATTAAAATAACTGTCTCGGCAATTACGGATTTTAAAGACTTTTTGGATCGTTACTATAGTTTCCTTTACCGCAGCACTACTGGGATAAGGACCAAAAAAATCCCCTGAAAGAGGTTTTTTCTTAGAGCGATAGCTTTCAATACGTGGGAAATCCGGATGATTGGAAAGATGGATGTACGGGTAGGATTTATCATCTCGTAACAAAACATTGTATTTTGGTTTTAATGTTTTAATCAGATTGCTTTCTAATAATAAAGCTTCTGTTTCACTGCGCGTAACAGAAATTTCTATGGAGGCAATTTGACTCACCAAAGAACGTGTTTTAATGCCGGTATTTTGTTTATTAAAATAGCTTGTGACTCGTTTTTTCAGATTGGATGCTTTACCTACGTAAAGAACAGTACCTGCTTCATCCAACATACGATAAACACCGGGTTCATTAGGTAACTTAGTGAGGAACAATGCTAATTCGGTAGAAATATTCATGTAATAATAATAGCAGTAATTCTTAATCTAAATGATAGTATTCGAATGCTTTGTAGCCTGGGTGCAGCGCAGCGGAACCCGGCGATTCTGCCTTGCATAAACTCCTATCCCGGGTTCCGCTGCGCTACACCCAGGCTACAAAATCTTAATCTTCTGATGCCAGATCGATAGGATTTTCTATAATTCCATGCTTCAGAGCCAAATAAGTAAGCTCCACATCATTTTTAATACCTAGTTTTTCAAATGTTCGATAACGATAACCATTAATCGTTTTTGTACTCAAGAATAGTCGGTCACTAATTTCCTGAACATTCATGCCACTAGTAATCATCAACATGACTTGCATTTCGCGTTCAGATAATAGATCAAAAGGTGAACCTTGTACTTCTTCTAGACTATTAATTGCCATTTTCTGGGCAATCTCAGCACTTAGGTACCTCTCTCCTTTAGCAACTTTACGTATCGCAGCAGCCATTTCCTCAGCGCCTGATTCTTTCGTCAGATATCCCATGGCTCCCAATTGCAAGACACGAGTGGGCAACACATCAGAACACATTGCAGTCACAGCAATAACCTTAACGTGCGGATTTGATTTTTTCAGACGACGTGTTACTTCCCAGCCATCAATTCCAGGCATTTTCATATCTAAAAGGACCACGTCAGGGGAATGTTTTTTTACTAATGCCAAAGCTTGTTCACCACTTTCTGCATCAGCAACTACTTCTACATCCGACATATCTTCGAGTAATCGTCGAATCCCCATTCGAACCAATGCATGGTCATCAACAATTAATACTTTAATCAAATAATGCTCCTTGACTTAAAACAGCCAATGAACAAACAGGTTGCTCGATGTTAACAAGACTGGCTGTTCATTACAATATATATACCTTTTCCAAAGAAGTTTTAGTATTTTAAGTTATTGCTTAAGGTATAAATTAACACGCTCGAATATGAATATTAGGGTTATTCGGGTCTACCTTAAAAAAAGGCGGAAATTCTCCTAACTCCCGAGTTCGAGACAAAAGTTTACCTATATCCGATAAAACAAAATCATATAAAACTTGGTAATCATCAATCACAAAATAAACTGGTTGTAACATATCAATACGATAAGGCATACGGAATGCCGCTATTGGTTCAAACCTCACTCTAAGTGGGATATCACTTTCTACGCTATATGCTGTTTCACTAATTGAAGACAGTATTCCACCACCATAAGCTCGCAGACCGTTCGCGCTTTTAATTAAACCGAACTCAACTGTAAACCAAAACATACGTTGCAGTAAGGGCCAATCGGATTCAGGGAAAGTTAGCACTTTCTGAGCATAATCATAAACAAACTCTGCATAAACCTTATTCGTCAACATGGGGCAATGACCAAAAACTTCATGAAAGAGATCAGGTTCTTTTACATAATTCAACTCTTCTTCATTACGAATAAATGTAGCCACAGGGAAATGTCTTGTTGCCAACAACTCAAAAAACTCTCGGGCAGAAATTAACGCAGCAACAGCAGACACTTGCCAACCCGTCTTTGCTTTAAGCTTTTGATTGAGATCTGGAATCTGTGGAATTGCTTTAGAATTAAGATCTAGTGTTTTTAATCCAGTCAGGAATTCATCACAAGCTCTTCCTGGTAATAATTTTATTTGTCGTTCAAATAAAATATTCCAAATCGAGTTTTCTTTTTCAGAATAATTAACAAACCCTTGAGCGTCAGGAACATGCGCTACATAACGGCTTGAAAATTCCATAATTTCTCCTTCACATACACATAATCTTAAACAGTAGATGGTACGATGCAAGTATCTTAAAAAAAACCACCTTTTTTAGTTATTAGGCAATTTGCGGATAAATGTCAACAACTATTACAGATTTTTCAAATTATGCTATAAAATCAAGTTCATATTGGACGCTAGGAAACAGACTATGACGGTAGGCATTTTAGCAACCGGTGATGAAATAGTTCATGGTGATACCTTAAATACTAATGGTCGCAATATCGCCCACGCATTAAGCTCTGAAGGCTTACCTCTAGGTTTGCATGTTTCATGCAGTGACAAAGAGGCTGATATCATCAACTGTTTACACTTCTTGACAGAAAAACATGACATTATAATTATCATTGGTGGACTTGGACCAACCACAGATGATCTCACTCGCTTTGCTTTATCACGATTTACGGGCCAAGCATTAATACAACACTCTATCGCTCTTGAACATATAAAAAACCGACTACGTGATGCACGCCTAGATCTTAATCCAGGGAATATTCAACAAAGCCTCTTTCCCGAAAAGGCTCAACTTTTACCCAATCCTGTGGGTAGTGCTTTGGGGTGTTATTATCCTTGGAATAATAAAAACTTCTTTTTATTACCTGGCCCACCACGGGAATGTCTGCCTATGTTTAATCATTATGTATTACCCATATTGCAGCAAACAGCCCACAGTAAAAAACAAATACTAAAATGGCGAATTTTTGGCTTGGCAGAAAGTGAAATTGCTCAAAAATTAGAAGATGCGCTTCAGGATATTGATTGCCAAACAGGTTATCGCTGGGAATCACCTTATATTGAATTTAAGGTTCGCTGTACACCTAATCTTGTCGATAAAGTAAACGCTGTTGTCGAGCCTATTCTAAAGCCTCATATTATTAGTGGTGTAGATAAAAAAGCGTCTGAAAATTTGCGTGAATTAATCGCCAGTATCAATGAACCAATAACGATTATCGATGAGGCTACCGGTGGATTATTACAATTATTGCTTACCAAACCCGAGATACATCATTTATTGAATTTTACTGGTCTGCGTAAAAATAAACTGTTTTTTCATATACGGGGCTTAGCAGAATATTGGCAACAACAACCCAGAAGAGGAACTACACAATTGATTATTGACTACAGCAATCACGATCAGGAACGTCAGGAAACCCATAATATACCTTATCGTACTGCTGCAGTAGTAGAACATGCTGCAGAATGGTTATGCTTCAGACTCTTTCATCTCATCAATCAGCTGCATCAGTGAATAACACAATTGTTGTGTTCCTTCACCGCTGATTGCTGAAATAGCAAATACTCTATCGTTCCAATTCAAACCGTTCACTATGGTTTGTATTCTTTCTTCCCGACTTGCTGCATCAGGTAACATGTCTATTTTGTTCAACACCAACCATCGAGGTTTTTGCAAAAGCTCTGGATTGTACTCTGCCAATTCATTAATAATTGTTTTAGCTGATGCAACCGGATCACTTTCATCAAGAGGAGCAACATCAATTACATGGAGTAACACACAGGTACGAGAAAGATGTTTCAAAAAGCGATGACCAAGTCCTGCTCCTGTGGATGCTCCTTCAATGAGCCCTGGAATATCAGCCATAACAAAACTCTTGTGTGAAGAAACACTCACCACACCTAAACTCGGATGTAACGTTGTAAAAGGATAATCAGCGACTTTAGCTTTTGAACTAGAAACTGCGCGAATTAAAGTAGATTTTCCTGCATTAGGTAACCCCAATAAACCGACATCAGCCAAAACGCGTAATTCCAATCGTAAATGTCGTGCCTCCCCTGGGCTTCCAGGGCTGGTCTGTCTTGGGGAGCGATTCACACTGCTCTTATAGCGTGTATTTCCTAATCCATGAAATCCACCTTGAGCAATTAATACCGGTACCCCTGGTTCCTTAATATCACCAAGCAACTCTCCTGTATCCACATCATAAATCATGGTACCAACAGGCACTTTTATTATTAAATCATCACCTTTTTTCCCAGTACAATTTCCACCCATACCAGGTTGGCCATTGCCTGCTTTGTAGTGACGCATATAACGAAAATCAATAAGCGTATTTAAATCCGTACTCGCCTCAAAGTAAACGCTACCTCCGTCGCCCCCATCCCCCCCATCAGGGCCTCCCTTTGGTATGAATTTTTCGCGTCTGAAGCTTAGGCAACCATTTCCGCCATGGCCTGCATCTACTTTTATCACTGCTTCATCAACGAATTTCATGACCAACCTCGAAATAAAAAAAAACCCCGTTGCCGGGGTTAATAATAACATTGCAATTAGGCATAACATGTAATTAGATTAAGGTAAAACCATAATCCGGAACACATCATAACAAACCAAGTCCACTCTACGTAGTATCCTGGTTAGAGTAATAACCAAATTAGTTTGCAGATTCTTCTTTTTGTTCTGCAACTATAGTTACATACTTACGATTTTTGCTACCCTTGACAACAAATTGTACTAAACCTTCAACCAAGGCAAACAAGGTGTGATCACGACCACAACCTACGCCAGGTCCTGGATGAAAACGTGTACCGCGTTGTCTTACAATTATTTCACCCGCATTAACAAATTGGCCACCAAAACGCTTCACTCCAAGGTACTTGGGATTCGAGTCGCGGCCGTTACGAGTACTACCACCTGCTTTCTTATGAGCCATTGCTATCCTCTCTTACTTGCTTATCGCAGTAATTTTAACTTGCGAATAATATTGTCTGTGCCCCATTTGCTTCCTGTGGTGCTTACGACGACGAAACTTGATAATTTTGACTTTTTTGTGACGGCCATGATCAAGCACTTCAGCTTTCACTGTTGCCTTGGCAACTAATGGAGTACCGCAAACGATTTTATCGCCATCAGCCAACATGAGCACTTCTTTAAATTGTATTTCATTGCCAACATCTTCAGGCAGTAATTCAATTTTTAACACATCACCTTCCTTCACGGTGTATTGCTTACCGCCAGTTTTGATTACCGCATACATAATTTTTCTCCAATTCGCCTGATTGGCTATCACAAATTCAATAAAGTCGCATATTCTATGAAATTATGACTATGACTTCAAGTTCATTTTAAAATATTGTATACTTCGCCACCCTTTCCGGATTTTTTATAGATAATCCGGTGTTTAATCTGGTCGCGGATTAAATAGGGTACTTATATAAATTTTGGAGTATACAATGTCAAACATCCTTTTAGAAGCACAAACAAGAACGGATATGGGGAAAGGTGCGAGCCGCCGCCTACGTCGTCTTGAAAATAAAGTACCTGGTGTAATTTACGGCGGCGATAAAAAGCCAATGTCAATTCATTTTCAGCACAACAAAGTAATCAAAGCTTTAGAAACTGAAAGTATCTATTCCAGTGTTTTTGATATTACAGTTGATGGCAAAGTAGAGCATGTAATTTTAAAAGCATTACAACGTCATCCTTACAAGCCAGTTGTAATGCATATGGATTTACAACGCGTTTCTAAAACTGACGTTCTGGTTAAACTAGTACCAATTCATTTTATCAATGAAGACAAAGCTCCTGGTATTAAGGCTGGCGGTATTATTAACCATACTATGACTCAAGTAGAAGTTCGCTGTCAGGCAAAAGATTTACCTGAGTTTATCGCAGTAGATATGTCCAATGTTCAAATGGATGATGTTGTTCATCTATCTCACTTAAAATTACCTAAAGGGGTACAACTCACTGTTGATGTTGAAGACGGTAGTCATGACGCTCCTGTTGTGAGCATTCATATGCCTAGAGTGATTGCTGCAGAGGAAGAAGAAACAACAGAAACTACAGAGGTTCCAGCATCTGATGTACCGACTGTTAGCTCTGAAAAAGATAAAGATGAAGAGTAATCATTCAAGTTTGATTGAAAAAATGTAAACGTAGCCTGGGTGAAGCGAAGCGGAGTCCGGAGATTTAGTGTACACTTAACCCGGGTTCCGCGTTGCTTCACCCAGGCTACAAAACCTCCAGAATTACGACCCTATCTAAAGAGCTATACCATGGCCATAAAACTTATCATTGGTTTGCGTAATCCAGGATCAGCATATGAACACACGCGACATAATGCTGGTGGATGGTTAGTCTCCGCCTTAGCTCAGCGCCATAGCGCCTTTTTCAAACTGGAAAAAAAAATGCAAGCCGAACTGGCTGATTTGGAATTAAATCAGCACTCAGGTAAGTTGGTTTTGCCTCTATCGTTTATGAATCATAGTGGTCAACCTACCCGACTTATTAGCCAATTTTATCGAATTTCACCTGAAGAAATACTGGTTGTCCATGATGAACTGGATTTACCACCAGGGCGCATTAAACTTAAAACAGGTGGAGGCCATGGCGGTCATAATGGCTTAAGAGATATAATAGCCCAATTAGGGAGCACAGAATTTCACCGTTTACGTATAGGAATTGGTCATCCTGGCCATAGAGACTTAGTTCATCAATTTGTGCTCAGTAAACCCTCAGCACAAGACAGACAGTTAATGTATGATGCGATTGATAGAGGCATAGCAGTAATGCCTTTAATATTCTCAGGTGATTTAGCCAGAGCAATGAATCAATTGAATGTTTAGGCACTGCTTACCCACAATGCAAAGAATCCTGGCTAGGATTTGAATGCAGCTTAATGCAGGGTAACAGTTAGTATAGTTTTAATAATAGAGGTACTTACACATGGGATTTAAATGCGGCATCGTGGGCTTACCCAATGTTGGTAAATCAACACTGTTCAACGCACTCACCAAAGCAGGTATTGAAGCAGCAAACTACCCTTTTTGTACGATTGAACCCAATGTCGGGATAGTTACTGTCCCTGATCCGCGCCTAGATGCTCTGAGTGAAATCGTAAAACCACAACAAGTACTCCCAGCTACCATGCAATTTGTTGATATTGCCGGTATTGTCAAAGGAGCATCCAAAGGCGAAGGATTAGGTAATCAGTTCTTAGCAAACATTCGTGAAACTGATGCCATTGCCCATGTAGTACGTTGTTTTGAAAATACAGATGTAGTGCATGTGGAAGGCCAGGTTCATCCACTAAGTGATATTGAAGTCATTAATACAGAACTAGCTTTAGCAGATATGGAAACTCTTGAAAAAGCCATATTGAAAGCAGGAAAAAACAGTCGTAGCGGTAATAAAGAAGCAATTTTTGAAATGAAAACCTTAGAAAAAATCAAGGTACATCTTGATGCAGGTTATCCTGTTCGCACCCTTGAATTGAGTGCTGAAGAAGCACCTATTGCGCGCCGCCTTTTTCTGCTCACTGCGAAACCCGTACTTTATATTGCAAATGTCGATGACAATGGCTATGAAAACAATCCATTACTGGATCAAGTTCGTAATTTAGCGATGCAAGAAAAAGCCAGCATTGTTGCGTTATGTGCTGCAACTGAAGCAGAGTTGGTTGAATTAGATGAAGCGGATCGTCAAGAATTCATGGAAGATTTAGGCTTAAGTGAACCTGGATTGCATCGAGTGATTCGTGCGGGTTATGAATTGCTGGGGTTACAAACTTATTTTACTGCTGGAGTCAAAGAAGTAAGAGCATGGACAATTTCTAAAGGAGCTACCGCGCCACAAGCAGCAGGCGTTATCCATTCAGATTTTGAAAAAGGGTTTATCCGCGCAGAAGTGATTGCATACGATGCATTTATCACGTGCAAGGGTGAACAAGGCGCAAAAGAAGCAGGAAAATTACGTTTGGAAGGGAAAGATTATGTCGTTTGCGATGGAGATGTCATGCATTTTCGATTTAATGTATAAGCCAAAGTTAAACCTACTTTTACTTGACAATTCGTATGCACAAACCTTAGCATTTGCTGATTGAATCGTAGAGGACAAACAATGTCGATTGACAGTATACGCGCGCTGGTTAGTGACGATTTTAATGCGGTTAATGCTTTAATTGTAAATAAAATTGAATCGCAAATCGGTTTAATTGATGATATGTCCCACCATATAATAGAAAGCGGTGGTAAAAGACTGCGGCCATTGTTGGTTCTTTTAGCAAGTAATGCATGTGGTTATCAAGGTAAGGAACATATTACTCTGGCTGCTATGGTGGAATTTTTCCATACAGCCACGCTTCTACACGATGACGTCATTGACGAATCCACCTTAAGAAGAGGACGTCAGACTGCAAATGACATCTGGGGTAGCAAAGCAAGTATTCTGGTTGGCGATTACCTTTTTACACAATCCATCGAATTAATCGTGGATTCCGGTAATCCAGAGGTACTTAAGCTTTTTGCCAAAACAGCACTTGAGATCAGCTGTGGTGAAGTCAAACAATTATCGAACCGTCATAACCCTACGCTAACTTTTGATGAATATTTTGATGTAATTCGTGCAAAAACTGCTCTTTTATTTGCGGCAGCTTCCTGTATAGGTCCAATGATCAGCAACGCCTCCAAGGAAATGCAAGACAGCCTCTATGCCTATGGACTACATTTGGGTAATGCATTTCAACTGATAGATGATGCTCTGGATTATTGCTCTGATGCCAAAACTATTGGCAAAAATATTGGAGACGACTTGGCTGATGGAAAAGCCACATTACCTTTAATTCACGCATTGCAGCATGGCACCGAGCTACAAAAACAACAAATCATAGAAAGCCTGAAAAAAGGCAGCTTGGATTTTTTACCCGATATTCTTGTGGCCCTCGAAGAAACCAAAGCAATAGAATATACCAAGAACATTGCAGCACAAGAAGTAGACAAAGCCTTATCCGCTTTGATGATATTACCTGATACACAATATAAAAAGGCGCTTATCAATTTAGCTCAATTTGCTTTGCAAAGAAGCTATTGATTTCTTAACACTTAAGTAGCCTGTGACTGCTCAACACGGAGTGTAGCTCAGCCTGGTAGAGCACTGCCTTCGGGAGGCAGGGGACGCAGGTTCAACTTCTGTCACTCCGACAAATAAAATCAGCAAATCGACCCTGCCCTTAGCTTTAATTTTTATTTTTAAACTATCTATTATATCTGTAATTTCAAGGTCTTCTAAACATAAGTTGCAAATTGATTGATAAAAGAAAATAATGGGTTCCTAATAATGTTTCAAAGTGTCGATTATTATGAAACCAGCGAGAATTATAACACCTTTAATACAAGTGGCTATTTTAACTTTATTGATAATTAAGGGGGCCTTTTCTGGAGATGTTCATGTTATTGGCTCACTAAAGCATTCAATACAACCGACTGCCGATTCTTCTTCCAATTACAATGGGCTTAATAACACAAAGGTCATTCAATTGCTTAAAATTGAGCTGTCTGATGAGGCTAAAAAACTGCTGGAAAGACGCATTAAAGAGATTGTCACAGATCATTCTCAGCCTTCGCATTCATTGCTAAATGCTGAAACTCCTAAAATGGTTCAATTGGCCATGAATCATGTTCCTGTACTCGACCAAGGTACACATGGAACATGCATCACATTTGCCATAACTGGTGCGCTTGACGCCATAATCGGTCATGGAGACTACATTAGCCAACTTTGTCATTTACAGCTAGGCAATTACTTAGAAAAACATGGATATGCTCTGAGTGGTTGGGATGGTAATTATCCTATTGCAGTAATAAATCAGATCGAACAATATGGAATTGTTAATAAAGAGAAACAAACAACCATCGGGTGTGGTGGTTTGACTGAGTACCCCACTTATTCGAATAAGAAACCTGAGTCTTATATAGATCCCCAACAATACGGCACAATGAATGAGCTAATTTTCGGTAAAATAGTGAATTGGTCTAATATATATTGGAGGATCAGTTCTGCTTGGACATTAGCTGAAGTGAAAGAAGCGCTCCAATCAGGCGACAGATCGGTTTTTTCGGTCATGCTACCACGCATTGACTTAGGTGTTGTTGGTGCCGTTGGAAATTATAAAACAAAGAACGATACTTGGTTAATCACATCAGATGTGTTAATTGGTGTACCAAATGCACAAGCAGCACATGGAATGATCATTACAGGTTATGATGATAATGCAGTTGCAGTTGATAATTACGGTAAGAAACACACCGGATTATTAACTTTACGTAACTCTTGGGGAAGTAATTGGGGGGATAATGGTCAGTTTTACATGTCATACGATTATTTTAGATTACTGACATATGATGTAAGACGTTTTTCGCCAAATTAAGGGCATAACATTAGGTTAATTTAAGAAAGAATTATACGCGATAAATATTAGCCGATTTTTTTTGTTGCGTATCATCACAAACATTCTGCTCACGTTTGATTCCTTTATAGGAAATATCAAGAATGCCCGCAGAATTATGATAATTTTTTTGTACCGGCAAAGATTTTTTTCTAAGTGGAAATTCAAAATCATCCTTGGATAATATTTTATTATTATAAGATAAATGAAATTCTGTATGGCTTTTAATATCTATCGTCTTTTCAGGAAAGATAATTGCAATAAATTTGTTTATTTTTTCTTTTATTTTTTTAGTCACTAAAACAATATAATCGGTATACAGCTTATTAAGTGTGTACCGAATATTCGCTGAAATAAAAGATGTCGGTAAAGTTGCTTGAGGGGTGCCTTCTACAGAATAAGAATTGATCATATGTGACCAATAGCGAGACGTATAATTTAATTTATTAAAATAAAAGGGTAGGAATTTTTTAAATGCTTTGCTGCTGTGAAACATGAACCATCCCTTATTTGCATCGAGAAAGTGATAATTTTTATTTTCATCTCTATAGAAACCAATGGTGTGACCAGAAACACCTAACAACGACAATTGAAAAATTTCGTGGGTGTTTTGTTTGGCTAAGAAGATTAATTTATTAGCAATCTCTTCTGTATTTTTATGGAAATGTAATCCCTGGATATTTTGCTTCCAAACTGGTTTAGCAGAAAATATATCTGCAATCTTACCAACCCACACGCGAGAACCATATAAATCTTGTAAACTACAAATTCTTTCTGTTAAAGGAGCGAGGTGATTTGCATCTGGAAAAAAACGCCTTACTTGTAAATTGACTGATTTAAAAGGGGGTTTTTGTGGAGTAACACCAAACGGTTTTTTGCCATTGATTAAGCAAAGTGCCCATTCTGTAATATACCCAGAGCATTCCCCTTGTGAATTACCACAGCGAATATCTTTAGACTGTTGAATTGGTAAAATTAGGACTCCACCCATAAGTTGAATTTGTTGCAGCATTTTATCAACACTCAGAGCTGCTTTATAATTAAATTCCCTTGCTTGGGATTGAAAATTTTTTTGTTTTTTAATGACTTCAAATATAAAATTTCTAACTTTGATTAATTTTAATTGATAAAAGCTTTGAGAGGTGCTTTTTATTTCAGTGTCTAATTGTTCATAAATTTTATGATAATAATCTGATAATGGCGCTCGAAAAGATTTTCTTAATTGCTTTAATTTTTTTTCAACAAAAGGTTTTTTTCTGAATAATAGGGAAGTCTTTTTTTTAAATTTTCTAATTCAATAATAGCTCTATAAATACTCATACATCTTTATTTTTGAAATTTTATTTTCCAAATTTTACACTAGCATTCAACAAAAACAACTTAAAGAGTAGATAATGATCAATAAGCGTAGGCTGGGCTGAAAAGCCTGAGCTTTAGCTAGAAATTGATTGTTAACTATTAACTCAAGTATTTGCCTATCCATCAGAGCAGCTCACTTTATTTAACGAACTGGGCTCTGCAAGTTAATATTTTTTTATCTTTAAATAATATGAGTGGGATCTTATGCCGTTAATTAAATAATCTTGACTATATGAAAAAATACTCTTACAACTTGTAAGATATTCCCATTCTTGCCTCAAGCTCATGTTAAGCTTAATTGATTTAAGAAAGTACGTGATCATAGGGTTTCCGTTATTAGGCTCGCCATTACATGCCTCTTTTATTGAGCAAACAATTGGCACTGCTGTGGTGAAGGATGCCACAGCGGTTTACTTTAATCCGGCGGCATTAACTATTTCACCTCACCAACAACTTATTTTTCTTGGTACCCTAGCAAGAGCGGAATTTGAGTTTAGCGGGAGTGCGCAAAAAATTCCTTTTGGGGGTGCTGAATCGGGCTCAACCACCTCTAAATCCAATTTTTTCTTGCCTTCGATGTATCTTAGCATCCCTATAAATGAACGGTTCGTGGCGGGTTTTGCTGTCGTTGCGAATGATTTTAATCGCGAATCAGATAACCAACCGATTCTTCGCTATTTTCTTGCGCGCAATCAAACGAAAAATATTGATTTTATTCCCGCACTTGGCATTAAAATTAACCAATTTCTTTCCATAGGGGGAAATTTAAATTTTACCTATGCTCATCTCATCCAGGAACCTATTGTTGCAGGCATCCCACGGTTGAATATTCCTGAAAGCCATAGTTTGAATGATAGTCAAGCAACCAGCTTGGGCGGTGATTTCGGGATACTCCTTAAACCCGGTAAAAAAACAGCCTTGGGTTTTAATTACCGCAGTGCGGTAACTTATAATTTTCAAGGTAGGAGTACGATAACTGGTTCGCAAAGTATTTCTTCGGATGACTATCATTTTAAATATTGGACACCTGCAAGAAGTGTCATGACACTAAGCCATTTTATCAATGAAAAATTAGGGTTTTTAGGAACTGTTCAATACCTGCAATGGAATATCTTTAAAGAAGTTTCTCTTCATAATTTTGCAACTCAATTCGGCTCCCAAGCCTTTATCGCCCCCTTGGCGCGCATTAATTATCACTTTCACAACAGTTGGCTTCTAACCCTCGGAACAATTTATCAAGTGTCCCCAAAGTGGGTAGTCCGAGTAGCAGGAACATATAATCAGTCCCCCTCAAATGGAAGATTTCAAATAGGCCCTGGAGACAGTTTGATTACTGGTTTTTCCACTGGATATCAATTGATGGACCATCTCACTGTTGATTTCGGTTATGGTCATGGTTTTTTTAAAAAGGAACATATTGATATCCAAACTTCCCAGAATATTATTACTGGCATCAATGAAGGCGCCCATGACGCCGTCTCACTCAAATTTACCCTCACTGCTTAATCATGGCTCGTAAACAGCTGCTTTTGCGAACAAAGATCAAATCTATCGTCTTCCTTGCATATATTTATCGATCTCATACTTATACTTGCTCTGTTTCAAATCATTTAATCAGTTTCTTGCATGTGCAGAATGAATCCGGATTCGTTCTCTCAAGTGAAGTTTGAGGACTATATACAACCTTAAATTGCCGGGTATCAAAGGATCTTAGTCTATAATCAGTAATAAATAAGCACATAATTCAGGAAGATTTTGTGATAAAAAATATTGACCATGTTACTGTCGCCGTAACCAACTTGATGGCTGCTAAAGAATTTTTTTCACATTTGGGGTTTGTGGAAGAATGTTCAGTAATCATAGAAGGTGAGCGTTTTGCCAATTATATGCATATAAAAGATTTGAAAGCGGATCATGTCACACTGGTGCACAAAGACTCCAATCCACGTTTTGAAATTCAGCTACTCCATTTTTATTCTCCAGAACCACAATATGACCCCTACATCAATCGACTGGATAAAATAGGTTACAACCACATTTGCTTTGTTGTTGACGATATTGAGTCCGAAGTCAAAAAACTAAAAGGTAATGGCGTAAGAATTATAAGTGACATTTTAAACTTTCATAAACGCAAACTCGTTTATATTGAAGGTCCTGATGGAATTGTTGTGGAGCTAGCACAATGGTAAATATTTTATAAGGATGTTTTTATGAATGAAATTTATTACATGTCTGCGACAGAGACATTACAAAAGATACAATCCAAAAACTTATCTTGTGTAGAAGTCATGCAAGCTTATTTAGATCGAATCGACACGATTAATCCTATCATTAATTCCCTGCAACAAGTCTTACCGACTGAGGAAGCATTAAAGCGAGCACGATTAGCAGATCAAGCCATTGCCCAGGGTTTGCCATTGGGTAAATTACATGGTTTACCTATAACGTTTAAAGATGCATTTTTCGTAAATGATTTTGTGACTTCATGCGGCAGTTTGGGTTTTCGTGATTTTTTTAAAAATCAAAAGATGTACGAAGCAAGTGTCGCTACTCGTTTACGAAATGAAGGAGCAATCATTATAGGAATGACCAATGTACCCGAAATGCTCATCTGCCCGGAATCAGATAATCTGGTCTATGGTCAAACCAAAAATCCTTATGATTTTTCACGCACTTGTGGTGGAAGTAGTGGCGGTGAAGGAGCCACGATTGCTGCAGGATGCTCTTCCTTAGGAATTGGGTCTGATGGAGGAGGAAGTATCCGTGTCCCATCCCATTTCTCCGGCGTGGCTGGTTTAAAACCTAGCCAATATCGTGTTCCTAACACAGGAGGAGGTTTTGGTTTGGATTTAGGTATATTGAGCCATTTTGTGGTAACAGGTCCAATGGCGCGCGCTGTTGATGATTTGATGTTATGTTTACCTATCATAGCTGGGCCTGATGGCTATGATCCACATACTATGCCACTACCTCTTAAATCATCCATCTCCGAATCATTAAAAAATTTACGTGTCGCTTTTTATACAGATGATGGCATTAGAACTCCAACACAAGATATCCAGGACGCGGTTAAAAATGCAGCGTTTGCGCTCAAAGACTTTGTTGGCATTATCGATGAAAATCGACCCGAATGTCTTAGTAGAACCTGGCCACTAGTATGGGAAGCTGCTTTTCTGGGCGGTGACGGAGCTAAAGGACATAAAGAAACACAACAACTCTTTGGTAACCCTCAAATATCGTCGCTGTACCAGCAATTTATACATTTGGCCGAAGCCTGTAACCTCTCTGTGACTGAAATGAATGCCAGAGTCAGGGACATGGATCAATTCCGAGTGGAACTGCTCCATTTCTTTGAAAAATATGACATTATCCTTTGTCCTGTAGTTGCTACTTGCGCGAAACCGCATGGTATGGCACTGAAAGAAATTAAGGATCTGACTTATTGTATGAGTTATAACTTAGGTGGAAATCCCAGTGTGGTTGTACGTTGTGGCACTTCAAAAGAAGGATTACCCATTGGCGTGCAAGTAATCGCTAAACCTTGGCAAGATGATGTAGCGCTTCTCGTCGCCAAACAATTAGAAAGTATATTAGGCGGCTGGAAGCCATCACCCCGCCTTACTTGAACCTTAATGGCTATAAGTAGCTATATTATTAATAGTTTTGGTTTAATGAGGTCATAATGCAAGAAGAAACAAAGACTAACAGTACTATCTCTAAAACAAAGTTATTTTTTGGCTTTCTCATTTTAATGATTTCATTTTTAGTACCCTTTTCAATACCTCTAATCATGCAATTAAACATATCCAGTCCTATGAAAGCAGTTATTTCCAGCGTGTTACTTTTTGGCATACCTGAAATTGGTATGTTAATTGCTGTCATTATTTTAGGTACTGAAGGCTATAGCTATCTTAAATCACGCATACTTTTTTGGTTAAAAAATTCGGTTTCAACCGTTAATAGTCGGGTACGATTTCGAATTGGGATCACATTTTTTTCAGTATCTTTAGTGCTGGGTTTCCTATTGCCATATATTAGTTATTTTTTTCCAACCTCAATACAAAAGAATTTATATTTTTATATTTTGTTTTTAGATCTAGTGTTTTTTATTAGCCTATTTATTCTAGGTAAAAATTTTTGGGGAAAAGTAAAAAAATTATTTATCTATGAGGAAGAGCAATGAATTTTTTCTCACCCAAGCTTTCTATTCAAGGATTAGTGCAAGCATATGCTCATCAATATATCGATGTTCCTTTGGTCTCTTAAAGTATTTTTTTAAAATCCCTTCCAGTTGAAACCCAAGTTTCTTATAAAAATTCAATGCAACAGGATTATCGGCTTCCGCACATAAATCAATTCTTTTGATACCTTCCAATTTAACTTTTTCAATTAATGCGTTCATAAATTGAGTGCCAATACCTTGATGCTGGAATTTGGGATGCGTTGCTAATGTCCCTAGTGAAGCAACATGGCTAGCCCTACGTTTTTGTCTCATAACGATACAAGTTGCTACTATGTTATCTTTGAATTCATATACATACATTTGTCCGCTATTCATTAGCTCATTAAATATTTCTTTAAACGTTTCCTTGTCCATAATTTCAAAATTTAGGAAAGGATTAATTTTTTCATCCATATAAATTTCAAAGAGTGAATCATAATCAGAAGCGGTGGCAAGGCGTAAAGTAAAATCTTTATTCATATGTTGTTCCATTTGTTCATTTAGGATGCTAATAGAATGTGATATTGGCTTCGCTTTACTAAAATTTCAGTTAGTAAATAGCTTATCCTCCAGAACATCCAAGTGAGTTTCTTCAAATGGATCTCGTGAAAGAGTTCTAATTTGAACAATAGCTTCTTTTATTTCATCTGGAAGGATTTCATTTGGAGCATCTTCTCCTGGCCAAGATTCATCACGGGTTTTCTTATCTGGCCAACATGAATAAGCTAGAAAATCTCCATCATGAGTTTTATGTAAACGAGATCCTATTGCCCCCCTCTTTTCAATAAAATAAGTTGCGATGACTTTCCATAATTTTTTATATTTCTCTTCGTTTTCAGGGGGTACGTAACCTCGATAAATAACCGCAAACATAATCTATAACCCAAAAATTAAAAACGTTTATATTGTAAAAAACCGGAAGAGTATAGCAAGGTTGGGGCAAAATGCCCCAACCTACTTGCTACTTGCTATTGCATCACTAAAAATCAAACATTCTATTTATGGAAACATTTAAAGATTGCAACAGTGTGGTTTTAAAAGTATCTTTTGTAGCCAGTATTCCTGTTGTTAATAGGTTATCACCATTCATTGTAGATGTATTAGTAAATGACTGTTCATGCCGACTTACACGGTTTCCTAAAGCTGAAAAAGTATAAGACGCATCGATAAACCATGAAGGAGTAATAAAATAGGACATTCCAATTTGGGCTGCGCCACCCCACGTCCACATGGTAGGCGAACCATAATTTACCAAACCGGTAACATTTAGGGTTTCACCATTAATAATGGCATAACCAATGGAATTGTAGTTTTGTGACTGCAAACTGATTAATGAAGGTCCTGCACCTAAGTATATGCTTTTATTACCAAATTGCTTACCAATTAAAGCGAATAAATTCATATCGTGGTTAATGGTTATTTCAACAGAATCAGCAATTGCATATCCAAACATGGGACTCTTAGTATCTGATGCACTGGTAAGCACACCAGTTTGAGGAAGGTAAAGATCACGATTAGTTGCTACTGCACCAAGATATTGATAAGTAAATTTTATCCCATAATAAACACTATCATTATAGTTTCTTAAATACCCAGCTTGAGCCTCAGGTGATAAATTTTGGCTCCAATTTTTAAAAGGGGCAGCGTTACCTTGGGCAATTCCAGTAGAATTGTACACGCCGTCAATATATAAACTCGAAATACCTAGACCCCATGAATCCTGCTGAATCCTTAGTGAGTTGTAATTTCCACCTATCCCAATAAAAAAACCTTGATGGTTAGGTACGACTCCTATGGTACCTGCGAAAGCAGATGTTCCAAAAATGGAGAGAGATAAAATTGTATTTGTTAATTTGGAAAACACTTATAATCCTTTATAAAATTGAACGAATTAATATATTCACTATTTGGCATTATTACAATCATTAGCAACTGTTTTGAAATTGAAATTTAAGACAGTTGCTATTTGCTAAGCTTAGGGAACAGGAATATTCATCGGTTCAGCACGAACTTGCTCTTTAACAGCATCATAGCCTTCACGGTGATTAGCCATATAAATCAACGACCAACCACTGACCATAGATCCATCACCGAATACGCATATATCCGTCTCACCTAAAGAGTTAGAGAATCCACCACTTGTAATAAATCCAATACCTGCACCGCCAATATTTTTACACACATTATGAGCAGGATTAGTAAATTCTCCTTCCCACAAAGGAGAATCATCTTTAATAGGGCGCATTTTTTTCATGAACGTGGCAGCGATGCTTGGTTCATCAGCAGAAAATGTTTCTAAGCCAATGGAAATAAAACCATTATCGACTGAGAAATTACAGAACATTTTAGATTGACCTTTAACATAGCCTGCAGGAGTTAAAAACTCCGCAGTCATAGCTTCCACTGTACCGCCAGCATCACTGCAATATTGAGCTTGCTCTTCAGCTGTAGAGGCATAAATATTAGAAGCTAATAAGCTTAAAGCTAAAAAAACTGAGGACTTAATTTTCATAAAATACACATCCCAAAAACTTTGACAAGATATTATACAATACCGTTTTCTGAAGATATAGTGGAAAATAATCTGTATGGATTAAGCACTTACATACTTCATAGCAATTACGCCAAATATTTTTGGTTGAGCCAGGATTTCCGTTGATTTTTGATTATATTTATGACAAAATGTTGTTTTTTACACCGAAACGTTGCCATGAAAATTAATTTGTCGTTATTTGATATTGATGGATCCTTGTACCATAAGTTCACTTTTGGAGGATATCAAAACGAGCCTCATAATCAATGGTTATTAAACAGCAATGAACCGTTACTCAAACATATTGAAAGAAATATCCAAAATAACAAATACGATAGATTCATCCTTGGCTATGGCACGAACCGTCAGGATAAAAGATCTGATAATAGTAATTGGTATCGCGGTGGTAGCATGGTACCAGCTCTCCCTATTCTTCAAACCTACTTTGCGAAAAAAACAAATGCGGAAGTGCTAATCGAGCCATTTTTGATGGCAGATATTTATGGAAAACCCCAAAAAGATCCTCTTTCAAAACAAAACCGCTCAATTGAGCAGCGTAATTTAGCAGCAGGTGATTCTTATAAAAAACTCCTCTGTAAAAATAAGAGCGAAGAGCACAGTGAGTGGATGTTTGATCATAGTAAAATCACTCTGATGTATGCACATGCTCACCGAGTGGCTCTCTTAAACCCTGAAGCGGAAGAAATCACCATCGATTTTTACGATGACTCTGATGATATATTAAATCAGGTAAAGAGTTTTTTCCTTAAGAATCAATCTCTTTTGCCTAAAAAGGTAAGGTTAAACCTATTTAAATATGCAGGTGACAATCCGGTTTTACAACATTCCATTCAAGGAAATGGAGAAATAGATACGCATTATGATTGGAGCGTGCGCTTTTTTTCTTCACGAGGATACTACTTTGGTAGTAGCGCCAGTGAAGATCGAAATATCAAAACCGCAACTGAATTAAAAAGATACCATGAGGAAGATCATTATCGAAGCCCAGGCCATGAGATGGAAATGGATTTAGACGAATTACCTGCTGATTTTAAAGAAATACATGAACAGCAGATTTCAACACTGCAGTCTGATCCAATGCTTCTGGCAAGTGCTTATATCACGGCAGATGCATTAGAAGAACCCGAATTAAAATTGATTAAAATAGCTGTTCACGATGCGTGCAATAACTATCAGCGTTGGTACAAAAAAGAAACAGACTATCAAAATATTCGAGGCCCTAATGGATTCTTCACCTGGCTTCGCCATAGTCAATCTGGACAAGATAGAGCAATGAATCTTCAAAATGAGATTGATCAGATTATCTTTTCAGCGGACGATGCGAAATCAAAAATTAATAATTTATTAACTCACTCATCCACCAGATACCATCGTCATTCATTTGCGTCATTTTTGCTAGATGAACTGCGAAAAATAGACTCATGGAAAAATTTTGCTCCCGATGAATCGAATCATTATAATCAAGTGACGGTTAAAAGTATGCTAAGTATGTAGGAGCCCAGCGTAACCTGAGTTAATGGTGCGCAAAAGCTTTTTTGTTTGATCTTTAATTTCGACTGTATTGAAATGTAATCAAACGAAACATTTTAAGAGACTTACAGAGTAATGGGGACGGACCCGGACCGTCCCCAAACTTGGCTCAGATCCTTAATCCGGACCGAGCGGTAATGAGTGGTTACAACTAATGCTTATTTTTTGCTGAGAGTGCAAGTGAGTGTACTTAATTCACCCATTTGTTCCAAATCTATAAAACTTAGAGTTTGTCCTTTTATGGTAAGTTGTTCATTAGTTAAAGAAAAAGCAATCTGCCCAATCATAGTTTCCATTGGATTCGCTTCATTATGGGGATATAAAGAATGCATTTTGTCAAAATACACCCCTTTCATTATTAACATGGACATGTCATTGCTCCATTCGAGCGAAGTATGTTCATATGCTGCACTTAAATTATCTGATGTTGTTTCAGTATGAAGTGGTCCTATCTTAAGCTCCTGACCATCTATATTAAAGTAGGTGTCATCATTTTCTATCGTTACATCCATAGATATCTCAATATCATCAGCCAAAGAGCAATTACCTGACCAACTGCCTGAAAAATCAGTATAATTTTGATTTTTATGTTTCGCCATGGGTTTTGTGTGCACATTAACGGCCGAATGTAACGATCGTTTTCCAGGCATTAATTTTTGAAAAAAATCTGAAGCAAATAGTGGCGTTGTAAGTAGACTTCCTGTTATAAGAACAGTAACGATGATGTTTTTATTCATATATCTATATCCCTTTAAATTATAAAAAAAATTCATATTCCTTAACACAGCCACATTCTATAGCACAATATTTTTTTTTCAAAACAATAGATTCGAATTAATCAAAACGCCATCTCATTATAGATTGAAAAAGTAGTGTAGGTTGTAACTTTTTATCAAGGAAAACCTTAGTGGATTGCCAATAACGAACGATTGATGCACTCTCTGTAATCCCGGTGGATGACTGATGGCAGAGTGTGTAGTAAGTGTAGCAATTGTCTTAAATTTATTTCAAGACAGTTGCTACACTAATGGATCTTGACTCATTTAGGTTCCAAGATCACAAAACCTGCGGCTTCAAATGGTACATTAGCAATAGTGGTATCGCCAGCTAAGGGTAACATTTTTAAAAGATTATTAGCGGCCACATGGGGGGGCATTCCTCTTGAAAGAATCATGTCAAAATAGAGAAACTCGATAATTGCGCTCATCGACCAGTCAACTGAAGTGGTATACCCTGAAATTGGAAATTGTACGTTCTGTGACATATGCTCTTGAATCTCTTTAGGAACATTTTCTTTCATCATTAAACAGGCTGAAAAATGTAAAAGCTCTAAATTTGCAGCATAGTTTAAAGCCTGGCTTATTTTTTCGCCGCTAATGGTTTCGTCACCGACAGTTATTCCATCAACACTTCCATGCGACGCTATGGATAAAACCACTGGTTCAGGAAGATATGCAATTTGTTGTACCCATTTAGTGAAACTTTTTTCACCCGTAAAATATCGATGACGAACTTGCACATTGGAAATTCTTGCGAAAAAGCTTTTCAGCATATCCCCAAAGGAAAACTCTTGTTGCTCAAGTGAAGTCTCCCAGCGCGCTTCAACAATGACTAACCATTTGATCCCAGGCATTGGAAGTACTCTCGAACCTCCCCAATCAGTCCATTCCGTATCCCCTTTCGCGCGCCATTTTCCTTTAAAACTATTACCTACCTCATTTAATTGGAACCATCCCTCTCCCTCAGCATTTGGTTCTTTATAGGTGAAATTAAAACGATTGTTTTCTAAAGTGCCATGAATCGTTGAATTCGTTGAAGGATTATAGACACCTTCGATTTGATTATCTTTTTGGATTAATCGCATAGAACCATAATCTGTTTTCCAAACACCACCAAAATTCATTTCCTCAGTGGCAAAGCGTTCACCTTTCCAGAGGTGCCAATCATTATGCCCTTTTTCTCGCCAAAAACCGGAAAAGCTCTTTCCGTCTGCTGAAAGCTTAAAATAGCCTTCTCCACTGGCCTGAGGTTCACGATAAGTAAAAACGAATTTTTGGCCATTGTTTTCGAGATGTCCATCAATCTGACACGATTGCTGACTTAAAATATAAACCCCTTTGAGCTGATTTTCTCCCGCACTTTCTAATTTCATCACCCCAAAAGTAGTATTCCAACTTCCCAAAAAACCACTTTCGGCATTGACTGTAAAACTCGTAATACTCATTAAAACGAAAAGAAAAAAGGCGTGTTTTTTCATACCGAATATCCTTTTCACAGATGAAAAATTATTCTAAAACTAATTGGCTAGTATTTACAATTGTGTCCGCGCTGACACAATTAATGAGTTATTGACAGAGACATAAAACGAGCTTTTTGCCTTATCTAATTTTTTTTCCCAACGACAATCACTGTAATAATTTGAAAAACATAGTAATTAAAAATTTTTACGAGTTTGAGTAAATGAAATCAGTCAAAATCTAACTAATTTATAATATAATGATAAATAGCTTAATAAAACTCTTGCTGAACAACTCTATATGCCAGCATGTATCTTTGCTACATTGATTATAAGAGTAAGTGAATATGGATTTTAATCTACATTATGTGAAAATCTTAACTCTAATTCTACCCCATCAACTATGGATGAAGATTGGATTACCCTTTTCTTCGAAAAATTCAAAATTGTCTCTCTGATATTCAAGTTCAAAACAAAATAATGCATCCAGTATAGCACTTGAGTGACCTACCATTTGATTTTATGAGTAAAAACATAAGCAAATAGAAACATTAGGTTTTTTTGAATTATTGAAGAGAGAATCCATAAAATGGAAATGAAATTATTTAAACCGCAAAAAACAAATACAAAAACATGTCCATATGCCCCCAACACAACACAAAAGCCAGCAACATCGCCTCATGACGCATTACCTAACATACCCGAAGCAGAGACAGGCTCTAAAACATTACCGCAGCACCAACAAGGTTGGCGTAACTTAGGACGTTTATTCGATCAGGGCGCTTCTCCTTTCTTTTACGAGATGGCTGCGCGCACAAAACAAAAATTTTTCAAAATCGACATTGGCACACAAAACATCTATATGGTAACTGATGGCAAAATTGCCAAAGAACTGCTGACAAAATATCCAGAGCTGGGCCGCGGAGACATCCTTGAGCCATTTACGCATATGGTCGGAAGGGTTTTTTTCGCTGAAGATGGACTGGCAGCCTCTGAACCACGCAAAGTTTTTTTGAATACCATCGCCCGCGGACCGATCAATTTCGAAAGAATTGCCCAAGTCAATCAACGCACTTTTGACTCGATGAATCTGACATCCAATGGAGGCATTGATGATCTCTATGCCAGTGTCGCATGGCATACAATAGGGTGCATCGCTGCATGCTTCGTAGGCACTTATGATCTGTCGGCGCTGCCACCAGACACACACAAAATATTCATGGATGCAACACGCCTAATTACAAAAGCAAGTATGGATCCCCTAAGCCGCCTAATTCATCCAGGCCTCCGATCTGACTTTCGGGCAACGAGCAAAGCTATGGCAGATATTGCACAGAAACTTCTTTCTACAAACATAGACAATATTTGCAAAGGTAATAATTACATCTGGGATTTGGGGATATTTCGTGCCGAGCAATTACACCCCGAGATGAACTTTGATGACTGCACACACTTTGAGGAAAACAATCCAAAAGCAACGATCGTGCGCGATCTCATCGAAAATGATCGCTTTATACGAGAGCACGGACCTCTAACGATTTTCGCCTCCTCTAATGTAGGAGCAACGATGTTTTATATGCTGGATGTGCTTAGCCAAAGACCTGATGTGGTAGATAAGATGCACGAAGAAATTGCTCGTGTTTTGGGCAAAGAGCCATTTACATACAACCGAATAGCAGACTTACCTTACGTACAAGCAGTCGTTCAGGAAACACTATGGCAAGCAACCCCTATTCCTAATTTTCCCCGCGCGGTACTCAACCCCTTTCAAGCAAACATTAACGGGGAAACCATATCGTTTCAGAAAGGTGATATGTTAATGTTTCTTTTTAGACCCATGCATGGGCCGAATCGCGCATTTTCGCCAGAAAAATGGCTTGAGGGCGATGACCTATTCTCATTTGGTGCAGGACCTAGACGTTGTCCAGCTAGTCCGTTTGCAAAACAAATGTTGACTCAGTTTTTGGTCGACATGGATTTACATGGGCTGCGCATTATGCCAACGAGAAAACCCACCTACACCACGCGCAACGGTTTGTTAGGGCCTGATTATCAACCAGAAGATCCTCTGTCTGCTGAGGTAGAACATGTTGCAGGAGAGGAATATCCAAGAGCAATTGCGAGATTATAACTGTTTTCTAAAGACGTGACAGGTTGCGGCTTGTAGCCGCGCGTCAAAACCCCTTATATGCTGCGTTTCGGTGCTCTAAGATCACACCATTTTTGTCTAAGAGTTGTCTACAAGCGCTAGTACAGCAGTTTACCAATCTCCCAATGACTCTTCTAAGCCCAGGTAGAAAAAAAGAGCGATAATTTCTATTGCACTTAAGTTTTTTTAACCACAAACTAAACGTTATAAATAAAGCTTAAAAATTCTTTAAGTAAATCTTATATCATGATCAAAGTATTAAAGTGGATAGAGGAAGTCTACAGTAATTGGCGAGATGATAGGGTAGCAAGCCTTGCAGCGGCTCTTGCCTACTACACTCTATTTTCTCTTGCCCCAATTTTATTAATTTCTATCGCGATAGTAGGCTCTTTATTTGGGGAAGAAGCCGCTCGGAATCAACTATTGACTCAAATAAGTGTTTTGGCAGGGAAACAAGTTGCCTTAGAAATTCAAGAAATTATTAAAAACGCAACCCTCCGCACAACTTCCTTAAATGTTCAAATCGTTAGTATTCTCATCTTATTATTTAGTGCCTCAGGTATTTTTAGCGAAATTCAAACAGGATTAAATATTATTTGGGGAGTGAAATCTAATCCCGACAAAAAACGATTTGCGTTCATTAGAAGCAGATTTCTATCCTTTGCTATGGTTTTGACTTCAGCATTATTATTATTAATTTCATTGATAATAACTACCTTACTTGCAGCATTAAGCAGCCATATTCACTATTTCATAGGGGTTGATATTTTTTCTGAATTGATAGTGAGTTACTTTTTTTCTTTTATAATAGCCACTGTACTTTTTGCCATGATGTTTAAACACTTACCTGACGTCAAACTTAAATGGGGTAATGTATGGGTAGGCGCCTTAAGTACGTCTTTGTTATTTATTTTGGGAAAAATATTAATTGGCTTTTATTTAAATCATGCCCATATCACTTCAATATTTGGTGCTGCAGGCTCTTTAATAATCCTTCTAATTTGGGTTTATTATTCAGCACAAATTTTCTTTCTTGGTGCAGAAATAACAAAAATTTATTCTAATAAAAAAAGCGTTAAAATTACCCCTACTCGAAATGCCTTGCCTAGAAAATCAAATGAGTGAAAAACAAGATCATTCTAAATTTTTTTATCAATTAACCAGTAACTATAAGAACCAAGTATCATCCCAATAACAAAATAAACTGGATCAAAATTAAACGTTGAAAGCGCGGTGATGGATGGTCCTGGACAATAGCCAGCGGGACCCCAACCTATCCCAAAAATAGCACTGCCGATGATAAGTTTTTTTGTAATTTGCTTATTTTGAGGAAGATGAAATTCTGCAGCAATTATTGGCTTTTCTTTTTTTAGTACCAATCGATAACCTATCAATGTCGTAAGGACTGCAGACACCATGACAAAGAGTAGGGTCGGATCCCAAGGACCAAAGAAGTCCAGAAAATTGAGAATCTTATAGGGATTTGTTCTTCATGCTAAATTGGATGAAGTTAAAGAAAGTATGTTAAAGCATTGTCATAGTTTTATGGATTTAAGTGATGAAGTACAAATGCAAAAAAGAAATGTGCTGTTGGCAACATTACAATTTTTTGAAGATCTTGATCATCAAGCGTTAGCGAAGGTAACTGCAGAAAATCCAAAATATGCTGACGCAACACTACGAAGTACTACTCTGGCCCTAGTATCAAAGGGCGTAAAATTAGTAGCGCTTATAGAGGATAAGAAAGCAAAAATGGGTTCATTTAGAGGATTTAGAGAACAACTAAATGAGGGTAGAGAGCAAGCAAACGCAAAAGCTCAAGAAAGTGTAATTGTAGATGAAGTAGTCTTGAGAGCAAGTTAAATAACTGCCCCAAGTCTTTTAATTTGTTATCATTCAAGCGTACTTGTAATGGCTTCTCATATAAATTAGGCCAAGGATCATAGGCATCAATTATTATTAATAATCCGTAAAAAAGCATTTAATCAAAAAGATAGCGGCTATCGAAGAAAAAACAAATTGATTGACGAGCTCTGTTCATGCATCACATAATCCTATGTGTTCCCTTTTACGTGCTAGACAAATTTTATTTTTTTCGAAATGAATTTTACTTCAAGAAAAGGGATCATTATATGTTTGTGAGTCATTTTGGTGGGCAAATATTAGACAGGTTTAACCGGAGAATTTGGACTCTCATGCAACAATCAACATGGAATCATTTAACGGAGGTTAAATAGTTATGAGAAAATTTCTTGGTAGTAGGTTCATTGGACGACCTATTGTTGCAACGATTACCAACTTTGGCAAGAAAAGGGCTATTATAAGCATCTGTCTCACAGCCTTATCACTTCCTCTTGTGGCCCCCGACTCGGAAGCAATGCCACAAAAAACAGCGAATAAGTCCGTTTTAAGTTCTCCCGTTACCAAGTTTAGCAATCCTGCGAGTAGTAGGTGGGCAGTACCGTCGCCATCGTGTTCCTCACGCCCAGCCTGTGTTGCTGATGCGAACTTTCAGAAAGAGTTCACGGGCTTTGTGAATTTCATTCAAAGTCGATATCCATCTGCTAAAGTACCATCTGCTGAACGGCTACAACGACATGCCTGCAATACGCTTTCACCTGGAGACTCAAATAGCGCAGACGATCTTGAAGGGAACGATCTTGACTCGGCAAAAATGGGTCAATGGCTGGCAGCCTATCTTAGTTACAGCTACTGGAGCACAGAACCCGGACTGACTCCCTATTTAACTTCTCCTGTGTGGTGGTGCTTTCTTGATAATTCTAGTCGCTATGTTGTCAGTGATACCGAAGAGGTTGATGGAGCCACCAACATTATTGCCACCTTTGATGGTCTTGGAAAACCTGTGGCGAATGGTGGTGCAGGTTTTTATGTAAGCCAAGCGATCGTAACAGATATCTATCCCATAACCTCACTAGAACCAGGAGTTTTCTCCGCGCAGACTTTCACAAACAAAGAGCTCGTGGCAATTGATTTGGCAGCGCCTGGCACTACTAAGTCTTTGGACCAATATCAATCTCTTATTAAGATCCAGGCACATGACACTTACCCACGTCGAACGATCTCTTTAATCCAAGAAACAGTGAATAAACTCGCAACGATCGAATGGTTAGGCTTGTGCTCCTTTGCTTGTACAAACTGCCCACCTGGAACAGTCTGCCCGTAATTATAAGGAATTCTCTTTTTCTAAGTTGTACTAACCCGATGGGCACCATCGGGTTTAAAGCAAAAGAAGATATTTGCACAAATGAAGCTGAATACCCTACTTTAATAACAGTTCTCTCTTTAAAATTTTTTGGAGTTTTTATGTTTATTAAATTATTGGTTATTGCAATTTTAGAGTTCTTGTATTGCCCCATAGTATTTGCTACTACAGAGATACCTCCTATTTCAGGAAAAATAAACCGGGTAATTTATATAACTTTGGATGGCGTCCGTTGGCAAGATGTTTATCAAAACCACAAACATTTCCCAAAATTTTGGGAAAAACACGCTAGCAAAGTTATTTTTTACGGAGATCCTTTGGGCAATATTCCTATGTACACTGCTTCAGTGCCAACCAGTCTTCCTTCTTATCAAAGCCAAATGGCAGGGGCAGTGCAATCATGTGCAGATAATAATTGTGGCAGGATTAAAGTTGAAACATTGCCGGAAAGAATTATTCGGCAATTGCATCTGTCTAAAAAGGAAGTGGTAATTTTTTCCTCTTGGCCTGAGATTGGTTATGCTACGGAGCACGTTGTGGGAACAACGTTCAGCAATAATGGAAAGGAATTTGTCTACAATCCTGATAATCTAAAGCCTGATCAGGTGATGAATGAGTTGAATCAAAAACAAGGTGATGATCATCCTAAAGGCAAGAATCGCTATGATCGATATACTTTTGCGCAAGCATGGCATTATTTTGTCACCTATGAACCTCTTTTCTTATGGATATCACTAGATGACGCAGATGAAGCGGCACATGCAGATGATCTAAAGGCCTATCATCAAGCATTGGATTATTATGATGAAGTGTTAGATAAAATTTTAAGCTATTTACAAACAAAAAAAATAGAGAAACAGACTCTAGTTATCATCACTACGGATCACGGTCGGGGTGATCACAGCAATTGGGTAAATCATGGCCCAGAATATCCAGAATCTAAGAAGATATGGGCCTTTGTGATGAACGGACAATTGGTTCCCGTATCACAGGACGAGGAGAAAAAACGTTATAGTTTATTGTCTATTCGTCCAACTATAGAAAAGGCATTAGGCATGGTTGATCCTGTAGTTAACTAAGCAAAAAAATCGACACGGTCAGAAAATTTGGACTACTCTATAAGAGAATATTTCATCATAGGGAAAAATAATGTTAATAGGAGCTTTTATTTTTTTGGCTATAGCGATTCTTATGGCCATTTACAGATATACAGGAACTGATCCGACGCTAATCCTTATAGCAAAAATCCTTCTTTATCTTTCTTTGACTACTTTTATAATTCTATTAATGGTCTATGCCCTTAACTCTGCACCTCCGACAGACGATAAAAGAAATCTTCCTCTATAAACTGCTCATAGATTATCCCAAAAAGTTGCTATTTATCGCGCTTTCAAGCACACTTCGCCTCCACTTAAGAGGGAAGTAGTACATGAAAGAAAAAAAATGCACAGAATTTTCTTATCCGCCTAGAACCCTAAATAAACCTATAATTTTTATCACGAACTCTCAAAAAAAAGATCGTGGTTCCAGTTTATATTTAGTTCATGAAAATGGGACTATTCGATGTTCCGGATCCAATGAAGGAAAAAGAAAAGCAACTACTTTTATAAGACCTTATCTTATTGGATATACATCATCCTATAAAAAAGATATTTTCTTCTACAATGCCACTCTAGGACTTTCTCCATTTGAAGGGCGTGCCAAAAACTATCATGAACTAATACAAATTAAAAAACGTGGAAACGGTCATCAAGGAAATATAATAACGGAAATCATATCATTTAAGGATTTAACAAAACTCAATTTTACTCCATTAACATGGCAAGGCCCAGAGAAAGAAGGAACTGCTTGGGGCATTGCACGACAAGAAGTGCTTAATGCTTGGAGCAAGATTAGTTTAAAAGATTATGATTTTAAAAGAGAAGAACATCGTGTTGACCTTCCTGAATCTAAAAAACCAGGTGTTTAAAGTGATTTTTTAGCTAACCGATTTAAAATATGCTTGGGAAGCAGGAGCCAATAATGGCCTTCATTTTTCATATGCTCACCTAGAAAGGTTGCAAGCTTTCCTGAACCCCAATAGATATCACCTCGCATAAACCCACGAATCGCCCCGCCCGTATCTTGAGCAATCATAAGCCGTTGAAACTGCTTCTCATTCTCTTTATCTTCTTTATCAGGCCGTTTTGTATCCAACCAGAGCGGGGCGCCAAGCGGAATCCATTTTTTATCTACAGCTAAAGAATAGCCAGGTGTTAAAGCAACATCCTGAGCCCCAAGCGCCATGGGCTCCTTTAAATCCTCAAAGAAAACAAACGATTTGTTTTTATGAATAATCGTTTTTGCTTTTTCAGGATGCGTCTCCAAATAGTGGATAATCGCTGCTTTAGATGCATTATGGCGAGTCATGATCCCTCTATTAATCATTACCTTGGCGATTGATGTATATGGGGCACCATTTTCACCTGCGTAGCCTAAATATATATTCTCACCATCAGGTAGCTGAATCACACCTGAGCCTTCTATCTCTAAAAAAAGTCGTTCGGCAGGACTATGAATCCATGCAATCACGCGTGCTTTTTTCTTAAGAGCTCCATTATCAATTTGTTCGCGAGTATAGGAAGTTGAATATTTGCCCTTTGGCAGCCCATAAATTGGCGTATTGTATTTGGAACTTTTTGTTAAATTTCCTTTTATTTTAGGCATGTAATAGCCCGTAAATAAGCCATGAACTGGTTTCTTTTGTGCGAACTCAATAGGGTGAAACCACTTTTCAAAAAACTCTTTTGCTGAATCATCTGAAATCGAATCCAGAGATAAAGCCGCCTTACATGCTGGCTGCCAATCCCGGGCTTTTAATTTGATGTGTTGTGTGTTAATCGGATGCGATGGTGATTGTTTTAAAAACGTCTCACACGATTTCTGAAATGCTAATAAAGATTTTTTTACATCTGCAGTATCCCAACCAGGCAATTCATCGAAAGATACTTTGGTTAAAGCAATATTTCTGCTTTTCATAATAACCTTTCTTGGGCTGTGCTTAGGCGGAGTACTTTTTTTAGCAAGCACTATTTTTTTAGCATGCTTCGCTATCTCTTTAGCACTTTGCGCAATTTTTTCTGCGCTTTTATTTGCCATTCCTTTAGCACTCTGCGCAATTTTTTCAGCGCGTCTATGTGCTATTTTTTCAGCATTCTTATGTGGGGTATTATTTTTGGTCGTGCCTTTTTTTACCGTTTCGGTTTTAATAGTTTCATTTTTATGGCTTAGCGGTTTCTCATGAACCTTAACTTTTTTATAAAGTGTCAGTCCAATCAAACCCAATGTAAGGCAACTAATACCGATTATTATGTAAATTAATTTCCTACTCATAGTCGGGCAAGGTTTACATAAGATGAAATTTAAATCAACACTTTTTAGCGTTTTTTCTACAAAATTTTATCTAATTGATTTAAATTTATTCTATTTTTATTAAAAAAATGCTGGAAAATAGGGTAATAAATAAGAAAATTTATCCCGCAAAAAGCGTAAATATGGAGCATGCCAGGGTCTTTTAACCAGTTTTTCATTATCTTATTTCGACGGCTGAGCACTCATTTATGTGAACGTATGCGTGCACGCGAGCGTTCCCGGAATGCCTGGTCGGGCATTGAATCAAGCTAAGAATACCCCCCTCACCCTAGCCCTCTCCCCCAAGGGGCGAGGGGATAAAAGGGTACAAACCGGGTAGACTGGTAACACTTTAAACCGGGATGATAGGTAACACTTTCTTAGGAGAAAAAGGTGTTACCGAT
>NZ_LNYZ01000020.1 GCF_001468065.1 Legionella steigerwaltii
CATCGGTAACACCTTTTTCTCCTAAGAAAGTGTTACCTATCATCCCGGTTTAAAGTGTTACCAGTCTACCCGGTTTGTACCCAACACATCTCCTCTCCCTATTCGGGAGAGGGGCAAAAGTGAGAGGAATAGAAATATACACCCTCATCCGCCCTTGCGGGCACCTTCTCCCCGAAGGAGAAGGGATCAATATTATCTTCTTACTGTTATCAGGGGGAGTAATATTATCCCCTCTACCGATAACGGGAGAGGGTGCAGGGGTGAGGGAAGAAATAATTTTCTAGGTTTTTGGGGAGGTAGTTGTATACCATTTTTCCCCAAGGATGATTTGTTCCCACCATACGTGCATTTTAACTTCATTCATTTCTTGCCATTCGACAGGGTGCAATACTAAGGCATCCGCCATTCGTTTTGATAAATCATACATAGCGTGTCGTTTGGGAAGAGAATCTTTTTCCCACACAGAAATCGCCTGTTGGAAATCGTCGTATTTGTCGAGATGCTCCCTGAGGCTTAGTGCATCCTGAATTGCTAAAGAAGCACCATTTCCTACATGAGGTCGTAATACAGCGCTGGCATCACCCAGTAAAAGCGCTCCTTGAGTTACAAAACGATCGGCACAGACGTCAACAATGTTTTGCATAAAAGGGGCCGGGGTATCGAAGATAACTTGCGCTGCAACCTCGGGTAATTTGTCCTGGGCTAATTGATACAGGTGTTGTTTTGCTTTAATAGAAAAATCGCTTACAGTGGTTGATCCCAAACTTTCTAGGTCTGCACGCGCTAATTTTTCATAAAAAACCCAGTTTAATTTGTTTGTTTGATGATGATATACCGGGTAAGTTAATAAGTGTCCCTTGTCAAAACAGTAGTAAAGCCCCTGATCGTTGAACAGGGTTTTATCTTTTATCCGCTCAAACTCCAATGTGCCGCGCCATGCAACATAACCTGAATATTCTGGTTGGACATTGGAAATTAATGTTCTACCTATAGATTGGACGCCATCTGCAAAGACAATTAAATCAAAGAATTGTGTTTCACCTGACTCCAAAGTAATTTGGCCCGGATTTCCTTCATTAAGCTGTACATTGATGACTTTAACTCCATGGCGATATATCGAATCGGGTATTCTTTTTCTGAAGTTGGTAAATAAAGTATCCCAGTGCAAGCTTGCCATGGACATTCCCTGTTGCCATAAAAGTTGTCCATAAAGCGGTTCATCATCGGTTTTGCAATAAAAACTGCGCGTAGTGCACTTATGGGCTAATGTGTCTTTGTCAATAAGATTTTTGGCAATTAAACCATGTAACAATTCAATAGGAAGCGTGATACCTGCTCCGCGAGACTTTAAATCATGTGCTCGCTCAAAAACGGTGACCTGAAACCGGTCCTTCAATAATAAGGCCAAGGCGCAACCTGCTATAGAACCTCCAATAATAGCAACGTTCAATGTAATTCCTTCCAAGAAATTTGAATGAATACGAGGGATTATATAAAGTAACTAAACAAAATCAATAAAGACCAATTAAACGGACAGGTGCTTCCGTTAAATCAGCAATTTTCATGGGTAAAACCATGCTGTAAGCACCTGATGCGGGTAGCTTTGTCGCGTTAAAAATATTCTCAACAATATATTTCTTATTTTCCAGCATCAGTTGGTGAACGATATAATCATTTTCAGGTCTATCGGGAGACAAAGTATCAATTCCAATACCTGCACTATTTCGTTCCAGTATTAATTGTGCTGCTTCTCCGCTGACGCAGGGAAAAACTAAATTATTTCTATATTGCTTTGAATCATGCCAGTGTTTTTCCCATCCAGTATGAAAAATAACAAAAGTATGCTCAGTAATTTTCCCATGTTTTTTCTCAAAGTCCAAAACGTCTTTGGGGGTAATGGTATAACACTCATGCGCTTGGTGGCTTACATCAATGACTACACAGTGAGTAATTAAATGGTGGCCTAAAAGATCGAGCTCGGCAACATGAAGCCCATTGCGAATGCAATGAGATGGGGCGTCAATATGAGTGCCGATTCCAGCCGGCATGCTCATTTCTTGTACTTTGAAGTGTACTGTCGTAGAACATTCGTCATAATCCAGTGTGGTTTTATGATTAAAGCCACAGCCAATATCCCATGAAGGGCTCTCTGTTGAGAGTGTATGCGTCAAGTCAATGATCTTAAAAGGAAACGTCATTCAATTCTCAGTGAATCAATTCATCCTTATGTTTTGCCATAATATTTGGAAAAGGAAAATAGGGTGAGTATTTTTTTGGGTGAAGACAAAGTCGTAAGCCGAGATTTCTGGGCATGAATAAACTTCTTAATCTCGGGTTACGCTACGCTTCACCCAGGCTACACCAAATGTTGTGTAGTATAATTAATAAACTACTGGTGCCCATGGAATAAGTGAGAATGAAAAAAAATAAATGGGAGTTTTGGATTGATAGAGGAGGTACGTTTACTGATATTGTGGCGTGCAGCCCTGAAGGACGCGTAAGTAGCCATAAATTACTTTCCGAAAATCCTGAATTTTATCCTGATGCGACCATTCAGGGCATCCAAGATATTCTTCAATGTTCTTCTATTCCTGCGAATCAAATTGCCTTCATTAAAATGGGAACAACTGTAGCAACGAATACCTTGCTTGAACGAAAAGGCGCTAAAGTACTTTTAGCGATTACTAAGGGCTTTGCTGATGCACTGCGAATCGGTTATCAAAATCGTCCTGATCTTTTTGCGCTAAATATTAAATTACCCTCCTTACTCTATGAAGAAGTGATTGAGATTGATGAGCGAGTTAATGCACAAGGCAGTGTCTTACAGCCTTTAGATGAAAAAAAAGCGCGAAAAAAGATGGAATATGCTTTTGCTCAGGGATATTGCACGATTGCTATCGTATTGATGCATGCTTATCAATACACACAACATGAAAAAAAATTAAAGGAAATTGCCCGCGAAATAGGGTTTACCCAAATTTCCGTAAGTCATGAAGTCGCTTCGGTAATGAAATTGGTAAGCCGTGGAGATACAACGGTTGTTGATGCGTATCTTTCCCCAGTATTACAACGCTATATTCAAAGTTTGCACGATAAATTAGGTAAAATCCCCTTATTTTTTATGCAATCTAATGGTGGATTAATTCATGCACAACGCTTTCAAGGTAAAGACAGTCTCTTTTCGGGTCCCGCAGGAGGGGTAATTGGCATGATTAAAACCAGCCAACTTGCTGGTTTTAATGAGGTGATTGGTTTTGATATGGGCGGGACATCCACGGATGTGTCGCATTTTGCTGGCGAATACGAACGAAGTTATAGCTATGAATTTAGTGGGGTACATATACGGACGCCAATGATGCTTATTCATACTATTGCAGCAGGTGGGGGGTCGATTCTTAATTTTGATGGCCAACGCTATACTGTAGGGCCTCAGTCAGCTGGCGCAAACCCAGGTCCTGCTTGTTATCGTCGTGGTGGTCCACTCACAATCACGGATTGCAATGTGTTGCTTGGTAAAATACAACCTCAGTTTTTCCCTAAAGTCTTTGGTACTTCTGCCAACCAAGAAATTGATGTGCTCGTGGTGAAGAAGCATTTTCAGGATCTGGCAAAACAAATTCAGCAAGCAACAGGCAGTGAAAAAACAGTGGAGCATATTGCAGAAAGTTATCTCAATATCGCTGTAGAAAACATGGCCAACGCAATTAAGAAAATTTCGGTACAACGTGGTTATGATGTAAGGCGACATGTCTTAAATTGTTTTGGTGGAGCTGCCGGACAGCATGCGTGTCGGGTTGCTGACACTCTTGGTATTAAAAAGATTTTGATTCATCCTTTGGCCGGTGTGCTTTCTGCTTACGGTATGGGATTGGCAGAAATCGGTGTATTGCATGAGCAAGCCATTGAAAGACCACTACAGCGCGGCATTCTTTCTTTTTTGCGTGCAAAATTTAAAAAAATAGAGCAAAGAGCACAAAAGGAACTAAAAGCCCAAGGATTAGCTAAAAAAACCATGATCTGCAATCGACAAGTGCATTTACGTTATGAAGGTTCAGATACGATGTTACATGTTCTGTTTGGAACGATTAAATCTATGCGGCAAGCGTTTATAGAACAACACCGTAAAACATTTGGATTCGCCTCACCCAGAAAAAAACTGATTGTTGAAGCAATTTCAATAGAATGTACTATTTCCAGTACTACTTCTGTTACGTTGACGGAAGAGGGCACTCAAAACCGTAGTAAACAGGAGATTCCACAACATGAAGCAGTCAAAATATTTACTCAAGGATCTTACCATGAAGCACCAGTATATGTTCGTGAAGAATTAATCCCTGGAGACTGTATTCAAGGGTGTGCGGTAATTACTGAAGCGAATGCGACCACTATTGTTGAGCCAGGTTGGCACGCTGAGATGACTGCTCAAAAGGATTTATTGCTAACGCGTTATCAAACATTGGCGGCCAGAAAAATAAATACCCAGGTTGATCCGGCGATGCTGGAAGTGTTTAACAATCGTTTTATGAATATTGCAGAACAAATGGGGGAGGTTTTACGTAAAACAGCAAGTTCGGTAAACATTAAAGAGCGACTTGATTTCTCCTGTGCTATTTTTGATGAACAGGGTGAACTCGTCGCTAATGCGCCACATATTCCGGTGCATCTGGGTTCAATGAGTGACAGTGTTAAATCCATATTAAAAAATAATCCTCAGATGCACTCTAACGATGTTTATGTTTTAAATGCTCCTTATAATGGTGGAACACATTTGCCGGATATCACGTTGATTACCCCAGTTTTTGATAAACAAGGGAATACGTTGTTGTTCCTGGTTGGTTCACGTGGACATCATGCAGATATTGGTGGTATTACACCTGGCTCCATACCTGCTGAAAGCAAAACTGTCGAAGAAGAAGGTGTTCTGATCAATAATTTCAAGATCATGGATCAAGGTCGTTTTTTAGAAAGGGCAACATTAAATTTACTCACTAAAGCGAACTATCCAGCACGAAATCCTCATCAAAATTTGGAAGATTTCAAAGCACAAATTGCAGCAAATGCTTGTGGCGTACAAGGTTTACTGGATTTAACTGCACAGTTTGGATTGGATGTAGTCCATGCGTATATGGGACATGTACGTGATAATGCGACTTTATCTGTAGAGCGTTTATTGGGAAATTTGCATAATGGTCATTTTACTTATGCATTAGATGATGGCAGCCAAATTAAAGTGGCACTGAATATTCATAGAAAAACAAAAAAAATTCGCATTGATTTTACGGGGAGTAGTGGACAGCATCCGGGAAATTTTAACGCTCCCACCGCAATTTGTAAGGCTGCCGTTTTATATGTTTTACGTTGCCTCATTGCTGAAAAAATTCCTTTGAATAATGGTTGTTTTGTACCTCTTGAACTGCTTATCCCTGAACAAAGTATTTTGAATCCTAGTTATCCTGCAGCAGTTGTAGCAGGTAATGTGGAAACATCACAATGCATTGTAGATACGTTATTTGGGGCATTGGGGGTAGTCGCTGCCTCACAAGGAACGTGTAATAATTTCACTTTTGGTAATAAAGAATTTCAATATTATGAAACAATTTGTGGCGGAGCTGGTGCAGGAGCAGATTTTGATGGAGCTTCAGCAGTTCATACTCATATGACCAATACTTATTTGACTGATCCCGAAGTTTTGGAATGGCGTTTTCCAGTCTTGCTCGAAGAATTTTCTATTCGCAAAGGAAGTGGTGGCTCAGGTTTGCATCGTGGAGGGGATGGCGTTGTTCGACGAATTCGTTTTTTAGAGAAAATGATTGCCAATATTATTTCCAGTCATCGTGTTATTCCTCCCTATGGAATGCATGGAGGAGCTTCTGGTAAACCCGGGCGCAACTGGGTTCAACGCGCAGATGGAAGGATAGAAGATTTTGGAAGCTGTGCCCAAGTAAAAATGCAGCCCGGTGATGTTTTTATTATTGAGACACCGGGAGGCGGGGGATATGGAAAATTGTAGCCTGGGTGAAGGCGTAGCCGTAACCCGGGTTTCCTGAACTTCTTGATCCCGGGTTCCGCTGCGCTGCACCCAGGCTACCAGGGTCTTGGGTTAAAAATGAACAACAAAGCGCAATATCCCATTAGTTCCTTGAGCTCGATTTTTGGCATCTTGTTCAGAATAGACATTTAAAAACACAAAGTGATTTTTGGTAAGACTGTATACCATTCCCGGGCCAATCGCCCACACACTTTCCTTGCGACCAGGAACCCCAACTCCATTTGCCAGAGTGTCGGTAATTTGATTGAAAAAGTAGCCATTCACGCCTACAGTAAGCTTTTCGATTATTGCATAACCTACAGCAATATCTGCAAAAACAGCTTGTCCTGCTTGCGTGGTATGGACATTGGGGCCAAAGGATACATTAGGACTATGATTGACACCATTCCACAGATAATGCAGCCGTGCTGAAGCGGAAAATTTAGGGGTCATCCACAAAGTAAATGCCCAGTAAGGATTTAAAGACCAAAAATGACTGCTGGGATTGATCGCATTGATACTGCTGTAGCGCCCTATTGGCGCAATTACGTCCAGTTCAATACGTGATACAAATAAAGGACCTTTCCCATCTTTGCGCATAATAGGATCAAATTGCAGCGCAGGGCCGACCCACAAATCACCAGGACCACTTTCTGCTTTTAATAGAGTATTTTCCAATCCATCATTGACACTGTCATTGACCACCCAGGGTAATAGTGCGGAAAAGCCTAAATTAGCCACCCCGAAAATTCTTTTTTTCGTCACATAAATAAACTGAGTCACATTCGCAACAACGTCCAGATCGGTGCGAGGCAATGGTAGTTTGTGGCCATTTTTGTCGTTAAAGCGATTGGTTGTATAATATTGAAAATAATCTTGGAAATAAAACCCAGGTCCTGAAGGTGGGCTTCCATCATAAAAACTGGTGTAACCTAGATTTACAACCGGCTCATCATAAGCCAGGGCTGATGAAGCGACTAATAGGATTGCTAAACTAAAACAAGAATGCAGTATTCCTTTCCATTGCATAAAATATCCTTTCTGAATCAGTCCCTAGTTGCGGTGTACATGGCCTACTGTGCAGGAGTGGGTCAAAATTTAATCGATTCTTCAGGGTTTGCTCTTTTTTCTAGAGTTGAGCCCGATCATTACAATTAATGAAATTATGTCTGATTTATTCAAGAAGAACAATATAAAAAAAAGAAACTTTCTCATAGAAATCAATGAGTAAACGTTAATTTTTAATCATGTAAATCTCCTATCGAAAAGCCACATGTGGCATCTTGTTTTTAGATTGATTTTCGTCGTAGTTGACAGTTTTAGTACTATACTTAGTATATAAAATATAAACAGATTAAATGTATAAAATATAAATAATTAAGAGGATCTAACCAGGACGAGAGAAAATGAAAACTGTTGTAATCGAGCTTAAGCGCCCAGGTGAATTTAAAGAATATACTGTTAATGTGTCAGTTACTTTTGATGAGGATCCTTTTGAATTTCTTGATGACGCTGATAAACCAAAAGATCCAACTAAAGAACTTGAGTCGATTGCTCAATCCATTGTTGCGAAAAAGATAACTAGTGGAGAATTAGATTTATTAGCGAAGAAAGATGAAGTACGAACGCATGTTTTAATTTCAGGGAAAAAAGAGGGGGCTTTCCAAGTAAGCTATACTCTGTCCGATGGAATAGATCACATGAACATACCACCTCTCAAACCAGACATCTCACCGAGTATATCAATAGAATCAGCACTTAAAAATAAATTTGAAGCTGCAAAGTTTACAGTGGAATGTTCTTCTCCCGAAATTAAAGCGGATCAAATATGGAAGCTGCCAACAATTCGTGAAGGTATCCTCAATCTACTTCAAAAGGACAAAGAAAGTGCAGCCAAGGCTAAAGTAGGAAGAGATCTTGCCCAACAAAAAGAAGAATTTCTTAACGGTAAAGAACCGAGAAAACCTCCTGAAGCCATTGCATTTCCAGCACTTATAAAAACAATAGAAAAAGGAGACGTTTATCAGGAAGATGCAGTCAAAAAATTGAATGCGCTTTATGGAAACAAGAGCTTATTAGAACCAACTTATAGTCAAATAGTAATTATTGAAAAAGCAATTGATTCATTAGAGCAACAATTAAGAAAATTACGAGCGAGAGAGGCTTCACTAAATGATACCATTAGCCAAGACCCACGTGTCGTATCATTTGCACAAAAAAATCTACACGCATCAAGAGAAGAATTACAAAAAACAAGAACGTCGCTTGAAAAAGAGATATCCGCTTTACGTGAACAGTTAGATAGTGAAAAAGAAAATGAAGAACGTGAAAAAATAGGTGCAAAACCATTTTTTAAGGAACATGTTAGCGATAAGTATGCTCAATATACAAAATATGAAAATACACTTGAGTTCACCAAACAAACGATGCTTACTGCATTTTATAATGCGGCTGTAGATTACTACCAACAAATCCTTAAAGAGACAGAAGGAAATCCCGAGCAACGCCAAGCAAAGATAGAGGAACTTAATGAAAGTTTTGCGGGAATTGCAAAAGTTGATGAGTATGGCAACGTCAATCCCACTTATAAAGACTTAGAAAAGGAACCGCTCAAGAAAGTCGTAGCATTTACTAATGGAGTATTAGAAAAATGTAATACAGGTATTTTTTCAGCTCGTAAATTAAATTGTATTCAAGCGCAGTTACAAAAAGCGAATGAACATTGTGCCAATGAATATAAGAAGCACTATGGTGACACGATTTATAAGGATAAAGAACAAAAAATGCCTTTTATCATGGAGAAGAGCTGGGGACGACTGAAAAATATTAGCTTGAATGTGAATTTTGAATCTACGCTAGAGCATATTATCCAATCTGCGTCAGATCCTGAAAAATTAACTCGTGCATGGGGAAAAATTCCAAGTGGAGACGCTATAGTAGAGCAGCGATCTGCCCTTGGACAGGCACATACCGACATGACCAATCTAGATCATAAAGTCAAAAATTTTCAGCGATATTTAGTGCTTAAAGATGAATTAGATACAAAAAAAGCATTAGCCCAAGAGCAGAAAAAGCAGATTGATGCAGCGAGTGAGTCTCTTAATACGACACGCGATTTCATTGCAAAGCAAATTCAAGATCAGCCGCTAGAAGTTCAAAAATATGTACTTGAGCATATTGATCCAAATTTAGCAAAATCTGTTTTTTTCCTGCTTCCTATAGACAAGAGAGAGCCTTTAAGTGAGGTCTTAGCTTTAGACAGGATACAGGCAATTCATGCAGAATCAGAGATTAACTCTCTTGACAAGAAACATGAAATATTAGTTGATGCCATTGCAACAGCAGAAGACAACTTATCTCAAATAAAAGAAGAAGATATTGTTGAACAGTTAGATCAACTTCGGTCTGCATTAGGTGAGGTTAGAAAAAGCGCGCTGGATCAGAGGAAATTGGATAAAGTCACAGGTCGTAGTAAATCCTATACTGAGAATCAGTCTTTTGTACAGGATTATGTAGCATTTCAAAAGCAATTGGCAGATGCAACAAAAATACTTAAACAACAAATTCAAGAAGTTACGGATAAATTTGACTTGCTACAAGGAAACGCGAGCAAGGAGGAGTTACTGTTATTTGAGAGCTTGCGACAATCACTGGAAGACATGAAATCCTCTTTTGACAATACCGAGTATCAACGAGATAACCCCGTTAAAAATAGAGAAGAATTAGAACGCCTTGCGGGAAGGGCAAAAAGTTTACATGAAAGTCTCATTAGTGAATATGAGAGACTTGATAAAGTAATAAAAGCTCAAGAAGCACAACGAGAAGTTCAGCAACCAGGGATACCACCAGAGACTCAGTGGCAAAAAGAAAAACGACCACCACCTCGTGTAACGAAGGAACAACCCGAAGGTGAACCAAGTGCTAAAAGGAGGAAGTTACACCCTAGCACACCCTCTGACACCATAGAATTCACAGTTAGAGAGAGAATTAAACAGATTTATAATACATATAAAGAAAAAGTCGACGCGGATGTTCTGAGACTATCAAATCCAGAAGATCAATCTATTTGGAGTGAGCTTTTTGAACCGCACAAAGCGGGAGGAAAGTGGCAATCTGTTGAAGCATTTAAACAAGAACATAGTACCGAAAAAGAACAAAAGGATGCTGTTCAAAATGCAAACGCTGTTACTTCACTTGGTGAAATAAAGGCTCTAATTGAAAATACGAACTGGAAGGTAAGACTAGGAAGTTTGACTGGAAAAGAAATCAAAGTGGGTGAGGAATCTAAAAAGGAATCTAAAATAGTTCCCCCTCATATTTTTAGAATTTATAACCAAGCAATAGAGGGCATGAAAGATCCCGAAAAAGCAGCCAAAGCTATGGAAGAAATAAATAATATTGCTACAAAAGCAAATTCAGCTAATGTCTTTAAACAGTTAATAAGAGATGAACAAACTAAAGATGCATATGATGCAATCGCAGAATATAGTGTCATGAGGAGTAGTACGCCTTAACATATGTTGTAAAAATAAGGTTGCAAATCTCTCTATGCACCACACAAACGTGGTTGTGCACGCTCACGCATACGTTCACGTCAATGAGAGAGTCAATATGCTTTAACTGTATTTTATCCAGTTTCTTATGTATTATTTTTTTGAGCGATTCCCTAATAAATAGAACATACAGGAGGTAACTATGTGTCGTAGAGGTTATGCAAACACTTTTATTGCTGCTTTATTGACTTTATTGCTTATTCCATCTTTTTCCTCTGCAGCACAAAAATCCAATCTTCGAGGGCAGCGTTATTGCGAGATTATTTATAGTAAAAATCTAATGGATTATGCAGTCTACAATACAATCGGTCTCAATGATTGCCCTCAAAAAATTTGGGAAAAAATAAACCTTGACGACGTGAAAAAAGAAGTAGGAACGCAACATGTCCATTTAAATGGCCCTCGTTACTGGATGATTGATGGAATGAAAAATTCCGATTTAGTGAATAGCAAGATTAAAAATTTTAATGGACTGGCCATGCGAGAAGCTGGAGTAATCCATATTAGCTTAAAGGATTTGTTAGTAAATCATCCTTATAAACAACGAAAAGTTGCTCGTAAAACAACTTGGATCTATGACGCGGGCAAGCCTGTATATGAGCTCATCGATCCTCAAGGTAATGTATTTGTTATGCAGTCCTATAGTGTTCAACTAATACCTCAAACGCAACAATCTCTTGCTCAGCTCGGTTCAAGGCTTACATTACCCAAGAACTGGAAATTCAAAATGGGGATTATTAAGAAAACAGAAACAGTACAGGCGATTGATAACATGGCTGTAGTTGTTCAAGATAATTTTTTCAACACTTATCAAAAAGCTACCCATGATTTGCTTGCAGATCAATCGATCTTATAAATTTTTCAAACCTGTCTACGTACCGCGCTTTATGCGGTACGTAGAGTAAATTGCTGGAAATCACTCAGGACTAGTTCGCAGCATCCAGGCTGAAGAAACCTACTCATTGACCACTTTAATGGGGAAAGGAGGCAATTCTTTATGAGCCTTTAAAAAGTTGGTTATCTGCTCTCCATCCTTAACTGTTGCTGATGAATACAGTCCAGTAGTGCAGGTGTTTTTAGTATATTCATCTGTAACAATCATATAAGGTCCTTTATTGCGAACTACGGAGCATAGGCATTTTGCTTTTGCAGGATCTTTTTTATCAATGACGCAAGGACTATCCAAACACCAAGCCCAGGGGCGATCATTTTTGCAGACTGCAAAGGATTTAATGGGATAATAGCGTGATTTCACAAGTTGTCCCTTATTGGTTTTCTTGACGCCAGAACATGGTTTTGTACCTACAGAGTATCCATCTTGCACGCTGCAGTGGCAAGTAACCCAACCTTTTTTTCCACCAGGTATTGGATCGCATGGTGCCGTAGTGCATAGGGCGAATTTGCTTTTACAAAGGGTAAAGTCAGAAGTTTTAGCTGCTATTGGGAAACTGAGCGCCAATAATAAAAATAAAAATAAATTTTTTTTCATGAGCAATGTCCTTATTGTTTTTTTATTTCCACACCAGAATTTCTGGTGATTTACGGGGTACTACTGGAGGTTCGCTTGCCGGAATACCGACAATAATTGGTGCAATTGCGGTGACCTCAGAGGAAAGATTTAGTTTTGTTTTCCACTCAGGAGAATTCAGTGCGGAAACAGCAAGACCGATAACACAAGTACCAAGTCCTTGTGCGCAAGCAGTCAACATCAAGTTTTCAGCAGCCAACCAACAATCTGCAGCGACAAAAGGGCCATGGTATTTACTGCAAATAACAATGAGTGTGCTTGCATTATAAAATGCATGAAAATCAGGATCATTCACGAGTTCTTGCAGGTGCTTCATTTGCATTTTTGGATAATTATGAGCCTCCGCGTAAATCAAAGCTTTCACACTGTTGGATAAATGATTTAGTGTATCCTGGTCTTGAATTACAACAAAGGACCATGGTTCTTCATGCATGGCAGTAGGGGCTTGAACTGCCGCATCAAGCAATGAATTAATGACTGTTTGATCCAGTTTCTGTGGGGTGTAATTACGTACAGCGCGACGCTTATAAATCGCTTCAAGTTCGCTCATTAGCGGTTTTTCTTCTTTAGTTTTTTTTGCAGTAGCCATAATTTCCTCCACTTAAAACTCCGTAATCCATTGAATCACAGCTCTAAAAAAATGATAAACCTCTGTTAAAGAGTAGGGATGTTATCCATAGCATCAAATAATTCCAATTATGGTTCTTAAAGTCTGGTTCATCTTCTTGCTTTGTCAAGTTCATAAAATTAATCTCGGGTTCCGCTACGCTGCACCCAGGCTACATTAATAGCAATCGTAGCCTGGGTGCAGCGTAGCGGAACCCGGGTTTGTGTCTAAATGTTAATAAGAGAACGTTTCATGATGTTCCGACTGCTGCTTTAATTGATTGTTGCTTTTAACCGCTTGGTGAAACATAGAATAGTAAGTCAGTAAGGTATTGGGTGAATCTTTTGATAAGTGTGCGGCTTTGAAGGCATCAGTACGAATGTGTTTTTCCGGATCTTTGCTGATGCTGCGCATTTCAATAAGATCCGCGGTCACATTATGCGCATCAGACTCGGTAGTGCCTTGTAAGCGTCTTCCTTTATTAGCAAACTGAGCTAAATGTATTAATTCTTGTGGATTTTCAGCAGTCTCTTCTACGTGTTCTAACCTGGATAGAGCGTTCGCAGCAATAGCATTTGGCGCTGATTCTTTTAAATGGTACAGCAGATTCTCGTTTGGTTTCTCAGCATAAGTGGATAATTCTTTCTTCCATGTTTTTCTGTTTTCATCATCCTCTGTTCCTGAAAGTAATGACACATGCTTTGCAATCGTCTTATCACCATTCCCTTCTTTAAACCAACCTGTAAACATGCCTAAGTATTTTAAGAATAGTCTACCTATCCCATCGCCACTGCCTACCGTTTTGGGTTTTACAACGGTCAACGCTTTACGCTCTGCGGGTATTTCATTATATGCTGCAGCAGGATTCATATTCCAATTGATAAGATAAAGCAGTGGGGTAATCACTAAAAATTTAATTATCGGCTGAATCAGATAATGGACTATTTCTTTAATTCCAGGAATTAATTTAATGAAATTAAAGAGAGCGCTTAAAACTGGTAACTTGTCAGTGACCACATTAGCCATAGTACTCAATGTTCTGTCACAAAACAGATTAACGTGAATGCCCTCTGGATAAAGTTTTGAACGATAATCTTGTAATTTTTTGGCTGTTTGAGCTGCGGTTGCAGCACCTATTGAAAATCCAGTGAGTTCAATATGAGAAGGGGCTACCCCTTCTTTGAGTAAAGCAATCACCTGTGCAAAAAGGGCATTAACTAAGTCATCTTGACTCATCGTAATGCTGTTACTGCCTTCTACACCAGGATGATTATAGGTTATTGTTTTTAATTCAGGATGGTTAATGCTTAATTGCGCCAATTCACCAAAAAAACGACCGCAATTTCCAGCGTTACCTGAACAATGAATACGGTAATACCGATCTTCTTCGGGTATTGTATCAAATTGTGCGCTTGTAAAACTGAATGTTTCAAGCGTCACATCCCGACCAAAATCAGTTTGATACGGAGTTTTAGTATATTGTGTCACTAATTGATCGGCTTGTTCAAATCTCTTTATTTTGGGGTTTTTAGTAAACCAATCAAACCAACTTGAATTTTGCTCAACCGGTTTAGCTGATAAGTTTTCTTGAAAATCTTGATTGAAAATTTCCAATGCTGATCGAGAATCTTTACCTGTTTTGCGTGCAATAAAACCTATGATTGATTTTATTCCTGGTACTTTTTTTAGTGTACTAATTGCTTGGGCCGGGAAAATACCACTTGCCATAAAGAGTTGTGTTGGTACGAATAAAAAGATGCGCCCAATATTTTTTAGCCATTGAGAAGATGAAGCAACATAAAAACTTTCTTTTTCAAGAGATTGCTTTCGTGATTCAGATAATAATTTGCTTTGCATAAATAACAAATCCTCACAATGTGCAGCAATTATCAAAAGTAATAAGTTTGGAGAAAACAAATTATACTACAGGTTATTACTTAAAGGACAATAATTGATCAATTTAAAAAATGAAATGTTCAAGGAAATGTTTTACGGGCACACATACGTTCACGAATATGAGGGTTTATGCGTTGTTCCATTTAACATCCCAAAGTTGCAATGCTATATTTTTGTAGATTGAATATGGAGAGAAAGGATGCGCTATTTATACCCCGAACCATTAAAAGCTGGAGATACCATTGGTTTAGTTACTCCATCAAGTCCTATGATTCCTGGTGTATTGGAAGTTGGTGTTTCCTATTTAGAACAAAAAGGTTTTCAAGTGAAGTTAGGACAGCACGTGAACGCTGTCGATCGTTTTTTAGCTGGGGATGATGAGTATCGAGCTAAAGACATTATGGATTTTTTTATGGATGATGAAGTCAAAGTAATTATGGCTATGGGCGGAGGTTATGGCTCACAGCGAATAGTCCCATTTCTTGATTATGATCTTATCCAATCTCGACCCAAATATTTAAGTGGATTTAGTGACACTACTGCGCTTCAAGCCGCTTTATTCAAGAAAGTAGGACTGATTTCCTGTTCTGGTTTTGTATTTGGTGATTTGGCAGAAGGTAAACTTGATTCTTTAATTGAGCAGACTCTTTGGGCATGTTTAAAAGGCGAGTCATTTCAAATCAAGAAAGGACAAACCATGCAGCCTGGAATGATTAAAGGGAGGTTAGTGGGTGGGAATTTGGAGTCCTGGATTTCATTGATGGGGACACCCTTTCAACCGGAAGTAAAAAACTGCATTTTATTGCTAGAAGACGTTGGTGCTGAACCTTATCAAGTAGATAGTCGCCTTTCTCAATTGGACCTGGCTGGGGTTTTTACACAAGTCGCAGGTGTTATTTTTGGCCAATTTGCACGTTGTACCCCGAAGTATTTTCCAAAACGTGATGGAACGGTTGATGATGTTATAGAGGAGTGGGCATTACGACTCAAAGTCCCCTGTATTAAGAATTTTCCATATGGACATTTTTCTAGGCGATGTGTCTTACCTCTTGGTAAAGAGGTTCTTTTGAATGCAGATCAATGCACCCTCACGATATGATAAATGCTTATCAACTCCAGTGTTTTGCTGTACAATAAATAAGAATATTGTTTATTTTATGGAATTGCGCATGTCGTCGTTTGCTGAAACAGTAAAAATTATTCAATCAGAGTTGGCTAGTGCTAAGTCGAGATCTAACGAATACATACTTTTTCAATCTTTAGAGATAGCTTATTTAAGAGAAATTAATGAGCTTATAAAACGATTAAACTCCTCGCAGGAACAGTCCAGTAAAATATTAGCTCAGATCCACGAAACAGACAGACTGTATCTTAATGCACGAGAAATGGAAATTACTGGCCATATCTTATTCAGTCGCCATGGAGAAAGCAGCCTTTTAGGGCAAAAAAAACTGGGTTTAAGCCCTAATGCATGCATTTCAAAAGATGCTGTACAGAATATGGCAATAACTAATCGTTCCAGTGATGCTTTATTATGTTACTCCCCTCAAGAACATCCTCCATTGATTGCTGTCTCGCCAATGAATCGAGCGATGCAAACTGCTAGCTTAGTGATTCCCCAAGAAATTAAGAATGCAAACATAGAGGTTTTGCCTTTTTTAACAGAAAATAGCATTTCACCTTCTGGTCATGATTTTCGTTCAGTTGCAGATATGCAGAAGTGCTATAGCCAGCTTTCTTTTTGGACTTCACCTCTTGAAAAAATTCTTTTAAAACTTTCCATCTGGATTTACAGTGATCGGGACTTCGACTTACTTTATGAAAAGAGAAAAAGTGCTGCAGAGGAAATACAGAAGCACGGCAATAAAATTCTTTCTGATAGCGATAAACCGGATGTTTGCCAAGACCTAAATTATCATGGTGATAAAATACAAGATATTAATGCTTTGATTGATCGTGTCGATCAACGAGATTGTTGGTTGTTTGGCCATGGAAAGAATTTCGCGGCTTTTTTTCAAGATGTTTTTGGTATTGAATCCGATTTTGATTATGGAGAAACTCGCAGAGTTTATAAGACAAAAGTTAATGGTACTCCTTCATTATATAGTCCTCCTTATGCTTTGATCATTAATCAAAAAACAGGAAAAATAGAAGGGAAATGTACCAGTGTGTCTGACATGTCCCTTCAAGAAAAACCAGCACCCTTTGAAGCCGCGGCCCCATCTGAAGGAGCTACCATCCCCAATGTACCAAAGGTGATGACTCAACTTGGGAACTCTGTAGTACAAGCACAAGAAAAAGGAACTCTTGAGAGAAGAACCCTGGAAGATTCAGTAGATGTTGAAGAGCAACACACAGAAAAAAATCATCATGAGAGTAGCCCTCTGATAACTAAGGGCTGTTGATTTTTACTTATAACCGGTTTTGTAACCATTTACGTGTTAATGCGATAAATGATAAAGTGGTTAAGAGGCTCTGGCTTGATAAAAGTGAATTTGGATATGATGCTTGACGCAATTATCTTTGATTTTGATGGAGTTATTTTAGACAGTGAACCCATTCATTATGAAGCATATTGTCTTGTACTTAAGCCATTAGGGATAGCAATAAGTTATGCAGAGTATATGGAAAAATATCTGGGTTTATCCGACAAAGACGCGTTCCCAAAGCTACTTCACCATAAAGGATTGAGTTATTCCGAGGCAGAAGTTCAACGTCTAATGCAGCAAAAAACGGCGATCTATACGAACATTATTAGTACATCTGACTCCTTGCCTTTGATTGTAGACTTTGATCAGTTTCTTTTTAAAATTGCTCCTAAGGTAAAAAAAATTGCTATTTGTAGTGGCTCTAGTCGTGGCGAGATAACCACAGTACTTTCAAAAGTAAGGCAGGGAAAATTACATGCTTATTTTGATACGATTGTTACTGCTGAGGATGTACAGGTTGGAAAACCATCGCCCGAAGGATATTTATTAACTGCTAAACGTTTAGATGTTGCTCCTGAACGTTGTTTGGTTATCGAAGACACACCTTATGGCGTAAAGGCAGCTAAAGCAGCGGGGATGCAGGTGATCGGTTTGATGACTACTTATGATCGACATCACTTTTTAACTGCAGATAAAGTTATTACCGGATATAGACAATTATTGGCGAGAGTTTGGTAAGGGAAAAGCCATATTTGGCGTATTTTGAGTGAAAAGGAACTCTCAACCTACACTCAAATCTGACTTTCCATCAGGATTCGTTATTTGCAAGATTGCTTAGCTGTGTAGCCTGGGTGCAGCGCAGCGAAACCCGGGATCGATAAACTGCATTCCCGGGTTCCGCTGCGCTGCACCCAGGCTACTAAGCTACAAAGCGTTCAAGATAATAGATTTGCTCTATTGATTTGCCAACCAGTCTTCATAGGTTAAGGCAAAACGAAAATGATCACACCATACACCATTTATTTTTAAATATCTGGGTGAGAATCCTTCTTTGAAAAATCCATTTTGGATTGCTAAATTTATGGATGAAGTATTCGCGGGTTGGATGTTTGCTTCGATTCGGTGCAGTTTTAAGTCTAAAAAAATTTCTTTTAAAACCAATTTTAACGCCTGGCTCATTAAGCCTTGTCCTGCATAGGTTACCGACGCAAAATAGCCCAAATAGGCACTTTGAAACACACCTTGCACGATTTCACTAATATTAAAGACCCCAATAATGTCTTCGTTTTGGTTTAGTGCTAAAAAACATCGACGGTCTGCTTGTAAGGATTTTTGTAAATAAGCCTGGAATTCCTCATGGGTTTGGGGTGCAGTAACAAAAGGGTAATGAAAATCACGACTTTTCTGCATGGTTAGGAGAAAATCAACCTCATCGATCTGATTTAATTGACGCAGATGTATTGTATTTGTTGCGTGCATAAACATGGAGGGTTAGAAAAGAACTCATTTTATCATAATTCTTCTAAAGAGTTTATCGCTTAAGAGAATAGGGTAACAACATTGGCTAGAATAAGGGAAGGTCTTAATTTGAAACGCCTTGTTATTTGGGATAAGATCGCGCGAAAAATAACAGGTACTGTAGCCATGCCGCTAATTGTTAATTTATCATCCATTCATGCTTTATATCCAATAAGTACATCTGTCCAATCATTTGAAGATATTTGCGATCAATATTCTACCGGTTGTTTCAGTTCGTGTTCCAGTTTTTTTCAATCATGGACAAACTATGCTTGGCTTATGTATCAATTGAGTAGAAATGATTCTAAATTAATTCAGCCTTATCGCCTAGGTAAACTGACTACAGAACAATTTCTCGAACGTTTATTGCATATTTTCTCTTTTCTTGAGGATGCAACTCCTAAGTCTGGTGAAATGGAACGGTTGAAGAGCAAGCAGTTGTATTCTAAGACTTTTGAAAAGATGCTTTTGGAAGAGGCTTGGAATTCACAAATTGGTTGGGATAAGAAAAAAGCGAATTATCTTTATGCATTAATTCATGAAGCACAACGAAGTGATTTAACAGATGAAAAGTCGCAGGCATCAGAGTCTCGGCCTAAACCTAAAATGGATCCTATTTATTTCATAGCCAACACCAATGAATTGCATGTGTTACAGATTCTCAATATGTTGCGAAAAGAATATCCATCCATCAGTTTTTATCGGGATGTCGATGTAAGTATTAAAGAAGATCAAACCCCAGTTGAAATTGCGCCAGGCATATTTCTTTGTTTGTCTTATCGCTACCAACTGTTTAAAACACTAGACGAAACCCAAACGATGAATCCTGGTTCAACAATGTCTTTACTGAATTATTTGGTCACCAAACAACTTAAAGATGTCCCTGTTTCTGAATTTCGTGTGATTAGCCAACACCAAGCTGATTTAGTTGAGGCGCTGAGAGTAGGCATTGATGCAGATCATATGTATCAAGCAGAAGATTATTTTGCAGCACAAACTACCAGTTTGAAGAAAACGAATTAAACAATATATGAGCAGTCTACGTTTAAGTATCGTGTTATTTTTTTTCCTCATAGGGAGTTCAACGAGTATGGCGATGGATATAGTCACTATAGAGCAGCCTGAATATCATCGGGTTTTAAAAAATAAAGCTCAAGAAGTTCAGTTTCCTTTATGCCAGGCAGATAAAGATTTAATTGCGGCAATGAAAAGTAAATTGCATGGATTGGGCGGCGTTGGTTTGGCCGCGCCTCAAGTTAATGTTCCGCGAAGAATCATTGCGATTTATATTCCTGAAGAGGCGACTTTACTGCGGGATAATGTTAAAAAATTCTATCCCATGCACATTATGATTAATCCAAGTTACGAGCCTGTTGCAGGTTCTGGAGTGTATTACGATTTTGAAGGGTGTTACTCGGTTTCCAGTAAGTCTGGAAAGGTACCTCGTTATGAGCAGATCGCAGTGAGCTACTATGATGAGTTGGGTCAGTTTCATCAACAAATTGAAGAAGGATTTTATGCGCGGGTTTTACAGCATGAAATTGATCACTTAAATGGTTTTTTAATTCTTGACAGGCTTACTCCTGATTGTATTCAGGGGTCTGTGGAAGAAATGATGGCTTTGCGACGTGCATCGTTACCTCCAGAAAAAAGAATTATTTTTGATCAGGTCCTTGCGAAAAAAGCAAAAAAATAGGCGGGCAAGTGGTCGGAATCCCAAAAAAGATTGATTTTTTAGATTATTTTTCCGCCATGATAATTCGCGTTACCCTTTAATAGTTCCGTTAAATTTTGGGCAGGTAGCTGTATTTTTGCTTGTTGATAGCCTGTTTCGATAATGTCTTTAAATTTTTTAAAATCCAAAATTCCGTATTTGTCTACTTTTAAAGTAATACCGTAATCCGACATGGCCATCATTTTTGCAGTATTTTGGTGGGAACTGATGGTTAAGAGCCGCAGTACTAGTTCACCTAAGTTAATCGGGAGTATGGATTCTTTTCCCATGAATTTATTGTAAAGCAATTTCCAACCAGAAAGCGAATAGGGTAATGGAGCCAATTTGAAGGAGTTAGTATTGCAAATATTAGAGGCAATAATTTTGCTGCAATGGGAGTACTGTCTCATAACATCAGTGGGTATATTATTAAGTACTCCACCATCAATAAGTAATTTGTCATGAAAAGATACTGGGGGATAGATAAAAGGTAGAGAAATACTGGAGCGAATTGACTCCCATAACAACCCTCGATCATGAACATATAAATTTTGGCTTACCAAATCTGTTGATACACAAAAATAGTTAAGCCATAAATCTTCAATTTTACTGTTTTCACCATAAAGTTCGATCAAACTGTCTGTTGCCCTTCTTCCTGTAGCAATTGCAATGTATGGGAAGGTAAAATCAATCTTAGCTCCCTTGATCAAATAATCTTCGACCAATCTCAATAGATCATTTGAAGTATATCCCATAGCAAAAGCGGCAGCGAGCATAGCTCCCATACTTGTTCCGGCAATATAGTCTACGGGTATCTTTCTTTCTTCTAACAAGCGATAAACGCCTATATGGGCAAGACCCCGGGCGCCTCCACCGCTGAGTACTAGAGAAATGGTATTGTCAGTAAAGATGCGCATCATTCGTGAAATGCCTGCTTCAGTGTTGCTTCGCACGTGAAAGTGGGAATTTACAGTGCGCTTTTCTAGCCAATTTTGTGTATTTTGAGGTGGGTTTGCTGTGTGATGTAGGAGCACTAATACATTTCGCTTAACAAAATTATGTTGCATATTTAATACATAATTTTCTATTTCAGACAGTTCGGAATCATGTTCTTCTGCGAGTACTAGGAAAGCAATTGAATCTGCTTGATGTACACAAAATTTAGTCCAACTTGTTATCGTTTCGTCAGCCAGGTAAAAAATAAAGGAGTATTCCTCTTCGAGTTGGTTAATCCATAAAATTCCTTCATTACTCATGTTTCCATTCGCATCCACGAGGTTTTTTCTATTTTTCAAGTGACCACTGGTTAATAAAAGAATTTTTTCCCCATAAGAGAATTGGAACATCATTTCCTGTAATTTAAATTCTAGGTCATATATCGGTCTTACAGGAATCAGAGCGATTGATTTATTGCGTGAGGCTGCTGAATGAATACCTTGCAGTGAGCTAGTTAATCGTTTAATCGTGAACTGGGTTATTTTATTTAAAAGTTCTGGGTAGGATTTGGATAATTTTAAAAAATTGTTTTTTGATAATTTTAAGATGATGCTGTCTCGCAAGGTGTAAACATTTGCGGAGCGGGGCAAATCAGACAAAAGTGCCATTTCTCCGATGATTGCTCCCTCATGTAACTCGCCTTGATAGGTTACATTCCCTTCTGTATCTGTTATTTGATAATAGAGGCGTCCCTTAATTAGAATGTAAAGATCATTCATATTTTCCCCCTTTTTAATCAAAAGGGAGTCGCCAGCTTGAGATTCTATTTCCAAGACACGAGAAAGTTTTAAAAGACAAGCCTTACTCATAGAGCTGAACGGTTCATATTGCTTAATGAACTCGTAAATCTCTTTTGTTGTGAATAAGGGCTCATTCATATTTTATTGTTAATGATTTAAATTAATTATTTTGATTATAGACATTGTTTTTGGTTAAGGAGAAACTGCCTTGCCACGCTAAAGTCCTTAAATAGGCAATTGAGTTTTGATATTGTTTATACCAGGAACAAAGAGGGGCTGTGTTACACCCTGTTTCTTGATGTTCAAGCAGTAATCTCAATCTACCTAAGTGGATTTCAATTGGTAACATAGATGAGCGTGTGATGCATTGATGTGGGGAATTTTTGGGAAAACCATTATTTTTCAAAGGTAACTTGACAAAATTAAATATTACTTTCTAAAATGCAAGTGGCTAAATTATATTTTGCCTATTGTTATATAACTAACTCTAAAAGGAATTATGTAAATGAATAAATTACAATTAACAGGCGTTGCTCTTGCAATTGGTGCTGCTTCAATGTTTGCTGTTGCTCCAGCTTTTGCTGCTGATGCTGCTTCTGGTATGGTAAAATGCCAAGGTGGTAATGCATGTAAAGGTCAAGGCGCTTGCAAATCTGCTAACAACGCTTGTAAAGGCCAAAATTCTTGCAAAGGCAAAGGCATGAGCGAAATGTCTAAAGAAGATTGCCAAAAAGCTGGTGGTACTGTTGTTGAATAATTTCCACTGAGCATTGCGTTACTCCAGGCATGTATTGCATGCCTGGTTTCACATTTTTTCTCGGATTTGATATATGGATAGCCCACAATATAAAGTGACTCAAAAAATGCCTTTTCTAGGCTTTGGATTGGGATTACGACCTGATTATTATGATGAAATCTTAACGAAAAAACCTAATTTGGATTGGTTTGAGATACTCACCGAAAATTATATGGTTCCGGGCGGAAAACCTCTGTATTATCTTGACCAAATACGAGCCCACTATCCTATAGTGATGCATGGTGTTTCTCTTTCATTAGGCAGTACAGATCCCCTGGATAGAGAATATTTAAAGCAACTGAAGGAATTAGCGGTTCGGGTCGAACCAGTATGGATTTCAGATCATTTATGCTGGACCGGGGTTAACGGGATTAATGCCCATGATTTATTACCTATTCCTTATACGTATGAGGCAGTAAACCACGTTGTTTCACGTATTCAGCAGGTACAGGATTTTTTAGGACGTCCTATTTTAATTGAAAACGTATCCAGCTACCTTACTTACAAACAATCTGAAATGTCTGAATGGGAATTTATACTCGAAATTGTAAGACAAGCGGGTTGTTATATTTTATTAGATGTAAATAATATTTATGTTAGTTCTGTAAATCATCAGTTTAATCCTATGGATTATATTATTTCTATGCCTTCAGAGTGCATAGCTCAGATCCATTTAGCGGGCCACTCGAATCAGGGTGATTACATTATCGATACCCATGATGCACCCGTTATTCAACCCGTTTGGGATCTTTATGCAGCAACATTGCAACGTCTAGGACCCATATCAACGATGATTGAACGTGATGATCATATGCCTCCTTTTGCTGAGTTGCTTGCGGAAATAAATCATGCAAGGCGAATTGCAGAATCCATTTTGGTTGAAGAGGTGCTTGTATGACCGAGCTTTCGCAGTTACAAGATCAATTTCAAAAATTTTTATTATCAGATCACATTGGGATTCATGATTCTATTGTTCAAACGGAATTGGTTTCAGTAGATACTCGCTTAGGTATTTATCGTGATGCGTATAAACTCAGGCTGATTGAAAGTTTGAGTACCAATTTTTCTGCTTTATATGCTTACTTAGGTACTGAAGAGTTTAATAAGTTATCGACTTATTATATTGATGCCCATCCTTCTTGTTATCGTTCTATTCGTTGGTATGGTGACTTATTGTCTGAGTTTATTAAGCTCAATTACCCACAATATCCCTATTTGGCTGAGCTTGCTGATTTTGAATGGAAAATGTGTCTGGCTTTTGACTCTGCTGATACAGAGGTAGTCCGTGTTGAAGACATGGCTGTTGTCCCCCCCGAAGCATGGGCAAATTTACAGTTTGTTCTTCATCCGTCCCTGCAACGAATCAATTATTTTTGGAATGCAGTTCCTCTTTGGCAAGCCTTAACTCATGATCATGAGTTACCTGAATTGCAACAAAATGCGGCACCTATACCTTGGGTTTTATGGCGTGCGCCAGAATATATGCTTCGATTTTACAGCCTGTCTCAAGAAGAAGCTTGGCTTTTGGATGGTTTATTGCAAGGGTTATCTTTTGGAGCTCTTTGCGAGGGACTTTGTCAGTGGGTAAAACCTGAAGAGGTAGGAATGAGTGCTGCTTCTTATCTTAAGGGGTGGATACAAAACGGTATGTTGTCGCAATTATTGATTGCAGATTAATGATGATGCGATCGCTGCACTTGCAGGTAATCAAAAAGTAGCCTGGGTGAAGGCAAAGCCGTAACCAGAGTTTCAGATAAATCAGGCCCGATCCCGGGTTCCGCTTCGCTTCACCCAGGCTACAATTTAGTGATAGCTCAGGTCCTCTCAGTCAGAACCAGCTCGTTTGTGGCTCAATAAAGTAAGAATGGGCGGTAAAATAGAAATAAAAATTATGCCATAAATGACTACGGAGAAATTTTCTTTTACTATAGGAATTGAACCTAGGAAATAACCTAAACTTAACAGACTCGCAATCCAAATTAAGGCACTGATCAAATTGTATAGTGAGAAATGAACGACTCGCATGGTTCCTATGCCAGCAACAAAAGGAGCGAAGGTGCGTATGATTGGAAGGAAACGAGCAAAAATTATCGTTTTCCCACCATGCTTCTCATAAAATGCATGAGTTTCCTGTAAATGTTTTTTATTAAGCAACCAGGATTTATCTGTAGAAAAAATACGTGGCCCAAGCATGCGACCAACTAAGAAATTGATTTGATTTCCTAAAACTGAAGCAAGAAAAAGCAGTAGAAATAAGATTGAAATACTTAATGGATTTCCAGATTGGGCTGCAATACTGCCGGCAGCAAAAAGTAAGGAATCTCCAGGTAAAAAAGGTGTCACGATAAGACCAGTTTCACAGAAAATCACCGCAAATAATAGAAAATAGGTCCAAAATCCATAAGTTGAAACAATGGCATTTAAATAAACATCAACGTGAATTATATAATCAAAAAAATTGTTTAAATGCATTTTATACTATGAAATTGAGTTAAATAGGGTAAATATTCTTACATACTTATTTCTTAATTAATATAAATTTTATATTATTTAGAGTGAGTCTGTTTTCTCTCTTATAAAATAGACCATTTACAGAGAGTTTGTGGTTGAGAAGATTTATTTCAAGAAAAATTAAAAAATAATAAGAAACCATCCATGAATACTTTATTTCATCTCGCTTTCCCCATCCACGATCTTGCATTGGCAAAGGATTTTTATCATCATAAATTAGGTTTTTCATTAGGGCGTGAATCAGAGCATGCTTTAATTTTAAAATTTGGCAGCCATCAAATCGTTGCACATAAAATTGATATCCTTCCTCCACCTCAAGAGAGCATCTATCCAAGACATTTTGGTTTGATTTTTCTTGAACATGAAGAGTTCGATGCTTTTTTGGCAAAAATTAAAAAACAGCAAATTCCCTTTGAAATTCCGCTAAAAACTCGATTTAAAGGTACTCGTATTGAACATCAATCTTTTTTCTTGAAAGATCCCAGCAATAATTTGCTTGAGTTTAAATACTACCAGTTTGATTCCGCCATTTTTGGTGAGCAAGATTTTAAAAGAATTGGTGAATCATCTCAGGAGTGAGTTCAAAACCCCCTCATCCGCCCGATGAGCACCTTCTCCCCATGGGGAGAAGGGAAAATCCTTACTCTGTAGCAATATAAAACATAGGATTCACTTTCGGCGAACGAGCAAAATCTGCTGGTGCTATAAATCCTTCTTGGTTGTAATCGATAGTAATACCAATGGATTTATAGCAAATAGCAACGTATTCAGAACAAATAAATGCATGCGGCGAAGTAACTTCGGGACTTGTATTGTCAAAACCAAAAGCATCCATTCCTATTCTTGCAGCGATTTTAAGAATTTCCTCAGTGTTATAAGGATAGCCAAGCAAATCAACTGCTTGTTTTGATAGATTTGCAAGAGAGTCACCCGGAAAACCCTGATAACGTGCCACCATTAACTTTCCTGGGTATCCTTGGCCGCTTCCATTATAATTATGCACATAATTGCTTAAAGGAACGGTACGTACTCCAATGGTCTCAACACTTTCCATGACCATGATTCGATCAATTGATTCCAGACGCACAATAAATGCGATATGACTCCACACACTATTTGTTGCCCCTTTAATCATTGAAGACATTAAAGAGCTTCCTGAAGCAAATAAAAGATCCCCTGTTTTTATTGTATCTCTTATTTGTTCATAACTACTTGTGTTTACATTAGGAAAATCTTCTTTAGGGAAACCATCCATAGCTACTGCTCCTGGGGTATTAGAGAATAATGATCAATATAACCTGTGCCTGCAGCTTTTAAAAGTTTAAAAAATCACTTACAGTTTATGCGCAAGTTGAATAACAGTTTCGGTAATCTTACAATATTTTTTCAAGCGTAGTTTTTTAGTCAAGGATGTTTTGTGCGTTTTTTATTCCCTATCAGTTTATTTCTAAGTGCAGTACTTTTATTTAGTATCCAACCTATGGTAGCAAAATCCTTGTTGCCCGTTTATGGAGGAACACCGGCAGTTTGGATTGTATGCATGCTTTTTTTTCAAATGGTATTGTTGTTTGCTTATGGATATGCCGCGTTGCTTAGTTTTTTGAATAGGCCCCTTGCTTGGCGATTGACACACAGTATACTTGTTATTTTGAGCTTCGTAGTTTTTCCTCTTTTATTTAAGCCTGTGCTTATTAACGATTCTCCTGAATCGAGCATTTTATTTAATTTGTTAACCCAATTAGGATTACCTTTAGTTGTAATTGGTGCTTCGGCACCTTTATTACAATTCGCATACAGTCAGACTAAAGAAAAAGGAGCTGCGGACCCCTATTTTTTATATTCTGCTTCAAATCTGGGAAGCCTCTTGTCTTTATTGCTTTATCCTTGGGTGATAGAGCGTTTTATTGGATTAAAAAACCAATTTTATTTATGGAGTATAGGTTATGTACTCTACGTGGTTCTATTAGCTCTTATTTTCTATGTTCATCGTTATCAACCTTTAGAAAAACAAAATAAAACAGTTAAAGATTGGCCTTGGCAAAAAATACTGTATTGGATTTTTTTAAGTTTTGTTCCATGCAGTTTAATGCTTGGGGTGACCCTGTATATTACTACCGATATAGCAGCAACACCTTTATTTTGGGTATTGCCATTGGCATTGTACCTGCTTACTTTTGTGCTTATATTCACGAACAAGCCTTTAATTTCATTCCCATGGATAGTACGAAATAGTATTTTTTTCCTTATTTTTCCCATCATTGGATTTATTTTAAATGCGAGTCAAATAAAGGTTTGGCAAAGCATTTTATTTCATTTATTAAATTTTTTTATTTTAGCGCTACTTTGTCATGGCCAGTTGTTTTTAAGTAGGCCCAAACCGCAACAACTGACTTTATTTTATGTTTGTCTGGCTCTCGGTGGTGTATTAGCTGGGGTATTTAATGGAATTTTAGCGCCACATTGGTTTAATCAAATTTATGAATACCCTTTAGCAATCTTACTCAGTTTATTTGCTTTGCCTCAACGGACTAGAAAGAGCGGCTGGTGGCTGCCTGTGGTAGTTCTGGTTCTGCTGTTGCTTCATTACACTATCCTCGATATTCATTGGCCAGCAGGTTTTTCATCTTTTCAACTGTGTGCTCTTCTGGCGTTAGTTATTATCGTTATTTGGCAACAAAATAGGACCAGTTTGATCTTATCTTTATTAATTTTATTTGGATTTATTTTTTCACCATTTTTACAAGATGATACTATTTTAGTGCAAGAACGCGATTTTTATGGGGTAAAAAAAGTAGTTGATAGACGAGGACTGCATGCCCTAATTAATCAGTCCACAGTGCATGGATTGCAAGTTATGGAAGAGAAAAAACCGAGCGGGAATAATTCTTATTATGGAGCAATTAGTCCTGTAGTTGATGCCATGCAAGAAAAAAAGAGCTCTTTGTCAGTCACAATCATTGGCTTGGGTATTGGAACGATGATTTGTCAATTTAGAAAAGAAGATCAAATTAAAGTAATGGAAATCGATAATCAAGTCATTGAGTTGGCAAAAAGAAACCATTTATTCACCTACTTACGAGACTGTCCCGCACAAGTGACCATTATAAAAAATGATGGGAGATTAGCCGTAGAACAACTGCCAGATCATTCCCAAAACTTACTGGTAGTGGATGCCTTTAATTCCGATGCAATACCTGTACATTTATTGACTTTTGAATCATTTACTTTATACAAACAAAAAATTACTGAAGATGGTGGGATATTGATTAATTTAAGTAACCGACACCTGCAATTATTGCCAGTGATCAATGCTGCAGGACGATCTTTGGATCAGATGGTGTTTTATATAAATTATAAAGGTATTCCGGCATTAGCTCAGTTTGATTCGCAGTGGGCTTTTTTGACTTCTAATGAAGCTCTTGCTTTTCAACTCATGAAAGGTAGCAATTGGCGGTTTGATGCAAGTGATGAACAGTTCTTATGGACTGATGATTATTCTAATGTGATTCCATTGTTGAAGTGGTAGTTTCTATCGTAGCTTCATTGCATTGTAGCCTGGGTGCAGCGCAGCGAAACCCGGGAATGTAGTGGCACCAACCCCGGGTTCCGCTGCGCTGCACTCAGGCTACGATATATGGCTATCAAATCTCCAGATTCTAAACTTCAGCTAAGTTTCCTTTGCTCTCTAACCAGACTTTTCTATCACTGGCTCTTTTTTTATTCAACATCATATCCATAATTGCTTCAGCCCCTTGTTCATCGTCCAAGGTTAATTGAACCAAGCGTCTGGTATTAGGATCCATTGTCGTTTCACGTAGCTGAATGGGATTCATTTCACCTAAACCTTTAAACCGTTGAACATTGGTTTTTGCTCGAGATGTTTGTGCCAAATGATGGAGGATACGATTTTTCTCTTCATCATCCAGGGCATAATAGACTTCTTTACCCGCATCAATTCGATAAAGAGGTGGCATGGCAACAAATACATGCCCTGCTTGGACCAGTGGTTTAAAATGTCGTAAAAATAAAGCACAAATTAATGTTGCAATGTGTGCGCCATCTGAGTCTGCATCAGCGAGAATGCATAATTTACCGTAACGAAGTCCACTCAGATCGGATGAGCCAGGGTCTACACCAATAGCTACTGAGATATCGTGAATTTCCTGAGATGCTAAAACCTGTGATGAATCCACTTCCCAAGAATTAAGAATTTTTCCACGCAACGGTAAAATCGCTTGGAAGTCTTTATTACGCGCTTGTTTTGCAGAACCACCTGCTGAATCCCCTTCTACTAAAAATAATTCAGCCTGGCTAAGATCAGTAAGCAAACAATCAGCTAATTTGCCTGGGAGGGCAGGGCCTTGACTTACCCGCTTGCGTGCTACTTGTTTGGCTTGCCTCAAACGTTTTTGCGCACGATCGATTGCTAAAGCGGCAATGGCCTCACCTTGGTTCCGATGCTGGTTGAGCCAAAGTGCAAAAGCATCTTTAACTACATTGCTGACAAATGCAGAAATTTGCCGCGAACTTAAGCGTTCTTTAGTTTGACCTGCGAATTGTGGTTCTTTCATTTTAACCGATAATACATATTGGCAGGGTTCCCACAGATCATCTGCGGTAAGTTTTATTCCTCGAGGCAGTAGATTTCTTAGTTCACAAAACTCTGCCATAGCATCAAATAAGCCAGAGCGTAAGCCATTAACATGGGTACCACCTTGAATCGTAGGAATTAAATTCACATAACTTTCACTAAAACTGCTGCTTCCCCCATTAGACCATACCAACGCCCAGTCAACAGTTGCTTCATCGCTTTTGAATTCACCAGTAAATGGTTCTTCAGGTAAGTAATCTCCATCAGGTAACGATTGATTTAAATAATCAATAAGTCCCTGTTCATAGCACCAATACATTTCTTCATTGCTTGCTTTATTGACAAAAGTCATGGACAAGCCGGTGCATAGCACTGCTTTTGCTCTGAGTACATGTGTTAAATGTTTTACTGAAATACGGGTAGTGTCAAAATATTTAGCATTGGGCCAAAAACGAATAATTGTGCCTGTATCTCTTTTTTTAGTAATGCCGGTTTCATTTAATTCGCATATTTTATCACCATTGGCAAAGGACATTTGGTAAATAATTCCATTGCGTTTGATGGTGACATCAAGACGATCAGAAAGAGCATTGACTACAGAAACACCTACTCCATGTAATCCACCCGAGAAGCTGTAATTTTTATCAGAGAATTTACCGCCGGCATGTAATCGAGTCATAATGACCTCTACACCACTTAAGCCTAATTGAGGGTGTAAATCCACGGGCATACCACGACCATCATCCTCTACTTCAATTGAACCATCCTCATGAAGTGTGACGCGAATATGGCTTGCAAAGCCAGCCAATACCTCATCGACACTGTTATCAATCACTTCTTGAGCCAAATGGTTTGGGCGCGTCGTATCGGTATACATGCCGGGACGTCGTTGAACCGGTTCGAGTCCACTTAAGACTTCAATTGCTTGGGCAGTATAGTTTTCTGACATGGATATTTCTCAAATATTAGTTATGTTTATTTTACCATATATTATGATAGAGTAAGCGGAAGACGAGTATTCCTTTTGTAAATCTATTATAAAGAGCCCCGTTTCTGCAACTGTCTCTTAGTCATGAGCAAAGAGAATCTTGGGGAAAGTCAGATTTGAGTGTAGGTTGAGAGAAAATCAGAATATTGTCATTGATGCCTGGATTTAGGTTTTAATCCGGGAATGAGTAGGGACGCTTTCCTGGATTATGCATTATCTTATCCGGGTTAAACAGAACATATATGCAAGAAACTAGTGCTGAAATTCATCAATTATCTGTAGCTTTTCAAGATCATCATAAAACGGTCTCTGCTTTGGATGAGCTCAGTTTTAATTTACACCCTGGTGAAACCTTGGTTTTGTTGGGGGAGTCAGGTTGTGGTAAATCCTTAACTTCTCTTGCTTTGATGCGCCTATTACCTAAATCAGGTGTTTATGGAGTAAACAGTCTAATCCATATGAATGGACAAGATATTCTGGATTTGCCAGAACAAATGATGCGGCGGTTGAGAGGCCGTAAGATCTCGATGATTTTTCAAGAGCCAATGACAGCACTCAATCCGGTGATGACCATAGGGGAACAGCTGACAGAGGCTTTGCTAAGATGTAACTCATTTACCGGACACGAATTACATGAAGCATTATTATCCTCACTTCATGAGGTAGAAATGCCTCAGCCAGAAGTTAAAATCCATCAATACCCGCATCAATTGTCCGGAGGACAGAAACAACGGGTAGTGATTGCTATGGCTTTGGCATGTAAACCGGATATTTTGATTGCGGATGAGCCAACAACTGCCTTAGACGTTACCATACAAGCACAAATCCTTTCTTTATTAAAAAAAGTACAAAAAACGCATCAGATGAGTTTACTGCTAATCACACATGATTTGGGGGTGCTGAGAGCAATGGCTTCTCGTGTGTGCGTGATGTATGCGGGACAAGTCGTAGCGCAATCCTCGGTAGATGATTTCTTCTCGCGTACCAAGCAACATCCTTATGTACAGCAGTTATTGGCTTCAGTGCCTTCTATGGCAAAACGAGAGGAACGCTTATCTGTAATTCGTGGATTTGTACCTGCATTGGATGAAATGCCTTCAGGTTGCCGGTTTCACCCGCGTTGCATTTATGCATTTTCTCGATGTTCAGGGGAAGAACCGCAATTACAAGAGCAAGATGGTCAGTTGGTACGTTGTCATTTATACCCCGAGCATGATGAATTACCCCCTTTGCAAAAAAACAAAATAACTTGGAGTGGTGGCACTACCGAAGTAAAAACCATACTTACTGTGACGGATTTATCGGTTGATTTTACCCAGAAAAAAGGGATATTCAGTCGCCATAAAACTGTATTTAAAGCAGTTGATGGTCTTTCATTTCGTTTACAACAAGGAAAAACCTTAGCATTGGTAGGTGAGTCAGGATGTGGTAAAACAACGACCAGCCGTGCGTTATTGCGTTTATTACCTATTTCTGGCGGGGAAATATTTTATAAAGAACAGGATGTGTTGGCATTAAAAGGACACGCATTAAGAGAATACAGAAAAAAAGTACAAATTATTTTCCAAGACCCTTTTTCCTCTATGAATCCACGGATGACTGTAGGTGAAATAATCGCTGAAGGCATGCACGCTCAAGGAATGAAACGCTCCGTCATTAGTGCAAGGCAAAAAGAACTATTGAACCAGGTTAATTTGCCCAGCGGCAGTTTACAGCGTTACCCCCATCAATTTTCTGGTGGACAAAGACAACGAATTTGTATTGCACGGGCTTTGGCTACAGGACCTGATATCTTGATTTGTGACGAACCAACCAGTGCGCTGGATGTTTCAGTGCAGGCACAAATTCTTAATTTATTAAAAGAATTACAGCAGGAAACAGGCATTTCTTATTTATTTATTACCCATAACATGGGGGTTGTCTCCTATATTGCCGATGAGGTATTCGTGATGAAAGATGGGGTAGGAGTTGAGTTTGGAAGTTGTGAAATGATTTTCAAGGAGCCTAAAGAAGTTTATACCCAGCAGCTTTTAAATGCTGTTCTCAATGTTTTTTAATCAGTTTTTCAAACCATTACTTTTTCGGCTTAATATTTTATTCATTAAAAATGTGATATATTTGAGCACTATTTGGATAATAAAGTCTTAGTATTTATTATTTGGGGGACATGGTTGCATGAGAATCACTCTGGGCGAAAATAATTTTAATGATGTCAAGGATTTTACTACTCATTTGGAAGGCACATACGAGCAAAATAAGCTGATTTCCGAAGAGGTGACTCTTTCTGTGGAATGTGACGCATTTTCTCAAGAACACTTTGATGAATTGGTGGCATTTCTTTTAAGTCCAGAACGTACTCGACTTTATAAATTCAAATTTCCTCCTGAACAAGCACAATATCAATTAGCTTTTGATGATGCCTATTTACTCAGTAAACGCCAAAGGTTTTCTCTTGAGTTCCACGAGCAAATATCTGAGTTAGTGAGCTTCCCTATTTCTTTTCAGCCCCACACACCTAAAATACGAAAAGCGAAAAAGAATTGGGGTGAGGATATAGGAAATTCCAGTATTGGTTTACAGTTTCAATACCACATTCCACATGAACATCAGCACCAACAACGAAAAGCAACTCAGAGAAAACGAAAAAATAATGAGGAACCTCAATATCAACATCCCGAAATAAGCCCTTTGGTACTCATCCCTGAGGTTTCTCAAGAAAATGCACGGCATATTGTGGGTTCTTATCATCAATTTAGTCTTTTGAAAAAAGATTCAGAGCTGATTGAGCATTATAAGACCGAGTTTGATCATTTACTGGGCACAAAGAGTTCGTCAGAGCAACGTCAGGCAGCTTTTATTTTTTTCATATCTAAGTTGACAGAAAATAATGCATCAAAATTAAAGTTAATTAAAAATTTGTTACAGGCAGTGCCTTTATCTGATCTTAACTATCAAGGGCTTGCTCATGCGTTGATTCATACTGGAGCAGATGGTGTTTTACTTTTGTTGCAACAAATTAAAACATTACATGATAAAGAGTTTTTTAAAGAGTTTGAAACGCTATTTCTGGATAAACCTGAAAACTATCTTGCATTAATGTCCCCCCAAGGTTTGGTAAACCTTAAAAAATTGAGTGAATTAACAAGTGAACAGAAAACATGGTGGGTTACTTTAGTTGCTCAACATAAAGCAACTGGAGCTAATACGGAATTTAATGATTTATTTGTAGCTTATAATTATTTCCTGGATGAGCTGGAGAAGAAAAAACTGAAGTTGCCTTTCTCTTGCACTTTAAAAAATATCCAAAAACTGGAGCCTACATTAAATTGTTTACTGTTCATCATAAATAACAGCAGTGATCCGCAAGAACAACTTACCTATTTAGATGGGATAGATGTTTATGCGGCCTACCACGCCAGTCGTAATAACAATTATAAATTGGTATCACGACAAATGAATTTAAAGCTCAAGGTCGATGAAGTGGCTCCAGATTTTTCGACCCCTACAGCTACTCGGGACGTGAGTGCATGGCTAAATCGTTTTGATTGTTCCTATGCTGAGATTGCAACCCGTTTTTATCGTTTTATCGGGACGCAAGAATGGGCATTCAGTCTGGATGTATATCAAAATATTGAACATGAAATTAGAAAAAATAATAAGCTAAACGATCAGAATAAAGTATTATTACTCAATATCGTCGCTTTGTTGGCTACCGGGCAACGTGCTTGTACTCATATGGAATATCCTGATACTTCCATTAAAAAACTGCTCAACAAATTTATTGCACTAGCAGAACAGTTTGGTGAGGACTTGCAAAATGAATTATCCACTGTAATTCCAGTGCTTGCGGAATCACTGGCGCATCTCGACTGGGAGTCAATGCCTACAGCCGATGAATTGCACACGCTTATTGATATCATCTTACACATGCAAAAAGCAAAAGCTCTAGCTCCTGAGCTAGCAAGCCATGATTTTCAGGAGGTGGCTGCCCTCGCTTTACATTTCATGGGTGAATACAGCAATGCTGCCTCGTTGGTCATTGATCATTATAAAAGACGTTTGGCAATGGAGCAGACAAATACTGTACCTATCCGGAACTTTTCTTATTCTGAGTTGCTGAACCATTTGGTTTCACCATCGAAACTGGATAAATTTCTACCTGAGCTTTTTCATGATCAACCCAAGGTATTATCCCAGTTTGTTGTACTCTGTTCTTTATTAAGTGATGAAATACCAAAAGTGACGCAACACGATGCCGAAGATAGCGAATTTGAGGCTAAAATAAAAATGCTTGCGCATGCTGTGCATGATATGCAAGACGAGCGCAGAGGACCGTTATTAGCAATTCTTACTGATATTAATATAGAAGCTTCTTATCGCCTGCCTACTCTAGAGCAACTCATAAAAGTTGTTGATGTTGTTAGGAAGGCAGCGTTCACTGAGGTTGAAGATCAAAAAGTAAGTATTCTTGAAATGGTACATGCTGAATTGCCTGAACTAAAAATAGGAAAAGAAGCGGTTCATGAAGCAACAATCGATCTTTTTAGCCTGATGAGACAAAGCTATGAGGAATGGCAACTCGAAAATAAACTTGGGGATTTACCAGCAAAAATAAAAAGTTATCTGGAACCCTGGATGGATGCCCATAATATTGTGCTCTATTATTTAAAAAAACAACCAATCAATCCACAAACGATCTTCGATTCTTTGGCTGATGAAGAGCAAGAGGTTAAGAATTTGTTGGGTAGTAGGATGTTTTCTTGGGCTTTATCTGGATTCCCTCAGGCAAAAATAAAAATTGCTGAGGTCTTGGGCAATGAATTTTTTCCAAAACAAACCTTTATGCCTGCACTGCAAACCAGGGTGAAAGTAAGTTTACAATCTACCCTAAGCACAGTTTTAAAATCATTACAGACGTCAAATAAGGATTTTGACGATTTTCTTTTAAACCAAATTGAAGGATTAGATACAGACCTTGCTATTGATGAGGCGTTTCTAGAGTGGAAGGAACAATTGGATGACGTGAATGGTTTGATTAATTCACTCATTCGTATTAAAAATAAAAACAGTATTGAGTTTCGCCGCTGTATTTCATTATTAGCTGAGGAAATCAAACCCACATTACCCGGCAAGAATGTTCTTTCTATAGTGCAAATGCGAGAACTGCTGAATACCTTAAGTCAAGATGAGCCGCTTTCAGTTGCATCTCCCTTAGCAATTTTATGCAAAATATTAAAGGATGCACCAGGGTATTCAGCAAAGCAATTACATAATGTTTTGAACGAGGTTGCTTATTTAAGCAAATATCGAGCAACTCTTGAGCAAGAAGAATATGAAACTCTGCTACGTTGGTCATGCACTTATAATTTAACTCAAAACTCTTTATTTCCTTTGAAGGAAATCATTGGACTTAAATCTTTAGCTGGGGTGGATGAAAAGCAGTCTGAAGCTTTGTTTCATGCCTTTATGCATGTAATAAAAAATGTCGGTCCTGGAGTTGATGAACAATTGCTAAAAACAATTGTTAATAAAATTACTTCAATTATTCAGGTTAAAGCAGAAGTACAATCGCTGATACCTCTACTCATTTTATTAATGAAGGCCTGCAGCAATGGTAAAGAAGCGATGCTTCTTAATCTAATCGACAGGTTCGAGGGTATAAACGATTTTGATTTAAATATCTGGTCAAAAATATTGCTTATATCGGGTGAGCATACTCCAGATGAAAGCCTTCACCGTTTATTTGATGTGCATGCAGGACTTGAGTTAAATCAACATAATCTAAAGAAACTGGAAAAATTATTTAATTCACCACCCTATCCAGAGATGGAAACGTTTATCCATGTGTTAAATGGCTATGAGAATGATCTAATGGCTTATATTGATGCATTTGATAAGGATCCGAAATCAGGGCGTGCACCACAAAAAAATGAATTTGGTATTATCGTAAAGGATACTGACCAAGTTCTTGATGAGCAATTTGACATGTCACAAATTGCGCGAGTTATTGGCACTATTCAAGATAGTGTTGAAGGAACGCCTTTAAGCAGCCAAGAGCAATATGATTTAGCACAACAAATTACGTTCATCAATGCAATAGGAAGAAGTAAACCATTTACTCTCGTTGTAGGTAATAATCCAGAAACAAAACGAATTATAAAATACGCAGATTTAACTCAAATCAGTCGTGCTGAGTTGTATGAGTTATTCGATATACTGGTTAAGGCAATAAGAAAACCAGGTCTTGATGCCCATGAAAAACTAAAAGATCAGTTAAGATTATTAGCAGTATTACGCGAACAGTATTTCCGAACTACGGGGACATTTGCTGATACGACACAACTTATTTCTGTTTTAACATCACTCAAAAGCCAGCACAACAATATGCTGATGGAAGTAGATACAGAGGAAGCTGATGTTACCGCATCATTACTTGCTGTAATGCAGTGGGTTGAGGCTGCGGGTGGAACAGTTGACGTGTGTATCGATAACCGCGAGGCAGTGATTCAAGCTGATAAAAACAAAGGTACTAAAGACTTCTTGACCTCTCTTGGTATTGATTCAAGTAGTATTAGAGCAGATTCCCCTAAAGGAACTTATCAAATTGGTGGGATAAACTATTCTACTGTAGGCGATTTGGCTTTATATCGCTCTCGGGCTAAGGTTGAGAATGAAAACTTGGTCGCTTATAAGGATGGTCATCCTTTATCAAGTAATTTAATTCTTTGTGGGTCTGATTTTTCAAAATTAGACCAAAGAACTTTATATCATCTTGTGCAAGATGATGAAAATCATTCCTATGCATGGGTTTACCCTCTCATCAATGAATTTGTAGCTCAGCGAAAATTTAAAACGCTGCATCCGGGTAAGGTTTGGAGTGAGAGTCAGGATGTAGATCGATTAAAAGAATTCTTGGACCGGCATGCCCCTACAGGTCGTCAGAAGGCGCAGTTAAATTCCTTAACAGAGAAATTTAGTTTATGGATCAACGCAGCTATAGAAGCTCAACGGCTTGTTGAAGGAGAGGATTTTGATATCTTACCTTCTGAAACTGCGCTTCATGTTGCCATTCCCTCGAAGCAAAAAGCATCTCAAGGTTTTACCTTTTTAGTACATCAATTTCTACATGCTCGCCTGCAAAGGGAAAATCCTGAGTGGGAGTTTGTTATTGAGCCTGAGAAACGTTTTATTGATTCCAGTTCAACTAAGGATTTGATTGATGATTATAAACAACAGGGACGCATTATTGGTATTTCTAAAACCTTAAGTAAAAAGGATGGGTTAGCTGAGCAATGCAGTAAGTTCGGCATGAATGATAAGTTTAAAATACCGTCACATCAAGACAGTAAACGTAATGAATTCGCGATAAAATCTAGTGCAGAGAAGCAATCTCATGTAGGTGCTATTAAAGAGGCTATCCAGCAAGCAGAAGATGGGCAACCTATTGTGCTAATTGCTAAAGACGCGAGTGAAGTAAAACTTCTTGAGCGAGAATTAAAAGCACATTTTAGTAAAAATATTATTACTGCATTGACGGGTGCAGAACCATTAAAAGAGAGAGAGCACTGGATAAAAAATAAGTCGGGTCAAAAGAATACGATTACTATTATTACATTACCTAGCCAGGATGACATTTTTGATACAAATCATCCTAAAGGATTTTTGAGTATTCAAACCAGCCTGGATACTCCAAGTAATACACGGCTGATGATTCATAGTGTTGCTAGAAACAATGACCTGGGTAAACACATTGCGCTTTATGAAGAGTGTGGGAAATTCTTTTTACAATCTTGGTATTATCAGTCCTTACACGATTGCCAGGCACTACTCGATGAGTTGACACAACTGCAAAGAAAACAGAATAAAGCCGCAGCTGTTGAACGTCATTACACTCGGAAGGTTTCTGAAGTACAACACGTTGTTTTACAACAGTTCCAAGAATGGAAGGAGTTTCTACATCTTGTTTATCCTAAATCTGAATGGAGAACACTGGATGCTGAGTTATTAAAACAGAGAGAAGATTTAATTCTTGATTTGGATGAAAAATGGGCTGAATGTCTAAGATACTCCGATCCGCAAAATAAATACCCTAATCCTTATGTACGTTGGGATGCAAAGCAACAAGTGCAGACGGAGGAATTGGATGAAATGGTGCAGGCTTATGAAGATGCTGTAAATCCTATCTGGGATCAGAAACGGGCATTTCTTAAAGAAAAAGCAAAGCAAGTCCTTAGTGAAGGCTCAATTAATGATTTGCGTTGTGAATATTTGGACGGAGTGTCATTAAGTGAGCAATTGAAATTAAGTCGATTAGCAGAACGCGAAAACAAAAAAGAAATGCGTGTGGAGAAGAAAAAAGCGCATCGTTATATTCTATCTGCATTGGATGTTAACGGAGCGATGTTGCGATTTGCTGACGGCGATGTTGCAGCCTATAAAGTAGAGTTTGCTAAAAATCAGGTGAAATTATTTGCCGAGGATATTCGCCGTATTATAGGAAATAATCCTTATTTAAATAAATCGGTGCGATCCACATTGCTCGATCAAGTTGCCCATGCAGAAAATTTAGGTAATCTTGTTACGTTTTTGCGGGATTATGCCGTTAAACATTTGCCTGAAGATTCATTTGCTGAAAAATATGCCATGCAACCCGTAATTCACGAGTTGTTGCGGGTATATCAACAAGCTGGACTTAAAGAAACAAAAGAGCTGAAGAATTTGCAAACAATTTATTTTGATCGAGTTGTAGTAGAACTTGTCGATGAATTGGAAAGCTCTTTATCTTGGGCGATGGAAAAAAATCGTGGCTTGGGGTATTGGCTTGAGCGCTCTGCTGTTAACGCCGCAGCGGAAGCCATATTAGTTGCAGTCCAGCAATTAAAAAATGCAAAAGATTTTAAAGAGAAAAAAATTGCGATTAGGAATTTGTATAAAGTATTAGCGGAACATGAATTGCAACTTGAAGGAGTATGGATATTTCCTTTTTGGGGGCATAAGAATACAAGTACCTTAATTAAAAATACTTTAGCTACTCTTAATGGGTTAACGGCTATTGGCTCAGGCGTAAATGAATTAGATGCTGATTTTATACACGATTGCAAAGAAGAGTCTCTTTATGAAGTAATGAAAGAACGATTGAATTCTTCGGTTGAAATCTTGGAAGATGAAGATCCAAGCTTAGAGAAAAATAATGAATGGAAGGAAATTAGAAAAACATTGATTGCAATGCAAACTGAAAACAATACGATCTATGCTTTTCATGAAATGTATTATTTCCTTTCGAATAAAGTGGAAGAATTCGCCCGCAAGCATTCTCCATTACAAGAGCATGTAGCTCATTTGCGTGGAAAAGTTCGTATGCTGTTTGAAACATTTAGCCAGGATCATCGAGAATTACTGAACTCAAATAAGTATCTGACACGTAAGGCTGAAAATCTTCAGAACGAACTGAATGGATTAAACGGATTTAATGTCAAACATGTGAAGCTCAAAGAGGGGCATAATGGTTTTAGTGATTACTTTGATTTAGTGATTGAAGGTTCTGGATCTCATCCTTTATTTCATGATTTTAGCCAATATAATTCACGTGCACTCGAGTTAACTGAAGAACGAGAGGCTTTAGAGTTAAGACTAAGCCAAACCAAGTTGCAGCTTATATCTTTAAATCTATTGATAAAAGATCAGTTACCGCTACTTAAATTTAATGGAAAAACTAAAGCAGTAGTAGCGCAATTTCCCGCACAATTTCAGAAGCAGGTCAATGACATTCTTGTTTTAAAAGAATGGGTGGCAGATCAAAGACCTGATGATTTAAGTTCTTTTCCAGAAAAGGTTCGTGATAGTTTTCTCGATAGAGAACTAGTTAAAACGTTTAAATTTCCTGAATTAAAAGCAGAAGAAATTGAACAAATTCATGACGTTATGTTAAGAATCGGATTTAAGGATTTGCATGAGCGAATCGTTGAGGGAATGAAGAAAAAATCAGCCTTTGGTACTGTTTATTCGTATGTATCAAGCTATGTATTTACTCCGGAAAATATGGATGATTGGCGTTTGGACTTTGATGAATTAGTAAATAGACCTACAGCAAATTTAGAGAAAGCATTTCGTCCTGATATTGAAAAAGCTCAGAGTGAATTGGCTAGCCAACTGAATCAATTACATCAAAAAACTGCTGATCAAATCGAGTCCTTAAAACAGCAAATTATATTCCTCAATGAGAAAGTTGCTGAGGAAGAGAGAAAAAGTGGTGTTTATGTGAAGCGAATGACACATGTTGAGGAACTTTTTGAGTTTGAACAGCAACTCATGACGTTTAAAGCAAACCAACCAGAAGTGGATTTGCTTCCTCAAGAGAACCTGGGACATGTTGTACCTCATGAAATGAGATCTCCAGTAACTCAAGAAGTTGTGGGATTGGTTATTTAAAGAAATAGTAGTGCTCTATGTAGCCTGGGTGAAGGCGAAGCCGTAACCCGGGTTTTTTTCTTATGATTTCCCGGGTTACGGCTTCGCCTTCACCCAGGCTACAAATACTACTTGTGTTTCCCAAAAAGAGTCAAGTATGTGGTTATTATCACAAATTCTCCAACATCAACTCACTTAATGTTCAAATATTGAACTATAATCAGATCTAGGTGATGTTGAATTTGGAACCGCAATGTTATCCATAGATGTAGTCACACTCATTGATAATATCAGTGAAAAAATTGAAACAAATAATTTTGAAACATTAACTTTCGAAGATATTAAAAATGCATGTTTTATGGTAATGGGCCAAATAGAGCATTTGAAAGCCAGCGACAAATTTCCTACCGCAGATGACTCTAAAGAAAAAGAGCTGATCGCATATAAACGTATCGTAATGCACTTAGTTGAGTGGCAAGCACGATTTATTGAAATGAAGAAAAATAGTGTGTTGGGGAATTACATTGCTGATTTAAATTTTTTACGAGAAATGATTCATACAATACCCGAAGTATTAGGCGAGGTTTATAAAGAAAAGATAGAAAAAATTAACTTCTGCATTTCCAATATGCTTGTCTTTATAAATAAATTGAAAATCAAATTGCTTGAAGCTAATTGTTTTGATACGGCTCTAATTGCACACACCCAATGTACTCATGAGATTACTTTTTTATATTCCAAGCTACTCGAAATACATCATTCTGAAAAAATGCGTTACTCTGTTGTTATTAAAGGATATTTTGAAGCAATACAGGAAACTTTTGATTTTTATTTAAAAGAAATCACCTATTTCCGTGATCTTGAGGTTACCAATGCAAAATGTTTGAGCTACTGCGTTATCAATTATCTTCCTAAAAATGTTCGACACTGATCCACTCAGTTTTCTTATAACTCACATCTTCTGAATTATTTTCTAAAAAAATCACTCAATGCTTAATTGATTCAATAAGTATAAAAAATACTATACTTAGATAAAATATGAACAGTGTGGTGAGTAATGGGAAGCATTCATATACCACTGGATGAACATTTAAAACGAATAATGGACAATCCAAGTGATGCAGTTTTAAAACAGCTTGAGTTATCTGAAGAAACTTATCCTCTGTTGATATCTTATCTAGGATGGCTCAGAAGACTTAATGGGGTCCAAAATAAAAACGATGTGATTCGTCAAAATGAACAAATTTTTAGTGAGTTTATTTATTTGTGCGAACATAATCTACTTTTTTTTCTTACTGTTACAGGTCGTTTTGATGTAATTCGCAAACTTTTTGCTGATAGGGATTTATTGACGAAAGAAATTGCATTGCTAAATGAAATAGAAAAAGAGCAAGCTAAGGCTGCAGCAGCAAAGCGGCAAGATTTTGTGTTTGTACCGAGAAAAGAATCATCAATCCTGCAACAACTTGAAGAGCCAAAACCTCACCGTCTTCCTATATCGGAATGGGAAAAATCGCTTTATGGTTTAACTCATATGGATTTGTATCAATATTATGAAGACGAGATGAAACGCATCACCTATGTACATCATATGAAGCAAATTAAATTAGTGGATGCCTCTTATGAAGAACATATTACGATGATGCGAAAGGCATTGGTCTTAATTGTTCAAGATGAACATATTAATGAAGAAAAAAAACAAAAGGCAATTGCAATTTATCAAAGCTTAATTGCAAAAAAAGAAGAAATGCAGGCTAAATTAATTGGGCTTCAACCTTTAGTGGAAGAGCAATCTGACATAGGGGCACTCAATATAGAGATCATTGAACAGCAACGTCGAATTAAAGAGGAACATCTTAAAGAAGCTCAAGAAATTCTTGAGGGCTTTTTTGCTGGAATGCGTGATGAGTCGCCTCAATTGCAAGCAATTTACGAAGAACATCAAGAGAATATCAGAAATTTTAAAGAAGAAAGTCAAGCAATTCAGCTCGAGTGGGAACAGGAAATGCGGACTCTATCTGTTCATTATGAAAATGCACGTATACATGCTTTAGAGGATATAGAGAGTAGTCTGCATTTAATCACAGATGAGTTGAAAAAATGCCCGGTAGACGAATTAGATACAGAACAAATTGATGCTTTAGATGGTGGCATAATCCAATTAAAGTTATACCAAGATGAACTTAAAAAAGCAGAAAGTTATGAAGCCATGCAACTTTTATTAAGTAAGTGCAATAAAGAATTAGAAACAATAGCGGGTATTGTTCAACCTGTATTACCAGACGATGTAAAAAAACGTTTTGAACTTTATGTGAATCTAATGAAACAAATGATTGCTGCACCAAAAGACGGTGTAGATTTTGCGATGCCAACTTTAGACCGTACCTCTTTAAGGCAAGAACATCTTGACGAGGGTTCTGTAACTTCAATTCATAATACTCATCCTATCACTGAAGAAAAGGAATTGGAGCCTCGTACGCAGGACGTTGAGCTTGAAAGCATGGGGACGTCTCAATCTATAATTGCTAATAGTGAAGAACCGCACCTTACTCTTTTGCCGGAGGAGGGGGAGGAGTTGGAGTTGCATACACCGGTTGCTGAGCATAAAAGTGTGGAGATGTCTCAACCTATAGTTACTCATGGTGACGAGCCTCACGTTGCTCCTTTGCCTAAGAATGGAAAAATGGAAGTGAAGCCACGCGCACCTGGTATTGAGCATGCACGTTCGGAGATAGTTCGATCCACAACGCCTAATGATGAAAAACCGCAGACCATCTCTTTATCTGAAGAGAAAAAAATTGAGCCAATTACTGTTGAAGAAAATCCACAAAATGAACATCGATATCGTTTTTTTGTGAACTCTATAAGAGATGGGACTGAGTTTGAGTTTGATCCTGAAAAACAGCGTAAGTATGAATCCGCTCTAAAAGAATTATCCAGTATTTTAAAAGACTTGAAGGAAGAGGTTGAACCCGAAGTTTCAATAAAAATAAAAGAAATTGAATGTCTAATCAAAGATGCGAAATCGATAAGTTTTGATAAAGCGACTCCAGATCAAATTCAAAGGATATGTGACGCTTGTGATTTGGGGATTGATTATGAGCCCCTGAATCATGCAAAAAACAGCCTTTCTTCAATGGTTCAACTCAAAAATAATCCCCAAAGACGTGTTGGAACATAATACGTTTCGTACAATAATTGAGTCGCTATTTCTCAGGATGCCTCTTTTTTGGTATAATATGCCCTATTTTTTTAGAATAGGGAGAAAGATATGTCACCTCAAGAAGAAGCATTATGGCAAGCTGTGACTAAAAAAGAATATGACAAAGTAGAAAAACTGATCACGGATTATCCTGAATTGGTAAATGCAGTCAATGCCAACGGGAAGACACTTCTTATGCGCGTTGTCCTTGCTCTTGTACCTCCATTGGATTTGATTCGGTTTATTGCAAAACAACCCAATCTTAGTTTTGAAAATCAAAGTGCTGAGGCATCTCAAACAACTATGGGTGCAGTTTTATCTACAGGGCGCCCCGATATTTTGGAAATTTTTGCAAAAGATCCACGCATTATTTTTGATGGTGATCAATTAGCGTACGTTACTGCCAAGAAAAATTTGGAAAGTGCATCACAAAGCAAGGTTGAAAATTACAAAAAAATGCTGACGCTCATTCGTGAGGCTACAATACGTCATGCAGTTTCGACTGATGACCCCAATTTATTGGAGCGCTTAGAAAAAGCAGGAGATGATCTATCGCAAGAGTTAAGTGATGGAAAACTACCTGTGCGACTTATCACTAAAGAGAGTCCTGCTCCTAAAGTAAAATCATGGTTTCAATCTCAACTTGGGAAAAATGCGACGAAGGTTGGAACTCATGCTGAATCGTTTTTTTCTCATGTCCAGGATATGGAACAAACACAAGAGAAAATGGATGCGCTTGATCAACGTAAGTTGCAAAAGGACATGACTTTATTTGGCAAAGTTTATGATAGCACCCTTAATACCATGAAACAGGTTGTGAGTACCCTTAGTCTTACCAGTTAATTAATTGGTTGCTTGGGTTTGTCCTCATTACAGGTGTAAGTTGGTGGTTTGCAATGGCATCTTCTACACAAGCTGTATGGGCTTCGACCCCATAGACCCTCGACGTACCGCGGCTTGTCCGCGGGGTCTAGTTTTTAGCGCAGTTTTCCTGGATCTCGTGGACCCGCGGGACGTCAGAGAGCAGATCTGGACTGGGTTTTCAGAGATGTGTAGAAGATTCAGTTGCAAGCAACCAGGCTTGTGGTATGAGTATTCAATCAATAAATCAAAAGTTAAGGGATAATTGTACCGTGTGGTATCAATGTGATGCTGAAGGTTTAATCCTTCATTTATATGTTCAGCCAGGTGCTAGGAAAACAGAAGTTGTAGGCGTTCATGAGGGGGAGCTTAAAATCCGCTTAAATACGCCGCCAATTGAAGGACGTGCTAATAAAGCATTGTTGCAATTTGTTGCGCAGATTTTTAAGGTACCAGCACGACACGTACTATTAAAACGTGGAGAAAAATCCAGACACAAAACCCTTACGGTTATTGGTACCGTGGTAGATCCTAATGATTTGCTTTGAATCATGGCGAAAATTTTGCGATAGTAAATGACGCACTAATTAAATCGTTACTCTTATGAAAATCGAGCAATTTCCCATCACGTTTCATACTCAAGGTCGAGGAACCCAGGATATTACTGCTGAAGTAAAGTCATTTCTCGCAAAAGCAACAATAAAACAGGGTTTATGCCATTTATTTCTCAAACATACCAGTGCATCTTTGATTCTTTGTGAAAATTATGATCCTCAAGTACATAGGGATCTTGAAAGTTTCTTGGTTCGATTAATTCCTGATGGCGATCCGCTTTTCAAACATGTAGTTGAGGGTAAGGATGATATGCCCGCGCATATTCGTACAGTATTAACACAAAGCAGCTTGACTATTCCCATACAAAATGGGGAATTGGCTTTAGGTACCTGGCAAGGGATTTATCTTTACGAGCATCGATACAAACCACAAGAACGTCATCTGGTTATTACTGGTGTAGGAGACTAATACAGTTTTAGGTATACTACAGGTCTTTTTTCAATGGGAAAAAAATATGAACTCACTACCCCAATGTCCTAAATGTAATTCAGAGTATACTTATGAAGATGGGAATCAATTGATTTGCCCAGAATGTTCCTATGAATGGGCAAAAGATGAAGCGGGAGAACCGCTACAGAATGATCAACGCATTATCAAAGATGCCCATGGACAAATTCTCCAAGATGGAGATACGGTAACTGTAATTAAAGATTTAAAAATAAAAGGATCATCACAAGTCGTAAAAGTCGGCACCAAAGTAAAGAACATTCGTTTGGTCGAAGGCGACCATGATATAGATTGTAAAATTGAAGGTATTGGTGCTATGAAATTAAAATCTCAATTCGTTAAGAAAGGATAGATGTGATGCATAAACCACTCCACATTACTTTTTTATTTTATGAAGGAATGACTGCTCTGGATGCAATTGGTCCTTATGAGGTACTCAGTCGCTTGCCAGAAGTTGTAGTGCAGAGAGTGGGCTTAAATCAGGGACCTGTACGTACTTGTTCTGGGCTTACGCTGATTGCTGAGCATGCATTAACCGATATTTCGCATACTGATGTTTTATTGATTCCGGGCGCAGGTAATGCAACTGCATTGCGCGAATGCCCTGAAATTCTCACCTGGATTAAAAAAATTCATGAGCATACTTTATGGACGACCTCAGTTTGTACTGGAAGTCTGATTCTCGGCGCAGCAGGGGTTTTATCAGGAGTTAAGGCAACAACGCATTGGGCAGTGATGAATCGGCTGCAACATTGGGGAGCCATACCTACCCCAAAACGATTTGTAGAGGATGGAAAAATCATTACTTCCGCTGGAGTATCGGCAGGCATTGATATGGCTTTCTATCTTGCTGCGAAACTTACCAATGAAGACATAGCACAAAGTTTACAACTTGGTCTGGAGTATGATCCTGAACCGCCCTTTGATTCAGGATCACCTGACAAAGCACCGGAGGTACTGGTTCAATCACTGCGTGAACGTTTGAAAACAAAATTTGAACCGGAGTATTAGGGTCTTACAATTCTACTATCTTGGTCAAAATACTGCGATTTTATGTGCTCCGATACTCACATACTTTGTGTATGCTGCATTTCGGTGCTCTAAAATCGCAGTATTTTGACTCAAGCTAGCGAATTGTATACTGACCCTAAGGACATAGATTGCATATTGTAATCAAATTTTGTTTGCAATAATCTTAATACATCCTTATTAGTTCGGTAATCTAATATGAGTTACGAAAAAGTTTCGGTCTATATCAATGAAGCGGAACAATGGCAGGATAAACCTTTGTATCTGGAGCTTCTTGAAATGCTTAGAGAGCAAAAAGTAGCGGGAGCCACGGTATTACGAGGAGTGGCCGGATTTCCGCTTGATACCATTACTAAAACGTCTCTTTTTCATATCAAAAAATTACCACTTATAGTGCAATTTATTGATGATGTTGAGGTTATTGAAGTTCTGATACTTAAATTAAAGAATATGCTTCCACAACACCTCATTGCACGTGTGCCAGTAGACGTAGTCTGTTGACGCCATTGATAGTTCAAGGGATATACTTGAATCTTGGAGAACGGTTGGATTTGAGCGCAAGATGTGCCAAATGCGGCCGTTCAGTGAATAGGGATGGATCTTATGAATAATTTTAAGCATTTGCACGGGCAGAATAAAAAATTAAATGCTCTTTTTTTATTATCGTTACTAAATGCTCTAAAGCTATGGCAACTTTTTCAGGATGATCAAAAAACTCAATAATTAAAGGAAGGGAAAAAGATATATCCAAAAAAGAGTCTTTATGTATACCCGTTTCACCGCTAAAACCACTTACCGCACGAAAAATACTAATTCCACGAATTTTAGCCTCGTTTTGTAAATAATTTAAGATCATAGGAACATTATCGGCTCTTTCCAAAGTATAAATTCGTACTACTGTAACTTCGACCGTAGCCATCTCAATTGTTTCATTCATCCTTGATACTCCGTTTACTTTTCAAATCGAATTTTATTATCATATGAGATCATAGAAAATATTAATATCCCAAATTTATTTCACCTTAATACCATTAAATTATCACTTTTAAAATCAGAACGCCTAAATCTGTTGAAAGAGGAAGAAAGAATCCGATACACTGTAGCTACTGATTTATTCTATGATTTTAGAAAATTTCAATTTAAGTAGGGCTAATTTATAAAATTATTCACTAGAACATTTGCTGATTAATAAAGGTACTCATGAAAAGGATATTTAAAGTCTCAAAAAAAGAGATTAATTTACCTATTATTGTAATTGTCTTGAGTATTTTAATTGGTATTTATCATGTTTTTTCCTACTTAATTCCTTTTACAAGCCATGCATTTTTAGTCACGAATGTTACACCTGTCGCAGCAGATGTTTCTGGTTTTATTACAAAAATATATGTTCATAATGGAAGCCCTGTTAAAAAGGATCAGCCCTTATTTGAGGTGTATCAGAAACCTTATCGTTTAGCTTATAATTCTGCAAAAGCTAGATATGAGGAGGCAATAGAACGTCTTAAAGTGATTGATCGTCAAACGCAAAAAACGAAATCCTTATTGGATGCTGCTAAGTATGCCTACAAAAAAGCTCAGTTTGAATATCAATTAAAAAAAGCGCCTAGTGTACGCGAGGCTTTATCAAAACTCGAAATACAAACGCTCAATTATGATTTGCACTCGATTGAAAACAAAATGAATTCGCTTAAAAAGCAAATTGCTGTTGAAGATCAGCAAATAATTCAGCAAAGAAAATTAATTAAAGCTCTTAAAGCAGAAAAACATAATGCACGTGTAAATCTCAATTTAACTACCGTTAGAGCTCCAGCTGATGGAGTAGTTGATAATCTTTATATTGGTCTGGGAACGCCCGTAAAAATTCATAAGCCTTTATTTTCATTCATCGATACCTCAAAATGGTGGGTGCAAGCTAATTTATATGAGACTGATCTACGATATGTTAGGCCGGGCGATAAAGTTCTCATTATGCTTCGTATGTATTATTTCAACAGAATCTTTCATGGAAAAATCGTGAATACAATGTGGGCAGCTGGTCGACAAACAACTGATACACGCACGCAACAACAAGAAGTTAACAGCAACAATCAATGGTTATTGGAGCCGCAACGCTTTCCTATTCAAATAGAAATTCTTGACCCAGATCCTAAATATCCATTCAATCCTGGTGCTAGTGCTTATGTTTATATCAAAATTAATTCACATCATTGAAACCTATGACCCCTATGGGAATCATCGCGTTAATGGAGTGAAGGTCACTTATGTTCTATTGATTCTTTTTGCAGTGAATTTTGTTTTTTCGATTCCAAATCCTTATTTTTATTATTTTTACGTTCCAATTACAGCAATGGCTGCTGAAGTAATTGGCGAAACAATGAAGAAAAAAAATATACTGCTTTTTTATTGCATTTTGTGGTCAGTTATAAGTGCTTTTCTTTTTGATATTTTTTCCATAACACCCTTTTTTCCTATTTTTGCCTTTATATATTCTTTTCTTTTGTATTTGATTGCCATTAAAAGCAGAATGCATACTGTTGTAATCGCTCCTGTTGCTTTAAGTTTGGGAGCCTATTCTTTGCTATATAAAGATGTAAATACCAGTTTTTATGCAATTTTAAATAATTGTTTTACTACGTTTATAGCGATGGCAGTTGTTTTTGCCGCCTTAGCTTTTTTTCCTAGGAGTTATTATTATCGTTTGTGGTTAAGGGCCTTACTGTTACTGATTACCCAGATTATCGAGCATTTATCCTTAATGGCTGCACGGCAAAATATCATGTTTAATCCAGTCCGAGGTCACACAACCCACTTAGTACGTTTTGCTGCGATGCTACCCAAAACGTTTCCGGTTCGCTCCATCTGGAGAATTAATTTGCTCATGAATCAATTGCATTTAGTGGTTTGTGTTGCTGAAACAGAAACAATCATACTGGAAAGTGAGAAAATCAATTTATTTATTAAAAAACTTCATGTTTTTAAACGCGCAGTTGAACAGGAGCAACCTTGTGAATTAACGGCAACACCGTGGGTCATTTTTAATAAACTCGTCTATTCGTGGAATTACTTATGTTCAAAATTGTAGATTATCGTAAAACACGAGCGTTGCAAATTTGTCTCGTTTTTTCCACTGCTTTGGCAGTTCAAATGCTATTAGGGTATTCTCATGCCGGATGGATAGGTTTTGCAGTGATGATGATTTATGCAGGATTTGATAAAGGTGCAAGCTTACAACGCACTATACATCGTTTTTGGGGGGCGATTTTTGGATTACTTCTATCCTACATATTATGGTTTATAGGCCAAATTGATTTTCGCTTTATCCTGGTAATAATTCCTTTTATTGTATTTATGGCATACTTTTCTTTGGGGAAACTCTACGCATTTCCTACTATTTTTACAGTGACTTTGACTGCTTTAGGAACAGATTATTATGGAAGAAATAATTATGCTGTTCCTAACTTCTTTTTTGATTATTTATTATCGACTGTCGTTGCATTTTTACTTTGTCTTATGTTTGAAACTTTAGTATTTCGCAATAGCCAGTTATCGAGAAAATTCTATATCGATTTACAAACAAGAATTATTACTCGGTTGAATAAACTTTTTGATATAGTAACTCAAAAACCGTTGCTCGATAGCATTTACTTACGAGAAAGCACCGTACTAAATACCAGCATGTTGGATTTATATGCATTTGTTGCTGCAGAGAAACATGAAAGTAATTTAGATGTGAATTTTGCAAATGAATTGGATTCTTTTGGCTCTGTAGTACAACAAGCGTATCATAACATCCGAAGACTATTTGTTTTATCACCCTACAGCAATGAAGTACTTAAAATAGAAACCCAGAGCATACTGGAAAAACTTACTCGGATAAACCAAAGCCAAAGAATTAAATATATTGGGGAATAAATTGATTAGGATGATTCGTTTACTGATTTTGGCTTTCATGATGAGCTCGTGTACTCAGCATTCTCTTAAGCCTCTGCTTATTCCTAATCAATGGTCTGTTAAAGATACTCAATTTATAAACTCTGATAAAAACTTGCCTTGTTTTCCATGGTGGAAACAATTCAAAGATCCTAATTTAAATTCTCTGATTGACAAAGGGTTAATTAATAACAACGATGTTAAAGTTGCAGTAGCTAATATTGAAGCAGCACAAGGTGAATTAAAGCGCGTGCAACTGAATTGGATTCCCGAAGTCACTGGAAATGCAGGTTATTCTTCGTTTCCATATTTAGGTTTTCCGGGTGTTCTACTCACAGTTGTTCCAACTTATACCATCAATATCTTTAAACAGATTAAAGAACAACAGAAAGCCAAATATGAATTAAAAGCGACACAGGCAATGTATTATGGTATTCGACTTACTGTGATAAATCAGATTGCCAGTAATTACTTTAATTATTTAAGCCAAATCGAGCAATTAAATTTGTTACATTCTTTGGAGAAGGACCTTTCTAAGTTAATTAATATTACCCAGAGTATGTACCAAGGAGGCTTATCTGCACGAACGGAATTAGAACTTGCCAAAACAGAGCTTTCATTAATTCAGGCTAAAGAAAGAATAGTACAACAAAATATTGTGGTGAGTGAAAATGTTTTGCATTACTTACTGGATGAAAATCCAGGAGGATTTTCAGTAAAACGCCGCTTTAGGGACTTAAGTAGTCAACAAATGATTATTGGCGCTCTTCCTCTAACTGTTATTGAAAATCGGCCAGATATGATACAAGCAAAACAAGAGTTTTATGCGGCCAATGCGGGAATTGGTATTGCTTTTTCTCATTTCCTACCTACAATCAATTTAGCTATGGCCCGCGGTGAAATTGCTAAAGTTCCAAATGGATGGCAATTAGGCCAAGCAATTCATTTCAACCAGGCTATTCTCGAAGTTCCTTTTTTAAGGGCATCTGCATTTGGCCGATTGAAAAAAGCTAAAGGATTAAATAAAGCATCCTATTATCGTTATAGTGATACGTTACGCAGAGTACTTAGGGATGTAACGAATGATTTATCCGCGCATGAATTGTACACAAAGAGACTTGATGATGTAATGAGAGCAGAGCGAGAACTAGGGAATGCTTATCGATTAAATCAGACTTTATATCAAAGAGGAATTGTCAGTCATCTTAGTTTGATTGAAGATAAAATCAGATTAGATAAACTGGCTATTGAAGTAAATCAGCATAAATTAGAGCAATTAATTACCATTGTTAATCTGTATCAAGATTTAGCAACTGGCTATAATTATGTTCCTCTTGCACTTGAAAAAAATTAGTGTCCTTTTCGATTTTCAAGAGTTCAGGATCAGGATTAAATCCTGAACCACTGTTGATTCAGGATCATTGGGCAGAAAACCAGATTTGTACCGGAGTAATTAGGGTAATACATAGATTATCAAAGCAATTAATCCGGCAATGGCAATGATTGGATGAATAAGGACTGCCACTTTGGGAACCTGTTTCCCTTTCTTAGCAAGTGAAACCAAGGTTAACCCACCTAATGCAGCAACGATTAAGATGATTAAGCTTGCCCTAAGAATGGCAGCTTGTCCTGTCATAAAAGCAAGCATGTAAACGATTATTATGATGAGTCCTAATGCTGCAAAAATTCCATGGAGTGCCTTCACAACTTGATTAACAGGTCTGTTTTGCAGTATTGCTGTTAAAAGAAAGAGGCCACAGAGTACTGCAGCAAGAAATAAAACAATAGCAAGTATTAACATACAACCTCCTGTTTAAAAAAATCATCATGCTTATAATCATATTGTAGCCTGGGTGCAGCGAAGCGAAACCCCGGGGTTTCTGAATTACTTCTCCCGGGTTTCGCTTCGCTGCACCCAGGCTACAAAAAAACTTATTCTGGTGTTACATAATTTTGTTTTGATTTAGGAATATCTAAGAGTTCATTTTCTAACTCAGCTCCCAAAGTATCCTTTTTCTGTGTAGGAGAAAAATTGATGGTAGGGCCAGGATTTTTCAGTGCTTCTGTTAAACTGATAAATTTATATCCATTTTTTTGATACATTTCCAAAATATCACCTAATACATAACTATTTAGAAGGTTTGCATGAATTAATAATATTTGTTTTTTGCCTTTACTCTCTTTTTCAGCTCTTAATGTCTGTTTCCAGATATAGGCTAAATATCGAGGTTTTATTTTTTGAATATAATTCACACGCGAACGATATGGGACTTTATAAAGCATTTCATTAAAGTCAAAATCTTTACTATCAATAGTTACTGGAGCAATCGTGTAATTATGCTCTTTAAGATAATCATATACTTTTTGTTTTTTGCCTTTATTGCCTTCTGCCAGGTAGGGATAACGAAAATATTTAGGGTTGGTCATTATCGGGGTAAGAATTTTATCGGCACGATCAATATCAGCAATGTATTTTTCAGCACTGATTTGATCTAGGTCATAATGCGAATAAGTGTGATTACCCAACATAAAGCCTGCTTTTCGGAATTGCTCAAGAAATGCCCACTGACCTTTTTCTATAGCTCCCGCAATAACAAAACCTATGACTGGAACTTTATATTTTTGAAATGTTTGCACAATTTGAGTAAAGCGCTCTGTGGTTCGCTGACGATTTCCTGGGGTATTCATTCTTGAAGCAACAAGAGGTAAATCATCCATGGTAATTGCGATTTCTTTTTCATCAGCAAAACATACTGAAGAAAACAAGGCAATAAACAGAAAAACTAATTTAAGCATCGATATTCCTTATCAAGTTCTAATAACATGGATGGTAACATAATTTGATGAATACAAAGAAGATTGTCTAGCGTTCTCTTTACATAAACGTATACGTGCCCGAAAACATTTGCAGAGAGGTAGCCTGGGTGAAGGCAAAGCCGTAACCCGGGTTTCGGATAAAAAATCACGCGCCTATATCCCGGGTTTCGCTGCGCTGCACCCAGGCTACAACGATCACAAGCAACCTAAATTTTTGTTAAAAGATTGCATTTAAAGACAGTATCTACGCTTATGAGCAACAATTGATTTGCGGACATGATAATATTTCCTAGACATTTTTACATTGATACACATGAAGCGCGTATTCCTTATGCCTAAAAGGATAAGTGGGGGTAGGTATCCTTTGACATTGATCAAAATATTGTTCCAAACAACTCGATCGGTCATATCGATCAATGTATAACGCTTCTTTTAATGTCTTATTGGTAATTCTTTTATTGATATCAACGCCCCATAAAGCATATTGGTTCTGTGCAGTGCCACAACCTAAAGTATAAATGGTGGGTTTATTGTGAAGGAAAAAAAGTGTACGTGCTTCAAACCAGCCTGAAGTAAGAATCGTATCAGGCAATTGAGGGTATGCAGAATTAAATTTCTGGATTAAATGATAGAAAACAAGTTTTTTTGATTTGATAAAATTAAACTTAGACGTGTTATCAATTAAAACTAAGAGACTCACCACAGCATAGAAAGCAATCAAGCTCATTGCAAATTTTCGATAATGAAATGTTGTGATCCAATATCCCAATAAAAGCGCGCTGCTAATTAAATAAGGGGTAAGCCAAAGTTCCCTAATCTCCGCCTTGCCTGCTGTATATAAGTAAAAGCCAAGGAAAGTAAAACAAACAATACGACATAACTTCACCATCAATGCTTTTTTCTCATCCAATTCTCTGTTTCGTACAACAAAAGGAGGAAGCAGCATGATATTCAAGGATGGAACAAATGAGTTAAAAAAGGTTTTCAATGCATGGGAAATGGGGGAGACTGCGAGATTAAGTTGGTGTGTGGTGAGCTGGTAAATAAATGATTGCCAATGATTTTGATAGTTCCAGAGAATTACCGGGCTAAAGATGATAACGGCCAAAAAAATAGCAAAATAAAAATGCTTGGTTTTAAAGATTGAGCGGTAAGTACTGGAAATTAAAAAAATAAGTAGTGAAAGAATCAAAACGATGCCCGTGTATTTGGATAGCATCATAAGTCCAGCACTGATCCCTATAAAATAGAGATCTCTTGTTTTATTCGTCTGGATATATTTTATGGTGTAATAAAGGGTTAATGCCCAAAATAAGGTGAGCGGAGTGTCGTAGGTCGTTTGTTTCAGTATATCTAGGGTGACAAGCGGTGAAAATAACCACGACAGCATCGCGATACAGCTTGCTTCGCGGGATAAAAAAAATCGGGCGCATTGATAAATAATTCCGCTGGTGAATACAGCAACAACAATGCCTACAAAACCCAATGCGAAGAGGTTATTACCAAATAATGAAGTGGAAAGCCTAATAAAATAAGCAATCATAGGAGAGCCGTCATAATAGGATAAGGCCAGGTGGCGACTCCAATCCCAATAATAATAAGTATCAAGTGATAATATGTTTATAGGTGCTAACAACAATAAAATGACAAAATATAGGATGAGATACGGATAAATGCTTCGTAAATTAAAGAAGTCCCATGAAATTACCTTGCTTTCACTTTGAATATTGGGTGAGCTAATTTTCAACCGATTCCTTATCATGAGCAGTGTACCTTTAATTACTGGGAGCAAGTTTTTCTGTCCATATATGACGAGAATAAGTATAGTAATTTAAAAGAGATATCAAACCGATACCAGTAGTCATAATTATATTTTCTCGCAATGGCCCTCCACCAAAGCAAAGAACACCAAATCGCAACCAATAACTTTGCACGTTAATAATAAATATTGAATAAAGAGTGAAAATGCTCAGACGTTTTATTTTTAATGGCCAGGAAGTTTGATTTTTGTCGCCAAACGTAATTTTATTATTCAGAATGAAATTATTAATGATTGCCGTACATACTGCAATTTGTGAGGCATCAAATGGAGAAAATTGAAAATATTCACGCAGAATATTATAGGTAATAAGTTGTACAGCAATACCCAAAGAGCCAACGAGGCACATTTTTAAATAGCGTTTGATTTCATGATAGCGCAAAGTAAAAACAACGCGTAATGAATCGACAATACTGTTTTTAGGTAACTTGCTGTATCCTTCATTTCTATCAATAAAATCAATAGGATACTCACGAATCTTTGCTTTGTTTTTATGCAAAAGCCACAACAATTGCATTTTATAGGCATAATGATTCGTGAGAAATTGATGGGGTAGAATTTTTAAAAGTTGTTGTCGGCGAGTAGCGCGAAAACCGCTGGTAAAATCCTTATATTTAGGGGTCAGTACTGCTCTAGCAATATAATTGCCTAAGATAGAGAATAACTTACGATGTAATTCCCAATCCCTAGGAATACTACCGCCATTTACATAACGGCTCCCCACCACGCAATCGCAGGTTTGCAACATGTCCAAGATAGGACGAATATACTTGGGTTGATGGGAAAGATCGGCATCAAATTCAAAAATAATATCTGCATTCAGAGACGTTAACGCATAATTCATGGCTTGCAAATAAGCAGAGCCAAGGCCAGATTTTGCGGGTTCGTTACGTAAATGTAAATTCGGATAGTTATTTTGTAATGAAACAACGATTTGTTGTGTGTTATCTGTAGAGGCACTATCAAAAATTAAAATATGCACCTCATACTGATCTGTTGTTTCTACTGATGCAAAAACTTGTTCTATCGTCGTTTGAATAACTGACGCTTCATTGTATGTAGGAATGATAATAACTACTTTCTCTTTTGGGGATGAATTTTTTTCATTGGAATCAGAGGAATTATTTGCATCAAGAATCAACTTTATATCTCGGACTTATGGATATTTGAGCAATGAGTTTATCAATTAGTTTTTAGAAAAAAAAGGGTTAAACTATTCTTCTGATGTTGGATTCGGATCATTTTCTTCATTTTTAACTATTTTTTTGCAGAAACTTAACACTATTGTTTTAATCTGATTTTGGTAACTCATAGTACAATTGAGCAATTCTCTCAATACATCTGAATGAGTTTTTTATGGGAAAAACAAAAATAAGTCTCATAAAACATACTTTTTTTAATAATTCATATAAAAAAACTGATTTTTCTTTTAGAGAAGATGATTTTAGTTTAGATCGATTAAATTATGAATTTTCATCATTATATCAGGTGCTTGCTTCGAATAAATCCCATTGGAACGAAAAGAATTTTACCGTACTTTATTTGTATTACTTGAGCAATCTGTTAATTTCCTATTATCAATTGGATGTTAGCTCTGATTTAGAAAAATTAAAACAATTTCGCAAAGAAATAGAAACCCTTTATAAAATAGATCCTCTTCAGAAAAAACAAAAAAAGAGTGATAGTTTCCCAGAGTTTTTAATAGAAGGAATATGGACGAATCTGCCTTCTTTAAATAGTATTTCCAAACTGCGCAAATATGTTGGTAACATCAATACGTTTCGTTCCCAATTTTCCTACAGTCGCGGTTTTGCAAATTACGCAATAGCTTATCTGCAAAAGAGTTCTATTTCTTCATTAATTCAAGATCTTAATCAAGTGCTTGGCAATCAATACAGTTTTATTGAAGCGATTAATCTTTTAGATAAATCACGTGAAGCCATCACCGATTTAGGTATTTTTCTCTATGCACTACGTTTTCTGATTCATTTGACTCTTTTAATGAAACATATTATCGAATCTGCAATAAGCGATGAATTATCAACAAAAAAAGTGTTGAAACAAGAACTTGAAAAACGTGGTTTTACGATGGCGAGTGATTTGGTTTGGGCCGTAGTCGGTTTACTCACGACCTATAATAATTATTTTCACATTGCTGAATCAGCTTCTTCAGTAATCATTATTGCCTTTCTGACTTTTGATACCCTTTTATATCTAGCCCAGTGGCTTTTTGAAGCAAGCCAATATCATGATCGTTTGTACGAGTTGCAGGCGCAATTAAAGGATGCGACAGCATTTGAGCACGCAGTGATTCAACGACAAATTGATGTGTTAAATGATGAATGGGAGGCTCAATGCACCTATTTTGCATTCAACATTGTTGCTGCAAATATAATCGCCACCAGCTTTGCAATCAGTTTATTATGCACCGGTCCACTGGCTTTAGCAGGGCTTGCATTGTTTAGCTTGCTGGGTAATGCCATGTATAATACTGCAGAAGAATATAAAAAATACCAAAAATCTTCAATTGCAGTGCGTCGAGAGTTGGCAAATGGTACGATTCTGAATGATGAACATCATCGTCAACTCTTAATAAAACTCAACGAGGAATGTGATAAAAATTATCATCAATTTTTGAATACCCTGGCGTTTAATGTAGGGGGGATTGCATTCATCATTACTGCTGCCGCCGCATCTTGGCCAGTTGCTTTGGGTTTAACCCTTATCTATGTAGCTTATCGATTACATGACACATATAAAAAACAGCTTGAGGCTAAAAGCGATATTCCCCAGGACATTTACCGTCTTTTAAATCAGGAAGAGTCTGAAAGAACAACTTTGGAATTTGCATAGGTCCTATAATAGGACGGCAATACCTAAATTAATATAATGTTTAAAATTGCCCAAATAATTGTATAACTGTTGCCCTCCACTGAGATTCACTATGGTATTGGGAAAAACAAGAAATAAAATTCCTCCATCAAAGTTAAACCCAGCGCCTTGGGTCGCGCTAATTTTACTTTGGCCATATATTTCTCCATAAAGAGAAACCCTGGAGCTCGGTGAGAAACTTAAACACACATCAGGATTAATGGTGTTGAAGTAATTGCCTCCACTAAGCTTTGGGTCGCTTAGCCTGCTTATACCAAGTTGCCCCATAATGCTCAACTGATTACTAATTTCATAGTATGTAATACCATTAAACGTTACTCCCCAGTGATTGCTTCCATAAGCAAAACTTCCAGTGGGGGTATCGGCAATGCCTTGTAGCGCAAAGATCCAATTTTTTTTGTAATTGATGGTGTGTTTTAAACCAAAACGTGTATCTGTAGTACCTTTTCCAGGAAAACTTTTTTGGTCAATGTAGTTGGATGGGTATACAAAAAATTCACTATTTGACGGTAACCCAATGCGCAAATCAGCATTCGGAAAATTTTGCTGGGTACCACTATGATCAGGTAATTGCTGATCAATATAATTTAATTCAACGAATACCTTTTTAAATGGAGTAGAACAAGAGCTATTTATATTACTAGGAGAATTTATAACGCTTAATATATTAGAGCAAATATCATTATCAGCAATTGCAGTGAATGGGATTGTAGCAAGGATGCAAAAAACAATTTTAATTAATGTATTTTTCAAAACGAATTGACTCCATTAAATAGAAATAAAAAAATTATTTCGTGCATCCTGAGATTTTTATAACAATTTATATATATTACAAAAATCCATCTAAACTATGTATATAAAAATTATATTTTTAAGGAATGGATTATGGCTGTTACGACAGGATTATCCGGAAATGAAATATATTGTTTACAGCTTAAAAATTACTCTCCTGGAACCATAGTAGTTGGGAATAGTGTTCATTCTTTGGGAGTTATAGGGAGCCTTGGTTCTGGTTTTAAAGCAATGTTAGGCGGTGAGTTAACTCAGATTACAACGCTTATAGAAGAAGGTAGGGAAACAGCATACAAACGGATGTTAGAAGAGGCTGCAAGCAAAGATGCAACAGGAATTACTGGAGTCACCAGTCAATTAATTGTGCATGGAGCCAATATTGAATTTTTATCAATTGGTTCGGTGATTTATGCGGACAGCGGAGCCGATAAGAACAAATTTTCAACTTCGGCAGATGGGCAGGAATTATATGCCCAGCTTGATGCAGGTTACAAACCGATTTGTTTTGCCTTTGGCAATGTCGCCTATTCTATGGGGCTGGGCCGAGGGATAATCGGTAGTTTAAAAACGTTAGGACGTGGTGAAATCAAGGAATACTCGGATATTTTTAATAAAACCAGGCACTTGGCGTTAAATCGTATTATTGCCCATGCGAGACTGTATAAAGCAAATTCAGTACTCGGTATTAGGACAACAGTTCTACCTTTTGGTGGGGTCAATGAAATGCTTATGATAGGAACTGCTTCGCAAAATCCACAACTAATCACGGATGCGGTTAATGATGTAGTGACTAGTGACATGACGAATATTGAAATGTGGAATATGGCGCGTTTAGGATATGCTCCTATGAAATTACTTTTGGGTACTTCGGTTTATTCTCTAGGATTAGTGGGTGGAATTACTTCAGCAATTAAAGCATTTGTTCGTGGAGAAATTAATGAGCTGACACGTATGATTTATCATGCTCGTGAGAATGCGTTAGCAATTATTAATGAAGAAGCACAATCCATAGGTGCAGATGACGTAGTGGGGGTTAAAACCTATGTGTATCAATTAGGTAATGGCTTAATTGAATTTCTCGCCATAGGTACTGCGGTCAAAAAAACCAATCGCATCAAAACCGAATCAGAACAATTACCACCTCAGGCAATTATTGTAGATAAAGATACTTTTTATGATTCAACCAATTCCGACAGCATGAATGTTAATGTAAACACAGGAGCAAAACCAATTAATAGAGGGAATTTATCTTTATTAGCTCCTTTTTTCGTAATAATTGCTTTAATAATCATTCAATTTCTTTTGCGGCGATAAGCTCTCTTCATCCCCCTGTGTTTTATTATCGTTTTACTCATCATCCAATTTGTCCTTAAGCACTTCGCCTCAATCGCTGGTTATATCCCAGGTAATTAATAAGTCCTTAATTTAATTAATTTATAATAAAAAAGTATTCCCTATAAACCTGCGCATGATTACCTTGCGTTAGGTAACAAGTAATTTCCGGCACTAAGCTCAAATCAGAAAAAATTCTCTAATAATGTTATCTTAATAAACAGAATGTATAATTATCTAATATATTGTTCAACAATAGTCCTTTCGGGATCAATTTAGAGAGTACTTTTATGTTTAGTAAATTAGTAGAGCAACGACTTCAAAGCGTCTTAAATGATTCTAATCGAGAAGATTTTAATGCGGTTATTGTGGACTCCTCTAAACTTGAAACACCAGAAGAGGAACTTCAATTCCTCCTATCTTATCTAAATGGAATAATTGGGGATGATAAAAACAATGCAGTTGTAAAGCTCATGGGTGAGCTGTTGAGTAGCTATTTAATCTTTACCAATCCCTCCGGAAAATATTGCAAAAAATTAAACACACTATTGGAAGGTTATCAATCGAGTGTGGGCAATAGTCCAATTTACTCTGAGCAACTGAAACAGATGAGAGAGAATTTGTCTCAACAAATAAGACTAAAGGATACATCAGAGTTCAAGTCATCGCTTTTGGAACATAAAATTAGTCTGAGTACGTGTATTCTAATTACTCGTACTTTACTGGAAAAAAATAAATCTTTAGAAACCGGATACATTAATTTAATGGTTGAAAAATTAAAAAAGGTTTCACCTCAGCTTTTAAAGGAAAATGCTGCTGTACGACAAAATTATCTCATTTTGATCAAGGAATTGAAAAAAGCCAATTCGAAAAGCCATCTGCGCACCCTGGAAAAATTAGCTCGTCCCGTCGTTTTAATGCAAATTGGTGAGGAAGCCCGGGAACAAGTTGAAAGTAATAATATCAATATAAGCACAATCGAAAATGAAATAAGAAAAATAAAAATACCGGATGATATCGGAATTAATTTAAAGATTCTTAAAAAATACGGTAAAGACGTACAGGCACTTGAGGAGCGATTAAAAGAAATTGAAAAACTTTTAGCAGAGGAACAACAAAAAGAGCAAGTACACCTCCAGTATTTTGATGATGCAGAAAAGATATACTCTGGAGAGGACTTAAAAAATTTCAAAAAAATAGGTGAGGTCTTGGTAGGCAAGAGTTTAGAGGCAGTGAAGTTAAGCCAGTCCAGATATCAAGAAATCAATCGCGTCATCGTAGAATTTTCCAAACAAGTTGCAGCCCTGAGTTCGCACGCAGAGGAAGAAAATAAGGGGGTAAATAAACAATATGAAGAAATTGAAAAAAAATATCGAGAATTTTATTCCGATCAGGAAAGCGCTTTAGCCCAATTAGAAATTATAAAAGCACAAAACGATGAAAGACTTACCTTTTTAAAAGCGAATAATTTGCTCGATAATTCGCAAGATTTAGACGATGCTCTAAAAATATTTGATGAGATACACAAGAACAATGCAGATTTTAAAAAAGTTGCGGTTAAATTTGAAGAAGAATTACGTTCTTTTGACCCATCACAGGACTTACAAGAAAAAAGGCAAAAAATAGCAACACTTTCGGATGAACTGCTTAAGCTCTCTAAGCGATTCCAGATGCAAGATACTTTAGGGAGTTTAAGAAAACATTTGGAGAATTTAAGTCAACAAGTCAATTTAAGCATTAAGAGCACTAGAGAAACTCAGAGTGGTCTCGCTCAACAGCGTGATTCTGCAAAAAGTGAAAAACAAGAAATAGAAAAAAGGGCGAAAACTCTTGATGAAGAGATAAAACGTTTACAAACGGAACAGAGTCAAAATTGGGAGACTTTAAAATTATCTCTTAAAAACCAACGCTCTGAAATAGACAGTAAAACGATCGCTATCCAGTCATTTTCCAAGAAAAATAAGGAGAGGATAGATAGTCTGGGTGCTCCTATCTTTTGGTATGGATTACCCATTATCCGCTGGTTTTTTGCTGATAGATTAAACGCCTATCAACAGGAACGAGACACTCTTTTAGCGACAAATAACACATTAGCCAAATTAGACGCTAGTTTGCAAAAAATAAAAAAAACAGGAGAGGAGATTGCTGCCAGTGAAAAACCGGTCACAGATTTTGGTTCCCTTATAAGTGCTTACAGCGAAATGCAAAATTTGGTGAGTAACGCTCAATCAAACTCACTTTCCCAGTATGCTCCTAAGCTTTATGATTTAGATCAATCTCCCTATGTTACTGTGAGTATGCATATAGCAGAGCTTACAAAGCACATAGCAGAGCTTACAAAGAAAAAAGATGCACTCTTACTTGAGACAGAAACAAAAAAAGCCGCTGTAGAAGATTTTACTAGGAAGATAGCTGAAATTCAGAAAAAAATAGGCTTGTTAGAAAGTCACAAAGAAAGAACATTGAATGATCTGCTCATTGAAGAGCATGCGAAGGAACATGCAGGTATTGATCTTACTCAAATGGGAAACAAGCAATTTCTCCTACACCTCCAATCAAGTGCTCAAACAGGTAATTTAGACCAAATTAAACTGATTATGGAACACTGTATTCATCTTGATGCCCCCAACTCTAACGGTAATAATGCGTTACATTTTGCCGCTCATAAAGGAGAAGTTGAGGCTGCACGCTTGTTGTTAAGCCAAAACGAGCCATGGCACTCTAAAAATAAAGACGGTAATACCCCCTTACATATTGCCGCTATGGGCGAAAAACCAGATATGGTTCGCTTGTTGTTGGCTAATCTAAAGGATAAGGACAGTAATTTTAGAAATAATAGAGGGAATACCCCTCTACACTTAGCTGTTTCAAAAGGAAATCTTGAGATAGTTGAGATATTACTAAGGGACTTGAGAGCTAAAAATCTGGATTGGAATCTTCCCAACGCTTCCGGGCATACACCTTTAGATTCGGCTGTTTTCCAGGGGAAAACAGTGGTTGTGAATTTATTAATAGATGATTTAAAAGAAAGAAAGGCTCTCCCCAAGGCTGCAGATCAATTTAATAATCTGCTGTTCATAGCATATAAAAAATACTCCGAGGCTGAAGAACCTAATAAAAGAGGGAAAAGAGACAATTTTGAAATTATTATTCAAAGGTTAAAGGAAGAAGGGGCTCAATTTGATTTAAGTAAGCAAGATCGTGCTGGAAATAATATTTTTCACCTTGCTGCAAAGAATGGAGATATTCAACGGATTAAAGAATTAACCAACCAGGAAAAAAGCTTCTTAAGCCAATTCATGAGTAACCCAATCAATAAGGAAAATGCCGACGGTAAGACACCACTGCAATTAGCATTAGAGAATGATCATCTTAATGCAGTTCGCTTATTGATTCTTTCTGGAGCAAAGATAGACAAACAAACTTTTGCAACAGAGCAAGGAAAACTGTTTCTCGCGGAAGTATCGTCTACAGAAGATAAGGAAATATATGCCAGGTTCGTAAAAGAGGGATTAATAACCTCTCCAACCCAGGGGGTAGTAGGCACATCAGAATTGGCGGAGCAAAATTCGAGAGCTGAGTTGGCAGAGGATAATGACGAACTCTACGCGCAAGAGAGATTAGCAGAGGAAAGATTAGCAGAGGAGAGGTTAGCAAGAGAAAGGGAAGTGAGGGTTCAAAGCAAGATAAATGAAATTGGCTTACAGGATTTTAATGAAAAAAGAGCAAGGGAATTGATAGGAGAAATAAAAGCTGCCTCATTTAAGGATAAATCGCGCTTAGCCAATGCCAAAGACAAAAATGGAAATACTCTCTTACACTTTTTAGTTAAGAATAAGAAAGAAAAAGCAGTAAAAGAGGTTTGTAAATATGCAGATGTATATATTAAAGACAGGAACAATAAATCCGCACTCACATTAGCAACAGAGTCTATGCATGAAAAAAGTGGTTCTCTTATGGGGGTTGTTGGAAGCCTGGCAGGTAAAAAAATTGACGACTTTAAAGAAGCGAAAATCTATCAAGCCGTAGCTGAAAAAGCGCATAGACAGGATTCAGCTCAACTCCAGTCACTGAAAATAATTTCTCAAATGCAATTAGCATTGCAGCAATTATTACCACGACATAAGACTCTAATATTAGAGCTAAAATTGAAAAAAGCAAATGTAGGTCAACTGGAGCAGATCAATAAGAGAGCTGGAGAACGCTCCGCTGAAATTGTTGTTGGCATGCAGAGGACTAAACATAAAACAGAGCATAAAATTATACAGCCTCTCGAATCTCAGCAAATAGTTGAACTACAAAAAGACATGATAGGGATAATTCAGATATTAAAAGAAGATATAGCGTCTATGGAAGATCAATTAAAATCCCTGAAAAATGCTGAGAAATACCAATGGCACTCTACGGAGCAGGATACCCCCTTACATCAAGCCATTAAACGAGGGGAAATTGATTCCTGGAATCAAAGGCGTAACGCAGAAGCGTTAGCGGAAAGTATAAATAAAATGAGTAGCGGTTATACCCCCTTACATTTAGCGATACTCTACGCAAAATCTGGCGATTCTCAAGAAGAGCAAGAGACAAGCTTACGAATGGCTAAGTTTCTGATTGAAAAAGGTGCAGATATTAATGCTCAAAATACTAAGGGAGAAACAGCATTACATTTACTGGCTCAACGAAGCGATCCGGCGGCACTGGAAATAATGAAATTACTCAAAGCACGTCAGGTCCAAACTGAGGCAGTCGATAAAGATGGAAATAATGCCCGACAGATAGCAAAACGAGAAAACAACCCGAATTTTCTTACTCTGTTCTCAACTAAATGTGAAGAGATCATTCAAAGAGGGGTTACATTTTTCACAGCACCGCAGCAAGAACCCGCTAAGGTTTTATCAACGAATAAAACTGAAGAAGGACCAGTTGTAGATAAGACAAATTTGTTTAAACAAATGAGAAAGAAAAAACAAGAGGAACAACAACAACAAGAACGAAAACCCGATCCGTTTAAAACCAATTGATTATTTTTCTGCTTCTATGTTGATAATAATTCCTTTATTATCAACATATTCCTCCACAAATTCCGTTGATTTAGTATCCATTCCCCTTCAATTTGGATACCAGTTTACTAAAATTTACAATGCCATGTAATATTTGCTTAATGTGGTTACTTTGTAATCAATATATGGCATTCAGGTAGTGAGGCTTAAGTGTCAGTAAGTAAACATACAAATAGAACAAAAACCCTATAAACCTAGTTTTTTGTCGCACCCTCAGAAAAAAATCTCTTTGATTTCCGCGAGAAGACCTTTCCTGATCTTGATAGGGTCCAAAAAGATATTGCTGCTACCCCAGCCGCTTAATTTATGTTTTTAGCTCATATTTTCTAACATCTTTTGAAATTATGAGCTATCATTCAAACACCTCTAATAAATAAGGAAATAAATCATGTCACAAGATTCTATGGGGCAGTTTTGTTGGAATGAATTAGCTACTGCGGATGTGAACAAAGCGAAAGATTTTTATAGCAAAGTATTAGGCTGGCACTTTAAAGAAATACATTCTGATGAAATGATGACCTATACGCTCATACAAACCAAAGATAAGGACGTTGGTGGTATATGGCAAATCCCTGCAAATCAACAAAAAGAAATACCACCACACTGGATGGCGTATATTTTGGTGAATAATGTTGCAGATACTTTAGCAAAAGCAAAGCAAAACGGAGCTAAAGAAGTTAAAGGAGTGACTCACGTCGGAGAGATGGGGCTTTTTGCAATTATTCAAGATCCTACAGGTGCTCACATCGCATTTTGGGAAACGCACAGTAAGTAAAGGTTTTGTTATTTTAGTGTAGCCTGGGTGAAGGCGAAACCGTAACCCGGGTTCCTGAACATGAATAAACTTCTTAATCCTGGGTTTCGCTGCGCTTCACCCAGGCTACACCTCTTAATATTGAACCCAATCTTGTTCCGGTGAATTTTCCATTGGCAAAAGCTCGTATGTTTTAAAGACATCTCCATCCCGAGATAAAAGAATCGCAATCGCTCGAGTTTTTTCAAAATGAGCAAAAATTATCATCATCATCACGGTAATAGGTACTGAGAGAAACATTCCTAATATTCCCCATATTGCACCCCAAACAGCTAATGCAATTAAGATCACTAAGGGACTTAGGTTCAAGGAATTACTTAAGAAGCGTGGCTCAATCAAATTTCCTACAATAAATTGAACGGCTCCTAAACCCACAATGATTTCAGTAAAAGGAATCCATCCGGTAAACTGCACAATAGCAAGCGAAGCTGGAAACGCAATAGCAATTATTGCACCGATATTAGGAATAAAATTGAGGAAGAAGATAAGAAGAGCCCAAAATTCTGCGAAATCTAATCCGACCCACTTCATGATAATCCAGCTGGCAATTGCAGTGCTAATGCTCAAAATGGATTTTAATCCCAGGTAGGTTTGGGTGTTATTTACAATGTGATTAATGATGTTGTTAATCAGCAGTCGTCCTTCTAATGTAGGGAACAAAGCATCGATTTTTTTTAAGAAAAAATGTTGTTCAACAAACAAAAATGCCACATACAATAAAATGAGTACTGTTGAACTCGCAAGCGTAGTGAACACCCCATAAACATTAGCAATAATGGTTTGCAGGTTAAGGGTTTTTATCATGTTATTAATGCTTGCTAACAGTTCAATATGAAATTTTCGATCAATATCGTTTGTAATTGTTGTTAAATGTTCTTGATAGCGGCCAGAGGCTGCGATGACATTATTTACATTATTCGTGATGATATTAATCAAAATAAAAATAAAAACAGCAACTATTGTAAAAGCGAAAATCATACTGAGCCAATTGGGCAGAAGGGCGCCTAACTTTGGTATTTGCTGAATGATGTTGCTTATAGTATTAAGAAGATTCCAAATAAAAACTGCAATAACCAGGGGAATCAGAACATGACTTCCTATAATAAGGAAGTAACCGACTATCCATATGATAATTAATCCGGATGTAAAAAGAATGATACGGCTCATAGGCTCACTCCTAAGGAAAGAGTTGGTTGAGCAAAATGGCGTTTAGTTCAGATACATCGCGCATAAGACAATTCCTTTTGAATTTTTGTATTTCATTAATATTAGCATTGATCCATTAGGATAAGAATTTAAAAATGGAGATTAGAGAGTTCATTTTTGAAAAGAGTAGCCTAGAACAGCGAAGCGTTATTACAATTAAGTATAAATTCCCCCCTCCATTACTTGGGGGAGAGGGGTAGGAGTGGGGGTAACTTTAATCAACACCCTCATCCGCCCTAAAGGGCACCTTCTCCCCTTGTGGGGAGAAGGGAAGTTAAATGGTAATACTCCTTCGCTGCACCCAGGCTACAAATAGTTTCTTATCTTAGTTGTTGAAGCATCCAAACATGTTGCTGCATGAATCTTCAGAATCGCTTGGAGATGCTTTAGGCATGAGATCATCTTTTGTGGTATCAAATTGTTGTCTAAATTCCTTAACTTTACCAAGTACACTGTCTTCTACATCAAAAAGCGTACCCCCACAATATTTTTCCAGGAATGCATTGATGTATGCAGCAATCTTATTCCATACTCCGGGAGCTGCCATTAAGGTAGGTTGGTATTTATAAATTGCTGAGCGGCTTTCTTCATTAAATTCTTGCGTCAAAACCGCAAATTTTATCAAATTAATTCCCTTCTCAAACTCTCGATCAAATTTTTCTTTTGCTCTATTTAATTTAGTATTAAGTTGTTCTAATGCATCGACGACGTCTTCAGGAAGCGAATCTTTTTTTCTTATTTGAGCTTTTAATTGAATCATTAAGTCTTGGACACTCTTATAGGTCTGTGGTCTTACTGAAACCAACTGGTCAGCTCCTGTTGTCACTTGATCCCATTTCTTTTTAACTCCATTTTTCGCATCTTTAGCTGTTCTTTCAAAAAAACTCCACGCCATTTTATCACCTCTTAACTTTCATTATAAAAATTTTATCTTTCTCTTGCTGTAGCGGTAAGTAGCGCATATTAGCACAAGTAGATCACAAAACAATACTAATTATCAAAAAAAGAACAAGTTAATGCCTAATAATGATCTAGTTGAGTAAAAAATAATCAATTAACTCTGCTACAGGTTTGGGATTATCCATATGTACATGATGCCCCCCTTCAACCTCAAAAAGAGTACAATTTTTTATTGCCTGCATTCTCTCCTGAAAAACTTCTTCAGGATAAGGTACTCCTTGTTTTGCCCGAATAAGGCACACTGGAATTTTAATTGCTTCAAACATCGTTCTCAGTTCGTCTTCAAAAGGAAGGGTAGAACCGACGCAGTGCAGACGTTTGTCAAAAGTCCAATGTAAGCCCTCTTTATTTTTTACAGTACCGCGATCAACCAATGCTTCAGCTGCTTGATAACTTATAGAACCAATGTTCATGCGATCGTGAATGGCCGAAATGCGATCGGTAAACAGCATTCTTTGTTGTGGGTTATAGGATAAATAACGTGCTGTGTCTTTTTGTAAGTTTGTTATTGCTTGCTCAATAAAATTGACTTTAGGCCCCAAGATATCAAGAAATATCAATTTCCCAACACGTTGAGGTTGCGCAATGGCAATGGTTGTGGCCAGTAAAGACCCTAGTGAATGAGCAATTATATCAAAATGCTTCCATTTTAATGCTTCGATTAGATGCATCATCAACAAGGCATCATTTTTCCAATGTGGCATGACTCCGGGAGGATAATGACTGGAAAATCCAGTACCTGGATAATCAACGACGACAAGTTGCCTGTCAGGCATTAATGGCGCTAAGAAATCAAAGCTTGCCGCGTTATCCAACTTGCCATGCAAGCACAAAGCAGGATTGGGTTTTTCGGGATGCCAAATTTTTAAGGCAAGAGTAAAACCCGGAATATGGATACTTCGTTCAACATAATTCTTCATAAATGCTTATACAAACATCTTTGAATCTGATGTGATGATTTTATATGGTGTAAGCACAGGTTTATAGTCCAATATGTGTAAAAAAAACGTAATATTATCGTTAATTATATACGTAGCC
>NZ_LNYZ01000021.1 GCF_001468065.1 Legionella steigerwaltii
CTCATCTCAACAAATTGATTTAGTCAAAAGCGCGTAGAATATCACATAAAATCAATAACTTTTAGACGCCAGGGTAATAGATACAGTAACGAGCGAATATGATAAAAAACTTATTTCTCTTGGGAGCCCACCGCCACATAGACTAGTTTCATCTTCACTCGGAGCATCACAGTCACTTAGCGATCTCTACAAACAAGCTAGGAGAGTTAAAGGTGAGAAAGAAGATGACAAGGCGAAAGCTTGTTATGCCAGACTTCTAGTTGCGTTTGGAGCTATTAGGCTGAATTTTGAAAATGCTGCAAGACAAATAGTCGAAGGTGAGAATTTCACTGTAGGAAAAGAGAAAACATTTGAAGAAAAGGAGCAACAATTTGAACAGGCAACAATAGAGTATTATGACGCTTTGAAAGTTTTTGCTGATTGCCAAAAGCATTTGGTAAAAGAAAAGCGTGAAAACAAAGACTCAAGGGAATCAATAACAGGCGTTACTAAAGACTTAATTGTTCAATATAAAAAATTTGCAGAGAATGCTGATTTATACAAAAAGAGGGTACAAGAGGTTTCGTTGGCTGTAGCAGATCATAAATTAAGAAATATTAAAGATGGGGAACGTATAAATCTTAAAGAGGTAATTCCACACATAACAGAGGTTTACAAACAAGCATATAAAGAGGCGCATAATCCCTTTTGGAGATGGATTAAAGATAGATTTAGAAATAGTGATAGAACTAAAGAAATTGATTTTTTAAATAAAGTATCTGAGCAGGAGGGCTGTACAGAATTCATTCGCCATCAGGCAGCATGCTTGGTGTATAAAAAAATTATTGACACAGAAGCATTTGGTGTACGCACCAAACTGGGTGAGGGCAGCAAGCTGGCTAAGTTATTAGAAGGGGCCATAAAGGGAAAGCCTGATATTGTAGATGGTGATGAGGATTTATTTAATTTTCTAAATAATAAGGACCTACAAGATGCAATTCCAGAAAGTTTAAGGATCTATTTAGCTGTGAATACTTCGGATTATCTCCAAAAACCTAAAGATGTGTATCAAGATGTCAATATTTCTATGTAAATTACACTTCTTTAGAAGCGAATTGTGACTAATAATAAACGGGTTTTACTTTTGTTTTTGTATTTTTATACTTTTATGTACGATGCGAAACAATATTTTTTTGCAATACAATTATGTATAAATCCAACGTGCCAAAAAATTGAGACACGTTGAATTTTTCAGGATATGGTCAAAAGACCAGAGATTTTTAGTGGACTAACCCGTAGCTCGATGTTGAATGATCTGGAGTATGATGTGCTGGTTGTTGATTGAAAAATCCAACTTTTAACCCGCCAAAAGTATATGGTTTTTTATCCTGTTTCGCAGCAACATCAACTGGAGCAGCGGGCACCGGTTTCTCATCAACCTTGGGACCACTTGCTAAAATTTGTTTAGGATCATGAGGAAGTGTATTAGCATCATGATATGCTTTGACGAAACTCGTATGCTCTTCTGGTGAAATAATAGAGTATTTCTCCAATGTACCTAAAATGCTGTCTAATTTTCCTTCATTAATGGATATTGCAAATTGTGCATGATAATGGTCATCATCCATTTTAAAACCATCTTGATGATATAAATAATGATCAGCGTCATCACGATGTACAAAGCGATAGACACCTAACTCATTTTGTCGCGTCATAAAAAAATCATTTACTTCAGCACTAACGCAATCCATTTTAGAAAACAATAAAAGGAAAAGTAATTCCAGCTCATTTTGTGCTTGTGGAAGACTTGGAGACTTTGTTCGGTCTGGTTTGGGATAAACAGTCAAAGTATTGTCATACAAGCTCAGATTAACTTTCTTACACAGGTGAGTAAAGGCCTTAGGCATGGAAAACTCCTAATTGATTATTAAAAATATGTGCAAAATACAATCCAAGAGTTTAATACATAAACATTAAGGTTTTATTAAGAACTGAGAAAAATTTAAGCAAAAATTAAGCAAGGAATATCGAAATGAATCAAAAATTCAAAAGAAGATAAACTTTTTTAGGACAGTTATTATTATGATGTGAAATGAGATCTATTTGTAATGCAATTAATTTTAAATCTGCTAGTCTATAAATAGGCATCAGATAATTAAGGAGAAAATGATGTATAAGAGGGTATTGTTTGCTACTGACTTTGACGAGGTTGGTATTATAGCAGCGCATAAGGCAAAAAAAATTGCTGATGAGAATGGTGCTGACTTGATATTAGTTCATGTCGTAGAACCTATTCCTGCTTATGCTTATCCTGGTTTTGCCGGGTTTGCTGAGGTTGAATTATCCATTCGTGAGCAAGCTGAAAAAGAGCTCAATGAATTGGGTCAAAAATTGGGGGTAGATGCAAAACACCGATTTATTGAATTTGGTTCCACTAAAAATGAAATTTTAAGAGTCGCTCAAGAGCGACAAATCGATTTGATTGTTACAGGCAGTCATGGAAAGCATGGTCTTTCATTATTGTTAGGTTCCACAGCAAATTCCATTTTGCATGGCGCACAATGTGATGTTTTGATTGTTCGTTCTATTCCGCCAGAGAAACATACGACAGTGAAATAATGCTAATAAATTGTAGAATGTAGCCTGGGTGAAGCGTAGCGTAACCCGGGTTAGGAAATACTGCATCCCCGGGTTACGCTACGCTTCACCCAGGCTACAAAGCTCACAGACTACAAATACCCCTAATACGTAATTTTGAGTTCCTCTTATTATTTCTCAATGGAATAGAAAACAAGTATACTATTGAGTTTCGAGTTACACGATTGAACTATATATGAAATTGTTGCGCGGCATTCAACATGTTTCTGCTTTTGATAAAGGCGTGGTCGCTACTATTGGTAATTTTGATGGGGTGCATTTGGGCCATCAAAATCTTCTTAAGACTCTAAGAAATAAAGCAAATCACTTAAAGTTGCCTTTAGTCCTGATTTTATTTGAACCTCAGCCCAGGGAGTATTTCCAACAAGAGAAAGCACCTGCACGACTCTCGAGTTTAAGAGAAAAATTAGAGGTGTTGCGTTTGTGTCAGATTGATTATGTTTATTGTATTAAATTTGATAATGCATTAGCGCAAACATCAGCTGCTGATTTTGTCCGCACTTATTTGTTTTCTATATTGAATGTGAAGCATCTTTTAGTGGGTGAGGATTTTCGTTTTGGCAAAAACAGAGAAGGGGATGTGCATTTATTAATGCAGCTTAGTGTAGAACATGCCTGTGATGTGAGTATTTATTCAAATTTTTGCATTAATGAGGATCGAATTAGTTCAACACGAATTAGAATGGCCTTGCAGCATGGTGACCTGCATACTGCAGCAAAATATTTAGGTAGACTTTATAGTATTTGTGGGCGTGTATTACATGGAGATGGTCGGGGCCGTCAATGGGGAATTCCTACGGCAAATCTTGCTCTTCATCGTACTGCGTTGCCCTTGCAAGGCGTGTTTGTAGTACAAGTTCGAATCGCATCCCAAATGGTGTATGGTGTCGCTAATGTAGGACGTCGTCCTACAGTGGATGGAAGCAAGAATGTTTTGGAAGTGCATCTATTCGATTTTGAACAGTCAATCTATGGTGAGTTATTGCAGGTGTTTTTCTTGCACAAATTGCGTGATGAAGTTAAATTCACTTCAGTGGATGCTTTAATTGCGCAGATTTATGATGATATTGCAGCAGCAAAAGAATTCCTTCGGAATTGTAATAAACTATCTCAATATCAAAATCTGGGTGTTGATTTGAATGCAGGTTGAATGAAAAATATTTTGGACGCGCGTGCTAAAATCTTTTTCATTCAAGATGCACTATATGTGATTATTCCCTGATTCGGGGAGAGTAATCACCAAAATTTAACGATTTGCAGAGTGAACCTTATGGCAGAATATAAAGATACATTAAATCTTCCTAATACTTCATTTCCGATGAAGGCAAGCTTGGCTACTCGAGAGCCGGAAGTTTTGGCCAACTGGCAGGCTAAAAAGGTATATGAAAAAATTCGTAGCGCACGTGCTGGAAGTAAGCGCTTCATTTTGCATGATGGCCCTCCATATGCGAACGGCCATTTGCATTGTGGACATGCGTTAAATAAAATTCTTAAAGACATTATTATTAAATCCAAATCACTCAGTGGATATGACGCACCGTTTGTTCCAGGTTGGGATTGTCATGGGCTTCCTATCGAACTCAATGTTGAGAAAAAGATAGGTCGTGTAGGCGATAAAGTATCTGCCAAAGTATTTCGTGCCAAATGTCGTGAGTATGCTGCTAGCCAAATCGATATTCAACGCGATGAATTTCAACGACTCGGTGTTTTTGGCGATTGGTATAATCCCTATGTCACTATGGATTTTCGTTATGAAGCCAACATCGTACGTGCACTCGGTTTGATGATCAAAAATGGTCATTTGCAACAAGGTTTTAAACCGGTACATTGGTGTATCGATTGTGGATCTGCTTTGGCTGAAGCAGAAGTTGACTATGATGAGAAAACTTCACCATCAGTAGACGTTGCTTTTTTCGCCGTAAAACCTGAAGAGTTTCTTGATTTATTTGATGTAGATGCAGAAGTAAAACCCGTTAGCCTACCTATTTGGACTACTACACCATGGACCTTACCTGCTAACGAAGCGGTGTGCTTGCATCCAACAATTGATTATTCTTTGGTCGATACAGGCGATTCTTATTTGATCCTTGCTACTGATTTGGTGGAGCCTGCGATGACTCGTTACGGGATGAGTCAATACACAATTCGTGGTACAGCTAAAGGAAAGATTTTTGAACATTTGAAATTAAAACATCCTTTTTACAATCGAGTTGTACCTGTGATATTAGGAGAGCATGTCACAACCGAATCAGGTACTGGAAGTGTGCATACTGCACCTGCACATGGTCCGGATGATTATCTGGTAGGTCAAGCTTATAATCTGCCTTTAATTAATCCAGTCAAAGGAAATGGTTGTTTTGCTGATGATGTAGAATTATTTGCTGGGCTTTCTGTATTAAAAGCGAATGACACGATTTTGGGTGTTTTGGCTGAAAAGGGTGTTCTTTTAGCGAAAGAGAATATTAGACACAGTTATCCTCATTGCTGGCGACATAAATCACCGATGATTTTCTTAGCTACACCTCAATGGTTTATCTCTATGGATAAAAGTCAGTTAAGAGAACAAATTGTCAAAGAAATTGATAAGGTAACTTGGGTTCCTGATTGGGGAAAGGCACGTATCAGTAATATGGTTGAGAACAGACCTGATTGGTGTATCTCAAGACAAAGAGCGTGGGGGACTCCCATGCCTTTATTTGTTCATAACACGACTCGTGAGTTGCATCCTAATACACTGGAGCTCATTGAAAAAATTGCTTTATTGATTGAAAAATCAGGGATTGATGCTTGGTTCGAACTGGACGCGAGAGAGTTGTTGGGGGATGATGCCGAGTTTTATGACAAAATTAGTGACACCTTGGACGTATGGTTTGATTCTGGTGTAACCCATTTTTGTGTTTTACAGCAAAATAATGCGTTGGCTTTTCCTGCGGATGTTTATTTTGAGGGTTCCGATCAACATCGCGGCTGGTTTAACTCGTCACTCACTACGTCGGTCGCCATGCATGGTGTTGCTCCTTACAAAACCGTGTTGACCCATGGTTATACAGTGGATGCTGAGGGTAAAAAGCTCTCAAAATCCAAAGGAAACTATGTGGCTTTAGATCAACTCGTCAATCAGTATGGTGCTGATATTTTACGCTTATGGGTTGCCTCTACTGATTATCGACATGAAGTGAGTATTTCGGATGAAATTATCAAACGAAATGCAGATGCTTATCGAAGAATTCGTAATACGGCTCGCTTTTTGTTAGCTAACTTATTTGATTTTGATCCAGCAGTTGATTGCGTACAAGACAAAGATCTTTTGGAATTGGATAAGTGGGCGTTAAAACGCAGCCAACTGTTACAAGAAGAAATTATAGAAGCCTATGAAGGTTATCAATTTCATATTATTTACCAAAAAATTCATAATTTCTGCGCGGTCGATATGGGAAGTTTTTATCTTGATTTGATCAAGGACAGACAATACACCTCTGCAAAAGGAAGTAAAGCCAGACGATCATGTCAAACTGCGATGTATCATATAGTTCGGGCATTTACTCTTTGGCTCGCACCTATATTGTCTTTTACCGCTGAGGAAATAGGGCGTTACATACCTGGTTATAATCACGAATCTGTGTTTACAGAGCTATGGTATAATGCCTGGCCAACGATAGACGATGTGAATATGGCAGATTGGGATGAGCTGCATTTAATTCGTGATGAAGTGAATAAGGCGTTGGAAGAAACACGCCAGAAAGGAGAGATTGGTTCCGCTTTAGCTGCTGAGGTGACTCTGTATGCAGACGATAAAGTACTGCCTAAGTTAACTCGTTTGGGTGAAGAATTACGCTTTTTATTAATCACATCTGGTGCAATAGTTCATCCTATGAGTTCCGCTCCAACAGTGTTGTCGGCTACGGCATATGGTGTGTCTATTGCAGTTTCTGCAAGCTCGTACGAAAAATGTGCTCGCTGCTGGCACAGACGACCTGATGTTGGTCAAGATAGACAGCATCCTGAGCTGTGTTTGCGTTGTGTCGGCAATATTAGTGGTCAAGAGGAAATGAGGCAATTTATATGAAAAAATGGCCGTGGTTTTTACTTAGTTTTGCAGTAATTGTTTTAGATCAAGCAAGCAAATACTTGGTAGGTGTTCTGATGACTCCGTATAAACCATTGCCTGTTTTTCCAATGTTAAATCTGACTTTGGCCTATAACTCTGGCGCAGCGTTTAGTTTTTTAAGCGGTGCCGGAGATTGGCACAGATGGTTTTTTTCCGCTTTTAGTCTTATCGTGAGTATTATTCTTGCCATCTGGTTATATCGTACTGCGAGTCAGGCTAAGTTACTTTTGGGCGGAATCAGTCTTATTTTAGGGGGGGCGATTGGTAATTTGTTCGATAGAGCCTTTCATGGCTACGTGATTGATTTTATAGATACCTACTATAAACATCACCATTTTGCTACTTTTAACGTAGCGGACAGCGCGATTTGTATAGGGGCAGGACTTTTTGTTTTGGATTTATTGGTGAATAAACAGGAGTAATAACTTGCTTCATTCTACACGGAACGTCTATTTTTCTTATGAACTTTTTTCATAAACAGGTATTTCCTCATTTAGAACTTCAATTGCATGTTCTTTTAATGCTTTAAATTGACTTTTGATTTCTTTCTTTTTTGAAGTCTCATATGTTAAACCTAACACTGCCTTCAATTTACTAAAACTTGCTTCAGGTGAGCGCTTATTTAAAGCTATAGCACTTTTTAAATCATCAAACATTTTTTTATAAGAAGGTGAAAAAAAGGATAATAGTGTATGACCCCATGTCTTTTCTTTGGAGTTGACAAATTCAGTCACTAATTGAATGACACTTGATTCATGTTTCCTACATGTCGTTACCATATGATTGAGACTCAGTTGGAGTCCTTGTACGTTATCAAGGGCTCTAGCTATCGATTTATCCAAGACAGTAATTTTTTCTGCTGTTGTATAGTCAGATGGTATAGGTTCTTCTATGTAGCTAATGGTATTGGCTACTTCATCCGCAAGTAATCCAAAAGTTTTTTCCAGATCAGCACAATCAACATGTTTCTTCAATTTTTCTATTTTTTCATGTATTTTTCTAAGTGATTGGATTATTTCCTTTTGTTTTTCCATATCTTTCTTAAGTTCTTCAATATCACTATTTATCTTATTCAGTGAAACTTTTGTTTTGTGTTCCATAACGTCGATAAGTTGCGTTTTGAGTGAATCCATTTTTATCTTTTTTAATTCTGCCAATTTTTTGAATTCTTTTTCTATACCGTCAATGAGTTGGGATGGCCTTTCTCCATCTGGAATTAATTGTTGCTTTTCAAATCGAGAGTGAAGGGCTTGCAGCGGTTCTTTGGCAGTCTTACATTTGTCAAGGAGTGCTTCCACGCAAATCGTGTTACTTGCAATTCCCCCCCAAGATTCAGAAGGCCCCCAGCTCCAGGTCCAAAATGCTGCTTTAGCTTGTTTTATATATGAGCCATGCTGGTAATTAAAGTATTCTTTCCATCCAGGTCTTTCTTGTTCTGTTACACCAAGATCTGCTAGAAGCTGATCGAATTTTTGCGGGGTATTATACTCCTGCCAAAATAGTTTCATTTTCTCTTTTTCTTCTTTTTCTTTATCAATGCGTTCTGATGGTTGCTTATTTAACACTTGTTGTAATTTATCGATTCGAGCAAATTTTTCTTGTGATGTACTCAGTTCTTGCTGTTGGTTTTTTAAAAGCATTAATTGTTCTTTGAATTGTTGATGTAAAACTTTTTCCTTGGGGAGGAGTTTTTGCAAAACTTGTCTGCTCTCACTTTCCAGTTGAATTTTTAATTCATTAAACTTATTAGCTATCAAATTTTTTATTGTTAGTACGTCACTTTTATACGGTCTTGCCATTAATCCAGCACTTGATATCTTTGCTTCAAATGCGCATGCGGCAGCGTAAAGCGTTAATAAAATTTCATGCTTGGTTTGATTACCTTGATTGATATCATATTTTTGAATCCAATCCTTCATTCCATTTAGAACATTATTAACCGCTTTTGGATTAAATTTAAATCCAGTGACCCATCCATTGCTTAATCCAGATAAAAGTGTATCTATAGGGACGATTTCTGGATGATTTTTGGGTAGATCGTTTTTACGCTCGATCGCCAATGCTGCTAAAGCAAAAGCTAAACTCCATGTACGCTTTTTATCACTTACCTCATCAATTTTTGCAGACATATTATCTGGTTTGTCTTCCATTTCTTTGGCAAGATACTCTAACTGCTTGGCAGGTGGCAGTTTTTCTTTGCAATGAATAATAAATTTAATAAGCGCGTTTTTTATGCCCCGCTTGTATTTATCAAAGTCAGGATCTACTTTAGTTTTCTCACCATAACTGGAGAGCGTAGCTACTGCTTGATCTAATACAGTATCAGTAAGCATGGAAGTCAGGGCCTATAAAATTACTCGTTACTATTATAAATTATTCAACATTAAGGAAATATTATGGAGATTTTTAAAACATGATCAAGGAACGGCCATATTGGAACCGACCGTTCACCAAGATTTTTTACATCTGTAAAATTTAAAGTTATGCCAAAATACTTGTTGTAAGCACGTTGAGTTGTTTTGCATCCGGATTATGTATACTCACTGCCGCTACAGCGGGTAAATTTAGAAAATGTTCTGCTTCTTCCCATTCAATTTCGCCAGGGAATAATTTTAGGTGAGGAAGACATTTATTCAACAAAGTACAAAAAGCCAAATCGGCTGGGAAGGGGCGAACATGCGTGTAACCGAGACTCATTACGGCCATTGCTTCCGAAATGGTGGCAACTCCTGGTAAGTAATTGAACGAATAAACATTAGCTGTTTGAGCAATTGCGGGTAAATATCCCGGACTGGTCGCAAAATCTACGCCTGCCTGATAACAGTTTTCAAGTTGTTGGGTGTCAATCACACCACCGGCACCTATTTTAAGAGAAGGGCAGTAGGCAATTGCTTGGGCTAATAGTTTTTGATCGGTTGAATTAATTTCAACTAAGTCGAAACCTGCTTCTTTAATTTGTTGTAAACGTTCAAACAAAAAATTGTCTACATCGAGTGATATAATTACAGATTGATTGCCCAGTAACTTATCTAAGATCATAGTGAGTCCTACAGTGATGTATATTTTTTAGTAAACTTTGTTTCAAATTGGTTAAAGCATAAAGTTTAATGTTAGAAGAGTTAGATTGTATTGGCAAGTATATTCATGATTCTTGGTTGAAGAAATTAAGGATATTAATTAGTTAGAAGAAATTAGGGTCTATAAACAGACCCTAATATAAACAGTTAAGATACCTATGTATTAGTAGCGGAGGGTGAGATGGTATCGGGTTCTAGTTGTTGCTGTTCTATCGGACCCTGTTCTGGAGTGACGTTATCCTTATAGGCATCTTCAAATTTAGCCATATGCTTGATGAACGCATTCATTGTGGTTTCAGGTACGGGTGTTTTGCTTAACATTTCTTTTAGATCCAGGGCTGTCATTAGCTTATCAGTGAATTTTTTCGCATGTTCTTTAACATCCGGATCTTTGATCTCATCTACATCATTAAAAAACTGGTCTAAAAAATATCCCTTACCCGATTTCTTGCCTGCTTGTTGTTTAGCGGTTACTGTTTGGACAAATTGAGCGGCCATTGCAATTTTGGCTGCGAGCATTGGCGCTGAGCCGGTTTTAGATGAGAGTGTCGTTGCCTGCATTTGTGGCAATGGAACTTTACCTGTGATACTTGAATTAGGTGGTTTCAAAGGTAAAGTGGGATCTGTTGGACTATGTTCTAAAGTCTGCTTTAGTTGTGCACGAGCTGATTGCATCAAATTAATTTGATTTTGTACTGATATTTTTTCAGCTTTATTTTTTGCAATACTCGTCGTGTTATGATCTAGTGCTTCTTTTTTGGTGTCTTTTACAACGTCTCTTACGACCTGGATGTCTTTTTTCTCACGTTTGAAAGCTTCCCGTGCCTCATTTCTTTCGCCTTCTTTCAAATCTTTTAATGGTTTCCCATTTTTTATAAGATAATAATTCCCTGCATCATCTTTGACAATTTTTTGATTTTTAGGAATAACAAAAGCAGCGCCTTTCATGCTAGAGGGGTTTCCCTCAGCATCAACAAATTGTTTTCCATCTGCTTTTTTAGTAGCTATTATGTCATTTAAGTTTGCAATTTTTGCTTCTATGGCATTAAGCTCATGTCCTTTTGCATAAACCTGCTCGTCTGTTAGTTTTAACTTTGGATTTACCATATCATCTGCGATTTTATCTGCCTTTCTTCGGAGCTTTTCAATCTCCGCTTCAATGTCGTTTTCTGATTTTTTTTCGAACTTAGGAGCGTCGTCTAAGCTCTTTTCCATAGCATCATATTTATTGTTAATTAATTTTCGTTCTTGCTTTAATTTTTTTGAACGTTCTTCAAGAGCATCTCGATCATTTTCAAGTTGTTTTATCGCGCTATCATAATTTTTAATTGCTTCTTGGGTTGCCTTATTAGGTTGAGGAGGCGCTGCTTTTTCCTGCGCTTTTTTCTCATTTGTTAGCGTTTTTTCTTGCTGCATCGCAATCAGCTCATTTTGAGCTTTTTGAGCTTCAGCGTCTTCCTCTGCCAAGAGAAAATGAAAGAATGCTCTTCTTATCTGCTCCATCCTGATGTGTTCTTGGATTTGGTCTAGGTGCATTTTTTCGATAGCTTGCTGTTGTTCTTTTTCGGTAACAAGTTCCTCGGTCATTGTTTCTCCGGCAGGGGTTAATAAGAAACGTCTTAAACTATCGGGACCCTGGAGGCCGAAACGGCTTAGATTTATCGAAGAATTAGGATCTTCTACCTTTGATTTTATAGCAACATCTAGCTTTTGGCTTAGGACCCCAAATTCATGAGTTGTAAATTTTTCTGGCAGGGATTGTTTGGCTAGCGTCATATATCTATATCCTTTTACAGCATATTATAATTATACAATATTGGTCAAAAAAACACCAAAATTAGCTGCTTTTAACTTAGTTATCCTACATACTATAGTTTATTACCTCTTCTTGGGAAGACGCTTTTTGGTTACTTTGCAAATTTTTTACTGCAAACATTGGAGGATGATGTGGTATAGAGCTATGATTGTCTTCTAATAAAGTTGATTCACTGCTGTTATTCAATAGTGTTCGCAACAAACAATGACTGCTTGAGTGCGGAATCAATTCATAACGTCTGGGATCACTTGAGTAATATTCTGCATCGTTTAAAGTGGTGTGTAGTTTAAGGTCTTCATGTGCAAATGCCCAATAGTATAAATGCCCCCGTTGACTTTCTATAAAGGATAACAAAGTTTGTTTCACTGTACCGGCTTGGTTATCGATCCAGTTGCTTACTACAGCGATTCCTGTCGCACTTGCAGCAAACAAGATTCCAAAAGAATGATCCCAGACTTCACCAAGTGTACAGATAAAACTCCCTAAAGCGTAGGCAAGAATACGCGTCATAGGATTTAAAATAGTAAGTCCTATGCGTGTAGAAAAGGAGATGAAATCAAGGATAGGCAAAATAATAAGATTCTTTATTAATTGCAGTATCGGCAAGCAGAGGGTGCGAATACTATTAATACAAAGATTGAGCAATTGATTATCGGAAAAATGTCCGAATGGCCAGGTAAAACCATAGAGCGGTGAAAACCTGAAATGAGCTATTAAATTATCTGATGGTGGCCGTGTAGAAAAGAAAAGTAATAATTCTCCCAGCTCACTGACATTGCCAAGAATTGCAAGTGTTTTAGTGAGTAAATTCGTAATGCCACGGAATGGTACGTGAATAAAAAGGGCACTTACTTCAAGCAGTGGAATGGTAAGTAGCGCTAAAATAAAATCAGTACTGGCTGCAAAAATTTGCTTACTGAGGTTTTTAAAAAGAACCCCGCTTTTTTTCCAACCTTTGATGAACCCATCATGAAATCCATAATAGTAGGTTTCAAAAAGAGGAGCGATGCATAGTTTCCCTAGGTTCACAAAACTTTTGCATAACCATTTACATGTGCCTAGAAACCAATCATCTCCGGGGTGCATAATTGTATCATAAATAGCTGCACCGCCTTTTCCACCTAAAGCAGCATAATTGGTATAAGGAAACTCCCCCATTTCATGTCCTAAAGAAGGAATAACTTTTGTTAAACTGTAGCCCAGACCAAGCGCCAATGAAGCGATAATAGCAATTTCTGCAGGATCTTCCTTGAGGACATTCACCGCTTCAACAAAAAACTTATCCAGATTTCCACCTGCTACAATACCTTGCCAGTAGGTGATCGATGCTGAAATTGCTTCAGAAATCGTTCCATGACTCATCCAATGAGCTAATTTTTGTGTTGGTTCAATGCCTATGATTAAACCGTTCAAATGTAATTTGGTTAAAATTGATTTAAGGAACTCGGGAGCAAGTACTGCGCCGCCGCCATAAGCATATGCAGCCATAGCTAAACTACCAATTAAGGGATTTTTTTCACTTACGTCGATGAAAAAGCTGGCAATATGGCGAATTACTTCTAATACTCGATGAAAAGGATTGTCATAAGGGTGTGGACTAGGTGGATGATTGGGACGTGCAATAATGTAAGGACTGTTGCTAATTTGCTCTTTAATGAATTCTTCTAGGGTTTGGCCGGTAGTTAAAAGTCCCTTATTTTCCAAAGCCAAGATCAAAGAGTTTCTTGCTTTAGCTTGTTGTTTTCGTTGTTTCTTTAATACCAATGAGTCTTCTGGGGGGCGGTGTGTGTCATGAACATGATTGAAAAAATCGTCATGCAAGTCATGAATAATAAAATGACGCATGCTTGTATAGAATTTATAAAAAAATCCAGGAATACGTGAAATAAATGCATTCAGTTTAAGACTAACGCGCTCGGGTAAATAGAGATGTCGTTTACTGATTTGTCCTAAAGTATATAAATCTTGTCCTTCTGGCAGGGGATAGAAAAGGCCCTCGTGAATAAAATAACGTAATTGCACCAATTTGTTTTCTTGTCTTATCAAAATAAGTTGCTTGTCAGCAATAATTGCCCAGCTACCATGGGGAAGTTGGTTGAGTACTTTTTTTGCTTTTTTCGTGTTGCTTACAAGTATTGGTTCGCTGGAGCTGTTTATCAGTTGAGTGATTAAGGTCTTTAAATCAGGATAACCTTTTTGTGGAAATCCTTGTAGCCTGTAGTAGGGGGTTATTTTGGTTATTGTAATTCCATCCAAACGTTTTTCTACTTCGGTTTTATGTTCAGGTTTGGCATTCAGTGCCAAATAATTAATCCAATCATGGCCATCTCGCCATAACTTACTAAAAAAAGCGGTAAGTTGTGCAAATCTATTTGCGGGAACATTGCTCAAGTTTGCTGCAGGAGGTAATTTATAATAGTCACAAATCACCCTTAATGCATCATCCAATTCCTTGCTGTTATGACCAATATGGAGTTCGCTGTCCCAAACAAGACAGGGGTTTGTTACTTCATGTTTTTTTAAGACCTCACTAAAGTCCATTTGATCTTGTCGTGACACGGAATAAACACGATTGAAAGCATAATGTTGTGCTGTTTTATGAGATTCATAAAGAATGTCTCCTAGAGTCCCTTCAGATATGAGAGGAGAGGTTGCTATTAAGCGATTTTGATTTGAGCAGTGTCCTATGATATCAATCACTTGTTTTTTTAGTGCCTCATGACCTTCATGATCCTGACTGGTTAATTTGCATTCCTGATCTAACAATTTTTTTAATGAATCAATGCAATCATTTGCGAGTTGTAGCTTTTGTTCTTGTGCTGGGGTTAGTGGCTGACTGTAACTGGCTGAGCGTATTCGATAGCGGTGAACTTTGCTGATGATGTTCGCTACCAATGAAGAAGTTCGTTCTCCCGGTAGAAGCTGGATTAGATCCGCTTGATGGGTGAATAACATAAGCTGCACAGTTTTTTTATCATGGTTGGCAATTAAGCGCAGTCTGTCGCCTCCTGGGAGGAGGTATTCCATATCATAATGCCCATACAGTACTGTTCCCGCTTCATGGCTGAATGGACTTCCTGTTATAGTAGGCAGTGCATGATGGCTAAAGGGGGTAATGGTTAAGGGAACGATAATTTGCGTGTGCCCTTTTGTCGTTACAAAATCAGACATAGGAACTATCCTTTGTTCACATACTGCACAGGATACTTGGTTTTTTAATGAAATATCAAGTAGGACCAACTACAAATCTGGAAATTTTATAGTGTCACTGATAAAATGTTTTAAAAATAAACAGGAATCTATTTTAATGACTAGTTATTGTGGTTATATTGCTTTAGTTGGTAGGCCTAATGTAGGTAAATCAACGCTCCTCAACTGTATTTTGCAACAAAAAGTTAGCATTACCTCTAGAAAACCACAAACAACTCGGCACAGTATCTTGGGGATACGTACGGAAGGCGATTATCAATTTGTTTACGTGGATACACCTGGAATTCACCAAGGAAATAAAAAAGCAATGAATCGCATGATGAACAAAACTGCGATTAGTGTATTGCGTGACGTTGATGTGATTGCTTTTTTAGTTGATGGAACTCATTGGCAAGAAGAAGATGAATACGTTTTAAGCTTGGTAAAGCAGGCCAAAGTACCTTGTATTTTAGTGGTCAACAAAGTAGATAAAATCGATGATAAAACTCAGTTGTTACCCTGGATAGAGCAAATGAGTCAAAAATACGAATTTGCAGCAATTATCCCAATATCTGCAAAAACAGGGGTACAGGTCGATGAGTTGCAAGATAAATTACAGAATTATTTGCCTGAGGGACCGCATTTGTTTCCTGACGATCAGTTGACTGATCGGTCTATCAAATTCTTATGTGCTGAATTATTGCGTGAAAAGATTTTCCGCTTTTGTGGGCAAGAATTACCTTATGCTGTTACAGTAGACATTGAGTCATTTAAAGATGAAGGCACTCTTGTACGTATTCATGCCTTGATTCTTGTGGATAAAGACAATCATAAGCGTATGATTATTGGTGATAAGGGGCAGAAATTAAAGGAAATGGCAACAAGTGCACGGATGGATATGGAAAAACTATTAGGTAAAAAAGTATTCTTACAATGCTGGTGCAAGGTAAAATCAGGCTGGTCGGATGACGAGCGTATATTAAAACAATTAGGCTATGACCACTAAGACGATAGAGGCTTGGGTTTTACATAAGAAATGGTCTGGAGATACGAGTGCTCAGGTTAGTTTTTTTACGCGTGAGCAAGGATTGATTCAGTGCCTTTGTAAAGGAGGGCGCACGCCTAAAAAACAAGCCCTTTTACAACCTTTTACTCCTTTATGGGTTAGTCTTGCCGAACGTCACGAGCGTTACTACGCACAAACTGTTGAAAGTATTTCTCCAACACTTCACCTCACAGGCAACTCGCTTTTTGCGGGCTTATATGTCAATGAAATTCTTTATTATGCACTAAGCCCCAATTATTCTGATTCGACATTATTTGATGCCTATTTATTTACTATGAACAGCCTTGCTTTTACAAAGGAGCGGCTTGTTATCGAAGCGTCATTAAGACGTTTTGAGTGGACTTTACTGCATGCCTGTGGTTATTCCTTTTCATTAACGCAAGAAGCAAGAACAGCAAACTTGATTGTTGAAGACTCATGTTATCAATTTGTTGCGGGTGAAGGTTTTATCGAAGATAGTAGAGGAATTCCAGGCGCGCATATTCTTGCTTTGGCAAAAGATAATTTAAATGAGGCACTCTATCTTAAATCAGCAAAAATGATTATGCGCCAAGCAGTAGATCACCTATTAGGTGGACGCGAAATTAAGACCAGGACTTTGTATTTTGCGGAAGTAAAATAATAGGGTTCAAGAGGAATATATATTTTTAAGCAACTTGAGTTTAGGCCAGGATGGACCTTATACTCTTTATTTTATTAGTAAGGTGTAGAATGAATAAGCCAATATTATTAGGTGTCAATATCGATCATGTAGCTACTGTACGTCAGGCACGTGGTACTCGTTATCCTGATCCGGTTCAAGCCGCAATCGATGCCGAAGAAGCGGGCGCTGATGGTATTACGTTACACATGAGGGAAGATTTGCGGCACATTCAGGCTCGTGATGTACGGCTAATTAAGCAAGTGTTACAAACGCGAATGAATCTTGAATTGGCAGTCACTGATGCGATGCTTGATTTTGCAGAAGAAATTTCGCCGGAACATACGTGTTTGGTCCCAGAAAAGCGAGAGGAGTTAACCACAGAAGGTGGCTTGGATGTACTCACGCATCGAAAATCGGTAGAACATGCAGTAAGACGTTTGCAGGCGATAGGCAGCGAAGTCTCTTTATTTATTGATCCAGAACGGGATCAAATTTCGGCTGCAGCGGATATTGGTGCGCCTGTGATTGAATTGCATACAGGGTGTTATGCGGATGCGACCCATCCTGAACAGCAACAGCATGAATTAGAACGAATAAGACATGCTGCAGAATATGCAGCCAGTTTGAATTTGATTGTTAATGCAGGACATGGTCTTAATTACCATAATGTACAACCTATAGCGGCTATAAACGAATTGCACGAACTTAACATTGGCCATGCGATTATTGCCCGAGCTTTATTCTGTGGTATGAAAGAGGCAGTGCGACACATGCGTCAACTCATGCAGGAAGCTAGACTTTATGTCAACATCTGACGTTAATGTTATTCGTATTACTGTGATATTGAGTGAAGTAAGTTGAAATTTAGGAGAATATCGATAAATTACAGGTGTTGAAGATAAGAAAGACTGTAGAGGACCTGCCTGAACTGTTTAGGGCGAAAGCGACTTGGTAACAAAGTAAATTGTAGTGCTCAGCTTAAGAAACCGCTCCCGCTTGTGGGAGAGGGGTAGGGCTGAGGACATCCCTCATCCGCCCTGGCGGGCACCTTCTCCCCAAGGGGAGAAGGGATACAAAAAAACTTGAGTCTTGAAGGAAGGTCAGATTTGAGTTCAGGTTGAACGAAAAAATACCCTGAGAAAGCGCAGCATACATCAGTATGTGAGCATTTATCAGGGTATTTTTTCGTTCAAGATGAGCCAAATATGGCTTTCCGGAGGCAAAAAAAATCCCGGCAGAAATAAACCGGGATTCAGGTAGAGGAGAATGCTAACTAGTCGCGGCCTGAAAACGCACCTAATATGTTAAGCAAGCTGACGAACAAGTTATAAATCGATACAAAAAGACCGACTGTAGCTGAAATATAATTGGTTTCACCTTCATGAATAATTGCACTGGTTTGCATGAGAATTAATCCTGAAGAAATAAGTATAAAAGCAGCGGAAATAGCTAGTTGCAATGCCGGCATATGAATGAAAATTCCTGCAATCATCGCTAATAAAACGACCATCATACCAACAAAAAGAAATCCGCCAAGGAAGCTAAAATCTTTTTTCGTTGTTAATGCATAACCAGATAATGCAAAGAAAATGATACCGGTACCGCCTAAGGCAGTTGCAATTAATTGTGGGCCGTTAGAAAAGTGGCTAATATAAAAATTAAGTACTGGACCTAAGGTATATCCCAGGAATCCGGTAAAGGCAAAAACACTCACTAATCCCCAAACGCTGTTTCTTAAAGCTTGAGTCAGAAACATTAAGCCATAAACGCCAACGATCATGAGAATGGGGTTCATGGGGCGTGCGCCGCTTGTAAGAGATAAAACTGCCATAAACGCACTGAACAAGAATGTCAGACCTAATAATAGGTATGTATTACGCAGTACTTTATTGCTCGAAAGTACTGACTCATTACGTCGTGTAAGGATGGTGACATCGTTTCGGTTCATTGTTTTGGGCTCCTCTATGTTTATATTTAGTCTAGCATATCTATGGGTCAGTTTCCTATATTTCAAGTTTTAAAACAAAGTATTTTTGTTTTGAGGTTCTACAGTACTATAGTAGTATTATAAATAGATTTTGAGTAAAACATGTAGCCTGGGTGCAGCGCAGCGGAACCCGGGATTCCAAAATTCATTCATGATCCAAAAACGATAGAAGTTTCGACGTTTTTAAGTCTAAATTTTAGGATTTATTATGGCACGGGCAGCATTAGTACAAATGGTTTCCTCAGCAAATGTTGCTGAGAATTTGCAACAAGTGGCACAACTTTTAAAGCAAGCCCGTGACGATCAGGCAGACCTTGTACTTTTACCTGAAAATTTTGCGTTCATGGGGCTTAATGAAACAGACAAATTGCAGATTGGTGAGGTTTTTGGCGTAGGTCCAATACAAGAAAAAATCAGTCAGTTGGCAAAAGAATTCGGTTTGTGGGTTATTGCTGGAACTATCCCGCTTAAAAGCACAGGTTCTAAGGTACGTGCCAGTTGTTTAATTTATGATGCCCAAGGAAAGTGTGCGGCGCGTTATGATAAGATTCATTTGTTTGATGTAAAAGTCTCAGCTCGAGAAGCATATCAAGAATCGCTGTCGATTGAGCGCGGTCATGATTTGGCTTTAGTAGACACCCCTGTTGGGAAAATAGGGTTGACGGTTTGTTATGATTTACGCTTTCCAGAACTTTATCAGCTACTTATGTTGGAAGGTGCGCAGTTGTTTACAGTTCCTTCCGCATTTACAGCAGCAACGGGCCTTGCTCATTGGGAAGTATTGTTACGAGCGCGAGCAATTGAAAACCTTTGTTATGTTTTAGCAGCCAATCAAGGCGGCCAACATGAAAATGGACGCGCTACTTTTGGTCATAGCATGATTGTTGATCCTTGGGGGAGAGTGCTAGCACAGAAAGAAACAGGTACTGGTGTAGTGACTGCAGACATTGATTTACAAAGTCAAAAGGAGTTACGTCGAAATTTCCCCTGTTTAGAACATCATGTATTAAACTTATAAAATAGAGCCTACTTTTTGTTACAACAAATATCAGTACGCTATTTTTATTTATTGAAAGGTAATTATTAAATGACAGAAGCCCTTACTACAGCAAAAAAAATCTTACTAACTCCTGCGGCATTAGATGAGACGGGTATAGAAAAATTATTTAGAACGATGATGAGCCACCATATTGACGATGCCGATCTTTATTTCCAAAGTTGCAGTTATGAATCCTGGTATTTAGAGGATTCTGTGGTGAAAAGCGGCAGTTTTTCTTTGGATAGAGGTGTAGGTATTCGAGCAGTTAGCGGGGATAAAACAGGTTTTGCTTATTGTGACGATATTTTATTACCTTCAATGTTGCGGGCGGCTGATGCGGCTCGTTCTATTGCACTAACTGGTTCTAAGCCAGTTCAATCCATACAGGTTAAAAGTGCTGCAATAAGTCGTTATCAAGGATTAAATCCTATAGAGGGCATGAGTAAACAAGAAAAAATCGCTTTATTAGAGGCGATTGATACAGAGGCTCGCCGTATTGATCCTCGTGTTATCCAGGTTAATGCTTCATTAAGTGGCTGCTATGAAGTCGTGATGGTCGCTGGGATGCATGGGCAAATGATCGCAGATGTTAGACCTTTAGTAAGTATCAATGTAAGCGTTATTGTAGAAGACAAACATGGAAAGCGGGAATCCGCTCGCTCCGGAGGCGGTGGCCGTGTACCTTATTCCTACTTTCTTGAAAAAGATAATGCGTTAAGTTATGCGCGTGAAGCAGTGCGTGAAGCGTTGATTAATTTGGAAGCACAACCTGCACCTGCAGGAACAATGCCTGTCGTTTTAGGGCCAGGCTGGCCAGGAGTTTTATTGCATGAAGCAGTAGGACATGGTTTGGAAGGTGATTTTAACCGTAAAGGATTATCTGCATTTTCAGGGCGTATCGGCCAACAAGTCGCTGCACCTGGGGTTACGGTAGTTGATGATGGTACTTTAAAAGACCGACGTGGTTCCATCACAATTGATGATGAAGGAACTCCATCCCAATGTACTACATTGATTGATAATGGTGTTTTGGTGAATTACATGCAAGATAAGTTGAATGCTAAATTGATGGGGATGCAATCTACAGGTAATTGCCGACGTGAGTCTTATGCGCATGTACCAATGCCCAGGATGACCAATACCTACATGTTAGCGGGGCAACATGATCCAGAAGAAATCATTCGCTCTGTACAACGTGGTTTGTATGCAGTTAATTTTGGGGGAGGGCAGGTTGATATTACTTCGGGACAATTTGTATTCTCTGCCAGTGAAGCGTACCTTATTGAGAATGGGAAGATTACTGCACCTGTCAAAGGAGCAACACTAATTGGCAATGGACCTGATGTAATGAAAAAGATTAGTATGATTGGAAATGATCTGGGATTGGATCGAGGAATAGGCGTTTGTGGTAAAGAAGGACAATCCGTTCCAGTTGGTGTGGGACAACCTACTTTAAAAATAGATGCTTTGACTGTTGGTGGAACAAGTTAAGAATCGGGTAATTACAAAATATAATCGATCGCAACTCCGTCACATCTCTCAGGGACAAGCCGCAGGACGTTGAAGTCTACAGAGCAAAGGTAGGCTGGGCTGAAAAGCCTATGGCCGTCAAGCTAAGAAAAATATGCTTTCCCCTCCCCCTAACCCTCTCCCCAAAGGGGCGAGGGGGTGTTATAGGGTTTTTCCTTAGCTTGACGGCTATGGACTTAATAGCCCAGCCTACGGGAGTTCCTTCATTAACCTCTTAACCCAGCAGGAATAGTAATACTAATAGAATTGTTGGATTGAGCTTGTACTGTACCTCCCAACGCATTAGCTAAGGTATAAGTTACAGTAAACCTTGGATCTGTAGGATTATTACTTTGATAACTACACGTAACGGTTCCTGTTGCACTACTGTAAGTCACAGAATCATTCGAATAATTTATTAAATTAGCAGGTACATTTTGTACTGACCCTGTTGAACGAAAATATACTTGTAGTGTTTGCGAGAATATGGCTTCTACGCCGTATCCACCAATGTAGCTTCCGAAATTAGTAACAACGTTTTGGGTACCTTGTGCATTAGGACAGAAAACACTAATGCCATATCCAGTGGGATCTGAGAATCCAATTCCAGGTGCTGCGATGAAGCTGGAGAGAATCAACAATGAGCTCAAAGAAAAATTTTTAATCATAATAGTTCCTTCTATTTAGTTGAGTAAAAAATAAGCACGTACATAGGCCAATTAGATTGTTAAATAATAAAATAGGACTGTCAATGGAAATATTTATCTATTTCGTTGAGAGTAGCTGCTGCAGCGATTTACATTGCTTTTATGAAAAATTATCTTAAATTTCAAAGAAATACCAAAATGGGATTGAAGCAACGATAATGCCTAGTTTTAACAAAGAAAACCAAGCATTTAATTTTAATAGTGGATTAAGATGAAAGTTGTTGTTGGTTTTCAGTAATTCTTCAAAACACAAAAAATAACTGGACTGATAAGGGAAAATCCAAGCTTCAGTGGCCATTAAAATAACAAAAGCAACGACCCAGTTGCTGACTGTTCCCTGATTGGCTAGAGGGATAATCACAGTGAAAAGTAGTGCTGGCGCAATCATCGTACCTAAAAGTAAACCACCCAACCAACTGATCACATAAATGATAATAATAAAACTGAAAGGGTTTGCAGTAGCTAAATGACTAAGCCAATTAAGATGAGCAAGTAGCCAGGGTTCAAATCCAATGTTCTGCAGTGCATGCATCACCCCTATTATGGCACCGAAATAGAATAAAAAACTCCAGTTAATTTTTTTGAGTAGTTCCTTTTTCTCGAGTACATTAGTCCACAAAGGTAACGTGAAAATAAGGCTACAAGTCCAAAACATGGGGATATTTTTCCAGGAAGAAACAATAGTTCCTAGTACAAAAAGCAGCAGGCTTATAAGCGCAATATACTCTGCAAAAGAAAGTTGTCCAAGAGAGTACAGTTCTTTTTTTAATTTTAAATGATTTATTTTTAAGGTCTTATGCGATTTAAAGGTGATTGAATGCAACATAAAAAATAAAGCAATTAATAATAAGCCTGGAAAAGATGCGGCCCCAAGCCAATGCAGCCAATTGCCTTGCCATTGATTTTGTTCTGATAAGAGACTAAAGACAATGAAATTACTCGATTTTCCAGTAAGAAAAATAGTTGAGAGCAAAATACACCCGTTAAAGGCAGCATTGGCTAAAGCATTAGCTGTATCACTACGTGGGTGAATGGTACTGCTTTCAAGAATATCATCTAATAAAGGTGCAATTAAGGCGATACGTGAACTTTGTACACTCATGATGGGTGTAATTAAGGCGCCTAGAAGAAACAAGAACTTTTGCAATAAAGTAGGTTTTGAGGGCAGATGAATTAATAAAATTAAGGCCAAACGATAAAATAGCCTTGATTTAGTAACGATAGCCCCAACACTAAAGACACTTACAGCTATAAAAAAGCTGTTCGAGGTAAAGCCCGAAAGCACTACATTTTGCGGTGCTATATTGAACAACAGGGCGCTAAGAATAATCAGCGCTGCGGGGAGATATTCGGGTACAAGACGAAAAGTCCACATGATGAATGCAGCGCATAAAATGACAATAAAGCAGGCATGAGATAGGTCTATACCTGTATTTTGATTCAAATAGAAAGAAATAAAGGCACAAAGTATTCCCGAAATAGAAAATCCAATTTCTGGGGTTATTCGACTGTATTTAAAAATCATACTTCATCATTCAATAATGCTATGCTCCGGATTGCCCTGCGCTTCCAGATCATTTATCCATTTAATTTATTAAGCAGGGCACTTATCTCAAAAATACGCTCTTCTGGTGAAGTACTGTCTAGGGTAAAACGCAAACGTTGAGGTCCTTCCATTTGATACCTTTTTGCGTGTACTTGAATCAAATTAATCAAAATTCCTGGATCAATGGTGGGCTTTTCACTAAACTCCAGTTTACCTTGCTGGGCACCCGCGCTGATTTTTTGAATCCCCATTTTTTCTGCTTTTAATTTTAACTCTGTAATCAATAATAAATGTTTGACCTGTTGCGGTAACAAGCCAAATCGGTCAATCAACTCAATTTGTAAGTCATGTAATTGTTCTTTAGTTTTTGCATTGGCAATTCGTTTGTACATAATGAGACGATTATGAATGTCTGGAATGTATTCATCAGGAATAATCGCGCTGATTCGTAAATCAATCTCAGGGCCTTGATGCATGGGGGCAGATAATTCAGGTGTTTTCCCAGCTTTTAAATCATGAACTGCTCTATCAAGCATTTCCATAAACAAATTAAATCCAATCGCTTGCATGTTGCCACTTTGTTCTTCACCTAAAAGTTCGCCTGCCCCACGAATTTCTAGATCGTGAGTTGCTAGCGTGAAGCCCGCGCCCAGATCTTCCAAGGATACAATGGCCTCTAAACGTTTGACGGCATCACGGGTTAATAATTTTTCATTTGGAGTCAGTAAGTATGCATATGCTTGATGGTGAGAGCGGCCTACACGTCCACGTAATTGATGCAGTTGTGCTAAACCAAATTTATCTGCACGGTCAATAATAATGGTATTGGCAGTGGGAATATCGATTCCGGTCTCAATGATCGTTGTACAGACTAATACGTTAAAACGATGGTGATAAAAATCAGACATGACTCGTTCTAATTCGCGCTCGCGCATTTGTCCGTGCGCAGTGCGGATTTTTGCTTCAGGGACCAGAGTTTGTAAATCCTGACCTATTCGTTCAATAGTTTCTACATTGTTGTACAGGAAGAAAACTTGGCCCCCTCTAAGGATTTCCCTGAGGATGGCTTCACGTACGGTAGCATCTTTTTTCTCTTGCCAGAATGTTTTAATTGCCAGACGTTTGGCGGGAGGCGTGGTCATTAGAGAGATATCTCTTATTCCTGCCATTGACATATTCAATGTTCTGGGAATTGGAGTCGCAGTCATGGATAGAATATCGACATGGGTGCGCAGGGCTTTAATGTGCTCTTTTTGTTTGACCCCAAAACGATGTTCTTCATCAATAATAAGCAATCCAAGATTTTTAAAAGCAATATTACTTTGAAATAATTTATGTGTTCCTATGACGATATCAACGGTTCCGGATTTTAAGGAGGCAAGCACTGCCTCAGTTTCTTTACCTGAACGAAACCGTGAGAGTAACTCAATGTTGATGGGAAAGTCGGCAAATCGATCTCGAAATGATTCAAAATGTTGTCCTGCAAGCAGGGTGGTTGGAACTAAAATACAGACTTGCTTACCGTTTTGCACTGCAACAAAAGCGGCGCGCATGGCGACTTCAGTTTTACCAAAACCTACATCCCCACAAATTAATCGATCCATTGGTCTTGGGGATTCCATATCTTTAATGATTTGTTCGATTGCTTGTAGTTGATCTGGCGTTTCTGTAAACGGAAAAGCACTGGCAAATTTAACATACTCATTGTGCTCTACATTATATTGGTATCCAGGTTGCGCTTCTCTTTTTGCATAAAGATCAAGTAATTCGATCGCAACATCATGAATTTTTTCAGCAGCTTTTTTCTTTTCTTTTTGCCATTGATCCGAACCTAGTTTATGCAAGGGGGCATGCTCACTATCAACCCCAGTATATCGACTAATCAAATGAAGCGAGGTCACAGGTACATAAATCTTATCGTCACCTGCATAGGTAAGAACTAAAAATTCGCTTGCAATCCCATTGGATTCTATATGTTGTAATCCCTGATAGCGTCCTACGCCAAATTGCAGATGAACTACAGGAGCACCAACACGTAGTTCAGCCATATCACGGATGATTAAGTCGGGATCAATGGTTTTTTGTGCACTCCGTCTTTGAGGTGTACTTTGTTCCCCAAATAATTGAGATTCAACAATAATAACGATGTGACTCTCTTTTAATTCACATCCATAAATGAGATCCCCAGTACTGATGTTGATTGGAGCAGTATCATTAATGAAATCGTACCAGGAGGATTGTACTTTAGGGGTAATGCTACTTGGTTTAAGTAAATCGAGTAACACTTCACGTCGTCCTGCACTTTCGACCACAATCAAATAACGGCGCGAAGAATCATCACAATATTCACGAAGTTGGCTTAATGGCTCTTGTGTTTTCCTGTCTATGGGTAATTGAGGACCTGGGACAATATCAAAATTAATCACCGCTCCTTTTTTATCCGAAGGATTTTGGAACAGCCGAAGTTGTTCATACGCATTGGCTTTAGTTAATAATTCAGTTGGATTAATAAAGCATGCCGGAGGCGATAGAATAGGCCTACTGACATCATATCGTCTTTGCTCATAACGTTCGTTCAGCTCTTGCCAGAATTGTTCAGCGTTATTTTGGATGTTTTCAATCAAGCAAATTTTGGCATTTTCTGGTAAATAATCGAAAAAAGTAACCGTTTTTTCAAAAAATAAAGGCAGATAATATTCGATTCCTGAAGGGAATTGGCCTTCACTGATTGCTTCATAAATAGGGCATTGGCTTGGATTGCCTGGAAATAACTCCCTAAAAGCACGTCGAAACAGGAGTTGGCTTTGTTCATTTAAAGGGAACTCTCGCGCAGGTAACACATTGATTTCTTTTATCTTTTCTATTGTACGTTGAGTTTCCGTATCAAATTCTCGCAAACTTTCAATTTCATCGTCAAAAAGTTCAATACGAAATGGTAAGCCGGAACCCATAGGATAAACATCAATAATAGAGCCGCGTAAAGCAAATTCACCGTGCTCAAGTACTTTATTCACACAATGATAACCGGATTGTTGTAATTGGTTACGAAAAGCAGTTAAGTCCAGTTTTTGGCCTTCTTTTAGCATTAAAGCATATTGATTCAAGAATTCGGGGGGACATAGTCTGTGCATCAATGTGCTTGCTGAAGTGATGACAATTGCATCGGTCACTTGTTGGATGCGACTTAATGCATACAACCGCTCAGAAATAATGTCCTGGTGGGGGGAGAATTGGTCGTAAGGAAGTGTTTCCCAATCAGGAAAAAACAATAACTCTTGAGATGCACTTGGATTGAGAAAGAAATTCAATTCTGCTTGTAATTGATTTGCACTGAGATTGTCTTGCGCAATCAATAACTTAATGCCAGAAGTTTGTTGGCAATATTCAGCAAGTGCTAGTGCTAAGCTGCTTCCATGGAGTTGACCCCATATTTGTTTCGCCTGTGTCGGTTTATAAAGTAAGGTGTTTATGGGCATAGCTTAAGCAGTCGGCTTTAAAAATTAGCTATTATACCTAATGTGTGGCCTTGATCCATCTTAAAATTGCGGATTATTTATTTTTAAAGAGTAGAATATAGAAGTTGACGCCATTAAGTGAACAGCTACTATTGATGTAGAAATTACCTTTAATTACTAGGAGCAATGAGATGGCTTTTCACAAGAGTAAGGAAAAAAAGCTAAAAAACGTTGCCTCAGCTGCTCAAATTGATATGGGGATTCAAAGCGAACAGAACATTGTGGTTAAGACGGTATTGAGAATACCCGAGCTAACTAATACGATTCTATTCTTTGCCCGAAGAAAACAACCTGAATCCGTAGTCTCTCAGCTGGGTTCCGTATCGAGACTTTTTTATTCTTTAACCAATCCACAGCGTATTACAGAAAAATTATTAGTACATACGGCTCATGGTTGTGAAGAGAGGGTGAAAAAGTTATTTGAATTGACTCCATTTTCCCATATTCATTATCTAGCCGAGCGCGGTGACGTTACAGACTATTCAGGCCGTGAATTTTTTCATATTTCAGCATTTCAATATGCGTTATGGGCTATGGATATTCATATGTTGAATCTGATGTTGGACTGTCTGCAAAATACAGCCTATACCAAAGGAGGATACAAAATTGCTGAAGAACTGCGTATGCAATTATTGGAGCAGTATGATGAAGTGATGCAAGTAGGTATTTGTTACACGTTAGATGGTGTCGAAATAAAGGGAGAGCATCATTTTGATTTCCAACCACTTATCAATGCGATTCATCACTTCAGCGCTGGATTTCGGCTCTGGAATTGGGTACAACGAGCACAGCATTGGATTAATGGAGTCGGAAGGGAGCAACTTCGGATTCCAGCTCATGTAGCTCAAGAGTATTGTCGACAAGATCGAGCTTTTTACCCTTGTCCAAAGTTTAACGAAGAGTATTTGCCTCGAGATTTGGAATTTTATAATTGGAGAACACGTGCTATTGAATCCTGGTGGCCCAAGGAAGGTCAAGCTTGTATCGGCCATGATTTTGCCATGTTACGTTCAACACATACCCGAGTCATGACTGTTGGTGCTGGTATACAGCAACATATAGGGCTGACTAATGCAGGGATGAATGCCCAACATGATGCTAATGCGTTAGCTGGCTTAAGCCAAACACGAATCAAAGAAGTTGCTTGCTTACGAGAACGGCTGTCAACGCCATTAAAAAAGGCAAAGCATAGTCCAGTAATAAAGTGCTCTTATTTGTAGTACTGAAAAGTCACATTTGGCGCATCTTGAGTGTAAAGGATTCTCAAAAATGCTCACATAGTTATCTATGCTGCGCTTTTTGAGAATCCTTTTTACTCAACCTGCACTCAAATCTAACTTTTCCGGATGATTCAATCATCAATACCGCCAGGTGCGCCTTGAATTTTGATATCAAAATGATGGAGTAAGGTGATGACGTCTGGGAAGGAAAAAAGTGCTTGTTTGATTTTATTTTCATTCGGGTTAATTGTGTAATTGATGGCATTTGTAAAATCTGCAGCACTTAAATTGGTATGCAGAAACAGACTATTTAGCAAATCGGAGTCTACAAAACTCGCATGACTCAAATTGGCTTCTCGGAAATCAATATCATGAGCTTTACATTCTTCAAGAATTAAGTTAGAGAGTTCTAATCCATAAAAACTGGAGTGGCTCAGGTTACTGTTATAAAAATAGAGGGGGCTTGTCAGTTTGACTAAGGGCCAGCTTAATTCAGTCCAGTTTACCCCAATAAGTTTTGAGTTTTTAAAGGAAACTTCTGAGAATTTACAACTCGGAAATTTTGCCAGAGTCAGATCGCAGGATTCAAAATCGCAATCAGTGAATTTTGTATGGCTGAAAATAATGTCTATAAATTTGCATTGTTTGAATTGGCAATTTTCAAAATCAATATGTTCGATTCGTTTCTTTTCAATGGTTAATTGCGTGAATGTTTGATTAATGTATGTGTTTTCATTAAATGGAAGTGTCATATTACTTTTCTCAAATTTAAATCAAAGTGTAGCCTGGGTGTGGCGCAGCGGAACCCGGGAATACTGTAGAACTGATCCCGGGTTCCGCTGCGCTGCACCCAGGCTACCAAGCACTCAAGCTACAACTACATATTAGCTCTCATTCAATGAGGTATCGGTCTCAATGAGTTCTAACTCATCCAACTCGATATCCACAGATTCGATTTTTTGGAAACGTGAGGTAATTTTTTTTGCAGAGGTATTTACCTCGCTGACATCTTGATGGGCTAAATTAATGTGTTTAGACAGTTTGTCCATTCGTTTTTCAAAACGTTGAAAATCATCTGCCAAAGCGTGTAAGTGTTTTTGTATGATATGAACTTGTTTACGAGTCGCATCATCTTTAAGCACAGCCTTAGCTGTAGTCAGAACTGCCATTAATGTGCTTGGGGAAACAAGCCATACTTTTAATCTTTGAGAAAGAGAAATCAAATCTGGATAGTTGGCATGAATTTCTGCAAAAATGGATTCTGCAGGAATAAACATCATCGCACCATCTGTTGTTTCATTAGGGACGATGTATTTTTCTGCAATGTCTTTAATATGTTTTTGAATGTCTTGACGAAATTGCTGTTGCAGTGACTTCTTTTCACTCGACCCTGTATCAACGCTGATAAGCCGCTGGTAGGTTTCTAGAGGAAACTTGGCATCAATAACCACATTACCCGTAGGCTCAGGCAAGAATAAAATACAATCAGCGCGCTTTTGATTGCTTAGTGTATATTGCATTTCAAAATGATTAGGGGGAATCATATTGCTAATTAAGGTTTCGAGCTGTACCTCACCAAATGCGCCACGTGCTTTTTTATCAACCAACACATCTTGCAGACTGACCACATGATTCGATAGCTCAGTGATTTTCTTTTGTGCTTCATCAATGATCGTTAACCGTTTCACCACATCAATAAACGTTGCGGAAGTTTTTTCAAACCCTTCAGTTAATTTGTGATTGACTTGTTGCGTTAACCCATGGAGATGATTGCGAATTTCTTCAGTAAGCAACTGTAAATGAGAGGTGAGTGAACTGGCATGTTGCTTAAAACTATGGTTTATTTGTTCTCGAACATCAGTCATTTGCTTTTGGACGGTATCGTGGATCAGCTGTTGTGTTATCAAATGTCCTTGAGCAATTTTCTCGCTTACATCCAAGTGCACTTGATGCAATTGTGTTGTAAATGCCTCAAGATTTTTTTCATGCAAATGTTCACTTAGTTTTCTTTGTTGATTTTGTTTTATCAAAAGCCAAATTAAGAATAGAAATTGGAGGGCTAAAGCACATGCTATGCCCTCAAGTAAAGTGATTGAAGATAAAAATTGCATTCATTAGTCCAAAAGTTGACTGAGTTTAATCGGCTGATCATAGTGATAAACCGTTTTTAATTGCCCGTAATCAGTAAGGTGCAAGTAACCGACTGAGAGCTGATCCTCTGCTAAATGCGCTGAATTGTCAAAACTAAATTTAATCGTTTGCTTTCCTGGAACAAGCCATTGCGCACTTTGCACTGTTTCAACAGGAACATTTTCACCTTTAGAGTTTTTCTTGTATAAGATACTTTGTAACGCATACCGACTTGCAGTAGCCACATCTACGGTGGCTGCCAAAGTCAAAGGATTAGAAGCGATTTTCCTGATGCTCACTAGGCTTGCAGAAGGTACAGAATAGGAAAAAGCGACACGCCCACTGCGGTGAGTAGGGGTGTTGTCATCAAGTTCGCTAGATACATCTACTTCCATATACCAGTTATCTCCATGAGTATTCTCATCAGAAGATAAAAGGGCACTGGCTTGGAATTGATTGCGTTTTATTTCTTTTACCTGGAGAGGAACTATTTGGTTATCAGGACCTATCAATGAGGCGTTAATATCATCCACAGGATAGGAAGTTATATTATCTTTTAGAACAATGAGTGCATTAAATTGATCCCCATATTGATAGTGCAATTCGGAAGGTTCGATCTGCAAATAGATTAAGGAATATTTTTCAAAAACATGAATTAGATATTTGTTTGCATCAATTGAGGGATCTATTTGCTTGCTTTTGAGGATGAAATTACCTGAGCCTAATTCCGGTTTGATTTGCAGTATGGTCTGATGTGACCCTATTTTGAGCGATTCGTCGATTGCCTCATCCTGACTATACAAAGAAGAAGCTTCTTTTATGCTCATGAATTGACTGGCGGCACTTTTTATTTCCAATGCAGGAACTGATTTGTTTTTTTGTAAAGGGATAATGCGCAGTACTGCTTCAGGTGAATGAATATCTAGGTTAATGCCTTGTTGTAATTGAGCAGCAGTTATTTGTTGATGGTAGCTGTAACTTTTTTGAATATTATTTGCAGTTTTACTTAATGTGTTTTCGGAAATCTGCCAACGATCCTGCAAATTTTCATGAGATAAACTGCTGCAAATATCACAATCATAAGATTTAGTTGGATGTTGGGGTAAGGTAAATGCATTGATTTGTGAGCAACAAAACAAAGACAATAAGGTAAGTGTAGTTCTCATTTTGCAACTCCTTTTAAATCTAAGGCAGAAATTAGTATTCTCTCTAATCCAAAACATGAATGGCGACTTTGATTGTGACTCAGTGTCGTTTCATCTTCTGTTTTTTGTTTGTCGTAAAACCAAACAGTACCTGCAGCGGCTTGTGAACTGCAATTTAAAAAGCCATCGGCACACGAATCTAAATAGACTTTAGCAATTTTTAAGCCGCTGTTAAGTAAATAACCGTTACAATAACTGGCTGAAGAAAGCGGTGAGGCGATTACGTCAGTCCCTATAACTGAATTAAACGGTACGGGCAGGGACGGTCGATTTTTAGTGCCAAATAAAAGTTCTTCATTATAGATGCTCATGTCACCAACGCGTTGTTGCTTGACGGCATCTCCTGTATAACCTAATAACCAGCTCAGACTGGCCTCAAAAATACCTCCATTGAGGAGAATGTCAGCAAGTGGGGTTCCGCCACTTGAAGGTGCCAGAGCGACAATATTCTTGATTTTGCTTTTGAGTCGCATGTACCGGCTGTCATAGGTTGGATTTGATACGATCCAACGCATTACATTTGCACCATTGGAATGGGTGTAAAGAATTAAAGAGTCGATTTTATTACGATCTATAAAATCTAATAACTGACTTGCAGTACATCCTGCAGCCTCTTCATCCCACATATATTTACTGTAATCACAATGGACTACATAGTAGTTTCTGGGATTTGGAAGTGCACGAGCCATACTTTCAATAAAATCAGTTTTCCAATAGCCTCCATACGCATCTTCACGATGGTCATTTGTTCCATGAACAAATGCAATGCCTAAATTGACACGTCCATTAGACTGTGGAAGAGAGTAAATCAACGTGGAGAACAGAAAGAGAAATACTGTTATTAAGATACGTTTAAAATCCATTTTTATCACGCCCCGGTTCATGTTGAATCGACATGTATCTATAGCATATTTTTTAATGATAAACTAATGTTTTTAGGATAATTGCTTACCCTTTGATTGGTTATGAGTGTATTGGATATTGTAGCCTGGGTGCAGCGAAGTGGAACCCGGGTTACGGCTTTGCCTGCACCCAGGCGATGCATTCAAAAGCAATAACTCCTTTGGTGATTATACGGATGAGATGAATGAGTATTGATGAAATAAAAGGATCAATTGCTGAACTGAAAGAAAAAATAAGGCAGTACGATTATCACTATTATGTTTTGGATGCACCAATAGTTCCTGATGTTGAATACGATCGGTGTTTTCGTGCATTACAGGATTTGGAAACGAAGTATCCTGAATTATTAACCGCAGACTCACCGACCCAACGTGTTGGTGGCACTTCGGCAGATGCATTTATGCCAGTAACTCATCGACAACCTATGTTGTCCTTATCGAATGTGTTTACTGAGGAGGAATTACAAGCATTTATTAAACGGGTTACAGAAAAACTGGATGAACCGGTTCAGCAATTGGTATTTACTTGTGAACCTAAGCTGGATGGACTTGCAGTTAATCTCACCTATGAAAATGGACTATTGGTTTCAGCAGCAACTCGCGGCGATGGGACTACTGGTGAAAACATTACTGCCAATATTAAAACAATCGCTGCAATTCCCTTAATTTTAAGAGTAACGAATCCGCCACGTGTTATCGAAATTCGTGGTGAAGTATATATGCCAAAAGAGGGTTTTGAAGAATACAATAAAAAGGCTAAGGAGTTGGGTGAAAAAACTTTTGCTAATCCGCGTAATGCCGCAGCAGGCAGTTTACGCCAATTGAATCCCTCAGTGACTGCAAATAGGCCTCTGGCCATTTATTGTTATGGTATAGGTGCCTGCGAAGGGTTTTCTTTGCCAGGCACTCATTGGGAGCAATTACAACTTCTTAAACAATTTGGTTTTAGGGTGTCTTCTGATATTAAGCGGGAAGAGGGCATGAAAGGCTGCTTGGATTATTACCATGATATGTTAGCGAAACGGGATCAACTTCCTTTCGAGATGGATGGGGTTGTTTATAAAGTTGACAGCATTCCTTTGCAACAGCAACTGGGATTTATTTCCAGAGCACCACGTTTTGCCTGCGCCCATAAGTTTCCTGCTACTGAAGAGATGACAGAACTTTTAGCAGTTGATTTTCAAGTAGGAAGAACTGGTGCTTTAACTCCGGTGGCACGCTTGGCGCCGGTTAGTGTTGCAGGAGTTACTGTGAGTAATGCAACGTTACACAATATGGATGAAATTGCCAGAAAAGACATCCGTATCGGTGATAAAGTGATTATTCGTCGTGCGGGTGATGTGATTCCCGAGGTGGTTTCCGTTGTCTTGGAGCGACGACCTGCGAATACTAAAGAGATTCATTTACCTAAAAAATGTCCGGTTTGTGGTTCTGATGTAGTGCGTGAGGAAGGGGAAGCTGTTGCTCGTTGTGTGGGTGGGTTATTTTGCAAAGCGCAACTAAAAAGAATGATGTGGCATTTTGCTTCTCGTAAGGCGATGTATATTGAGGGATTAGGATCTGTGCTAATTGAACAGTTGGTTGATGAAGGATTAGTACGTCATTTACCTGATCTTTATACGCTGGATGTTTCTACTTTGGCAAATCTTCCTCGTATGGGCGAGAAATCAGCAAAAAATTTATTACACGCTTTAGAACAAAGCAAAAACACAACATTCAGTCGCTTTCTTTATGCTCTTGGAATTCCAGAAATTGGTGAATCCAGCGCTCGGATGTTGGCAGAGCATTTTGGTGATATTGATGCGATTTCCAAAGCAACAGAGGAAGAGTTGATGAGTTTGCAAGATATGGGGCCTGTAGGTGCTTTTAATGTTGTTCATTTTTTTGCACAAGAGCATAATCGCAAAGTCATTGAACGGTTATTAACTTTGGGAATTCATTGGCCAAAAGTTGAAAAAAAGAAAGTGAATAAGGAGCATCCTTTATTTGCAAAAACAGTCGTTTTAACTGGAACTTTAAATACTATGGGACGCGAAGAAGCCAAAGCAAAATTGTTGGCTGTGGGGTCTAAAGTAAGTGGCAGTGTCTCAGCAAAAACAGATTATGTAATTGCTGGAAGTGAAGCTGGATCGAAGCTGGATAAAGCAAATGATTTGGGGGTTACTGTTTTGGATGAAGAACAGTTTCTTAAAATACTAGCAAGCGAATGAATGCCCTCACCCCTGCCCCTCTCCCACAAGTGGGAGAGGGGATATTTTGGTGATGAAATTTCTCTTAGATCCACAAGCTGAGAGGGGATATTTAGATGCTTAGTTAAATGAAACTTCCCTTCTCCCCTCGGGGGAGAAGGTGCCCGTTAGGGCGGATGAGGGGACCTCCCAGGTGACTTTGAATAAGGATATTTTTTTGAATCGTATACAACGAATCGTTCTGATTGCTCTTCTTTTTAAGAGTGTTAGTTTCGCTTATGCCTGGTCTTGGGTTTTAAATAATCCATATCCTCAAAGTCAAGCAAATGGAACTATCTATTATTCATCATTTTCCGAACAACCTAAAACTTTGGACCCAGCCCTTTCTTACTCATTAAATGAGTACCTTTTTATTGCCCAAATTTATGAACCTTTATTGGGGTATGATTATTTGCACAGGCCATATCAGTTAACGCCATTAACTGCTGCGCAAATGCCTCAGATGAGATATCTTGATATTCAAGGAAATCCATTACCTGAAAAAGGCGCGTCCCCTCCGGCCTTTAGTGTTTATACTCTAACAATTAAAAAAGGAATTTATTATCAGCCTCATCCAGCATTCGCCAAAGATAAGAACGGTACCTATCTTTATCATCAATTATCCCCTGATTATTTGGATGATGAAGGCATTAATCAATTATCTGACTTTAAACACACGGGTACGCGTGAATTGATTGTTGATGATTATATTTATCAAATAAAACGTTTGGCTAATCCCGCAGTCAGTTCATCAATCTATGGGTTAATGAGTGACTATATTGTTGGTTTTAAAGAATATGGCAAAACGCTTCCTGGTGGTAATCAATATGTTGATTTACGCAAATATCCTTTAAAGGGGATTAAAAAATTGGATGATTATTCTTTTGAGATTACTTTAAAGGGGGAATATATCCAATTTTTATTTTGGTTGGCGATGAATTTTTTTGCACCTGTGCCTTGGGAAGCCGATCTTTTTTACTCTCAACCAGGCATGGCGGATAAGAATATTACCTTGGGTTGGTATCCTGTAGGAACAGGGCCGTTTATGTTGGTTAAAAATAATCCTAATCGTAGAATGGTACTGCAGAAAAACCCTAATTTCCGTGAAGATTATTATCCAAGTATCGGTTCTGATGAAGACAGAAAGCGAGGCTATTTGGATAATGCAGGGAAGCGATTACCGTTAATTGAAAAAGCAATCTTTACTTTGGAAAAAGAATCCATTCCTCGCTGGAATAAATTTTTGCAAGGCTATTATGATAACTCTGCAATTGGTAACGACAGTTTTGATCAAGCCATTCACATCAATCAGTACGGTAAAGCAGAACTCACCTCAGAAATGCAAGAGAAGCAGATGTACCTGACCCAAACCTATCAGCCGAGCACTTACTATATGGGTTTTAATATGCTCGACAGTGTGGTCGGAGGCTCTAGCGAGCGTGCGCGAAAGTTAAGGCAGGCTATTTCAATCGCGGTAAATTATGATGAAAACATAGCCATTTTTTATAATGGACGAGGCTTGGCTGCCCAAGGACCAATCCCACCTGGTATTTTTGGCTATAGAGAAGGTAAAGAAGGAATTAATCCTTATGTTTATCAATGGATAGATGGTGAAGCAGTACGACGACCAATCAGTGATGCCCAAAAGCTTATGTCTGAAGCAGGATATCCTGATGGGATTGATCCGGTTACAAAAAATCATTTGATTTTGCATTATGATGTGACCACAACAGGTGGGCCTGAGGACAAAGCTTTATTTGATTGGATGCGTAAACAATTTGCGCAGATAGGGATCGATTTGAACGTACGGGCAACTTTGTATAATCGTTTTCAAGAAAAAATGCGTACGGGCGATACGCAAATATTCAGTTGGGGATGGGTCGCGGATTATCCAGATCCAGAAAATTTTTTATTTCAATTGTATGGTGAAAATGGCAAAGTAAAATTTGGCGGTGAAAATACTGCTAATTACCAAAATCCAGAATTTGATCGCCTCTTTAATTTAATGAAAAATAGAGAAAATGATGCCCAAAGGCAGCAGATTATTGATACCATGATCAACGTTGCTCGGTATGATGCTCCCTGGATATGGGGAATACATCCTGAAGAGTTTGTTTTATCACAGACTTGGGTTTCGCGCGTTAAAGCAAACACGATGTCTTTTGCAACATTAAAGTATACTGCGGTCAATGTGCCTCTACGAAATAAATTGAGGATGGCCTGGAATCAACCGATTTTTTGGCCGTTAGGGTTATTGTTTTTGCTTATTCTAATGCTGATTTTTCCTTTAATCATTGCTTATCGCAAGAAAGAAAAAAAACCGGCAGAAAGGGCTTATATATCATGATAAAGTACTTGCTGCGACGAGTTATCTATTCAATTCCTATTCTTTTCGGAATCAATGTTCTTACCTTTATTTTGTTTTTTATGGTGAATACACCAGATGATATTGCGCGCATGCATCTAGGACAAAAACATGTTGAACAACAAGTGATTGATGATTGGAAAATTGCACATGGCTATAATTTCCCCTTGTTTTTTAACGAACAAAAAAGTGGAATGCAGAAGATAGAGTCGACTTTATTTTTTCAAAAATCGATGATGCTTTTTACTTTTAATTTTGGTATTTCTGATGCAGGACGAGACATTAGTGAGGACATTACATACAGGATGTGGCCCAGTCTTTCCATTGCATTACCGGTTTTAATTTTGGATGTCATTACCAACATCATTGTAGCTATGGCGATGGCATTCTTTCGTGCTACTTATCTTGATTTATCCGGTGTCGTGATTTGTATTATTTTAATGTCAATTTCCAGTTTGTTTTATATTATTGGTGGACAATATCTTTTCGGTAAAATATTACGTCTGGTCCCTATTTCAGGCTATGACGGTGGCTTTGAAGCGGTGAAATTTGTTATCTTGCCAATCACAGTGGCAGTACTTAGCGGATTGGGGGCTGGTGCACGTTGGTATCGGACTTTATTTTTGGAAGAAATGCATAAAGATTATGTTAAAACCGCTAGAGCAAAGGGATTATCGGAACAAAAGGTCATGTTCAAACACGTATTAAAAAATGCAATGCTCCCTGTATTAACTGGAATTGTAGTTATTATTCCTTCTTTATTTATGGGCAGTTTAGTCTTGGAATCTTTTTTTGGTGTACCGGGCTTAGGGAGTTATACAATTGATGCCATTCAGCAACAAGATTTTGCGATTGTGAGGGCGATGGTATTTTTGGGATCAATTCTTTACATTGTGGGTTTAGTACTGACGGATTTATCCTATATGTTGGTCGACCCACGCGTGAAATTATCTTAAAGAGAAATAATATAAAGTAGCCTGGGTGCAGCGCAGCGGAACCCGGGTTTATCATATTGAATCCCCGGGTTCCGCTGCGCTGCACCC
>NZ_LNYZ01000022.1 GCF_001468065.1 Legionella steigerwaltii
TAAAATTATGAATTTTTTTAAGAAAAATGAGACTAAATATGCTGCATGGGAATAATCAACTTTTAGACGCCAGGGTAATATGATAATCGCTATTTGACTAGAATTTTCAGAGGACTTTACTTCATAAATTAAACTGCCTCCGAATTGGACAAAACCTGAGAGCTTTAATTGAGCATTTTTTCCTTTTTCATCATCCTTATCGAGAAAAACTCTAAGGTCGATTGGAAATTCAGGACTACTGGATTGAAAATAAAGTGAAAATTGATTATTCGTGGTCAAATCACAAAATTTATTTAGCATACTCTTAATCTCATTAAAATCTTTTTGATCTTGAGCAGCAATGAAGTCCATGATAGAAAAATTATCACCAGAATTATTCCTCATATAGGTGATTACATCATCATTAGGCTCCTGATGGGAAGGCTCTTCAAGCATTTGCAAATCCTGAATGGGATAAAACGTTTGATTACCACGTTGGGCTTTAATGTAGTGACAACGGATGCCATGTAATCCACTTCTGATTATGACTGAATTGACTTCAGGAGAATGCATATCTTCTGCAGGAAATTGAAAATTAAATTCAGTCACGTTAAGAAATTCAGGATAAGCAACCTGGGTAATAATAAATGTAGACTGATCACCCTCTTTCACTTTTTCTTCAAATTGAATTAAGTTGTATTTATTTTGTAACAAGGTTAAACGTCTTCTTATTTCTGTTGCCTTAGGACCTAAGGTAGGTAAAGGCGACGTTCTTAAATCAGTAAACGCCCCATCTGCACTATCGCGACTAGTTGATTCGCCAACATTAAATCCACCCTCATTTAATTCCATAAGCTGATTGATTCGGTTTTTAACACCAGTAATTGTCGAAGTGCCTTCTTTATCAATCATGGAAATAAGTTCAAGAATTGATTTCATAAATTTTTACCTACCTTTTGTTTCGTTTTAAAAATTAAATTTGGCCGAATAATATCTAAACCATGTCAAAAATAAAGCCCTTGAACAAAATATACTCTTGCGCTCGTTCATATTACCTAATGAATAAGTAGAACATATAAGACTGGGTATCCTACTAAAAATCAGTTAATATGGAGCATTAAATAACAAATCCGTGTTCTCTGTATGGCTGATAAAGAAAAAACGACTCATTTTGGTTACTCCACTGTTTCCTGGGATGAAAAAGAGAAGAAAGTAGCTGAAGTTTTTCATTCAGTAGCCAAAAACTATGATGTGATGAATGACTTAATGTCTTTAGGTATTCATCACCTGTGGAAACGCTATACTGTAGCCTTAAGTCAAGTACATCCGGGGCAGTTTGTCTTGGACTTAGCTGGTGGAAGTGGTGATTTAACACGATTATTATGTAAAAAAGTTGGGGAAACAGGCCGAGTTGTTCTTGCTGATATTAATTCGGCCATGCTTCAGGTGGGACGAAATCGTTTATTGGACGAAGGGTTATACAAAAATATTGATTACGTGCAAGGTAATGCTCAATGCCTTCCTTTTGCTGATAATACGTTTCATTGCATTACTATGGGGTTTGGTTTAAGAAACGTCACGGATAAAGAAGAAGCACTTCGTTCAATGTATCGGGTATGCAAGCCCGGGGGAAAAGTGATGATTCTCGAATTTTCCACACCTACATTTCCTGGATTAAAACCTATTTATGACTGGTATTCGTTTAATATTTTACCTAAAATAGGAGGATTTATTGCGCAGGACAAATCCAGTTATCAATACCTTGCTGAATCCATACGTATGCATCCAAATCAAACCAAACTAAAAGAAATGATTGAGCATGCGGGATTTGAAGACTGCCACTATGACAATCTCAGCGGAGGCATAGTTGCCTTGCACATTGCCTATAAATATTGAGTGCATTATGTTAAAAAAATATTCCTTAAAAGCGCTTCAAATAGCCATTAATAAAGCCGCCAAACTGGATGAACAGACGCCAGTCAAGCTAAAAGCACTTGATGATAAAATCCTTGAGATGATAATAAGCCCTTTAAATGTTAATTTTTTCATTCTTTTTAAAGACGGCGAAATCATCCTGCTTGATCGCTGCGATAGAGATGCAGATACCGTAATTCATAGCAATCCTTTAGGTTTAATCCGTCTCAGTTTATTACCCGCATCAAAAGCTCGCTCATTGTTTAATGATAAAATCCGCATGACTGGAGACACGGAATTAGGGCAACACGTAAAAAAACTATTTGATGAGATGGATATTGATTGGGAAGGACATTTGGCCCACTTTACTGGTGATGTGGTCGCACATCAAATTGGTTCTTTTGTGCGAAAAGGAATGTCACTCAAGAAGAAACTTGATGAATCCATGCGCCAAAATGTGTCCGAATACCTCCAAGAAGAGTTACGCGTGATTCCCTCAAAATATGAATTGGAAGATTTTTTTGCCGAAGTCGATGAGTTATCCTTAAGTGTTGAGCGTCTACAGGCTCATGTAAATCAACTAATAAGCCGCCATGAAATCAATTAAGAAACTCATTCGCCTGATTCATATTAATTATATTCTGGCCAAAAACGGCCTGGATAATGTAGTCGTGTCATTAAGATTGTTTGCACCGTTGCGTTTCATTGTTTATTTAAATCCCTGGAATTGGTTTCGCAAGGAACGTTTAACACATGGCGAAGCGCTTCGTAAGTCGTTGGAAGAACTGGGGCCTATTTTCATCAAATTTGGGCAAGCACTCTCTACTCGTCCCGATATTTTGCCTCTGGATATCGCCCTTGAGCTCAGCAAATTGCAAGATAAAGTTCCTCCATTCGCCAGTGAACAAGCAATGGCGATTATTGAAAAAGCTTATGGCTTATCCCCCTATGAAGTCTTTGCGGAATTTGATCCCATACCTTTGGCATCAGCCTCTATGGCGCAAGTCCATGCAGCAACACTGAAAACGGGCGAAGACGTGATTGTTAAAGTGCTACGACCTAATATGCGACGCATTATTGAGCAAGATTTGAGTATTATGCATACTATTGCCAAATGGGCAGATCGCTATTGGCCAGAGATTAGACGCTTAAAACCTAAGGAAATTGTAACAGAATTTGAACACACCTTACTCGATGAGCTTGACTTATCAAGAGAAGCTGCAAATGCAGCTCAATTAAGACGAAACTTTGAGCACTCTCCCATTTTATACATCCCGGAAATATATTGGGATTATTCCCGCCCCAATGTGATGGTGCTGGAGCGTATCCATGGCATACCTGTATCAGACATCAAAAGCTTGCAGGCGCATGGAGTGGACATAAAAAAACTCGCCGAACGTGGTGTTGAAATTTTCTTTACCCAAGTATTTCGCGATTGTTTTTTTCATGCGGACATGCATCCAGGAAATATTTTTGTCTCTTACAAAAATCCCAAAGAGCCACAATACATCTGCATTGACTTTGGCATTATGGGTACTTTAAATGACAATGATAAGCGATATTTAGCTGAAAATCTCTTAGCCTTTTTCAATCGAGATTACCGACGTGTCGCCGAATTACATGTTGAATCAGGCTGGGTTGCCCGTAACACACGTGTTGAAGAATTTGAAAGCGGTATTCGTACTGTATGCGAGCCTATTTTTGAACGGCCTTTAAAGGATATTTCCTTTGCGCAAGTGGTGTTGCGTCTTTTTCAGGTTGCGAGACGCTTCCATATGGAAGTGCAACCACAGCTGGTTTTATTACAAAAAACCTTACTGGCCGTAGAAGGACTAGGGCGCCAACTTTATCCCGATCTGGATTTGTGGGCCACTGCGAAACCTTTTCTCGAAAAATGGGTAAAAGACCAAATAGGGCCTAAAGCGTTTTTCACCCAATTAAAACATAATCTTCCGTTTTTTGCAGAACAATTACCCCACATGCCAAAACTGCTCTTTGATTTTCTAGAGCTTAAAAAAGAAGAATTAATAATAAATAAAGAGCGTGCCAACGCGCAGCCAGAAAATGAAAAATCAGCAGTACAATGGAATAGCATTGCAATTGGCGCAGGGCTTTCTTTCCTTCTAGTTAGCCTCTTAGACTATTTGCATCTTATCCACCACAAGCAGCTCGCTCCTCTTGCTTTAACCGGAGCCATTTTGACCGGTCTGTTTGTGCTTATTAACCGTAACGCGAGGAACTAACATGGGACTAAGTGGCATCAGCCCTCTTTCTTTATTATTAATTCTAGTCATTATTATTGCTCTTTTTGGCACTTCCAAATTAAAAACCATAGGTACGGATCTTGGCGAAGCGATTCGAAATTTCCGCAAAGCATTGAATGAAGAACAAACCAGTGAGTCGCCAAAAGAGGATGATAAATCCTCATGAGCAGTGGCGAACTTCTTGTCATTTTTATTGTTGCCCTCATTGTCTTTGGACCCAAGAAACTTCCAATGCTGGCAACACACTTAGGATTATTAGTCAGAAAGTTTAATCAACTTAAAACGCAAGCTGCTGCACTCTGGCAACAACAACTTAATGCACTTCAATTGCAAGAAAATCAACGTAAAGCGAAAGAGGCGGATGAACAATATAAAAAGGAACAATCATCCTAGCTGCTTCAAACCCTAAATTTTAAGAAAAAACATCCCCTCTTATCAATTACAATAAGAGGGGATGCATTAGATATCCATAAAGAAAGACTAAAATTAACGTCTTTTCAAGCCAAAAAATCCAGTTCGGAGAATTCCAGTTTTACCTACTGCTGCAGCAGGAGCAGGAGCTTTAGTCAATGCAGCGGGAGCAGCAGTCTTACCTACAGTCACTTTACGCAGCACAGTAACTTTTCCACCAACAAAGTTATTTCCTCCGCCTCCAACAATACCTCGAAATCCCATCATATGATAGCGTTGCATTACGCCAACATTAGCAACACCTGTCGCCTTTGTAACCGCTGGAGCATTGACTACTTTATTAGCCGGAACCACAGTTGCAGGTGCCGTAACTCCTGTTGCAGAACTTACATTGGCTACTCCGCTCGTCGAACTTGTTGCAGAACCCACATTGGCTACTCCAGTCGCCGTTGCAGAACCTGTGTTAACTACTGGCCCAACTTGAGCTCCAACTGCTGTACCTGTTGTTGTTGCTGTCGGAATCGCTTTAGCTCCAACTGCTGTGCCTGTTGTTGTTGCTGTCGGAATCGCTTTAGCTCCAGCAGCTGTACCTGTTGTTGTTGCTGCCGGAATCGCTTTAGCTGCAGCAGCTGTACCTTTTGTTGCCGTCGGAGCTACTTTAGCAGCCGCAGTGGTTTTCGCTACGCTAGTAGCAGCATAACTTGGTAAAACAAATGCAAAAGAAAGAACACTTCCTAAGCATGCCCTGGATAATATTGAATACAACATGATGATTGATACCTCTGCAAAAAATGAAAACATCAGGTAATTAATTAATCACCTATAAAAAGTATAGTTATGCGAGGTTGCATTTCAATCTTATTGCATGAATTTTACACTATCTTTAGACTTAAACCCCTTGTCTGGTCTGGTATAGAGCTCTATCAGCCCCTTCCGAAAGGTTTTTCATTTAAATTGTGCTAACTAGAAAAATCCATTGCTTATCAGATAAAAAAATATTCCCTCTTATCGATGACACAATAAGAGGGAATATGATGAGGTATTCCAACTATATAAACTGGAACTAGCGTTTTCTAAAGTTTAACACCCCGCGTGTAACTGTTACCTTGCCTACAGCTGCAGCCTTAGGCGTTGCTTTACGAGGGATAAGAGCACCAAGACCCGTTGTTTTTCCCCCAACGATAGTTCTAAATCCTGCCATTTTATAGCGTGCCGCTACAGCAGCATTAACTTTTGTAGTTGATACTTTCGCCGGAGCTAAAGCTATTCCTTTTGTTTGAGCTGCTGATACTCCTGTAACTGCAAGAGCATAACTAGGTAAAACGAGCGCAAATGAAAGAGCCGTTCCTAGGCATACTTTGGATAATTTTGAAGACAACATAATGAACCTCTGCAACAAATGAAAACATCTTTAGTAAGTAACGAGTTACTTAATAAAAAGTATAGTTTTCAAAGCAACATTTTCAATCTTATTGTTCAAATTTTACGAAATTTTTATCATTTAAACCACGCGATAAAGCCCTACTACAAGACTATGTATTTAATACTTGTTAAGATGCTTATAACTCATCTTGCGCACCCAGCCGTCAATAGGCCATATGTCTCAGCTCCTGCATGGCAATTTGATTCGCTTTGACGATGAGTTTGTATTTGATAGCGAAGTGGTTCATTTTTGTTTTGAATTTTAATAGTTCAAGTTTGCAATAAGCGATGATAGCGGCAAACACATGATTGCATTGAGTTCGGGCGGTCTTTGTTGACGACTTTGCTAAGCTCGCGTTTTGCTTTACTGACTTGTGATACTCTTCAATTCGCCACCGTTTCTGGTAGACCTCATAAAGACGTTCGGCACTGCTGGTCATATCATTAGAAACGAGATAGAGAACACCTGTAGAACCATTTTCGTTTTTGAAAGTTTTCTTTAATAGCCTGACTGAGAATTCTAATCCTTTAAGCCAGACTGTATGAGCGATGTCCTCTTCTAAATCTAAGTCTTTGACTTTTGTATACCGACCGTTTTTGGCGTCATCTTTGGATAAAGCTAATGTGCGATTAGATTTAATCCCAATAATAAAAGACTTTTGGAGGTCATTATGGATGTAAGCCATATTGGCCTTCGAGCCAAACCAGTTATCTGCAAGCACAAACTCAAATAAAACTTTGTTGTTAACAGCAAGGTCTATTAGCCTACGAAACAATTCGTTTTTAGCTGTAGCTGATTTTCGGCGCTCTTTTTTGGTCTTAACATCACAAAAGACAATGTCTTTTTTTATGACCTCATAGCCAACGGGGACACTAAAGTCATCATAGCGAATCATACAGCTTAAAATATTAATGCCTTTTAAAACTTCGCCTTTAGCATGAGAGTAGTGCCAACAATTAACCTCATTCTCCTCTGTATATGGTTTTTCTTCTATAGAATCGTCTAGTAACAAGACACCACCAGTAGCAGTCTGGTACTCACGAACAATTGATTTGACATACTGCCATAGCTCTTTTGAACTCAATTCATTTTTACTGAGAAATCGGCTCACTTGATCATGGCTTATTGCTCCGTCTACCATATCAGACAATCCTGTTGCGGTTGCATATTTATTTTGGCTTATCAGGTAATCAGTATAAATATCAAGCATCTGCATAAGTTTCCTTCCTTAAAAATCAGATGCAGAGTGTACTTAATTTTTACTATCTAGCAAGGGTTGGTGCGTAAGGCGAGTTATTAATTTTACAGTATGTCCATAGCACTGAAATACACGAGCCCAGTAATTCGCTCCACGACAAGACTCCATTGCAATAGTACACAACGGTAAATTAGCGATATTGGCAGATAGTTTTTCACGCTCAATACGTTGCTTTAAAACCCGCTTGCCAGAACTATCAACACCGTGTAGTTGAAAAATATTCTTGGCTATGTCTACGCCTAATACGCTAATATTCATTGTTGAACCTCCCATTCAGTTTCAAATTATCCAATTCGAACTCTAAGCTGGTAACAAACGGTTGCCAACTCAGTGGGTGGGATGGTTAATTACATTAAAGCCTCCATAGCAACTCTCCTTTCTTTTATTATGAAATGGTTAAAACATTCTGGCGCTTATTGACGCCTATTTAAAGGGAGGGTTCATTCCATTGTTTACTTATCATAAAACTTTCCCAATGATTAAAAGTGTTTATTTTGCGCTTTATAGTCAAATTGATGTCAAGTTTTAGGATAGCCACTTAATCAAAAGTCCAATTTATCAAGACGTGGTTCAACCGATTTTAAGTTCTCGAGTGATTGCTTGAGCTCGTCAGTTCTAACTTTATCAAGATGGTCTATAGCCAACAAATCTAGCTTGATGTCATAGCGCCCCGCACCGGACTCATTTTTATACATTATTTGTGCTTTCTTGTTGTTTGTTTTATATATAGCAAAATCAACCCCGAGACCTTTCGAATCAGAAATAGCTAATGGAAACCAGGGCTCTTCTCTTTTGGGGTGAAAGACAATCTCATAAGTTAGCTCCCGTGGTAACGTATCTTCCTCAAACGTAGGCGTTGGATCAAACGAACGGTCATTCCGGCAATATTCATTAACCACATGGGCTGGAAGATCACGCTGTTCTTTACCAATGATTGTCCATGAGTCTTCCCCAGCCTTCCAAATATGCCGGGGAATACCTTGAATTTCACCATGTTTATTTATATCGTATGAATAATTATATACATCAATATAATTTTTTAATGCGGTTTTGAGTGGTGTAAAGTCAAAATGGTTTGAAATCTTAAACTTACCATGTTGCTTATAAGACAACCCAATCTTCTCGATATTCTCACAGCGCTTGAGCATCGCCGCTTTTGTCTCTGCGTTCATATATTTTTCTAGCATCCTGCACATGTGAGTATCCTTTGCCCAATAAGCGTATTCATATGCGCTGATGTTCTCGAAGGTTCTACCCGAATAATCAGTTACTGTGCCACGTGCTAGCAGCAACTCAGGGTGCATGCTCACTATCTTTTCGGCCATATCCTGTTTTCCTGTCGCTACATTCAGCAACAACTGAGCTGATAAATCGTCTAGCTTATCCGGTTTGAATAAGGTATGTGTACCTTTGTATATTCCCAAAAGGGCGCTCATATCCTTCTCTTTTTGGGGCTCCCCCTTCATAAAAGAGCGTATTTTATCAGAATAAGGCAGCAATAGAGGGAGTAGGTGAAGATGACCTTTTATCCATGCGACGTCAGCGGGATAAAGTTCAATTAATGGATCACTATTTTCATCATCTGTTTCTTGCCCGGTAATAAAATAATTTAGTCTATTGAATACCAACTCGTTGTTTGCAGTATTTTCTTTTTCACACAATAAACTAATCAGTATTTTTTTAGATGTTTTAAATGGTGGTATTGGTTTTTCTTGTTTTGTGAGCAAAAACTGCGCTATCTCTAAATTCCCCTCCATAGCAGCAAAAAATAGTGGTGTTGCGCCTGTTTCTAAAGGTGTGTTTAGATTGACGCCTAATTGGTCCAATGCTTTTAGTATTTTCAATTGTCCTTTACGAATCGCTTGAACGGAAAGGGGTAATCCCTCGCTTAAGGAGGTACCTAGATTAACTCCCAATTTACATAATACCTCAAGTCCTGCTATAAGACCCTTTTCCACGCAAAACCCAGCAGGTGTTAGGCCTTTTTCAGTAGGTGCATTCAGACAAGTAGAAATGTAGTTTTTTTTGTCTTCATCACGTTGCGTTTTCATGAGAAATTGAATTAATTTTTGATACTTAGGCGTAGTAATAATGTCGAAGAATACAAGACTTAATAATGAGGGGGTTTTGTTGTTTTCAATTCGACACATTGTCTTTAGTAGAGGTAGCGAAATAGAAGTATTGGTTTTTTCGAGGGAAGCGAGAAGATTGAGGAATATTGTTGTCAGGATACTCGGATTCCATTCTGCCAGCCATGCAAATAAATTTTCATTATTGCTATTAAATTGGTAACCACTAGAGTTGAATTCTTTTAGCGGAACCTCAAATAAATAATGTTCTACTTTTGGCGATTCTAATAGTTTTTTTAGAGCGCTAAAATCGCCACCAATATATAAATTAACTAACTTTTTAATATAATCAAACTCTTTGTCTTTTGTCGAGGAAGAAGCCGATGCTTTTTTCTTTGATGAGGCCTTGGGTTTCTTAGATTTTGTTGGGGGTTCGTTAGCGTTTTTTACACTGTCTTGAGGTTTCGTTTCAGGATTAGAAATAATGGGCGTTGTCATCTTAGGAGAATAAGGCTTAGCCAAATTGATTTGGTTTTCAATCTCCTGTGGATTTAGGCCAAGGTTAAATTCCATAATGCCTCGAGCTACCACTATATTTCCTTCTTGTAAATGGGGGGATACTTGGGCTTGCCATTTTGCTCGTTCTGCTTCAGGCGTTGCATGCACTCCAGGTTCTAAGGCATCGAATTGATTAAGCGGCAGTTCTCCCATTAGTTGGGTTGTGAGATTTTTCCAATGCTTTGGTTGTTCATCATAAAAAAAGACATGTTTTTGCGCACGAGTTATAGAAACATAGAGCGCATTTAACGCATTCCATTGATCCAGCGTCAGTTGGTCGGCTGGATTTTTTTTGGTAAGAGAGGATATTGCATTAACCTTAGAAACAGGATTCCAGAGTATTACCGTATCAAAATCAAGTCCAATGGCTTGTTCCGGACTTAAAATATTGTTGGTGCCTAGCTGTTCATTAATGAGCAAGCGTTCTTCTGAGGATACAGCGTGGAAAGCAATGACAGCGGTTCCTGCTAAAGCCCCAAGATATTTTATAGCGGGAAAACCCGCTGTGTTAAGCCAGCTTACGATTCCTTTTTCAAGACTTTTTGAGACAATGTCTTTGTAAACACGTCGTTGATTTCCGTTATCCATATCGTATTTCGTTTTCATTAAATGATTACCTACCTCGGTTACTTTACGAGGACAGCGCCAGGTATAAGTTAATAGTTGCTCGGTATAGTTTTTTCCATAATAGAGATATAACAACTCTTTGAGGCAATTATGAATGTAGGGTGATGAGAGTAGACATTGTTCGCTATCCAAAGAAGAAACAAAATGACGTTCCATTGCCAGAGGGATTAATGATTTTAATGCTATGGGTGGTAGATTTTGTGTTTCATCCAAGTAAATTGCAGTATAGGGCTGCGTGCGCTCTGGATTTAGAGGGGTAACAATGGGATCGAATAATTTGCTTTCCGCGAGATGAGCTTGCCATTGATCCAATAATTTAATTAATAATTCTTGTTTGGGTTTATTATCGAAATAATAGCATTGGCGTGCGCACAGTTTAAGGTATTTTTCTGCTCCTAAGGCAGCAATTAAACTGAGCTCGTAATGGATGATTTTGCTGGAGCCTTCAATCGGTTGTTTTTGTAGCCATTGGGCAAAGAAGGCCTCATGAACTGGAGTAGACTGTGGGTAGTGACTTTGTAGTAAATCGTGCCAGGTGCTGAAGGTGATTGTGTATTGGTTATTGGGTTTATCTGCTTGGTACAAGCCTTCGTGCAGGGTGACTAAATGTTTTGAGGAAGAGAGAAAAAGCACTGGCGCTGGGTTGACGCTGTTATCGTTTATATTGTTTACATAGCGCCACATGATGTTGTATAAAGTACTGGTTTTTCCTGCCCCAGGAGGACCTAACAGTACTAAAGGTGGTTTGTTTTGACGTGCTTTGTCTTGGCTTTCATCCAAAACAAGTGTTTTCCCTTTATAAGGTATGGTAGGTTTGAACGTAATTGGCTTCGATTCTATATTAACTGGCGATTCGTTGTCTTTTGGAGCAAGATCCATAGCAAGGTAACGCTTAGTAGTTTTAGAGGCCTCGAGCTGTTTTTTCAATTGAGCGTAATTGTGATCGTCCATCACCCCTAAAACAAGTAACGTGTTTTGTTCTTCATGAATCTGATAGGTAAAAATTAGACGAATTTTGTCGTTGATTTTTGCTCTATAAACCGCGTTTCCTTGATAGGCCATTCCCACCAGTTTTTTGATTTGTGGTGTATGTAATTTCCCAGATAAAATATCTTGAAGTAGTCGATTGTGGGTCTTAAGCTCTGATTCGCTAATGCGGTTATCATCAAAGAGAATTATGGGCATCACTAATTATCCTGGGCAGTCTTTTATGATTAAAAAACAATCACTTATGATTAAAAAAAACAATCATTGTATTGAAAATTCCGGCATCGTCAAGTTAACTTTTATGAATGTAGGGAAGAATGCTTGATAAATTTTAGGCGCAAAGAATCTGGGAAGCAGCTGATTGCCAAATGTCTTTAGCCCTGTGAAATTAGATTCGTTGATTTAGTGCGGAGTTGGTATAGCGCCCAACGGCGGCTGCGAAGATATTTCTGGTTTTTCCCATCAAAGCCAGGACGTTCTGAGCACCGGCTGGTGATTTAAAGCGGATGAGAGATTTTTCTTTTCTGCGTGTGGGCTGATGAGTATTTTCCACGCGATTATTTAATCCCTTATGCGACCGCTCGCCATAAGTAATAAATCTCTCCGTTGATGCGCGGCTGTTGCTCATCTAAATGCGATTTATCCGATAGCTTTGACTCTCGCTTCTTAATCACACTCTTAAAATGAGGGCCAAATTTGATGCACCATTGGCGTATCGTTTCATAGCTTACCTCAATCCCACGAGACAACAAACGCTCCGAAACATCTCGGTAGCTCTCATTAAACCAATGATAACTCCATACGCAAATACTGATTATCTCTACAGGATATCTATATCTTTTTGGGCTCTTTCGTAGCATCTGCGGCGACTCAATAAATAAATCTCAGTGTACCTCAAAAGTTAACTTGACGATGCCCTCGGCTATGTTAAAAAGGATAGTGTCTTTACCATAGACTTTTTTTACATAATTGATAAGCTTTTTAACGACACGTTTTTGGCTATATCAATACTTAATAAGCTAATATTCATTCATGAACCTCCCATCTAGTTTCAAAATTGTCAATTTGAATTCTAAGCTGGTAACAATTAATTGCCAACTCAGTGGATGGGGTGGTTCATTGCATTAAATGCCTTATCATCGCTTATTGCAAACTTGAACTATTAAAATTCAAAATAAAATTCAAAACAAAAATGAACCACTTCGCTATCAAATACAAACTCATCGTCAAAGCGAATCAAATTGCCATGCAGGAGCTGAGAAATATGGCCTATTGACAGCTGGGTGCGTAAGGTGAGTTATAATAGTTTTTACGGATTGTAATGTATCTTCAACCCGGGATAAAAAAAGATAAAATCTATAACCTTATAGAGATACACTCATGAACTTTCAAAAAGACTTATCTAAAGATGCTGCACTTAAATTCATTATCCTTACGGGTATTGTGAGTCTCTTTGCTGACATGACCTATGAAGGATCGCGCAGTATCACCGGGCCATATTTGGCATTATTAGGAGCCAATGCAGCTGTTGTTGGATTTGTATCAGGTTTTGGGGAACTGTTAGGTTATGTTCTACGTATGGTATCAGGTTATCTTGCTGATCGTACGCACAAGTATTGGACCATTACCATTTTTGGCTATACCTGTAACTTATTAGCAGTTCCTTTGTTAGCCATAGCCGGTCATTGGTGGATTGCCGCTGTTTTAATTATTACGGAACGTGTAGGTAAAGGGATTCGTACACCGGCTCGCGATGCCATGCTTGCCCATGCAGGACACCAAAAAGGACTGGGTTGGGCATTTGGCTTACATGAAGCATTGGATCAAACGGGTGCTATGTTAGGTCCCTTGATTATTGCTCTAGCACTTTATTTTAAAATGGGATATCAGTACTGTTTCGCCTTACTTCTAATCCCTGCATTATGTGCCTTAAGTACTTTATTGCTCGCACGATGGCTCTATCCGCGTCCTCAGGATCTGGAGGTACATCACGACACGCTTGAAGTGACTGGCATGAGTATGAACACCGCTTTTTGGCTGTACTTATCAGGGGCAGCACTTATAGCAGCAGGCTATGCCGATTTTCCCTTAATCGCATTTCACTTTCAAAAAACAGGTCTTTTATCCCCGCTGTGGATTCCAATTTCTTATGCCATAGCAAAAGGATTTAATATTATAAGTGCCCCATTACTTGGATCTCTTTATGATCGTCATGGTTTTATTATTTTAGTGATTGTTTCTTTTTTATCTTGTTTTTTTGCGCCTTTAGTCTTTTTTGGCAATTCCAGTGTAGCTTTAGCAGGAGTTATTTTATGGAGCATTGGTGTATGTGCTCATGAATCACTAATGCGTGCCATAGTTGGCGGTATGGTACCGAAAGAAAAACGAGGTTCAGCTTATGGAGTTTTCAATACCGGATTTGGTATTTTTTGGTTTTTAGGGAGTGTTGTAATGGGCGTACTTTACGACATTTCCATTTCAGCACTGGTTATCTTCTCCATTGCAACCCAACTACTGGCGTTTCCTTTCTTAGGTATGGTTATGAAAAAATTGAAAAAATGAATGCCTTTATTTTTGTGCAGCCAATTTTTTTAAATGTTCACCGGATAAACGAAACTGCAGTAAATCCGTTCGCGGAGTTGCTCCGATAAATTTGAAGAATTCGATGCCTTTTTTATTCCAGGTCACTGCATGTCCTTCCATGCGGCAACATTCTTTCTCAATTGCCAATTGAGCAAGATTCGACAACAATGCAGTTCCCAATCCATAGTTACGATAGAGTTCATCTACAAATAGCTCTTCGATATAAAGAATGGGCGACCCTTCTGAGGAAGAGTAGGAGAAAAAAAATAAGGCATAACCGGCCGGCTTTCTTTTATGTTCAGCCAGTAAGACATAAAAATACCTATTTCGCCCAAAACCGTGAGACTCAATTTTATCTAAAGTTAAATTGACCTCTTCCGGTTTTTTTCGTTCATGCTCAGCCAATTTTTTTACTAAAGAAAGGATTTCTTCTTTATCTTTTTTCTTAGCAATTCGAAAAGTAAATTCCATTTCGTACCTCCACAACCCAAAATCTTAATCAAACCGGTTTACAGGTTGATGACAATAAGGTGCTTTATGATGTTTGGCATAATAATCCTGATGGTATTCTTCTGCCGGCCAAAATGTTTGTACTGAAAAAAGACGCGTAGCAACTTGGTAGCCTCTTTTTTGCAGCATTTGAATTAAGGTTTCCGCTTCCTCTAATTGTTCTTGATTGTAATAAAATACAGCGCTTTGATATTGCTGGCCAATGTCAGGACCTTGCCCTGATTTTTGTGTGGGATCATGAATTTCAAAAAAACGTTTTAAAACCTGGTGGTAATCCGTTTTGGCTTTATCATAAATAACTCGCACTGCTTCATAATGTCCGGTATTGCCTTGGCACACTTGTTCATAGCTTGGTTCTGAGGTAACACCACCTGTATAGCCTGCCTCAACACGAAGAACTCCGGGGATTTGCTTTAAAAAATGATCAACCCCCCAGAAGCATCCACCAGCCATAATCGCTTCTTCAGTATCCAATACCAGGCTGTCTGCTACAAAATCAATGGAAGCTGAATTGACACAATGACGCAAATTCTTTTGCGTAAAATATTCTCCGGTAAAGACATGTCCTAAATGTGCGTCACAGCGTGAGCAGAGTATTTCCATACGTCTGCCATCGCGGTCAGGAATCTGTCTCACCGCATGGACAATATTATCATCAAAACTAGGCCAGCCGCACCCGGAACTGAATTGGCTTGACCCACGAAATAAGGCCAAACCACAGCGCCTGCACAAATAAGTACCGATTGTCATTACAAAATTGTAGGTGCCTGTATGAGGATATTCTGTGGCTTTATCACAGATTACCCTTTTTGCTAAAGGAGTTAAGCTGGCTGTTTTATCTAGATAATTGTCCATAACGCTACCTTTGTTGCCCTTGGCAAATTTTATCTGCTAGATACCCTACGGCTCCTGCATAATAGATGGAATTATTGTAATGCAAAATCATCTTATAATTAGGGAAGGTTAAGAATGTTGGGCCACCCAATGGTTGAACGATACTACCTTGCAGATTTTGATAAGGTAAAGGCTTGCCATCTTCTGTGCGCACCCCTAAAGAATTCCATTCACTCACCGGTTTCACAATGGTTTTACCCTCCATTGCCATATCAAATTTACGAGGCAATTTGACTTGGATTGCCCATGGCTCACCAGTTTGCCATCCGTTTTGCTTCATGTAGTTTGCAATTGAAGCGAATACGTCAGGTTTACTCCTCCAAATGTCTTTTCGACCATCACCATCGTAATCTACAGCGTATTTAACCCAGCTCGAAGGTAAAAATTGCGGTTGGCCTGAGGCTCCTGCCCACTCTCCCTTGAAATCAGCCAAGTCAACATGCCCTTCATTCAGAATCCGTAAGGCAATAAATAACTCTTTACGGAAAAAATCTTTTCGATTGGAGTCATAAGCAAGGGTCGCTAAGGCTTTCACTACGGGGAAATTCCCCATATATGTACCATAACTTGTTTCCATACCCCAAAATGAAACAATAAAGCAAGGATTGACCCCATATTGTTTGGCTACTGCTTCTAATACAGCCTGGTTCTTTTTATATTCCTTGCGTCCTATGGCAATTCTATAAGCATCGACGCGCGTGTTGCGGTATTTAATAAAAGTAAGCCGATGTTCTGGTTGCGAATGTAAAAGACCTTTAATTTGATGGCTTGGTTCATGGATCCCTGCAAAGGCTTCATCAAAAATGTCTGCTGAAATCCCTTTTTCTAACGCTTCCGCTCTGATACCTGCAACCCAATCATTCCAATTTTGTTGTGCAAAGGCAGCATGATGTATTAGAACACATGCGATAATCGCAAGTCCCCATTTTTTCATAGCCCTTCCCCCTGTTTTTTAAGTTATCTGATTGCCATCTTAATACTTAAGATAGACCATTTATCATAGCCTTGCTCCAATGTAGCCTGGGTGCAGCGCAGCGGAACCCGGGAAAACCTTTGATAGAAAACCCGGGTTCCGCTGCGCTGCACCCAGGCTACATAAAATCCAGGCCAGCAAAGTTAAGCGATTATACCGCGTGTATTACAATGCTTCCATAAATGCGGTTAAATCGGCCTTTTCATCTTGAGTTAACTGCAATTGCAAAACTATGTTAAAAAATTCAACTGTGTCTGCAAGAGTTAACAGACGACCATCATGTAAGTAAGGTGGCGAATCTTTGATTCCTCGTAAAGGGAATGTTTTTATCGGTCCATCGCCCACTGCTTTCACGCCATTAATCATCTGTGGTTGATAGAATCGTTCCGTCTGTAAATTATGCATAGTATTGTCTGTATAGTAAGGTGGTGTGTGACAGCTGGAGCATTTTGCCTTACCAAAGAATAATTCTTGTCCACGTAATTCTGCGGGACTTGCTTTGGCCTGGTCCAACTTACCTTCCCAAGTCAATTTAGGTGCCGGAGGAAAATCTAGAATTTCTTGGAATTCGGCCATGAAATGAACCTGGCTACCCCGTTCCAGAATATTGACGCCTTTTTTAGTCGCAATAACCGGATCACCATCAAAGTAGGCTGCTCGTTGTTCAAACTCAGTAAAGTCTTCAACTGTCTTTAATGCACGTTGAGAACCAAATAATCTTTGGATATTCACACCGCGTAAGGTTGGGGTATCGATACGATGGCGAAATTCTTGAGGTCTAACATCACCAGCCAAATGCGTTGCTTTGTTCGTATGCCCATTGGTATGACAATCAAAACACGCCACGCCACGACTTGGTTTTACTGTACGTCGATCTTCAGTTTGGTTGAATTGTTGTTGAGGAAATGGAGTAAGCAACAACCGCAATCCCTCGATTTGTTTCGGATTCAATATCCCATTAAATAATTCATAATAGTTTTCGAGCGTGACTACTTTACCTTGCGATACATCACCCAGATCAGGTCGGGTCGTCAGATAAATAGGAGAAGGATATGGAGGTAAAAAATGATCCGGAATATCAAAATCCAAATCAAAACGGGTCAAATCTCTATCTTCCTGTTTTTTAATTTCATCGATAACAAATTTGGGGAATAACATCCCTCCTTCGGGATGATTGGGATGAGGCAATGGTAAGAATCCCTGTGGGAATAGGCCTTTTTTCTTAATCTCCTCGGGACTCATTTTAGCCAGCTGCTCCCATGTAATCCCCTGAGGAAGCTTCACGCGCACACCCTCTTGGATGGGTTTTCCACCAGACATTTTCACCGTTTTCGAAGGATTATTGCTTAAGTCATAACGCTTTTTTAATAGTTCTTGCTGACGCTCATTAATCGCTTCTTTTGCACTACTCATGCGCTGCAAAATACTATTAAACGTCTCGTGAATCACCACAGGCAAATAACTTGAGGGAACTTGGTCATTATTTGAAGAGCTAGTTTGTTGCGAGGCAGAATCAGCAAAAGAAATAGAAAAAAGGCCCAATGTTAAGACCATCACGCCCCAAAATTTTTTTAACATGTGCAAGTCCATTTAATGATAAAAAGAGTTTTTCATCATAAGGTACTTATAAATTGCATGCAATAGAGCAATAAATTGGACATGTAACATGTGGCCTGGGTGCAGCGCAGCGGAACCCGGGAAATAAAATAGTACCGATCCCCGGGTTCCGCTGCGCTGCACCCAGGCTACAAACTAAGTGTAAACACATTTCATTAAATTTTAGTCTACTATTTGTATATAAGACAAACAAAACCCCTAGGTGTTATTATGTTTAAAGAAATGAGCAGTAGCACTACCATTTCATGGCCTGATAATCTTCATAAACTAGCTGAGCAATATAACTCGCTTGCAAGAAAATATGAAAATGCTCAAACGCCACAAAAAGCTGAAGCTTTTCTTGAGCAAATTAAAGAATTAGGACGTAACCTATTCAACAATATGCAAAAGTCAAAGGACGCTACAGAGTCTTATCGACTAAAACAAATAGTTGATGCAATAGGTACTGGACTTGACTCTATAAAAAAAGCACAGACAGAACCGGTCAAAGAAGAAGGGGGGGAAGATGAAGAATTATTTGATCAGGTAAGAGCTCGAAGCAGTGCAGTAGGTAGTGCATCAGATGTAGTTCATTCATTTAAGGATCGACTCGAACACAAATCTGATAACCCAAAAGATGATGAGGAGGAGCATCCTCATATGTAATCTCTTAAAAGTCCAACTGGTCTATTACTCGCTGCGTAGGGATACTACCGGCTCTAATTTTGCGGCGCGTCGTGCAGGATAAAAACCAAAGAAAATTCCAGTGGCCGCTGATACTAAAAATCCAGCTACTGGAGGAAGAAAATAGATTGAAAAATTCCAATCACTAAAATAGGCTAAAATGCGTGTAAAAATTAGCCCTAAAAGCACCCCAAGGATACCTCCCAATAAAGAAAGCATCACTGATTCGGCTAGGAATAGTGCCTGAATCTCACTATTTTTGGCACCAACGGCCTTACGAATACCAATTTCTTTTTTACGCTCACTAACTGAAACCAACATGACATTCATCACCCCAATGCCACCAACCAGAAGTGAAATGCCACCAATTACCGCAAGCAATAAAGTAAAAATATGTCCTTGATTTTCCATGCTGGCAATAATTTGTTTTGCACTACGTGGGAAAACACTCAATTTGGGAGCGATTGAACCAATAATTTGTTTTATTTCTTCAATCACCTCATCTATAGGACTATCAGGTTTCAACTCCATAACCACATTGTTCACCTTCGCATCCTTACTAACGAGACTAATTCCAGCCAATGGAATAATCGCCGCCTGATTGACATCTTCATTGAAAAAGCCATTTTCTTTCCAAGGCTCAGCCACACCAATAATCGTATACAAGGATTGTCCTATGCGTAATTGTTTGCCTATAGGATCATCAAAACTGATCTCTTGGATTTGTCGCGCTAAACCAGCTCCAATGACACAATAGTGTTCATAAGATTCAACAAAAGAAACAAAATGCCCGGCAGCTAATTTGATATGCACAATTTTTGCCAAATGCTCATTCGCACCGATGACAGCCCCTTGCATTTGTTTGCCTTGAAAACTCAAGGGTTGATATGCGGTACTATAGGGTGCCATATCAACTATATAGGGTATTCGCTCAGGCAATTGCTCCCATTGCGCGACAGAAATTGACTCCATACTTCCAGAAGATGATTTGTCCGTCGTTTTGGGATAAACCGCTACTGCCAATAAATCGGTACCTAATGCCTTGAATTGGGCTAATGCTTTTTCCGTAGCGAGTTGACCACTACTAATTAAAGCTACAACTGCAGCAGTACCCACTAAAATGCCTAAAACCGCTAAAAAAGAACGTAACTTAGCGGCGGTCAAATTCACTAGCGCTTGCTGACAATGTCTGGCAAAATTCATGATGCAGTCTCCGCCATCACAAAACCATCCACAAGCGTGATTTTTCGCTGGCACAATGCTGCAATCTGCTCATCATGGGTAATCATAATGATACTACGTCCCTGTGCATGCAAACTTAAAAATAAATTCATTACGTCATTGCCGGTACGTGAATCAAGAGCACCCGTAGGTTCGTCTGCCAAAATCACTTGCGGTTCCGTTACCAAAGCACGAGCGATGGCAACGCGTTGCTGTTGTCCACCAGATAATTGTGTGGGGCGGTGTTGTGCATACTGATGCATCCCGACGCGCTCAAGAGCAGCAAGTACCCGTTCCTTAATTTCAGCAGCACCAACGCCACGATAAATTAGTGGCAAGGCTACATTTTGCATAGCACTAAATCTGGGTAATAAATTGAATTGCTGGAAAACAAAACCGATGTTTTGATTTCGTAATTCCGCCAATTCATCATCACTCAATGCAGCAACATTACGATTTTTCAATAAATAGGTTCCAGAATCGGCTTTATCCAGAAGTCCCATAATATTCATCAAAGTCGATTTACCTGAACCAGAAGCTCCTACAATCGCAAGTAAATCTCCTTCATGCACTGTAAGTGAGACTTCTTTTAAAATCGTGGTGCTGATACCTTCAAGATGGTACGTCTTAATAAGATTGGAAAGCATCATTAATGGTGGCTGCGTCTTTTTTACACTGCTGGCATCCGGCGCTTTCAAAGCGGGATTTAAGGATTGTTTAAGAACACGCGCATCCTCTTCCAAATTATAACTCGAGGAATTGTTTTTATCACAATTTATAACGAGATCACTCATAAACCACCACATCACCTGCCTTTAAACCGGTCTCAACAACCACTGAATCCGCTTGCGCAGCACCCGTTGTAATCACTCGCTGTTCAATAACGCCTGGCTTAGTTTGCACGCGCACGACACTTTGGCCTTTTTCCCGTTTTATAGCAGCAATAGGGACAAGAAGCTGTTTGCCATTATCTACGCTTAATTCTATGGATGCACTCATACCCACTTTGATCCAATGTTGCTGTTCAGGAGTTAGATTTTTAACCTCAACTGCTGCTGTAAAAAAAGGTAAGCCATTGTTCGTTGATGCTTGTGCATTCACGCTAACCAATTGTCCCTTTAATTGATATTTACCAAATGCGACACCGCTTACAGTAGCATTCATGCCTGTTTGAATCTGGGTGATGTCAATTTCTGGGACATCAATTTCGATACGGATCCCAGATAAATCACCAATTAAGCCAATAACTTGGCCTGACTTTACTGTAGACCCTACAGTCACACGTGCACTTTTATCCTCTCCGGCTTTAGGCGGATACAGCAGTATTCCATCATCTGGTGATTTTAAACGAATCACATTGTGATTTGCTGTCAAAATGTTTTTTATCTTATCGAAATCAGCCAAACTTAAAGCCGATAAATTTTTTGGACTGTTTTCATCAAGTTTTTCCAGCATTTCCGTCAGTTTACGTGTGGATTGCATTAAAGTAACCCGACCGGTGTCCACATTTGATTTTTCACTCATGTAATTATTCTTGGACAATAGACCTGAATCCCATAAATCCTGAGTGCCAACAAATTTAGCCTTTGCTATGGTATAACTGTCTTTGGCTTTTAAGTATTCTGTCAATGTTTCATTAAATTGCCTTTGTAGCTCAGTGGAGTTCAGCGTTAAAATCATATCGCCCTTTTTAACCATCTGCCCATAATGAAAATTCATTGTTTCAACCACTGCTTCAATTGGACTGGCGATTGTATTTTCATGCAAAGGCTGAACGGTTCCAGTAAAATGCAGGGTCTTATGCATAGTCTGTTCTGCGACTTTGTACTGGTGTAAGGCAACCGGTTTTTTCTTTTCATGATGACCACATGAAGATAAAAGAAACCCGCTCAATAATAAAATTAGAAGTTTTGATTTGTTTAAATACCTATTCATCCACCATACCTTAATTTAATTTGCCAATGCTCCAGCGTTGTTCCCAATGTCTTTTGCAGATTTGATATCTGATTGAGATAGGCAATTTTTGCATTGATTAATCCAGATTGCGCTTGAATCAGCTGATTCTGTGTGTTGTTAACATCCAACGCACTCGATATACCTGCTTGTTGTTTTTTCTTCTCCAATGCATAGGATTGTTCCGCCAGTTTCACTTGTTTTAGTGCTAATTGATAACGTTTTGCCAAACTTCTTATGTTGTTAATGGTATTGGTTATATTCGTTATTAAAGCTCGTTTTGTGGCAAGTAAATTTAAGCGGTCTTTTTCCAAGCGGACTTTAGCGTTAATCAATTGACTGCGACGACCGATATCATGGAGGGGCACAGTTAGGGTTAAACGAGCAGCTTCCGTGATATTATTTCCATTGTAAATCCCATTTAAACCGCCATTAACACCAGTCACATCATTCACCACGCCACTTTGCACATTGCCTGACAGATCCAATTGCCATAGCTGCTGATTCTTTGCCACTTTATAAGCACGCTCATCAGCCCGTAATGTCATCTTTTGTGCTAAATAAATTGTATTATGATTTAAAGCCTGATCAATGGACTGCTGTAAATTAGGCACTGTGAGTTTGTCTAAAGCAACATCGCTGGGAACTGATATGTGCATTTCCGGATCAAGACCAATAGTTTGCAAAAGATCCTGCGATGCAGTTTGAAAATCATTTTCGGCTTGTTCCACCATTAAACTTAACGATTCGATTTGATACGATTGCTGAATGTTCCCTGTTGGTTCTAATTGACCCGCCTTTATTTTTTTTTCATTAATTTCATAAGATTTTTTAGCTTCTTTTAACTGCAACCGCTGATTCTGTAAATTATTCCCACTCAAAATGAGCATTCGGTAAGCCATAATGACTTGCGTGACCTGATCGGCAACTGACTGTTGTAAATTTAATTTGTTTAACCACTCATTGTCCTCAGCATCTAAAAGTGCTGCCTCGTTGACTGATTTCCCAAAACCGCGTAATAAAGGCTGGGTTAAGGAAAAATTCAATGTGGGATTATAATTATTATTTTCATTGACGTTATTATCTATTGATAAATTGGCTTCTGTCCCGAGCTTTGTTTTCAAATTAAACTCCGGACTGGCTAACAACGTATGGGTTGTATCGGTACCCACACCATTGAACCTGCTTTTTTGGAGCACTCCAGAAGCACCTAAAGCATATTGCAATTCAAACTGATTGTGGGCCAAACGTAATTGATAGCGTTGAACAATGCGATCCAGTTCGGCATTTTGAATATTGGGGTTGTAACGTAAGGCTAATAAAATCGCTTCTCTTATACTCAACTGATGTACTTTTTTATTACGGGCAGCCGGAGAAGTGGGTAGTTCTATCCAGTTATGCAACATAAATTCAGGATTCTTTATTGCGTTTTGCAGTCTCTCTTCTGCTTGTTTTACTTGTACATCGTCACTAACTGGGATCGACCAGGCATTAAACCCAAACAAGGAACAGAGTAAGAAAGATGTCATTACTCTCCATTGCCTACGTCCCGCCCCCACCGCCATTAAATTAAGGAATTTCCCTTCTCCCCATGGGAAGAAGGTGCCCTTTAGGGCGGATGAGGGTATTGATTGCGGCCAATGAACCCTCACCCCTACCTCTCTCCCACGAATGGGAGAGGGGATTTTTAACTTAACGGCTATGCAGGATGAAGCGATGAAGCACAATTTTTTTAGTAACATCATTTTTTATTCCAGACTGCAAATCGCTGCATATCCTGCAAGCGTAATGCAGTTAATTGGCCACCCCAAAGACATCCGGTATCTATTGCATGAATTTTGGGATTTGGACATTTTCCCATTAAAGCAGCCCAATGTCCGAAAACAATATCGACCTCAATTTCTTTACGATGCGGTACTTCATACCAAGGATAAAGATTTGCGGACGCCTGAGCAATAGTTCCTTTATAACCCAGCTCGAGCCGTCCTTGTGCATCACAAAAACGCATGCGCGTATAATAATTAGTAATTACCCGTAGTCTGTCATTGCCCTCGAGATCATCTGACCAAATATCGGGTTTATTGCCATACATATGCGATAAAAAATCGCGATAATGTTCGCCAGCAAGTACTTCTTCAAGTTCCTTAGCAAACTGCATCGCCTGCTGCAGATCCCACAAAGGACAAATTCCTGCATGACACATGACCACATGAAGCTCTGGGGAATAATACAAAATGGATTGCTTTCTTAACCAATGTCCCAGAGCTTCACCATCAGCAGCACGCATTACTCCCTGCAATGTATCATCATATCCTTTCCATGGTCTATCCCCAAAGAGTGAAGCTAACAGGTGTAGATCATGATTGCCAAGAGTCACCCGAGGTGTAACGGCTAAGGAACTCACGAAACGTAAGACAGCCAAAGATTCTGGACCTCGATTCACCAAATCGCCAACAAACCATAAACGATCTGTTTTGTCGTCAAAATCGATGAGCTCCAATAACCGTTGCAAGGGTTCATAACAACCTTGCACGTCACCAATTGCATAATCAGGCACCGTTTTTAGCTCCTGGCCTAAGCCCATGCCCTTCATTTTCAATGGCTTGCCATTTCCCTGTCGCATCCAATTTTTGCAATGAATTAACCAAACCGGTACTTTGTTGCTGGGTAAACTGGCTGCTAAATTGTGCTTTATGAATCAATTCCGTTGCAGACATAGATTCTACTTTTCCTGTGCTCATTTGCACTACCTTTACTGATTCCGGTAAGGCTAGGGCATACTTAGAAAATACAACTCCAGTTTCCATTTGGTTTTTTGTTTCAAATCGGCTGAGCACGCCACCATCAGCAGCACGATTATGTAAACCTAAGGATAAGAATCCATTTTGTGCCGCTTGCCAATTTTTATATTCAGGATGTTCGCGCACAAATAATTGAAACATTTCCGCACACATTAGCATACCTCCGGGTACCATAAATAATGGTGCTTTATTGATCATAATTCGGCCTTCATCTAAGGCTTTAATCATCCATTGAATAAACTCCATGCCTACTGCCTGTTCTTTTTCTAATAAGGTTTCAGGCTGACCACCAGAAAAAGTACCCGCACGGTAACGACCGCCGCTATGAGCCGCCGTACCTTTCACCATAAATTCAAGTAAATAACGTTGGATAGCAATCGCTTCTGCGCGAATTAAGATGGCACCTAAAGTTCCGGCCGAACGTTCATCCTCATTTAATAAGGCAAGCCATACAGCAAGAACGTCCGGATTAGACGCTAACCAGGCAAATCCACTTGCTGGCATTAGTGTTCTTGCCAACAATAAATTTAGACGACGTCGAAATTCAATTTCGGGTTCTTTTTCAAACTCATAAAAGTAATAAACCCCCGTGCTGCTCATATTCTCAAGTAAAGGATTCCATTCTTTTAAAAATTGACCATTCGCATCATAAAAACTAACACGATAATCAACAAATAACTTGCCTATACCTTGCAGAATAGCTGCGGAAAAAAGTGCATATTGCCAAAGTTTTTGTTCTTCAGATAATAATTCAGGCTGATCTTGTACCATGAACTCCTGAAAAAGACTTAGTGCTGCTTCTGTACGATTCAGCGCATGATCCACCAGCCCACCTTGCTGTGAATAATAACTGTTTGCCGTCTCAGGTAAATTTTGGCAATAGTTAACTAAGTTATTGACTAGAATGCCGCACAAACTGTCGTATCGTGCCGTTTCTAGGCCAGATAACATTCTCATCCTTTTAAGTAATATCTGTCTCTTGTCTTCTGACAAGATAAGATTCGCATTAACAATCCGTGTTAAATCTTTTAAAGATTTACCTTGCGAGGACAAGGAACCTTTACGCTGACGTTGACGGTGAAACAAGGCCATCTCCATAATAATTTAGTAACTCCAATTGAAAAATTATGTCCATGATGATTAATTTTACACTAATTGGAAATAAATTTCGCTAGTTGAACATATTCCGAAATGGAAATTTGTTCTGGTCTTTTACTTCCATCAATACCCAAAGTGCTCAATTGCTCAACCGTTATTATTCCCTTTAAATTGTTATTAAGCGTTTTTCGACGCATAGCAAATGCACTTGCCACCAGTCGCTCCAACTGCGCTACAGAAACTTTCTCAAAGGGAGATCTGCGATGGGGGATAAGACGAACCACCGCAGAATCTACTTTGGGCTGTGGATCAAATGCTTCTGGGGGGACATCAAACAAATGCTCCACGGCACAATGATATTGCAGCATCACCGTTAATCGGCCATAGGCTTTACTACCGGGTTGTGCTGCCATACGCTCTACTACTTCCTTTTGCAACATAAAATGCATGTCTTCTATATCTGATGTAAAACGTAATAAATGGATTAACAAAGGTGTGGAAATATTATAAGGTAAATTACCTACCACACGTAATTGGGGACCAAATTGGCTGTAATCAAGGGTTAATGCATCAGCGGCAACCAAATGCAATTTCCCCTGCGCAATAGGCAACCCAGCCAGATATTTTTGCAAGTCGGTATCGATTTCGACTGCAGTTAAATGATTTAAGCGACGCAACAATGGCTCAGTTAACGCACCCAAGCCCGGGCCAATTTCCAGCATATTATCTTCTGCTTGCGGATTAATTGCTCGTACAATGTCATCAATAATGTGCCGATTCTGTAGAAAATTCTGGCCAAACCGCTTGCGTGGGCTATGCCTCACCTTAGTTCATCCCATAAATAAAAAGCCAATTATAACGTGCATCCTCAATAAAAAGTAGCCTAGGTGTAGTAAAGCAGAATCCTGGTTTTCCATAACGAGTCCACGGTCGACTTTTAAATCCAAGCACGAAATTTATAGCATAAACTTCACAATTTGGTGTAAAATTCGCCCACTATGAACAAGGCTGGGATCATTATGGCGTATAGAAAAATGTTAAAATCCAAAATTCATCGTGCTTGTGTCACTGAAGCCGATTTGGACTATGAAGGAAGCATTACTATTTCTCCGGAGCTTCTTAAGGCAGCGAATATATTACCTTATGAAGCTGTCAATATATGGAACATTACTGCAGGTACTCGATTTGAGACTTATGCGATTACCGGTAAACCTGGCTCTACCGAAATCTGCGTTAATGGAGCAGCAGCACATCTGGTAACTCCTGGAGATTTGATCATTATCGCCTCTTTTACCCAAGTGATAGAAGAAGACTGTGCAAGCCTGGTTCCAACCGTGGTTTTTGTTGATCAGTTTAATCGTTTAAGGGAAATCAGACCCGAAAAAGTTGGTATTAAAAGCAAAGAACTTGCTGAAGCTTAAAAATAAGGGTGAACCCTCATCCGCCCTAACGGGCACCTTCTCCCCGGTGGGGAGAAGGGAAGTTTTCTTGACTAATTAAGAACCAAATCTTCTCTCCGACTGTGGGAGAAGGGAAATCCTTTAACTTAATAGCTGTAAGGGTGGTAGAATAACGCTCTAATTTTTACATAAAAAACTCATGCTAAATCATCTCTTAGAATTACGTCGTCGTGGATTACAGACCCTAATTTGGTTTGGCAGTTTATTTTTTATTTTCTTTTTTTGGGCAAATGATTTATTCCATACCTTAGTTAGTCCGCTACTGCATACACTTTCAGCCCAAGAAGGCTTAATTGCTACTCAAGTAACATCCCCTGTATTTACCCCACTCAAACTCGCTGCAGATGCGGCAATGTTGCTGAGTGCTCCAATTGCTTTATTTCAATTTTGGCGATTTATCAGTCCCGGTCTGTATCAAAGAGAACAAACAACACTTCGTATTGCATTAATCTTCAGTCTCTTACTTTTTCTTGCTGGGGTTTTGTTTTGTTTTTATCTGGTCCTGCCCTTTATGTTTCATTTTTTTGCACACGCTATGCCCAAAGGGGTGCGCTACATGCCTGATATGACCTATGCTTTGGATTTTATCACCAGAATGCTCTTGACCTTTGGATTTTGCTTTCAGGTGCCTTTGATTTGTTTTGTCTTGGTGCGTTTAAAAGTCATTGAGGTAATGACGCTCAAAAAAATCAGACCTTATGTCATTGTTGGCGCTTTTATTGTAGGCATGTTACTTACTCCCCCCGATGTTTTTTCTCAAATCATGCTCGCTGTACCGCTCTGTTTGCTTTATGAAACAGGGATTATTCTTGCAATTTATTTCATTTAACCCATTTTTTGCATTTATTTTAAACAAATTTAGTGATTAATTAATGGCCAGACGAGAATTTTGTTTTATAATGTGCCCCTATTTTAACCATTGGGATGTAAGATAAGATGATAGATAAACTTGAGTTAACCCGTCAATATCAAGAGAAACAAGAGCAAATTAGAGTACAAAGAGAAAAAATTGCTGCGCTGCAAAAAACCAAATTAGAAAAAGAAAAAAAAATAGAAGAGTATAACCAAAAAAATGCAACCATAATTACAACAGATATACCTCATACTCTTAAACAAGCCCAGCTACACGCCGGCCCATCAAAACAATTAGATACTAAAAATAAAGAACTTGTTTTAGCATATATCGCAGCTCAATTTACTATTATAAGTGATGCTGAAAAGCAATATAAGGATGAAGCACATCCCGAGAAAACACAAAAATTATTAGATTTTCTATATAAAGTTCAAGCACATCTTGATCTAGGTTATAAAGCATATGGCAGTAAAGTACTTGCAAAACTGGCAAATGAATCAGGTATCCTCAGCCACCAAGAGCCTGCAAATACAGGTTTTCAGTTGATGCTGGAAATTCTAGAGGAAGACAAATCAAATTATGTTCGCACTTGGGCAAGCACAGATTACGAAAACTTATCAAGAGTCGTCCCCAAAAAAATTGCAGACGCGGAATTCGCTCAAAGAGAAGATCAACGTTGTTTAGAGCCTCTCTCAGACGCCGCAAAAGCATTAGAAGAACTGAAAATCAAATTAAATTCCAATTACGATGAGCGAGATAAACTATCCACAGAAGTTACCCAACTTAGTGCGCAAATCAATGAAATAGATAGGGTTACAATTAAAGGACTTACAGATCAGGCAGCTGATATTAATCAACGAATTAAGGAAACAGAGCAAAGAGAACAACAAGAATTAGAAAGACAGCAACAGTTAAAAAAACGTGAAGAGCTTGCCACTGAATTTAAACAAATGCTTTTCGCTTATCAAAGTGATCGTAATCAGCATTATCATGCTAAGGATTTTTTCGATTCTAGAGATAAAGATAGTCGTGATAAATTCATTGATGATTTCGCTAATGATGAAAAGATGGGACTAAAGGCATATATAGATTCCGGAAACAGTGACATCTTGCTGCAGAAAATTACTACTAAAATGGATGAGTTTCAAGGCGTCAAAATGCAAGCTACTCTTAGTAGGATTGCACTTAAGCTGATGGAGGCAGATGCAAACCCTGAGAACGTAGAAAATCTTCCTGAAAAAGCGAAAGAGGTTCTTTTGGCTTTGCAACGCAAAAAAGGAAAATGTGAAGCATATGCTCTGAAAATGCAAGGCTTATATGAAAAGATTAAAGGGATAGAGATTTATGCAGCAACCTTACCTGAGCCTGAAAAAGGGACAATAAAAAAGCTTACTGAGGATCTTGCAAAAGATGTGGATCAATTTGTTTATCAAAACAAAGCCGAGATTCCAGGAAAAGAGGCGTATCAAAAATTTGAAATGAAAGTTAAAGCAAGATTACACAGTCAAGATGATGTCATGAGCGAACACAAATCTTGGCCTGCGCGTATAGCCAATTTCTTGTTTAGCGTGGTTACACTAGGTAAATTGATTGTTTCAAAAGTTAGGACTGGCAGAGCAACCCCTTTCTTTGATAAAACTGCAGCACAAAAAGAAATCGAAGCTCCTGTTGATGCAGCCTTAGAAGACATCCGCAGCCTATTCGAGAATAACTAAAATAAAGATAGTCTACCCATGTCATGTATCCCCGAGCAAACGGGGATACACCCATACTAATTTAGAAATAAATTCCCATTTTCGTGGGATGTTCCACCATACCAACAATACATTCTTGTGCAGCTAAAATTATTATAATAATAGAAAGAAGTCTTTTATATTTGTATTATTCAGCTTAATTTTTTTATTGCGATAAAATGAACATGTCCGATGAACTAAGACTGGCAGCACACTTACAAGCACAAGAATTATTTCGTCAAAATATTCCTTCTCGTTTTCATGAAATCAATCAACAATATGCTAAATCAGAACCTAAACTGAAAGAAGAGTTAAAAAAAATAGTCCTTAAAAAACTGAATAAAACTAAAAAATTAGCGCTTATTTTAGTCGACATACAAAATGACTTTGTACTTCAAGGTTTTGCCTTATATGCCCCTGGTGGGGAAAACACATTGTTTCGTAATATGGCATTACTTGATGCGCTTGTCGAACTGATTACAAATCACCCCGAGCTTTGTCGTCAAATCGAGATAATTACCACTCAAGATGCACATGTCTTCCAACGCGCTCCGGATAACCTCGATGCACAAATAATGATGCAAAGTTATGGGAAAATACATACGCAAAAATCTCTAAACATCGAACACAATGAATTGCAACAATTTAATCCAGAAAAGGGACAATATGGATTACATTGTCTTAACGGCACCATTGGTGCAGCTATTTCACAACCCATCGAGGAGCGCCTGAAGAGCTTGGAAGAAAAAATCCCAATCTACCGCTTTGCTAAAATCAATTTCTCTGCTCCTGAAGCAGGAATGAAACTTAAAAAGGGAATTGATTTAAGTAATCCCCGCTTTTTCAATGCAGCACATCATATTTATGATGAACCTGCTCTGTCTTTTCTCAATTTTTTCCAAAATCAAGCGTACAGCGAACTGATGATTACTGGAATTTGTGGAAATATATGCGTACAACAAGCAGCGGAAGGTTTAGTAAAGGCAGGAGAAAGAGTATGCGTACTTGATCCCTGTGTCCATTATCTGATTATTCCAGGCATGAATTCATATAATGAAGTATGGACAACAGTTCAGCACGCTTATTCTGCAAAAGGAATAAACTTGATTGAGCTAGACCAATTTCGCTCAAATCCTGAATAAACAAAAACTGATAATAGCCCAGAAAATCAAGCAAATAAGTGATTAATACCTACACGGAAACTTGATATGAACTATGAGGTAGTACTTACTGCATCAACAGTTTCCCATAACCTTCAAGCTTATTTTATTTCTACCGATATATTATTCAAGATGCTCAACAAAGAGGCTCGTATGAATAAAATTGCACGATTCAACATCGGGGATTTAGTGATTCATAGACACAGCCGCTACAGAGCGATTGTAGTGGATGTTGATCCTTTGTTTCAGGCTTCGGGACGTTATAATCCGCAAGCACATAAACGCGAATTTGCGACACGAAATCCTTGGTATCGCTTATTGGTTGATGACAGTAGCCAAATCACTTATGTGGAAGAATGCATGCTGATTGCGGACACAAGCCAAATGCCCATTAACAATCCGAATATCGGATTTTATTTAAAAGAAAATGGGGGACATTATAGTAATGCAAGTCCTTCACATTAGATGCAATTTGTAGTCGGGTGTATTGTAGTTTGGTAGCCTGGGTGCAGCGAAGCGGAACCCGGGATCAATAATGCTGTATTCCCGGGTTCCGCTTCGCTGCACCCAGGCTACGTGTATTACGTATTCCTTAAAATTAAAATTAATAGTGCAATAAAACCAATCAAAATAAGCGCCAAAACACCCATAGTAAAAAAACTTTTATTTAAATTTTCTTTACTAAATTGTTCAGGACTGCCTTTTATCGCGCGGTATAAAATGAAAAGAATCAATCCGGCACCAATAAGACCTAGAATTTGGTACAAAGTCTCCATAAAATACTTCCTTATTTTGCTTCAAAACTAAATGCATCTGAAAATAAATAAGCCGGTGAAACACCACTCTTTACTAATGCATCACGTGTGCTGTACACCATATCAAAAGGACCACTAATCACTATTTGCCATTCGCCGAGATCATGTGGATGCTTGGCAAGTACAAAAGAAGCAAGAGGCACGCTATTATCTTCTGATACCGAAGAAAAATAGTTAAAACGACTCACATGAGCTTGCCAACTCATTACCTTTTCATCCATGTATAAATCATTCTGCAAGCGCGCACCCCAAAATAATTCAAAAGGACGAGTATCTGATGTCGATAATAAGTGCTCAATCATAGCTTTTACTGGCGCAAACCCCGTTCCACCAGCGATAAACAATATAGGACGTTGAGGATGCAAATGCTCAATGGAGCACGTACCAAAAGGCACACGAATACGCACCGCCCCATACTCTTTAATATGAGCAAATAATCGCTGATTGTAGGGGTTATCTAAACTATGGCGTATATGAAGTTCATATTTATGTGATCCTAAGGGCGCATTAGCAATAGAATAGCTAAAAGCTTCTTCATTAAAAAGAATTTGTAAGTATTGTCCTGCTTGATAATCAACGTACTTCTCTGGTGTTAAAACCAAACGCATAATGGTGTCTGTCAACGGTGAAATATCTTCTACAAGTGCTTTGATTGTTTTTTCCTTCATTCATCTAACCCCAAAGAAGACCAATAACCATTGACCTTTTTTAAGATCTCTTCATCCATCACAATAGGCTCACCCCATTCTCTTTGTGTCTCTCCCGGCCATTTACTTGTTGCATCCATTCCTATTTTTGAGCCTAAACCCGAAACGGGTGAAGCAAAATCCAGATAATCAATTGGGGTATTTTCCATCATTACTGTATCTCGTGCAGGATCCATGCGTGTCGTCATTGCCCAAATCACATCCTGCCAATTGCGTGCATCAATGTCATCATCACAAACAATGACAAATTTGGTGTACATGAACTGTCTTAGAAATGACCACACTGCCATCATAATTCGTTTTGCATGTCCAGGATACTGCTTCTTCATTGTAACTACTGCTAAACGATAAGAGCATCCTTCCGGTGGTAAATAGAAATCAACAATCTCTGGAAACTGTTTCTGCAACAAAGGAATAAACACTTCATTTAATGCAACACCTAGAATAGCGGGCTCATCAGGTGGTCGACCCGTATAGGTGCTGTGATAAATGGGATCATCTCGGTGCGTCATGCGTTCTACAGTAAACACAGGGAAAGATTGTACTTCATTGTAATAACCGGTGTGATCTCCATAAGGTCCTTCAGGAGCCTCAACTCCAGGTTCTAAATAACCTTCCAAAATAATTTCTGCACTCGCCGGGACATGCAACTCATTTCCAATGCACTTTGTTAAACGGGTGCGTTGACCGCGCAATAATCCAGCAAAAGCATATTCAGACAAAGTATCGGGAACTGGTGTTACGGCCGCAAGTATTGTTGCAGGGTCGGCTCCAAGCGTCACAGCAATAGGAAAACGCTCGCCTGGATAGGCTTTTTGCCAAGCTTGATAATCCAACGCACCTCCGCGATGGGATAACCAACGCATAATCAATTGATTTTTGCTCAACAATTGCTGTCGGTATATTCCCATATTTTCACGGGTTTGATGAGGCCCTTTGGTAGTTACGAGCCCCCAGGTTATTAATGGAGCAGCATCTTTAGGCCAGCAGGTTTGAATGGGTAACAAAGTCAGATCGACCTCATCTTTTTCCCAAACCTGATTTTGACATTCTGCACCACTGACATATTTTGGTGCCATGTTTAATGCTTGCTTTAACAAAGGGAGCTTATTAAAAGCATCCTTAAATCCTTTGGGAGGATCAGGTTCCTTTAAAGCAGCCAATAATTTGCCGACTTCCCGCAATGCGCTAATGCTGTCTTCACCCATTCCCATGGCTACACGTTCAACGGTACCAAATAAATTGGTTAAAACAGGCATGCGGTGGTTTGGAGTATTGGTAAAAAGAAGCGCTGGGCCACCGGAACGCAATACGCGATCACTTACTGCCGTCATTTCAAGATAGGGTGATACAGGATAGGTGATGCGTTTCAATAAATCACGTGATTCGAGTTGTGCAATAAAATCTCTTAAATCAGAGTATTTCATTAATAAAATCCCCTAGAGTAGCCTGGGTGAAACGAAGTGAAACCCGGGGTTCGGCCCTTTGGGCCTTCACCCAGGCTACATTTTATACAGGTATTACTCTTGACGTTTCATTGCATCAAAGAATTCAGCATTGGTTTTATGATTCTTCATGCGTTCAAGTAAGAACTCAATTGCATCACATTCATCCATAGATTGCAGGATTTTGCGCAATATCCAAGTACGTTGTAGATCTTCTGGACTTAATAACAAATCTTCACGACGTGTACCTGAACGGTTGATATTAATTGCAGGGAAAACGCGACGCTCAGAAATATTACGACTCAAATGGATTTCCATATTACCGGTTCCTTTGAATTCTTCGTAAATCACTTCATCCATTTTAGAACCTGTGTCTACCAGTGCCGTAGCAATAATAGTTAAACTACCACCTTCTTCTATATTACGTGCAGCCCCATATAAACGCTTAGGTCTTTGCAACGCATTGGCATCAACCCCCCCAGTCAGTACTTTACCAGATGAAGGAATCACGGTGTTATAAGCTCGAGCCAGGCGAGTAATTGAGTCAAGCAAAATCACCACATCACGCTTGTGTTCAACCAAGCGTTTGGCTTTTTCAATAACCATTTCGGCAACTTGAACATGGCGGTTAGCAGGTTCATCAAAGGTACTGGCAACCACTTCACCTTTTACAGAGCGTTGCATTTCAGTTACTTCTTCAGGACGCTCATCGATTAATAGGACAATGAGGTAACATTCAGGATAATTTTTTTCTATAGAACGTGCGATGTTTTGCAGCATTAATGTTTTACCTGCTTTAGGTGGAGAAACAATCAAACCGCGTTGTCCTCGACCAAAAGGAGCACATAAATCAACAACTCGAGCCGTCAAATCTTCCGTACTGCCATTTCCTTGCTCCATAACCAAACGCTCTGTAGCGAATAAAGGAGTAAGGTTTTCAAATAAAATTTTTCGTTTGGCACTATCAGGTGAATCATAATTGATTTCATCAACTTTCAACAAAGCAAAATAACGTTCGCTGTCTTTGGGAGGACGAATTTTACCTGAAATCGTATCGCCAGAACGCAAACCAAAACGTCTGATTTGGCTGGGTGATACATAAATATCATCAGGGCCTGCCAAATAAGAGCCATCGGCAGAACGCAAGAAACCAAAACCATCAGTCAGGACTTCTAAAACCCCATCACCGTGGATGTCTTCACCTTTTAAGGCGTGCGCCTTAAGAATGGCAAAAATAATTTCTTGTTTGCGCATACGGGAAGGATTTTCGACACCAATCTCTTGTGCGATATTAAAGAGATCGGCAATAGGCAATTGCTTAAGTTCACTAAGATTCATACTTCTCACTTGATTGGTTGATTAATTTCGAATTGGGTATCCGGGAAAAATATTATTCAAGAATAGCAGCTAAGGATTCTGCTGCCTATGTGATATATTTATATTATATCACATATTGCAACAGGCTATCACAGCTTTACTAAAAGATACAACATTTTTTATTTAGAAAAATAAAAAATTAAACGTGGCTCTCAACAAAAGCACTTAATTGAGATTTTGAAAGCAAACCCATTTTAACTGCTTCTACCTGACCATTTTTAAATAAAATCAATGTAGGAATACTCATCACACCAAACTTTGCAGGAGTTTGTGGATGCTCATCAATATTAATTTTGGCAAAAGTTACTTGCTCACCATGAGTAGCAGCTACTTCTTCCAATATAGGTGTCAATGCACGACATGGACCACACCACTCAGCCCAAAAATCAACTAGAACAGGTTTATTTGCCTGGATTACATCCTGTTCAAAACTTGCATCGGATATCGTTTTAATAAGATCACTCATGAGTTAACCTCTGTTGTTTAAAATTAGTTAGTCGCCAAACTCAGTATCAAGGAATAGATGTATTTGGCATAGCATGAATGAAAAATCTTCGGAAATTATCTACTTCATCTTATAAAGGCTTTTCAAAAAGACTTTTCATTCGACCTGTACTCAAAATCCATTATGCTTCTAGATTTTCGCATTGAGAGAGACTGACTACAAGTACTATTATAGATCACCACCCACCGCTTGCAACACACTTAATGCAGTAATCGCAGCAGTTTCTGTGCGTAAAATCCTTGGCCCCATGGATAAAGGTTGAAACCCATGCTGACACGCCAATCGCACCTCAGGATCACTTAATCCTCCTTCGGGGCCAATAAGCAAAGCAATTGCAGAAGATCCAATCACATAATCGCGCCAACTCTTACTCTCACCAGGATGCAGGATCAATTTCAATCCAGCTTGAGACTCACGGATATAATCCTCAAAAGCAACAGGAGGATTTACTGGAGGAATTTGATTACGTCCTGATTGTTCACACGCTGCGATGACAATCGCCTGCCATTGATGAAGCTTTTTTGTCATTCGTTCCTTATCTAATTTGACAACGCAGCGCTCTGTAATAATAGGAGTGATACTGGCCACACCGAGTTCAACTGCTTTTTGCATGACAAATTCCATGCGCTCACCCTTGGAAACAGCTTGCGCCAAATGGATGGTCAATGGTGACTCACGACTTACCTTAGTTATCGAGCCGATAACAACAGAAACCTGCTTTTTTTTCACAGTGTCTATAGTTGCATCGAACTCGCGATCATCACCAGAAAATAAAGTGAGCTTCTCACCTACTTGCATACGCAAAACGACTCCAACATGCTGGCTGGCTTCGGGAGATAATTCTAAAAGTTGACCTGTATGGTAGTTTCCAGATTGATAAATACGTACTGCTCTCATGTGCTTACTGGTCTCTTACGGAGTAAAAGTAGCCTGGGTGCAGCGAAGCGGAACCCGGGATAGCATATTTTTCCATTCCCGGGTTCCGCTTCGCTGCACCCAGGCTACGTATATATTAATTGGCAACACTATAACAAAAATTACTTATTTTTGCCCTATGTGATAGAATTTTTTATTTTCACTAGGGTGTCTGTTGTCAACAGACCCTAAACGCAGTAAGGAAATTAAAAACCATGAGCAAAACACGCATAGAATCTGATAGCATGGGTGAAATCGCTGTCCCTGCCGACAAATATTGGGGCGCACAGACTGAACGATCATTACATCACTTTAATATAGGCAAAGACATTATGCCACGTGAAGTAACTCACGCCTTTGGTATCCTGAAAAAAGCAGCCGCATTGACCAATCTGGACTTGGGTAAGCTACCTAAAGATAAAGCGGATTTAATTGTTCAAGCTGCGGATGAAGTCAGCAAAGGGATGTTAGACGAGCATTTTCCTTTACATGTGTGGCAAACAGGAAGTGGTACTCAATCTAATATGAATGCCAATGAAGTTATTTCAAATCGCGCCATTGAGTTGGCTGGCGGAACCATGGGAAGTAAATCGCCTATCCACCCTAATGATCATGTGAATATGTCCCAATCTTCAAATGATACATTCCCAACAGCAATGCATATTGCTGCAGCGATTGCTTTTAATAAAAAATTAATCCCTGCAGTAAGAAATTTACGTGATGCCTTGGCTGTTAAAATGGCAGCATTCAAAGATATAGTCAAAATAGGCCGAACCCATTTACAAGATGCGGTGCCAATTACCTTAGGCCAGGAATTTTCTGGTTATGTTGCTCAGCTGGATGCCTGCCTCCAACGACTTGAAAATGTATTACCTGAGCTTTATGAATTAGCTGCAGGAGGCACTGCTGTAGGAACTGGTTTAAATACTCATCCGCAGTTTGCAACGAAAGTGGCCAAACACATTGCCCAAATTACCCAATTACCTTTTGTTACCGCAAATAATAAATTTGCTGCTCTGGCATCACACGAAGCGTTAGTTAATGCCCACAGTGCAATGAAAACATTGGCTTGTGCTTTAATGAAAATTGCAAATGATATTCGCTGGTTAGCTTCTGGCCCACGTTGCGGTATTGGTGAGTTAATTATCCCAGAAAATGAACCTGGATCTTCAATTATGCCTGGAAAAGTCAATCCCACTCAATGCGAAGCCATGACTATGGTTTGCGCGCAAGTACTCGGAAATGACTCAACTGTTGGTATCGCTGATAGTCAAGGCAACTTTGAATTGAATGTGTTTAAACCGGTAATCATCTTTAACGTACTTCATTCCCTCAATTTGTTGGCCGATACATGTCATTCATTCCAAGAGTTTTGTGCTGAAGGAATCGAAGCCAATCATAAAGTTATTGACTATTACTTACATCATTCTTTAATGCTCGTCACTGCACTCAACCAGCATATTGGCTATGACAAAGCAGCCAAAATTGCTAAAACTGCGCACCATGACGACTCCTCTTTGCAAGAAGCAGCAGTTAAACTTGGAATTTTAACAGCGGAACGCTTTGCGGAATTAGTAAAACCCGAAGAGATGATTGCTCCGCAATAATTCATTAGGGTCTGCTACGCCGGCTCAATTTAACGAATTGTTAGTAGACCCTAGAAAAATCTCTTGAAAATCGATGCCGATCTGTTGCATAGTTTGCCCCCCTGTTAATTTGAGGGTGTATTCTTTTAAAAAGAGAGAACATGCCGTAAACCAATTTAACTGATCCGAAGTAAAAATGGACTTTACTTCTAAGAGTAATGTAGGGACAGGAATTAATAAAAAACTTATAGGAAAATAAGGTTCAAGTATGAAACAAAAAACTTCAACTCATTTGGCTCATAAAGCAATAAATCGAGATCACAAAAATGCAAGAACATCTCATCAGGCAATCGAAAAAGCTGGTAAGAAAAAAATGAGCTTCTTTGGAAATCGTGCTTCCAGACAATCAGTAAGAGATGAAATGATTCAAGATGGACTGGATTTAATGCAATTAGAGACAGAAATGGATGAAGCGCGTAGGGAAAAAGAGGATGAAATAAACAACAGTATCCTTTTTAGTAGTCTGACAATGTAAGAGTTGGGCCATCAGGTCCAACTTATTCTAGGCACTCTTAAAATCGATATTTAAAACCTACTAATGTATCATAAAAATTATTTACTTCACCTGTAGGGAATTCCCAGCGTTGGTATCCAATTTGTAAATCAATAACGAAGCGGTGTGCTAATATTGGAAATTCATACAACAGATTGGCAAAATCATTCTTAATAATAATAAAATCAACTGTCGTCAAATTGGCCAAATCAGGACTATGGCCTATACCAACAGTCAAAGAAAGTGAATGATCCTCAGTAGTGAAAAAACGTTTGATAACCCCCGTCATTAACAATGATTTAACATTGGTCTGTGGCACAAAATAGTAGGGGGTAACACTCAATAAATAATTACCTACTGCATAATTTAGGCCGGCAATATAGGTCATAAAAAAAGTAGGCGCGATGTTAGAGTAGATTGCTCCACCCGTAAACTGGAGGGTATCCGTCAAATTAATGTTTGCCTGTCCTCCATAGGAATAATCAGAAAATAAATTGGGTTGATTCGCGTAGGTACCAATCAAGTTAAATGAAACATCTCGATTAAGTACCGGTGAAAAATCCAATTCATATTGGGGTGCGGTAAATCCTTGTCTCGCGGCAAAATTAATACGGCCACCAAATCGACCGTAGCTCGTATCTCGAGTGTAATAAAGTGAAGAATAATCCCAAATCTGATGAAAACCTGTCACATAGGAGTTATCTGTGGTAAAGCCGATTTCATTCACACCATATACATAGCGAGGAATAATTTGGTTTACATCGGATAAATATTGCTTCCCATATGCATTATTCGGATCCAAGGTGAGTATTTTTTTGTTAGTTGCAATCGCTGGAGCGTAGGCTGTAAGGTAAGTCTGGACATCACTTAACTTCATCAACAATAAAACACTGTTTGGATTTAGTCGTAATCCTTCTTTTATTACTCTAAGAGCCGTTAAATCCCGCCTCTTTGATAAGTAATAATTCGCCAAAAGAAGACGAGCATCTTCATCATTAGGATTTTTTTTCAGGCGCTCTTTATATATTTTTTTAGCTTCTTCACTGTCCTCTTGCACTTGGTTTGTTGTTTGAGCTAGTGCTTTCTTTAAACGAAGATCTTTGGGGTTAGTGGTGGTGCTTTTGTTTATTACGGAAGGAGTTAGAATTCCAGTCGGATTCACAGCAAAAATTTTATTGGACAATAAAAAAGAGCCTAAGCATAAAACAATCCCTGTGATTCTATATACCATTTTCATAAATTAAAGATCATTCCGTTGAAAGAAACAAAACTAGAAGTAAACTAACATCTACATAGAGGTTATTGCAAGTTTTTTAAGGAATTAAGCTAATGCTTCGACGCGGTAGCCCGGGTTAGGCACAAGCCATACCCCGGGGACAATTATCATTATTGAATTACGGGGATTTGAGGCGCAGCGTTGCGCTTAGGTCCTGGAGTTGCTTTTTGAGTGGGATCTTTTGAGGCATAAGTCTTTTGCGCTTTGGGTTGTTTTCCTGTTTGTTGCGCATTCTTAGCATTCATTTTTTCATAGTATTGCGCATTGGTCTGTTCAGAACGTTGCATATCCATGCACGCACATAGGCCTAAAGACAAAGCAATACCAAAACACCACTTCAGTGATTTTAAATTTATCATATTTAGCTCCCTGCTTTCTGTTATTCGAAAATTAAATATAAACAGGACTTACGAAAAACTCATTAAAACAGAAGGATTTTTTAGTTCATTGATAAGATAATTTTTTAAGAGGTTTTTTTTTATT
>NZ_LNYZ01000023.1 GCF_001468065.1 Legionella steigerwaltii
TAAAATTATGAATTTTTTTAAGAAAAATGAGACTAAATATGCTGCATGGGAATAATCAACTTTTAGACGCCAGGGTAATAAAGATTTTTCTATAGTACTTGGTATCAATTGTACTTGAGTCTTGTATTGGAACCTGTTTTATTCAGCTACTTAAACAATTAATTTATGATCAACAAAAATGAACAGTTTGTTTTTACTTCAGAAAGGCTAGGTTATCGATTGCTGAGAGAAAGTGACTTCAATGATTATTTTCTGCTTGATAGCAACCCCAAAGTGCGGGCCTTTTTCCCAAATGGAACATTGGATGCTGAAAAAGTTAAAGCAAATATAGATAAAAACATACACTTTTTTAAAGAAAATGGATTCGGAGTATTTATTGCAATTGAGTTAATTACAAATAAATTTGTTGGTCGATGTGGTTTTGGACCAATCCCCAATGGGGAAATTGAAGTAGGATATGTTTTCTTGCCTCAGTTCTGGGGAAAAGGTTTGGCTACCGAGGCATTAATTACCTTATTAGAATGGGCAAAACAAAACATATATTCAGTGAATACAATTATTGCATTTACACCTGTAAATCATATTGCTTCACAACGCGTTATTCAGAAAGCAGGAATGGAATTTTATAAAAAGGATTTAAAAGATAAAGAAGAATGCGTATTTTATAAAGTACATCTTAGATAAAATTGTGATCATGATATGAACATAGGGGGAATTTAATGTTTGAACATCTTTCCAATTACCAACGTGCCAATCCTTCACTCTGGCAAGGTAGAAAAGATACTGTCAATGCAGAACGGTTCTTTCAAAAAATTATTTTTCCTGTCCAGCAAACTGAACTCATCACTAAAGAGAAAAAAACAGTTTTTCTTGGTTTTGCCAGTGATGCGGGCGTTCGTCGAAATATGGGGAGACCAGGAGCAAAATTAGGCCCCGATCAAATAAAAACACAATTAGCAAAACTACCTTGCTCTATCGATAAGCAACTTTATGATTTGGGGACTATTTTTTGTGAGGAAGATGAACTGGAAACTGCACAAACTCAATTTGCCAATTTAATCAGTTTTTGCCATCAACAAGGTCATCAAACAGTCGCCTTGGGAGGAGGGCATGAGATTGCTTGGGCACATTATCAAGGTTTGGCACCTCATTACAGCAAACTGGGTATTATTAATTTTGATGCGCATTTTGATTTAAGACCACACCAAAAAAATCAACCGGGAACATCAGGAACTCCTTTTTCACAAATCGCAACATATTGTAAAGATAACAACCAACCCTTTAATTATTGCTGCCTGGGAATTCAAAAAATGGGAAATACTCCTTCTCTTTTTGAGCGGGCTGACGCGCTTAATGTACATTATCTGACAGCTGAAGAATTGCATGCAAACAGCCTGGCATGGCATTTAGCGTTTCTCGATGATTTTATGCTGAATCTGGATCACATCTATTTGACCCTGTGTCTGGATGTTTTAGCAGAGTCTTTTGCTCCTGGCGTCAGTGCACCACAACCACTTGGACTAACTCCTTGGCAAATTTTACCGCTCTTGAAATACATTATTCAAAGTGGCAAAGTAGTTAGTTTTGACGTTGCTGAACTGTCACCACCTTTGGATCAAGAACAAAAAACTGCTAGACTAGCGGCTCTTATTATCGCAGAATTGCTACATACTATTTAAGGAGTCAATTTCATGAAGAACACATTACTATGGGGTACCCTTTTCGCTTTGCTTGGTACTCAAGTTCATGCTGAAAACACTCAGCCAGTAACACCACCACCTCAAACTCCAAGTGCTCTAAAACCAGTTCCAGCTACTCCGACAAAACCTGGCCAAAATTTGCCATCAGTAAATCCAGCAGCGACACCAGCAGCCCCCATCAACTGTGAGTACAAAATCCCACCAGAAACCAAAACGATCGATCAATCATTGGTTATGAAATGGGCCATGAAAGCTGTGACTCAAGCTTTTGACTTTAATCCAAACAACTTAGATGCTCAATTGCAAAAATTACAAGCCTGTTTTACTGAGCAAGGATGGACTGGTTTTAATACCGCTTTGCAAAAATCAGGTAATCTGGACGCGATTAAATCTCAAAAACTAACTGTGAGCAGTCAAGTAGATGGACAAGTTGTAGTAACAGAAGCAAAAGATAATCAATGGAAAATTAATTTACCATTGCAAGTTGTTTATCAGAATGAAAAAGAAAAAGTAACACAACTACTCAGTGTTGATGTAACGATAGGTCGCAAGATGACTGGTGACTTGGGAATTACCCAAATGATTGCCGCTCCAAGAGGAACAGTTACTCAAGAAAAACCACAAAGTTCTACTCCTAACGCAGCGAATTCCATGAATCCAAGTACTGGAACCACTCCGAATCCAACAACAGCACCTACAACAACTGCACCAAGTACAACTACATCCCCAACTACAACAACACAACCAACTTTTCCAGCTAATCCTGCGGCAACTCCAACTCAAGCAACGCCTGGACAGCCCACTTTACCTGAAAACCGTTCCACACAACCTTCACTACCAACCAACACTCCTTAGCAATTATGTTCATTAGGAAATTTCCTCTCCCGTTTTCGGGAGAGGCACGAGTATTTTATATTAGCACCCATTGCAACCGTGGATAATAACGCTTATGCGATACTAACTGGTTTATGTATATTCTTTCTCTTTTAAAAGTGAAAACTGAACTATAGAGACGGCTGTCTTTATGTTGGAACTGCAAAACATAGGTTTTACGCCATCTCAAATATCATCTAATTAAGTCTGTTTGAATATTTTAATTACATGTTGCATATATTATACAAACATAACTCAATCTATAGGTTGTAAAAAATGCCCTCTCCATCTGAGCTTTGGGGGACTTTCTATACTAAATTCCCAATATTTGCTTACGAACCAGCAAAAGAAATTAAATTACCCACTAAAGAGGAAAAAGGGTTAATTAATGCGGAAAAGAAAGAACTATCGGAAAAAGAAGAAGGGGCGAAAAAGACGATTAAAGGTGCTTTCCTTAAATTAATAGAAGGAAATACTTTACTGAAACAACACACAGAGAAATCAGCTCACTTGTCTGGATTTAAATTCTTTACAAATCCAACTAAGTTTGGAAGAAATCAAGGAAATTTTAACCAATGCTGCTAAAAATAATAGATTAAACAATGACATAGTTCGCTTTACTTTTTCAAGCAACTTGATAAACCAGGCTATTCAAGAGCTAGTTAAAGGTAATGTCCTTCAAGAAAAGCACGTCAATCGCTTGAATGAATTGATAAAACAATATAAAGCTGAGCAACATGATTTATATAAAAGTTTAAATTTTCAAAAAATACGCAAATTAGTTGATATTTTAAAGGAAGGAAAGTTAACTAGCCCAGAATTTAAAGAACTCTTTCAAGATCCACAATTCCCACATATGGTTTTAAAATTGATGGATTCTTCATTGGGAAAAGAGATTAACTATTCTCAATTATTTACTTTACTTGAATTGCATCAAGCAGTGAATCCTAGAAAATTTGAGGCTAAAGAATATAAGCAAACATTTAGTACTGATGACACTCGCCCATTGCCAATTTATCAAATTTTAGATGAATCAGGTGATTTTACTCCTGAAGCAAAACAATATTTTCTCCCTGCGATCAACAATAAAAAAGGTCCACCACTAAATGAAAAAGATTTGAGAGAAATGATCGCAAAATTACCTCGATCAGAACAAATTTTTTATCGGTTAAAGGAGCATACAGGTGGTTCTTTGGGCCGTGCTATTGATTCAGAAGGAGCTTTTTATTATTCCGATAAAAATAACTTTATGGAGCCCTCTTGCGGGGTAAGGAATGCTTTAGGTCTACTTCGTTACGGTGCCGATTATGCTCCTGTTATACCACAACTAGGCCCGAAAACAATGGCTATGGTTCACAATGCACTTAAAGCCGGGTATCGAGTTGGTCAAATGTGTGTATTGGTTCCAGTTTAACTAGTGGTTTTTCACCTTCCGAAGCTCATCTTTTAGGAAATGAAACTTTTTTCACGATATTTAAGCATGATGTCTATCATAGCGAAGTAGTATCACCTATACCGGAATATTGTAGAAAGGGTTTACTTAATATGATCGATATTGTTTTTGATAGCGCCCAGCTGCCTGAATCAAGCTGGACGAAACAATTATGGTACTGGGCAGATGCAGATTATCGATTTTTTAAGATGACCAAAGAGAACAGAAATTGGCCGAGCCAGGTAACACCAGATCAATTAAGTCCAATGGAACAATTCTGTACGATGTTAGACACCAAACAAACTAGTGGGATGGAAACATATGGTGGTCTCATAGTAAATAACAGATTAGAATCTACAGAAGGAATTATTGTTTTATTAGACATGGTCGAACATCCGCAAAAATGGAAAGATGAGATTGGATTAGACCCTAATGATTTTCCTGATGGCAGCGGAAAACCTTTCAACGGGTTGCATAAGCCGCAAAACTATAAAAAAATATATCAACAGTTAAAAGATACCGTTGCAGCAATTCCAGGTTTTTTTGCCAAAAGCAAAGAGGAACAAGTTTTTTTCATTCAAATGTTAGAAGCCTATCCAGAGCTAAAAGATAATTTGGATAAACTTATAGAGTTTTCATCAATATTAAAAAAACAAGAAGCGTTTAATTTCATAAAATTATTGCCTACGACTCCAACTATCGCAATAAAGAATGACCCTGATTCAAAAGCAGAACCTGAAAAAAATGATTTATTTTCCTCCTCAATAAATAGAAAGTAAGTTGGTAGATGTTGAGATAGAAAAATATATAAAAGAGTATCAGTTTATAGTCTAGCGAAACCGGGGTATTTGAAAAAGTAAACCCGGGTTTCGCTTTCGCTTCACCCAGGCTACGGTGAGATTAGATAACTTAACCCATTTTAGGAGGGTACACCAGCAGGTTTATTAGGATCTGCTTCAGTTGGGTATTCCAACACAATCACCTTCGTACCTATTTTAAAAAAGTTTTCACTTAACCACTTGGCAGCACTTGGGAAAATGCGTACACAACCATGGCTTGAAGGATGCTCAGGTACTTCATAGGCTGCATGGATGGTATATCCCTGATAGAAGTAGGTACAATAAGGCATTTTCGCGCCGCCTTTAGTATCTACAGGATATTCTCCAGATTGGCAATTGAACCCTCTTCGATTATAAACTTTAAAAGTTCCGGTAACGGTTCTGCACGATTGATTTGGATTTTCTTCGCATACATCAACACCTGCTGACCCACCGCCAGTCAATAAACGATTACCTTCCTCATCATAAGCGGCCCATGCGGAAACCTTAGGATCAAAAATAAAGCGTCTTTCACCTGTTGCCTGAATCTTTTTTGGATAATAATCACGACCTCGTTTATCCTTTGTATAATGAACTGTTCTATGCACATAACCTGCATCATCAGTAAGTAATGTAGATGGATCATAGTCAACACAGGATGTTAAACCCCCAACACACAGCAACAAACCTGCCCAAAACAACTTATTCATTTAAATTTTATCTCCGCTTAATTAAAACTTGAAACATAACTACTTACCCACACTGCGCCCCGCAGCTTGTCCTCGGAATGTAGGCAAAGAAGTGCAGTTTACCTTGAAACTTATGACTCCAGTTTTCGGTATTTAATACGAGATGGTCTATCAGCCGCATCTCCCAAACGACGTCTTCTATCCGCTTCATAATCACTGTAGTTTCCTTCAATGAAGGTGATTTGTGAGTCGCCTTCAAAAGCCATCAGATGAGTACAAATTCTATCTAAAAACCATCGATCATGCGAAATCACAATCACACAACCAGGGAAATTGAGAATAGCGTCTTCCAAAGCACGCAAGGTTTCTACGTCCAAATCATTACTGGGTTCATCAAGTAATAATACATTCCCACCACTTTTCAGTAATTTTGCCAAATGGACGCGGTTACGTTCACCCCCAGAAAGTTGGCCCATTTTCTTTTGTTGATCAGTACCTTTAAAATTAAAGCGCCCTACATAAGCGCGTGAAGGCATTTGAAAACTGCCTACTTGCATGATGTCATGACCATCAGAAATCTCTTGCCATACTGTTTTATTAGAATCTAATTCATCACGCATCTGGTCTACGTATGCCAATTGCACTGTTTCACCAACGCGAATTACACCATCATCTGGCTCTTCCTGACCAGTAATCATTTTCAAGAATGTAGATTTACCTGCTCCGTTGGGACCAATAATTCCTAAAACTCCGCCTTTGGGTAGTTTAAAATTTAAATTATCAATGAGAATTCGATCACCAAATGATTTTTTGATTTTTTCTCCTTCAAGAACCAAATCACCTAAACGCTCACCGGGTGGAATATATAATTCATTCGTTTCATTACGTTTTTGAAACTCCTTGGAATTCATTTCTTCAAAGCGAGCTAGGCGTGCCTTATTTTTAGCATGACGCCCTTTAGGTGAAGTGCGCACCCACTCTAGCTCTGCTTTCATTGCACGCATATGAGCATCTTCTTGCTTCTGTTCCATCTCTAGGCGTGCTTCTTTCTGCTCAAGCCATGCAGAGTAATTGCCTTTATAAGGAATTCCTTCGCCACGATCCAGCTCTAATATCCATTCTGCAGCATTGTCCAAGAAATATCGGTCGTGAGTAATCGCAACTACTGTACCAGGAAAACCTTCAAGATAATGTTCTAACCAAGCAACCGATTCGGCATCCAAATGGTTTGTTGGTTCATCAAGCAGCAACATATCAGGATTGGAGAGTAATAAACGGCATAAAGCAACCCGGCGACGCTCACCTCCTGATAATTGGCCCACAATTGCATCCCAATCTGGCAAGCGTAATGCATCCGCAGCCACATCCAGTTTGCGGTCTAAATCCCAGCCACCACCCGCTTCAATTTCGTTTTGTAATTCACCTTGCTCAGCAAGTAACGTATTCATTTCATCATCGCTCATGGGCTCTGCAAAACGCATGCTGATTTCGTCGAAACGTGCGAGTTTTTCTTTCATTTCCTTCACGCCTTCTTCGACAACTTCGCGTACGGTTTTATTCAGATCCAGTTGAGGCTCTTGCTCCAGATAACCGATTTTAATTCCTGGTTGTGGTCTTGCCTCTCCTTCATATTGAGTATCAACACCTGCCATTATGCGTAATAAAGTGGACTTACCAGAACCATTCAATCCTAAAACACCGATTTTAGCGCCAGGAAAAAAACTCAATGAAATATCTTTTAAAATAAACCGCTGATTTTCAACAATTTTGCTAACACGATTCATGGTAAAAATATATTGTGACATAACTACTCCATCTTTTTAAAACTGCTTTTGTGGCTTGGGTATAGACATGGTCGCACTAAATTAAATATAAACTCCCCTCTCCCACACGCGGGAGAGAGGATTTTTTTCTTAACTTAATGACAGTGAAACACGGCCATAACCCGAGAATGATACTCAATACAACCTTAATGTACATTACTGCAATTCAACATCCTCTACCACTCAAGAATTACTTTGCCTGATTGACCTGATGCCATAATTTGAAATGCATGTTGGTAGTCATCAACTGGGAAGCGATGTGTTATTACTGGCGAAATATCCAATCCACTTTGTAACATGGCAATCATTTTATACCATGTTTCAAACATTTCACGACCATAAATGCCTTTAATTACTAGTCCCTTGAAAATAACCTGATTCCAATCAATTGCAGTTTCGTGAGGTGGAATCCCCAACAAAGCTACGTGGCCACCATGGTTCATCGCTTTCATCATATCATTTAGAGCCATAGGATTTCCTGACATTTCCAGACCTACGTCAAAACCCTCTAGCATCCCTAACTCTGCAGTTACAGCGGACAGTTTTTCATACTTAATATTTACCGCACGAATCCCCCCCATTTTGCGGGCCAAATCCAAACGGTAATCATTCACATCCGTAATGACAACATGACGGGCGCCTATATGTTTTACTATAGCAGCTGCCATAATTCCAATAGGTCCGGCACCAGTAATCAATACATCTTCGCCGACTACATCAAAAGCCAAGGCACAGTGGGTTGCATTACCAAAAGGGTCAAGAATTGATGCTTGTTCTCCAGTAATATTATCAGGAAGGACAATAACATTGGTGGCGGGTATGGATAAATATTCTGCAAAACATCCGGGTCTATTGACGCCTACACCCAAAGTATTGCGACAAAGATGACGTTTGCCTGCACGGCAGTTTCGGCAAAAACCACACGTTATATGCCCTTCACCAGAAACTCGTTGGCCTACTTGAAGCCCTTGTACTTCTTGACCTATTGCAACAATTTCACCATAAAACTCGTGGCCTACAGTCATAGGTACAGGAATAGTCGCTTGCGCCCATTCATCCCAAGAATAAATATGAATGTCAGTACCACAAATCGCTGTTTTGTTAACTTTAATTAATACATCATTGACGCCATATTCAGGTATAGCGACTTCTTCCATCCAGATTCCAGGCTCCTTTTTCGCTTTGACTAGTGATTTCATAAAAGTACCTCAAAATAAGATCATCTCTGTAAAATTCAGAGAAGATGGCTTTGCTTTAAATAACAGAAAATTCCTTACCTACAGTTTCAAACGCCTCAATGGCTTTATCCAAATGATGTATCTCATGTGCTGCGGACATTTGGGTACGAATTCGAGCTAACCCCTTAGGCACTACAGGGTAAGAAAAACCAACCACATAGATACCTAGCTCGAGTAAACGGTTCGCCATGCGTCCTGCCAGGCTCGCATCCCCTAACATAACAGGGATAATTGGGTGTTCTCCGGGGATTAATTTAAATCCTAATTGGGTCATACCTTCACGAAAATAACGGCTGTTTCGCTTTAATTTTTCTGCCCAATGATTATTTTTCATCAAATTATCAAGAACAACATAAGAAGTATGCGCGATCACCGGAGCCAAAGTATTTGAGAATAAGTATGGTCTAGAACGTTGACGTAACCATTCAACAATAGTCTGATTTGATGCAGTATAACCTCCTGAAGCACCACCTAATGCCTTACCTAAAGTACCTGTAATGATATCAATACGGTCGCTTACACCAAAATGTTCTGGAGTTCCACGGCCGGTTTCACCCATAAAACCAACTGCATGGGAGTCATCTACCATGACCATGGCATCATATTTATCTGCCAATTCGCAAATTGCTGGAAGATTTGCCAAAATTCCATCCATCGAAAAAACACCGTCTGTAGCAATTAAACGAAATCGAGCATTTTTGGCAGCAATCAATTGTTCTTCCAAAGCCTTCATATCGTTATTCGCATATCGATAACGTGAAGCCTTGCACAGTCGCACCCCATCAATAATACTGGCATGATTTAATGCATCACTAATAATCGCATCTTCTTCACCTAATAAAGTTTCAAAAAGACCTGTATTCGCATCAAAACATGAAGAATATAATATAGTATCTTCTTTGCTTAAAAATTGGCTTATTTTCTGCTCAAGTTGCTTATGGGGGGTTTGAGTACCACAAATAAAACGTACTGAGGCCATACCATAACCGTATTGAGCTAATGCCTTTTGCCCTTCAGTAATCAATTGAGGATCATTAGCTAAACCTAGATAATTATTGGCACAAAGATTAATGACTTCTTTATGATTTACTGTGACAGCAGCTTGTTGCTGGCTGGAAATAACACGTTCGCCTTTATATAAACCTTCGCTCTTAAGCGTTGCGATTTCAGTTTGCAAATATTCAGTAAATTGCTCAAGCACAGTATTCTCCCATCGTTAAAAGTACCACAATACCTCGGCACTCTCTTCTTAGTGTCATATCGAAATAAGGGGCAATCTATTTTAGAAAACCATTAAACCTAGAAAAATCTGTTGATACCTTTAGCTTGCTCGCTACAGTCTCAGCTGCTTTCTCTAGGTTAAAAATTGCTGATCATAACAAACTTTAAACAGAGTCACCACGAAATTCGGGATTGAAACATTATTTCTTAGCACATGCGCTATTTTTTTGCTAAGATTGTGCCAAAGTTTTAAAAGTGTGTTGACAATTCGCTTCTGCCACCCCGTTTCGCAGCATGTCTGTGGAATTCCAAAATCTCAAATGTGGATCACCGCGAATAAGTTGCGAAGCAATGGCTTGGGCAAATGAATAGTCAATCTTAACCTAAAACAACCAATGGTAGAGCAAATGAGTTATCAAAGCGCACGCATTAATATGGTCAAGCAACAACTTCGAACTGGTGATGTTTTAAACGAATCCATACTTAATTTGTATGATGTAGTATTCAGACATGATTTTGTTCCCGAACAATATATAAATTTTGCTTATTCAGATATGCAAATACCGCTTAATCATGATCAACGCATGCTGACTCCTTTGGAAGAGGGACAAATTCTGCAATCACTTGATTTACAAGGTCATGAAACGGTTTTGGAAATAGGCACAGGCAGTGGATTTTTTACCGCTTTGTTAAGTAAATTATGTAAAAAAGTAATTAGTGTAGATTATTATGCCGATTTTACTGCCAATGCAGCACATCAATTAAAAAAACATCACTGCAACAATGTGCAGTTAATCACAGGAGATGCCAGTCAAGGTTGGTTAGAAAATGCTCCTTATGATGTTGTTATATTCACTGGCGCAATAGAAAAAATAAGTGAAACCCAAAGATTACAGATTCTTCCAGGAGGCAAGTTATTTGTTATTGAAGGACAATCACCTGTAATGCAGGGTCGACTCTATGAACTGGATCATGAGGAACATTGGCATGACGAAATCATTTTTGAAACAAATATTCCTCTACTGATCGATAAATCAAAATCAAAAGAATTTGTATTTTAGGAATTAGTTTAATGAAAAAATTGCTGTTCTGCTGCTATCTCATGACTTTAGGTCTGTCATCGCACGTCTTTGCTGCAACAGACCTAATGGATATCTATCATCAAGCCCTTGAAAATGACCCGATCTTCAAGAATGCATATGATACGTACATGGCTAACGCAGAAGCTCTTCCTCAAGCACGTGCAGCATTACTTCCTCAAGCAGGCCTTACTGCTCAAGCAACGCGAAACGTTCTGCACGTAAACGATGGTCTTTTTACTATTCGAGATGATTATTATAACTCCAGAACGTGGACAGTTTCTGCATCCCAAGCTCTTTTCAATTATCAAGCTTGGGCGAGAGTGCAACAAGCAAAAGCATCCGTTAAAGCAGCACAAGCTACGTTTAACGACGCAGCCCAGGATTTAATTCTTAGAACAGCCAAAGCCTATTTTGATATTCTCTTTGCGCAAGATACTTTAAATTTTGCTGAAGCAAAAAAACGCGCAAACATGCGCCAATATGAGCAAGCAAAACAACGCTTTGAAGTAGGCCTTGATCCTATTACTTCTGTTTATGAAGCAAAAGCCGCATACGACCAATCCGTTGCTACAGTTATTGCATCGCGTAACAACCAAATCAATCAAAGCGAAAATTTAAGAAAACTTACCAATCATGTTTATGAAGTAATAGCTCCTCTACGTGATGGTAAAATTCCGTTAATTAAGCCAGAACCTAATATTGTGGATCAATGGATAGACACCGGTCTTAAACAAAATTTCAAGTTACTGTCTGCAAAATTCAATCTTGAAGTAGCGCGTCAAAACATGAAAGCGCTTTCCGCAGGGAATTGGCCTACCATTGCGCTTCAAGGCAATACAACAGAAACAACAAACGAAGTAAATAGTTCGAACCCCTTACTTCCGGCAAATCAAAAGCTATCGACGGTTGGTGTGGCATTGAATTTTCCTGCATTCCAAGGAGGGTTAGTACGTTCACAAACACGACAAGCTCAACATAATTTTCAGGCAACCAGCGAACGAGTGGAACAATCATACAGAGATGTTGTGGTCAATAGCCGAATTGCTTTTAATACAATCACCGATGGAATTAGCAAAGTAAAAGCCGATAGGCAAACCGTTATTTCGCAACAAAATTCATTAGAAAGTACAGAGGCTCAATTTGAGGTAGGTACTCGTACCATGGTGGATGTGGTCAATGCCCAACAGCGTTTGTTTGAGGCTCAGAATCAACTTGCTAATGACCAATACAGTTTGATTAATGCTGTTTTAACTCTAAAATACTTAGCCGGAACATTGAATGTAAACGATCTCGAATTAATAAACTCATGGTTAGAAACAACTAGGGTCAACGGATTGCTCCCGGCTGAAAACAAAACCACCAAATAACAATTTTTCATTAGGTTTTTAATAATGTCCAATCCTTCTCAAGTTGAAAAAAAATTATTGCATTATACAGGTAAAGCCATTGCCGATTTTAATATGATCCAGCGTGGAGATCGTGTTATGGTCTGTTTATCAGGAGGTAAAGATTCTTTTACACTCTTAACCATCCTGGAGCAATTACGTCGACGTTCTGGCAATAAATTTGAACTCTTTTCGTTTACCCTGGATCAAGCTCAACCCGGATGGAATGATTCCGCAGTACGCCAATGGCTAGCTGATCGATCCATTCCTCATGAAATATTAACTCGTGATACCTACAGTATTGTTAAAGAGAAAATCCCTGAGGGGAAAACATACTGCTCTTTATGCTCACGTTTACGACGGGGCATTATTTATCGGTATGCAGAGGAACATGGCTTTAACAAAATCGCTCTTGGCCATCATCGTGACGATTTGGTTCGTACTCTGATGATGTCTATCTTATACAATGGTGATATTCGCTCGATGCCACCGAAGTTACTTAGCGATAATAAAAAACATATAGTCATCCGACCATTATGTTATGTTCAAGAGAAAGACATTATTACATTTTCTCAGGAGCAATCTTACCCTATCATTCCATGCACTCTTTGTGGATCACAGGAAAATTTAATGCGGAAAAAAGTAGCGAATTTAATTAATCAACTTGCTGAGGAAAATCCCAAAGTTCCAAGTAATATTCTCCACGCGCTCCAAAGTATCAAACCCAGCCAGCTTATGGATCAAAATATGTGGGATTTTAGAAATCTTGAGCATGGCTTAATTACTAATCAAACAACAAATACGGATGAACTCTTTAACACAGAAGAATTTGATCCTATTGAAGCATAAAAATCTTTCTATAACCTGAGTAAGATGTGCTCAGGTTTAATTTCTCCACCCTACTCTACTTTGAAATCAGAATACAAAAAAGATTTCACTTTTTTATATCGGAACTCTATCCTAGTTACATACAATCCAATAAAAAAACATAATGAATTAGATGCAAGCAATAAGAGAGTGATAATAACAATATCTTAACTAAACCGTAACATTTTGATAACATTTTTGTTACAATCATGTTTTAATAAGTAACACTTTAGTCTAAAATTAGAAATAATTTCTCTTACTATATTAATAACTTTGTTAATAGAGGAACTTACCCCATGTTTGCAAATACACCGGTTGACTCGCGTAAACTTCGAATTTATACCAGGCGTTATTTAAAATTTGACTTTGTTGCAGCCATAGTCGTATTTCTTGTTGCCATCCCATTATGTCTTGGTATTGCTTTAGCCTCTGGCGCACCTCTTTTTTCTGGGATTTTAAGCGGAGTTATTGGAGGAATTGTTGTTGGGTGCCTAAGCGGCTCACACGTTAGTGTCAGCGGCCCTGCTGCAGGTATGGCAGCTGTCGTTGTTGCTGCTATTGCTCATATTGGAGACTTCAACTCATTTTTAGTTGCTCTTTTACTTGCAGGCGTACTTCAAGTCATTATAGGAAGCTTAAGAGCCGGATTTGTCGCAGACTATGTCCCCTCAAATGTGGTACAAGGTCTGCTTTGTGCAATTGGTATTTTATTAATAATCAAACAATTACCACTTGCATTCACACTTTCTGCAGATTTCAATGAGCTTAAAACTCATTTGTTAGAAACTACTGAGGAAATCACCCTAAGCCCTATTCTTGCTTTGTACCATCACCTAAATAGTGGGGCCATGTTGATTACGGTACTTTCACTCTCGACTTTAATTTATTTTGATTTGACAAAAAATAAAATATTAAAAGAAATACCTGCACCGATTATTGTTGTGATTTTGGGTGTACTGCTTAATGAGCTTTTTTTATGGACCAATTCAAGCTTGGTTCAAAACTCACCACAATTGGTCAATATCCCGCAGACCAATGATATCCATGAGTTATTTAGTAAACTGGAATTCCCAAATTGGTCGGCTTTGTCTAATCCCCAAGTTTATCTTTATGCATTTATCATTGGAATTGTTGCCTCCCTTGAAACCTTATTGAATTTCAAAGCAGGAGAAAGGCTGGATAAAAAACGCCGGCATCCTTCATCAAACCGAGAATTGGTGGCACAAGGGGTTGGGAACATGGCAGCCGGTTTAATTGGTGGAATTCCCGTTACCTCGGTGATTGTAAGAACATCCATTAATATTCAAGCGGGATCCGCCAGCAAATTATCAACTATTTTGCATGGTTTTTTTATTTTCTTTGCAGTAATGCTAATTCCCGGCACCTTAAATAAGATCCCCCTATCTTCACTTGCTGCCATTTTGATTTATACAGGTTATAAACTAAATAAACCTTCCATTTATCGTACCATTTATGCTCAAGGTAGTGATCGTTTTATTCCGTTCATCGCCACAGTCATCAGTATTATTGTCTTTAACTTATTGACGGGTATTCTAATTGGATTGGCAGTCAGCTTATTCTATATTTTAAAATCCAACAGTCAGGCACGAATTAATATTCTAAAGGAAATTCATCCTACTGGAGAAATCAATCGTTTGGTACTCCCCCAACAAATGACTTTTCTTAATAAAGCCGCTCTGGTTGCTGAACTTGATTCCATTCCTAGAGAATCACAATTAATTATTGATGCACGTTACACTCAGTACATTGATAAAGAAATTACAGAGCTTTTAAAAGAATTTAAGGAAGAACAAGCCCCCAATAAAAAAATCGCTTTGAATCTGATTGGCTTCCAAGAACATTATAAGATTCATAATTATATTGAATTTATCAATGTTACGACATACGACGTGCAAGCGAACCTGACGCCAGCACAAGTATTAAATATTCTATATGAAGGAAATCAACGTTTCCTCAATGACAACTTAATTCACCGTTCAAACCAACTGGACATTAAACATACAGCCAAAGAACAACATCCTATGGCCATTGTTCTTGGTTGCATTGATTCAAGGGTGCCCGTTGAAACCATTTTCGACGTGAGCTTTGGTGACATTTTTTGCGTTCGTGTTGCCGGGAATGTTGTGAACAATGATGTTCTGGCTAGTATTGAATATGCATGCAATGTCGTTGGTGTGAAACTGATTATCGTTCTTGGCCACACTCGTTGTGGTGCCATTCTCTCTGCATGTGACGGGGTAGAAAAAGGACATATTACAGAATTGCTGGATAAAATAAAACCGGCGATCAATGCAGAGAACGAAACTGAAACGAATCGTCACAGTAAGAATACTACCTTCGTGAACAATGTTACTGATTTGAACGTTGCCAATACCATGCAAAAAATTTATGAGCGTAGTTCTATTCTGCATGAAATGATAGAGAAAAATGATATTGCCATGGTTGGCGCTGTTTATAATGTTCAAACAGGTAAAGTGCATTATAACAACTACGCGCATGAATTAAGCCAGCTTGATGGAAAAAATAATAAGCATTTAGCCTCTAAATTGAATGCAGTATTAGAGGAATCCAAAATTAAAATGTAGTCATTTCTGAAGCCAGATGTAGGGTTGGGTCTTGGCCCAACCTACGTTAAATTGAGCAGTTTTTACATAAGTTGCTTTACCTGTGTAGCCTTGCTGCAAGCAACCAGGCTACCTTTCACCGGCTAATCCATCTGTTTTTGAACAAAAACTTCTGTATAATGCTTTGCAATTCAAGAACAATACTATTTCAGGAGTAGAAATGCGTGCCTCCCAATGGTTTTTAGTAACTCTTAAAGAAACTCCAAGTGATGCGGAGATCGTTTCTCATAAATTAATGCTGAGAACAGGAATGATTCGGAAACTGGGCTCAGGTCTTTATACCTGGATGCCACTGGGTTTAAAGGTATTACGAAAAGTAGAACAAATAGTCCGCGAAGAAATGAATCGCATTCACTCCATGGAGTTGCTCATGCCTGCAGTGCAACCTGCTGAACTATGGCAAGAAACCGGACGTTGGGAAACTTTTGGTGGACAACTTCTCACGATGAAAGACTCCAATGACAGAGAATATTGTTTTGGGCCTACTCATGAGGAAGTCATCACCGACATTATGCGTAATGAATTACAATCTTATAAGCAGCTGCCGGCTAGTTTTTATCAAATCCAGACTAAGTTCCGCGACGAAATTAGACCTCGTTTCGGTGTGATGCGTGCACGCGAATTCATTATGAAAGATGCCTATTCATTCCATGTAAGTTTAGAAAGCTTACAGGCTACCTACAAAGATATGTATCAGGCTTATTGCCGTATTTTTGATCGCTTGGGGCTTAAGTATCGTGCAGTTGAAGCAGATACAGGCGCTATTGGTGGTTCTGCATCTCATGAATTCCAGGTATTAGCTGACTCGGGTGAAGATTTGATTTTCTACTCTGACCAAGGAGATTATGCTGCGAATATAGAACAAGCCACCAGTTTAAGACCTGAAAAAGCAACTCCTGCTACACAAAAAATGACTCTAGTGGACACCCCAAATCAAAAAACCATTGCTGAAGTAGCACAATTCATGGGTGTAGCAAGCAATCAAACCGTCAAGACTTTGATTGTAAAAGGAAGAGAGCATCCTATGGTTGCTTTAGTTTTAAAAGGCGATGATGAGCTGAATGAAGTCAAGGCAACAAAACATCCTTTAGTCCACTCCCCCTTACAATTTATAGATGAAGAAACGGTCTTAAAAACTTTGAAAGCACCTATTGGCTCATTAGGACCTGTCAATTTATCGATTCCTGTAATCGCAGATCATCACGCACTGGCAATGGACTCTTTTATCTGTGGTGCTAACCAAGCAGACAAGCATTATCAACATGCAGCTTGGGGTAAAGACATTAGTGAATATCTTGCTTATGACTTACGTAACGTCAAAGAAGGTGATGTTAGCCCAGATGGCAAAGGAACACTTCGCTCGTGTCGTGGTATCGAAGTTGGCCACGTTTTTCAGTTAGGTGATAAGTATGCTAAAGCCATGAATGCCACAGTGATTAATGAGCAAGGTCAATTAGAAACCATGATGATGGGATGTTATGGTTTAGGTATTACACGTGTTGTTGCAGCAGCCATTGAACAACACCATGATGAGCAAGGGATTATCTGGCCTCAAAACATCGCCCCTTTCCAAGTCGTCATAATTCCTTTAAACGGACACCGTGCTCAAACAGTCAAAATGCAAGCAGATGCTTTATATGAGCGTTTAAAAGAATTAGGAATCGATGTATTAATTGATGATCGTAATGAGCGAGCGGGTGTATTGTTTGCGGATCATGATTTAATTGGGATCCCCCATCGTATCATCGTCAGTGAACGAAACATAGAGCAAAATTGTGTGGAATATAAAAATCGTGCTACCGGCGAAACTCACCAATTGAGCTTAGGTAAGGCAATTGATGCAATAGTTCAATTAGTTGCAAAATAAATATTTTGCTCACTATCCCGAGCGCAACAAGGATCTCCGCTGTAGCACTGTGTTGCGATGGAAGATCCCCAGTTGTACTCGGGATGACGACAAAAAATCTCGGATTACGCTTCGCTAATCCTGGCTACACAATGATTACACCCCCATCCCATGCATTTCAATCCCCTGAAACCTACGTCTAAAGAAAAACAAAACAGGAAGTGTAATTAAAGAATTAAATCAAACAAATATGATCGAAGGGTGTAATATTAACGAGATAAATATCCGTTTCCTTTATAAATCAGGATGATGCACATCAATACTTGTCTAAATTCATTTTTCATGTAGGATCGGCCAACTTTAGATCCTCCTCATTATTAATCAGTTATAAAAATAACTTGGAGAACAAATATGCTACATACGGAAAAAGCTGCTTCTGGATTTAAAAACGACCAAAATGGGAAAATATTGGGTATTTTTAAACCTATAAAACCTGATTTTCTTCCTCTGAATCTTTTGAATGAGCCTCCTCATTTTAAAATAGAGACGCCTAAATGGATTGTCAGGAACACCAGCGAACTGGTTGATTTGCTTAATGATTCTAATTGTTCTAGAAGTGGTCTGACTACAGATTTAGAAAATTTAAAAATCGTGAAGTTTCTATTAACGACACAAAATGAACTGGTTTTTGGTCCATACGGACGTTCTGCTCCAGGGAATAATATTCCTGCTTATGCACATTTAGCAGTAGAAGGAGAAGAAGCAAAAGATTTTTATAGTGCTGAATGTATTACTTCAGGAGTAGCCTGGTTCACAGAAAACAATGAGTTAATTGCTCTAACTGCCAATTCCGTTGAGTTTCGTGCATCCTTTCACTCATTGCAGTTTGCACTCCCTCACTTTTTATGCATTGACCTTCCCATATCTGACTCATTTAGGCTTAGTGAAACAGATCTTAGTGGTCGTTTTTTAAGGTGGCATTTCATTGAACGCAGCACTTTTGAGAAATATGCTCGAGAAAACCTAGGTGATAAGGAAGATATAAACTCATTCTCGTCCTTAGAGAAAAAAGAGATAGAAGAACAAAAAACATCACTCCACCTAATATTCTCTTTTTTGGAAACAAGGAACCGCAGCAAAGATTGGAACAACATAAACCAGCCAATTCATCAGAAAAGGAAACTTCATTTGTTTTATGAAATTTAAAGTAAGTATTTAGTTCAAAGTCAAATTTCTCCAATGGCCTTCGATCATGTGCACTGTCGAAGGCTATTCAGTCCCAGGATTACCTTGAATATTCAAATAGACCAGTACCTCATTACCTTTTAACGCTTGTACACCAATTGCACTGATTTGATTAAAACCTACATCTAAAGTATAGAGCGTCGTGGTTTCAGCTAAGGCTAAAGCACCGTTATCTCCAATATGGTTATGACTCAAACTCAAATTTTGCAACTGTATCATATTGGCCAAGGTTTTTGCTCCCTCGTCACCAATAAGATTATTATTCGCATATAAGTTATTCAGAGAGCCCATTTTTGCCAAAGCACTAATACCTTCATCACCAATTAAATTATTGTCGATATTCAGCATAGTAAGATGATTCAGTTCAGACAAAGCTTGGGCACCTTCTATACCCACACGACACCCAGAAATTGATAACCACTCCAGCATATTCGCTTGAGCTAAAACAGCTGCACCTTCATTTTGCAAAGGGTTATTATCAAGATTGAGGTAAAGCAAATTGGGTTTCCTTGCTATGAACTTAATCCCATCCTTATCAATATTATTGTCCTCCAAATCAATAAAATTGATGGATTTGTTTCTATCAATGAACTCTATACCCTCATTACCTAAACGGTTATTACTTAGATATAAACTTTTCAGTGTTTCGTTGGCAAACAATGCTTTCGCCCCGTCCACACCAATTTGACTTTTTCTTAGGGAAAGATGGGTTAGTGTCTTATTTTTCGCTAATGCTTTTGCACCAGAAGTGCCTATAGGGTTGCCATCCAAAGAAAGAAAAATCAGGGTGGTATTATTTGCTAAAGCTTCTGCTCCGTAGGGACCAATATGATTTTCACCTAAAAGAAGATAGATCAACGAGGTATTTTTTGCTAATGCCTCAGCCCCTAGTGATCCGATGCGATTTCCAGTAAGAAAAAGATAACGAACACGAGTGTTGATAGAGAGCAATTCTGCACCTTGGTAGCCAATCTGGTTATCAGATATACTCAAGCGGGTAATTTCTGGATGCTCATTGAGAAAGGCAAGAATTTGCGGGACATCACGATCATGTATATGGCATTGATCCAAAAATAAACCACCATCGCTAACACGCGATTCAATCGTTTCGACACACTCATTATTTTGTAGTTCAGAATTTTTAATTTTTTCCTTTGCAAATAAAGGGGAACTTATTACGCTCAATAGAAGCGAAAGACTAAAGACCGCTTTTCTCATCATGAACACAATCCTTTTGTTTGAATCTGATGCTCCCGAAACAGAAATACCTAGTGGGAGCTATGGGGAGTTGTATCATGAAGATTAATAAAAACCAACACGAAAAACTGGCAGGATATTCTTTTTTTACCAGACCTGTTTACAATTCGCCATTTTTGGCCAAGATAGTAGAACTGTAAACAGATTCTATCAGATGCAAAGATAATTATTGTGAATCATGCCAATTCTAATTTGACTGCTTCAGGATTACTTGTGATTCTAATATGCTCTAACATCAGAATAAGCGCGGCACCAGCATAAGCATTATTGCCAGGTTTCCCAGGAGCAAATATAATTTTTTTATTCTTTTGCAGTGATAGCTATTGATTGGAGTTGCATTATAAACTCTTCTTCAATTTTATAGTGCAGGCAATTATTTTTTAATTTTTCAATATAACCCAATTCTTCTAATCTATCCAAGGCCGGAAGAATCTCTGTAGACAATTCATATCGAAATCGAGGAACAGGCGAATTCAATATTGCATCTTTATCAACGACAAAAAACTCCCTTACGCTTTTATAGCTCGGATTATTAACATCATTTTTAATAATGCTCATAAAATGAGGAAAATCATGAAAAAGTCGATCTAAATCCAATATTTTTTTCTTCTTTATGGTTGCAACATTCTTTCTATTATTCATGAATTTTTGTACTTGCCACCCACCTAGAGCAGTAGCAAGAGAACCAGTTAAAAAGCCAAATAAAAACGAGATGTCCATGGATGTTGTTCTAAATTAAAATGATTATTGAATGTATGACCATAGGGATGATCACAAATTGGTTAATTATATATCAAAATAATAAACGTAATAAGATCTTTTTCAAGTCTTTAGTTTGTTGGAATAACTGCAGATAGATCTGCTTGATTTTTCAACTAAGTGTTACTAAACTAAGCCCAGTTTGTTTTCGTGACATTTATCTACATGCATCATGGCCACAAAACCAAAACTATTACATCTACGTAATTCATAAAAAAGAGGATCATATGCTAAAACAATTCTTCATTTTTTCTATTTTGGTTCTAGCGAGCATGTTGATCGCCTGTGGTCCTATTTATAATACAGAATACAGTTTTGTTCCGCCGCAATCGGATGTAGCGAAAATGTGTACCGCCCAATGTATTCAAGGTAAAAATGATTGCGAACAAAGTTGTCGGGTAGACAATGAAAACTGCCGTATGAGAGCTCAGCAAAACGCTATGTTTGAATACAAGCACTATAAAGAAGAACAAAAAAGAATGGGTTTGCCTATCAATAAAACAGTAAATGATTTTGATCGAAGCAGCAGCTGCAATAATTCTTGTCGATGTGAGTCGACCTATAGAGCATGTTATTCAGCCTGTGGAGGTGAAGTCAGGGAACATAAAGTATGCGTCGCTTTTTGTGACCAGCGCCAATAATGAGGTGATGTTATCAGAACTGATAACGTAATCCCTTGATATTAAAAAATTCTTCATTACGCTATTTAAATGTTTAGTGTATTTATTTTACAATTTAAGAAACCTTTGCCACACTTTAACATGAGCTATTGTGTAGAGCAGAAGAATAATGAAGAAAATCATCCTTTATTTTTTAGCGTTTATCGGCACACTTGCCATATTATTTTTTATCTCCGAATGGTTTGGTAGAACTGGAACTACGATGTATGGGGGAAGCCCTGCACCAATGCAAGCAGTAGTTGGAGCCCCTAATTACGCTAGCGCTCCCGGTTCCATTGCAATGGCACGTATTCAAAACCAGTCAAATACAAGCCAAGCACCAGACAACGTAATGCGGGGTATGATTATTCGCAATGCGGATATTTCCTTGCAAGTCGATAACATTAATTCGGCAATGGAAAAAATCGCTCAATTAGCAGAAAATTCCGGAGGCTATGTAGTAAGCTCCAATTTAACTCAAGATAACAATATCGCAGGAAATACCACTGCGAATATTAGTATAAGAGTACCTGCCAAAGGTTTAAATAATGCATTAAGTGCCTTGAAATCACTTGCCACACAAGTCGTACAAGAATCGATAACGGGCGAAGACATTACCCAACAATTTGTCGACTTACAAAGTCAACTCAGTAACTTACAAACCGCCAAAGAACAATTATCAAAAATTATGGCCAGCGCAACAAAAACATCAGATGTTCTTAGTGTGTTCAAACAATTAAACGAGATACAAGGACAAATCGATGTACTCCAAGGACAGATAAAATATTACAAAGAATCGGTGGCTTATTCATTAATCAACATTAGTTTGAATATGAATCCAATAATTCAAACAGAACAACAAAAACAATGGAAGATTACAGAAACGTTTATTGATTCCTATCATGCTTTAGTCGATCAGCTTCGCAATTTTACTTACGGTTTGATTGAATTCTTTGTGTATTTTTTACCATTACTTTTATTATGGATTTGCATCTGCTTGGTTGTTTATTGGATAGGAAAGAAAATTTGGAGAGCGCTTAAATAAATCCTGATTTTTTGTAAACTGAAGAGAGACTGCTTTGTGATTCATCATTTTAAATCAAAACAATTTATTGTTTTTTTGATTGTAGGAACAATAGCATTCACAGTAAATTTCTGTAGCAGAATCATCTATAACTATTCATTCAGTTTTTCAACATCCATTCTCTTAGCGTATATTACAGGGATGGTTGTTGCTTTTATTCTTGTCAAACTCTTTGTATTTAAGAAAAGCCAGCAAACTGTTACACGTTCCATTATTTTTTTTATTTTGGTAAATTTAATTGGGATGCTGCAAACTTGGGTTATTAGTTTATTGCTTGCCTATTATGTTTTGCCAGCTCTGGGTATTCAATCATACACTCGAGAAATAGCACATCTATTTGGGTTAGCTTCCCCAGTATTTACAAGTTATCTGGGTCATAAATTTTGGACTTTTCGAGAAACGATCTAATCTATCGTAAAGTGTATTTAACGCCTCATGACACTGATTTAATAACAAGATTTTTAAAAAAACTCATACGCTTATGCAACATACTTTTAGTTCTATAGACTAAATAAAGAGTATACTGAGGAGATACTTCTGGATGATGCAGCTGAACAATCGATTTATTTTCTAAATAAGGTAATAAATAAAACTTGGGCAAACAGGCTACTCCATAACCATTTATTACCGACCGAATTATTCCGTTTACATCAGTAAACGTAAGAGAAGGCTCAATGGAATTAGGAGATATATCTAACGCAAGTTCAACATACCTTTTAATAAAAGGCATCGTATCCTCATAGCCAATCCAGCGCATGGATTTAAGGCTTTTATTAAAAGCCAATTCACTCGATTTATCTATATGTTTTGCCCAGCGCGCAGTTCCAATAAACACAAGTTCATCATCAAATAACTTAATAAACTCAAGATTAGGATGGTCATATTTAAGCGAAGTCACACCAAAATCAATGGTATTATTTTGTAATTCATTAATAATTTCTAAATCCTTAGGTATGTAATTAATTTTTAGTTTAATTTCATGCTCAAGACATAAGCCAATTGATTTTATTAATAAATTTTCAGCAAATTCATTGATACAGCTTATTTGTATCTCACCACGCATTGAATTTGTATATTTTGAGAAATTGTCGAGAACCCCTCTAATTTTATCAAAAGGTTCTGCTATTAACGTAAAAAGCCTTTTAGCCGCGTGAGTGGGTATAATACTTTGGGAACCTCTTTCAAAAAGCCCTTCCCCAAGATAATTTTCTAATTGCTTAATATGAAGGGAGACTGCAGATTGGGTGATATTTAGTTTTTTGGCCGCTTTAGAGAAAGAACCAAGTTCATAGGCAAAAACAAAAGACTCTAGATTGTTATAAAAATTCATTTCTTTACCATCCTTTAGTTTTTCTCAAACTAATTTCTTATAAAAAATGCCCCCCAAAAGGAAAGACTCATATTGTATTTTATCAGTACAATGTTAACAAAATCTTAACAAATTATTCCCGGTTGGAACGAGCAAAAGCTATTTAATATATGCAATCTATTTAATGACCTATACTTATTGAATAATAACACTGAACCTTTGTGAGATTTAATATGGAAAACTCATGGAAAGATCAGTTGCATCAAGCACTAATAAAGCAGTTAGGAGCCAAAAAAGGGAACCAATTTGCTAAAAAATATCTCCCTGCATTGTCAATGAGTTATTGTGAGCAACATACTGTTGAGGAAGCGATAGGTGATCTCTTACAAATTGATAATCTATCACCAGAGAACCCATTAGCGATTGTTTTTTATGAATCACCTCGTGGAGAATATCCATTACATATTAAACTGTTTCGATATGGCAGTTCGATTCCCTTATCCGACATCTTACCTATGATTGAAAACATGGGATTAAGGACTTATACCGAGCGGCCCTATAAAATCTCCATTGATCCCAATCAATTTATTTGGATTGGTGATTTTAATGTATCCTATGCTCATTCCAATTTGCTCACTCTGGACCAAGTAAAAAGCATTTTTAATGAAGCCTTGATCAAAATACATGTTGGAGTGTGTGAAAATGACGGCTTCAATGAACTGGTCTTAGGAGCAGGATTATCCTGGCGAGAAATAGCCATCATTCGTGCTTATGCCAAATACATGCAACAAATTGGTTTTCGCTTTAGCCAACAGTATATAGAAAAAACGATTGCGGCATATGCTGAGATTGCCAAAAAATTGATTCAACTTTTCTATTTAAAATTTAGTTTAAAACAAAATACTGCAAGTAAAAACAAAATGGCAGCTTTAGAACTTGAAATTCAAGCCGATATTGATGCGATCACTAGCCTTGATGAAGACCATATCATCCGGTATTTCTGGTCTTTAATCAAAGCAACACTTCGCACAAATTATTTTCAGTTAGACGCCCATGGCAAGCCTAAAAACTATTTATCATTTAAACTGCATACATCCAAAGTACCTGACTTACCTCCAGGACAGCCCCTGTATGAAATTTTTGTTTATTCAACAGAGTTTGAAGGCATACATTTGCGCAGTGCCAAAGTAGCACGTGGCGGTATTCGCTGGTCTGACCGACCAGAAGATTTCCGTACAGAGGTTCTTGGCCTTATGAAAGCTCAAAAAGTAAAAAATTCAGTGATTGTACCTTCTGGAGCCAAAGGAGGTTTTATTTTAAAAAAATCAATCAGCATGTTGGATCGTGAACAGCTCAAACAAGAAGTCATTCATTGCTATCAATCATTTATCAGAGGCTTACTTGATCTTACTGACAATTATGAAAATGACCGCGTTGTCCCCCCCCCTAAGACCGTGTGTTACGATGATGCCGATCCTTATCTTGTTGTCGCAGCAGATAAAGGAACAGCAACCTTTTCTGATATTGCTAATGCGATTTCTAAAGAATTCAAGTTCTGGCTTGGAGACGCCTTTGCTTCAGGTGGATCTGCGGGCTATGATCATAAAAAAATTGGAATTACCGCGCGTGGCGCGTGGGAATCGATTAAACGTCATTTTCGCGAGTTAGATGTCAATATCGAGCAGCAGGATTTTACCGTTGTGGGTATCGGAGATATGAGTGGTGATGTATTCGGCAACGGACTCACTTATACCCCCCACGGTCTTTTGCTCGCAGCATTTGATCATCGCCACATATTTCTTGATCCTAAGCCTGATGGACGCAAATCATTTGAAGAGCGACAACGCTTATTTAATTTGCCCACCTCATCATGGGAGGATTTCAATCCTAAATTAATTTCCAAAGGTGGTGGCATTTATAAGCGCTCAAGCAAATCCATTACCATCACTCCTGAAGTAAAAAAAGCGCTTGCTATTGCTGCGGATTCACTAACTCCCAACGAATTGATTCGGGAAATCTTAAAAGCACCCGTTGATTTATTATTTAATGGAGGTATTGGTACTTATGTTAAAGCATCAACTGAATCGCATGCGGATGTTGGTGACAAGACCAATGAGTTTTGTCGTATTAACGGCAATGAATTGCGTTGCAAAATTGTAGGTGAAGGTGGCAATCTTGGATTTACTCAGCTTGGAAGAGTTGAATATGCTCTAACAGGTGGTCTGATTAATACCGATTCAATTGATAACTCAGCAGGCGTAAGTTGCTCTGACCATGAAGTGAATATCAAAATTCTGCTCAATAAGGAAATGCAACAAGGAAAACTTACTGAGAAAAAACGAAATCAATTATTGACAAAAATGACAGAGGAAGTTGCCCAGCTTGTTTTACAAGATAATTACAACCAAGCACTGGTTTTGGGCTTTTCTGCCATGAACTCTCTAACCTATAGTGGTTTATATCAGACTTATATTAAGGAATTGGAAAGCATAGTCCATCTGGATAGAAGTGTTGAATTTCTTCCTGATGAAAAACATCTTTTGGAGCGCAAAGCGGCAGGCCAGGGACTGACGCGCCCTGAATTGTCTATAATCATGGCTTATACAAAAATTTATATCACCGGGGAGTTATTAAAATCTGATTTACCCGATGATCCCTATTTTGCAATCATACTCAATACTGGATTTCCTTCACTACTGATAAAATCGTATGCCAATTCAATGCAAACACATCGATTACGTCGTGAAATTATCGCGACCCAACTCAGTAATCAAATCGTTAATAGCATGGGTATCACCTTTATGTACCGCATGCAAATAGAAACGGGACAATCGGTAGCTGATATTGCGCGGGCCTATATTATTGCTTCAAAAGCGTACCAAATAGATGATGTACATCAATTAATTGATTCACTGAACTATAAGGTCACAGTACAAACTCAATATGAGTTACTTCACCACGTCAGACAATTAATGAACTTGGCAACTCGTTGGTTTTTACATCATCGACGTCTTGAAGGCGGAATTGCAAACAATATTGCACATTATAGTCAATCGATAAGCAAGCTTGAAAAATCAATTCCCGATTTAATGGCGGGTGTCACCAAAGAATATCTTGACAAGATTGTTTCACAATTTGTGGGAATTGGTTTATCCGAAGAAGCAGCCAAAAAAATTGCTGCAACTCGTGCGATGTATACCGTATTAAATGTGGTAGAAGTCGCAACACAAAATAAATTTGACCTCGGAAGAACAGCTGAAGTTTACTTTAAAGTAGGCAGTACATTTAGTTTGGTCTGGTTCCGTGATCAAATTGGTAGTGATTCTCGCGAAGGTCATTGGAACAGTCTGGCACGGTTGTCTTTACGTGACGAACTGGATAACTTGCAACGTCGCTTAACTATTGTCATTTTAATTAATGACCAAAAAAAATTGGAATCAGACGAACTGATTGCCTATTGGTTCGCAAAAAACAGATTTATTCAGCAGCGTTGGGAAAAGTTATTGGAAATGCTATTGAGCAGCTCCAGTATTGATTACACTATTTTCTTTATTGCATTACGAGAATTATCGACATTGATTACTGTAGAGTAATTGAAAATAAATGAAAAAACGAAAATGTTGTTTGCCTAAATACGCCAAATAAATAACAAATCGAAGTTGTTGACTTGAATAAATTCTTTTCCAGTTAAAAGTCCTACTCGTGTCACTTTATCAAGTGGCGGAAAAGAAATGATATGAGCATAGGTTAATTTGGCAGAGAACTCCTTAGTGAAGGCATAATCAATGCCACCAATCAAAGCAGTAGCACTATATCCAGCAAGTCCTACACTCCTGTAAAGTAAGGGCTGGGGATCGGTATTATATTCGCTCCCCACCAATACACCCCATTTCTCATCCACCTGATAGTGAGCACTTGCTAAGCCTACCCAAGTATTGCGATAACCTTGAGGAAGGTTAAGTGTTTGTCCTAATGCTGTATTCTGTAATACTAAAGCTTGAAAAGCTTCATACCATTGATATCTAATCATTGCTTTTAGCAACCATTTAGAACCAAGAGACTTAGAGATACCCAGGCTTGCTAAGGCAGGTAAAGGATAATTAAGTTTATAATGATTATTTTCAAAAGGTCCCCAGGTACTTGTACCCGTCACATGATGCATTATTTTAGAAAAATAACTTAACTCCAGATTCGTAGTCGAGGATGGAGCATATGTTGCACCGACTCCCCAGCCAATGGCACCCCTATCAGCTGCTTTATTCACCAAATTACCAAAAGGAGGAACAATATTATTCACTTGAAGGTCATAAGTATTGTCAATATTTAATGCGCCCCCAAGTGCGATTTGTCTTGTTAACTGGTAACTAACTTTTGGTACAACATCTATTGATTTAATAATTGTGGCAGTGAGTAACTTGCTAACAATTGAATTCAGTGGAAACACTATATTTGCGTATTCCAAATGCGTGATGTCCACTCCTGCAACAATTTTCGGATTAATTCGAAAGGCAATTCTTCCATATGGATAATTGTAGTGTTGTCGACTCGTAGCAGAGCCCGTCAATGCCCCCAATTTTCCAACAAATTGGAATATACCGTAAATATAGCTATCACCAAGAAGGACTTCACTTTTGTTCACGGTTTTTAACAATGCTGGATTGTCATAGGCAAGGTCTATTGTTCTTTGATATGAAGTTGCATAAGCTGCTGTAATAAATGAATTGAATCCTATTACAATGATTAAATTAAAACACAACTTTTTCATTTCGCTGAAATACCCTTTTTTGGCGACGCATGAGGTGCGTTATTTTACTCTACTTCTTTGATTAAAAGTTGATTTTATAATGATCTTTTAAAAATCTCTCCATAACAACACAGAATGATTGCCTCTATGAAATGATTAGGGAAAAAGATTTCTATAATGTCCTGCAATAGCTCCGGGATAAGTTATCCAGATTTGATCACGATGTTTTTCAATATAGGTTAAAGCGCGTCGCAAATGCTTTAAACGAAAAGGTTGACCAATGATATAAGGATGAAGGGCAACCCCAAAAACTAGTGGTCTTAATTTAGACTGTTCGAGCATTTCATCAAAATGGTCTATCATCATATCGGCAAATTCTGAGGCACTTAATCGGTTAGGGACAATAGCTGGAATGTCATCGATTTCTTGTGAATAAGGAATCGATAAAATTTTTCCGCTTTCTGTTTTAAGCCAAGTGGGTTGATCATCATGTGCCCAATCGAGGATATATTCATATCCTGCTTTGTGCAATAAATCGGGTGTATCAAGACTTTCTGAGATCCAAGGACCTAACCAACCTTTGGGAGGTTTTCCTTCTTCTTTTGTGATTGTCCTGGTTACCTCTAGAATCATTATTTCTTCATCCGACTTACTTAAAGTACCTTGTCGAACGGAATTAGAATGACCATGTGCAACGATTTCATCATTTCGTTGACGAAAAGCAGTAACTACTTGCGGACAGTAATCATATATTGATGTATTAACCAGCAAAGCTATTGGTAAATTCAGTTGATTAAATAATTCCAGTAAATACCAGATGCCCACGCGGTTGCCATAATCACGCCAAGTGTAATTTAAAACATCAGGATGTGGTCTTGGCCCGGGTGCTAACTCCGCTCCTAAACCTTCACCAAAAGAAAAATGTTCTAAATTAAGACCAATATAAAAAGCTAAACGCCTACTGTTGGGCCAATCAAATATCGGTCTATCTATAATTGGGGAATATTGGTAACGATTATGGTGTTTTAACATAGCCGCCTATCCTTTTAATATTTTGATACCCAAAAGCGTTGATTCAAAACTAGGGCTCTCTTTATATATTTATAGTCTATTTTATATTTGCTTAGGTTTTTTTTCTTTATGTGTAAAGCAAGCTAATTTGTCCAAACAGGCTTCCATTTTTTATTTATTAAGATAACATATTGATCACATTACTATTTTTTTTGAAGCAAAGGCAATAAACAGTCCTGATTGGCTCGCAAAGAATTGTATTGTGTTTTTTGTTGACAACATTACTCACTAAAATGGATAACAGCAGATATATAGGAATAACTATGGCAAAAATACTAATAAGCTTAAAAGAGAGTCAGAATAAACAATATGCGAAACCCATCCAAGATGGGGATAGACTTGATTATCTTTTCTGGTGCTTGCAAAAGGCTGATAAAGCATTAGGAGAAAAAAAGCCTTTATGGGCAGTAGAAGAAATTTTTATTAAATCTATGGAACAAAACTCTCAAGCTAGCAAGCTCTATAATTTAGGACCAGCCAAATACAAAGAGCTGCTGAATAGACTTGCTGATATCCAGAATGGAAAATATCAATCTACTTCGATGGTATTCAAAGGGTTACTCACTGATGGTCCTATTTTAATAGAGGTTCAGTCTGATAATGTTTTAGTGTTGGAAGATAGCAAAGAAATCATATCCGACTTTACAATTTAAAATAATATCGTTCATTCACATCTAGATCGTGGCTGCAAGCAACTGTCTCTTGATCGCATCTCTGCCTACCCTCCCCACGACTTGTTCGCGGGGTCTCGTATTTTAGCGCCGATCTCCTGGATCCCGCGGACAAGCCCTGAGAGACCCCCACAAAATTTAATCAATGAAAAACTCCCTACGTACCGGTACGTAGGCATAAAGTATAAATACATTATAAAGCATAAGGTTATGTATTTATTTTGTGACCAGCTCTCAGGGACAAGCCGCGGGACGTTGCAGAGGTAGCTTGAGTTTTCATAATTATCTTGTTGGAAAAATAAGAGCAGCGGATTAGTGTTATTTACTAGAGCGCAATGCCTCTGCCTCAAGCACCAAAGTGCTTATTAATTCACTAGCAGATGTACTTCTACATAATTGAGCAGATTGTCCTGCCCACATGGACATAAAATCAATGTTGTTTTTCTCCTTTGCTTTTTTTCTCATCTTGGTTGTTAAAGCATTTTGAATAGGATAGTCCAAAATATTGGTTTTCTTTTTATCCATTCGCTCAATAAACTGATTACGTATTCCTCGTGCTAATTTTCCAGAAAAAGCGCGTGTAAGTATCGTATTATCTTGCTGCTGGCTCAGTAAAGCATGTTTATAAACATCAGGAATCCCCGTCTCAAAACAACTGAGAAATGCAGTTCCCATTTGTAGGCCTTCAGCGCCTAAATCAAGCGCAGCAATGATCCCTCTTCCATCCATAATTCCGCCCGCTGCAATAATAGGGATTTTTATTTGATCCACTAATTGCGGTACAAGACTAAACAAACCAACTAAACCATCTTCCTCGTTACCAATAAAAGTTCCTCTATGCCCTCCTGCTTCACTTCCTTGAGCAACAAGTGCATCAATACCACTTTCTACAAGTACACGAGCTTCTGCCAGAGTTGTCGCTGTACCAATTAAAACAGTATCATTTTTTTTAAATTTCGATACCCACTCTGAATCCAACACACCAAATACAAAACTAAATACAGGGATTTTTTCTTCAATGAGGACGTTTATTTGTTCTTCAAACGATGGCGCATAAGGCTCCGTGAGTGCTTCAATTTCTATATTTAATTCATAACAGGATTGTTCAATATCATTACATGATTTCTGAATTTGAGCGGTTGTGGCATGATATTTCCCAGGAATAAAAAGATTAACAGCAAAAGGTTTATTCGTTAATTCACGAATTTTTCTTAGGGCCTCGCGTATTTCAGGGGGATTCATGTATCCAGCACCTAATGAACCTAGACCACCCGCATTACATACTGCAGCAACTAATTCCGGGGTAGTGGCTCCACCTGCCATAGGTGCTTGAATAAGCGGAAATTTTAAACCAATTTGTTCAGCCAATCTGGTCCGCCACATATTTTTCATCCTTTTTTTAATTTCATTCATCATAAACTCGGTGTGCAATGAATACCATAAGTGTAGTTTTAGTTCAAAAAACATACAATCTGTTGCGCTGTACTAATAATTTGAGAAAAGACCTGCTCATCAGTTCTGGTAATTACTCTGTGATTTTTCTAAAATATTATTTTTGAAGGTAAATTTTACCCTCTTTATAATTTTTAATAAAAATATCTGCTGCATCAAGTTAGGAGGACGCCATGAAAGCACAAGCGATATCATCTTTTGGTGATTCTTCAGTCTTTAAAACGATTGAACTCCCCAAACCTCAAATTAAACCCGGCTATGTGCTCATTCGAGTTGTAGCAACTAGCGTAAATCCTGTTGACTGTAAAGTTCGGTCTGGAAAATACAGCCATATCGCTCCCCCATTCCCAGCAATCCTGCATAGTGATGTAGCAGGCATTATTGAGGAAGTTGGTGACAATGTTGTTGAATTTTCTGTTGGTGACGAAGTTTATGGATGTGCTGGCGGCTTTCTCAATGAAAGCGGCGCTTTAGCTGAGTTTATGCTTGCTGACGCTCAGCTCATTGCGAAAAAACCCAAAGAATTGAGCATGGTAGAGGCTGCTGCATTACCCCTAGTCGCAATCACTGCTTGGGAAGCATTATTTGAAAAGGTTAAAATTAAATCGGGACAAAAAGTATTAATTCATGCAGGGACTGGGGGAGTTGGTCATATTGCAATTCAGTTGGCCAAATGGGCAGGAGCTGAAGTATATACTACTGTATCTTCTTCAGATAAAGGAGACATAGCAAAATCACTAGGTGCTAAAGAGACAATTAACTACCGGATTGAATCAGTTCAAGATTATGTTTATCGATGGACTAAAGACGCGGGATTCGATGTGGTATTTGATACGATTGGTGGAGAAAATCTTGATAAATCATTAGCGGCTGTTGCCGCTTATGGGAACGTTATCAGTATTCAGGCTACCTCCAAGCATGATCTTTCGCCTTTACATGCCAAATCAGCGAGTTTACATGCTGTTTTCATGTTATTGCCTTTATTGCACAACAAACAACGTGAACGCCATGGTAAAATTTTAAAGGAAATTGCGCAATTAGCAGATGAGGGGCATTTAAAACCGCTTATTGATCCGCATCTGTTTTATTTCGAGAACATTGAGAAAGCTCATGCCTTACTGGAATCAGGAAAAGCAGTAGGGAAAATTGTTGTTCAAGCTTATTAATTTGGGGGACGGTCCGGGACGGACCCCCTGAAAAAATAATTAACAATTTGAACACTTCCTGCCGGGGTCCGTCCCGGACCGTCCCCGAGTTCGAATTCAAATTTTTGGGATACGTTTTGAACTAGGCTGCAGCGAATATTTATTCAATTTGCAGTAAAGAATCGTGCTTGCTATAACCGCTGCAGGCATAGTTAATATATTTAAGATGGGTATAAAGCTGGCCAAATTTATAGAAAAACCAAACCCGAGTGAAAGCATTTTATTATTGGCAACTTTCTTACGCATTTCTTTGAAGCGAATAAGATTATTATCCATAGCAAAATCCTGGTATTGCATACTAAGCACCCACGCATTGAAGACAAACCATAAGATTGGATAAATCGGTTGTAGAAGAGGCACAAAAAATAAAATACCCATAACTAAAAAACGGGGCAAAAAATAGCCAAGAAACTCAGCTTGACGCTTTATACTTCTAAGCACAATTTTATAAAATGATAAGGAAGGAATTGCACTACCAAAAAGCAAATTTTGTGTTTTTTCAGCTAATAAACCATTAAAAGGAGCAGCAATTAGATTAAAACATACAGTAAAAAGAGACAAAAACATTAAGAAAAAACTCAGTATAAAAATAACAAAAAAAATGCTGCTAAGAAAACTTAACCAGGAGGGCAATTTATCAAGATAGTAATAAGTATAAGGAAGCAAATAGTGATAGATAAGATAAAACAAACCCGCAAACATTATAAAATTAATTGCTATAGGAAACAGAATAAAGCGCTTCAATCCAGGAGTAAAAAGATGATGAAGCCCTTGTACCATATAGAGCATCCCAAGAAAGAAATTCCTCATTTTTATCCTCAAACTTTATTCCAAATCCAATGATGTGACTGGATTGACTGGAAACATCATGTTTTTATTAAAATTTCTGAGTAAAATAATGACACATTAACTTATTGTTATATAATGAGATTCTAACAAATAAGAAAAGGTCAATAAATGCTTGAAGCAGAAAAAAAACCACCTCAACCCAGAAAAATTCCTAAATTAATTACCCTAGCCGCACAAGTAATTAATAAAACGAACCCTCATCTTTTCTTTACTTTGTACAATAATAAAACATTGCCTCATGAAATAGAAAATCAATACGTTAATCCCCCTGTACAGAAGCTAGTTAAAGAGCATGAGGAAATTTATAGATCCAATGACAGGAAACGAAAAAGGAAAGTTGACAATTTTTCTTCTCATCTTGAGGAAAACAATTGCTATAGAAAATGTGCCAGTTTAACTATGGCTGCTTTAGGTGGTGGAATACATCTTAGTACCTATTACATTTTGCGTGCAAGTGGCGCATCCTCTTCAGTAACATTTACATTCCTCACTACAATCCCTGCCACAATCATTGTTATGGCTTGTTTTAGTCCCTGTGCTGTCCATTTGTTAGCGAAAGGGATAGCAAACTGTGTTACCCCTAGGGTGTCAAATGAAGAAATTGATTTAAATAAAAAGGTAGCGGATATTGAATCACAACGTCACAAGAGTCCCTAGATGTTAAAAAATCTTATGCATAGCAGATTGGGCCAAGGTGTTTAGAGAAGGGACCTAGGGTAACAAATACCCTGGCTACAAGCTGCCAGACTATGTCTAATCTTTGTAACAACTTTGTTACAATTATAATGTATCTTGTTATATCTCTGTTACATTCATTATTTAAACTAACCCCATATAACAATCTAAGAGGGGAAATCAGATGATTAAAAAATTAGTGCTGTGTGGGGTGTTAGGCGCAGCTACTTTATTTTCCACTACAGCTTTTGCTTTTTATCATTCACATGATGATTATCCACGGTTCAAATTCTTCCGTCACCACCATCATCATTCAAGATGGAAAAACGCTCATCGATGGACACCACCAAGAGACTACGTTGTAATAGAAAATAATGGAGTACCGAATCCTAGATATCATCAACATTACTGATTATAGAAAGACAACTTTCTTCATTGGGCCAATGTGGCCCAATAAGATTTTTTGTAACCGTTCACGCAATGGCTGCAACTTAAGAGAACATTGTAGCCTGGGTGAAGCGATAGCGTAACCCAGGATCTGGTCTCTGCATATAGTTTTGATCCCGGGTTACGGCTTTACCTTCACCCAGGCTACGTGTCTATCCATATCTCTTAAGTTGACGCCATTGACCGTTCACGGGGTATGTTTACGATTTTTTTCTTATCTTCTATTCATGCTATTCAAACCCATATAAACTGATCTGCTGAAATACTCTTCTATAAAAACTGCAACCATTATTGAGCGATTCATGAAACTATTCATGCAAATAAGTATTGTTATTTTGTTTTCACTACTTGTTATTTATTTATTTTTGGCTGTTTATGTCAGTAAAACTGCCGAGAGCGATGAGAAAAAACGAGCAGATGTTATTTTGGTGCTCGGTACAAAAGCTTATTGTGATAACTCATACAACCCATGCCTTGTAGCTCGCGTTAAGCATGCAGTTGATTTATATAAGGCTCACTATGCACCCAAGCTTCTTTTTTCAGGGGGTAACAATAGGGAAGATGGAATAAATGAAGCACAAACAATGAAAGAAATTGCCCTATCATTAGGAGTGCCTGGCGAAGACATCCTGCTCGAATCTTCTTCAACTACTACCTATGAAAATCTTCTTCTTTCTAAGCAATTATTCCAAACACATCAATTAAAAACGATCATTTTAGTGACAGAACCTTTTCATGCTCCCAGGGCTATTTTAGTGGCGCAAAAATTTGGACTGGATGTAGTCAGCTCGCCGGCTGTAAAAAGCATATGTTGGACCAAACACAAATATCTATCACGTTATTTTCTCAAAGAACCACTTGCTATTATGTTTTATAAAATGAAAAATCAATTATGAACCTCTTGATGATCAATAACCTAAAAAAAAGAAAAGGGTTACTTTGAAAGTAACCCTTTTCTTTTATGAGATCATAAAATCTAGTATGTGCTTTTATTTGCCTCTAGTGCAAGTTTCTGTTCCAAGTTGGTTGTCTGCTTGCGATACCCAATTGGATTGCAATGAACCATCGGGTTTAACTTGAATCATTTGAATACCTATTGTGTCTGGTTTTCTAGGATCCCAAAATGAAGCAGAAATAACATTAGTTAAATTTGGATGCATCACACCTGTACCATAAAGAACCGGATCACCTGTACCACTATCCCACTCGAAAGTAAAAGTGTCGCCTGTTTTTGTTATTGTCATAGGATAAGAGACCGTATTATTTGAGGCATCAGTGCGTTGGCATTGATAATTTCCCAAAATGGAAGAAGTACTGTTATTATTTGTTGCCGTACCGGTATTGCTTGTTGAGGTACTCGTATTACTTGTTGAATTACCTGCATTACTTGTCGTATTGGAATTGCTACTCGTGTCATCTGCATAAGCTGTTAACGTTGATAAGGACAATGCAGTAACTAAATAAACATTCTTAATCACAGTTTTCATAATAAATTCCTTTTCTCATAATCACCTTTTATACGAGCAAATTCTATTATTGCGTCACTTTGGTGCACGTTTCAGTACCACCCTTATCCTTGTTACTTTCTGCAAAAACACCATCCAAAGAGCCATCAGGTTTAATTGTGAAAATTTGGACTGTTGTTACAGTTGGAGATTTGGGCTGCCAAAAAATATAACCAATCGCATTAGGAACATTTTTATTGAATATTCCCTTACCAATATAATATGGAAACACACTTCCCGTAGGGATACCTGAAACCTTATAAACATCCCCATTTTTCTTGAACACTACAGTTTCTGTCCCATCATTGGGAGTGGTAAATGGATCGTGATATGAGCATTTATATGATCCGGAAATATCAGGTGCATCTGCGGCATAGATACTGGGTGATACTGCCAAAACACCTAACATTGTTGCTAGGGAAAGCTTATTGATGGCACGCATAAGAACTCCTTTTCTTAATAACTTAAAATGATTTTAAGGTACATAAGTTAATAATAAATATATGTTACACAAAATGGAAAAGCAAATTTTCAAATAGAATAATTTTTACATAAAGTAATTATTTCAAACTGATATCCTGAAATTTATGGGAAAAGATTCTAGTAACCCCCAATTCAAAAAATTAAAATCAGCATGAATCAATTTTTTAGGGGTATATTTAATCGATAAGTCTTATAATTTTCTAAATCAGATGTTCTACTCTCTTCAAGAAAATCAATTAATTTTTTCAAACGGCCCTGGTTGGCAGCTAAAGTTTCAAAAAAACCTAATTTTACAGATTTGCCATAAACTGCTGCTAATTTTCTTTTTTCTGCTGCTTGACATTTCCATGATTCCCATTCGGAATGCAAAAAAGAGCTTTGGGGATGGTCGTCACCCAAGTCAAACTGTTCCATATATTTTTCCATGCAAAATGCATAAATTGCTGAATGGACAATTTTTGCCTCTTCGGCTGACAGCACCCGTTCGAACATTTTAACTGAGAGGGTAAAATCCCAAACCGCAGTTAAGGATTTATTTTTTTGCTCATTAAAATCCTGCCTTAATAAACGAAGTGTTTCTTCTATTGCAGCATCTTTGTCTTCTAAAAAATCTGGATTATTCCTGACTTGATGAATAAAAAGATAAATCCAACGACTCTCATTCGTAGCCCTAAGAAAGTTTTTACGTCCAGTACATCCAGTAGGTAATAAATTAGCCACATTACCCAAAGCATCAATTTCTTCAATTGAGTGCATATTGATGTAATCATCATAAGTATTGAAAAATTTAGTACACTCAATAGGGTGTTTGGTAAGCCAATTAAAAATTGCTAATTCGGAGCGTCGCTCCTCATCTGTTGTAGGGTAACGAAAATATATCAATGAAGGCATTAAAGCGATTTGTTCCAAAGTGCAATGCTTATACATTAAATAAAAAATTGACCTCAACAAAAAAATTATGTCTTTGAGCTTTTCAATTTCTTGTCGTTTATTCGCAACAATTTTCTGTTTTAATTTTAAAAAAGGATAGTTTTCGAGTTCTTCGACCGCAGCATAACTAAGCATTCGACTCGCACAAATAAATAATGGCATAAGCATCGTAATCCTTAATGGATTACCCGGGACCGCCAATGATTCATACAAAATAGAATAATGAAAATCGGCTTCCAACAAACGTGCTTTCCCCAAGAATCGTTGTAAAGCAAGCCAAGGCATCACAAACGCAGCGGTATGCCATTGGTCACTTTGATCCCAAGGAATAGTATGAATAACCCGACTCCAGAATTGATTAATGAGTTCTTTTACTGGAGGTATCATATCAGGACGAACATCAATCTGGTCCTCAAGCGGCTCAAATAGTTTGGATAATTGAGTGACAAGGTCTATAGCCTCTACAGGAGCTTTTAATGAATCAACATTTCTTCTAACTTCATCAATTTTTTCTTTAAACTCACCGACCTTCATCCTTTCACTCCCTGTCTCATTGACCTGTGATTTAGAAAATACTTAATCAATTTTATGATCTAAAATCTAACATATGATGAACTTTAGTCAACAATTAATACAAATTATTGACATTTTAGTAAATGGATGAAAAAATTCTTTATTTTTGAGTCCAAAGGATCATGCCCCTAATTACCGATTTTTCTCAGTTTATAGAGGAACAAGTACTTAAAAATAATTCAGGCTACTTCTATAAACTTGGATTGCCAATAACTCCTCAAACTCAACGAGGACAAATTTGCAAATTAAACGCTTTAAGCATGGTGCTAAATTCATTAAGTAATGCCTATGGCATGCCTACACCTCTTCCAATTAGAAAAAACAAGGGAGAGCACTCTTTTTCCCTACGACAACTTGCCAAAGAAAAATACGGCTCTCAAGTTGGAGAAGTATACAGTGCAAAGACTCTAGCATCGATTGCTGAAGATAATGGGTATGATAATTATACGATTTATACCGAAGAGAACATGAAGTATTATGTAAATAGAATTGTAACATCAATCAGCAAAGGTGAAGCTCCAATTATTTTTTATGATGTAGATAAAGAAGGTGAGCCCGCTCAGCTGTCCAGTAATCGAGAACATGCATTAGTTGTTGCAGGATATTTTATTAATAAGAATCAAGAGCAATGTTTCATAGTTTGCCAATGGGGAAAATTTTATTGGGTAAAGGCTGAAGATGCTTTTATATCAACAAACCAGCTTTCTTCTTGTCGTACTCCTGAGAATTTTTACAAATATGATCAAGGTTGGTTTGATCTTTATTCTACACGATTTTTTCCTCCAGAGACATTTGCCAATCCTCCCTCTGAGAGTCGGAAAGCCCATGCGTTACCCAAAGAGGATGGAGGATTAAAAAATAAAATTTTAATTATTCACGCTAAGCCTAAACCCACCAATAAAGTATCATTTTGGTCTTCGCCTTTCGCTCTTACAGATAAAGAATCCGAGAAGCTTTTTAAAGAAGATTTGACTCGTTATGATATTTCTTACAATTAATGACTATCAATAAATCGAGTTGTAGCCTGGACTCCCAATGTAGCTTGCCAGTAACGTAGCCTGGGTGAAACGCAGTGGAACCCGGGTTTCGGTCCTATGGACCTGCACCCAGGCTACATTGCTTTTACAGGCAACTTATCCTTATTCCCTCCTCAGCTCATAAGATATTTTTTCAAGAAACTTCCTGGAAGTGTATTTAAATACATATTATGGCAATATAATCAGTTTGTTATCATTGCATTGAATTTTATTGCGCAAAAAGGATGTCTACCCAAAATGTTTGATTTTACTGGAAGTTATACAGATCAATATCAATTAACTATGGCACAGGTTTATTTTTTGAAAGGCCACCAAAATAATACAGCCATCTTTGATTATTTTTTTAGAAAACTTCCATTCGGTTCGGGATATGCTGTTTTTGCTGGTTTGGCAGACTTATTGGAAATATTGGAAAACTATCATTTTAGTGAACGTGATATTCAATTTTTACAAAGTAAAGGAATGCATCCTGAGTTTCTCGAGTATCTGAAAAACTTTCGCTTTAATGGAACCATTTATGCTCCATTAGAAGGAGATATCGTTTTTCCTACTTCGCCCATTGTGACCGTTGAAGCAAATATTATTGAAGCCCAAGTGATTGAAACGATTCTTTTAAATGTGCTCAATTTTCAAACCCTTATCGCAACAAAAGCAAGCCGCATACGACATGTTGCAGGAGATTGTAAATTAATTGATTTTGGTTTGCGTAGAGCACAAGGTCCTGGAGGGTATTATGCCAGTCGCGCAGCGATTGTTGGTGGGTTTGATGCAACAAGTAATGTCTGTGCAGGACGTGATTATGACATTCCCATTTCTGGAACTATGGCTCATTCATTCATACAGAGTTACGACAGTGAGCTTGATGCATTTCGTGATTTTGCTGAAATCTGGCCTAACAATTGCACCCTTCTTGTTGATACATACAGCACAATGGAAAGTGGTGTACCTAATGCAATTCGCATAGGCAAAGAAATGGAGCAAAAAGGTCATCGATTGAATGCCATTCGCTTAGATAGTGGTGATTTGGAAGATTTGGCAAAAAAATCAAGACACATGTTGGATGAAGCAGGCTTGCATTATGTAAAAATAGTTGCATCCAATCAGTTAGATGAATCAAGAATAAAAACCCTACGTGAACAAAAAGCACCTATTGATGTTTTTGGAGTGGGCACAAATTTGGTTATTGGCGCCCCAGATGCTGCTTTAGATGGAGTGTATAAACTGGCTTGTACCAATGGAAAACCACGACTCAAACTTTCTGAATCAACAACTAAAATCACTTTACCTTACAAAAAGCAAGTGTTTCGACTAGTGCATCAAAATGCTTTTTTAGGCATGGATGTTGTTGGATTTATAGATGAGACAAAATTGGATAAGGTCTATGCTCCTTTTGAAACGGAACAATTATTGTCTCTTGATCATTATCAGCAAGAACCTTTATTGCAAAAAGTTATGGAACATGGCAAACAATTAATGCCATCGAAAACATTGTACGAGATCGCCCAATACAGCAGAACTCGTTTGAGTCAACTACCCGAAGAATACAAACGTCATGATGAGCCAAGCACTTATCAGGTAGGATTAAGCAATCAGCTTAAAATCAAGCGTAATGAACTTATTGATGAATATAAAAATAAATTTGAAATCTAAAACCATAAAACATCCCTTCTCCCTAAGGGGAGAAGGTGCCCGTTAGGGCGGATGATGGTGTAAATTTTCCCCTCACCCCTGCCCCTCTCCCGATATCGGAAGAGGGGATCTTTGTAGCCACTACAGCTACACATATGAAATAACCTGTCCCCCAACCAACCGAATCTCCGATTTGATCGCTGCAGAAACCCTATCACCTGGTACTACAATTCCCACTAAATTCAAAGGATCCACAGATGAAATGGTTTGTGGCATTTCATCCAATTCTTCATTTCGCATAGCACGTAAAGAATCCACGGCATAGGGCAATGCAAATTGCTCGCCTAAAAATCCATCAACAAAACGACCGCCGCGTACTTCACCACGTAATTCAAGACGTCTCAAGAAAATCAATAGATCGCGCCAACGTGGAATATTTTTCTCACGTGCAAGTAAATCACGAAATACCACCCCATAGCGTTTCAGCAGCATCCAACATGCAGCCTCCACTCGCTTTTCTTGATCTGCTTGTGCATGTACATGCAATAAAGACCAACGTCCGGTGCTCAGTGGAAACAGTGGCCTACGCCGATGTCGACTGCTGTATTTACGTTTTGAACTAATCAGGGTACGCACATTGTCGAAACTGTCTGCAGTAACCATCCCCGCAGCAACCAATTCCCATAAACCATTTTCAACTTCTACTTTCAGATTTCCGGTACCACGCACAATATCTGCATAAAATGAAGCACCGTATTTTTGTAAAAAGCGGTAAATATTGCGTGCGGGATGGCTTAAGCTCTCCACCTCGTCGATATTATCAACAAGTGCATGCGGTGGAATCCAATCGGCTTCTTCTCGAACAAAAAACGTAATCGGTGCATTTCGCGCGGGTGATAAACGTCTTGATTTTTTCGATTCTTCTTCCACAGCAGTTACAGAAGGATGAGGGGACATACGCCCCCAACCTACAAGACCACTCATGCACAGTTTATCTAACATCAACAGATCATAATCCTGCATCCGTGCAGGGAAAATATCCGATTCCCATGCATTTGCAGCGAGCTCAAAACCTTGAAGTTGTTTAATTAGCTCCAACAAACCGCTCTCGCCTCGCATTTGATTTCCTTTTGCCACATGTTGCCATTTGAGTAACCATGCCATAAATTGGGCTCGGGTAACGGGTTTGATTTGTTTACGTAAAGATTCTGTAGTGTAACGATGGATACGTGCCAACAAACGACGTTCACACCATTCAATATCACCGGCATATTCTGCACGAAAAATTCCACGCAATAGGTAACCACTCGCTTCCAATTTTAATAAAGCATGCTCAACATCAAGGGATGAAAGTTGCAAACAGTCAGTGAGTGTTTTTTGAGTGATTGGGCCAGTATGTGCAAGCCAACCACGAAGAGTTTTCAAGATACCTTCATCTTGTGTACATGACTCTTCCTCAATATCAACCAGTTCATTGGCAAATAATGCTTGTGGAAAAATACAGTGAAAAGTCTTCTTTTTTTCAGCAGGCACATAATAATTTTTGCCTGTAACCGTAGCCAATACAGCCCGTCCTGCGTGCTGCAATTCAATAAAATATTTTTCCCATATAGGTAATGTAGCTTGATACTCTGATAAATGAATTGTTTCTGGAAAAACAATCACTGTTTGTAAAACATCATGTAATTCATCTGCAGAGCGTATATCTGGCCAAGCTTGCTCCTGAACTTCGGTAACCGCTTTGGGATCCAACTTACCCACCTCTTCTAACAATGCTTCGGGGAGTACGCGACGCATTTCTACTGCTCGAGAGCGTCGCTCCTCTAAAGGAGCATCATCTAAAAATGCATATGGATTGGCATTTAAAATTTCATGAGAAAATGCAGAAGGAACTGGGGTATCTATTGCGAGGCACCTAATCTGTTTGGATTCAATAGCACGGATGACTTCTGTTAATCCATCAATGTCTAAAGCTTCTGTTAAAATATCTTTCATGGTCTCTTCTATGAGTGGATGCTCAGGTAACACCACATCACGACCACCTAAATTATCCTGGCATGCTGCTGCGTCTGGAAAGACAGCTGCCAACAAATCATCTGCCAACATCCGTTGAATGTTTGGAGGAATCTTTTTACCACCACGAAAACGTAATAATGACAGAGATCGTGAAGCCACAGCACGAAAACGCACACCCAATAAAGGGGATTGCAACACCGCTTGCGTTACAACCTCTTTTAGAGTGTTGGTATGTAAAAAATGAAACACATCCGACAAAGGAAAACTGTGTTGCTCGGCCAAAGAGATATTTAATCCATTATCCGTAGCTGCAGCTTGTAATTCAAAATTAAACGATCGGCAAAATTTCTTGCGCAAAGCCAATCCCCAGGCCTTATTAATACGCGCGCCAAAAGGTGCATGAATGATCAGTTGCATGCCGCCACTTTCATCAAAAAAACGTTCTGCAATGACTGTTTTTTGTGTCGGAACCGCGCCCAGAATTTGGCGCCCCGAACGGACGTACTCCAATAATTGCTCTGCAGCCGAATGATCGAGGCCGCAATGACTCATCAACCATTGAATCGCTGCCTTGATTTCAGGATAATGTTTTATATCAACAACTTGTGGGCTTTTCTCTGGCAACAACTCACTTATTTTTTCGCGCATCTGCGAAACCTGCAGTGAGAGCTCAATGCTTCGTGCCGGGGCTTCTCCGAGCCAAAAAGGCACGCTAGGCGGGGCACCATGTGCATCTTCGACGAGCACACGCCCATTTTCAATACGAAGTATTTTCCAGGAATTCGTACCTAATAAAAAAATGTCCCCGCGATTACTCTCTACAGCAAAATCTTCATCCAAAGTGCCTACCATGGCATTATCAGGCATTGAAATAACGGTAAACAAGGCATTATCAGGGATGGCTCCCCCGCTGGTAATCGCTGCAAGACGACTACCTCGCCGCGCCTTAATGATATGATTCACCTGATCTCTATGAATATAAGCACCATAACGCCCTCGTGATCCGGAAACTCCTTCAGACAACATAGCAAGCAGTTCATCAAACTTTTCCCATGTTAGATGGTGATAAGGATAAGCATTTTTAAAATGGTTAAAGAGTAAACGCTCTTCCCAATCTTGGGTGGCACAAGCTGCCACTATTTGCTGCGCTAAAATATCCAATGGCTCTTGCGGAATAATCAACTGATCCAAATCACCTTGGCGTATTGCATAAACCAAGGAAGCACATTCTAATAATTCATCACGAGTTGTAGCAAAAATACGTCCTTTAGAAATTGCTGCATGCCAGTGCCCTGCTCTACCGATGCGTTGCAATGTCGTGGCAATAGCGCGTGGCGATCCGATTTGGCAAACCAAATCAATACTGCCAATATCTATTCCCAACTCCAAAGACGCTGTGGCAACTAATACTTGCAGCTCCCCATTTTTTAATTTTGTTTCTGCTTCCAGCCTAAGTTTTCGCGATAAACTCCCATGATGCGCTAAAACCTTATGTTCCCCTAAACGTTGTTCCAAATGATGGGCAACCCGTTCCGCCAATTTTCGTGTGTTCACAAAGACTAAAGTAGAACGATTTTCCCCTGCATAAGCAGCAATTTTTTCATATAGTTCATCCCACATCTCATTGGAGGCAACAGCGGTTAACTCACTTTCAGGCACCACTACCTGTAGATCTAATTGACGTGCATGTCCTATGTCGACTAATTTCACTCGGGTTTTTTTAGCACCTGTTAAGAAATGCGCTACTTTTTCCAAAGGTTTTTGGGTAGCAGACAAGCCAATACGAATAAAAGGCTTTATAGTGAGTGCTTCCAAACGTTCTAGAGATAATGCTAAATGGGTACCGCGTTTGTTATTTGCTAAAGCATGAATTTCATCGACAATCACTGTATGGATGCCCGCTAAATTGATGCGGCTTTTTTCTGCAGTTAATAAAATATAAAAGGATTCAGGCGTAGTGATTAAAATATGTGGTGGCTGCCTGAGCATTTTCTGGCGTTCACTGGTTGGAGTATCCCCAGTTCTTACGGCCACGCGAATTTCTGGTAAATAAATACCGCGCTCTTTGGCTAATTCAGAAATTTCCTGAAGCGGTACCAGTAAATTTTTTTGCACATCATTGCTCAGTGCTTTGAGGGGTGAAACATACAAGACCTCTGTTTGATCCTGTAAACTTCCCGCTATTGCTTTGCGTACCAAACCATCCAAACATGCTAAAAAAGCAGCCAAAGTTTTCCCCGAGCCTGTAGGCGATGAAATCAGGGTATCGTTACCTGATAAAATAAATGGCCATCCAAGCTCCTGCGGTTCTGTGGGTTCACCTACTTTTTGGATAAACCAGTCCTGTACGAGCTGATGTGCCCAAGTAAGGCTGTGATGCTTTGTTGGATTCATAAAATTAATGGTAAATGGGCAAATTCAATACATAGTATAGGCGATCTTACTAAGGAATAGCAGTGAGAGGTATCGCAACTTTTTGTTGAACGATATCGTCAGTTTGATGTCGAAATAAATGCATAAAAATCAATTGCAGTCCATTTAATATTGTCACAAAATCCTCGTGACACATTAACAAATGTAACTCAATAGCTCTGTTATTCGTTCAAGGTATAAAAATGATTATTATAGTTTGTGGTACTTCATCTTCAGGAAAATCAACTCTTTGTCATGAAATGAAAAGTCGACTGGGAGATAGCTGGCTCAGCTTTAGCACTGATGGGTATTTGGGCATGCTGGGCGATAAATTTGAGGGGTTGCATCCTGATAACCCGCAAGTCTGTGTGCCAAATGATATTTGCTACGCACAACAATATGCCGATGGAACCTATGAAATCATACCGGGAGCATTGTGTTCAAAACTCTATTTAACAATACCGAATGTCCTGAAGCTTCTTGCTGAACAAGACTTCAATATTATTGTTGATTCCTTTATTACAACCATGGATGAATTGAACAGTTATAAAGAAGCTTTAGAAAACTATGGCGTTTTATTTGTTTATCTTTATGCCTCTGAGGCAACAATTGGGCAACGAGAAGAAGCCAGGGGCGATCGATTAAAAGGATCAGCACTTCATTGGTTAAAGCGATTTAATTTTCAAGAACATTGTGATGTGTGCATTAATAGTGAAGAAATGCATATGCAGCAGATTATTGATGAGGTTTTTCGGGTTTTAAGAACCCGTATTACGCTACGCTAATACGGCTACGTA
>NZ_LNYZ01000024.1 GCF_001468065.1 Legionella steigerwaltii
TTAATGATCCCGCCCCGTAGGCGTGCTGCGTATTCTACTGATTTCACTCCCTATGTCAAACACTTTTTTCATTTTTTTTAAATGTTTTCTTTTGCTTACCCACTAATAGTCCATCTCGATTTACTCATGCCCATTTTGGACATTTTTTGTTTTTATGACTTATGTAAATGCCCTTTTTTTTGAGTTAGACAAGAGCATGATGATCAAAATCTCATTTCATTTTTTGGTGTAGAACATATTATTATATATAAGACTTGTTAAATGATTTCTGTGCTTAAGTGAGGGGTACTACTGGTTGTTTCGTTCGTAGATATAAAAGGTCATATTAAACTTGTTTTTTTCGTCATGCTCTCTGTACTGTTTCTCCTTACAATGCCATATCGATATATCAATCTCAGGAAAGAATACGTCTGCAGTAAATTGATGATGAATGCGAGTGATATATAAACGATTTGCCTTGTTCATTGCCTCTGCGAATAACTCTGCTCCGCCGATAATCATAACTTCAGGAAATTCCTTAGTTTGAGCAAGTGCATTTTCCAAAGAATCACAAATTACAACTCCTTCAATTGGAGGTGAACTTCGACTTAAAACAACATTTAGCCTTCCAGGCAAAGGTTTTCCTATGGAAGCAAAGGTTTTCCTTCCCATAATAATAGGTTTACCCATGGTTATTGATTTGAAATGTTGTAAATCGGCAGGCAGGTGGCAAAGTAATTGGTTATTGAGACCTAATCCTCCAGTCTCATCTATTGCGGCAATTAAACTTATCATGATCCCATCCTGGATAAAGCCATGGTCTTAGCCATGTCGACAGCAGCAAACATTGAGCCAGAATCCAGCAAATTCTTCCCTGCCAATTCCAAAGCTGTTCCATGATCTACCGAGGTACGTATAATTGGTAATCCTAAAGTCACATTAACTGCATTATGAAAATCAGCATACTTAATTACTGGTAGGCCTTGGTCATGATACATTACCACATAAACATCACAATTGTTTAAATGATTCTTAATGAACATAGTATCAGCAGGTAAAGGTCCTTGAACATTAATACCTTTCTTTTTTAATAAAGACAAGGCAGGAGCAATTACTTCAATTTCTTCACGTCCCAAATATCCAGATTCTCCGGCATGCGGATTTAAACCAGCCACTTTAATACATGGGTCTTTAATATTGAAGTCTCTAATAAATGATTGATGTACTTGAGTAACAACATTGATAATTAAATCTGAGGTAATTGCTTCGGGAACCTTACATAAAGGAAGATGAGTAGTAACCAAAGCAACCTTCATCTCGCCACAAGCCAACATCATAACTACATCATTTACTTTATAGTATTGTGCAAGAAACTCAGTATGCCCACTAAATGGAATACCTGCTTCATTAATGTTTGCCTTGTGCACTGGAGCTGTAACTAATGCGGAGAATTCACCACGCCTGCATAATAATGCAGCCTTATCAAGTAACTCAATAACATAAGCAGCATTTTTAGGATTGAGGTATCCACTTTGGACTTTGATAGGGCAATTGACTGAAAGTACTGATAAATGACGCGGTTTAGGCTCAACAACTTGCCCGTTTTGATATGAAGTAAAGCAAATATTTAGATCTAATTCTTTTGCCCTGGCTTCTAGGACAGATTGATCACCTAAAATCACTAATGGAAAATCATATTCTGCAAGAGCCAGGCATAAATCTGGACCAATTCCCGCCGGCTCTCCGCTACTAATGAGCAGTGGCTTCACGCGAGATCCTTTTCGATAATATTAACGTACGCATCTGAGCGTATATGTTGCTGCCAATTTTGTACTGCTTCTGCGAATTTGCGTTGTTGTAAAAACTGTCGGACTTGCTGCTTTTTAAAAGCGTCTGAATCATCTTCCTGCTTACGACCAAGTACTTGAATAATGTGCCAACCAAATTGCGATTTAACGGGAGGACTAATTTCATTTACAGCCAACTTATCCATAACTTTCTCAAACTCAGGAACTAATACTCCGGGTGCAACCCAACCTAAATCACCACCTTTAATCGCACTGGCTGAATCCAAGGAATATTGCTTTGCCATTAATGCAAAATCCTTACCTGCTTTTACTTGTTGGTAAATGTTATTCACTTGTTTCTTTGAATCCGCAGGAAGCATGCTTGGATCAGGTTTTAAAAGAATATGACGAACATGGGTCTTTGTAATAATATGGTGCTGATTTTCACCACCAATGGAAACTAGTTTAATTAACTGAAACCCATTGCCTGCACGTAAAGGACCAACTACCTGCCCCGCTTTCATGTTCACGACTTCTTTTGCAAATAATTCGGGCAATTCAGCCAAATGACGCTCCCCTAAATCTCCGCCTTCCAGAGCAAATTCTCCACTGGAGTTTTCTATAGCCAGACGGCTAAAGTCATCGCCTTTCTTTATTTTCGTCAATAAAGATTCTGCTTTACTTTTGGCTTTCTTTACTTGTTCTGATGTCGGTTCTTCATTTAGTGGAATAACTATATTTTGTAAGTGGTAAGTCAGCGCTGTACGATCGACTATGCCTCCTTCTGTTTTCAGATACTGCTCCACTTGTTCATTCGTCACCATAGCGTCTCTTCCTATCGCTTTTTGCTGTAGGTGTGTCAGAAGCATCTCTTTACGAATGTTTTCTCTATATTCATTCCAGCTCATACCTTGTCGAGCAATTTCTTCGCGTAGTTGAGTAAGAGTAGCATGATTCACCGTAGCAATTTTTTCAATTGCTTGGTTTAGTTCTGTGTCATCTACAGTAAGACCATGTTGTTTTGCCATTTGCAGTTGCACATTCACATCAATTAAGTGCTGAAGTACTTGTTTTCGCAACACTGAGTCCACTGGAACCTGCATTTTTTGAGCAAGAATTTGTTTTTTTGTTAATTCAACTTGTTTGTTGAGTTCGCTCTCCGTGATCACTGCATTATTAACGACTGCAACCACCTTATCCAATAATTGTTTTGCCTCTGCCACACCTACGCTAGCAAACAATATGCATACAAGGGCTATTTTTTTATACATGCCTTAATCCTTACTTACTTTTTTTCGAGCAATTTAGGTTATTTTTATCCAAAATACAAGCGGCTTTGTTTTCCACTATTTTATTTAACTATGAAATGGATCATTGTATCCTGGAATATAAGTATTCAACACACTTCCAGGATCACTATTTGCTACTGATCCTAAGCCTTTTAATAAGATTTGCAAATAGATATTGTTATTATATTGGGGCGAAAACTCCGAATTTAAACTTTTAAAGGTTCTTCCAGCCAAAATTCGTACGGCCCAACAGCAACTATCATATTGCATACCCAACAGTGACATCATACTGTAATCCTTACTAATGTTGTGGCTGTAGGCACCAAGCGTACTCCATCGATCACTTATTGGCCAGGAAACAGAGACCGTCCCTTGATGTAATGCATTATCTACCCCGGCATTATTCCTAACAGCTGTCACATCACCATTAACTAAATAACTGTAGCCCACATTAATAATTGCATTTGGTTTAGGTTCATAATGTAAATTTAAACCACCATTGTTTGTCGCAGATGTAGCTGGGTCCCAAACATAATCGCCAAGGACTTTTAACAGAGGGCTGAAATGATAAACCGCTCGTGAAGCTATTGGTGAAACCCCATAAAATGGAGACAATTGTCCAATTTCAAAAGGACTTGCAACACAAAAACCAGTTGGGCTGCGGCATAGTTGTACTTTTCTATCCGAAAAATATTTGATTTGCCCAATAGACAAACTGGCAAACTCAATTCCTGTCCGTTCTGATAGCCAGCGCGAAGTCAATGCATAAGATAATTGATTTGCATCACCAATTCGGTCAAACCCTGAAAAACGATTGGTTCTAAAAAGTTGGTCAAAATTAAAAATCATATTCGCTGTATCATAAATAGGTAGCTGGTTTTGATTATAAAAAGGTACATACAGATAAAATAAACTGGGCTCTAAAGTTTGGGTATAGGAATTTCCCATCCAATTAAAGTTTCGATCGAAAAATAAGCCGCCATGAGCACCGAAACGTGGGATAAAGCGATTATAGTCAGTGTGTGTATCATTCCAATTGTTCTGAACTTGGTAATAATTTTCTACGAACTCTACTGATGGGGTGATGAATCCCCAACTGCTTCTCTGTGGTAAGGAAAGCACTGGATTCACATGAAATCGGGGGCCTTGGGGCATTTCTATTCCCGGGAAAGGAGCTCCTCCAAAAAGTTGGCCGGTTTCTAAAGCCTGATCTATTCCACGAGCTTGCAGTTTTGCTGTTGGCCAAAAAAACTGATCATACTGTCCTGTTATGTTTAAATTAGCCTGTGCAGGCAATTCATAATAGTATCCACGAGCATACAATTGCGGTAAACGTTCGTATTGATCAGCAATGGGAGTTTCATTAATCGGATGTAACGTTTGAAAACTTTGAACCATACCTCTAAAAGTCCAATGCTCTGTTGCATAGGTTAAATCTGCTTGACGCAATAACTGTCTCTGCGTAATCAAAGCCAGATTAGTACTAAAATCCTGAAAGTAATAATCATCTGAAACTTGTTGAACATTCACATTTAAGCGCAAATCAGGATTAAATTGCGTGGTATCAAGAAAACCAAAAAGCCATCGGTTGGTTGATTTGCCTTTCAACGAAGGGAATTCAGCTGCATGACTGTTCAAGAAATTCCGGTACGCAGCATCATCCGGCAGAAAATTACCCGTCACTAGACCTACACTGTACGGAGTTAAATAACGAAACTCTCCACCCAACATCACATTACGCTCTGTATAAACATGTGGTGTTAAAGTCAAATCATAGTTTGGTGCAATATTCCAATAATAAGGAATCCCTAGATCAAAACCTCCTACATTAGAATATCCTGTTAAAGGCATTAAAAAACCTGATTTACGTTCTTTGGTTGTAGGAAAGCTCAAATAGGGAACATACAGTATTGGCCAATCACGGACGCGTAATTTAACATTTCTAGCAACACCTACTTTTTTCTTATTATCAATAACTATAGATTTAGCCTCAATATCCCAAGCCTTATCTTGTGGTGCGCACGTGGTATAAGTAGCCTGACGCAGTAAGTAGTCTGAATTGGCAAAACGCTGCATAAGACTTGCTCGTCCCCATGCGGGTAATAAAGCGGCATGTTTCTTGATGTTAAAACGATAAAGTACATCTTCAGTTTGACCTGATTTATCTTGAGGATTAATTGTTGCTTTTCGAGCAATCAATAATTTATCAGGTTCCAGGTAATGGACATTACCTAAGAATTCAATTTTTGTAATCTGCTTACTTTGTGGATCTCGATATACATATGCAGTTTGCGCGTTGACTATTCTTTGGTCTTGCTGAATTTCTACATGCCCAGTCAACATTGAAGGTTTGTCTTGATAAAACGAAACGCGATCTGCCATGATCCTTATTTCATCAGGTGAGGCCAGTGGTGTAACTGTAATCGGTTGATACGAGCCACGACAAATGGGAGAACTTTGATCTGCATGCCATCCCAAACATTGAGCAAACTTTGCTCGTATCGCATCGGTTAAATCAACATCACGTGCTATAACACACGCTTGGACAGGTTCATTAATTAAAGAAGCCGAATAGGCCAACGCATGATAAATTACCATGAGTAAAATGAGCAGTGTCGTAAAGATGCTCATCAAGAACCATTTAAATGAAATCTTGTTCACAGGTAATAAAATGCCTTATTATGCACACAAAAATATGTAACTACTTACTTTTGATCGCCGTACTCGCATTAAGGATCATGCGGGAGAGATCTCACAACCCTTATCCTCTCTTATTTATTGGAGCGGGGGGCTTAGTATTAAGTTACAACCAGAAATATTGATGGGGAAGTATACCATGCATGAAAGAGAAAACGCACTGAAAGAATGGTTAATTCATACTCTAAAGCAACAAGATTTTCAGTTAACTCCATTGGCTGGGGATGCCAGTTTTAGAAGATATTTTCGCCTTCGATATAATGGACTAACTCAGGTTGTTATGGATGCACCGCCAGGAAAAGAGGATTTAAAACCTTTTATACATATTGCAAAAACACTAGAAAAAGCTGATGTCCATACCCCAAAAGTGCTTGCAATGAATTCTGCTGAAGGGTTCTTGCTATTGAGTGATTTAGGAGATGAACTTCTTTTGAATGCCCTTCACCCTGAAACAGTAAATGGTCATTATCATCAAGCCATAAAAACTTTATTTAAAATTCAAACGTGCTCGATTAATGATCCACTGCTTGCTCCGTTTGATGAAACACATATGCTCAAGGAAATGAGTTTATGCCCTGAATGGTTTTTTAAGACCTATCTTGCTTTGAATCTCAATCAAAACGAATACACCTTAGTTCAACAGACTATGGAATGGATTGCCGAAGAAGTAGCCCAACAACCATTAACGTTTATTCATCGTGATTATCATTCTCGCAATCTGATGCTCTTACAGAATCACTCAGAACCCACCTTGGGAGTGATTGACTTTCAAGATGCAATGCGCGGCCCATTCACTTATGACTTGGTCTCTCTTCTCAAAGATTGTTATATTTCCTGGCCGCGCAGTAAAGTTTTGGAATGGGTCGAATTTTTTTATACTCAAAGTACGTTAACTAAGGATTATTCTTTGCCTGAATTTATCCGTGCATTTGATCTTTGTGGTTTACAAAGACACTTAAAAGTTTTAGGAATTTTTTGTCGCCTGCATTTACGAGATCACAAACCTGGATATCTTAAAGATTTGCCTTTAACTTTGAACTACGTGCTTGAATGTGCCGAAACTTATGAAGAGTTACATCCATTTTACCAATTTCTGCAAATGAGAGTTTATTTACCATGAAAACTGCGATGATATTGGCTGCTGGCCGTGGCGATCGATTGAAACCAATTACCGATGTGACGCCAAAAGCTTTGTGCGTTGTTAAAGAAAAACCGTTAATAGAACATCATGTTATGAATTTGGCAAAAGCAGGTTTTGAGCGATTAGTAATTAACCATGCCTATCTTGGAGGAAAAATTCGTCAGCACTTAGGAAATGGAACTCATTGGGGAATTGAAATTTGTTACTCACCCGAACCTCCTGGAGGATTAGAAACTGGCGGCGGCATCGTCAATGCATTGCCGCTGCTGGGTGATAAACCCTTTATTACAGTCAATGCTGATATTTATACCGATTTCGATTTTTCTCAATTACAGCTTGAAAATACCCATTCAATTCATGTGGTTTTGGTAAATAAAAATCCTTCTCTTAATCATCACGGGGACTTTGGGTTAATCAATCAAACTCAGCTATCTAATACAAATCCGGAGTATACTCTTGCAGGGATCTGCTGCTATCATCCACAAGTATTTACTCACTGCAGACAAGGACGCTATTCAGTCGCACCATTAATCCGGCAATATGCGGCACAAAATAAAGCAACTGCCAGTGTTTATAGTGGTTTGTGGTATGACATAGGGACTCTAGAAAGACTCCGCGCTGTGAATCAAATTTAAGAGAAGCAATTCTTCAAAATTTTAAAGAGATACTGGTAGTACAACCTCATTCAGTATCTCTTTAGCCCCCAAAATCAGATTTCGTTATATGGTGCGGAACACATTGCAACTACACCAGGAAAACGCTCCGAGCTAAGAGCGTCCCATACCACCAGTAGGTTGAACTTCCTCTTCGGCCTTTTCCTCGAACTTTTCTTCCTCAAAAATTTTGTCAATAGCTTTTTTCTTGGCTTCTTCCTCTCTATGTCTGGCTTCTTCCATTCTGTGTTCGCCTGGATATTCACGTTGTCGAGAGACGAGCTCCGTGCCAACTTTTTGTTCCTTTAAATAGTCCTTATATTCTTGTGCCGAGTTGGATAGTAACGCTTCCACTTCATCCACTGTCATTTTATTTCCCGTTTTTTGTCCCTGTGCATTCATTTTAAAGAAATCACCATTTTCTGTTATAACATGATGTTTGTTCGCTAACCATGCATTAAACAAACGATCTAAAGTGTCTACAGTTTCATCATCTAAGTGAGGAGCTCCTTTATCAGTTGAAGCATATCCACGTACAAAATGCCCGGTCTCGCTGATAGCAAAATCGAATCGAATTCCGGGATAATTTTTTTTCACTAATGAGTCAGCAGCATTTTGCGCGATCGCCTCATGCATGTATTCAATGTTAGAACTCTTCGGTTCTATACCAGACCAAACTTGCCTGTCTGGTGGATATTTAAATGCCACAAGTACAGCAAATTCATCTACTGCTTTTATTATTTGTTGTGCAACTTCCATTGCCTCTGGTGTTTTATTTATGTATCTTGATTGTGCAACTCTTTCATGAACTCTTTTGCTTAAATATTGAGCGACTTCTGGTGACGTTTCCGCCATTTTCATTGCTCTTAAAAGATCCTCTCTATTTGGCAATTGTACATCTTTAGTGGATGTTATGGGTGAAATTGTTTTAGCTTCCATAAATTAAACTCTCTGCAAATTCAATTATCGTGTTTACCTACATTATAGCAAATCAGCGTAGTGTATAGGAGCGTAAGCTTTTTTGCGCCCCGTTAAAAATTTGTAAAATATCCCATATATTATAACTTGCTTTCTGGATACTGTGGACAAGCTAAGGTCGAGAGAAAAGCTTGTCAGGGAAAAAACTTAAGGACTAATAGATAGTCCTTAGGGCATCAACCTTATGAATGAAGAACATCATCATGCATAAATGGTGACTTAATTTCATCAATAACTGAGTTAAATGTTTGGTTTTTCATTGAGTCAAAAGTAAACTCATCAACCAAAATAGCATCCCAGCGAGCCGCCTCAGTTGCGAGTAACGCATCCATTTCTTGTTGGGTTAATTCATCCTTTTCAACTTTTTCTTTTAATTTGCCCTTTAATTTACCAAATTTAACTCGTTTCAAATCACCCACTTTTTTGGCGAGTTCATCTGTTTGAATGATTTGCTGTAAGGCATGCTCCACTCTATCTATTGGTTGTTTTGGATCACCACTCAGATAAACGATTTTCTTCAACCGGTCGCGATACTGATTATTCTTGGACATCAAATGTGCTAATTTTTGGTCCATTTTATCAGTGGGATAACGCATTGTTTGTCCAAACGGAAATGCCAATATGCGCGCGAAAAATCCCAAAAATCTTGATGGGAAATTGTGACAAAATGCGATCATTGCTCTTTGTGCGTGATAAAAACAATAAGAAACAGCCCATTGAGCATGTAACTGATCGTCTGAAGTTTCTCCATTCAATTGCACGTTCCGCAAAACAGCCATCGCCATATAAAGGTAGGACATTCCATCAGCAAGACGTGCTGACAGACGTTCTTTACGTTTCAAATCCCCTCCCAACACAATTAAAGCTAAATCTGCAAGCCATGAATAAGCATGACTTAGGCGCGCCAGCCGCTTATATTCACGTTTCATTTTAAGATTTGGTGCACTAATAAATATCCCGCCTGTCCACGCGGAACAAATTGTTTTAGCAAAATTCTGCATGAAATATTGAATATGTTTCCAGACTACCTCTCTGAAAGCCTCTTTATCCTGCTTGGAAATAGCATAAAACTCATTGCGTACATAGGGATGACATGCCATTGAGCCTTGCCCAAAGATCAACAAGTTTCGTGACATCACATTTGCTCCTTCCACAGTAATGGAAATAGGAACCCCATTATAAAAATTAGTCAAATAATTTCGTGGACCAACTACTACAGCACGTCCTGCATGTATATCCATTGAAGAATTAACCACTAATCGTGCCAATTCAGTATTAAAGTATTTAGCAATTGCCGAAGCGACAGAAGGTTTTTTGTGCTCATTTACGGCCGCTACTGTCAGTAATCGATTTGAATTAATTAAGTAATTTAAACCGGCGATCTCAGCAAGTTTTTCTTCAACTCCCTCGAACTGGCCAATTTCCACATTAAATTGGCAACGTACACGCGCAAAAGCACTGGTTGCCAAATAACAAGACGAGGAAGTGCCTGCACCAAGTGCAGGTAAAGAAATTGAGCGACCAATGGATAAACATTCAACCAACATTTGCCATCCACCGCCAATGCGTTTCTGTCCTCCAATCACTGTGGTAATGGGGACAAAAATATCTTTCCCACGAATTGTACCGTTCATAAATGGTTGATCAGAAGGTAAATGACGATTTCCAATTTCTAGATTTTTAGTATCACGTGGGATCAACACACAAGTGATTCCTTCTACTCCTTCTCCTTGCAATAGGCCATCAGGGTCTTTTACATTCACGGCAAGGCCAATCAGTGTTGCCACTGGCGCTAAAGTAATCCAGCGTTTGTCTAATGTAATGCTTAATCCAAGCACCATTTTGCCATCTACTTTCTTTTTCATAACGATGGCAGTGGATTGAATGGAAGTTGCATCACTACCAGCTCCTGGTTCGGTTAAAGCAAAGCAAGGGATATCAATACCTTTTGCAAGACGAGGTAAATAATGAGCCTTTTGCTCCTCTGTACCATAATAATTGATTAATTCACCAGGGCCTAAGGAGTTAGGTACCATAACAGTTACTGCGGTGACTCCTGAACGACTGGCAATTTTCATCACCACATCAGAATGTGCGCGTGCTGAAAACCCTTTACCACCGTATTCTTTGGGAATTACTAGACCAAAAAAGCCATTGTCCTTTATGTAGGTCCAGACTTTTTCTGGTAAGTCGCGAGCCTGGCTAATTTCCCATTCATCGATCAGTCCGCATAAAGTTTGTGTTTCATTATCAAGAAATGCTTGTTCTTCCGCAGAAAGTTCGGTAGATACATTTGCTAATCGGTCCCAATCCGGTTTTCCTGTAAAAATATCTTGTTCTAACCAAGTATCCCCTGCATTTAATGCCTCTTCTTCAGTTTTAGACAACTTGGGAATCGACTTAGCTACTTTCTTATAGATAAAATCTGCAATCGTCGCACGTAACGGTTCGAGATAAACTACAAGTAATGCCACAATAATTACAAGCCAAAGTATAAAACCGACTATCCACGGCAAACCAATTGCAAACGTCGCTACGATTAAATAAAAGACACTTCCCAACTCCCAAACTAATGGATTCATTGCTCTATAGAGAACAACTAGGGTAAAGATCAGATAAAGTAAAAAAAACAGAATGGCCATAATATCAATACCTTCCCTTGCTTTGCATAATAAAGGTGTAGTATATACTCTTTATTTTACGAGTAGCAATTCACCATGAACCAACGTTTGGTTTGGAATTTCGAATTTACCCCGAAAGCAAGCTTGCCGCTGTCAACTTTTATCGATGAAAAAAATGAAACCCTGAAATGGGAAAAGCGTTATTTTTGGCCGGACAGTGAAACCATTATCCTAAATACAATTGACAGTTCATTACTTGATTTAGCAAATTATAAGCAGAAGCATAAAGAAGATTATTATTATTTGTTGCCCGGCCACAATTACAATATCAAAAAACGTCATGAGCAATTGCTTTATAAACCTTTACTCCAGCACGCAAACCATGCTGCCGGTTTTGGTGCAAAAATAATCCTTACCCCACTTCAAGAGCAGCCGCTTCCTGCTGATTTACAAGAAATAATACATCATGTTGAAACTGAAGGGGTCGGAGTTTATGTTAAAAAAGAAGCGTTTATCTATAAATTTCCAACTACGCCTACAATAAAAATTGAACTCGCACGTCTTGAAGTTCTTCATCAAATCTATTTTAGTTTATGTATCGAAGGAAAATCGCTTCGCTTAGTAGAGACTATTTCCAAACACTTGCTGGATGGGCCCGTTTCCTGCGAATATGTAACTTTCCTGAAAAATTTATTGAAATTATGATAAGAACTCTATTCGATATTATCCTAAGCTTTGGAAAAATTGGCCTTATTTCCTTAGGTGGTGGTAATTCCATGTTAAAACTGTTGGAATATGAAGCCGTTGATTATCGGCATTGGATAGGGCAAGAAGAATTTATCGCCATGGTGGGTTCAAGTTTCATTTTTCCAGGATTAACCGGTGTTAAATTATCAGCGCTTATAGGGTATAAAGCCGCCGGAATCACTGGTTTACTGCTGGCAGTACTTAGTCTTAATTTACCAGGATTATTAATGGCCATCGCAGGCTATCAGTGGCTGACCAGTCACAATGGTCCTGGAATGCGTAAGATAATGATTGGCGTCCAATATGGTGCATTAGCCTTACTCGCTGCAGCAAGTTACTCAGTTGCGCAGGGAGTTGTGGGGATGTATTTCTCTATTCCAATTGCACTATGCTGTTTCATTTTTTTTCTTGCTCTAACTTTTTGGAATTTATCACCCTTTTATGGGTTTATAGGATTTATAGTCATTTGTTTTTTCCTAGTTCGTTAAGTAAAGTGAGATGTAGGACCTAGAATAATAACGTAGCCGTAAAAATAAATGGAGTTGCCTTGGAAACCGTGTTCGATAATCCAGAATATTATATCAATCGGGAATTTTCTATCATTGCATTTAATCAGAGAGTTCTCATGTTGGCCAAAGATGAACGCGTTCCTTTGTTAGAGAGAATGCGTTTTCTTAGTATTTGTAGTAGTAATCTTGATGAGTTTTTTGAAATACGTGTTGCAGGCCTGAAAGAAAAGATCGCCATGTCTTCGGGAAAATTAACTATAGATGGGCTACGTCCTGAGGAAGCATTTAGTCAAATCAGTCAACAAACACATAAACTCATCGACCAACTGTATTCCATATTTAATAAACAACTCCTTCCAGCTTTAAGCAAAGAAAAAATTTTTTTCCTCGAGACTGAGCAATGGACCGATGACATCCATTTGTGGGCAAAACACTACTTTAAACATGAGATTCAACCGGTAATCAGCCCAATAGCTCTAGATTTAGCCCATCCCTTGCCACAGCTAATTAATAAAAGTTTAAACTTTATTATTTCTTTAAGTGGTAAAGATGCTTTTGACCGAAATATTAATTACGCAGTGGTTCATGCTCCAAGGTCGATTCCTAGAATCATCCATTTACCATCAGAGTTATGCGGAGATTCTCATTATTTTGTCCATCTCTCTTCGATTATTACTACCCATGTAAATAGTTTATTCCCTGGAATGGAAATTAGTGGTTGCTACTCTTTTCGCTTGACTCGAAATAGCGATTTGTTTTTGCGAGAGGAAGAAATTGATGATTTGGCCAAAGCACTACAGCGTGAGATTTTTTCCCGTCATTATGGTCATGTTGTTCGACTTGAAATCGAAAAAAATTGTCCGGAAAAAATTGTTGATTTTTTGTTGCAAAAATATCATCTACGTCATGAAGACACTTATTATTGTGATGGGCCAGTTAATATACAACGTCATTTAACTGCCATTAACAGCATTGATAGACCTGATTTGAATTACCCACTTCTTACAGCGCAGTATCCTCAATTTCCTAAATCAGAACGTAATCTATTCAATGTGATTGATGAAGAGGATATTCTGTTGCACCACCCTTATCAAAGCTTTGAAGTAGTTATTGATTTCGTAAGACAGGCAGCAAGCGATCCCAATGTACTGGCAATAAGCCAAACTTTGTATCGTACTCGTTCAGAATCCGTGATGGTGGATGCTTTGGTTGATGCCGCCCACTCAGGTAAAGAAGTGACTGCCGTTATTGAATTGCGGGCTCGTTTTGATGAAGAATCCAATCTGAAATTAGCAAATCGTTTACATTCTGCAGGAATTCTGGTGCTTTACGGGGTTGTAGGGTATAAAACCCATGCCAAAATGACCCTAGTTGTGCGGAGAGCGCATGGCAAACTCAAGCGTTACGTCCATTTAAGTACAGGAAACTACCATGAATATACTGCAAAACGCTATACGGACTTAGGTTTATTAACTTGTGAACCTACAATTACTTCAGATATTCAAATCATTTTTCAACAATTAACTGGACTCGGTAAAGCGGTAAAACTCAAAGCAATAAGCCATTCACCTTTTACCTTACAAAAAACACTGCTGCAATACATAGAGCAATGTTCTGCGGATGCATTAAAAAAGAAAGACACCGAAATTCTCCTTAAAGTAAATGGATTAGCTGATAAAACCGTCATTCAAGCCTTATATAAGGCATCCCAAGCTGGGGTTAAAGTCAATTTGCTTGTGCGCGGAGTATGTTGCCTCAAACCTGGAATACCCGGTATTTCAGAAAATATACGGGTACTTTCTTATATTGGACGATTTTTGGAACATCATCGAGTGTTCTACTTTCGTGTCCAAGAAGAAGAATATTATTTTTGTTCTAGTGCCGATCTGTTGGAAAGAAATTTATACCATCGTATTGAAATTATGTTTCCTATTCTTGATGAAAACTGTAAAAAGCGAATCAAGCATGAAATTATTAGGAACTACCTTAAAGACAACAGCAATACTTGGGAAATGCAAAGTGATGGGAGTTATAAGCCATTAAATCAAGGCAGTATTAGTGCACAGGAAAAACTTATAAAACTCTATCAAGACGAGGAAAGTTCGATTTAACCAGAATAGTTAATAGCGAACAAATTGTAGCCTAGGTGTAGCGAAGCGGAACCCGGGATCTAAGCTCAAATCAGGATTCGATCCTGGGTTCCGCTTCGCTGCACCCAGGCTACAAGATGCCGTTATGAGTTCTTATCGAAAACAGGTTAATTGAGGATGGGCACCCAGTTGCAAATGCACCTCAGTCCCCAAAGGAATAGGATAATTAATAGGACCGTGACCTATTCCTGGGATTCTTAGTACTGGAAAAGCACTGCTCTCAGCAAAACGCAGTAAAATAGGCTCAATTAAAGAGGAACCATTGGGTTCAAGACCCTCAAGAAAATCGCCCAATATGATTGCAGCCGCATCAGTAAAAATATTTGCTTGCTGTAAATGCTCCAGCATTCGATCAACACGGTATCCTCGTTCACCAATTTCTTCGAGCAGAATAATTTTATTATGTCCATCCATTTGCCAACATGTACCAATTCCACATTGTATCATTGCTAAATTACCACCAGTTACCTGGGATTTAATAAACCCATCTTTTTTTGCATGCGTGTTAAGTGGAATTAAATTATTGAACTGAATGGGTGTATCACCAAACAAAATTGACTTTACCGCAGCAATTGACTCTTTGGAAAATTTATCAGGTGCGGCAGCACCATGTATTGTTGGCCAATCCCAGTGCTGTTGTAAATAGAGATGCAGGCAAGTAATGTCACTAATGCCAACAAATATTTTGACCATTTCTGGAGGATGAATCGTTGCTAATTTCGGGATTAGACGTGTGGAACCATAACCACCGCGCACACAAATTACTGCTTTTGTTTTAGGATTTAGGAGGGCGTTTTTTAAGTGTTTAAAACGCATTTCATCCGTATTGGCACAAAGTAAATCTCGAGCAAAAATGTCTTCCTGAACAATACAGTTTAATTCCCAAGACTCCAGTAACTCTTTCAGTTCAAACAATTGACTGTCAGTACTTCGAGATGAAGGTGCAATAATTTCTATAGAATCTCCGGGAGTTAGTACAGGTAATTTTTTCATTCTTTAGCTCTTAAAATTTCTTCCATTTGGATAACAGACATTGTACTGCAATTTTCTTAAGGAAAATAAGGTAAATTTTCTACAATTAATTTAGGCCTATCCCTTTAGATAAGAAGGGTTTTACTTAACTTTCCTGGCTCTTCACAAGCTAAGCGTGGCAATAAGTATCCCGGTAGGAGATTTTGCAATTGCTGATAAATAGATTGTACTGTCCCCAAAGTTAAATCAAAATGAGTCGCTCCTTTTACCTTATCCAATTTGTGTAAATAATAAGGTAAAACACCGTAAGCAAATAAAGTTTGACTTAAATCAGCCAAAATATGCGCATCATCATTGATTCCTGCTAATAGCACCGTTTGGTTCAACAAATAACATCCTATTTGTTGCAAATCATGAAGCACATATCGTACTGAATCATCCAACTCTTGTGCATGATTGCAATGCAGTACAATTACTTTATTGAATCGGTTATTTTTTAATAATGAAAGTAACCCTTGATCAATTCGTTCAGGAAAAACAATGGGAATTCGAGTATGGATACGTAAGGTATGCAGATGAGGAATTTCTTCCAATTGTTTTATTAGCTCAGTTAAAACCAAATCGGATGCCAACAAAGGATCGCCGCCACTTAAAATAACTTCAGTAATGCTGGGATCTTGGGAAATATAATCACAAATTGCTTTAAACCCATTCCGACCAGGGTTATTGTCTTGATATGGAAAATGTCTGCGGAAACAAAAACGACAGTTCACAGCACAGACACCGGTTAAAGTGAGTAAAACACGACCATAATATTTATGCAGCAATCCTCGAATTGGGCTACTGTGCTCTTCTAAAGGATCAAGACTGTATTCTTCACTGGTTTGTAATTCATTTTCAGTAGCTAAAACCTGGAGTAATAAAGGATCACGAGGGTTTCCTTTTTGCATGCGCATAGCGAATCCTAGAGGCACACGACTGGGAAATTGCTTTTCAGCATGTAAATTCCCAGTAGATAAGGGCAACTCTAAAAATGTTAATAATTCATGAACTGAAGCAAAACCTTGCCCCAATTTTTTTTGCCAACTTAAAGAGGTATCTCGCATTAATTACACAGACTTGATAAACTGTGCGAACTTTAACTAAAACCGAACAAAATCTCAACTCTGGAGTACTAATGGCAATTTATAGCACCAATGAATTTAAAAATGGCTTGAAAGTAATGGTTGATGACGCCCCATGTACCATTCTCGATTGTGAGTTTGTAAAACCCGGAAAAGGACAAGCCTTTACTCGCATTAAAATCCGTAACTTGAAAACAGGTCGCGTTGTAGAACGCACGTTCAAATCGAATGAAACCTTAGCTTCTGCTGATGTTGCTGATATGGAAATGCAATATCTTTATAATGATGGTGAACAATGGCATTTTATGGTTCCTGATAACTTCGAACAATATGCCTTGGGCAAAGAAGTGCTCGCTGATGCTGCGCAATGGTTAAAAGAGCAAGATATTTGCATCGTAACGCTTTGGAATAATGAGCCAATACAAGTTACTCCACCAAACTTTGTGATTTTGGAAATTACCGAAACAGATCCAGGATTAAAAGGCGATACCTCCGGAGGTGGTGGAAAACCAGCCATTTTGGAAACAGGAGCTGTAGTCCGTGTTCCTTTATTCGTACAGACTGGCGAGTTAATTAAAGTAGATACCCGTAAAGGTGAATACGTATCTCGTGCTAAAGAATAACTCAATAAAAAATTCCCCAAAAACTGGGGAATTTTAACTTAGATTTTTTGAGCTTGTTTTATGGAAACCTAATAAATCCAAAAAATTAATCAAAGAAATGCTGTTATAAAGTTTATAGATCCTCGCACTTTGAATACGAGGATCTGCTAATCAACTGAGTAAACTAGGTTACTCAGTTAATAAACCTGATAAGAATTATACATACCCCAGTAACCTACGTCTCCCAAATCGTCATAGCCATAGTAATAAGCATCATCATCATTGTAATAATCAATATCCCAGTAAGGACTGGTATGATAATACCCAACGGAATAAGCGTATGCAGGAGTATAGGTGGGAGTATAATAGACTCGTTCGGTAACACAGCCAGTTACCAAAACCATGGAACTAACCATTATTAAAGCAAGAATCAATTTGTTCATAATCCCTTCCTATTTATTGATACTTAAGAGATAAAAGCTTCTCTTAAAAATTACCATCGATGCCAACGATGCCAACGATGCCATCTATGCCATCTATGCCACCTATGCCATCTGTCCCATCGATGCCATCGATGCCATCTGTGCCAATAGGCATACTTTGTTCCTGCTGCATTGGGTAAATTATTATTAACTACTGAGGCATCTGTCCTTAGTGCTGGATTCTCAAGAGCTGAGGGTAGAGCCGAAGAAGTAGCAGGCAACGAAGTTAAAAGAAGAGGGGTACTTAAGACTACGGAAATAATTAGTTTTCTCATAATAGCCTCCGGACTCTTATTCATAAAATCTAATTATGGTAGCTTAAGTATAGAACATAATTTAATTAAAATGGTTATTTATTGCAATAAATGATTTATTATAATACAGGTGACAGCTTCCCGGATCCTGAGCCTCTTTCATTATCCACTCTGGAGGTTTATGTAGCGCTTAAGGCGACCTACTAAGCACATAGGTTTGCACACCACGCTCCAAAACAACCTCCTAATCTGAAGCCATTAAATGGTTCAGTCGGGATAAGTTATCACCTATATGTATTAATAATAGACCACAGAGCTCGCATGTGTACATTTTTTGTACAATGTTTGCTTATTTCTTATCTCGGTATAAATGATTAGCAGAGGCTTGTACTGTAGGCATTATCGTCATTTCTTCGATATCCATATGTTGTGGACGGGTAATACAATAGACTATGGCATCCGCGATATCCTCGGCCAATAAGGGTTGAAAATCCTGATAAAACTCTTTTGCTTTTTGCTTATCATTCCATCGTACTTCACTAAACTCAGTTTCTACTGCACCTGGAGCAATTTCAGTAATACGAACTGGTTTACCAAGCATATCCAGTCTCATTGATTTTGAAATAGCATGCACTGCATGTTTCGTTGCACAATAAACATTACCATTTGGGTAACACTCATGTCCCGCAATCGAACTGATATTTACTACATGACCACGACCTCGCTCTAACATCCCTGGAATCAACGCACGACTGACATAAAGTAGTCCTTTAATATTGGTGTCAATCATAATGTCCCAATGTGCTTCAATTCCCTGCTGTAACGGTAAAGTATCCAATGCCAATCCTGCATTGTTAATGAGAACATCTATAGCCTGCCACTGACTGGGTAAAGAACTTAATTGTTTTTTCACTTGTTGATGATCACATACATCTAAAGGCAAAACATAATGTTCTTTACCATAATGTTGACTTAGCTCTTTTGCTAACGCATCAAGACGCTCAGTACGTCGAGCACAGAGTATTAACCGTGCCCCATGTTTTGCACATAAACGAGCACAAGCTTGCCCAATTCCACTCGATGCTCCGGTGATTAAAATAATTTTATTCGTTAAATCATTCATCGCATGCCCCCAATTTCTCACAATTGCGAAATGTTTCTGTTGATTAGAGTCTGCTTACAATTCGCTAGCTTGAGTCAAAATGGCGTGATTTTCGGGTATCGAAGCGCAGCATACACAAAATATATGAGCATCGGAGCACAGAAAATCAGGGCAGTTTGACCAAGAGAGTAGAAATGTAACCAGACTCTACTTAAATTTAGAAAAAATACAATAAAATAATAAAAATATTTATCGCAGAATGAAGTACAGAACTTTTTCGTGCATGGTTTTGTAATAGACTGAAAGTAAACTAATTGTGTCTAAGAAAAACCTAACTTCGCTGCAACAATTCCATCACTTCATCGTCTGTAGTTTGTGCAAAATCATTGTACCACAACCCTACTGCGTAAAAATTATTTGGGCGCATTGGGCAAATAAGCTCGTCAACTAAAGGAGCGATTTCATCACAGGTCGAACGCGCAGCAACGGGGACTGCGACAATAATTTTTGCAGGTTTTTTCTGTTTCAGTGCTGCAATTGCTGCACGCATTGTATAGCCAGTTGCAATGCCATCATCTACAAGAATTACAGTTTTTCCAGATAACTCAGGAAAAGGCCTCTTGCCACGATAAACCAGTTCACGCCGTGACAATTCTTCTTGCTCTGATTTCTGAATTTTATCAATCGCATCTTGTTGTATATGAAGCATTTGGACTACTTCTTCATTAAATACGGCGATACCTCCAGAAGCAATAGCTCCCATAGCCAATTCTTCATGACCAGGAACGCCCAGTTTACGTACAATAAAAATATCGAGTGGAAGCGATAACTTGGTCGCTACTTGATAGGCTACTGGAACACCACCTCGAGGCAATGCCAATATAATCACATCAGTCCTTTTCGCATAATTCTTAAGCAAATCCGCTAGAACACTACCAGCTTGGTTTCGATCCACATAATTCATGCCATATTCTCCAAAACGTTCCATCACTTGAAGTTTAGTTCATTCTTCTTTATGCCTCAAAATAATGTGAATACATGACATGGTTAGCCTTAATTGCCCTTTTTCCTTCACTTATTAACATACTGTGACCTCCGAAATATATTTATTTCGCTGTGCTATATTTTAACAATCAGCTGTTCTCAAGGAGGAAATAGCAATGAATGTGACGGAAAAGATCATCAAAGCCCATCTTCTTGAAGGCAAAATGGAACCAGGAAAAGAAATTGCCTTAAAAATTGATCAAACGCTTTGCCAGGATGCAACAGGAACCCTGGTTATGCTTGAATTAGAAGCAATACAACTTGAACGGACTCAAGCGGAGATTTCCGTTCAATACGTAGATCATAATCTTATTCAAGAAGATAATAAAAATCCCGATGATCATCTCTTTCTTGCTAGTGCAGCACGACGTTTTGGCTTTTATTTTAGCCGACCTGGGAATGGCATTAGTCATGCAGTACATATGCAAAATTTTGGCAAACCGGGTAAAACACTAACCGGATCAGACAGCCATACTTGTGCTGCAGGCTCTCTAGGAATGATTGCAATCGGTTCCGGTGGATTGGAAGTTGCGATGGCTATAGCAGGTTATCCACTGTATATCAAAATGCCTAAAGTTATGGGTATTCATTTAACTGGTACATTACCCAAATGGGTCAGCGCAAAAGATGTTATTTTAGAAATGTTGCGTCGTTATGATGTAAAAGGTGGAGTGGGTTACATCTTTGAATATTATGGCGAGGGATTAAAGCATCTAAGTGCTATGGATCGACACGTAATTGCCAATATGGGTGCTGAATTAGGAGCAACCACTACCGTATTTCCCTCGGATGAAATCACTAAAGAATTCTTGCAAAGTCTATGTCGTGAAAAAGACTGGCTGGAATTAAAAGCAGACAAGAATGCATCCTATGATGAACATGCAGAAATCAACTTATCTAAACTGGTACCACTCATTGCAAAACCTACAAGTCCAGGCAATGTAGTCCCAGTTGCTGAAATAGCGGGAGAGGAAGTGTATCAGACCTATATTGGCTCCTCTGCCAATCCAGGGTATCGTGACTTTGCAATTGCAGCTGAAATAGTAAAAGGCCGAACCATTCATTCCAATGTGTCATTTGATATCAACCCCACTTCACGAACCATCTTAGAAGAGTTGGTACGAGACGGACATTTAGGAAGTCTCATTCACTCTGGCGCTCGCATTCATCAGGCAGGATGTAATGGATGTATTGGGATGGGACAAGCGCCTGCAACAGAAAAAAATAGTTTACGCACTGTGCCAAGAAATTTTCCTGGACGCTCAGGAACTGATGAAGATAAAGTTTTTCTTTGCAGCCCTGAAACTGCTGCGGCGTCCGCATTAACAGGAGTGATTACTGATCCTACAACCTTGGACATGCCCTATCCAGAAATAAAAATACCCAAGAAAAGGATATTAAATTCTGCCTGCTTTGAGGGACCGTTACCTTTAGAAGAGGCGAAAAAAATAAAATTAGTAAAAGGTCCAAACATAATAACTTTGCCAGAATTTGAACCGCTGCCCCACTCATTGAAAATACCAGTATTACTTAAAGTAGAGGATAATATTTCAACAGATGAAATTTCTCCTGCTGGAGCTAAGGTTCTTCCTTACCGTAGCAATATCCCTAAAATTAGTGAATTTACCTTCGGCCATGTCGATCCGGATTATGCAGAGCGGACCCAAAAACATAAAAAAGGTCATGTGATCGTAGGCGGAGAAAATTACGGTCAAGGCTCTAGCCGAGAACATGCCGCTTTAGCGCCTCGATATTTAGGGTTACGGGTAGTCATTGCCAAAAGTTTTGCCCGTATTCATTGGCAAAATTTGATCAATTTCGGCATTTTGCCTTTAGTTTTTAAAAATCCTAAGGATTACGACGCAATCCACTTAGATGATGTCGTTGAAATCAAAAACTTACCTGACATTCTGGACAAGGAATCATTTAAAATAAAAATAAATAATAAGGATGTAGAAGTGGAGCAAACCTTGTCCAAACGACAAATCGAATTGCTCGTTGAGGGTGGATTAATTAATTGGGTGAAAAAAGATTTGAAAAAGAAACACAAGAATAAATAAACCACTCGATATACTGGATCAAATTAATCTAGCTTGGATGTAGTGTAGTCTTGTACCCTGGGTGAAGGCAAAGCCGTAACCCGGATTTCGGTAAAAAATCACGCTCCTATATCCCGGGTTTCGCTGCGCTGCACCAGGCTACAACGATCGCAAGTAACCTAAATTTTCTTTAAAAGATTGCATTTAAAGACAGTATCTACAATTGATATCATTGTTAATCAAAATTTAATTTAGGTCCTAACGGTACGATTTGGGTTGGGTTTATGGTTTTATGACTAAAATAATAGTGTTGCTTAATATGTAAAAAGTTTACCGTTTCACTTACCCCAGGATGGCAATACAGTCGCTCCAAATAAGGCTGAAGCCCCTCATAATCACAAATTCGTTGCTGGTTTGTTTTGAAATGGCTGTAATATACGGCATCAAAACGTATCAAGGTCGTAAAGAAACGCCAATCCGCCTCTGTTAACTGCTCTCCTAACAAATATTTTTGCTTGCGTAAGCGCACATCCAGTTCATCAAGCAAAAAAAATAGTTGAGCATATGCCTCTTCATAGGCCTGTTGCGTTGTCGCAAAGCCACAGCGATAGACTCCATTATTAATTGCATGATAAATTTGGTCATTCAATGCATCAATTTCTGGACGTAGCAGTTCTGGGTAAAAATCTTGATTATCACCAGTTAAATGATTAAATGCCTGATTGAACTGACGAATAATTTCTGCTGATTCATTATTAACAATGGTTTTTTCTTTTTTATCCCATAAAACAGGTACGGTTACTCTGCCCGTGTATTTGCTATCTGCTTGCACATAAAGTTCATATAAATAATTCAGTCCATAAAGCATATCTCCAGTAGCTCCCATCCCCTTTTTAAACTCCCATCCCTTTTCAAGCATATGCGGATGCACGATAGAGACATCAATATAGTCGTCTAGTTTTTTGAGTTTTCTGAAAATCAAAGTACGATGCGCCCATGGACAGGCAAGCGATACGTACAAATGATAACGCCCCTTTTCAGCAGGGAAACGCGCATTGGAATCTTTACTGATCGCAGCATGAAATCGGGTAGGTTCACGTTTGAACGCACCTCCCGTTTTAGAAGTGTCATACCAAACATCATGCCATTGACCATCGACTAAAAGCCCCATGATTTTTCCTTATGAATTCATTTTTAAATTACTCTAAAAAAAGTGCCTATTCACCAACTGCTTTTTTCCAACAATCATAGATTATGCTATGCTATGATGCATTATCGCTATCATTTTTAATTGATTAATGAATAGAAAAATAATTTGTGTCGGTGGCATCACTATTGATCGAAAGTTAACTTCAGCCCATCAACTGCAATTAAGAACGTCCAATCCGGTTTCATCCATTTCAACTTTTGGTGGTGTGGCACATAATGTAGCCAAAAATCTTGCTTTGCTGACTGACAATATTCATCTCTACAGCGCGGTAGGCCAAGACAGCTGTGGACTGGAGGCACTGGCCCATTTAAAAAACCTGGATATCCACATTCAAAATGTTCTCACCATCCAGAATAAGCCTACCGCTCATTATGATGTTATTCTTGATAAAGAAGGAGAGTTGTTTCTTGCTTTAGCGGATATGGACATTTTTGACCATGTTCCTTTTAACCAATTCACTCAATCCTGGAATGAATGGGATAATGAAGAAATTGTTTTTTTGGATACCAATTTGCCACAAGCAATTATCGAATATGCAATTCAAATAGCAGGTACTCAAAATATAAAGTTATGCATTGACCCTGTCTCTATGATTAAAGCAAAAAAACTACCCTCAAGTCTGGAACATGTTTTTTTACTGAAACCTGATCGCTTTGAAGCAGAAGCATTGACTGATATACGTATTCATTCGGTAACTGATTGTATCAAAGCAGGTCAATTATTATTGGATAAAGGAGTTAGAAACTGCATTATCAGTTTGGGTAAATCAGGTTATGTACTTGTTAATGAAACCATACAAAAACATTTTCCAGCGTTTTTTATTGATCCCATAGTTGATGTGAGTGGTGCCGGCGATGCATTTATTGCGGGTATTCTTTATGAATTAAAACAAGATACTCCAATGCTTGACGCATGCCAAACAGGAGCTGCAATGGCGGCTTTAACCGTACAATCTTGCCATACAGTAAACGAACAAATTAATCGCCATACATTAAAAAATATACAGATAACACATACAGTAAGAGAAACAGATCATGCAGCAATTTTTTGATTATTCCCCGGAAGTAAAATTAGCCCTTGAGCATAAAAAACCGGTATTAGCATTGGAGTCCACCATCATTTCTCATGGCATGCCCTATCCTGATAATTATGAAACAGCTCAAGCCGTAGAGCAAATTGTTCGTGACCACGATGTAACGCCAGCAACCATTGCAGTGATTGATGGGAGAATAAAGATTGGTTTAACCGCAAGTGAATTACAACAATTTGCATGCAATAAGGATGTTTTAAAAGCAAGTCGACGCGATTTACCTTTCATTGTAGCCAATAGACATTCTGCTGGAACTACTGTTGCAGCAACCCTATTTTGTGCGGCTAAGGCAGGGATTAAATTATTTGCTACTGGCGGAATTGGTGGCGTCCATCGAGGTGATGCGCACGATATTTCCGCTGATTTAATTGAAATTTCAAGAACGCCGATTGCCGTCATTTGCGCTGGTGCAAAAGCAATTCTTGATCTGCCGCGTACCTTAGAATTTTTAGAAACGATGAGTGTGCCAGTCATTGGTTATCGTACTCGGGTATTACCTGCTTTTTATACTGATGCGACTCATTATCAATTATCAACCTGGGTAGATGATATACCAACCCTCGCTAATATCTTAACCGCTCATTGGGAAATAGGTATGTCTTCTGGTGTCTTAATCACCAATCCTATCCCTACAGAATTTAATATCCCCATGGAGATCATCGAACCCGTAATCAGGAATGCCATACATAAAGCGGAGCAAAATAATATTTCTGGAAAAGAGTTAACCCCTTTTCTATTGGCAGAAGTTTCTCAACTAACTCAAGGCAAAAGTTTACTTGCCAATATCGCTTTAATCAAAAATAATGCCCGCCTAGGTGCTGAACTTGCACGCGCTATTTTTTAGTTCACCCCTCATCCGCCCTAACGGGCACCTTCTCCCCCAGGGGGAGAAGGGAAATTCTAGTTAATAGTAGTAGCCATATAAGTAGCAATTGCATCAGATTATGCGTTCTTTCTTATAAATAATAATGTGAATCCCCTCTCCCTCTCATTGGGAGAGGGGCAGGGGTGAGGGTCCCTCATCCGCTCTGACGGGCACCTTCTCCCCAGGTGGAGAAGGGAAAATCTAGTTAATGGTACCTTTAGCCATATAAGTTCCAATTGTATCGGTTGTGCGATCTCTTGCGACTAAAAAACCTGATTCCGATGCTGAATAGTTCATATCAAGAGGATTACAAATCATGGCTCGAATTAATCTAGGGCCCACTCCCGGCATGCCTGCGTGCATGACTTTTTTATTGTCAATGAGCAATACATCCCCTTTTTTCCATAAGCAGGATGAATAATAATTTCGCATTAATTGGGCCAGCTCCTTAACTTCTTTATTGTTAAAACAACTTCCTACTTTCACTGTATTCGATAAAAAACGCTTCGCATTCCTGCTTGCTTTAAAATTAGAGAATTTGGTGCGCAAAATTTTATAGGAATTCTTTGGTGAATTAAAAAAAGAAATAAAAATCATTGCGAGTTTCTCTATCGAATTAAAAACTTGGGTTGGTAATTTCCAAAAAAAACGATGCCAAAACCAAGTCTTCCCTTTATAGTCTTTTATAAAGCATTTTCTTAGTTCATAATTCAGCGTAGCAAGCTCAAACATATTGATCTGTAACGCTTTTTCTTTGGTAATCGGATGTTCTATTACCCTGGCGTCTAAAAGTTATTGATTTTATGTGATATTCTACGCGCTTTTGACTAAATCAATTTGTTGAGATGAG
>NZ_LNYZ01000025.1:0-17166 GCF_001468065.1 Legionella steigerwaltii
AACTCAGAAGTGAAACGAACCCGCGCCAATGATAGTGTGAGGTTTCCTCATGTGAAAGTAGGTCATCGCCAGGGTTTTATTAAGTGGTAGTTAATATTAAATATCACAAAAAAGTCCTGTTAAAAATGGGCAAAGCGTATATGCTGGCGTAGCTCAGTTGGTAGAGCAACTGACTTGTAATCAGTAGGTCCCGGGTTCGATTCCTGGTGCCAGCACCATCTTATTAGGTTGGCCGTTAACAAAATGTTGACATTCTATTCATCTTAAAAGACAATAACGTTCTTTTTGGAGGGGTTCCCGAGCGGTCAAAGGGATCAGACTGTAAATCTGACGGCTCTGCCTTCGAAGGTTCGAATCCTTCCCCCTCCACCAGTTAAAAGAAAGGATAAAAGCGGGTGTAGTTCAATGGTAGAACTTCAGCCTTCCAAGCTGATAGCGTGGGTTCGATTCCCATCACCCGCTCCAAATTTATAAATTAGAAATATTTGCTTGTTCGTTTGAATCAGCAAGCTAATATAAGCCCACATAGCTCAGGCGGTAGAGCACTTCCTTGGTAAGGAAGAGGTCGTTGGTTCGAGTCCAGTTGTGGGCACCATAATGTCAATTAGCAATGGGGGAGACTTTCCAATGGCGAAGGAAAAATTTGAACGTAAAAAGCCACACGTTAATGTGGGAACAATTGGTCACGTAGATCACGGTAAGACGACATTAACAGCGGCAATTACCACAATTATGGCGAAGAAGTTTGGTGGTACAGCAAAAGCCTATGACCAGATTGATGCAGCTCCAGAAGAAAGAGAGCGTGGTATTACAATTTCTACAGCACACGTAGAATATGAATCAGCGAACAGACACTATGCGCACGTAGATTGCCCAGGACATGCTGACTATGTTAAGAACATGATTACTGGTGCGGCGCAAATGGACGGGGCGATACTTGTGGTATCCGCTGCGGATGGTCCTATGCCACAAACTAGAGAACATATTCTGTTATCACGCCAAGTAGGTGTTCCATATATTGTTGTGTTTATGAACAAAGCAGATATGGTTGATGATCCAGAGTTGCTGGAATTGGTAGAGATGGAAGTACGTGATCTGTTAAGCAGTTATGATTTCCCTGGCGATGAGATACCTATTGTTGTTGGTTCAGCGCTGAAAGCGTTGGAAGGTGATGAAAGCGATATCGGTGTTAAGGCGATTGAGAAGTTGGTTGAGACGATGGACTCATACATACCTGAGCCAGTACGTAACATTGATAAAGCATTCTTATTGCCAATCGAAGACGTATTCTCAATTTCTGGACGTGGCACGGTAGTAACCGGACGTGTAGAAAGCGGGATTGTTAAAGTGGGTGAAGAAATTGAGATTGTTGGAATACGCGACACTCAAAAAACCACATGTACAGGCGTTGAGATGTTCCGTAAGTTGTTGGACGAAGGACGCGCTGGAGATAACGTTGGAGTATTGTTACGCGGTACGAAGCGTGATGAAGTTGAGCGTGGCCAAGTACTCGCGAAGCCAGGCACAATTAAGCCGCACACAAAGTTTGAGGCAGAAGTATACGTCTTATCAAAAGAAGAAGGTGGACGTCATACGCCATTTTTTAATGGATACAGACCTCAGTTTTATTTCAGAACGACAGACGTGACAGGTACTTGTGACCTCCCATCTGGAGTAGAAATGGTAATGCCAGGTGATAACGTACAATTGACTATTAACCTGCATGCACCTATTGCAATGGACGAAGGTTTACGTTTCGCAATTCGGGAAGGTGGCCGTACTGTTGGCGCCGGTGTTGTTGCGAAAATCATCGAGTAATAGTGTTAAATTTTGTTGGCATGAAATAAAATATTTCATGCCAATTAATTTAGGCCAGTAGCTCAATTGGCAGAGTGGCGGTCTCCAAAACCGCAGGTTGGGGGTTCGATTCCCTCCTGGCCTGCCAACTTACAAGTGAATATGAAAAGTTCGAACGAAAATCAAAGTAATACTAAAGATTTACTATCATGGATGTCTGTGGTTATTATCACCGCAGTGGCATTTTTTTGTACATATTACTATACTTTTTCAGGTCCCATTCAGTCGATAATATGGCTTATATGGTTATTATTGACTTTATTCTTTGCCTACATGACATCTGCAGGCAAGCAAGTATTTAAATTTGCCCAAGAATCAAAAGTTGAATTGTTAAAAGTCGTTTGGCCTACTCGCCAAGAAACAGTACAAACAACAACTATTGTAATCGTTATGGTTGCAGTAACTGGATTTATACTCTGGGGAGTTGATTCAGTGATGATGTGGGCAATTGCTAAAATAACGCATTTGGGGTGAATTCGGTGGAAGAGCACAAATCGAAACAATGGTACGTTGTACATGCGTATTCAGGTTATGAAAATTTCGTTATGCGCGAAATTAAATCTCGTGCACAGCACCATAATTTAGAAGATAAAATTGGTGAAGTTGTTGTCCCTTCAGAAGAAGTTGTTGAAATGCGTTCGGGGCAAAAGCGTAAGAGTACGCGTAAATTTTTTCCTGGCTATGTTCTAGTAAACATGGTTATGGATGATCAAACATGGCATATGATAAGAGCGATACCAAGAGTTTTGGGTTTTATTGGCGGAACTAGCCAGACGCCCACTCCTATTACTGATAAAGAAGCTCGTGCGATTATGCAACGCGTTGAAGATGGTGTTACTAAACCAAGACCAAAAATTCTCTTTGAACCCGGCGAAGTTGTTCGAGTCAAGGAAGGACCTTTTGTTGACTTTAATGGAGTAGTTGAAGAAGTCAACTATGAGAAAAACAGATTAAGAGTAGCGGTGTTAATTTTTGGACGCTCTACTCCGGTAGAACTTGAATTTAGTCAAGTAGAGAAAACTTAGTTCGCTAAGGCGCCCTGATAAATCTTTTCTAAACACTAAAGTTTGATAAGAGTTATTCAGGGCTATTTTGTGTAAAAGGGGAGCTGAAGATAATAAAGAACGTTTTACATTCTTTGAATATTCAGCGCATGACCCATAAGGAGTAAACATGGCAAAAAAAGTAGAAGCATATATTAAGTTACAAATTCCTGCTGGTAAAGCAAATCCAAGTCCACCAGTCGGCCCAGCTTTGGGTCAACGCGGTGTTAACATTATGGAATTTTGTAAAGCATTTAACGCCGCTACACAACAAATGGAGCAAGGATTACCTACTCCAGTCGTAATTACTGTATACAGTGATCGTAGCTTCACCTTTATTACTAAAACACCACCTGCTTCAGTTCTGCTGAAAAAAGCTGCTGGTATTCAAAGTGGAAGTGGTACACCCAACACGAAAAAAGTGGCAAAACTTAACGTCAAGCAGCTTGAAGAAATTGCGAAGATTAAGGAACCTGATTTAACTGCAGCAAGCTTAGCAGCAGCAGTGAGAAGTATTGCAGGTACTGCGCGCAGTATGGGTATTGACGTTGAAGGTTTAGAATAAGGGGGTTGCCATGGCTAGAGTATCTAAGAAACAAAAAAAGATTTTAGAGACAGTTAAACCTAATCATTTATACAGTGCTAGTGAAGCAATTAACCTTTTAAAACAATTTGCTTCAGCTAAATTTCGCGAAAGCTTAGATATAAGTGTTAACTTGGGTGTTGATCCTCGTAAATCAGATCAAGTAGTTCGTTCATCAACTAATTTACCTAAAGGTACTGGAAAAGTAGTACGCGTAGCGGTATTTGCACAAGGTGAAAATGCGAGCAAAGCCAAAGATGCTGGTGCTGATATTGTAGGATTTGAGGATTTAGCTGATAAAATTAAAGGCGGCGCAATGGACTTTGATGTTGTTATTGCCACACCTGATGCAATGCGTATTGTAGGTCAGCTAGGCCAAGTTTTAGGTCCGAGAGGCTTAATGCCAAACCCAAAAGTTGGAACTGTTACTACCAATGTTGAAGCAGCGGTTAAAGATGCAAAATCTGGTCAGGTACGATATAGGACTGATAAGAATGGCATTATTCACTGTACAGTTGGGAAAGTAGATTTTACTGTCGAAGACATCATCGAAAATATTGTTGCTTTGATTACTGACTTAAAAAAGGCGAAGCCGACTTCATCTAAAGGTCAGTATTTAAAGAAAATATCTTTATCTACAACAATGGGACCTGGTATAGCTATTGATATTTCATCAATACCTGTGTAAGATAACCACCCATTTTTTAGGAATTCACGGCATAGATTTGGTTCCATGCCGTCGAAGACCGCAGGTGCTAACGCTTAATTTCCTGCGCAGACGGTGAACCGGCTCCAATTTAACAATTGAGACGGCCACCATAACTGGCAAATCCTTGCGATTTGTATACATTAGGAGGTCAGTAACGTGACATTAAATTTAGCTGAAAAAAAAGCTGTTGTTGAAGAAGTGACTGCGGTCGCCTCAAAGGCTATTTCGGCAGTAGTTGCTGATTATCGTGGTTTAACCGTTAATCAAATGACGCATTTACGTAGTGAAGCACGCAAATCCGGTGTTTATCTTCGTGTTGTAAGAAATACTTTAACAAGAAGAGCTTTTAAAAATACTGAGTTTGAATGTTTGAATGACTTGCTTGTTGGCCCGTTGTTCATTGCATTATCACTGGAAGCACCTAGTGATGCTGCACGACTACTTAAAGATTTCACTAAGACATTTGAAAAACTTGAAATTAAAGCATTATCTGTAGGTGGAAAAGTTTATAAAGCAGATCAAATTGATGCTGTTGCTAGCTTACCAACTCGTGATGAAGCGATTTCTAAGTTGATGTACGTGATGAAGGCGCCAATTGAGAAATTCGTCAGAACTCTTGCTGAGCCACATGCTAAATTAGTAAGAACCTTAGCAGCGGTGAAAGATAAGAAAGCAGGTTAAATCATTTAATCATTAAATTAATTTTAAATCAGGAGCTAGTAATGGCTGTGTCAAAAAATGATATTTTAGAAACCATAGCAAATATGTCTGTTATGGAAGTTGTTGAATTAATCGAAGCAATGGAAGAGAAATTCAATGTTTCTGCTGCCGCTGCAGCTGTAGCTGTTGCTGCCCCAGCTGCTGGTGGTGCTGCTGCCGCTGCTGAAGAGCAAACTGAGTTTACAGTTGTTATGACCAGTTTCGGTGCAAACAAAGTAAACGTTATTAAAGCAGTTCGTGGTATTACTGGTCTTGGCTTGAAAGAAGCTAAAGATTTAGTAGAAGGTGCTCCTTCAACAATTAAAGAAGGTGTATCTAAAGAAGAAGCTGCTAACATCAAGAAAGAACTTGAAGAAGCTGGTGCTTCAGTAGAAGTTAAATAATAAAGTTATGTCAGTGAGATAGGACCCAGCCATGGTTTCATGGCTGGGTTTACGTGTTTGAAGTCATCAATAATTTACAGAGGAAACACCATGGCCGTTGCAGAAGCTAAACCTCAATATTCGCATGCTGAGAAAAAACGATTTCGCAAAAGCTTTGGTAGTCAGGCCGATAAAATGGCAATACCAAATCTGCTTGAAATTCAACTTAAATCCTATAGGGATTTTCTTCAGGCTGATAGCAAGTCAAATGAACATTTTAATACAGGATTGCATGCTGCATTTTCTTCTGTATTCCCCATTGAAAGCTTTTCTGGCAATGCACGATTAGAATATGTTGGCTATAAATTAGGTGAGCCAGCATTTGACGTCCGTGAATGCAAATTAAGAGGCTTAACTTATTCTGCGCCACTAAGGGTTAAAATTAGACTTGTTGTTCTTGATAAAGATGCAAGCGAAGATCCTAAGCCAATCAAAGATATTAGAGAACAAGATGTTTTTATGGGAGAGATACCTTTAATGACTGACGTTGGTACTTTTGTAGTAAATGGTACCGAAAGAGTTGTTGTTTCTCAATTACATCGTTCTCCTGGTGTTATATTTGAACATGATAAAGGTAAAACTCACTCATCTGGTAAGTTATTATATTCTGCACGCATTATACCCTACCGTGGTTCTTGGTTGGATTTTGAATTTGACCCGAAAGATTGTGTTTATGTTCGAATTGATAGAAGACGTAAACTACCTGTTAGTATTCTATTAAGAGCTTTAGGATATGAAACAGAAGATATCCTTAATGAATTTTTTGAAATGACAAGCTGTCATCTGAAGAATGGTGAATATCATATTGATCTTATTCCTCAAAGATTAAGAGGTGAAATTGCTTCATTTGATATTCATGTTCCTGAAACAGGGGAGCTTATTGTAGAACAAGGTAGAAGAATCACCGCACGCCATATCAAGCAAATGGAAAAATCGCAGATGAAAGATCTGATCGTGCCACGTGACTATTTGATAGGAAAGACCTTAGCTAAAAATATAATAGACACTTCTACTGGAGAGTTTATTGCTCAGGCAAATGAGGAAGTAACTGATGAGTTGCTTGATGTGATGGCTACTAATGGAATCCATGAATTTGACATGATTTATACAAATGATCTGGATCATGGTTCTTATATATCCGATACATTGAAAATTGATCCAACCTCAAGTCAACTTGAGGCACTTGTTGAAATTTATCGTATGATGCGCCCCGGTGAACCACCGACTAAAGAAGCTGCTGAAGCCTTATTTAAAAATTTATTTTTTGTTGATGAGCGATATGATTTATCTGCTGTCGGAAGAATGAAATTTAATCGACGAGTTGGAAGAAAAAATGATGATGGTCCAGGCACTCTGACTAAAGAAGATATAATGGCCGTGATCACGACACTGATCGACATTAGAAATGGTATTGGCATGGTTGATGATATTGACCACCTTGGTAATCGACGTGTTCGAAGCGTTGGTGAAATGACTGAAAACCAATTCAGAGTCGGCCTTGTACGTGTTGAAAGAGCGGTAAAAGAGCGGTTGAGTCTGGTTGAATCTGAAAATCTTATGCCACAAGATTTAATTAATGCCAAACCGGTTTCTGCTGCTATTAAAGAGTTTTTTGGTTCAAGCCAATTATCACAATTTATGGATCAGGTTAACCCATTATCTGGTGTTACCCATAAAAGAAGGGTTTCTGCATTAGGCCCAGGTGGTTTAACACGAGAACGTGCAGGATTTGAGGTTCGTGACGTACATACAACACACTATGGTCGTGTTTGTCCTATTGAAACTCCTGAAGGTCCAAACATTGGTTTGATTAACTCATTGTCTGTTTATGCCAGAACAAATGATTATGGATTTATTGAAACTCCATGCCGTAAGGTAGTTAATGGTCGGGTAACGGATGAAATTGAATATCTATCTGCTATTGAAGAAGTAGATCAGTATATCGCGCAATCAAGTGTAGCTCTTGATAAAGATGGAAACATCCTTGCAGATTTGGTTCCTTGTAGACATCAAAATGAGTTCTCATTAACTACGCCGGATAATATAAACTACATGGATATTTCTCCAAAACAAATCGTATCTGTAGCTGCTTCACTAATTCCTTTCTTGGAGCATGATGATGCGAACCGTGCCTTGATGGGATCAAACATGCAACGGCAGGCAGTACCTACTTTACGTTCAGAAAAACCTCTTGTAGGTACAGGTATGGAGCGTATCGTTGCGTCTGATTCAGGTGTTTCTGTAGTTGCAAAACGTGGTGGAGTTATTGATCTTGTTGACGCATCACGTATCGTTGTCCGTGTGAATGATGATGAGACTACAGCAGGTGAAACTGGGGTTGATATTTACAATCTCACGAAGTACTTCCGTTCAAATCAGGATACATGTATTAACCAACGTCCAATAGTTAATACTGGAGATATCATCCAAAGAGGAGACATCTTAGCAGATGGCCCTTGTACAGATATGGGTGAACTGGCATTGGGTCAAAATTTGCTAGTCGCTTTTATGCCTTGGAATGGATATAACTTTGAGGACTCTATACTTATATCTGAACGTATTGTACAAGATGACCGATTCACTACGATTCATATAGAAGAATTAACATGTATTGCCCGTGATACTAAATTAGGTACTGAGGAAATCACTGCAGATATTCCAAATGTTGGTGAGTCAGCACTTTCTAACCTTGATGAGTCTGGAGTGGTGTTTATTGGTGCAGAAGTTAAAGCCGGTGATATTTTAGTTGGAAAAGTTACACCTAAAGGTGAAACACAACTTACACCGGAAGAGAAATTATTACGCGCTATTTTCGGTGAAAAGGCTTCTGATGTTAAAGACTCTTCGCTTCGTGTTCCATCTGGAATGAATGGTACTGTTATTGATGTACAGGTATTCACACGTGATGGTTTAGAAAAAGATGCACGTGCAAAAAGCATTGAAGAAGAACATCTAGCACGAGTACGTAAAGACCTAGTTGATGAACGACGTATCCGGGAAGAAGATATCTATCATCGTGTAGCAAACATCATTCTTGATAAAGTAGCTACAGGTGGCCCAGGAAATCTGAAACCAGGTTCCAAAATTAATCAAGAATACCTGGATAATATAGGTAGAGATAAATGGTTTGATATCCGTCTTGAGAACGATGTGATAAGCCAGCAATTAGAACAACTTTCAAAACAGCTTGAAATGTTGTCTAAAGAGATGGAAAAACGCTTTAATGACAGTCGTAAGAAAATAATTCAAGGCGATGATCTAGCTCCAGGCGTTTTAAAAATTGTTAAAGTATATCTTGCTGTAAAAAGACGAATTCAACCCGGTGATAAGATGGCTGGTCGACATGGAAACAAAGGGGTTATCTCTATTGTGGTTCCTGTTGAAGATATGCCACATATGGAAGATGGAACAGCAGTAGATATCGTTCTTAATCCATTGGGCGTACCTTCACGTATGAACATCGGACAAGTACTGGAAACTCATCTTGGTTTAGCTGCTAAAGGTTTAGGTAATAAGATTGCACAAATGTTGGACTCAAAACAAAATGCATCTGAAATAAAATCCTTCTTATATAAGATATACAATCATGACGGCGTTCAACGAGTACAGTTGGATTCTCTGAATGACGAAGAGATACTTAGATTGGCAGATAATCTGCGTGCAGGTGTACCTATGGCAACACCTGTGTTTGATGGTGCCTCTGAAGAAGAAATAAAAAGTATGCTGCAGCTGGCTGATTTGTCTTCTGATGGTAAAACTTTCTTGATTGATGGTAGAACTGGAAGCAAATTTGATAACCCAGTAACTGTGGGCTACATGTACATGTTGAAACTAAACCATTTAGTTGATGATAAGATGCATGCTCGCTCAACTGGCTCATACAGCCTAGTAACACAACAACCACTAGGTGGTAAAGCACAGTTTGGGGGACAACGCTTCGGGGAGATGGAGGTATGGGCTCTCGAAGCTTATGGTGCAGCTTATACATTACAGGAAATGTTGACTGTGAAATCAGATGACGTTGGCGGTAGAACAAAGATCTACAAAAATATTGTCGATGGCGATCATCGTATGGACCCAGGAATGCCTGAGTCTTTCAATGTATTGTTGAAAGAAATCCGTGCATTGGGAATAGATATCGAACTCGAACACGATTAATTTTTCAGCGTTAAATACTGATTAACAAATTTTTGGAGGCATAGACTTGAGTACTCTAAACGACGATCCAATGAATGAACCAATGAGAAAAGCTCCTGTGATGAGCGACTTGCTTGGCATCCTGAAACAACAAGGACAAAGCGAAGAATTCGATGCAATTAAAATTGCATTAGCTTCTCCTGAATTAATTCGCTCTTGGTCATATGGTGAAGTAAAAAAACCAGAAACAATAAATTATCGTACATTTAAACCTGAACGAGATGGTTTATTCTGCGCTAAAACTTTTGGCCCAGTAAAAGATTACGAGTGCTTATGTGGTAAGTACAAACGACTCAAACACCGCGGCGTTATTTGTGAAAAATGTGGTGTTGAACTTGCGTTGGCTAAAGTACGCCGTGAACGTATGGGACACATTGAGCTTGCAAGTCCAGTTGCACATATCTGGTTCTTAAAGTCATTACCTTCCAGAATTGGTTTATTACTCGATATGACATTAAGGGACATTGAACGTGTTCTTTATTTTGAAGCATTTGTTGTCGTTGACCCAGGAATGACTGAACTTGAACGAGGTCAATTGCTCAATGATGAAGTCTATCTTGATGCAATGGAACAATATGGTGATGAATTTGATGCGCGTATGGGTGCTGAAGCAATTCGTGATTTACTGCGTCAAGTCGATTTAGAAGAAGAAATCAAAAACTTACGTGAAGAATTGCCGACTACCAGTTCAGAAACAAAAATTAAAAAAATCACTAAACGATTAAAACTGCTTGAAGCTTTTTATGATTCGGGTAACAAGCCAGAGTGGATGATTATGGATGTATTACCAGTTCTACCACCTGATTTAAGACCATTGGTTCCATTAGATGGTGGACGTTTTGCTACATCCGATCTGAATGACTTGTATCGTCGTGTTATTAACCGAAACAATCGTTTGAAGCGACTTTTAGATCTGAATGCGCCTGATATTATTGTGCGCAACGAAAAGAGAATGTTACAAGAGTCAGTTGATGCTCTGCTGGATAACGGCCGTCGTGGTCGTGCGATTACGGGTACGAATAAGAGACCACTCAAGTCTTTAGCAGATATGATTAAAGGGAAACAAGGTCGTTTCCGTCAAAACCTGCTAGGTAAGCGTGTTGACTATTCAGGTCGTTCAGTGATCGTGGTTGGTCCAACTTTAAAGCTGCATCAGTGTGGTCTTCCCAAGAAAATGGCTCTAGAACTCTTTAAACCATTTATATTCAGTAAACTAGAGTTTCGAGGTTTAGCTACAACAATCAAAGCTGCCAAGAAAATGGTTGAGCGTGAAGAGTCGGTAGTTTGGGATATTCTGGATGATGTAATTCGCGAACATCCTATTCTATTAAACCGTGCTCCAACATTACACCGATTGGGTATTCAGGCTTTTGAACCAGTATTGATTGAAGGTAAGGCGATACAACTTCATCCTTTAGTCTGTACCGCATACAATGCTGACTTTGATGGTGACCAAATGGCGGTACACGTGCCATTGACTTTAGAGGCGCAGTTAGAAGCTCGCTCCTTAATGATGTCCACCAACAATATTTTATCACCTGCAAGTGGTGAACCAATTATCGTTCCTAGCCAGGACGTTGTACTGGGCTTGTACTATTTAACTCGCGAAAAAGTTAATGCTTTAGGTGAAGGTAAAATTTTTGTTAGTGCTCAAGAAGCGCAGAACTTTTATGAATCTGGACACCTTGATATCCACGCGAAAATTAAAATTCGTATGCCTAAAGAAGACGAGGCTGGACATCATTTAGTAGAAACAACTGTAGGTCGCGCAATTCTTGCTGAGGTATTACCGAAAGGCATGAGTTTTGCAACGATAAACCGTACGATGACTAAGAAAGTTATTTCTAAGGTTATTGACAGCTGCTACCGAAATTTTGGTTTAAAAGAAACTGTAATTTTTGCTGATAAGTTGATGTACACCGGCTTTAAGTATGCAACACGTTCAGGCGTATCAATAGGTATTGAAGATATGGAAATACCTGATGATAAAGCCAGCATTATTGAACATGCAGATAATGAGGTTCGAGAAATTGAATCACAATTCCGTTCAGGTTTAGTCACTAATGGTGAGCGTTATAATAAAGTAATTGATATCTGGTCCAGAACTAACGAATTAGTTGCTAAGTCAATGATGACTAAAATAGCAACTGAAGAGACCCTGGATGCAAAAGGCAAGAAAGTAAGACAAGAGTCATTCAACCCAATCTTTATGATGGCTGATTCAGGCGCGCGGGGTTCTGCGGCGCAAATTAGACAGCTTGCTGGTATGCGTGGATTGATGGCCGCACCGGATGGTTCAATTATTGAAACACCTATTACTGCAAACTTCCGTGAAGGGTTAAACGTATTCCAATACTTTATTTCGACCCACGGTGCTCGAAAAGGATTGGCAGATACCGCGTTAAAAACTGCTAACTCGGGTTACTTAACACGACGCTTAGTTGATGTGGCTCAAGATGTGGTCATCACTGAAGACGATTGTGGCGTTGATACTGGTATTTTAATGCAACCGCTGATTGAAGGTGGTGATATCGTAGAACCTTTACATGAACGTGTATTGGGACGAGTAGTTGCAGCCGATGTTTATATTCCTAATCAGAGTGAGCCAGTAGTAACCTCAGGTACATTATTAGACGAAGAGTGGGTTGAAAAGCTGGAAAAACAGGGTGTGGACCAAATTATGGTTCGTTCACCGATTACTTGCCAAACTCGCTTTGGACTATGTGCGAAGTGCTATGGCCGTGACTTGGCAAGAGGTCACCTCGTTAATACGGGTGAAGCTGTAGGTATCATTGCAGCCCAATCAATTGGTGAGCCTGGAACACAGCTAACAATGCGTACCTTCCATATTGGGGGAGCAGCATCTCGAGCAACAGCGGCTAATAATATTCAGATTAAAACGAAAGGGCTTATTCGTTTACATAACATTAAAACAGTAACTCATGAAAATAAAAATCTGGTTGCAGTATCACGTTCTGGTGAAGTAACTATTGTGGATGAATTCGGGCGTGAGCGTGAGCGTTATAAGTTACCTTATGGTGCTGTAATCTCAGTTCAAGATAATTCTCCTGTAGAAGCGGGACAAGTTATTGCTACTTGGGATCCCCATACTCACCCAGTAATTTCTGAAGTAACTGGACATCTGAAATTTGTCGATTTAATTGATGGTATTACCATGAATCGACAAACCGATGAACTAACTGGTTTAAGTAATATTGTAGTTATCGATGCAAAACAACGTAGCGCTGCAGGCCGTGATTTACGTCCTATGGTAAAACTTGTTGCTGAAAATGGAGACGATATTTATCTTGCTGGTACTAATGTCCCTGCTCAATACTATCTGCCTGTAGATGCGATTGTTAATTTTGAAGATGGCAACCATGTGGGTATTGGGGATGTTATTGCGCGTATTCCTCAAGAGCGTTCTAAAACACGTGATATTACAGGGGGTCTCCCTAGGGTAGCTGACTTGTTTGAAGCACGTAAGCCTAAAGATTCAGCGGTTATGGCTGAAGTTTCAGGAATGGTTAGCTTTGGTAAAGAAACGAAAGGCAAGAGACGATTAATTATTAATGTTTCTGAAGATCAATGCCATGAAGAATTGATACCTAAGTGGAGACATATTTCCGTCTTCGAGGGAGAGCATGTTGAACGCGGGGAAATTATCGCAGAAGGTGCACTCAATCCACATGATATATTACGTTTACTGGGTGTTGGTGCATTAGCTAATTACATCGTAAATGAGGTACAAGATGTATACCGTTTACAAGGTGTAAAAATTAATGACAAGCATATTGAGGTAATCGTACGGCAAATGCTACGTAAACGAGTTATTACTTTTGCTGGTGATTCAAAATTCCTGGCAGGAGAACAGGTAGAAGAAAGTGTATTGTTACAAGAAAATGACAAACTGATTGCTGAAGAAAAGCAGATAGCTCGTGGTACTCCTATATTACTAGGTATTACCAAAGCTTCCTTGGCAACTGAATCATTTATTTCTGCCGCATCGTTCCAGGAAACAACAAGAGTCCTAACTGAAGCTGCTGTAAGTGGTAAAGTTGATGATTTACGAGGTTTAAAAGAAAACGTGATGGTTGGTCGCTTGATTCCGGCAGGAACAGGCTATGCGTATCATCAAGGCCGTAAGGCAAAAAGAGCTAAGGCTGCAGCCGGTGAGCACCCAGTGCATACTGTTACTGCAAGTGATGTTGAACATGCGTTAAGTGAAGCATTAAACGCAGACAATCAAGAACACTAGTTCGGATTCGAAAAACGGCAGATTAAACTTGACAAATCTGCCGTTGCTATATAGAATCCGGCCTCCTTATGCATTCGAAATAATCAAAAGAGACAGATCGGAGTTAAGTATAAATGGCTACTATTAATCAGTTAGTAAGAAAGCCTCGTGTGGACGTAAAGAAGAAAAGTAACGTACCTGCACTAGAGTCATGTCCACAGCGACGCGGTGTGTGCACACGCGTTTACACTACTACACCTAAAAAACCTAACTCAGCTATGCGTAAGGTTGCTCGTGTACGTTTAACGAACGGATTTGAAGTTTCATCATATATTGGTGGAGAAGGCCATAACCTCCAAGAACACTCTGTTGTTCTTATAAGAGGTGGTCGTGTTAAAGACTTACCTGGTGTGCGTTACCACACTGTAAGAGGTAGTTTGGATACATCAGGTGTTAACGATCGTAAACAAGGTCGTTCAAAGTATGGTACTAAAAAGCCAAAAGATAAAAAATAACTGATTGTAGGAAATTGAAATGCCTAGAAGAAGAGAAGTCCCCAAAAGAGAAATTTTGCCAGATCCTAAACATCATAGTGAATTATTAGCAAAATTCATCAACGTATTAATGGTTAGCGGTAAGAAATCTACTGCTGAAAAAATAATTTACGGTGCTTTATCAGTTATGGAAGAGCGCGTAAAGAAACTTAAAAAAGCAGATGAAGACGGTGAATCAGGTTCTACAGGTGGTTCTGCAACAGTTCTTCGCTACTTTGAAGACGCTTTAGATAATGTTCGTCCAAGTGTTGAAGTTCGCTCACGTCGAGTCGGTGGTGCTACATATCAGGTTCCAGTCGAAGTGAGAACTGATCGTAGTATTGCACTAGGTATGCGCTGGATTGTTCAAGCTGCACGTACTCGTGGTGAAAAGGGTATGATGTTACGCTTGGCTGGTGAACTGATGGATGCCTACGAAAGTAAAGGTTCCGCAGTGAAAAAACGTGAAGATACTCATAAGATGGCAAAAGCTAACCAGGCGTTTGCACATTTTAGATGGAACTAAAGAGAGGATAATCCGTGTCTACTCCACTAAAACTATACCGAAACATTGGCATTGCAGCACATGTTGATGCTGGGAAAACCACAACAACAGAACGTGTACTGTACTACACTGGAATGTCTCATAAAATTGGTGAAGTTCATGATGGTGCTGCAACAATGGACTGGATGGTTCAGGAGCAGGAGCGCGGTATTACTATTACCTCAGCTGCAACAACGTGTTACTGGGCTGGTATGGATAAGCAGTTTGAGCCTCATCGGATCAATATTATCGATACTCCAGGACACGTAGACTTCATGATTGAAGTGGAGCGCTCGCTTCGTGTGCTCGATGGCGCTGTCGTTGTGTTTGACTCAGTATCCGGAGTAGAACCACAATCTGAAACTGTTTGGCGTCAAGCAAATAAGTACGGTGTACCTCGCATAGTATTCGTCAATAAGATGGATAGAATGGGCGCAAACTTCTTGCGTGTTGTGACTCAAATTAAACAACGATTAGGTTCAAACCCTATCGTTGTTCAATTGCCCATTGGTGCAGAAGAAGAATTTAAAGGGGTTATTGATCTCATCAAGATGAAAGCCATTCATTGGGATGAAGAAAATAAAGGAATGACCTTTCAATATAAAGAAGTTCCACATGATCTTATAGAGCAATGTGAAGAATATCGTGCTCTACTTATTGAAGCTGCTGCAGAAGCAACTGAAGAACTGATGGAAAAATATCTTGAAGGTAAAGAATTTACCGAAGAAGAAATTAAGAAAGCATTACGACAATTGACTATTAGTAACCAGATAGTTCCTGTTTTCTGCGGCTCAGCCTTTAAAAACAAAGGTGTTCAAGCGGTGTTAGATGGTGTAATTGAATATTTACCTTCTCCAACTGACATTCCAGATGTGCAGGGAGTTGATGAAGATGGTGAGCCAGCTTCTCGTAAGACAAGCTATGATGCACCATTTTCAGCTTTGGCTTTTAAAATTGCAACTGACCCGTTTGTTGGTACATTAACTTATTTTAGAACCTATTCGGGTGTCTTAAAGAGTGGTGATACTGTATACAATTCAGTGAAAGCAAAAAGAGAACGTATTGGACGTTTATTGCAGATGCATGCCAATTCACGTGAAGAAATTAAAGAAGTAAGAGCTGGTGATATTGCTGCAGCTGTAGGACTTAAAACAGTAATGACTGGTGACACTTTATGCGATACAGAAAGTGTTGTTATATTAGAAAGAATGGACTTTCCAGATCCAGTAATCGCAGTTGCTGTTGAACCAAAAACTAAAGCTGACCAAGAAAAAATGGGCATTGCTCTTGGAAAATTAGCTCAAGAAGACCCATCGTTTAGAGTTCATACTGATGAAGAATCTGGACAAACTATTATTGAAGGTATGGGTGAACTTCATCTAGAAATTATTGTTGACCGCATGAAACGTGAGTTCAATGTGGAAGCTAATGTTGGTAAGCCTCAAGTTGCCTATCGTGAAACACTAAAGCAATCTGTGGAGCAGGAAGGCAAATTTGTAAGGCAATCAGGTGGACGTGGACAATACGGTCACGTTTGGCTGAAAATTGAACCTCAAGAACCTGGAAATGGTTATGAATTTATCAATGCAATCGTTGGTGGTGTTATTCCTAAAGAATACATTCCAGCAGTTGATAAAGGGGTTCAAGAACAGATGCAAAATGGTGTTATCGCTGGTTATCCAGTAGTGGATGTTAAAGTCACGTTGTTTGATGGTTCATTCCACGAAGTGGATTCTAGTGAAATGGCATTTAAAATTGCTGGTTCTCAATGCTTCAAACAAGGCGCATTAAAAGCTAAACCTGTATTACTTGAACCTATTATGAGTGTTGAAGTCGTAACCCCTGAAGATTACATGGGGGATGTTATGGGTGACCTTAACAGACGACGTGGTCTGGTTCAAGGAATGGAAGATTCACCAGCAGGAAAAATTGTACGAGCAGAGGTTCCATTAGCAGAGATGTTTGGTTATTCGACCGATTTACGTTCTGCGACTCAAGGAAGAGCAACATATACTATGGAATTTAGTAAGTACGCGGAAGCACCAACTAACATTGCTGAAGCAATTATAAAGAAACAATAAAAGTTAACGAGGTTATTGAAATGGCGAAGGAAAAATTTGAACGTAAAAAGCCACACGTTAATGTGGGAACAATTGGTCACGTAGACCACGGTAAGACGACATTAACAGCGGCAATTACCACAATTATGGCGAAGAAATTTGGTGGTACAGCAAAAGCTTATGACCAGATTGATGCAGCTCCAGAAGAAAGAGAGCGTGGTATTACAATTTCTACAGCACACGTAGAATATGAATCAGCGA
>NZ_LNYZ01000025.1:17176-101447 GCF_001468065.1 Legionella steigerwaltii
CGCTAAAATTATCGAGTAATTAGAATGAGTAGCAATCAAAATATTAAAATAAGATTAAAATCCTTCGATCATCGGTTGATTGACTTGTCAACTCGAGAAATTGTAGAGACAGCAAAACGTACTGGTGCACAAGTTCGTGGGCCAATACCACTTCCTGTTCGTAAGGAAAAATTTACTGTATTGACTTCACCGCATGTTAATAAAGATGCTCGAGATCAATATGAATTACGTACTCATAAACGCCTGGTCGTAATCGTTCATCCAACTGAAAAAACAGTAGATGCACTGATGAAATTGGATCTGGCTGCTGGGGTTGATGTTCAGATAAGCCTTGATGACTAAATTAGGGTGAAGGATATTAAAGAGGTGTTAGAATGATGATCGGTTTATTAGGCCGTAAAATCGGTATGACGCGGGTCTTCATGGCAGATGGAGTTTCTATTCCTGTTTCTGTTGTTGAAGTTCACCCTAATAGAGTTTCACAAGTTAAAACTAAAGAAACGGATGGTTACACTGCTGTACAATTAACTGGTGGTACTAAAAAGGCAAGCAAAGTTAACAAAGCTTTAACAGGCCACTTTGCAAAAGCTGAAATTGAAGCAGGTGATATGCTGGTTGAGTTTTTAGTTGAATCTGAAGATGCATTCAAAGCAGGGCAAGTAATATCAGTAGCTGATGTATTTACTGCTGGGCAATTTGTCGATGTTGCTGGAATCACTAAAGGTAAAGGTTTTGCTGGTACAGTAAAGCGATATAATTTCAGAACACAAGATGCCACACATGGTAACTCAAGATCGCATCGTGTTCCTGGTTCAATTGGACAAAACCAAACCCCAGGACGTGTGTTTAAAGGTAAGAAAATGGCTGGTCACATGGGTAATGTTCGATGTACTGTTCAGAGCCTGGAATTAGTGCGTGTAGATGCTGAAAGAAATTTACTTCTTATCAAAGGTGCTATACCTGGTGCTCCTGGCTCACGAGTTGAGATTAAGCCTGCAGTTAAAAAGCAAGTACGAGGTGAGTGATGGAAATTACTACGATAGATACAAATTCAAAATTAACACTGAACCAAGAAGTATTTGCATATGGTTATAATGAAGGCTTAATCCATCAAGCTGTAGTAACTTATATGAATAACGCACGTAGTGGTAACAGTGCACAAAAAACTCGCTCTGAAGTAAGAGGTGGGGGTAAAAAACCATGGAATCAAAAAGGTACCGGCCGTGCTCGTGCAGGAACCATTAGAAGTCCATTATGGAGAAGCGGTGGTGTTACATTTGCTTCTAAAAAGAGAGATTATTCACAAAAAATTAATAAAAAAATGTACAAACGTGCATTACGTAGTATAATCTCCGAACTTTGTCGCACTGGTAACCTTATAGTTGTTAGTGATTTCCAATGCGAAAGCAAAAAAACCAAAGATTTTGTTAATAAAATGAACCAACTAAATATAAGCAACGCTTTAATCGTAATGAGTGAAGTTGGTGAGAATGAGTATTTTGGTTCAAGAAACTTAATTGATTATGATATCTGCGACGTTACAACTATAGATCCTGTTTCTTTACTCAGATTTGAGAAAGTTGTTGTTACAGAAGCTGCAATTAAAAAAATTGAGGAACAGTTACAATGAACGCTGAAAGATTGTTGATGGTTCTACGTGAACCACATACTTCTGAAAAAGCTACTGTCATAGCTGATAAGCTGAAACAGTTCACTTTCAAAGTATTGAAAACTGCAACTAAAACTGAAATTAAAATGGCGGTAGAGAATATATTTAACGTTAAAGTTAAAAATGTATCTGTTATCAATGTGAAGGGAAAAACAAAACGTTTTAAACAAATGAGCGGAAAGCGTAGTGATTGGAAAAAAGCATTTGTAACTCTTCATGCTGATCAAGATATTGACTTTACAGCTACCGAATAAGGCAGATTAAGATGGCACTATTAAAATCTAAACCTACATCGCCAGGAAAACGTGGCGAATTACGCGTGGTTCACCACCATATACATAAAGGCAGACCACATGCTGCTTTGGTTGAAAAGCTGAAGAAAACCGGTGGACGTAACAACCAGGGTAGAATTACTGTAAGACATATCGGTGGTGGTCAACGTAATCAATATCGCATTATTGATTTTAAACGTAATAAAGATGGGATCGAAGCTCGTGTTGAGCGTATTGAATACGATCCAAATCGTACTGCGCTTATCGCACTAATCGTTTATAAAGATGGTGAAAGAAGATATATTATTGCACCTTCTAATTTGAACGTTGGTGATACTGTAGTAAGTGGTGCTGATTCACCTATTAGTGTAGGTAATTGTCTTCCACTGAAAAATATTCCTGTTGGTACCACAATTCATTGTGTTGAAATGAAGCCAGGAAAAGGTGCCCAGGTTTTAAGAAGTGCTGGAGCAAGTGGACAAATAGTTGCTAAAGAAGGTATTTATGCAACATTAAGACTTCGTTCAGGCGAAATGCGTAAAATTCATGTTCTTTGCAGAGCAGTAATTGGTGAAGTAAGTAATAGTGAGCATAGTTTGCGCGCATTAGGTAAAGCAGGAGCAAAACGTTGGAGAGGTATTCGCCCAACAGTACGTGGGGTTGCTATGAACCCTGTTGATCACCCACATGGTGGTGGTGAAGGCCGTACTTCTGGTGGACGTCATCCAGTGTCACCATGGGGCTTACCTACTAAAGGTTATAAAACTAGAAGTAATAAGCGTACCGATAATTTTATTGTCAGAAGACGTAAAAAGAAATAATTATTGAGAGGATATCAAGTGGCTCGTTCTATAAGAAAAGGTCCTTTTGTTGACCATCATTTGATTGCCAAAGTAGAAGCTGCAATTGAATCGAAATCTAAAAAACCAATTAAAACGTGGTCAAGACGATCAACAATCGTTCCTGAAATGATTGACCTTACAATTGCTGTTCATAACGGCAAAGATCATATCCCTGTTTATATAACAGATAATATGGTCGGTCATAAATTAGGTGAGTTTGCCATGACTCGAACTTTCAAAGGCCACTCTGGTGACAGAAAGGCTAAAGGTAAATAAGAGGATATGATGGAAGTTACAGCAAAGTTAAAAGGTGCTCCCTTATCCGCTCAAAAGGGCAGATTGGTAGCAGATATGATACGAAATATGAATGTATCTGGTGCACTTGATGTCCTCAAGTTTACACCAAAAAAAGGTGCTCAATTGATGCTTAAATTATTAGAGTCAGCTATTGCTAATGCTGAAAATAATAATGGGGCAGATATTGATGATTTAAAAGTAGGTATGGTTTGTGTTGATGAAGCAATGACTTTAAAACGCATTAGTCCCAGAGCTAAAGGACGTGCAAATAGAATTTGCAAGCGTACCTGCCATATCACGATTAAAGTGTCTGACGAGGAATAGCAATGGGACAAAAAGTTAACCCTATAGGCATACGCCTTGGTATTATTAAAGACTGGAATTCTAAGTGGTTCGCTGGTAAAAAATATGCTGAATTTCTAATTCAAGATATAAAACTACGCACTGAATTAAAAAAGAAACTTATGGCGGCTGCTGTGAGTAAAATTCTTATTGAACGCCCCGCTAATAATGCTGTAGTAACAATACTAACAGCAAGACCAGGCGTTATTATTGGCAAAAAAGGTGGTGGTATTGAAACCTTACGTAGTGAAATTTCTAACAAATTAGGTGTACCAGTTCATCTTAATATTGAAGAAATTAAAAAGCCTGAACTTGATTCAACATTAGTTGCTGAAGGTATTGCGCAACAGTTAGAACAACGTGTTATGTTTAGACGTGCTATGAAACGTGCTGTAACTGCTGCTCTTAAAGCAGGCGCTAAAGGAATTAAAATTTGCGTTAGTGGAAGACTTGGTGGTGCTGAAATTGCTCGTAGTGAGTGGTATAGAGAAGGTCGTGTACCATTACATACTTTTAGAGCAGATATTGATTATGGTACAGCAGAGTCTAAAACTACCTACGGTATTATTGGTGTAAAAGTCTGGATCTTCAAGGGCGAAATTCTCCCACAAAAGAAAAGATCATCTGACGTTGCCCAGTGAGTGAGGATTAAGAATCATGTTACAACCTAAACGTACAAAATACCGAAAACAGATGAAGGGCCGCAATAGAGGTTTAGCCTTACGCGGTAGTAACATCAGTTTTGGTGAATTTGGTTTAAAAGCTCTTGAGCGTGGTCGTTTAACAGCAAGACAAATCGAAGCAGCTCGAAGAGCAATGACACGACATATCAAACGTGGTGGTAAAATTTGGATTAGAGTATTCCCAGATAAGCCTATTACACAAAAGCCTTTAGAAGTAAGACAAGGTAAAGGTAAAGGAAGCGTTGAATATTGGGTTGCTCAAATACAACCAGGTAAGGTTTTATTTGAAATGGAAGGTGTATCCAGAGAGCTTGCGATGGAAGCTTTTGATCTGGCTAAAGCGAAACTTCCTTTCAAAGTTATATTTGAAGAAAGGAAGGTGATGTAATGAAAAAGATTGAAATCGAAGAATTGCGCGGTTTATCTGTAGAAGAACTGCAAAATGAATTGCTTTCATTGCGTAAAGAACAATTAAATTTGCGAATGAAGAAAGCAAATGGCTCACTAGATAAAACACATCTCATCACCATGGTGCGTAAGTCGGTGGCAAGAGTAAAAACAATGTTGACTGAAAAGGCAGGTAAGTAACATGTCTAATAGTGAATCAAATGCCAGAACAATGGTTGGAAAAGTAGTTAGTGACAAAATGGATAAGACCATAGTTGTGATGATTGAACGTTCTGTTAAGCATCCAAAATATGGAAAAATCATGAAACGTAGAACTAAATTGCATGCTCATGATGAAAATCAAGTATGTAAAATTGGTAATATTGTAAAGATCCGTGAGTCAAGACCACTCTCTAAAACAAAAAGCTGGGTATTAGTCGAAGTAATTTCTTAATCAACCCTGTTGATTTACTTTTAAAACCCTAAAAGGCCTGATATAATCAGCAACCTTTTTCTGGTCGAAATCAGAGCTGGAGTAAAAAATGATCCAAATGCAGACAGTGCTCGAAGTGGCTGATAACAGCGGAGCACGTAAGGTTATGTGTATTAAAGTGCTTGGCGGGTCGCACCGTAGATATGCCCGTGTAGGTGATGTAATTAAAGTAAGTATTAAAGATGCTATACCAAGAAGTAAAGTAAAGAAAGGTGCTGTGATGAAAGCTGTAGTTGTTCGTACAGCTCAAGGCGTACGTAGAGATGATGGGTCTTTAATTCGTTTCGATGGTAACGCAGCAGTACTTTTAAATAACCAAAACGAGCCAATAGGTACTCGCATATTTGGCCCGGTTACTCGCGAGCTACGAGAGAGATTTATGAAAATAATATCTCTGGCTGCAGAAGTTTTGTGAGAAGGATTTAGATATGAAACGTATTCAAAAAGGCGATGATGTAATAATTACTGCCGGTAAAAGTAAAGGTCATAGAGGTAAAGTCCTACGTGTCACTGAAAATGGCATTGTTGTTGAAGGTGGAAACTTAATAAAAAAACATATTAAGCCTAACCCTCAGAAGCCAGAAAATAAGGGTGGAATTGTTACTCTTGAAGCACCTGTACATGTTTCAAACGTTGCTCATTTTAATCCCAACACAAACAAAGCAGATAAGGTAGGATTTAAATTTATAGAGAGTAACGGTGTAAGTACAAAAGTTAGATATTTTAAATCTGACAATGAAATAATTGACCGTGTTTAATTAGGTGATTGAAATGGCAAGACTTAATGAATTTTATAAGAAAGAAATCATCCCTATGATGATGAAACGGTTCAACTATTCCAGCGTTATGGAAGTTCCAAAACTGCTTAAAGTCACCTTAAATATGGGTGTTGGTGAAGCTGTTGGTGATAAAAAGGTGATGAATCACGCTGTTGAAGATATGACTTTAATTGCTGGACAAAAACCTGTTGTTACTAAAGCAAGAAAATCTATTGCTGGTTTTAAAATTAGGGAAGGTTGGCCAATCGGCTGTAAAGTAACTCTTAGACGTCAACGTATGTATGAGTTTTTAGACAGATTGATTTCCGTAACTTTACCGCGCGTAAGAGATTTTCGTGGTTTAAATCCTAAATCTTTTGATGGAACTGGTAATTACAGTATGGGAATACACGAACAAATCGTATTTCCTGAAATTGATTACGATAAAACAGATGGTATCCGTGGTTTAGACATTTGTATTACTACAAGTGCTAAAACAAATGAAGAAGCTAAAGCTTTGTTAGAAGCTTTTAACCTTCCATTGAAAGATAGAGATAAAAAATAAGGGTGAAATTGTGGCTAAAAAATCAATGCTTATAAGAGAGTTAAAGCGTAGCAAGCTGGTAAATAAATACAGTAAACGCAGAAACGAATTGAAACAATTGATTAAATCATCTGATGATTTTCAGGTAATTATGGATAGTCAGTTAAAGTTAGCTAAATTGCCTGTTAATTCGAATCCTGTTCGTTTTAAAACACGATGTCAGCAATGTGGTCGCCCACATGGTGTGTATCGTAAATTTGCTCTTTGCAGAATTTGCTTAAGACAACAACTAATGGTTGGTAATATACCTGGCGGAAGAAAATCCAGCTGGTAATTTTTTAATTGGAGAACGATTGTGAGTATGCATGATCCAGTTGCTGATATGCTGACCCGAATTAGAAATGGTCAACAAGCAAAACATCAGCAAATAAGTTTGACTTCTTCTAAGTTGAAAGAAGAAATTGCTCGTGTTTTAAAAGAAGAAGGATATATTGAAAACTTCTTTATAGAACCACTAGATAATAATCTTAAATTAATGACGATAAAGCTGAAGTATTATCATGGCAGACCTGTTATTGAGCTCATTAAGAGAATTAGTAGACCCGGATTGCGAGTATATAAGTCTTATAAAGATTTGACTTCTGTTCCTGGTTTTGGTGTAGCTATATTGTCTACATCACAAGGTATAATGACCCATATATCTGCAAAGATGAAAGGCGTTGGTGGCGAAGTCATCTGTGAAGTGGCTTAATACTTGCGAGGAATAATATGTCTAGAGTAGCAAAAGCCCCAGTAGTTCAACCAGCTAATGTTGAAATAACAATAGGTGATGGTGAAGTTACTGTAAAAGGGCCTAAAGGAACGCTAACCCAAAAAATTAATAGGTTAGTGAAAGTAACTAAAAATAAAGATTCTAACCATGTTGAGTTTGCACCTGCTGCAAATGATCCTAAAGCTTGGGCTCAAGCTGGAACAGCACGAGCATTGGTAAATAATATGGTTAAGGGTGTAACTGAAGGTTTTGTTGTTACCTTGGAACTGGTCGGTGTAGGTTATAGAGCACAATCTAAAGATAAATCAATTACATTATCTCTAGGTTTTTCTCATCCTATTGAATACCATTTACCTAAAGGTGTTTTAGTCGAAACCCCTAGCAATACTGTCATATTGTTGAAAGGTGTAGATAAGCAAATTTTGGGTCAAGTAGCTTCCGAAATAAGGGCGTTTAGACCGCCAGAGCCATATAAAGGTAAGGGTGTTAAACTTGCTGGCGAGTATATTGCTCGTAAAGAAGCGAAAAAGAAATAAGGTTTAAGTCATGAATAAACACAACTCACGTACTCGACGTGGATTAAAAGCAAAAGCACTGATTCGTAAATCGGGTAGAGCAAGATTAGTCGTTTATAGAAGTGGGTTACATATTTACTCTCAAATCATTCAAGCTGATAAGCTTGGTGACAAAGTATTGGTAACATGCTCAACTAACGATAAAGAATTAAGATCCAGTCTGACAGGTAAATGCAAAGTAGAACAAGCTAGCTTGGTTGGTAAACTACTTGGTAAGCGTGCAAGCGAGCAAGGCATTACTCAAGTTGCATTTGATCGTGCTGGTTATAAATATCATGGCAGAGTGAAAGCCCTTGCAGAAGGTGCACGCGAAGCTGGATTAGATTTTTAAGGAACGATTATGGCATTCGATGAATCATCACCTAAATCAGATGGCTACCAAGAAAAGCTAGTATCGGTTAATCGTACAGCTAAAGTTGTAAAAGGCGGCCGTGTATTTGGCTTTGCAGTACTTGTTGTTGTAGGTGACGGCAAGGGTAAGGTAGGCTTTGGTAGAGGTAAAGCAAGAGAAGTTCCAATAGCGATACAAAAAGCAATGGAGCAAGCTAAGAAAAATATGGTTTATATTCCACTTTCTGGCTCAACTATTTTTCATGAAATCTCTTGGAACTATGGTGCTTCCAAAGTATTTATGAAACCTGCGAGTGAAGGTACTGGAATTATTGCTGGTGGCGCGATGAGAGCTGTATTAGAAGTCTTAGGCGTACAAAATATATTAGCTAAGAGTATTGGTTCTACCAATCCAAGTAATATTGTGAGAGCAACAATTGGTGCTTTAACTAATATCGGTACCCCAGATTATGTTGCAGCCAAGCGTGGTAAAACTGTTGAAGAAGTTATGGCGGGCTAATTATGGAAAAGAAAATCAAAATTACTTTGGTAAAAAGTACTATCGGTAGAAAACCAAAGCATATTTCTATAGTAAAACAATTAGGTCTAGGTAAAACTAATTCAAGCGTATCACATAATGATACTCCAGCAATCCGTGGTCTTATTAATAAAATTGATTACTTATTGCTGGTTGAGGAGAGTGTATAATGAATTTAAATTCACTATCACCAGATCCTGGTTCAAGACGTCCTAAAAGACGCTTAGGACGTGGTATAGGATCCGGACTAGGTAAAACAAGTGGTAAGGGACATAAAGGTCAAAAAGCAAGAGCTGGTGGTTTCCATAAAATTAACTTTGAAGGCGGTCAAATGCCTATTCAAAGAAGATTACCTAAAATGGGCTTTAAGTCACGAGTTGGTAAAACAGTAGATCAAATATGTCTTAGTGAGCTTGCAAAGCTATCTGCTGATGTAATTGATTTAAATGTTTTGCGTGAAGCAGGCCTAATCAATAGCTCCATTAAAGATGTAAAAGTTATTTTATCAGGTGAATTAACTATTGCCATCAAACTTAAAGGTTTAAGGGTCACTAAAGGAGCTCGTTTAGCCATTGAAGGTTTAGGCGGCAGCATAGAAGAGTGACTATGAAAAACCAAAAACATAATGCAAGCCAATCACGTGGTGGATTGGCTGAACTGAAATCAAGATTATTGTTTGTTGTTCTCGGTATTTTAGTTTATCGCTTAGGAGCTCATATACCTGTTCCAGGACTTGACCCTGCACGATTGGCTAATTTTTTCAATGAGCAGCAGAATACAATTTTTGGCTTATTCAATATGTTTTCTGGTGGCGCATTATCGCGTGTTACGGTATTTGCAATAGGGATTATGCCATACATTTCAGCGTCTATTATTCTCCAATTATTTACAGTTGTTTCACCTAAACTGGAACAACTAAAAAAAGAAGGAGAGTCTGGTCGTAGAAAAATAAATCAGTACACACGATACTTAACACTTGTGCTTTCTGTGTTTCAATCTCTAGGAATGGCACGCTGGTTAGCTGGACAACAAATTGCACTTCAAGCTGACTTTTCATTTTACTTTACTGCAGTCGTAACGTTGGTTACTGGAACTATGTTTTTAATGTGGTTAGGTGAACAAATTACTGAAAAAGGTGTTGGTAATGGAATATCCCTAATTATCTTCTCAGGAATTGTTTCAAGTATGCCTAACGCAATTGCCTCGGTTCTTCAACAAGTTAAAGAAGGACAAATGCAAGCGTTAACGTTGATTATTATTGCAGTGGTGGTGGTAGTAGTAACAGGATTTGTTGTTTTTATGGAGCGTGCGCAACGACGTATAAGGGTTAATTATGCGCAAAGAACACAAGGTCGAAAGGTTTATGCAGCTCAAACTAGCCATTTGCCTTTAAAGATCAATATGTCTGGTGTAATTCCTCCTATTTTTGCATCCAGTATTATATTGCTGCCTGCGACTTTAGCTCAGTTTTTCTCGCATACTAAAGGTTTAGGTTGGCTTGCTGATGTAGGAATGGCTTTATCTCCTGGACAACCTTTATATCTAATAGTTTATGCAGTAGCTATTATATTTTTTGCGTTCTTTTATGCAGCTTTGGTGTTTAATCCTAAAGATACTGCTGATAATTTAAAAAAATCTGGTGCATATATACCCGGAATTAGACCAGGTGAGCAAACAACTAAATATATTGATGGTGTAATGACTCGCTTGACATTAGTTGGTGCAATATATCTTGTTCTAGTCTGTCTTTTGCCTCAGATTTTGATGTATACATGGCATGTCCCTTTTTATTTCGGAGGAACGTCATTGCTGATTATCGTTGTTGTTATTATGGATTTTGTAGCTCAGGTACAAGCTCATTTAATGACTCAGCAATATGATTCTTTAATGAAAAAAGCTAATTTTAAAGGTACCAAATTACCTGGTCTTTTATGATTTTTATTGGAGTTAAGAATGAAAGTAAGAGCATCTGTAAAGCGAATTTGTCGCAATTGCAAGATTATTAAAAGAAGTGGCATTATACGAGTTATTTGTAAAGATGCCAGACATAAGCAAAAGCAAGGTTAATATCTGCTTGATTTAATTTTTTAAAAATAGTATTCTTCTGTCCCTTTCGACAGAACAAATAACGTTCGGAGAAGTTAATGGCTCGTATTGCAGGAGTTAATATACCTGATCACAAGCATGTAGTGATCGCTTTAACAGCTATATATGGTATTGGTAAAACTACATCCTTGAAATTATGTTCAACAGTTGGAATTGATCCTTCAAAAAAGGTATCTGAACTGACTGATGCTCAACTTGAGTCTTTGAGAACAGAAATTGCAAAAATAACAGTGGAAGGTGATTTGCGTCGTGTTGTGACAATGAACATTAAGCGCCTTATGGATCTAGGATGTTATCGTGGTCTAAGACACAGAAGAGGGTTGCCATTGCGAGGACAACGTACGAAAACTAATGCTCGTACAAGAAAAGGTCGCAGAAAAGGCACTACCGTTTGATTTTTCATGTAGGAAAGTAAGATGGCAATAACTAAGTCAAAACAACAAAAAGTACGCAAGAAGGCGAAACGTGTAGTATCTGATGGTATCGTACACGTTCATGCATCTTTTAATAACACTATAGTAACCTTTACTGATAGACAAGGTAATGCGTTGTGTTGGGCGACATCTGGTGGTTCTGGTTTTAGAGGATCAAGAAAAAGTACACCTTATGCTGCGCAGGTTGCTACTGAGCGTGCTGCTGCTGTTGCAAAAGAATACGGTATGAAATCTGTGGCTGTATTTGTTCATGGTCCTGGTCCTGGAAGAGAATCCACCATTCGTGAATTAATATCACAGGATTTTAAAATTGTTGAAATAACCGATGTTACTGGTATCCCGCATAACGGGTGTAAGCCACCTAAAAAACGTCGTGTATAAGACTCAGGAGTAATTAATGGCTAGATATCTTGGTCCAAAGTGTAAGTTATCACGTCGTGAAGGTTGTGATTTATTACTTAAAAGTGGTGTCCGTGATCACAAGTCCAAATGTAAATCTGAAAAATTACCTGGACAACATGGCGATAAAAAACCACGTCTAAATGGTTATGGAATACAGCTTAGAGAGAAACAAAAAATTAGAAGGTTGTATGGTGTTCTTGAAAAGCAATTCCGTGGCTATTACAAAATGGCAGCTCGTATGAAAGGTGCAACAGGTGAAAATCTAATGTCATTACTTGAACGACGTTTAGATAATGTTGTCTATCGTATGGGTTTTGCAAGTACACGTGCTGAAGCACGTCAGTTAGTTACGCATAAAGCAATACTTGTTAATGATAAAGTAGTTAACGTTCCATCATTCCTAGTAAAACCAGGTGATGTTATATCTGTTCGTCAAAAAGCAAGAGCTCAAGGTCGTATTCAGGCTGCTTTAGCTTTATCAGAACAAAGAGCTGCATGCGATTGGATTACTGTAGATACTTCTTCGTTCAAAGGAACATTTTCTACAGCACCAACGTTAACTGACTTATCTTCAGACTACAACGTAAACTTAGTTGTAGAACTTTACTCTAAGTAAGCTCGGAGAAATAGCTGAATGTATACTGAAATCAATGAAATGTTGACACCTAATGTTCTTAAGGTCCAGGCAGAATCGCCCTATAAAGCTAAAATAGTTTTAGAGCCTTTGGAGCGTGGCTTTGGTCATACTCTCGGCAATGCTTTGAGACGTATCTTATTGTCATCAATGCCTGGAAGTGCGATTACTGAAGTTTCAATTGATGGTGTTCTACATGAATACAGTACAATTGAAGGAGTACAGGAAGATGTTGTTGACATATTGCTGAACCTGAAGTTAGTTGCGACAAAAATATCAGTCGGTGAAGAAGCTATTGTAACTTTAAGCAAGCAAGGCCCTTGTCAAGTTACAGCTGGAGACATTCAACTGACTCATGGATTGGAAATTATTAATCCAGAGCTAGTCATTGCTAATTTGAATGAAAAAGGCAAATTAAACATGACATTGAAAGTTGAACGAGGAATTGGTTTTCACAGCACTGATTCATTTGTTAGACATTTTGATGATGAAGTAGAAAGAAAATCAGTTGGAAAACTTAAAATTGATAATAGTTTCTCTCCAGTGAAAAAAGTAGCTTATTATGTTGATAGTGCTCGAGTTGAAAATCGAACCGATCTTGATAAGTTAACTATAGAGTTAGAAACTAATGGAACGATAGATGCTGAAGAATCAATACGGATCTCTGCTAGTATTCTTCAAAGACAACTTCATGCTTTTGTTGACATGAAATTTGAAGAGTCTCGGTCTGATAATAAAGAACGCAACGATTTTGATCCTATCTTATTACGTTCTGTCGATGATTTAGAGTTAACTGTTCGATCTGCAAATTGTTTGAAAGCAGAAAATATTCATTATATAGGCGATTTAGTACAAAGAACTGAAAATGAACTCTTAAAAACTCCTAATCTAGGTAAGAAATCTTTAACTGAAATTAAGGATGTTTTAGCTTCACGTTCATTATCGCTAGGTATGAAACTTGAGAATTGGCCGCCAGCTAATCTTGGCGAATAAAGTTTAGGAGTTTTGGTTATGCGTCACCGTAATTCTGGCCGTAGTTTTGGCCGTACAAGCAGCCATAGAAAGGCTATGTTTGCAAACATGTGTTGTTCTTTAATCGAGCATGAGTTGATAAAAACAACCTTGCCCAAGGCTAAAGATCTACGACGTTATATTGAACCTTTAATTACTGTATCAAAAGTTGATTCAGTAGCTTCACGTCGACATGCATTTGATATTTTGAGATCTAAGTCTGCTGTTGGTAAATTATTTAAAGATTTAGGACCACGTTTTGTAGAACGTCCTGGTGGCTATCTACGTATCATCAAGTGCGGTTATAGAGATGGTGATAATGCACCTATGGCAATTGTAGAGCTCTTAGATAGACCAGTTGCTAGCGATGACACTGAAGAGTAAATTTAGTTTCATTAATGAAACCCGCATTTATGCGGGTTTTTTTATTTATAAAAGAAATTAGTTGGCGCTTTAGAGAAGCACAGCGAAATCCTTGTCTTGAACAGAATGAAATTCTAGTTTTTTGCTTCGCCCAGTCCAGAATTTTATTTAATGCTGCAAAAAATATTCTAAAGCTTAGATCCACGGTTGTTTATCGACAAGTAAATCGCTCTTAATACCTCCTGTCTGTTCTGTTGATTTTGGTTCTAACAAGAGGACATGTACCTCTTCATTTGCTACCGGTTTATGTTCTACCCCTTTGGGGACAATATAAAATTCACCTTCATTTAAAGTAATTTTTTTATCTCTGAACTCAATGTCTAGAACTCCTTTTACAACAAAAAATAATTCATCTTCTGTAGCATGGCTATGCCATATAAACTGACCTTTGAATTTTGCAAGTTTGACGTATTGGCCATTAAGTTCTCCAACAATACGTGGTGACCAATATTCGCTAAAAAGTTTGAATTTCTCAACTAAATTAATTTTATCCATAGGTACCCCGATTGAATTAATGAGTGAAGATATTGGTAAATAATTTTGTATATAATATAAAAAATAAAAGTTCACAATTCCTAGCTGATAAAAATATGGAATAGTACTCTGAAACTTAGTCAAGTAAGATCAGGTCATAAGATATCGTTCATTTTCTTGACACTTATTTGATTTTGTTAAAAACTATTTAAGATCATAAACGAATTTTTTGTGTGGATTATCCAAAATGAGCGGCACTAGGTTCCCGGGCTCCGCCGCGCTTCACCCAGGCTATATCTAGTGGCTAATTTTGAAGGCGATATTAGAACGGTACGTCATCATCTAATTGATCAAAAGCATCATGGGGTACTGGATTTGCTTGTGCCTTGTTAGCGCTAGCTGGATTAGAAGGTGCATATTGTGCTTGTGGTATGTCTTCATAGCCACCCGTGCTGTTACCTTTGCTATCTAACATTTGAATGTCATTCGCTACAATCTCAGTAGTATATCTATCTTGACCTTGCTGATCTTGCCATTTTCTTGTTCTTAAACTGCCTTCTACATAAAGTTTAGAGCCTTTGCGCACATATTCACCAGCAATTTCACCTAAACGGTTAAAGCACACTACGCGATGCCATTCGGTACGATCTTGCTTTTCACCGGTTACTTTATCTTTCCACGATTCACTGGTAGCAATTGAGAGGGTTGTTACAGCGTTGCCATTTGGTAAATAGCGTACGTCAGGGTCAACACCGACATTGCCAATTAGTATGACTTTATTTATACCACGTGCCATTTTTTTGATCTCCTGTATGCGAAAGTTAGGAAAAGAGTATACCTAATTTATATTGCCCTTGCACTGATGTTCCACCGATTTTCCTCTTTGTTGGCAAGGCTAGGTATGACGTAAGAGCAGGAGCAAATGTATGCTCAATCAAATAGAGTTTTATTGGAACTGGAAACAAGTTCATACAGACGTGTAATTTGTTTTTGTGTCACTCTGGGTGTAGAGAGCGGAGGTAAATGAGCTAAATCAAAAAAATCAATTTCAGAAATTTCTAAATTTTCCTTTGCTGTACCAGACCTAATTTCACAGTGAAAGAAGCATTTATAAGTATGAGGCCATTGTAATGGATGATCATGTTTTTGTTTATCCCATAGGGCGAGTAGTCTAATTACTGAAACATCAAATCCAGTTTCTTCCTTAGCTTCTCTAATCACGGATTCTGCTGCTGATTCATTTGTTTCTGCCCAACCACCAGGCAAAGTCCACAATTCATCGGAACGCTCTTTAACTAATAAGAGTTTGTTATGTTGTAGAATAAAAGCACGGACATCAACTTTAGGAGTTGCATACCCTTTTTCTAATGCAAATATCTGTTTTATCTCAGCGAGCGAAGTGTCTGAATAATTCGCAATAAATTCAGAAGCAATTTCGCGAAGTCTTAAATAACGCTCTTTATCAAATTCATTATTTGAATAGGTCAGTCCATTTTGAGCGATTGCTTGAATTTCAGTAATATATTTTAGCCAACTAATATCTTTTTTAGACATGATTTATTATCCCTGGGTGCATTTTATTGCTTTTTCTCTTGACTCTCACGTTACGTGATAGTTTAAAATCAACATTAAGGAGAAGGTAGATGAAATATTACCAAATTAAAGAGATTAGCCAAATGACCTCATTAACAATTAGGTCATTACAATATTATGATGAAATTGACTTGTTGAAACCCGCAAAACGTTCAGAGGGCGGATATCGTCTTTATTCTGAAATGGATTTAATCCGATTGCAGCAGATTACCACGCTGAAATTTTTGGGATTTTCTTTGTCGACCATAAAAAAGATTATGGAAAATCCGAGTTTTGATGTGATGACTTCTATAGGCATACAGGCACGTGAACTGACTGAAAAAGCCGCTCGAATTAATGAGGCAGCATCTCTTCTTAATTATATTTCCAGTCAAATGGAGATGAATCAACCTGTGAATTGGAAAAGTACCGCAAAAATAATTGAAATCTTGGAGTTAAATACAATGAATGATCAAGTGTTGCAACAATATCAATCTGAAGCTGAAAAATCGGAATTAGGTAAAAAATCTTCTTATGATGAAACGTATAATCCAAATCGGTTATATCCAATTCCAAGGGCTGGAAAGCGACAGGAAATCGGAGTGGATCCGACTCAATTGCCTTTTCATGGCTTTGATTGCTGGAATCACTACGAAGTTTCCTGGCTTAATGCTAAAGGTAAACCCATGGTGGCGATAGCTGAATTGTTTTATGAGTGCAACTCTCCTAACTTGATTGAATCAAAATCTTTAAAACTCTATTTTAATTCATTTAACAACACACGAATTCAAAGTGTTAATGAATTGGAACGCATAATTAAAAATGATTTGCAAGAACGTGTTGGAGCAGAAGTGTGGATCAACATTCATCCTTTAAACTCGTCCAATCAGTTTGAGCTACAACAGTCATTTGCAGGCGATTCACTTGATCTTCTTGATATAGAATGCTCTGTTTATCTTGTTGAACCTTCATTTCTTTCTGTTGGCGATGAGATGGTAGAAGAAACGTTATACTCCAATTTGCTGAAATCTAATTGTTTGGTTACTAACCAGCCTGATTGGGGAAGCGTACAAATTACTTATAAAGGAAAAAGAATTAATCGAGAGGGTTTATTGAGATATCTCGTTTCATATCGAAATCATAATGAGTTTCATGAGCAATGCATCGAACGAATTTTTGTCGATATTATGAACTACTGCAAACCAGAAAAACTGACTGTATATGGTCGGTATACAAGACGAGGAGGTTTGGATATTAATCCATACCGTTCTACAGAGAAAACCTCATTTACAGATAAAAATTTACGTTTGGTGCGTCAGTAACTTTACTTGAGTAGCCTGGGTGAAGGGCCGTTGGTCCGAAACCCGGGTTCCACTTCGTTTCACCCAGGCGACGAGGAGTCTTTAATCAACTAATTGATGTTGTTCTTTATTCCATGCCGGACGACAAGAAATAAACAGCTGCATATTTCCTTCCCAGTAGTATTTTTCACCAGCTTCGATTACTACTGCATCACCGGCCGCTAATTTATATTCCGTATGATTGACAACGACTTTACCTTCACCTTGGAACACATAAACTAATTCATTACAGCCTAAATTGACTACTCGTCGTGCTTCAGGATATCGGCCTGATATTTTTGCTATGGCACAATCAAGCATTGGATCATTAAGATGATGCTCGGTCACTTTGCAGGATGTAGCATTACTGTGTTCAGTGGTCTGATGCTTCAAAGAAATTTTCATTTAATATCCTCTATTAATTAACGATTATCCATGATCAATGACTTTTTCAGCGCTTCCCCAAAGATAGCGCTCTCTATCAACACGTAGATAAATAACCTGCTCATCCTCTGCGAATGCCACCTCAATCACTCCTTTGATTTTCAATAATTGTGTGATGATCTGTTCATTTTTTTCGGGCCAGGGGGAAGGTAAAATAAGTGTTGAAAAAGAGATGTTCGGTTTCATCGAAAGGGAAATAAGCAACCATATAATCCCTAAGACAGCATTCGTAATAAAGATTCCCTGGCTACTACTCCATTGATACAAAACACCTGACAGTGCTCCGCCGATAAAAAGCCCTAAAAATTGACTGGTTGAATAAACGCCCATAGCCGTCCCTTTAGAATTGGGATTTGCCTGTTTGGATACCAGGGATGGTAATGCGGCTTCAAGGATATTAAAGACAACAAAATAAATTAACATGAGGAAGCACAGAGCAATCCAATTTTGAAAAGCATAGGCCAATAAAAATTGTGCCATGGCCATTACAAATACGGATGAAAGAAAGACGCTTTTCATGCGTTTTTTCTTTTCCGCAAGAATAATAAACGGGATCATGAGTATAAATGAAATAATCATAAGTGGCAGATAAAAATGCCATTGTTGTGATAAATGACCTTGTTCAGCCTGTTTTTTTAAGATGAAGGGGATAGCAAAAAATGTTGCGGTGAGAATAAAATGCTGGCAAAAAATGCCGACGTTAAGGCGTTGTAGCTGTGGGTTAGAAACAACTTGCTTCAATAAAACAGGATTTGTTTCACTATCAACATGAAAATGTTGATTTACCGGTTTTGGGATTACCAAATAAAGTAGTATGATCCCTGCTATTGCTAATAGAGTAGTCAGGTAAAAAATACCCGCTAATCCAAAATGATGGCTAATGGCGGGGCTTATGACCATGGCCAAGCTAAATGATGTTCCTATAGTCATGCCAATGACTGCCATGGCTTTAGTACGTTGTTCATCAGGCGTTAAATCTGCAAGTAAAGCGATTAAAACACTGCCAATTGCCCCTGTGCCTTGTAAGGCTCTAGCAATGATCATCCCATAGATAGAATCGGTTAATGCGCCAAGTAAGCTACCTAAGGCAAAAAGGCACAAACCCACAGCAATCATGGGTTTTCTTCCAACCTTATCGGAAAGCATACCAAAAGGCATTTGAAGAATACCTTGAGCAAGACCGTAAACTCCTAGAGCAAGACCAACTAACGCAGGAGTTGCGCTTCGTAAATTTTCTGCATAAATGCTAAATACAGGGATGAGTAAGAACAAACCCAACATGCGGAAAGAAAAAATCGCTGCTATAGGAAAGACAGTTTTAAACCAAGAATGCTTCATTCATTAATATATGTTTATTGTTATCGTGTGCCGATAGTACAAAGTTAGCCTTCTAGAAACAAGATATTTAAAAATTTAATGTTCTAAACATTGCTTTATTGCCCAATAAAAATGAAAATGTAGTTTTTTGTAATTGTTGGTCAATAAGTGTCAAGCTACCCTGAGAAATAGTAGCCTTGGGAAGCGAAGCTGCACGCTACATTACGTGACTATGAGTTATTACTACCGTATTGCATCAACAGTACATTTTTTATTTTATAAATTGAAGTTAATGAGGAATATCCCATGAGTTTGGTTTTTGCAGGTAAAGTTGGATTAATTACTGGCGGTGCACGAGGCATCGGTAAGGCGACTGCATTAAAGTTAGCTCAGGCAGGAAGTGATGTTGCTATAGTTTATTACAACAGTTCTGATGAAGCCCAGTCTTTGGTTGAAGAAATCCAAGCGATGGGACGCAAAGCAATTGCTTTACAAGCAAATGTAGCAGATCATCAGTCTGTAAAGGAAATGTTTGCTCAATTCCGTGAACATTTTAATCGACTTGATTTTTTAATTAGTAATGCGGCGAGTGGTGTTTTAAAATCAGCACTTAAGATGTCAACAAAACATTGGCGCTGGTGCTTGGAAACTAATGCTTTGGCCCTAAATCATTTGACTACCGAAGCGCGCTCATTGATGCCTAGAGGGAGCCGAATTATTGCCTTATCGAGTCTTGGTGCGTCTCGAGCTATTCCTAATTATGCATTTATTGGTGCATCTAAAGCTGCTCTTGAAGCATTGGTTCGTTCTTTGAGTCTTGAGTTGGCTGTTGATGGTATTACAGTGAATACTGTTTCTGCTGGAGTAGTTGATACCGACGCATTGAAACATTTTCCCAATAGAGAACAGTTACTTGATGAATATCAGGCTCATTCTCTGACTGATAGACCATTGACAACGCAAGATGTGGCGAATGCCATTTATCTCTTGTGTTTGCCGGAAGCATCCATGATTAATGCGCATACTTTATTTGTTGATGCAGGGTATAGTCAGGTTGGTTGATACCTTGTTGTTCTTAATTTTATGCCTTTAAAAAAATGTATGGTATAATTTCGGGCTTTGTAAATTAGCTATCTCTGAGGAAAAAATATGAATGTAGCAGACGTTTATCCTAAAGTTAGGGAAATTGTTGCTGATGTGCTAGTGATTGATGTAGAAGAAATATCTCTGAACAGTCGATTGATAGCAGATCTGGGCGCAGAATCTATTGACTTTCTTGATTTGGTATTCCAATTAGAGAAAGAATTCAAAATTAAAATTCCTCGTGGTCAATTAGAGAAAAATGCGCGTGGTGATTTGGCAGAAGATGAATTCGAGAAAGGTGGTATTATTACTGAAAAAGGTTTGAAGGTATTGCAAAATTATTTAAGCGAAGTTCCTGCAGAGCAATTCAAACCGAATATGAAAGTCAATGAAATACCTATGCTATTTACCATTGAAACATTTTGTAAGTTAGTTGTTGCTGCGGTCAAAGAACAACAAACTGCTGGATCTGAAGCTTAATTCAGGTGTTATTTCTAAAATAAAGGTTAATAGGGCTTAATAAATACTGATGAGATTCTTATTCGTTGATCGTATAGTGGAGTCATCTCCTGGCCAGTTGATCCGGGGAATCAAGCATATTACCCCAAATGATACATACCTCACAGTTGATGAACAGGGACGGCCCTGTTTTATCCCTTCATTAATCGGAGAAACACTAGGTCAATTGGCTGCATGGAATGTGATGGCACTTCAAGAATTTACCTACAGACCTGTAGCCGGTATTGTAGCCTGTGCCTCCATGCATCGGCCTGCTTATGTAGGTGAAACTTTATTGCTTGAGTCGTCTATTGAGCACATAGATCATTCAGTAATGCAATACCATAGTGAGGCTAGAGTGGGTAATGAGCTTGTCTTCAGTCTTGAAGGCGCCTTAGGCCCTTTGTTACCTATGGATAATTTTATCGATTTAGATGAAGTGAAACGGCAATTTTCCGAAATTGATCGTCCTGGTGATTGGTTGGCTATTAGTAAGGAGAGCACACCAATATTGAATGACGATCTGATTATGAGTTTGGACTTACCTGTAGTGCCCATGACCTTTGACAGAATTCGTTCCAGTCAACCAGGAGTTAGTTTAACTGCTGAAAAAAGAATATCACGTTCAGCGCTTTATTTTGCAGATCATTTTCCCAGAAAACCTGTATTACCTCTGACCGTATTATTGGAATGTAAATTAAATTTGGCGCATGAATTTATTCGGCGCGCGGGGTACCCAGTAGACTATAAGGTGAGCGAATTTCGCAAAATAAAAATGAATGAGTTTGTCTATCCAGGTGATGTGCTTGAGTGTTTTGTAACAGTCAAAAAACACACTGAAGACGAACTGATCCTTGCTTATCGTACTGAGGTTGCAGGTAAACGTGTTTGTGTTGTGGATGTAGTGCTTATTCCCAGGGGTAAATAAAAGTGAAAAAAAGACGAGTTGCGATTACAGGTTTAGGAGCTGTTTCTCCTTTGGGACTTGATGTTCAGTCTTCATGGTCCAATTTATTGGAGGGACGTTCAGGAATTGCTGAAATAAAGCAATTTGATGCCAGCGCTTTTCCAACGTATATTGCGGCTGAGGTGAAAAATTTTTCGCTTGCTCCTAAATTAACCAAAAAGTATAGTCGCTTTTCTGTACCTTTTACCCAATATGCGCTTGAAGCGGCCCAGCAAGCTTTCGATGATGCAGGTATCCTACCTACAGAGCAAACTGCTACACAGTGGGGCGTCGTTACCGGTAGTGGTATGATGACTGCTGAATTTGACTATCTATCTCGATTTCAAAAAAATTGTGCCCAAGATGGTGAAGTAGATTGGGGACGTTTGCTAGCGAATACACAAGAATTTTATAAATTATCTGATTTTGGTAAAACAACTACAAACTCAGGTCTGTCTTTATTGATTCAACAATTTGGCATCAGAGGTTATGCTTCATCGGTACATACAGCCTGTGCGTCAGGTGGACAAGCTTTAGGGCTAGCAATGCAAGTAATTCGTCGAGGCGAAGCTGATTTTATGTTAGCTGGAGGATTTGATTCAATGATTAATCCTTTGGGATTATCCAGCTTTTGTTTATTAGGAGCCTTATCTACTTATAACAGCACACCAGAAACAGCGAGTAGACCTTTTGATGCAACACGTAACGGTTTTGTCTTAGGAGAAGGCGCTGCTTTTTTAATTTTGGAAGAGTGGGATAAGGCAAAAGCTCGAGGCGCTCGTATTTATGCCGAATTAGCTGGTGAGGGAAATTCATTAAGTTCTTATCGAATTACTGATTCACATCCAAATGGTGATGGTGCAATACAAGCAATAGAACGTGCTCTTCAGGATGCAGGAGTCCAAGCTTCAGATGTGGATTATATTAATGCACATGGTACCTCAACCAAAATGAATGACTTAAGTGAAACGAATGCAATTAAAGCAGTTTTTGGAGCGTCTGTTGCAAACTTGCCTGTAAGTTCGACTAAAAGCCAAACCGGACATTTGATTGCTGCGGCAGGAGCACTTGAGGCTGTATTATCAGTTAAATCTATAGAGCAGGCGCAAATACCCAAGACTGCCAATTTAACTTCCCCAGATCCGGAATGTGATTTGGATTATGTGGTTGATGGACCACGTGAACGTTCTTTGGGTGTGGTTCTCTCCAATTCTTTTGGATTTGGTGGCTCCAATAGTTGCTTGTTATTTAAGCATCCTGAGTTTGAAGGAGCAGGTTTATGAGTCAAGGCAACAGAGTATTTATTACTGGACGAAGCGCATTAACTGCATCAGGTGCCACGGCGGATGCAACCTGGGATTCAATTCTTTCTGGTAAAAGTGGAATTGCTGAAATCGCTCAATGGGATTTATCGCAATGGTCTCATCGCTTAGGTGGGGAGTTAAAAGAATTTAATCCAGCAAAAATGCTACCCGATCGCAAGTTGATGAAAGTCATTTCACGACAGGACGTGATGGGAATTCATGCTGCAGTACAAGCAGTCGAACACAGTCAAATGATTGCTTATCGCGATACTCTTGAAGACCCTAATTCATTCAATGAACAAACCGCTGTTTATGTAGGCTCACCTGGGAATAAATATTTTCAACAATATGATTTTTTGCCTTTACTGGCAAAAACTCAAGGTAATATGCAGCAATTTGCACAACATCTATTTGAAACAGTTCATCCGATGTGGTTATTACGCATATTGCCGAATAATGTTCTTGCATACACGGGGATCACCTATGAATTTAAGGGCCCCAATCATAATGTAACGAACCATGCAGTTGGTGGAACACAAGCTTTATTGGAAGCATATCATGCAATTAGCAGTGGCCAGGCAGAACGAGCTGTGGTTGTTGCCTATGACATAGCCACTGAACCGCAAGCCTTATTTTACTATGAGCAATTAGGGGTATTAAGTAATCAACATTTAAAACCTTTTGATGAAGCGCACAATGGCACAATTTTAGCTGAGGGCGCTGCTGCTTTAGTGCTGGAAAGCGAAGCCAGCATGCGTGCGCGCTCAGCAACGTGTTATGGTGAAATTATTGGTGGATTATCAACCACTGAAGCCGAAGGATTATTTTCTCTGGACACAAGCGGACAACAACTTGCTGAATTGATGCAACGTACTTTGGATCATGTAAAACTAAACCCTAATGATTTAGGTTTTGTTGTGACTCATGGTAATGGTAATAGTAAATCGGATTATAGTGAATCTGAGGCAATACAAAATGTTTTTGCTGAACAGGAAATTCCTGTAACAGCATTCAAATGGTCTATGGGGCATACTATTTGTGCTTCTGGTTTGATTGACACGGTAATGACAACTTATGCACTCTCATCTAAGTGTGTACCTGGTATAGCGAATTTGCAAAATATTGCACCCAGTTGCAAAGGTTTATCCGTAAGTGCGGAGCATCAACCTTTAAAAAGAGGTCCTTATGCATTGACGATTAATCGAGGATTTGCCAGTATGAATGCGTGTTTGGTGATCAAAGCTTGTGACTGAATTAGAACGAAAAATTAATGAATTGCCTGTAAGCGTGTTTGGACGCTTCATATATAAATTTTTGCCATATAAGCGGCAAGTAGTTATGGCAAATATTGATCGAGTTTTTGGCGAGCAATTGAATAATACTCAAAAAAAACGACTTGCTGAGTCGTACTACTCACATTTACTGAAATCCTTTAAAGAAGCAGTCCAATTGCGTTTTATGTCGGAAGAGAGTTTACGTCATCTGGTCGAGGTGCGTGGTCATGAAAACATGTTGGCAGTTGTAGCGCAACAAAAAGGGGTTTTGGTTCTAACAGGACATTTTGGTAATTGGGAGGTTGCTCCAATTGGCGGTGTTTTAAATTTTAAGGAATTTCAAGGACAGTTTCATTTTATTCGTCGGACCCTGTCAATTAAATTTATTGAGCGAAGTTTATTTAAGCAGTATTACCAAGTTGGTTTAAATGTAATTCCTAAAAAAAATTCCTTGGATAAGGTCTGTACTGCTTTGGAGAAAAATCATGCTGTTATTTTTGTCCTTGATCAACATGCCTCATTGGCTAACCGGGATGGTATCGCAGTAGAATTTTTTGGAGTAAAAGCAGGAACTTACCGTAGTCTTGCAACTTTATCTCGCTATACGGGAGTTCCTGTCATTCCAGCTGCAGGTTATCGATTGCCAAATGGAAAACATGTTTTAGAGTTTTATGATCCTATTCCATGGAAAGATTATGGTAATGCACAAGAATCTCTTTATTATAATACCTTGGCTTATAATCAAGCATTAGAACGTATTATTTTGGCTCATCCTGAACAATGGAATTGGATGCATAAACGTTGGAAGCTCAAGTTGTAAGCGTTCCTTTGCTGTTTATTATCTTTTGAAACGATTCAATATGTTCTACTTCAAAGGCTTCCTCCTCCTCTTGTGCAGATTTTTTCATTTTGGTAAAAAAACCTTCAGCCCAATTCAATGCACTTTGTGCATATACGGTTGCCTCACATGTATACTTGGAAAGAATTTTAGTTGCGCTTGCTACAAAATCGCTTGTTTCCGCGCTTTTTGAATGTTTTGGAGTGGGTGTGACTACCAGTTCCGGCAAGAGACTATCCAGCTCGTCAGAAACATATTGCAGTTGATCGGAATCTTCGTTGAACTGTGTCAGCAAGGAATCAATCTCATCACGTGATTTTTCTCTTAACATCAACTCTAAGAGACGGAATTGATTCACGATAAATGGATTTTGGTTGTCTTTTAACCAATGATAAATTATTTCATTTTCTTCCTTATGCGTCATTGCATAATGATACAACCTATGAAGTTTTTGTCTTGTGATGAGTTCATTTTTAGGCATTGTCTGTAGAGAGTAACTATCTAATGCTTTTATAATCTCCTCAAATTTATCTTGCGTTAAAGGAAGCGTAATTACATTTAACAACGCCAAAAGGTCGGTTTCTAATTCTTGAGCTGATATGGAACTTTTTGCGCGTTTTGAAGATGGTGATGCATTGTTTTCTTCCAAATCTACTGATTCTGGGGCAACGTAATTGGGTGCGTTTGGTTTAAAAAAACCGGTCCATCCATAAATCCAACATCGTTTAATCCATTTAATGAAATCAGAAAAAAAGCCATATTCATTAGAAAAATTTAATTCTAATTGTGCTTCTGAAAGTGCTTTTTGGGCAATTTGAATGATCTCCTGATTTTTTTCAGAATTAAGATTTTTTAAAGCCAAGGTACACAAATCAATAACGCGTTGATAATTTTCTTTCCCACCCCGGAGACCAAAATAGCGAATAACTCTCTTTGCATCAAATAAGAACAATTGATAACTGACTTGTTCATCAAAAAGAATAGGATGATTTAAAAAGGCGGAAAAAATTGCTTCTTTTACCGTTTCATCTATTTCAGGACGTCTTAACATGAAGCCGATGTGGTGTATCGCTTTGTTTCGAATGATGATATTTACTGAACGCTCATAAAATTCCATATAGTCATCAAGCAGTTTAACAATTGGTTCAGAGCTGCCTTTATAGTGTATTAAAAAGTACTCAAAACAATTAATTGACTTGTCACGTTTAATTAACTCTCCTACAAAAGGACTTTCATCCGAACTTACTGATTGCATTTGCTCTTTAACAATCTCAGGAATGGGTGGGTTTAAATGAATATTTTGGAGCATTCTTTGGATATTGATTCGCTTATTTTGATAAAATAATGCCACATTTCCTTTTAATGCATTATTTCTTAAATAACGATTAGTGAAGTATGCGGTTCTAGTTGCTAATTCCTTAAATGCGAGTTTATCATTCAAGAAAAAAAGGAGTTCTATTGCGTCCAATGAAAAAGAATGGTTTTTATCCAATAATCGTTTAGTTAATTGATTTATATAAGAAGCATAAGCTTTATTATAATGACCATTAAGATAAAGACGTATTGCCAACAGCAAATGAGATTCTTTATTCGCATGCTCAAGAAATCTATTCGGAATGTTATGAAATAATCCTAAATTCTCAATGATATTAACGACAACAGCTTCCTTTTGATTCGGTTCCATTTTGCCTAATTCTTCGATAACATTAGGGCCTGCAATGCTCATGAAATGAGCCAAGATATAATGAGCATTAGGCATGGAGGCAAAATGATTAATCCAGTAGGTAAGAACTTTGTGCCTTTCAAAAAGAGGATATCTTTCAAGCAGGGCTTCTACTTGGATTTTGGTTAATTGATGGAAATGTGGAACTGAACAAAGAATACTTATTGCTGCTTCAGGTTCCAGTTTGCTAATTAATTGAGTTGAGAGGATTTTTAAATCCAATTGATGCACCAGAGCATTTAGACGCGAAGGGATATGATGATCTTGAAGTGTTAATCTGTTTAATAATGAATCACCCTTTAAACAGGATAAGTATTCTTTTTGACTTAATAAGTAAATGATTAAGAGCGATTTTGCTTGCTGATTTTTGACGATTTGAATGGACTCAAGAATATCCGGGATAGTCAGTTCACCTTCTTCTAGAGCGGTTAAAAATTTCGCCTGGCTTACTCTATCCTTATTGATTTCCGTTAAATACTCTAGGTTTCCCATAGCCGCTTTGAATAAATCAAAACTTTGTATTTTGCTTCCTGTCATGGCACTCTCCTTTTTGCCAGTCACCAATTTCCACAATAGACTTCTTTCGAAACACTACAGTAGCTACAAATTGCTGCGTCGATTTGGTGCTCGAATCTTCATGTACCCGTGTGTACATTGGTTCTGTGCTCCACTTCTCCTCGCACTTTGCTAGCGAATTTCAAAAGAAGTCTTATGTAAATTTGGAACGGTGCGGATGTGAGGCGTTCTTTCAGGATAACTCTTTGTAAAGAAAATTCAATACTTGTGTTAATTTTGCATAGGGAAAGTATTTAGTAAGTGCGTCAGTCCCTATCAGGGAACGGCCGTATTAGGCGCATCTTGCGAGAAAATTTCCTAATCAATGCTCACATACTGATGTATGCTGCGCGTGCTTAGAAAAATTTTCTCACAACCTGCGCTCAAATCCAACCGTTCGAATAAGCAGTAACATTGGGAATCTGAGCTATTACAACTTAAAACCAGATTCCTTCATAGACAAAAACAGCTGGGCCAGTTAGGACTATAGGTTCGTTCAATGCTGGCCAGTCAATAAATAAATCACCACCAGGTAATGTAACTTTTATTTGTTCAGCCAGTTGATGATATAAACGCCCAATAGCAGCAGCTGCAACAGCACCGCTTCCACATGCTTGTGTTTCGCCGCAACCGCGTTCATAGACTCGTAACTTGATAAAGTTTGGATTCATAATTTGCATAAATCCAACATTTACCTGGGCGGGAAAACGAGGATGTGAGCTGATTTCCCTTCCTAAGGTATGGACCGGGGCTTTATCTGTATTTTCTACCACCAATACTGCGTGCGGATTGCCAACACTTAAGGCATGGAAGTGAACCGTTTTGTTCTGTTCAAGTTCCAAAGAATATTCGACAGATTGTTGATCCGCTATGAACGGAATATCGGATGGGGATAATTGGGGAATTCCCATATCGACACTAACACTGGAGTCTGAATTGATGTGTAAATTCATTTGTGTGGTACGAGTTGCCACGGTTAAGTGATTTTTATCAGTTAATCCGTAGTATTTTGCAAATAAGGCAAGGCAACGGGCTCCATTGCCACACTGACCTACTTCCTGACCATCAGCATTAAAAATCCGATAATTAAAGTCAATACCATCTTGCACGCTGGGCTCAATAAGCAAGCATTGGTCAAAACCAATACCAGTATGGCGTTGCGCCATGGTAATTATTTGCTGGGGACTGAGATTGATCTGCTGATTAACCCCATCAATCACCATGAAATCATTACCTAGGCCATGCATTTTGGTAAATTTAATTTTCATAATTTGCCTTTTATATCGAACTTGCGTTACTTACTTGGGGCATTTTTTGTTGATTCCGGCAAATAAAGAGGTCCTTTTTGCCCACAACTTACTAAGAGTATGGCAATGCAAACCATAAATAAAAAGTAAATTTGTTTCATTAGACATAGTAATTAAAAGTTTAGAACGGTAACTATCCATTTATTTATGTAAAAATTCAAGTAATAGATCATGTTTCTGATGGTAGCCTATAATGAAGGAGTAGCTATAACTTTTTTATTGTTCCTAGTCCTGGTCACATTACCTCAGGTGATGGCGATTTGATATTAGCCTCTTCATCCTCATTTACAACTTCATCTTTAACGGCATCAGCAAATGGCACACCAGCAGCTGCCCTGTGTCGGTTCAATGAAGATACCGCATTTTGTCCCGAAGATTGCCAAAAATAACATGATTTTACAGAAGAAAGGCCTACGTTAGTATAAATTGCAAGTACAATTAATCCAGGAAAGATAAACGATAAAAGAATTCCTGCGGCAATTACTGCATTTCTGCGATACCGCACCAAATCAGGATCATCATGTGCAATGAAGTTCTCTTCATACTTATCCAGCTGGGTATAAAAGGTGCGCAAACGCATTTTAGGGTGTGGTATTTGTTCACTATTTCGTAAAATATTATACAATTCGGTAGCTTTGTCGATTTTGGATTGGATTCTAGCATCCTTTTGTTTTGTCTTTTCATCTTGTTCCAATCCTTTAGCTTTAATGGATAACTGTGAACGAAGTGATGTCAAATATTCTTCTGTTAATGGAATAAGTTTTTTATTAATAAGCAATAAATATTCTGCCTCTTTGTCATCATTCATTGCCGCATGATATTCGGTTTTTTTAGCTTTTTCTTCTTCTAATGAAGCGTTGACTTCTTCATTTTGCCGGTCTTTTGTCCTTAATTGTTCTTCCATCCTTCGGGAAAGTGCATTTAATTGCTCTTTTTCTTGTTTAAGCCTATCAATTACACCGTATTTATTAATGGCATGCCGTTCGACCGCCTCTTTGAAGGTTCCTTTTTCGGCGAGGGCAGGCAAAGCATTGGGCCTGTCTCGATAAAATTTTTGTGCTGCAACATCGATTAATGCCTCAGCTTTTTTCCTAAGGAACAGCTCATGTTTGTTGAACACCGCTTCTTCAGTTATAAACTGCCGACCCAATGCTGCAGTATCATTAATAAAGACTTCAATTTGATGATACAGTTTTTCAAATTCATTAAAAGAACTACCATAAAGTTCCTCAAATCGTTCTGTGAGTTGGTCAACTAAATTTTTTTCAGTTACACTTTTAGGTAGTTTTTCCTGCAATTGTTGGCAAATGTATTCTATTTTTATTCTTATTGGATAATTTGCTAATTCAGCGAAAGCGGGACTTTCAAAGATCCTAACAATTTCAGGATTAATTTCTAAACCTGAGTAACTTTCATCTTTATTAATCTGAGTTAATAAGCTATTAAAATAGACTTTCAGGTTTGTATCAGTTGGTGTTCGAAGACGATTAAATTCTTCTTCTATGTTTGCATGTTGTTGATCAACGGTTTGAATAATTCCTTTTAGACTCATATCGATGAGTGATGCCACAAATTCTTTTATGGTTTGATTGTCTATTTTTTTTAGTTCTTCAAACTCTGTAAAAAGACCAATGATGGCAGCAAAAAGTTCTTCTTTTTCTTTTTGTTTGTGTTCTGCACTCCAGTCATCCATTAGATATTGTTGGCTTACTCTTTGAATTAATGTACCAAAAGAGTTCAAGACATCTTTACGTGCATTTTCACTATCAAGTATTGCTGCTGGAGCAATTGGATGTTCTACAACAGAAGATGAAAGATTCGTAATTACTTTTATGTTTTTAGATAATACAGCTTGTGCTGATTTGATTAGTTCTACTAAAGTTCGCTCTTTATGTGAATCAACTTTAAGTATTTTGAAGAAATACTCCTTCATTAATACGCTGTGCTCTTCATTAACATAGCCCGTGCTTTTAGGGAAGTTCTCGGTTAAAAAACCATATTTATGATTAGTGCGTAGCACTTTTCTTTGAGGCGCTACCCCCATCAGTGGGTAATGAGTCGCATTGAATGCTTCATAGGCTGCTCTATTTGCATAAATTTTGTCATAGAGCTTGCGGAATATGGCTGGAAAATCAAATTGTTCTACATCAAAGCCATCGCCTCTCATTTCCTCCAGAAAGGTGATGTATTTTCCACCCAAGCCAGTGGGTTCATGAAAAATTTCTTTAGCATCTTTAAATGCAACTCCATGTGACGATAAAAATTTAAGTAATTTAAAAATCATTAATTTTTGTACGTGGGTCGCTTTAGTTTTCTCAGGGGAAACGACAACACTTTTCTGTGATGCATTATTTCCAGCAGAGCCCGTGCCATGGTGCCCTGGAAGGGTATTTCGAACTACTCTTTGTTCTGCTGGATTTGAAGCCTCAACGTAGATTGGTGTAAAACCCCAATCCGAACGTTCATTTTCGTAATAGGTAAATTCAGCATATTTAACAATAGGTGGAAGAGTAAAAAATCTTTGGTCGTACCACGTTACTGGCCAACAATCCCCGGGGACTGGGTCAATGATAAAAAGATTCATTGACGCCTTGGCCAAATTGCTTTTTAGTGCACCAAACCATTGTTGTTTTTCTGGAGTTGATTGAGGTAATTGGGTTAATAGGGGTTTAATAATGTCAGGTGTATTGTTAAAGGGTTTGCTATTTTTTCTATTTGTTTGTTGTTTTGTAAGTTCTTGTATTAACTGCTCGAAATTTTCACAAGAATTAATCGAGTCTTTTATCGCATTGAGTTCATGAGCAATCAGGATGGATTCAACTCCTCCTCTACTGTGTGCAATATCATTAAGTTCAGTTTGCCCCCGAACAATTGCATTTAAAGCGATACCTAACCCAATCCCAATTTTGTCACCAACATTGGTTCCGTCCGTTTTGGGGCCATTAACAACAGCGACATCTGAAGATTGATAAGGAACGGGCTGTTTGTGATTAATCACAGGATTTTCTGTTTTAATCAATGTAGAAACAAGACTCAGAGTTTCACCCTTGGGATAATCCTCTATTTTTAAAGGTGGTTTTTTGTCCTTGTTTTTTATGGCTTTTAGCGTAGGGGTATAGACTGTGTCTGTCCCCAACATCGTAAGAGTAAATGACTTGGATTCTACTTTATTAAACATATTCATGACACTTATTGACCCATAGTAGCGCACTATAATGCATGTTGGCTAATAATAAAATACTTTAGATGGTGCTTTTGTTTCATAATGATTCAATCTGCGCTATTTTATTTGTTTTTTTTGGTAATTTAGATTCTATAAAATATCAAGAAGGTATCGCTTGCACTGTGTTAATGCATTAGCGATAATTTCTCTTTTTTGTCTGTGAGGGGATTTGTTTTGAATGTATTTATAAATGAGTCACAGGCTCAAGCCCAGGCATGCGTTATTTGGATGCATGGATTAGGCGCTGATGCTTCCGATATGATGGGGTTAGTCGATCAGTTAACGGTGAGTGATGTGGCGTTACGTCATGTGTTTATTAATGCTCCCCAGCGTCCAGTGACCCTGAATGGCGGAATGATCATGCCCGCTTGGTATGATATTGTGGGCATGAAATTAATCGATAGAGAAGATAAAGAAGGCATTGAGCAATCCGAATTACTGATTCGTAAAGTCATGGATGAACAATTAAATGATGGTTTTACGTACGAGCAGATTTTTTTAGCAGGATTTTCGCAAGGCGGCGCTATGGCATTACATACTGCGCTCCATACAACGGCTCGCCTGGCAGGAGTTATTTCTTTGTCTGCTTATTTGCCTTTAGCAGCACATACCAGACCAACGCTGGATAAGAGCACTCCCTTTTTTATGGGGGCAGGACAATTTGACCCTCTTGTTTTATCTCAATGGACTGAGTCAAGTAAAGATTGGTTATTGAATAAAGGATACGAACATATTTCTTATTCTAAGTATCCAATGGAACATTCAATTTGTTTTGAAGAAATTAAAGATCTGAGTCTTTGGTTAAGAAATACAATTCGCGGAGAAGCATAATGCCCATAGTGAAAAAGTCACGAACTGTTAATTATACCTGTGAGCAAATGTTTACGCTGGTGAATGAAGTCGAGCGTTATGCGGAATTTCTACCTTATTGCGCAGAAAGTTTAGTACATCATCGAGATGAAGATGAGGTACAGGCAACTTTAGTTATTGGTGCGGCAGGTATGAGTAAATCATTTACCACACGCAACAGGCTGCAAATTAATAAAATGATAGAAATTCGTCTTGTTGATGGTCCCTTCAGTCATTTAGAGGGGTTCTGGCGCTTTGATGAGGTTGACGAGGGATGCAAGGTTTCTTTTGATTTGGAGTTTGAATTTGCAGGAAGGATGTTTTCCATGTTGCTTGGTCCAGTATTTGAACAAGTAACGGATAAGATGGTTGATTCATTTTGTGAGCGAGCTAAGACGATTTATGGTTAAAGTTGAACTGGTTTACGTAACCATAGAAAAGACTACAGTTCATATAATTCTTGATCTTCAAGATGGGGCAACAGTTTTTGATGCACTCAAGGCATCTGGAATATTCAATACCCACCCAGAAACTCGAGATATGCCTGTTGGCATTTATGCAAAGCAAGTTTCTTTGGAACATGTTTTGCAGGAAGGTGATAGGGTAGAAATATACAGGCCTTTGGTTTTGGATCCTAAAGAGAAACGGCGTCAAAAAGCAACGAGTACTCGAAGATAGTGTAGCTTGGGTGAAGTGCAGCGTAACCCGGGTGACCTTTGATAGGGAAAAACCTGGTTACGGCTTGCGCCTTCACCCAGGCTACACTACCCTAATGATCCCTGGTTATTCTTGATTTATATCTGGATGATTGAGTCCAGCCCCCGGTTTAAATTTGTCTCGTTCTATACGTGTTAGAGTATTGTTATGGAAATATAAGCTTAATGTGGACATGGTCATCTCTCCATGACCTCTACGCCATGTGTACGCATAGTCCCAGCGATCATTATTAAACGTGGGGCTTAATAGACTGTTGCCCATTAATATGGCTACATCATTCTTACTCATTCCTATTTTAAGTCGATCAATTCTAGATTTGGGTAATAAATTTCCCTGTTGGACTACTCGTCGAGACAGATCAAAGGATGCACATTGAGTCAGGGTTAAAGTAAATACGATTCCAAGTAGAAAAATTATTATTCTCATTTTTTTGCCTATCGTGAAAAATTTCGCCATAATAACACGTCATTTACTGAAAGACACCTGGAAGAGAAGAGTTCATTACAGTGAAGAGGAGCATTGATGGAAGAAAGCAAGCAACTTAAAAATGCTGGATTAAAAATTACGTTGCCACGTTTAAAAGTATTGCAAATATTGGAACAATCTCCCAATCATCATTTGAGCGCAGAAGGCGTTTATAAAGCCTTATTGGAAACCGGAGAAGATGTTGGCCTTGCTACCGTTTATCGTGTATTAACGCAATTTGAAGCGGCAGGATTAGTTAATCGTCATAATTTTGAAGGGGGACATTCAGTATTTGAATTGAGCCAAGGAGCTCACCACGATCACCTCGTGTGCATCAAATGTGGCTGTGTCGAAGAATTTGTTGATGAAATCATCGAACAGAGACAAAAAACAATAGCCGAGCGCGCCAATTTTCAGATGACCGATCATGCATTAAATATTTATGGGATATGTCCGCGTTGTCATAAAGGCGGATAGGGGCCGTTTACAATTCTACTATCTTGGCCAAATGGCGAATTGCAAACAGATCCTAACGGTATTTTTAGTTATTTTTCTTTCCTTCCAAGAAGAAAATAGGTATTTATCGCACCGATCCCTTTCATTTCTATCATGCCTCGTGGTTCAACAATGAATTCATCTTGAAGCATAAAAGCCATTTTTTCTGAAATATGGATTTTATTAGGGAGAGAACTTTCTTCCAATCGACTGGCTAAGTTGACCACATTACCCCATATATCATAAACAAATTTTTTATGGCCGATTATCCCTGCGATTACCGGTCCATAAGTAATACCAATGCGCAATTCAAGCTTCATCTGATTTTCTTGATTAAAAATCAACATCTTGTCCTGAATAGCTAAAGCATAATTCGCAATGTTGATGGCATGTTTTGTTGTTTGTTCGGGAACACCTGATACAGCCATATAATTGTCGCCAATGGTTTTCACTTTTTCTACATGATATTGTTCAGTGAGCTTATCGAGTTCGGCAAATAATCGATTTAAAAGATCAACTGTTTTTTTTGCACCTAACTGTTCTGTCATCTGCGTAAAATTAATAATATCTGCAAACATAACACTGGCTTGGGGGAATTCATCAGCAATGCCCTCCTCTCCCATTTTCAAGCGTGAAGCAATTGATTCAGGCAGGATATTCAAGAGTAATAAATCATTTTCCTCATTGACCTTAGATAATGTTTTTAATGCATGAACAATAAAAAAGAGCATGAGTATTGTTGATAGAAATGAGAGTGTGAGTGCCAATAAAATAATCTTTGACATCTTGGCATCAATCTTTTCATTGGTAAAAAATGTTCGATCATTTACTAGGGTAAAAAATTTCTGTAAGGGCTCCATTACGCGTAATTTTGCCTTCATATAATCATTGTTAAAAAGCATTTGCTTGGCTAATTCGAGATTAGGGTGCTCGCTAATAGTGTAATTTCCAGATTTATCAGGATATTTTCCTTCAAGCAGATTCATTGCTTTAATTTCAATGTCGGATACTTTTTTATTGTGATTTTCTGCTTCAGTCAGCAAAGCAAATTCTTTAAGTGTAAAATGATGTTCCAGCATAAGTGCAGCTAATGATTTTGCAGGACCATAAGATTGGGGTCGATTATTACCAATAGCCAAATCCCAATATAATTCGTCATAATTTACGGGACGAGGAGCGGTACCATTAAGTATTGCCAAGGTTTCATTATAATAATCACGGTATTTTTTCTCGCCTGTGATCACATAAAGACGAGATAACTCAGTTAAATCATCGGAGCTCTGGCGAAGTTCATTTGCTAACTTATATAATTGATAACGTTCATTTCCATCAATAACTTCTTGAACAGCAATGTATTTTAATGCAAATAAACACAGAATCAGACTCACCAGTGTGATTGCTAAAAAAATGAAAAAATAGTTTAAAAGACGTGTATTTTTAAGATGGAACTTTTTTAGCACATTTGGCCCATGTTCTTTGTCCGCTTACTTTGAAGGATAGCTCATTTATAATAGTTGAGCTATTTCTAATAACTAATTTTAAATGCTATTCTTTAATTAAGAAGATAGTTGTTTTATTAAGGAATTTTAGGACGAGCCTTAACTTAGTTCAGGGATTAATTAATGAAATTGTTATTTTTAGGGGCGGGGAGCGGTTTAGGAACGGATTTTGGAAATTTCCAATCAAATATGTTACTTCTAACGGATAGTGGTAAAAAGCTATTGATAGATTGTGGCACTGATATTCGTTTTTCATTGACTAAAGCCGGCTACCTTCCTCAAGATATAGATGCGGTTTATGTTAGCCATTTGCATGCTGATCATATAGGAGGCATTGAATGGTTTGCTTTTCAACGCAAATTTGTTTCTCAGAATGGATCCCCTCAATTAATTACTCATAAGCACTTAGTGAAGCCGTTATGGGAGCATAGCTTAAGTGGGGGCTTGAAAACACTTGATGAAAAAGAGGCAACGTTGAGTGATTATTTTGTGGTTCATCCAGTCAATGATGGGGAAATTTTTAATTGGGAAGGTTTCAAGTTTAGTTTAGTCCAAACAGTGCACATTTGTTCAAATGGGAAATTAATGCCAAGCTATGGTTTGAATATTGTCTGGAAAGGAAAAACATTTTTTATCACAACTGATGCACAATTTACCCCAGATCGGTTTAAACAATATTATCGTGACGCAGCATTAATTTTTCATGATTGCGAAACATTAGATGTGCCCAGCGGAGTGCATACCCATTTTAATCAGTTAGATACATTGGATTCCAAGATAAAAGCAAAGCTTTGGTTGTACCATTACAATGATGGGGAGTTACCTGATGCAAAATCTCATGGCTTTGCTGGTTTTGTTCGTTGTGGGCAAGAGTTTGATTTTGGGTAAAAATAATTCAGTCAGGCTGTAAATCAATTGAAAACTCATCGAGTCATTGATTCAAAAATCGTAGTATCGCAAAAATCATCCTTTAAGATGAAGATTCTGATTTAATTATTGGGAATTTCTTTTTAAAGTGCTTAGCAGATTGTGTGCGAACAAATGTTAGAAAAACTCGAGTTTTATTCTTAAAGTTTAATGGATTTCATTGATATAATGATCTACTTTTCGAATCGGGATATGGATATTTATGTGGATTGTATGGATTGCGCTTTCGCGACCTTACACGTTTATTGTAATGGCTCTAATGCTCCTTATTATTGGGCCTTTGGCAATAATGCGTACCCCTACAGATATTTTCCCTGACATCAATATCCCTGTTGTGAGTGTAGTATGGACTTTCACTGGCTTGCCTCCTGATGAAATGGGCAACCGCATTACGAGTGTGTTTGAACGCGCTGTAACTACTACAGTAAATGATATCCAACATATTGAATCGGAGTCACTGATTGGCGTCAGTGTCATCAAATTATTCTTTCAACAAGGCGTGAATGTTGATATCGCTCTAAGCCAAGTCACCGCAATCGCACAAACCATGTTACGCAACTTACCTCCAGGGACTTTACCTCCACTGATTTTAAGCTATAAAGCATCAACCGTTCCTGTATTACAACTTGTGCTGTCGAGTGCGACCATTCCGGAACAAAAGTTAAATGATTTGGGCAATAACTTTCTACGTACCCAACTTGCAACCGTACAAGGAGCCGCACTTCCTTATCCTTATGGAGGTAAAATACGTCAAGTCATGATCGACTTGGATATACAAGCGATGCAAACCTATGGTGTCTCGGCACAAGACATTAATAGTGCAATTCTTGCACAAAACTTGATTATACCCGCTGGTACACAAAAAATAGGTGAGTATGAGTATATTGTGAAATTAAATGGCAGCCCGCTTAAAGCAGTTGAATTAAATGATGTACCTGTAAAATCAACTCCTGGTCGAGTTTTGTATATTCGTGATGTTGCTCATGTGCGTGATGGGTTCGCACCCCAAACGAACATAGTACGGGTAGATGGTAAGCGAGCGGTAATGATGTCGATACAAAAAACCGGTAATGCATCAACATTAGATATTGTTCACCGTGTTAAGGCCTTAATACCTAAAGTTAAGGATATGCTTCCTGAAGGACTTAATTTATCTTATTTTGCGGATCAATCGATTTTTGTCACTGCGGCGATTCGTGGGGTTATTGTTGAGGGAGTAATCGCTGCGGCATTAACGGGGCTTATGATTTTACTCTTTTTAGGTAGCCTGCGTAGCACTTTTATTATCACTCTATCTATTCCCTTATCCATCATTGCTTCAATTACTATCCTTTCTGCTATAGGAGAGACAATCAACATTATGACCCTAGGTGGTCTGGCTCTTGCTGTGGGTATTTTAGTTGACGATGCTACGGTTGCGATTGAAAACATTAACTGGAATTTAGAGCAAGGCAAAGAAGTGGAGCAGGCTATTCTCGATGGTGCCAAGCAAATCGCCATACCTGCGCTCGTATCGACACTTTGTATTTGTATTGTTTTCGTACCTATGTTTTATTTGGGGGGCGTTGCGCAATATTTATTCGTTCCTTTAGCTGAGGCGGTAATTTTTGCGATGTTAATGTCTTATGTGTTATCACGTACACTTGTAGCGACTTTAGCAAAATATTGGTTGCACAAACATGAACTAATGAATGAAGAGAGAAATAAAGGTCGAATGGCTCGTTTACATGAACTGTTCGAAGAAAAATTTAGTTTATTACGTTCCCGTTATTCTGAATCATTATCATGGGTATTAGAGAATGCTCGAGTTTTTATTCCATGTTTTTTAGGTTTTGTTGGGGCTTCAATCTTATTACTCTGGCCATGGCTGGGGTCGAATTTTTTTCCTAATGTGGATGCAGGGCAAATTAAATTACATATTAGTGCTCCGACAGGGACGCGAGTAGAAGAAACGGCACGACTTGTTGATAATATTGATACAGTGATTCGGCAAGTGATACCTCCTAAGGATTTAGGCAGTATCGTTGATAATATTGGTTTGCCTGTTAGTGGGATTAATTTATCGTACAGTAATTCTGCAACAAATGGTCCAGAAGATGCAGATATTTTAATTTCCTTGAAAGATGGGCATCGTCCAAGTCCTGGTTATGTGCACAAACTGAGATCTATTTTAAGAGAGCGTTTTCCACAAGTTACTTTTGCATTTTTACCGGCGGACATCGTAAATCAAATTATCAATTTTGGTTTGCCGTCGCCTATTAACCTTCAGGTTATTGGCCTAAAAAAAGAAGAAAATGCTCATTATGCTAATAAGTTGATGAGTCAGTTGAAACGGGTTCCTGGTCTTACTGATGTACGCATAAGACAAGCGAATAACTATCCTGAGTTTTTTGTTGAGGTGAATCGAAGTTTGGCAAGTGAACTTGGATTTACTCAACTCAACGTCGCTTCAGATTTATTAGTAACACTATCTGGTAGTTTCCAAACGACACCCACATTTTGGTTGGACCCTAAAAATGGAGTTTCTTATCCTATCGTTACACAGGCGCCACAATATGTGATGACTTCCTTAAATGACTTGCTTAATATTCCAAGTGGAAGTTTAACAGTCCCTAGTCAATTGCAAATTTTAGGTTCTTATGCAAAATTGAAACGCACTTGGACCTCAGTTGTTGAATCACATTATAATGTTCAGCCAGTAATTGATATTTTTGCTTCGATACAAGATAGGGATTTAGGATCAGTGTCCAAAGACATCAAGCAAATTATCCATGATACTAAAAAAGATTTGCCTAAAGGGTCGTCTGTAGCAATTCGTGGACAGATTGATACTAAGGAACATGCATTCAATGGGTTATATTGGGGGCTTGCTTTCTCAATTTTATTGGTTTATTTGTTGATTGTTATTAATTTTCAATCGTGGACAGATCCTTTTATTATTATAACCGCATTACCTGCTGCTCTTGCTGGTATTGCCTGGATGTTATTTATTACCCATACCGCATTAAGTGTACCTGCTTTAACAGGAGCTATTATGTGCATGGGAGTCGCAACGGCCAATAGTATCCTTATTATTAGCTTTGCTCGAGATCATCTCGCAACTGAAAATGATCCAATGAGCGCAGCTCTTGAAGCAGGGAAGACACGTTTACGACCTGTAATGATGACTGCGTTAGCTATGATAATTGGTATGTTTCCTATGGCGCTGGGTTTAGGAGACGGGGGGGAGCAAAATGCTCCATTAGGGCGGGCAGTAATTGGTGGGTTATCTTTTGCAACGATAGCTACACTCTTTTTTGTCCCAGCTGTTTTTTACGTAATTCATCAACGCAAATTGAAGAAAAAGCAAGGGAAGGAACATGCATAAAACGATTCGGTCGTATGTACAGAACCACCGACATAAACGACGTCTTATTGCGATTGCTGTTTTTTTATTCATTCTTCTGGTGATGATTTTGATGCGTGTTTATGCAGCGATAAGCTTACGTAATCAGACTCTTGCAGATGCTGTCCCTATAGTGAGAGTGATGGAGGCACAGCAAAAGAAGGGCGTCGATAAAATTATTTTACCTGGTAACGTTCAAGCCTGGCATGAGTCCCCCATTTTTGCACGTACTAATGGTTATGTAAAAAAATGGTATGTAGATATTGGTAGCCACGTTAAAAAAGGTGATTTACTTGCTGTTATCGAAACCCCTGAGCTTGATGCACAGGAGCGTCAAGCAGCAGCAGATTTAAGGACAGCAATCGCGAATAATCAATTGGCGCAGATTACTGCAAAACGCTGGCTGAATTTAGTAAAAACAGAATCTGTATCGCAACAGGAAACGGACGAAAAGGTAAGTACAGCTGCTGCTCTTGAGGCGGCAATGATTGCGGCTAAGGCTAATCTGCAACACTTGCAAGAGTTAGTAGGGTTTAACCGTATTATAGCTCCCTTTGATGGGGTAATTACTGCTCGTGCTACAGATATTGGTGATTTAATTAATGAGGGAAGCAGCACAACAGCAAAACCTTTATTCCGTATTGCGCAAGTCAGTCCCTTACGAATTTATGTCAAAATTCCTCAATTTTATTCTTCGCGTATTAAACCTAATATGACCGTACAACTCCATTTCGCTGAACACCCTAAGCAAGTATTCCCTGCCAAGCTATTTGATACGGCGCATGCCATTGATCCTAACACGCGTACTTTGCTGGCTCAGTTTACTACCCCAAACAAAAATGAGGAGTTGTTACCTGGTGGTTACACTGAAGTCTGGTTTACACTACCTATTCCACCTAAAACGGTCATTTTACCTGTTAATACGTTGCTTTTTCGGGCTCAAGGGTTACAGGTAGCTGCTTTGGATAAAGACAATAAGATTGTCTTGAAGTCGATTACACTTCGACGTGATTTTGGCTCAACAGTTGAAATTGCCACAGGGGTATTACCAGGCGATCGAATCGTGATTAATCCTCCTGATGCCATTATGAATGGGGAAACTGTGCGGGTTGTTTCATGAAAAAGTTGATCTGTGCCGGAGTACTTGTTTTTACATTGGTGGGTTGTTCTTTGGCGCCACAGTATCATCGTCCTGCCATGCCAATCCCTGAGCATTTCAAGGAACCAGGAAAATGGGTGGAAATTAAATCAACGCCACGAATTGTTGTTCCTGATGCCTGGTGGTTGGCTTTTCACGATCCCGTGCTAAATGATTTGGAACAACAGCTTAGTGTTGCAAACCAAGATGTGAGATTAGCTTATGCTCATTTTCAGGAAGCAATTTCATTGGTACAAGTTGCCCGCTCCTATTTTTTCCCCACACTTCAAGGATTATTCAATGCAGATAGACAACAAAACTCGCGAACTGTTGCAAATCCTCCCACGACTGCGGTGTATAACCAATTTTTATTAGGTGGTTTTCTTACTTATGAGCTTGATGCTTGGGGCAGTATCCGCAACTCGGTCATTACCAGTGAAAGTAATGCCAAGGCAAGTGCTGCGGATATGGCTTCGATTCGCTTGAGTGCGCAAGCTGCACTTGCAGATAATTATTTTGCCTTAAGGGGAAGTGATGAGGCGCAACGAATCTTAGACACAACCGTTATTGCTTATCAAAAAGCCCTTTATTTAACAAAACAGCGTTACCAAGGCGGCGCGGCGCCTATATCTGATGTAGACGAAGCCGAAACTCAGCTTGAGAATGCAAAAACGATGGCGGCTGACATGCGATTACAACGAGCCCAGCTTGAACATGCGATTGCCGTATTAGTTGGTGAAATACCAAGTAATTTTTCCTTGGCTCCTGCAAAATCACCTAAGGTTTTTTTGGCAATAGCCCCTAATCTACCTTCAACTCTTTTAGATAGAAGACCTGATATCGTTGCTGCCGAATCTCGGGTTATGGCTGCAAATGCAAATATTGGTGTAGCGCGCGCTGCTTTTTTCCCCGTGATTGATTTAACTGGAAGTGGTGGTTTTCAAAGCAGGAGCTTAGCGAACCTCATTTCCAAACCCAGTCTTTTTTGGTCGCTCGGACCTTTGAGTTTATTATCCTTAACTCAACCCGTAGCAGAAGTAACTATTTTTGATGGTGGTCGATTGCGAGGCCTGTTAAATCAGGCCAAAGCTCAGTATTTTGAAACCGTAGCTACTTATCGACAAACCGTATTAACTGCATTTCAGGAAGTGGAAGATAATTTGGTTGCCATTCGACAGCTTGATAAGGAGTATCAGAGCCAACAGGCTGCGGCTCGCGCAGCAAAACGAGCTTGGGAGCAAGAACTGTATCGATATAAAGGAGGCCTCGTTACTTTTCTGCAGGTCGTGGTTGTTGAAAATACTGCATTACAATCCGAACTTTCATTAGTAAATATCCGCACTCGTCGTCAAATTGCCAGCATTCAGTTAATTAAGGCTTTAGGCGGGAGCTGGTCTTTAGATAGTAAGCAGTCACCCTCTATTCATTGAACGGTTACTTTAGATGTGAGGAAAAATGGAAAAAGGCAAGTAACAATCCAGGATTATCTGAGAGTCGCTTGCCTTTAACTGATTGTATTAATCAAGATTAATGGTATAAGAGTAGCTACCCATGCCATCATACACAGTATCAATATAACGAATTCCGTTGCAAGAAGCGCTAACTGTTGGATGATTCATTAATGGGCCATCTTTAATATCAAGAACACACCAATTCTCTGAGTCATAAGCTACGGTAACATGTGCATAACCGCTGCGGCATTGGAATGAGTCTAAGATTTCAAAACTACGTGGGCCAATGATGTGGAGAAGCACATCCGCATCGTTAAATCCGCTCACTACATAGATACCAGGGTGAGAGGTATCACTTAAACGGAAATAATCTTTATAACCGCACCAAGATTTATTATCTGCATGAGCATTCATCATCATCAAGCTGGTTGTTGCCAGAATCATCCATTTTTTCATTTTCAGAACACCTTTTATTATTATTATTAAAATCCGATGCGATTATAGGGAACTATTGAGTATAAAACAATCACTCTGCTGCAATACCTTCAGAGGAGCGGGCATAGGTTGGTTTGGCAAGCCAAATCATTACAAGTAAAATCATAAATATCCAAGCAGAAAGTCTGAAAATATCGTTCGTAGCGAGCATAAATGACTGGTTAATTATGGTTGTGTAGATAACACCAAAACTCTTTAGCCCCGAAATTCCTAATGAATGCAGTTGATTTATTGTTTTTTGAACTAAAGGATTGTATACCGTGATTTGTTCTACAAGATGGCTTTGATGTAATGCCTCCCTGTGATTCCATAAAGTAACACTGATTGAAGTTCCGAAACTACTTCCCAAAATTCGAAAAAAGTTGCCAAGGCCTAAAGCACTAGCTAACCGTTCAGGGGGTAAATCTGCCAACATTAGGGCGATTAATGGGGTAAAGAAAAAAGCAAGGGCAATTCCCTGGATAAATCGGGGTTTAATCAGCTGGATAAAACCTACCTCAGTGTAAAAGGTAGATTGCCATAAGCACGTAATGATAAAGATAATAAACCCCAAACTAATAATCAGGCGTAAATCAAACTTTCCCATATAGTTGCCTACAATTGGGGTTAAAAAAAAGGGTAAAACTCCAACGGGTGCAACTGCAAGCCCTGCCCAGGTCGGGGTGTATCCCATTTGGGTTTGCAACCATAATGGAAAAATAACTACAGTTGCGAAATAGACCATAAAACCCAAAGTCAGGCCAGTCGTTCCAACAAGAAAGTTACGATTCGTGAATAAATATAAATCAATAAGCGGGTGTTTTTGTGTCAAAAGCCATATGATTAAAAAACTCAGAGTGACTGTTGAGATGATCGCCAAAGTGAGAATAAATTCTGAGTTAAACCAATCAAGATCATTTCCTTTATCTAATAAAACCTGCAAACAACCAACCCCAATCGATAATAAAGCCAAACTAATCAAATCAATAGGTAATTTAGTAATGGGTGTTTCTCGTCCACTCAGGGTGATCATGGTGAAGATTACAGAAAAAATTCCAACAGGGACGTTAATATAAAAAATCCAGGGCCAGGTATAATTGTCAGTAATAACACCACCCATAATAGGGCCAAATATTGGGCCTACAACAGCAGTCATTGCCCAAATTCCCGTGGCCAATCCTCTTTTTTCGGGCGGATAATTAGCAAGGAGAATACTTTGTGATAATGGAATCATAGGACCTGAAACAGCTCCCTGAATCACGCGAAAAAAAACCAGCATTCCCAGATTTGCGGATAATCCACACATCACTGAAGCGATCGTAAATAAAGTGGTAGAAAAAAGAAATAAACGCACTTCGCCAAAACGTTTAGCAAGCCATCCTGTCAGAGGAAGCATAATGGCTTGACTTACAGCAAAAGAGGTAATAACCCAAGTTCCATCATCAGGACTCACGCCCAAATCGCCTGCAATAGTGGGAATTGCCACATTAGCAATAGAGATATCAAGGACATTCATAAAAATGGCCAATGATAAGGAAATGGTCATTAGAGCTAATCTACTGCCTGTTAGTGGAGGGCGCTCGCTCATTATGATTGTTTCCTTGGCAGGAACATATCAGGTGAATTTGCATGTAAAATTTCATTAATAATCGATTTTACTTCAGCAAGCTGTTTGTTATAAACGGTTGTTTGGAATTTAACTTTAGGCTCTGTCATTTGAGCCAAACGATTTCCTTTTAAATTATGAATATCAATGGTCACACGCATGGATAGGCCGAGTTGTAATGGAACTTTTTTCAAATCATCTGGATCCAAACTAATACGCACAGGAAGTCTTTGTACGATTTTAATCCAGTTTCCTGTAGCATTTTGTGGAGGAAGTAAGGCGAAGGCTGAGCCTGTTCCCGCATTTAAACCTACAACTTTACCATGATAAGTCATTCCAGGATAAGCATCAGCGTATAGCGTAACGGGTTGGCCAATGCGTATGTCATTTAGTTCAGATTCTTTGTAATTTGCCTCGACCCAAGTATCTTCAAGTGGAATAATCGCCAGCATGGCGGAATTCATAGAGACTTGTTGTCCAGGTTGTACAGTACGTTTCGCTACAAAGCCTGTGACAGGTGCAACAATTGTTGTCCTTTGAAAATTCAAATAAGCCGTTTTTAAATTTGCTTTGGCCGTTTCGACCAGCGGGTGAGTATAAAGATGAGAATTTTCAACTAACGCTAGTGCCGCATCAAGTTGATGTGAGGAAAGATCGTAAGTTGCCTGAGCTGCCTCCACTGCTGTTTTGTAATGTTGCATCTCTTCGCGGGATACCGCTCGATTCCCAACCAGCCCTTCTCGACGTTTTAAATCCAGTTGTGCTTTAACCAGATTTGCTTTATTTATAATCACATTTTGTTGTGCCACTGCGGCATTTTCAAAATATTGGCGCACTTGACGTACAGTTTGTGCCAAATCCGCTCGGGCTCGTTGCAGCGCCACTGCATAATCAGTAGGATCCAATTTAATGATGGTATGGCCTTCAGCCACTAGTTGGGTTTCATCGGTCTTAATTTTAACAACTGTGCCAGGGATTTGTGGCATAAGTTGAACCATATTCCCATTCACATAGGCATTCTCGGTGGAGAGCTTAAATCGTCCCCAAATAAGCCAATAGAAAAACCATAATAGGGCAATAAGTAGAAAAAAACCGCCAAGAATGAACATTGCGACTTTACGTTTATGCAAAGTTTCAGGTGATGCACCACCATTTTCTTTAGATTTTTCTTCAGACTTCACTTCAGATTCATTTTTTTCTGTCATAGTTTATAGCTCTCCACCTAAGGCTGCTAATAAGACTACAAAAGCTTGTTTTTGACGGGTTTGTAAATTGTACAAAGCAGCTTTTTGTTGGATTAATAACTGTTTTATTTCAATCAGTTGGGTGTAATCGATAATTCCTTGAGTATAACGTGCTTGGAATAATTTGTAATTGGATTCGGTGCTATTTAATGCTTGGTTTTGTGCGGTAATTTGAGTATTAAGCGTTTTTAAGGCAGATAGCTGATCACTTACTTGTTGTAATGAGTTTAAAATAGTTTGATTATATTGGTTCACTGAAAGTTCGTATTGTGCGTAATTTACTCCTAGGTTTGCTCTACGCGCACCAGCATCAAAAATTGGTAAATCAAACGCCGCTGAGGCGTTATCGTTTTGGAGCCATATATTAAAAGCCTTAGAGAAGTACAAACTTTGCAAACTTAATAAACCTTTTAGGTTAATATTCGGGAAAAATGCTGTTTTAGCAACATTCACTTGATGTGCGGCAGCTTCTGTTAAGGCACGAGCTGATGCTATATCAGGTCTTTGTGCCAGTATATTCGCAGGGATTACTGCAGGTAGCAGAAGTTGTTTTTTGTTATAAACAAAAGTTGCTGTATCAATTTGTGTATTCAAGGGGTTTTTTCCCATTAACACCGCTAATTGATGCCGTGATTGCATTTCAGCTCGCTTGTAATCTTCTATGGATAATATAGCTGCTTGGGCATTGGCTAATGCTGTTTTTACCGGAATATTGGATTCGATGCCTTGCTGTTCTCGGCCCACGATGATATCAGCAAGTTGTTTTAGTAAGTGTGCATTTTCTTTGGCCAAACGTTGTTGGATTATATTATTTTGAATATCGAAATAAGTTGTAGCAACCGCAGTACTCAAAACGAGTTGTGTTTCTGCCAGGTCCATCTGGGCAGCAAAGGTTTCACTCACTTTGCTTGCTAAGTTTTCTCTATTTTTGCCCCAAAAATCCAGCTCATAATTAAATTTTAAACCAATATCTGCAATCTTCGCTTGATCGACTTTGATTGAGTTGAATGGGGGAGGGACTGTGCCATGTATTGGAAAGTATGCTTTTTCCAAATAACCACTGGAGTCTATAAAGGGCCAAAGTGATGAATAGGCAATTTTTGCAAGTTGTTGAGCGCGCTTAATCCGTGCTTTGGCGCTATGCATATCCGGTGCATCTACAAGAGCTACAGAAATAAGTTGACTTAATTGCGGATCGTTAAACCGTTTAAGATGATGTGCGGCGTTGCTCGTTTTAGGAAGTTTATAAATGTGTTTTACCGCTAAATTAGTAGCATTAGCTGGTTCTGTTTCTGTGTGGATTTGACCAAAAAGGGAGCATCCTGTTAATGTTAACATGACCAAAGCACAAGTTATAAAGAGTCTGTGCAAAATATATATCCCTTCTGTATGCATGGAACTAAGTACTGTATCAATATTTTTGAGAAAATACATTAAGGATCGTTTTAGTTAAAAATTCATGTATTAGTTTCTAACTTTATGAAAATATGGTCTAGAATAATTTCATGAAGGATAATTTAAAAAAATAAAAAAGGGGAAAAAAATGGACATGCTGAAAAAAATAATTATAGTTGGCATTTGTCTCGCAACACTTGGAATGCTAAGTTCCTGTGGAACTGTTCATGGTTTTGGACAAGACGTTTCTCATGTGGGTAAAGACATTCAAAGAGCATCACGATAATTTTTTCTATTACTCTCCTACGTCCAGCGGCGGACAAGCCGCTGGGATGTGACCAAGATAACTATGGGGAGTAGTGAGTCGTTACTTGAGAGTCTAATTCTTCGTTTACGCCGGGGTCAATATAAAAATTATCATAGTAGGGTGTTACTTTAATGGTAATGGATTGATCACCCTTGGTTAAAAAATGACTATGTTCAATTGCATCAGGATAAAGAATAAAATTACGATGCTTAAAGTCAAATTGCTGAACTGTTTTTATTAATGAGATGACTTCAGCTTCAGTGCCTTCCAATGTTACTTCATTATTTTGGTCAAATTCTTTTGCTTCTCCACCAATAAATTTAAGTGTGTTTATTTCTACTGGTGTAGTAGAAGACAATTTGAGCTCAGTGCGTATACTTTTTAAAAAATATGCTAAAGCTTCTTGTGTTAGCAGGTCTTTATTCCGATTAGAAATGCCAAAGCCTGACCAATGAAATAACCCACCAAAATTGATTTTTTCATCACGTTCATCATCCCAATATTTACCCCTAACGATAAAAGCAATACACGTACAAACCCCCTCAGTAATCAATGTGATATGGGGATTATTTGTGAATCCAAGTGCATCCATTTCAACATTTATTTGTGTGCGTATTTTAGGCATGATTAAAAATAAATTTTAGATAATAATATGTTGGTCAAATTAAGATACCAGCTTGTCCTGAAAAAAATTACATAATGGGGCATACAGAAGGACTCGGAACTTCGTTCTTTTGAGTTTTATTTCTATAGCCAAATAAACTAAAGAGATCTGGAGTAGATTTTGCAATGAATGGATTAGCTGTTCCATCCCAAGGAATAAATTGCTCCATGCTGCGGAAGAAACATAATTTGGGTGGAGATAAGGTAATGTCTTTATCATACTGCTGACAAATTTTTAACAATTCCACGATTTTACTTTTAATTTCTTTAAAGATTTGCTCGTCATTAATCTCTCTATATCCATAAGCCAAAGTAATATGAAATACACCAGGTACTTTATTTTCCAGACCAAATTCTTTGGCAATTTGTTGAATAATCGTTTTTTGCTCTGGAGGTACGGATAAAATGAGCTGCAATTCAGAAAAATAATCTATAGTTTCAATCGAAACTACGGGCGCTAATTTCAATTCAGACAGCCTTTTATTGATTTTTTGAAAAAAAGTCATTTTTTTTGATATAAAAGAAACCCAATCTTCTGGAGTTTCTTCTTTTGTATACAAGTTACACGTTGTCATGTGATAACTTTGAGAGGGCAACGGAGAAAAATAATCGCAGAGTATGGGCGTGTTTTTAAGGAAAAAATAAATCTCTTGCCATAGTTTACTGTTTGTTTGCCCTGCATCAGCAACAATGGTAACTCCAGGGAACTCGAGATAATTTCCTTGATCATCGATTTTATTCAGAGTAGGCATAATACTTATAATGACATGGATTGATTAATATTTTATCAATCCTGTCAATGGAAAACAACTTAACTTTTTCCAATTTGCATTTGTTGTTCTTTAATGACTTGAGAGCCTATTAAATTATAAATGTTCTGAAGAGATACGAATTCAGGTTTATCCTCTGATTTAAAAGTTTTGAGTTCTTTTAAGGTTGCTTCAATAATGGATTTTGCTTGTTGCTCATTTCCTTTACTTAGTTCTATTATTGCATTGTTGAGATTTTTATTGAGTACTACCTGTCTTTGTGCACCTTGTCTAAAGAATGAAAAATATTCTGATTGAACTCGGACATCATTTTTGATCATTAGCTGTTGCAGTTTTTCCACTAATCTAAAACAATCTGCAGCATGATGTACATCTCTTTTAGCTAGTTCTAAGAGATTTGTTTTTACTTCAGAACTCAGTTGCGAGGCAAGAATAAGCTCAGGTATTACTTTTTGATCAACAACTTGTTTTAGACCTTTTAATTCTTCTTTGATCGCTTTCTTTTTAAGAATTTGCTCGTTATAAGCGATTGCTTTATCTAATGCTTTATCAAAGGCATCCTGATTCGTGTTTAAAAATAATTCTTCAAGATCTAAAGTATTAAAACCATCAATATAAGCGAATTCTTGTTGCGTCTTAGCTAAACCAATTGGAGCAACAAACTCATGTAAACTATGTCCTCCAGCATTAAACAGTAAGGCGGAAACATAGAGTTTAAAAAAAGATCCCAATTTTTCTTTAGAGGCTAAAAGGGCCTCATCAGTTGTTTTTTTGATGTGTTTTATTACTTCATCCGCTATCTGACCATTTTTTACGAGTTCAGTGGCCTTGGCTAGGACTTCCTCTGTCACTTTGCCAGAGTCCATGATACTGATTACCAAATCGATTTGAGTTTTTTTCGTGACATCATCGATTGTTTTGGCTGGGTCTGTAGAGCCACCAGATGGTTTTTCTAGTGCATCCATATGATCTGCTAATTTATTAAGCTCTTTTATTTTCGCCAAAGCACGCAGTTGGCAAAGCATGGTTCCTGAAATAGAGTTTGAAAATGGATGAACTAGGCGAGAAAAATTATCTTGCACCCATCGAGCACTGGGGTCATAGGTTGATTGATCGGAAGGTTTCAAAAATTCTTGGGTTTTGGTCATGCGTGCTGGATCATCTAAAGGCACTGGATCGCGATTTTGTAGAAGGCCAAGCGTACTCGTGGTCGTCATATTTATTAGAGGACCATGTGCACTCTTCGTCGCGGTACGCTGACCTTCTTTGGTTACCTTTCCTCGTTCTAGGTAAATGTCTTCACCATAAATATCCAAAGGCAGTAAATGTGGACCTTGTGAAGCAATGATCATGGCTACAAAAGCAGCGGAGACTATTTCAATAATTTTTTGTCTTTGCTCATTAGAAAATTGACTGAATATTTCTTTGTTTCGCAGTTTAGTTAAATAATCTGCATATTCACGCTCTGTATCATCAGACGGGGTATAGATTCCTTGCAAAATATCTTCATAAAGCTCTGCATAAGAGCTATATGCGGTTCCTTTAACGGCATCTAAATGTTGGCTGATTTCTGCAGCGCTAAGTTTATCCAATTGGCTGCTTAAAGTTTCATAAGCCAAATGCGTTTCAAAATACCGGCGGGAGTTATCATGGGTAATGTCTTCGGGGGCTTTAGAGACTTGATAGCCTACCAGCGCTGAATCTTTGAGGTATTTGTCAATTGCAGTTTGGGTGTCTGCATCTTTTGCACCTGCTAAGTACAAGTGTTTTAATTCATTATATTTATCTTTATCAATGCCTCGGTATTTTGCAAGGAGAATTAATAAAGCTTGTCCTACTGAGATTTTCATAACGTTTCAAAGCCATTCATAAAAAAAATGCATATATGACTTTAATTAAAGCATATTTTTTAAATACTGATCATTTTGTGCAAATTTATTGATTGATGAGTGTGTGATTTCTTAGGGCGAGATTTCCAGTAATGCTTGGATTCTGCGATTTTTTGTTCCCACTTCTTTTTTTATAAATGGTTGCCATTCCCATAAAGGGATGTCAAAATTTTGTGCGTGAAATAATTCATTTAAATGGGAAATTAAGGCTTCTTTTTCTACTAAGCTAGGCGTGATCTGAATGGTAAATTGATTTAAAGCATGTTGCTGAATGGTGTAGTCATCAAACTCAAAAGGAAATGATGCCATTTTTTGGCGAATCAAATCTGCAAAAATGGGAAATACTTTATTGCCTTTGGTTGCATAACAAATATCACCTACACGACCTTCAATTCTTGCTAGTTGTGTAAAAACACCACTGGATTTTTCTTCAATTAAGACATCATCTAAACGATAGCGAATTATGGGTTGGGTTGTGCGCAACAGATCTGTGATAATAGGAACAAATCGTTTTTCATCCAGCCATTCTTTTTCAATAATCAAATACTCTTCATTCATTAATAAATGGTTATTTTCTTTATCACTGATGGCTAAAAAGCCTTCAGTGCATTGATAAACTTGGGCTACCTGACAATTAAATGTGTTGCTTATAATTGCCTCATCACGTTGTTCTAAAACTTCCGCAACCGCAAATATTTTTTTAGGGATAATCGATAAACGATGTTTTTCCTTAGCTAAGGCCAGCAGCACAGAGGTTGGTGCAGATAAAATAGTAGGTTGGATTTCATTTAAACGAGTTAAATGGGTTTCGAAATTTTCAAGTAAGTCAAAAAAATGGAATTGAATTTTTTTACTTTTACTTAGGGTTGCATAGAGTCTGCTATTTGCTCTGAGGAAAAAAGCAATACACTCTTTTCTTTTCAAACCTTTAGGTAAGGCTTTCGCCAGTAAAATACCAGCCCAGGCATCGCGTTCTTTTGCATTGACTAGAAATAAACCTCGATTTCCTGATGTTCCGGAAGAAAGCCCAACTGCGATGCCATTGATTAAGGCAGAGAAATCGCGTGTGCTTTCTGCTTTTAATGCCAGTTCCAATGCGTGGTCTTTTTTGATATTTGCCGTATTTATTTCATCAAAATGCTGCATCATTATTTTTTTGTTGATAATTGGCCATTCATGCAGGGGCTTATCTAAATAAGGTTGATAAAAAGGAGATTTGCACAAAGTCGTTTTGACTAACTTTTTAAATCTTTTTTCCTGATAGGCAGACAATTGGTCACGTGATTTAAACCGTTTTCTAAGAACATGGGTTTTAAAATAATAATAAAGAAGTCTAAGTATCATCAATGACTCTCCAAAAGGCGAGCACGGATGTGTTGGCAATGGGAAGGAATAATATCAATCTCTTTATTATTTTTAAAAAGTTGCTGTAACTTTCTGATGGTTTGTTGATAATCCTCTTTATTATCATGAACTAAATAAGTGAACTCACTCGGGAAGATTAATTCTTTAAAGGCTTCTTGATGCCAACAACTATCTGCCACTAAGAAGGTCTCTTTGGAAGCCTTAAAATATAGGCCAATTTGTCCCTTAGCATGTCCTGGCAACGGGATAGCAATAAGCTTTCCGTCATTAAAAAGATCAAATCCAGTGGTAAAAGGTGATAGGTTAGATTCCAATCCTATTTCATTTTTTAACAGAACTACGCGCTCATAAAAATCTTGGGGGAGTAGGCCCGGTAAAAATCCTTGCATCAATGCTTTGATTCCTGTTTTATGACGTACGTCATTTAGTGCGTCAGCATGACAAAATAATTGTGCATTAGGAAAATCGTTTAAACCACCAATATGATCTGCATGGAAATGAGAAATCACAATACCCTTGATCTCTGAAGCTTGAATATTCTTTTCTGCTAATTGTTCTTTAAGCGGTTTTTTTAACTTCACAGGGGTTAAGCGTCTGTAGATGGAATAGGGAAATTTTTGGGTTAAGGTATAGAATCGATTGCTATAACCCGTATCAAAGAGAATATAGCCTTGAGTTGGATGTTTGATTAAAGCACAAATTGCTGGGTATTCGCGTTGTTTCCAACGCCCTTTTTTTAGGGTCATTCGCTCACAGTGTTTGCAATAACCGGCTTCGAATAACTGATACTCTATCATGTTTTTTGATACCACATAGCAAAACGTTCTATGCCTTGATTAATGCTGATTTTGGGTTGATAGCCCAAATCTTTTTGCGCTGCTTCAATATTTAAAGTTTGTCCCACACATAAAACGGCTGCACTGTAACGAGTCAAACGAGGTTCTTTGCAAGTAAATGAAAGCCTATAAAGTTTTTCCAGAGAAGCTGCATATATTTTTGCAATCGAGTAGGGGATAAATTTGGGTCTAAAGGGCTTTTGTAATGCTCTAAAAAGCTCAGAAAGAATAGTGATTAAAGTTTGTGGCTCCGCGTTGGTTATGTTGTACTTCCTGCCACAAAATTGTTGATCCACTTGTGCTGCGAGAAGCAAGCTTTCTACTACATTTTCGACATAAGTAATGTCGATTAGATTTTGCCCGGTACCAATAACAGGCAGAATACCTTTTTTTTCATTCTGCAGTATGCGAGGTAAAATGGCGCGATCATACGGACCAAAAATAGCGCGTGGACGTAAAGTGATCACATTCAAATCGTGATTCTGATGTGCCTTATCAATTAGGGATTCAGCAAGCAATTTGGTTTTTACATAATAATTGGCAGGTTTTAAGGGTAATACCGCATCTTCCTTAATATTATGTTGTTCGGTGAAATTAAAATAAATACTTGGCGATGAAACATGAACTAAGCGAGTATTTGGGGGAGTGGCTTCAATGACATGCTGTGTACCGAGGACATTGGCGTTATAAAAATCTTTATATCGTCCCCAAGGACTGGAAAGAGCTGCACAATGAAAAATGGTTTGGGCATTTTGTGCTATTTTTTTTAATTTTTCTTTATCGAGTAAATCTACTGCTATAAATTTTGCCCCGGATTGGGTAATCATTTTGCCAAGTTGTTCGTTGCGCCCCAAAGCGATGACTTCATGACCGTCCACTATTAATCGATGAGTCAAACTCAGTCCTAGACAACCTGTTGCACCAGTAACAACGCACACCATATTTAGTACTCCATAATTAGGCCACCAGCCGCTAAACCTGCACCTGTACCCATTAATAGTACTAATTGTCCACGGTGTACTTGTTTGCTGTCAATTAAAGTGCATAATGCAGTAGGGATAGATGCCGCAATTTGATTTCCATGATTGGGGTAAATCGAAACAAATTTTTCGGTTGGAATATTCAATCTTTTTTGCACATGGTGCATCGCAAGTAGACTTGCCTGATGAGGGACAAACCAATCAATATCATTCAGTGTAAGATTGGCTTTGTGTAAAAGATTCTCCATAAGGCTGTCTACTAATTTAGAGGCTAATTTGAATACTTTTTTACCGTCCATATAAAATAGACTTTGTTCTAAGTGTGAATCGTTCGCGGCCAAACGTGTACCACCCGCTTCAATTTGGCAAAAAGTTGAACCAATACTGTGCGTTTCATGATGTGACGATAAAATTCGATTTGTTCCATCGCTTTGTTCAAGAATACATGCTGCAGCCCCATCACCAAAAATAGTACACGTTTCCATATCTTGCCAATTTAATCCTGCTGAGGCGATGTCACTGGACACAATAAGAACACGTTTAAATCGGCCCCCTGCAACGAGGTATGAAGCAATATCTAAAGCGTTAATGAAACTGAGGCACGTACTGTTTATATCAAAACAGGCAATTCCTGATTGGCCCAATCCTAACTGCTTCTGAATTAATGCAGAGGTACAAGGGATTGCTTGCTCACCCACGCCACAAGCACTGATGATGGCATCAATTTCTGTCAATTGAATATGGGCTTGCTGTACGGCAATTAATGCGGCCTGTGCGCCCATATAGGAAGTTGTTTCGTCAGGAGAAGCAAAGTGGCGCGAAATCAATCCGGATTTTTTTTGTACACTTCCTTGAGGTAAATTAAGTTGAATATCCAGTTCTGAAGACAAAACTTTTTTTCTGGGTAAATAACGACCCATTCCTGTAATTTTTACAGCCGGCATACTCAATTCCTTCATTGCTTCAATAGATTACTAGGCCAGCTTACATTTCTACTATCTTGTCCAAAATGGCTTGATTTTTTGTGCTCCGATGCTCACATACTCCATGTATGCTACGCTCCGGTGCTCGAAAATCAAGCCATTATGGCTCAAGAGAGCGAAATGTAAAAAGGCCTTACTCGAGGTTTCTATGTATGGGAAATAATAGATAGCTATTATACTGTGTGATTATTTATCATTCAAACATGTTCTATTGGAATGTATCTAACAAAATAAGAACTCCTCTCATTAGAACTGTCAACCCTTCTCAATCCATGATAAATTAATCATTATTCATTGAATGATTCGCAAAGGATTGTGGTTAGTGTTTGATCTGAGACAACATATAAAAGCATTTAGCTTGGTCTTGCTGAGCACAATTCTGCAAACCTCTTGTAAGGTAGGACCAAATTTTCATTCGCCCCCACCGCCAAAAGTCAAACGATTTACTGAAACACCATTACCAGCAAAAACCGTAAGTACCTCCGGCCCAGGAGGTCAAGCCCAAGCTTTTATTACGAATGAGGACATTCCTTTATTGTGGTGGGAACTTTATCAGTCTCCTGAAATTAATCAGCTCATTCGTGCGGGTTTAGCCCATAGTCCCAATTTAGTTTCAGCATCCGCAGCTTTGCGTCAAGCACAGGAAAACCTAAAGGAACAAATTGGCAATTCGATGTGGCCTTCAATCGATGTGACTAACTCGATGACAACGCAACGTTATTCAGGCGCACAAATAGGTATCCCAAATGAAAGCGTCACGTTTACCATCTATTATACCTCATTTAATTTATCCTATACCTTAGATGTTTTTGGTGGCGCGCGGCGTCAAATTGAAGCATTAGCTGCTCAGGTTGATTATCAGCAATTCCAAGTGATTGCAGCTTATCTGACCCTGACTGCTAATATTGTTACTACTTCAGTGGCAGTTGCCTCATACCAAGAACAAATTGACGCAACTCGTGATCTCATCAAGGCAGAACAAGGAGTTCTTAACCTTTTAAATAAACAATATCGTTTGGGGGGTGTTTCACAAGCAAATGTATTGACGCAACAAACCTTGCTTGAACAATCAAAAGCCACATTACCCCCATTACAAAAAAATTTATCACAAGCGAAGCATGCTTTAGCTGCACTTGTAGGTACTTTTCCTGATGCACCTTTACCTGTTATTCGTTTAGACCGCTTAAAATTGCCTATAGAGATACCAGTAAGTTTGCCTTCAAATCTTGTTCGCCAGCGTCCCGATGTACGTGCATCCGAAGCATCACTTCATCAGGCTTGTGCGCAAGTTGGTGTAGCAACCGCCAATTTATTCCCGCAATTTACCTTAACTGCCAATGAGGGATGGCTTGGTACCACCTTTTCAGGGCTCTATAGTGCAAAAAATAATGTATGGGCCGTAACGAATCAGGTGCTGCAACCCTTATTTCGTGGAGGAGCTTTACTGGCACAACGACGCGCTGCAATAGCAGCCTATCATCAAGCTGCGGCTCAGTACAGACAAACCGTATTGCAAGCTTTTCAGAATGTAGCCGATGTTTTAAGAGGATTGGAAGTAGATGCACGCACATTGCAAGCGCAAATCAATGCTGAAAATTCGGCACGCGCATCCCTAAATCTCACACTAAAACAATATCGTTTAGGTGGAGTGAATTATATCAATTTATTAAACGCGCAACAGCAGTACCAACAGGCTCGAATTAACCGTATCCAGGCACAAGCTGCGCGCTACAATGATACAGCCGCATTATTCCAGGCATTAGGTGGGGGCTGGTGGCATAAACCTTGGTGTGTCAAAGAGTGTCTATGATGAAAGAGATATTTTTGAAAAAACAGATGATTATTATGTTGGTTGCAGTGGGAATTTTGTTCGGTCTCATTTTTGGTTGGAAGGCTTTTACTAACTACATGATGCAACAATATTTCCTTCAGAATAAATCGCCTGCGGTTACTGTGTCCACGATGAAAGTTGAAGCCTCATTGTGGCAACCTACTTTTAAATCGGTGGGCAGTATGCGTGCGCGTCTTGGTGTGAACGTCACAACAGAACTCGCAGGTATGGTACAAACAATCTATTTTACTCCAGGGGCATACGTTAAAAAGGGTGATCTTTTAGTACAATTAAATGCGGATGCGGAGCTCGGACAATTACATTCATTACAAGCACAAGTTGAATTAGCAAAAATTACTTATAATCGTGATAAAGCACAATATGCTGTTCGGGCAGTGAGTAGGCAAACAGTAGATACTGATGAGTGGAATCTCAAAAATTTACAGGCTCAAGTTGCACAGCAAGCCGCAATTGTTGAAAAAAAGACAATTCGTGCACCTTTTGAAGGTCGATTGGGCATTAACAATACTAATCCAGGGCAATATCTTAATGTAGGGGACACGGTCACAACATTACAGGCATTGGATCCACTTTATGCTGATTTTTATTTGCCACAGCAAGATTTGGCGCAGTTAAAGCTTGGACAAACTGTAAACGTCGTTACTGATACTTTTCCCAAGAAAATATTTCGAGGAAAAATTACTACCATAGAACCTCTTGTAGATAGTGCTACCCGTAATGTGCAGGTAGAGGCTACTGTTCCTAACCCTGATTATCAATTGAAGCCAGGGATGTTTACCCGAGTCGAAGTTGAAACTGGAGCTAAGCGAAGTTATCTGACTTTACCGCAATCAGCAATTAGTTTTAACCCTTATGGTGATATTGTATTTTTGGTTAAAGAAAGCGAGCAAAAAGATAAAAATAATAAACCAATTCTTGTGGTCAAACAGGTTTTTGTTACTGTTGGAGCGACACGAGGAGATCAAATTGCTGTTCTAAAAGGGTTGCATGCGGGTGATATTGTGGTAACCAGTGGTCAATTGAAACTTAAGAATGGTAGCCACGTTCTTATTAATAACAAAATACAACCAAGTAATGAGGCATCACCAAAAATAACTGAGCGTTAATAACGAACTTCTAAATCCCGGGTTACGGCTTGCGCCTTCACCCAGGCTACGATGAATCAAGAAGTGAGCAGTTAGATAAAGAATAATCTAAGGATTAGATAAATGCGGTTTACCGATATTTTTATTAAAAGACCTGTACTGGCTACAGTGATTAGCTTGATGCTTTTAGCAATGGGCTTACGTTCTATTGGTTCCTTACCAGTAATGCAATATCCATTTACAGAAAACGCTATTGTCACTGTAACTACCACTTATACTGGGGCAGACCCTGATATTATTGCTGGTTTTATTACTACCCCATTAGAAAACTCTATTGCTCAAGCCAATGGGATTGACTACATGACGTCTGTCAGCTCGCCTAGCACCAGTACAATTACAGTAAATCTTCTTCTAAATTATGATCCATTGAAAGCACTATCAGACATTACTACTAAAGTGAATGCGGTACTGAACCAACTTCCCAAAAATTCACAACAACCCGTCATTACGGTTTCGGTAGGACAAACAATTGATTCTATGTACATTGGTTTTTATAGCGATGAGTTGCCGATTAATAAAATTACAGATTATCTAATCCGGGTAGTGCAGCCCAAATTACAGGCTGTTAATGGAGTACAGAATGCCCAAATCCTAGGAAATCAAACTTTTGCCCTACGCGCTTGGTTGGACCCAGTTAAACTCGCTGGATATGGAATTTCTGCAGCAGAAGTAGGAGCTGCTCTCGCAAACAATAATTTTATTTCCGCAGTGGGTCGTACTGATGGGCAAATGTTTATTCAAAATCTTACTGCCAGTACTAATCTGTCTGATGTCAACCAATTTAAAAAAATGGTTATTAAAGCTCAAAATGGTGCGATTATTCGTTTGGAAGACGTGGCTACTGTAAAGTTAGGAGCGGAAAATTATAATTCAGCGGTGAGTTTTGATGGGCGAACAGCAGTTTATATTGGGATTGTTGTAGCGCCCTCAGCTAACTTATTGACGGTAATTAATGAGATTAGAAAAATATTCCCAAGTATCCAGGAGCAATTTCCTCAAGGCCTAAGCGGAAAAATTGTATATGATGCCAGTTTATTTGTTAATTCCTCGATACATGAAGTAATCTTTTCCTTATTAGAGGCATTTTTGATTGTAACAGCCGTCATTTTTATCTTTCTAGGCTCAATTCGTTCCGTTGTTATTCCCATGGTTGCTATTCCCTTATCTTTGATCGGGGCATTTTGGATTATGCTCATTTTGGGGTATTCAATTAACTTGCTTACTTTGTTAGCTTTAGTACTCGCAATAGGATTGGTAGTTGATGATGCAATTATTGTTGTTGAAAACGTGCAGCGCCATATAGAGGAAGGACAAACACGGGTTAAAGCTGCTTTATTAGGTGCGCGTGAATTAGCGAATCCAATTATTGCAATAACGGTAGTGTTAATCGCTGTTTATTTACCCATTGGATTTATGGGGGGCTTAACTGGGGCGTTATTTACAGAGTTTGCTTTTTCACTCGCAGGTGCGGTTACTGTCTCGGCAGTAATTGCATTAACTTTATCTCCTATGATGTGTTCCAAATTCCTTAAAATGGGAGATGGGGGAGTTAAAGGACGTTTTATGACCTATGTTGATAATTCGTTTGCAAAGCTTGAGAAATTTTATGAACGAATGTTGTCTGCCACAATAAAGCACCTGCCAGTAGTTATTGTCTTTGCAGTTATTATTCTTTTCAGTAATTATTTTCTTTTTATTACTTCAGAGACTGAGTTGGCTCCCCAAGAAGATTTGGGCATTGTTATTGCTCAAGTGACTGCACCAGCAAACGCTTCTCTAGCTCAAACACAACTTTCTGCAAATGCAGTGAATGACATTTTTAAAAAATTCCCTGAAACGGATCACATTTTCCAAGTGGATGGTTATCAAGGATTAAATACCTCCATCATTGGTATGGTCTTAAAACCCTGGGATCAACGCAAACGAACATCGAATGATTTAGAGCCTTTGGTTCAAAATGAACTCAATAAAATTGCTGGAGCAAAAGTAGCAGCGTTTCAATTACCTTCTTTACCAGGAGGGGGGAGCGGGCTGCCGATTCAATTTGTTATTACTACGACAGAAACGTTTGATAAATTAAATATTGTGTTACAACGCATTTTAGAGAAAGCGGATGAGTCGGGTATTTTTGCTTTTATTAACCCCGATCTGAAAATTGATCAATTACAGACGAAGATTAATTTAAATCGCGATAAAATAGCTCAGTTTGGTTTGACCATGCAAGATCTTGGGGATTTTTTTGGATCTGCCTTGAGCGAAGGTTATATCAACTACTTTGATTTTGTGGGTCGTTCCTATCAGGTTATTCCCCAAGTAAAAAGAGCAACACGTTTAAACACGGATCAAATATTGAATTATTACATAAAGACCTCTTCAGGAGCTTCAATACCTCTTTCCACGGTTGCTGATTTGCAAAGACAGATTGTTCCTGAATCATTAAACCATTTTCAACAACTCAATTCCGCAACAATTTCTGCGGTTGCCTATCCTGGCATTTCTATGGGTAAGGCATTGAATACTTTTGCCAATATTGCCAAGCAAGTTCTACCCCAAGGATATTACATAGATTATGCTGCTCAATCACGTCAATTTATTCAGGAAGGTGCCAGCCTGATTATCACTTTTTTCTTTGCTCTAATTATTATCTTTTTGTCCTTGTCGGCCTTATTTGAAAGTTTCCGTGATCCACTTATTGTGTTGATTAGTGTTCCCATGTCGATTTGTGGTGCTATGATTTTTATCAGTTTAGGCGTGGGTGATGCGACACTTAATATCTATAGCGAAGTTGGTCTGGTTACCTTGATCGGCCTTATCAGCAAACATGGTATTTTGATTGTGCAATTTGCTAACGATTTGCAGGAAAATGGACAAAAAAAGTTAGATGCTATAAAAGCCGCTGCTGCAATTCGATTGCGTCCTATTTTGATGACTACCGCAGCCATGGTTTTAGGGGTTATCCCATTAATTTTTGCTACAGGGGCTGGTGCTGAGAGTCGTTATAATATTGGCTTAGTGATCGCAATGGGTATTTCAATTGGTACTTTGTTTACTCTATTTGTAGTCCCTTCAATGTATCTCTTATTAGCGGCAGATCATTCGAAAATAGCCGCAGCGGAGCATTTAGATGATGAAGAATCTTTGGGGTAATCGTTGGCAAAGAGTTTTCTTTTAATTGCAGTTTTTTAACTAAGATAATTAGATGGGATTTGGGTTACTGATTGGCATAGCAGGGGCTTCATATCTTTTTGTTTCTACATCTTTAGCTGTTTTTGTTGAAGCAAATAAGCCAAACCGTTTGGTTAATTCGCTGATTTCAGGCGGGTTGTGAACTGCATCATTAATATTATCAAGGAGCTTTTGACGAGTAGGCGTGTATAAGTTCAATGCCTCAAGCAATGATAAAAAACACATCTTTAAGTAAGCAAAACTAAAGGTATCTACTTGTTTATGCTTCAGGATAATTCTTGAGAAATTAGGAACTTCAACTTGATTTCTTATTAATTTCAAACGATCTTTAATTTCCAACGTTGTATTGTCAGCAATTTGTTCTAAAGCAACAATTCGATCTGATTTTGCATTTAAAGTATCATCACTTTCAGATACAGAGCTGCCATTGGCGATGGCAGTTCTAGAATAGCTTAAATAAATTTTAAATTGGGCTAAGGCAACTCGTACTCTATCAAGATGATAATATTGAGCGTAGTATTTTTCCTCAAATTTACTGATTTCTATTTCCAACAGTTTTTTGATACTTCGATCAATATCTTTAGAAGGTTTTGATTTTTCTATTATCCCATTTTTAAGTTTGAGTAAATACGCTTTGAGTTCTGCTCTGTATTCTTTATCAGTATATTCTAAGCCTATATGGCGATTGCACATGACTGCAAAATGCTTGTCGAACGATTCAGTTGTATACTGTTCGACAAAAGCCTTTTTCTCCTGCTCCTGAATTGGAACCAAGCTCATGAGATAACCCAAATGCTCTTCTGAAGTATCTAATCGCATTTGATGTGTTGCTTTTAAACCCAAGTAATAATGATGGCTTGCAACGATTAAAGCCTCAATTTCAGTAAAATGAGGGTCATAAGCTTTAAGTCCAGAATTACATAGCGCATCCAACTTATGATCTTCTGGGTATTGGCTGCGCGCAATTTCGACTTTTTTATCTTGTTTAAGTTTTGCTAATTTGGGTAGTGCTTTTTTATAAGCAGCACATAACTCAATTTTTGCTTGGTCTAATTTAACTGGCGGTTTTGGGGGGGCAGAAATATCAAAAACATCAATTGGTGTTGTAACTTGGAGATACCAAGAGTATAGATTTTCAATATCTTGATAGTCCTTATCTATTTTTTTGAGATATCTTTTGGTTCTTTTGATCTGTTTTTTAGTTATGTTAATTCTTTTTTCTAGTGGTTCTGTATCACAAATTAATCCTATTCGTGTTTTGGAATTTAAGTCCAATGAATGCAACAACCCTTTAAAAAATTCATTAGTGATTTGTCTTAATGGGCCGGATAATATCCCTGGAAAAAGTCCCAACCGGTTTTCCCAACGGTCCGCTTCAAGAAGCATTGGGGTAAATATTGTCGAGCGCATCTTCTCTATATTATCCAGTATTGCATCATGAGAAGTGCTAGTAAATTCATTGAGTTTTGCTGTAAGTTCCTGGTAAAGGTAAATCATATTGGGAGTTTGCAGGAACAATTTAAAATAAGAATCAGAACTATTAATTAAAGTTTCTATAATTAAAGTTGCTTTTTTGGCTCGAAAATGTAATTCATTAAGTTCTTCAGTTGTTAGATAATTTGTATTTTTTAACGATCTAATATGTTTAGGACTAATATAAAAAGCATTAAGAACATACCAAAGCGAATTGTATTGTACATTAGTTGGTCCGTAGGGGACTTGTTCGGGTGCTACTTGGTATGCATCAGAATGTTCCTCGAATGTTGCATAAAGACTTTGTGCCTTAGCAACTAAATCACGAGCTATGAATCCTAAATGCGGATCAGCCGCCAAACGCTGTGCTGACTTAATGATTTCATTAAGATGTCCATAAGCTTGTAATAAATAGTATACATATTTACTTTTAATGCTTTGATTATTTAAATTTTCTAATTCATGAACAATCCCTTCCAAATGGAATAAACTGTTAAAAATATCTTTTAATGCACAGACTTGCCTGCTTTGGCTCAATCTCTTGTTGTTATCCTCCATTTCAGGAAATGGTACTGCTGAGGGAGGGAATACAGTTTGTATGGCATCATTCAACATTCCTGTTGGTGAAAGGTCTAATAGTTCCGGTGATTGATGAGGAGTTAACTCATCTTGCATTGCCTGGTTAAATAGTTTGGTCACCTCAAATAGAGATTGCCTGAATTGATGAATGCATTTGGAATAATTAGTATGTTGGATAACGTGGTGCTCACGTCCTGTTTTGGGAGCGGGTGCGAGTACTGCTGTGTTATTTTCAAGAGTAAACTTATTTTTAGCTAAGTTAGAAAACCGCTCAGTTCGTCGATTCCATTCGGTAGTAACACGAACAAAAGTATCACGGAAGTAACTTCTAAAACCTAAGAACATTCGAACCGGTGGAGCATCCTTTCTGAAAAATTTTTTGTCTGATAAGCTCGCAACCAAATATTTATCAAAATTTAATGCATCTTCTTTCTGCTCAGGTGGTACTGCACAAATTAAGTAGGGTTGGAAAATACTGTATAAATTGCGAAGTTGTGCTTTTACTCCTGGAGCAAGCTCATTTAAGAGCGATATATTTCCCCGAATTTTGGGGTTCTTTTTTATTTCTTTATGGAGCAACTCGAGAAATTGAGAATATGCATTTTTTACAACTAGGAATTTATTATGCTTATTTTGATACCATTGGCAGATTTCAAGCGATTGATCTGCGCTTAATTGTTCCAAATTTTGTAGTAATTTATCGCCTTCTATCGTTTTAAAATGTAGTTTTGCATCTTCTGCACGTTTGATGCCTAGAGCTTTTGACTCTTTTTCATCAAGAAATCTAGCGTTTGCAAAATCATAATGAGTTTGACTTTTATCCTTCCATTTGGCTAAGAAATCTTGAGTATGCTCGTCCAGTTGTAAAAACAAAGATGCGGGTGGTGCTTCTAATATATCTATTGGCCTATTTGCTAGGAATGCAGCCAAATATTTTTCGAACTTTTGAGCGGAATCTTTGAGTTCGGGGGGGATTCCAAATTTAAAATAGGGTTGGAAGACTGAATATAACTTGAGGCATTCAGTTTTTGCAGCTTCATCGAAACTTGTTAACAACAAGTTACTGCCGTAAAGCTGCGGTTTTGATTCAATCTGTTTTTTTACTATCTGAGAAAAGCGAGTATATGCACTCTGGATGTTCTGAAACTCATTTTTATTGAACCACTCAAAATTGATATAATCAAAGAAGTCTTGGACATTTTTATCCAGACCTAAAAAAAGGTCTTTAGATGGAATATCTGTGACTTCTTTATTTGCAAATAAATCGGATAAATAACGTTCAAAATTTTTCGCAGTATCTTTAAATTCAGTGGATACAATGGACCCTAAGTAAGGTTGAAACACCTTAAATAACCGATGGCACTCTGCTTTTACTGTATCGTCGAATTGGCTCAGGTCCAAATTTTTTTCATAGAGCTGGGGTTTTGCGGCGATTTGTTCTTTGACTATCTTGGCAAAATCCAAATAAGCATTTTCGATTCGTTGGAATACTGGTTTTCTGAGTCTGAATTTTTTATCTTTATCTTGCTCAACTTGTAGCGGTATTGATTCATCAGCAGTATATACATCCGTTTTTTCACTATAGGGGAATAAAACTAAATTTGCTTTTTTGTGTACTGAATCAATAATGTCTTTATTTAATTTAATATGAAAAACCTTGCTGTTCTCATCTTTAGTAATTAAATGAGTTAACGCTTTTTCTTTTGCTAAAACAAAACTTATATGATCTGCAGGAAGCTGCTTTTTTATCCGGCGTACGCGCGTTCCCACATATGAATACCAGTCTTCTTTCTCAGGCCCAGTCAATCTGGAGATTACCAGTTCGTTTAAATCGATGTCGAGTTGGGCCATATATGGCTTAAGGAGCTTATAGTGCTTTATAAGCTCTTTTTTAACTTCCGGAGGGAGTTGATACAATTGAAGTGTTTTATAACGAGGATCGTTCAATAGAGCAAAAAATTGCTTGCACGCTGCATTTGCTTTTTGAATTTTATATAATGCTTTATTGTCCTTATCGATCCTTTTATACGTCATTTCTAATCTTAATTCGATAAAACGCTGATCTTCTATCTCAAGTAAATCCTCTCCTTTCGCTTTAAAATCAATTGCCTTTTTGGGCAGATAAAGAATTTTTTCGTATAAGACTTTGATTTGTTCCATTAAAGGAACAGACAAAGTGCCAGGCTTAAGCATGGCATTGTCTTCAATTTTATCGACCAAACCAAATAAAGTAGGAAAAACGGTGTACTTAAGCTGTGCTAATTTGTCGCGGACTAAATCCTGAGATGATTCACTGAGCTCTCCAATTTGCTCTAAAGTAGTCATGGATAAAGTGATTATATTGCTAATTATATGGATATAATTTAAAAATTTAAGTGAAACAAGAACGTGGCTTCCTTTTAAATTTTCTATATCATTCAATAGATTAAGTGCTGCATTTTGTAGCTCGGCCAGCTTTTCTTGGTTAAGCTTGGGTTCCGATTTTTTAATCTGCGAAGAAAATTTCTCTATGTAATGGGTTAATTTATCAATATAACTTGGTAAAACTGCACTGAATTGAGTGAGAAAATTATAATCTACATCGCCACCAATAGGCCGCATTTGATCAACGGCGATTCCTGCTACTTCCCCTACTTGGTAAGCTAATGGCATGGGTTTTAGTGCTTTTACTATAGCCTTTTGTTCTGTAGAGTGATTTTCTGCAAAAATTTGGATTTGATTGAATAAAGGCAGAATAAGGGCTAATTCCTCATTAAACATGTCTCTTAGATCAACATCTAAATGAGTAAGCAGATAACTTGCTTCATAAGCCGAATCTATTGTTTTACTATAGAGCTCTTTCAGATCAGAATAAGTTCGTTTGATGTTTCTGACATCGACATGTTCCAAATCTAAAAAAGTAAGGCGTGCATGGTAAAGTGCATTAATTAGTTTTTTAATTTGAGAAATATTATCCGGATCCAGATCATAGTTGGTAAAAGGAGCCCAGTTGATGTGACCATTTCTTGAAACCGCTGATAATACACGTGCTCTAAATGCATCGAGTGTAAAAGGAAGGGTATGATTTCTTCTCGATGTAATTCTAAGAATTTCGGGCATATACGGCTCAAGGTCTTTAGGTGCAAACTCTGAGCCTAAATTAATTTTTAATTCTTCCTTTTTTATTATCCCAGTTATCAAATTTCCCTTGGGATCAAGAACAGTATATTCAAGACCTTCGTCAATTATACGGACATACAATGTGCCTTTTTCGGGGTTTATTTTGTCGCGCATTAAGGAAATGTTGTATTTAAAAGGAATTGGTGCATCGAGCTCTTTTAAAACAACATCTTTAACCGTTTCATCTTTTGGGGTAATTACTGAATAGGCGACTTTTCCATTTTGTTCCCTTATGTACAATTTCCCGGGTTCTATTATGGTTTCATCCGACATGAAACAAAGCTCATAGCGAGGAAAATAAGGAACTATTCGAGGACTAACATTTTTGCTGTATAGAATATCAAAAATTTTAGTGTCAATTTGCTCCAGTATTTTAGATATCTGGTTTTGCTTAAATGACTCTAATAATTTTATATATTCTTCAAGTATCATTTACAGTAAGCCTAATTAATTCATAAGTTGAAGCTACTTAGTCGATACTAATAATACCTCAATTTGACAATATTTTCGACTGTTATTGCAGATAAATCAATGATAACTTCTTTATGTATTACTGTTTTTGCTCTATGGAGATGAATCATGAGTGGGTTTTTACTGATAATTCCAAAACGAACTCTGCAACCAATTCAGTGAGCCCAGGGTAATCTGTATAAGCTCTAATCTGGATAGGTTGAGTCACTCGTTCCCCTGATTTTTGAGACTCTTCTAACATCGCCTCGACTTTTTTCCCTTCATCACAAACGAAATAAACATCTGCTTCAGGGCGACGTAAAAATTGAGCCTGAAAAGATTTAAAAACAATAGAGGCTTTCATTTGTTTCCGGTCAGCATGATAAAAACTATGTAAACCGCCCGCTAAATCAGCACCAACACTCAGTGCGCCGAAATACATCGAATTTAAATGATTACGGCTGCGTCGATTTAAAGGGAGACAAACAATGATTTCATTATCGGTAAGTTTCAGGAGTCGAGGTTTTAAGTAGCCAATCAAGGGTACTTTAAAATGACTAAATTTCCAGAGAAAGAATTTAAAACGACTCAAAATACTCATGAATTTTCCTTTTTTATCATATCTTCCGCATCATCTTGTGTATAAAGACTCGCTGGGGAGAGGAACAATACGAGCCATAATAAAGTCCTTATACAACATAGGCTATTATCCTTCGCACTCCTTTGAGTTAGGAAGAATGAGTTTAAGACAGTATAAATTTAAAAACAATTAGGGACAAAAATCTATTATGCTTACTGGGCCCGGTGCACACTCGTCAGAGATAAGTGCTAACGGATAAGTAAGTAGCATGCTACTTGTGGTCGAAAAGTGGGTTGTATCTAATCGTTTTATTTTTTGGTGCAAAAATGTGCTAGAATAAAAAGATTATTTCGACCGATTACTAGGGTATATTTATATAACCCCTAATGTAAAAATACTTATTTGATCTATACGCTCTATTTTTTTGACGTATAATTACCTATTTTGCAGCCGCAAATTAGAGAACCATAACTAATCTGTTTTAAACCAAATTATCGAATTTTTATGCATACTATCACCATACGTGGTGCAAGAACCCACAATCTTAAAAATCTTGACTTGGATTTACCACGCGATCAATTAATTGTAATTACGGGTTTATCCGGTTCGGGAAAATCCTCTTTAGCCTTTGATACATTGTATGCAGAGGGGCAACGTCGTTATGTTGAATCGCTATCCGCTTATGCGCGACAATTTTTAGCAATGATGGAAAAGCCTGATGTTGATTCAATAGAGGGTTTATCACCGGCAATTTCCATTGAGCAGAAAGCAACGTCGCACAATCCTCGTTCCACAGTGGGAACTATTACTGAAATTTATGATTATTTACGGTTACTCTACGCACGCGTAGGTGAGCCTCGTTGCCCTACGCATCATGTCAGTTTGCATGCACAAACGATCAGTCAAATGGTGGATCAAGTATTAGCTTTACCTACAGACAGTAAAGTCATGATCTTGGCTCCAGTTGTACGCGAACGTAAAGGAGAGCAGGTCCAGCTTTTACAACAGTTACAAGCTCAAGGCTATGTACGCGCTCGTATTGATGGGGAACTCTATGAGTTGGATTCTCCCCCTAAACTGGGTCTGCGCACGAAGCATACGATTGAAGTAGTGGTGGATCGCTTTAAAGTCAGACCAGATATTGCGCAACGCTTAAGTGAGTCATTTGAAAATGCTATAAATTTGGCAGAAGGCCTCGCAATAGTGGCTTCTATGGATAATCAATTTGACGATCTGGTTTTTTCTTCCAAATTTGCATGTCCTGAGTGTGGATACAGTCTAAGTGAATTAGAGCCCAGACTTTTTTCATTTAATAATCCAGTTGGTGCTTGTCCTTCTTGCGATGGGCTGGGTGTCGATCAGTTTTTTGATCCGGATCGTGTTGTTCATGATCAAACTGCCAGTTTGGCTGAAGGAGCTATACGCGGCTGGGATAAAAAAACGACTTATTATTTCTCAATGCTCGAATCACTTGCGCAACATTATGGTTTTGATACCCAGACTGCATTTTGTGATTTGCCTGAAGAAGTACGTCAAATTGTTTTGTATGGAGGGCGTGACGTTATCGATTTTCATTATCATAGGCCCAATGGTGGTTATATGGTTAAGCGACATCCATTTGAAGGAATTATTCCTAACATGCAACGACGTTATCGTGAATCCGATTCGGGAATGATACGTGAGGAGCTTGCCAAGTATTTATCCTCTCGTCCATGTCAGAGTTGTCAGGGTGCAAGGTTACGCGAAGAAGCTCGACATGTGTTTGTTGATGATAAAAATTTACCTGAAGTGACCGCCTATTCGATTGAAAAAGCCTATGTGTTTTTTAAAAATTTGCGTTTGACAGGCTATAAAGGTGAGATCGCAGCAAAAATAAATAAAGAAATTGTTGAGCGATTAGGGTTCCTGGTTAATGTAGGTCTGGATTATCTTTCATTAACTCGCAGTGCTGAAACGTTATCTGGCGGGGAAGCGCAACGTATTCGGTTAGCCAGTCAAATTGGCTCCGGATTAGTGGGGGTGATGTATATTTTGGATGAACCCTCTATTGGTTTGCATCAAAGGGATAATGATCGCTTGTTAAAAACATTGATGCACTTAAGAAATCTGGGGAATACGGTCATTGTTGTGGAACATGATGAAGATGCAATTCGCAGTGCGGATTTTGTTCTGGATATAGGCCCTGGCGCGGGGGTACATGGTGGCGAAATTGTTGCTCATGGAACGCCGCAAGAAATTATGCAATCGCCTGCCTCATTGACTGGCCAATACTTATCCGGAAAACAATCCATTGCAATCCCTAAGTCTCGCTTACCCATTAATCCCGAAAAAATGATTCATTTAAAAGGAGTTGTTTGCAATAACTTACTTGATGTCGATGTCAGTATTCCTTTAGGCTTGCTTACTTGTATTACGGGGGTTTCTGGTTCGGGTAAGTCAAGTTTGATTAATGATACTTTATATCCGAGTGCTGCTAATCTGTTAAATAGGGCAAGTTTGTTTACTCCTGGTTCAGTGAAAGAGATAGCAGGCTTAGACTTATGCGATAAGGTAATTGATATTGATCAAAGTCCAATTGGGAGAACCCCACGTTCTAATCCAGCGACATATACGGGAATATTTACTCATATTCGAGAATTATTTGCAGCGACTCCTGAATCTCGAGCACGAGGTTATCAGCCTGGACGTTTTAGCTTTAATGTGCGTGGTGGACGTTGTGAAGCGTGTCAGGGTGATGGACTGATTAAAGTTGAAATGCACTTTTTGCCTGATATTTACGTGTCATGTGATGTATGTAAAGGAAAGCGCTACAATCGCGAAACTCTTGATATTCAATACAAAGGCAAAAATATTCACGAAGTATTAGAAATGACGGTTGAAGATGCGAGTCATTTTTTCGCAGCGATTCCAGTATTAGCCAGAAAATGTCAAACTTTGATGGATGTTGGTTTGTCTTATATTAAATTAGGGCAAAGTGCGACTACCCTTTCTGGTGGGGAGGCACAGAGAATTAAACTGTCTCGAGAACTGTCAAAGCGGGATACAGGAAGCACTTTATATATTCTCGACGAACCGACTACAGGGTTACATTTTCATGATACCAAACAGTTATTAGCTGTATTATTTCGCCTGCGAGAGCAAGGGAATACGGTTGTGATTATTGAACATAATTTGGATGTGATTAAAACAGCAGATTGGATTATTGATTTGGGGCCAGAAGGAGGAAGTAAAGGAGGGCGTATTGTAGCAACTGGCACACCAGAGCAAGTTGCTGAATGTGAACACTCCTATACAGGTCAATTTTTAAAGCCTATTTTGAAGGTACGATGATTTTTTTGCTAATATTTAAAAATTAATGGAATCATACATCAACGCTATTAATTTTTTTTAAATAATTGTATGCATAAAAGCTAAGTGGTAAGAGTAATGCCCAGGTAAAACCAACAGCAAGATAAAATGGATAACTTTGTTCAATCACCACAATATTGCAAGCAGCGCCAATTTTATAAGCAAAGGGCATCAAAAAAAGGATAAGAAGAAACCAAATAAAATAGTAACGCATGAACTGTTCATTAAGAATAATCAGGTTTAATCCGAAACTTAACCAAATGCAAATCATCCAAGGGGCTGTAAAATAAGAACTAAAGGGATTTGCTTTAAAATAAATATAGTTTTGATGCAGCCAAATCGTATCAGTAAGTGAGCCAATAAGTCCAATAAGAAGGGCAAACAATAACGCATTTAAATAGGGTAATCGATTAATTGATTGCCATAGAATTTGCACCGCAATAATCAGGAAACCAATGATTGGTCCAAGATATACATCGTTTTGTGCTGCAAAATAGAAACAGGCCATCCAACACAAATAATAAGATGAAAAATGGATACACCACCCAATTTTACTTTTATTCATCAGCATTACTCTTATAGTTTGGGTCCTCAAAAAATCCTCAGTACTTCTACTGTTTTTTTTCTCATTTTCGATCTATAACTAAATTGTAGGAAATTTTGCATAGGAAGAAAAATGGGCACTTTTTTTATTGTTCTTATAATTATTGTAGTACTTATATTTATATGGGCTATTGGTATTTACAATACCTTAATTCATTTAATAGAAGCGATTAATAACGACAAAAAACAAATCGATATTCAATTAGATCGTCGTTTTAAGGTATTTGAATCTTTAATTGAAGCCGTAAAAAAATATATGGATTACGAGCAAACTACACTAAAAGATGTAGTCGCTTTGCGTAATCAGGCTCAAGCAGCCAAAGCTGCGGGAGATGAACAAGGGCGTATTGCTGCAGAGAATCAAATTTCCCAAATTGCATCTGGACTTAATGTGGTATTTGAACGATACCCTGATTTGAAAGCAAGCCAAAATGTAATGCAATTGCAGGAAGAAATTGTCAATACCGAAAATAAATTAGCTTATTCTAAGCAAGCTTATAACGATGGAATAGAGCGTTATAATGCCAAAAAGAAATCATTCTTTGAATCTATGGTGGTATCTTTGTTTGCCTCAGCTCTAGATAAAGATTTTGTTTACTGGGGACTCCCTGAAGAGCAGATCCAAGCAAAAGAAGACTATACCGTAAAATTTTGAGTTTAGGATATGGGGCTTGAAGAGTATCATGGCAGCGTAGGTAATTGGCGCGAGCAAATACAGCTAAATAAACGCAAAACACAAGCGGTCATTGCTTTTTTTATTGCGATTTATTTTGCTGTAGGCTTCATTGCAGATCTATTTGTTTTGCATACGGCTTATCCACAAATTACCCTAGAGCAATGTTTTCTCGCTTTAATTCACCTGAAAGTTATCCCTTATGCGACCATTCTTATGGTTGGCTTTGCGGTGGTGTCGTTAATGATAACGTATGCATTTTACGATCGAATTATGTTATTAGGTACGGAGTATCGTGAAATTACCCCCAAAACAGCCCAAAACATACAAGAGCAACAATTATATAATGTAGTAGAAGAAATGAAGGTTGCATCGGGTTTGCAGTATATGCCCAAAGTTTTTATTATCGAAGCAAATTATATGAATGCTTTTGCGAGTGGGTACAGCGAAAAATCAGCAATGGTAGCAATTACTCGAGGTTTAATAGAAAAACTAGACAGGGCCGAACTGCAAGCAGTGATGGCTCATGAATTAAGCCACATTCGTCATTACGATATTAAATTAACTTTAATGGTGGCAGTTCTAAGTAATATTCTTTTGATCGTAGTGGATATTTTGTTTTATTCCGCATTATTTAGACGAAACGACAGACGCGAAGATAACCGTTTGTTAATGGTTATTATGGTTCTTCGCTATGTTTTGCCTTTAATTACCGTCTTGTTAGCTTTATTCTTAAGTCGAACACGCGAATATATGGCCGATGCGGGTTGCGTGGAATTAATGCGCGACAATGAACCTTTAGCGCGGGCATTACTCAAAATTAGTGCAGATCATGAACAAAATGCGGAACAGTACACACAAGAATATGGTAATACGCCACACGAGCAGGTTAGGCAGGCATCCTATCTCTTTGATCCTTCCGATATTCAACCGGTGAAGTCTTTAAGCAGTGCTTTTGCAACACATCCTTCAATTGATGATCGTTTACGGGCTTTGGGATTTAAGCGTAAGTGACAAATACTTTAACGTGCACAACAGGTCAACTCCCTTTTCCAGGTTATTTTCCAAAAGAAGATAAAGTCTCTGTTCTTGTGCAATCTTATGTTTTAAGCTTATGATTATAACCCAAAAGTTTAATGCCTTCTCTAAAAAGGAATTTAGGTGTGATGAAAAAACAGTCTTTTATTTTATCGATTTTTTTGCTGTTTAGTGGGTTTTGTCTCAATGCAAATACTTTGTCAAAAGATGGCACAACCAATCAATCAACGATTTCAGAATATCTCATAAAAGTAACGCCAGAATTTCTTTATGGATATACCGACTTTAATTTTGATTCGACTTCAGGTGAAAATTTTAACCGATATAATGGGCATTCAAATCTTTATTCTACAGGAGCCGACCACATTTCTTTAGGTCAAACTATGATGGTTGGTGTTTATTATTTTGGAATTGATACTGAACTTAGCTCCCAGTTTTTATTGACTCCTGGATTTATTACTAACTCAGAACAGACCATACATAATCACACAATTTTTGGCCATTTATTTAAAATTTTTACTCCTGAGATTTATGCTGATTTTGGGGGGGGGTATGGTTTTAATAAGTTTATCACTTCAACCGAGATTGCTACGGAGCCTGCTCCATTAATTGCTCAAGCAACTAATAATAATGACAACTGGTTTCTTAGCTTTAATGCAATTTATAGAAAAACCTGGAAACAGTTGCAATTGAGAGCCAATGTTGGTGTGTTATACAGCCAAATTGATACAGGACGGTATAATTATTTTTTTCCAGCTACTGATACATTTCAAGTGATTGAGCCATTAACGAATAAAGCAACTTTAATTCTCGAGAATATTGAATTAGGTTATTATATTAAACCCACGGTCATGCCTTTTCTAAGTGGTGGATTAATTCAAGTAGCACAATTTTCAAATAGTCGCCCACTTATAAATCCTGCAAGTATAATTAATGGTTCTCTTCCTCAATTGAATATGGATAAAGGTGGCTTTCGCGTTGGCGGAGGTATTGCATTAAGCTATAAAAATGCAACCATTCGTATTGAAGAAAAATATTATAATGCCAGTAGAGTTTTTCAGAGCTATCAAACTCTAGTCGCATTAGAGTATCAATTTGGTTAGGGTCTAGTTACTCAGTATGTGAGGCATCCGAAGTATTATTTTCGCACAAGATGAGCCAAATAAAGCCGTTCTGGGAGTATTGTGGAAAATCAGATTTGAGCTCAGGTTGGATGAAAAAATACGCTGAGAAAGCGCAGCATACATCAGTATGTGCGCATTTTCAGTGTGTTTTTCATTCAAGATGAGCCAAATATGGATTTCCAGCGACGCTTACGTTGAGAAGTGTATTTAAGGATGATATCTAGTGAAGAAGGAATATTATTTTTCACCGAGGGCATTGAAATCTAAATGGACACAAATCCTTTTGGGTCTTTTCTGGGTGGCTCTTATTTTTTGGGCTGATGTTATTCAAATCCCTCTTCTCAGTTCGTTTATTACTCAACTGGACTATCGAACTTATGATCAAGTGGCGCAACTAAATTGGCGTCCTCATCAAACAATTCCTCGAGTGGTTATTATTGATATTGATAATAAATCAGTGCAACAAGAGGGAAGATGGCCTTGGCCCAGAACTAAGATGGCTGATTTAATTAACAAATTAAAGCAAAGCGGAGTCGTTACGATCGCAACAGATATTGTTATGGCTGAGGCAGAGGTAAATTATGCAATAGGTTTAAAAGATGAATTAATTAAACTAATGCCCCAATTGTCTCCAGAACAAAAGCAGTTACCTAATTTGCTCGAGCAAGTTGCTCCAAAAGTAGATAATGATCGTATTTTGGCCCAAGCATTGATGGATCATAATGTGGTATTAGGCTTTTTGTTTCATAATGACAAGCAAATCAGGAAAGGTGTGTTGCCTACACCTTTAACTAATCCGGAAAATAAGTATTTATGCAGAGATCATCTCCCTCTCTATCAATTTTCTGGATATAACGGCTGTTTACCATTATTTCTGAATGCATCGACTCAAGCAGGTGCGGTAACAAACGTACCGGATCTGGATGGGACGGTGCGACATGGTCTTATGTTAGCAAGTTATGATAACAAGTTATACCCAACATTATCGCTTGCAACGGCTATGAATTATTTGATGGTACAACACATTTCACTTAAAACTCATGCTCATCAATTGTATGGGATTCAAATGGGGAATGTATTTATCCCTACAAACGCGCATGGGCAAATTCTTATTCCATTTTGGGGACAAATTGGAACCCTGAATTATTATTCTGCAACGGATGTTATACAAGGTAAAATTAATGCGGATGAATTGCAGGGAGCAATTGCTATTATTGGTTCAACAATCATTCTTTTGGCCGATCTGCACCAATCCCCTGTTGCGCAATCGTTTCCTGGTGTTGAGATGGTAGGGAATATGGTTCAAGGTATTGTTGGACAGCAATTAGTATCCGAATTTGATTGGAAGACTACTCAAGGAAGGGTGTATCTGGTGTTGTTTGGGTTATTTTTTACCTTTTTAATCTCTTTCTTGAGTGTTTCTAGAATGTTGATCCTTGCAGTAATTGGTATTATTGGCATTCGAGCTTTATCAATCTATCTATTCGTCTCCAAAAGTTTCTATCTTCCAATAGCACTGATGCTCACTTTAATCGTGCTTATAACAATAACGAATTATGCTTATTTATTTATCGTTGAACGAAGACAAAAAAGAAAAATTAATCAGTTATTTGGTCAATACGTCCCTGAAGACTATGTAAAAGAGCTAATCGAGTCCCCTGATCAATACAGTATGGAGGGACAAGAGCGTAATATGACCGTTTTATTTAGTGATATACGTAATTTTACCGGAGTGAGTGAGACTTTAAATGCATCAGATGTGAAGCGGCTATTGAATGCTTTTTTTACACCAATTACCGAAATCATTTTTAGTTTTAGAGGGACGATTGATAAATATGTAGGTGATATGATCGTTGCCTTTTGGGGAGCTCCTATACACGATGAAGAACATGCATTCCATGCCATTACTTGCGCCTTAACTTTAGCAAAGCAATTACCGGAAATTAATGTAACAATGGAGGAAAAAGGTTTACCGGCAGTGAAAATTGGTATTGGTTTAGCAACAGGAATGATGAATGTTGGCGACATGGGTTCTGCGTTTCGTCGTGCATACACGGTCATTGGGGACACAGTGAATCTTGCTTCTCGATTGCAAGATTTAACTAAATTTTATCAGGTGACTATTTTAGTGAGTGATGGAACGCGTTCTGGACAAGATCAATTTGTCTGGAGAATCATAGATAAAATTACTGTTAAAGGAAGAAAAAGTGGATTGATTATCTACCAACCGCTATGTACGGTTTCTGAAGCTTCCGATGAGGTTTTAACTGAGCTGGATGAATACCATAAAGCTTTGGTTGAATATTCCGCACAGAATTGGCCATCCGCAGAAAAAAAATTTGCTAGGTTAAAAACCAAATTTCCTGGAGTTTATTTGTATCAGATGTACCATGAACGTATTAAAGCATTCATGAAAACCCCTCCTCCTGAAAACTGGGATGGGGTTTATATGCACCAGCATAAATGATTTTTTGTTATCTTATGAAGATTAATGAATGTGGATGGGTTTATATTCAGTGCCAAAACTTTTTTAATGGAAAAATTGTACAGGAATATATATGAAAAAAATAATATTTACAGGATTATTCATGTTAGTCAGCCAGGTATTTGCTCAATCTGCTGCTACTGTTTTGTTCACCCAAAACAAAGTAGTAGCACATCATAATGGTGCCGAGCGTGTGCTTACTCGCGGTTCTGCTTTGGAGCCAGGCGATGAGTTGATTACTGGTGATGGCGCTGCAGCGAACATTCAATATTCAAACGGTGCATTGGTTAATATAGGATCAAATTCAAACTATAAAATTCTGGCTTATGCTCCTAAAGAGTCAGTACAAATTAAGGCTGAATTGAGTAAGGGTAAGGTAGAAATAAAAACTCCGGAAAAAATTAAAGAATCACTAAAAACACCAATTTTATCTCTTGCAATACTTGGAACGGATGTACGTGTCTATGTCGCTTCTCCTAAAATGACTTACATTCAGGTTCTCGAGGGACTTGTTTTGGCAAGAAATGAATACCTTAGACCTGGCGCAAGTGTTCGTGTTACTGGCGATCGGATTGTTAATGCACCGTTCCCTAAAGAGGGGGAAGTCAAAACGACGGCTGATGTTATATCCGTCACAACTGGAGCAGGGAGGACTGCCACTAATGATGCAGGGAGTGGTGCCGATAGTGCATCCTATCTTTCTACTGCTCAAGTAACAGGAACTTCAACCTCTACGGCAACACAAGCTGCTCAAGCTGCAGCAATAGCTGATATTTCCATAATTTGTTTGACTTCAGGTGGTACTGTCTAAGAGTTTTAAGAACAGTACCTTGATGTCAGCTAAAGGGAGCATAACCCGGGTTAGACGCAGTCGTAAAATCCGGGATTAAGTTTACATTCCCATATTACGCTACGCTAATACAGGCTACATATACACGTTTAAGTTGATGCCATAGAGGGCACGGTATTCACCTTAAACAAGATTATTCACGAAAACCCACACCTTTTTTTAATAAAATCATATTGATGAGCGTGAGCAATGCCAACATAAGCAAAATAATTCCCATAGCTAAAGTTGTATTGACTTCACTTTGACCAATCATGGCATTTCTAAGCGCATTAACCATGTATAGAATAGGATTGAGCCAAGATACTTTTTGCCAGAATTCAGGAAGCATATTGATGCTGTAAAATACTCCCCCTAAATAGGTGAGTGGGGTGAGTATAAAAGTTGGAATAATCATAATATCATCAAAGTTTCGGGCAACCATCGCATTTGTAAAGCCTGCTAGAGAAAATACAGCAGATACTAACAATACAACCAGCAGCGTCATTGGCAAATGGCTTAATTCAACAGTTAAGAAAAAGCTCGCAATAATATAGACCAATGCAGCAACGATTAATCCTCTAAATACCCCTCCCAAAACATATCCAAGAAGTAAGAGACTATTATGCATTGGGCTCACGAGCATTTCTTCAATACTTTTTTGAAAGCGGACGCTATAAAGTGAGGAAGATACGTTTCCATAGGAATTCACAATGACCGACATCATAATCAATCCAGGAGCAATAAACATTGGATAGCTGACCCCTTGAATCGAGCCGATACGAGGGCCAATTAAACTGCCGAAAATGAGAAAGTAAAGTGTCGTCGTAATCACTGGAGGCAAAAAAACCTGAGTTGAAATGCGAAACATACGCACTAACTCACGTCGTACCAAAGTATATAATGCGATAATTTGTTTAATGGCCATTTTTTATTAGATCCAAAAAGAGTTCTTCCAGGCGATTGGTTTTATTGCGCATGCTATGAATTTTTATCCCGTTTTGGGTGAATAGTGCAAATGCATCATTTAAATTCAGATTGTTATCTACTCGAAGTTCTATTGTAGTGCTATCAATCAAGGTTGGTTTAAAGGGATGTAAATCGGGTAAAAGATCGATACGGTTTTCTGTAGTGAAAATAAAAGTTTGATGGCGCAGTGTTTGTAGAAGAGCCTTCATTGATGTATTTTTTATTATTTCTCCTTTATCAATGATGGCAATGTTTTTACACAGCTGTTCTGCTTCTTCCAGATAATGGGTCGTGAGAATAATGGTTGTTCCTTCTGCGTTAGTTCGGGTAAGGAACTCCCACATACTATGGCGTATTTCTATATCAACCCCCGCTGTAGGCTCATCAAGAATCAATACCTTAGGTTGGTGAACTAAAGCTCTGGCAATCATGAGTCGGCGTTTCATCCCCCCAGATAAATGTCGGGCTATTGAATTTCTTTTTTCCCAAAGGCCTAATTGCTGCAACAGGGATTCAACTCGTGGTAGAGCATTTTTTCGTGAAATTCCATAGTAACCCGCTTGATTAAGCAGGGTTTGTACGCAAGTTTCAAAAATATTAAGATTGATTTCTTGGGGCACCAGACCTAAACACGATTTGGCTTTCTCCGGTTCTTTTTCCAAATCATAACCGTGAATATTAATACTACCTGATGTCTTATTAAGTAATGTAGTAATTAAACCAATGGTTGTTGATTTTCCCGCGCCGTTAGCGCCCAATAAGGCGAAAAAATCACCTGTGTTTATGGTTAAATCAATGCCCTTTAATGCTTGTACACCATTCGCATAAGTTTTATATAACTGTTTAATGTCTAAGGCATGCATAGAGACTAAGTGAAAATAAAAATATCATTATACACAATTATCATATTGTTTCGCGAGCATGGATACGATTGTTTAATTACTAATCTACTTATAAAGTGGAGAACTCGTCCTTTTTCAGTAAAAAATGCGAATGAGTTTTCATCCAACCAGTAATGCTGTAGCGAGGTCGATGCGTAACACAAACCTCATGCGGCAATTCACTATTAAAACAGATGAAACGATTTTCGAGGGGCAAAACGCTCCTAATCAATTGATCTTCATTATTGTAAAGTTTTAACTCACCACCATATTCAGACTCCCAATTATTATTTAAATAATACACACATGAGATTTTTCGTGTTTTTTGCGTCGCGAATTGATCCACATGCTTTTTATAAAAGGTGCCTGGTTGATATGCAGCAAAATGGGTTTCAAATTCACGTAAACCTAAAAAAAGCGACTGATTCAATACTTGCGCTAAGTACTGTATTTTTTGTAAAAAAATTTGTATTGACGGATTAGTCTCATGCTCATCCAGCCAAAAAATTTCATCAGAGCGAATGATATCATTTTTATGTGAATTCAATTTAAGGCCGATTTTAGCCCCTCGAAACAGCCCTTGTTCATATAACTCCTGCGCTGTTGTACGTAATGACTGGCATTGAGTTGGCTCGAGAAAGCCGTCGATAATATAAAACCCTTGGGTACAAAGGTTATGAATGAGTTGTTCTGAATCTATCAAAGCCTACGTCCTTCAAGTTGATATTCATATTCACGCCATTGAGGCATGAATTGACTCATTAATTCATAAAAACGCTTATTATGACTGGGTTCTAGCAGATGGATTAATTCATGAACAAGAACATATTCCAGACAAATCGTTGTTTTTTTGATGAGGTTGAGATTTAACCAAATACGCGCCGCTTTCGTATTACACGAGCCCCAACGTGTTTTCATTTTTCTTATTCCCCATTGGGCTACTTTGACACCAATAACAGTTTCCCAGTGTTGAATGAGATCCGGCAACACTATTTGCATTTGATGCTTGTACCATCGTTCAAGAATGGTTTGTATTTGGGTAGGTGAACTGTTCGGCTGGGTATAACAGTACATAAGCTCGTCATTGATTTGAATTTGTGTAGGGCCATGATGCTCTTCAATGATTAATAAATACTTTTTCCCCTTGAATGGTACAGTGGCCCCTGTTTCATATGTACATTCTTCAGCAGCAACAGCGCGGTTAAGAATGCGTTCTCTTTGTTTATGAATCCATGCACTTTTAGATTCAAGACTTTGCCTTATAAGTTGGTCACTGAATCTAAGCGGAGCGCTTACTTTAACTATGCCATCGGGAGGATAAATACGTAAGTGCATGTTTTTAATTTTTTTTCTTAATATTTCTATTGGGATACCATCGAGTTCAATGATCATCTAATTAATCTACTTGTAGCCTGGGTGTAGCACAGCGGAACCCGGGGAAACTAAAAATTCAGAAAAACCCGGGTTCCGCTGTGTTGCACCCAGGCTACAATATTTCCCAAATATATTATAGGGATAGAATTGAGGCTATTGTACTATCTTTGCGCGCCGATACAAGGACTGTCTATATATTCACCATTAATATTTAAAACCATATTCACATTGGCACGTTGATAGCGAGCCAGTATGTCATACTCCTGTTTTGTAATGTAGCCATATGAATTACCACAATACACGAGTGATGTGGCTCCAGGCTTGGGTGTAACTTGCACTGGCAAATCACATTCCCAACGAAATTGAGTTAAATCGCAATTTGTTGCGGGATTGGCAAGCGCTAAATTAAAGGGTAAAAGAGATACAGCAACAGTTACATACCACGTTCTTTTCATAGTGTGCACCATTTGCATATTTATGTTCTTTAAGTATAGGATAAGATTGAAAAAAAGCAGCCAAGGATTGCTATGCTTTCATCTAGTTCTGAATACCTTAAAGCCCTGCGTGAAGGAAAGTATCTCCTTTTTTTGGAGTGGATCGATTTTATTACCCAGAAATATGAGCTTATTGGTGCAGAAGACACAGTAAATTTTTTGATTCTTGAATGGTTAAACAATGGTTATTCTGAGAAAGATGCAAAAAAAGTAGCTGTCTTGCAAGCTGTATATGAGTTGGAGCCTAAGCCTTTGCAAGGAAAATTAGACTATGCACTTAAAATAATGACCCATGTGTTGTTTATTTGCATTGTTTTTCAGAAATCTGGCATAGATGTAGTAATGCCCCCACAAGAAAAAATAATGCAAAAGACCGTAGATCAGTTAATTGCAGGACATCTTGCTCAGCTCAATCCATTTACTTATGAGAAACGATTGGAAGACGGGCAATCGGAGTTTTATGAGTGGGTAGGAAGCGCCGATGAAAATGAAGTGGTCGAGGCGTTCAAAAAAATTAATCCCATTACTAAGCCTAGGTATCTCCTTGAAGATTATATTCTGCACTTAGAGCGCATAAAAATAAAAAACGATGAGCTCTATGCTACACGATTAAGTATGGCAAAAAGTTTTCTCGGTTATTTATATGAACAAACTGAATTTACACCTAAAGTAAGCGAAATAATTGCTACTTATGTGAACTCGCTTCGTGAATTGCATCCAAGTCATGAAGAAATAGAGCGTTTGGATAGTATTTCTCAGCCTTCTGTTTTGGAAACTACCTGGCGTTGGGGGAAAGGGATAGGAATTAGCTTTTTTAGTCTGGTGTTTGGTGAAAAATCAATTGGCGAGTTAATTTCTGGACCAAATGAAAACTTTAAACCTTAGTGTTTTTGTCTTAAAAAATCAGAAAATAATGCATCCAAATCATTAAATTCGCCCTTTGAAAAGAAGATTATAAGGAAATATAGTTAAATTTTGGTAATTTTTTTACTTATTGACCAATATTTAATACCAAACTCCCAGTATCTGCTACACTTTAAAAATCATAGTTTTTGCCTGCAATACAGGCAGATACTGGGTTTATGTTAGTGGAAGTTGTATTTTCATATGATGTAAAAAGCAACAAGCTTATTTTTAGAATGAAGTGTAATGCTTAATTTCAGAGAAGATATCCAAACTCTCACTTATTTCATTTTCATTGGTTTTCTTGTAGAGATAAAAATGAAATTCAAATCGTTAGTGTTCTCCATACATGGATGGTTTGATACTAGTATCAAAGAAGATAATTTAAAACAAGGTAAGATACATTGGACTCGCGCTTTTATTTTTGTGCTACTTCATTTGTGTTGTTTGGCGGTTTTCTGGGTTGGATGGAGTTTTACAGCGGTTTTTACTGCCATTTTACTTTATCTTCTTAGAATGTTTGCTATAACTGGTTTTTATCATCGTTATTTTTCACATAAGACTTTTAAAACAAATCGTTTTTGGCAATTTATTTTTGCGGTATTGGGTAATGCTGCCGTACAAAGAGGGCCACTTTGGTGGGCAAGCCATCACCGGATCCATCATCGACATACAGAGCAATCACAAGATCCTCATTCCCCTGTACAACATGGTCTATTGTGGAGTCATGTGGGATGGATTTTTTATTCAGACAATTTTAAAACAGACTACAAAGCAATACAGGATTTTGCTAAATATCCGGAATTACGCTGGTTAAACCGTTATGATAATGTAGTACCTATTTGTTTACTATTCATACTATTTTTTACAGGTACTTTTTTAGCAAGTTATTTTCCTAAACTACACACGAATGGCATGCAGTTAGTTGTTTGGGGCTTTATTTCAACAATTGCTCTTTTCCATGCTACTTTTTCGATTAATTCATTCTGCCATATATGGGGTAAACAAACATTTGAAACAGATGATGAAAGTCGCAATAATTTCCTTCTTGCTTTAATTACCTTAGGTGAGGGTTGGCATAATAATCATCACTTTTATCCACGATCCACAAGTCAGGGATTTCGTTGGTGGCAAATAGATATAACCTATTATTTATTATGCTTTTTAGAGAAAATTAAAATTATTCATGATGTGAATAAAGTTCCTTTGGAATTAAAAAGGAATAAGATACAACATCAAGAAAATCAACTTGTAGAAAAGCCTGATGTGCTCAAGTAATTGATAACCGCGATTGCAAAATAAATGATATTGCAGTTTATTCTGGCTGATTTGTGAATTTAACCTAGGGTATCTATCCTGTTTGATACATTTGGTTTTTGGCGCAACATAAGGTATTCCAGCAATATACATCGATGGAGCTATTGGGGTTGTTCGTTGATTAGCTATTTAAATTCTCATCAATGATGTGATGCTTTGAATCATCACATCGAAACAATACAAGAACTGGATGTATTTATCATAGAGTTTTGCTCTTTTATTCTTTTCGCACAGTTGCAAGCCTAAGAGATTGCAGCTTTCTGATATAAAACCATCCCAGATCGAACTCATCATTTCTAAAAGAAAACCGAGCACTTGCAGGATTAGCATGGTGATTATTGTGCAACTCTTCGCCACAGGCAAAAATAGCTAATCGAGTAATATTTCTGGATGTGTTATCAACCTCAAAATTAGTATAACCTTTGCTGTGAGCAATACCATTAACATAAAATGTTGCAATAAATGTCTCCATAATCATTTGTAAACTCCATATAGGTACGGCCCAAACTCCTATGGCTAAAAACTCCAATAAAAAGAAAACAAAAGGTCCTTTGTCTGAATGTTTTTCGTATAAATGTTTCTCTAAGAAATCATTATCGCGAATGTCACTGAAATTACGCACCATTTCGTTTTCCATTGATAAATGAGTTATTTCAATGCCATAAAAAAACATATTGCTAAGTCCGAAAATAACAGGAGAGTGTGGATCTTTTTTAGTATCAGTGTACTTATGATGAAGATGATGAATCGCTACCCATCTTCTTCTTGATATACCCGTCGTCAACCACATCCACAATCTAAAAAAATGGGTCACGTAGGGATGAAATTTTACTGCTCTATGCGATTCTCCTCGATGCAAATAAATCGTCATAATGATCTCAGTTATTACCCTGGCGTCTAAAAGTTGATTATTCCCATGCAGCATATTTAGTCTCATTTTTCTTAAAAAAATTCATAATTTTAA
>NZ_LNYZ01000026.1 GCF_001468065.1 Legionella steigerwaltii
CAGGAGTTCGCTGGGCCTGAATTCAAAATATGCGAAAATAAATAACAGTTCAATCTTGTCGAATACCGATTTTTGAAGATAAGGATATTTAAATATATCGAGAATGTAAGATTTTAGATCAAATGCAAGTGCTCATAGTTGAGAAAAACCCTAAAAGAGGTGTTTTATTTCTCTTATCAACCTGTAAACGAAAAGGAAAGCAAAGATATTCTTGTCGCAACACGCATCGATTCAATAACTTATGCTCCTATGCACTATGCCTAATTGGGTGCATTTTGATTTGAACTTTTGGGGTGAGATTGCTCCTGGAAATTTGGATTTCTTTTATTAAATAAATTCTCTACAAACGCCTTTTTCTTCAGAAAATCAGCTGATTTATTTGCAGAAGGAACATCTAAATCTTGACCTGTATGAGTATAATTATTTTCTTTATCATTTTTAGCGTTCAAATTGACTTCCTTGACTGCAGGACTATTTTTCTTCAAGTCGTTGCTCGATGGAGAGGCTATAGCAGCCTTGCTTGTTTTCTGTTGATCAGGGCCGATTTGGCTTTTAGCACTCGAGGGCTCCATACTCCCGAACAAATAAGTAGGTTCACTGATAACCAGAGAAGGCTCATCATTTCTTTTCACCAACGGTAACTGAGAAAAAAATCGGTGCAATCCATTGTCTTTTTTACCAAGATCTTTCGACGCTTTGGTCTGTTCTTTCAGTTCTATGGTACTGTTACTACGGAGTTTCTCAGTAACTGGAGTATCCAAAGTAAGGGTTCCTGATTTAGGCTCTATGTTCTGTATTGCAAAAAAATCGGAATTTTGTCTATTCGACTGCTTATAAAGTTCAATGCAAGAACAAATAAGTTGAAATACTTTTTCTGAGATGTATTTTTGTGGTGGTTCATCCTTTACTTTAATATAGCTAAGACATAACTCCAAAGGGACACTTTGTAAATAGCAAGTAATTTGGTTATGGATAGGGGCGATCCTGGCATCATTTTTTTCATCACTTAGATAAATAGAAATAATTTTACTGGCTACAATACCCCTCAACTTGGATCTGTCAGGTAAAAGGGACGATTCTGCTTCAGCGAGAAATAGAGAAAATTTATCTTGAAACGCCTGTGGATAAGCAGCAATTGCTTTTTGACCTTCAAAAATAATCTCATAAAAACTATTTAAATTAGAGCCAAAAACTTGACTATTCTGACGAAATTGCCTGGGCTGAATTATAATCTGATGGTTGTTTTTCAAATAATCACATCCTCGAATATACTTTTCTTTATATGGCTCTGTTTTTGCCATATTTATCACTTCTGCGAGTTCTGGGTATGGAAATTCCAACATTAAATATTGAACTGACGAGCGATAATTATTGTTATCAATTTCTTCTTGTAACTGTGTCATAAAGGATTGATATTTTTTTTGAAAGTAATTGGTTTTGTCTTCAACTGTAAGCCAGAATTGCTCTGCTCTTTCGCTGTTATTAGTTAAGCGTGCTTCATTTGCAATCAGTGCTTTTAACATGACTTGATGATGCGGGTTAAGACATGTTGCAAGAGCGATCATCTCATCGCGCTCTGTAAGAAACTCATTGGTTTTGAGCTTAAAGTATGCTTGAGAAAACAACTCAAAATTTTTGGCTAATAGGGTACTAACACCCACGCTTACTTTTCCCTGGGTGATAATGACTCTTTTTGCAGTAAGGAAATTCTTATAATCAAGGGAGAGTGAATCAGTAGTTGTTTTTTCAGTTTTCTTTTCATTAACCCGATCAATTTTTGTTGTGCGCTTCATATTTATCCTTAAATCGTTGCAAACATAATAAGCTGGGTTCAGACTAAATTAACTCAAAGACTTGCATCAAAATACAGGAAGAAATGTTATCAGAAAAACTCTTAATGTTCACTATAGGAGCTCTTAGCTCTCTTAAAGATGCACGAACAATGCTTGAAATTCATCGCGTTTGGAATCATATTGAAATGGGTTTTCTGAGTTTTGGGAGCTCTATAGGTGATGTAAACAGAGGTTTATTCTGAGTACCTCAAATCACATGAATCAAGAAGGCATGAAATCCTGAGTTATAAATTCAAAAAAGAAGATTACTGAATTTAGAGTAAAACCTGAAGTAAACCCTTTCGGTTCACTTCACTGAGACTAATTTATTACAAGATCCTTATTATCCTTGATAAAAAATGCAAGAATAGTAACGAGCGATAATGAACGTGGTAATATAGACAAAGCAACTTGATAATCTACAACAGTATATATGCTCCCCACCAACAATACCGCTGTCACCAAACGTATCCAATAGTTTACCTACTAAAGGCTGGAATACAACGCCTCCAAGAGTAACTATAATATTGGTTGCAGCAAATACAGTACCTGAGAGTTGTGCACCACTGCATTCTTTAGCCATAATAAATACAATAATTTCTGTAGCACTAAACACTCCATAGGGAAATAATAGAATATTTAAGCTAATGTAAGATAAGTTAGGAATATATAAAACCATACTTATACAAATTAAGGCAAAAATTGCACCTAAAACTAAAGGTAATAATCGACGTCCTGAGCGATCCGATAAGTATCCTGCAATAGGAGCACCAACTGCCCAGCCCAAAAATACTGCGGAAACAGTTTTAGCAGCTTCAACTTTTGTTAAATGATGCGCCTGCTCTAGATAAGTTTTTCCCCACAACTCCCCAAAAACAGATAAAGAAGTATACAAACATGCTCCAACAAAACCAATAACCCAAACTTCAGGAGCCATGAGTACTTTCCAAACATTCCTAAAAAACTCGAGCAAAGGATGTTTATTTGAATAATGGGGCCATCACGCACTACAGCAAACATAAACACACTTAATCCGAACCCAATAATCGCGATTGACAATAGCACTTCCTCCCAACCGATGCTCTGAGACCATTCAGTAATTTTCACTTCACCATAAACAAGACCCAACATCCCTAAAGTAGTCATCAGTCCTGCGACCAAAGAAAAATAACGTTTGGTAACCAATATATGGCAAGAGACAATACACCTATAAAGGCGAACGAAGATCCAAAACCTACTAAAAAGCGTCCAGATCCTACTTTGAACATGGATGAAGTGATACTAAACATCTAGGAACCAATAGTACAACACACACACATGCAATATGCGAAAATAAATAATAGTTCAATCTTGTCGAATACCAATTTTTGAAGATAATGATATTCAAATATATCGATAATGTAAGATTTTAGATCAAATGCCAGCGCTCATAGTTGAGAACAACCCTAAAAGATGTGTTTTATTTCTATTATCAACCTATGATTATTTGCAAGCCAATTTATTTGGTTAATATGCAAGTAGTACCTTTTTTTTCTATAAATAAAGTAAGTGTTGTATGTCTCTATCGAGAGACCATGAATACTTTAAAAGAATTGAGCATAGACTTGAGTAATTTATTAAAGCTTATTTCTCCTGAACGACTGGGAGGAAAGAATATTACCGAGCAATTAGAATTACTTCAAACATTAGAAGAAATTAAAGAGTTAATTACATTATTTGAACAGGATGACAGGCCTTTAACACCAGAAAACGTCAAACCTAACTTATTCATCACAAGATCAAAGTGTGGGAGGGTATCTTGAGCGTTTTATAAATAAATTAAGAGAAGGTAGGGCTCATGGAGGCCGAGGAGGAGAAGAGTATAATGCCGGTTCTGATGCGAATATAGGGATTATTGAATTTGCTGAATTTATTGATAATTTAACTGAAGAAGAACGTACGAAGCTTTTTGCTTGCACAATAGAAAAATTTATAAACGACGGTCGTGTAGATGGAAAACCCCCTACTGATATTGGAGTAATATGGGAGCGCTTGAGAAATCCAGGTATTACGCCCACAGGAGAACGACAAACATTTCAACAATGTGTGGAGGTAAATGGATCTGAATTGGCTTATATCTTGAGAGAAAACCAAGAATTATTAATGGGTTGGACTCCTAAGTTTGCTCAAGATACTGAAAAAACTGATAATAAAAGAATCCGACTTGATAAAGAAATAGACAAAGCTGAAAAAAATCTCCTGAGTTTAATTGAAGGCAAACGAATTTATAGTCCGACGATATCGTATGGGGAAGAGAGCAAGATCAGTTTGTTAAGTCAATTGATAGAAAATGAAGATAAGATTATTGTTTCTTTAATAAAAAATCATCCCTATTTTGGGATAGGATTACGTTTGCAGTTACACGACATCAAACAAGGTTCTTTAAATACCATAGAGGCTTTAGACTATCAGAAAAGGTTAGAGGAAATTGTTACCAGTCATTGTCCTTCTTATGAGACGACATTAAATAGTGTGTCAACGCTCCGTGAAATTCTTCTCCAACTACCTTCTAATAAAGATAAAATAGAGTTATTGAAACAACTCAATGAGTCTTTACTAACTAAACTCATCCCCGATACGAACGCATTGCTTAATTTAATATCAGAAGCAGAAAGTGGTAAAGGTTTTAATTCAGAAAGCAAATTATCAGTTATTAATTTCTTTTTTGAGAAAGAGTATTTTAAACCTGCCGGTCAAAACTCTTCAGAAGTTGTGCGTTTTTTGAAGAATTGTAATATAGCCAAATTAAAATAAATTGATTATAATCAATAAGTTATGACGCATTCTATTGATTTTCGAAAAAAAGTATTAGAGATAAGGGAAAGAGAAGGTTTAAGCATAGAAGGAGTAGCGATTCGATTTGGAGTGGGCAAAGCGAGCGTAATGAGATGGCTTATTGAATTAGAGCCTAAAAAAACGCGCAATAAATCAGCCACAAAAATAGATATGGAAGGGCTAAAAAAGGACATTGAAGAGTACCCTGATAGCTATCAATATGAACGAGCAGAGCGTCTTGGCGCAAGTCAAAGTGGAATATACTGAGCACTAAAACGCTTGAATGTGACGTATAAAAAAAACACTCATTCATCCAAAAGCAGACGAAGAAAAGCGCTTATTGTTTCAAAATAAACTAAATAGTTATCAAGCCAATGGGATGGATATTGTTTATTTAGAGGAGAGTGGATTTGCTCATGACATGCCCCGTACCCATGGTTATGCTTTAAAAGGTCAACGGTGTTATGGTACTCAAGATTGGGGGGCTCGCGGGCGAACCAATGTTATAGGCGCTTTATTAGGGGAGCGGTTACTCACCATTACCCTCTTTCAAGACACGATTAACACGGCTACCTTTGAGGCTTGGCTTGAACAGGATTTGTTACCTGAGCTTAACCGTCAGGCCATTATTGTCATGGATAATGCTGCGTTCCACAACATAAATGAGGAGTCTGTTATTGAGTTTGCTGAAAGAAATCAATGCCATTACATGTCTACCAGTACTATAAATGGTAATGGTGTGAATGAAGTATTTTGTAAGGCTGCTCAGCTTGCTCTAAAAAGAGAACACCCTGAGATAATGGCCACTAATACAACAAATGTAGAAGCAAGAGATACAGCAAGTAGGGGAAGAGGGATAATTAATAGATTTAGAGCAGTACTAGGATTAGAAAGACCGGAAACGAGCTTACCTGAAAATATAAGACCCACTAATAATTAAAAAAGGCTCTATTTTGGCTATTAAATTTATTACAAAGCTTGCAATAATATAAAAGGTAGTGTTTAAATAACTGTGTCATCTCTTTTAACTTGTTATAATTTCAACAATTAGAAGAGGTGCACATGAATAATAAAAAAATAGATTTATACTAATATTCAAAAATTCAACCTAGTAGATGAGACCTTGTTACAGTAGTTCAATGCTCCTCTATATTGATCCTGCCCTGATTTGTCGGACGCCTTGCTAAGAGAGTAAAATCTAAAGCAGAGGTGGATAATGAATAATAATAAACCAGAAAAACGAGTATTTAGAAAGAAATATAGCCCCCAATTCAAAGATCAAGCTCTAGAACGAATCGCTAAAGATGGCGTTTCTCAAGTGGCCAAGGATCTTGGGGTATCGGAACCCCTACTGTATTCATGGAAAGCACAGCAGAAAAAAGGTGGCTGCGTACTTCGCGAAGGAATCAAAGTGAGGTACGCTATGATGAAGGAGCATTCAGATCAATTTTCTCTTAGGTTAATGAGTCGTTTATTATCTGTATCTATTAGCGGCTACTATGATTGGCGAGATCGCAAACCCTCTCGACGAGAAGATAAAAATCAGCAATTAACTAATAAAATCAAAATCATTTTTGATGATGAGAAATCACGAGCAGGCGCGGTTTGGATTGCTAAACGGTTAAATAATGAAGGTGAGCTAGTAAGTAGACATCGTGTTGCTAAAATCATGCGTTCGAATGGATGGCGAGCGCGTGCTGCGAAGAAATTTAAAGCAACCACGAACAGCAATCATCAATTGCCAGTCGCGCCAAATTTATTACAGCAAAATTTCTCAGCGCATCAACCTAATGAAAAATGGGTCAGCGACATCACCTATGTTTGGACAGAAGAAGGATGGCTCTATCTTGCTGTTGTTATGGATTTATATTCGCGTAAAATCGTTGGATGGTCTCTTTCTGAACGCATGACAAAGCAATTAGTGATTGATGCGTTGCAAATGGCTGTATGGAGCCGAAAGTCACCTAGAGGCCTTATCCTTCACTCAGACAGGGGTAGCCAGTATTGCTCTTATGACTATCAAAAACTTCTAACACGTTATGGACTTGTTTGCAGTATGAGTAAGCGTGGCGATTGCTATGATAACGCTGCTATGGAAAGCTGGAACCATAGTTTTAAAGTAGAAGCGATTCATGGGGAAAAATTTGCAACGCGTGCTATTGCCAAAAATCATGTGTTTGAATACATCGAAATATATTACAATCGAAAACGACTTCATTCGTTGATCGGCTATAAATCGCCAGAATTATTTGAGGTCAAAATGGTAGCTTAGCAAGGTGTCCGTTTTTTCCGAGCAAGATCAGTCTTCACCTTGCTTTTTCTTCGCTTGCCACGAATATAATAATGCTGGTGTTAGGTCGAGATCTTTCGCTACTTGAGCTATACCATCCTTTTTTGCTCGTTCTAGCGCCTGATCTTTGAAATGAGGACTGTATTTCTTTCTGTTTGATTTTTGTTCTGGATTATTATTGTGCATTATTCACCTCTGGTTAAGATTTTACTCTCTTAACTAGGTGTCCATCAATTCAAGTCAAGATCACTCTTATCAACATTCTTAATTAATGGCATAACTATTTGAAAAAGGAAAATGAGAATCCATCACTAAATTGACACTATTTAAATTAGACCAATTTGCTGCTCTTATTGCACAGAAGAAAAGTATTTGTTGATAAAAAAGATTGGCTTGTTAAAATTATAAACTTTTAATTTATTGGTTTTAATGAATTAATTTTAATGTGCAACTAAAAGAGGTACTAAATATGTCTGGAAAATATATAACAGGAGAAGACCTGCGCGATCGATACTACGAGCGAGAGCGAGCACAACTAAATTCTGAGGCAAATAGACTGTTTGGCGGAGAAGCGAGAAAAATGGCTGCTGGACGTATACGAGAACATGCTAAAAAACAGATTGATCCGATTCGAGAGAATTCAAACTATGTGATCACAGCAACTTCACTTGTTGTGTTTTGTCTTTTTGCTGCTGATTCTGGGGTAACTGGTGGACTCATTGCGGGCACCCTAACCGCCGTTGCAACTCATTTGGCCTTACCTAAAATACTTGATATAGCGCAAGATTATATTGAGCAATCGACTGAGGTGACTGTTCGCGCAAGCTATTAGAGATGCTCCTTAGAGTCCAAAGCACTGTTAAAGAGATTAAGATCATACCCCATTAAAATGGGGTTCAAACCTTAAACTATGCCAAACAGTATACCCTATCAAATTCTTCATCATCATTTTCAGGAGCTTCCAAAGCATGTTGGGCAGCTTCTTTTTTACTCTGATGTTGATTGTAAGCATGATACATTTCATAGCCTACATAAAGCACAGTCAATGCAACTGCCGCAGGCCAACAAATTGCAAAAGTAGTAATCAAGAGCATTGGCATCACTCAACGATAAAACTGTTATAGATAAAATTCTAGATCATATAGATAAAGGGGATAAGGATCTAAAAGAGGTCATTAATACCTTTTCCATTCGTGGACCGCCAGAACTTGTTTCATTCATAACATCCAATATAACGGCTAATTATTTTAAATGCTGAGCTCCCAGGCAGGAGTTCGCTGGGCCTG
>NZ_LNYZ01000027.1:0-25840 GCF_001468065.1 Legionella steigerwaltii
TAAAATTTTTAGACCCTAGCATCTTAAATCTGTTACCTATCAGCCCGGTTTGAAATGTTACCTATCAAACCGGTTGCACATTAGTAATGGAAGGGATATCCCTTCTCCCTTATAGGGAGAAGGTGCCTGTAAGGGCGGATGAGGGGTTTTCACTACTTCAATGATTCACTAAATATTGATTTCTTGCTATTTAAAATATATTAATGGATAAGGTTCAATTAAATAATACTCATCAATGAAACTTATAATTAATAAAAAAAATAGTATAGAATCAATAACATTGGATCTGGAATCATCAACAACAGTTAACGAATTATTACTCATTCTTTATGATCATAGGGGTAAACATTATGATCATTTTTCTTTTAGTGAATATCAAAAATTTATTTCTGTATATCAGCGTGTTTTATATGGGGATCGATTTAAAAATAAATTGCTTCCAGGAACCCATTTAACGGATTATCAATTAGAGGATCCATGTCATTTGACTTGGGAAGAGTTCACTGAGAATCAGCATCATTTAGCTCCTATTGCTGATTCTATAGACAGTAGATTCCTTTTTTGGCAAGCCGATAGGAATGTGGGTAGACTTGAAAATGAAAAGGAGTCTTTGCCAGTTCATGACCATACAGATCCTAAACCAAGTGCACCTTAAAATCGTTGACAGGACTAATACAATTTTTAACTTCACTTGTCTCTATATACCCCTAACTTTATTGTAGGGGTATAATCAACAGAGTTGAAACAAACTTTCTTGAGACGTGTTCTTTGGGGAGTGATGTGAATGATTAGGTTTTCCAGGGGAAAATAAATTTTTAATATACGATGATTGAGGCTCTGAGCTGGTGTCCAAACTTGCTTTGGGTTGAGAACGATAACCTAAAGAATTCAAAACATCAAAGGTTGAATCTCCAGGTGTTTCAGCATCGAGTGTGGTATTTCTACTCTGTTCCGCCAACACAACCTCCTGTTGTTTAAACAGGTATAGATTGGTTAAAACTATGGCCGATTCAAGCACCATCAATGCAACACCAATTGCGGGATTAAGTGCAAAACCTATGGCCACAAACAATCCGGCCGCCACTAATGTAATGACTGAATTATAAGTTAAGCTCACGAACAAGTTTTGGGCAATATTTTGTTTTGTTTTTGCAGAGATATCAAATGCAGTGGCGATAGGGAATAACAAGCCTTCTAGAATCACTATGCCTGCATTTTGCTGGGTGGCGGTATCGCCAATACTTGATTTAACCGCAATGCCGACATTGGCCTTAGCGATGGCAGTGTCATCATTAGCCGCATCGCCTACCATTGCCACTTTATAGCCTGCATCTTGTAGTGCTTTAATATAATCTGATTTAGATTTTTGTCCTTTTTTAGTGATAGCACCTACGGTATTGGCACGAATATTCTCTGGAGAAATATCCAGTAATGCAGCATATTTTTTTGCAGTTTCTTGATCTGCTCCGGTACAAATATGTATTGTTTTACCAAGCTCTTTTAATTGTGCTACAGTAGCAAAAGCATCTTCACGCAAAGGGTCAAATAAGGCAATTTGCCCGATTACTTTAGTTACTTCTTTATCTTGTACTTTTGTTCGATGCACCATATAAACAGAACCGTTCTGTGGGTTATTATAAGGCTCATCAATAACGTCAACTCCATGTTCCAAGAGCATATTTTTATTGCCTACAATGAATGTCTCACCATTAATTTCGGCTTTTATGCCAGCATGATGGCGTTCAATGGAGTCGTGGTCTATTTTTAGCTGCTCGTTGGTAACAATACCTTGGTCTTCTATATACAATTTAATTTTTTTTGCTGACGGATGGTCAGATTGGCTTTCTAATAATGCGAGATACGGTAAAAATTTTTCATTGTCAATCTGTAGCGATTGCACCACAGGGTTTCCTTGAGTAAGGGTGCCATTTAAATCAAAAACGACGATATCTATATCAGCCGCTGCTTGTAAGGCTTTTCCATTGTTAAAATGAATTCCGTTTTCAGATGCTTTTTTCATCCCGATTTTAACTGCCATGGGTGTAATCAAACTCAAAGCACAGGGACAGGCGCTTACAAGAACAGATATGACACATTGAATAGCAAGGGCGGGATTAAATAAAGAGCCTATGACAATACCTGAGACAAGAGCCACTGTGAGCAAACCAGGAACAAAATATTTCAATACGGTGTTTGCAAATTGTTCGACTGGTGCTTTCTCATTATTCGCTTTAGCAATATTTTCTGCGATTAATGAAAGATAGGATTTTTGATATGTTTTTGTAGCACGCATTGCCAACGAAGGAATATGATCGGCCAAACGCATGCCGGCTAGTACCTCGTCCCCGGGGTTAAATTCTTTAAGATCAGGTGAACCATCAACGCGAGTAGTATAAAGAAGTGCTTTCTCCATTAATATGCCATCAACAGGAATCACTTCTCCTTTTTTAATGATTATCTTATCATTAGAAATTAAGTTTTTTACTAAAATTTCTCTATCGGGATTACCCTTTAATAGGACTAATGAAGGCAAACAATCACGAACATCTAATTTTTTCTGGATTTCACCGACTAAGGTATGTTCAATGCCTTCACCTAAATGCCAAAACCCCAAAACCAAGGGTGCTGCTTCGAACATCATAGGTAGTCCGGGAATAAACATGCTTGCAATAGACACGGCGACGATGGTCAACGTACTAATTGTGTATAAAGCTGCGGAATCCCATTTCTTCTCAAGTAATGAATACCACGCTGATTTATACACATTATATCCCAAATATAATGTCATCAAACTGGTAAGCCCGGTTATGAGAATATAAGCAGTCAGAGGAATATTAAAACTGGCAATAGAGAGAGCGATTAGACCTATCCCCCAAATCAAACCTAATGCAGCTTTAAGCCAATGATTTTCATGACCATGATGACCATCAGAATGATCGTGAGCGTGGCCATGGGAATGATCGTGAGCATGGCCATGGGAATGATCGTGAGCGTGGCCATGGGAATGATCGTGAGCATGGTCATGGGAATGATCGTGAGCATGGCCATGGGAATGATCGTGAGCATGGTCATGGGAATGATCTTGAGCATGGTCATGGGAATGATCGTGAGCGTGGTTATGAGGCGTACGTTTTTTGCGCTTCTTTTTAATGTGTTCAGAATGTACAGGTCTGGATGGAGGAATATGGCCTTCATGTGTTGTTCCCTCATCATACCAAAGTGTTTCCGTCTCCATCAATTCGGTTAATGTGATCCCTAGCTCCATTAAACGATTAGACACTGATGCTTGTATGGCTTTAGCATTTGGAGATTTACATAACAAACTAATGCTTTGATCGGGGGCGGTTAAATCGATGGATACGCGTACTAACTTCAGGTCGGCGGTTTCATGCAAAATTTGTTCGATTTTTTCTGTGGCGGCTTGTTCTATGGCCAAAAGTTGGGCGTCACTTGAAATACGGAATCTATAATAATTAAGATACATTGTTTCCTCCATTCATAGGACATATAGATGTTAATGAGGGGTAACTATCCGCTTTTTGCAAAAGCTCACTGGCAGAGCGTTTTTCTGACTTAATCAGTTGTAAGTCAATGTTAATTTCAGACATATCATGGCCATTTCAGTAACGTTTAAACCTAACGATTAGATAAAATCGGGCTAAGTAAAGAAATTTCCTGCTTATAAAATCGTTAGGCTGGTTAGTAATTTGTTACTGTGCGTACTAATACCTAAAAAGTGTTACATTGTAACATTCTATTGCCAAAGAACAAGACACATTTAGTTATTTTTAAACCAAAAAAAAATTGTAAATTATTGGCGCGTTGATTTGATTCTTTTACCCTAAAATAGGGACTGTGGTACAATAAAATACTCCGAGCACCTAAACTTAAAAATGATTGATGAAATACAATTTGTTGGACAAGGCTTATAAGCATTGCATAAAACATGGCTACCGATTTACAGAGCCAAGAGAGCGTGTCCTCAAAATATTAGTGGATGAGCGAAAACCTCTTGGTGCTTATGAAATCCTGCAAAGATTATCCAAACAAATTGAGAACCCCAAACCACCTACAGTTTATCGTGCTATTCAGTTTTGGCATCAAGAGGGCTTTATTCATTGTATTGATAGCCTGAAGTCCTATGTTGCTTGTTTGCATGGACATCACGTGGGACAAGCCCAATTTCTTATTTGTAATCAATGCGATTTTGTCAAAGAATTAGAATGCATTGTTGACTTCACGTCTCTTACAGAATTTGCGAACTCAATTCAATTTTCAATTATAAATTGTACCGTGGAAATCAAAGGGTTGTGCGCGCAGTGCAAACTGAAGAATCTAAAGAATTAGAGGAGTTGACCAAACGCAAGAGGGTTGTGTTGATTGATTCAGAGAACAAATCGATTGCAAACACTCTTCACGATGAAAGCAATTTAAGGATAGAGCATATTGATTTGTTCATCATGTAACTTTTGAGTTTCTGTTTGTTTGAAGCGATCTTCTTGTGGTATGGACTTATCCCGCTTCTTCAAAAAAGAGTAACTTGAAACCATCGTACCAGATTTGGACTTTCCAGAAAGCAGTTTATGTGATTCATTAGAACTGGGTTGAGGATTCGACTTAGGGTCATGTGATCCCATGATTTGCAAGCCTGTCTGATTATTATGTTCCTTTGCAATATCATAAGCTGTTTCTTCATTGATGTTAGTCAGCGCAGCATTGGCCCCGGCTGCTAAAAGCATTTCAAAGAGAGCAGGCTTTTTTTGTGTATAGGATGATTTACAGGCCAGCATTAGGGGTGTCATCCTTTCTTTGGTGCTTTGCAGATTCACTGCAATACAATCATCGCGAAGCAATAATTGCACAACGTCTTCATTACCGTATTTGCAGGCAACTCCAAGAGGAGAATTCCCCTCCAGATCACACGAACCGTTTATGTCTATTTTGGGAATATTTTTGAGTTGATTCATAATGTATGATCGATTACATGCTGCCGCATAAAAGAGTGCATGCTCTAATTCAGGTTGACTGATTACAGGAGATTTTTTGTGCAGTCGTAGTATTTCTCGTACTGTATTCCGATCATCATTTTGAACCGCCAGAGCGAGAGTACCATAGCCACGACAATTGCTGATTTGGATATTTTTTGAGTCAATAGGGTATAATTCATCGAGTGCTTGGATGTGTTGCGTTAATTTTCTATGCCCTGTTTTCGCAATGAAAGAACAATGAAATACCAATCGCTCACTGGTTTCAAAAAGGGATTTACAGAGGATTGGGACGAGCTCATCACTGGTTAAGAGGTGATAAGGGTATTCCTCAGTTTGTTCGTATAAATGGTTGATATCCATAAATAACCACGTATTGTCTTTATGCTTTTTAAAACCCACCGTGTGCTCTTCGCTACTACAAACCACCACGACCTGATTTTTAGTGGCGAGGAGATCATTAAGTTGATTCAAAAATCCGTTAACCTCTCTGGGTGATGCTAGGCTCATTGTTTTGCTAAAGAGATTTTTAACGGTATTTTGATTTCTACAAAGGTTCAGTTGAATTATTTTGTAGATAATATCAATGTCGGACTGCTGAATCGTTTGTGCATAAACTTCAGCATAATCATCGGGAGATTGAGCCAGACAGATGGTCTCAAGGAAAGGTTTTATTTCATTGAGTCTTCGTTCTTTTTTAGACAGCATCTGACTTGATTTTATTTTTTCGGTGATTGCATGTAAGGTATGAGGTAATGTTTCTTTTTCCTTTTTTATCAGGTTTAGGCGATTATAAAACTGATGCTCTATCCCGAGTGCTGCTTCTTGAGCCCAAGTTAATGTAAAGCCATGGCATACACCTTCGCCGTGTTCATAATTGAATTTCTCAAAAAGGGTTAATAAATCTTCATGCTCTAAAGCATTTCGTTTTGATGTGACGTAGGATAAGGCCGGAATTAATTGATTAAATGATATAAACTTACGTTGCAGTACAATCAGTAGACTAACTAAGAGAAGCAAATAGAGGACGTATATCATATACTGGCCAGTTAATTCCCTTTGGTAAAATCAAAGCATAATCACCAAACGAAAGCAACCTAAAAGACTCAGGGGCTGTTTGAAAGTGCAGAAAAATTGGCTATTTTTATTTTTTATAATAAGTTCCATCGGCATAGACATTATGACCAAAACCACAATCCGCATCAGAACCTTCTTGCTTCACAGACAGCATACCTGGTTTGATGAAAGTTATGGTAATGGTGCATTGGCCAAATTCAGATGAAGAATAGATTGCAGTATCCCCTTTAATGCGGGCTACACCGGATAACTCTCCTGTATTGGCTTGAAGCTCTCCATTGACCATATAAGGGTATATTAATTTGAAGGAAACATTAATTTTTCCTCCACCCAGAGCCTGGACCTTCAGAGTATTGGCGAGATCATTATGAGGTGCAGGAAAGTGCATAATGAAGGTTCCATTGACTTCTTCCTTAGAGACACTGTCTCTATGTGTTCCAGTAAAACCTAATGCTGAGTATACGAGAAGTAAACTCAATAAGGTGCTTTTTATAATCCAATTGTTCATGATGTTATAAATAATGTATGTAGTTGTTCTATAAAGCTATCATGGATGTATGGCTAAAACTACCCTACCCAGTCTTTCTTGAATCTAATGAAGGTTATCAGAAGACGACAAAACAAAAGGAGTAAATCTGCCTTAAACCTTAAAATTTAAGTGCGCGCTGAACATTTTTAGAATCAATTGAAATGGTTGCTGTTAGATAAATATCCTTATGAAATTGTTAATTTATTCGAATCGAATGCAGGTAAATCGATAAAATCTTTTGCTGATTTACTTAAATCAGATAAAATTTTTCCAAGTGTTTTTGATAAAGGACTTGTAGCTATAACACTTAAGATTGGATTTTCATTGGCAAAAAGAAGATTGGCTCGTTCAATAATGTCTAAAGTTTCTCTGCAAAAATCTTCAAGATCGTGTACCTCTTTGGCTTGGCATAGCTTGGCAAAATTCTTTTTATATTCTTCTATTAAGAGATTTTCTTTTGCACTTCGCGTTGTAAATAGGCTAGAAAAATTGTTGGATTGAGGCAAGGAGTTCAAATAATCATTAAGGTGTTGCTCAAGAATTGGTGCCATTTTTTGAGGCAGTGACAAAAAATACATTTGTTGCATTATTTGCATAAAAGGCTCACTTACATTGACGTCTTTACGACTCGATGTTGCAAAATAAGGTAGCCCCAGTCGCTCAGCCAGGTTCTTTATTTTTTCCGTTTCCACGGAACGCTCAAGACTCAAATCAGATTTACAACCAATTAGAAATATGGGGATGTCGCTGTGTGCTGCTTTAACTTTTTTTACATGGTTTTCTACATTATCAAATGAGAAGGAATTTGTTACATCAAAACAGACAAAGACTCCTTGCGCGATAGAAAGATATTGGTTCAATAAAAACCCTAGCTTAGGATTACCACTCGCATCATAAATACGGAGCTTGATGCGGCTATTAGAAAAATTACGTATGGTTTCTTTTAACTCGACCCCCAGGCTCTCAACATAAAAATCATTTACAGTTTCGCCAACAAATTTTTGCAGCAAAGAGCTTTTCCCTACGCGACTATCACCCAGAAGAAGTATTTTAAAGTGCATATCATATTTTTCTCCTTGTAGCATAGCAGATCTCCTAAATCAAACATCTTAAGTGAGGTTTCTCAATTAGATGAAGTACAATGTTTTTTCGGCTCAGTTTTTTAAATCGACACACGGACACAAAAGCTAAAAGTCATCTTTCACATGTTGATTAATAATTATTAAGGTTCTGCATCTTAGCATGATATTTTTGTTGTACGCATTAGTTATTTGAGGGACAGTTTGTGGAACTTCGTTGCAAATATTGGAATGTAATTTTTATTTTAACTAGAATTCCCTACAAAAGGTCCATGGCTGGGTGATGAAGCATGAGTGCTGGCTTCTTCATTACTTAATTCCTGAATATAAGCCAATATGTTTTCTGCTTTATAAAAAAGTTTTCCAAGCTCGGTTCGTTCTTTTGAAAATAATGATGAGACTAAGGAGCTCTTTTCCGTAACTTGTTTGAAATAATCAAGCGTTTTCATTTCTTGTAATGATTGTAGATCTCTTGATTCAGTTGCTTTAAGTAATTCTTTTACAAAAAGAAAATTAAAATCTGCTTGGCTATTTCCTTTACGACTCTCATCAGCTATTTTTTGGTATTTAGTTACCATGTTTCCTAACACGACTAATAGAGGTTGCGTTATCGCTGCGATCATTTCTTTTTGCTGATGTTCCATCTCTTTTTGCTTTGCTTCCGCTTGTACTTTCTGTTTTATTGTCTCATCGTCTGTGCATCTCTGCGCATATTTTTTAAATAGTTTTCCATCAAAATCTATATTGGGATCTGCTTTGATAAACTGAAGGCATCTTTGATTGGTCCAACCCAAATGTTCAAGAATTTCTTCATCAGTTTGATATTGGGCTGGAGGAGGTTTGCCTATCTCTTTTCCGTTATAACCATAACACATCATGCCTTGCTGTGTAATGGAAATGCTCTCAACATCAATCATATTTAATAAGGTAATGTCAAAATCTTCCAGTCCTTGTTGTGCACAGATTTTTCTTAAGTACCTTTCCATACCCAACTGAGGATGGGTTTTTTCAACTTTTTCATTGTCGCCAAAAAGCCAAGGTGTGCCCACGTAAAAATGAACTTTTTGCCCTGCAGATTGTTCTTTTAAGTCTCGTATCCAATTTCTAAACGGTTCATTAGAGTCAGTAACCCCCTCTACCATTTCCGGTGCTCGATCGAGAGTCGAACTTAGATGATAAAGTGCATAGATCTCCCCCGAAGCGGTTCTTGCATAAAATGCGGTGCATCCACCAAAACCATCGGTAAAATGCTCATCACCAGATCCAACTACGCTTATGGCGCCACCTGAGTCCATAATTACATAGATTCGCGACATACATCACCTATAATATATTTTATATGTAAATTATATGTGCATTTTGTAAAAAATGTGTCTCAAGCGGTTTTTCGTAGGAAATAGGTTGAATGGTTGTATATTACATGGCTCATCGGTTGTAATTCATTGATGGTTTGTAGCCTGGGTGAAGGCAAAGCCGTAACCCGGGTTCCGCTTTGCTGCACCCAGGCTACAATTAAATATTCAGATAAATCTAATCGTAGTAATTCGTTTCTGCAAAAATCCGGCATTAATGCGAGCACTATGATAACTGTGCTTAGAACATTCCTGAGAAGTAAACATTCTTTAAAATTAAAACAAAAAATGAGTTAATTATTTTGACTGACAAGCGATTGAGGTCAAATTTTACTTTAACGCCAACCACCATAATCGTTGGTTCCATATTCTTCACCACCAGTGTTCTGGGGAGTAGAGTTTTTAGTGCTTGCACAAGAACTAAGAAATAATATGGTTCCACTGAGATAAAAAATGGTGAAAATTTTTCTAAGCAATTTATTCGTAATCATTACATTCCTTGTTAATTCATCTTTCTACGTCCAAAGGCGTGTCTATTCATGTAAACCTATGCGTGGCCCGTGCCCGAAAAAGTTCATCCATTTGGGAGAGCTTAGGCCCCGATTTATGTTAACGAACAGATTTTATAAGAAGATATTCCCATAGACAATGATTTCTCAGACACGCTCACGCGTGCATACAGCGTGTTAAAAAACTAAGGGAAACATCAGTGAGATTTATTCCCATTACTATCTATTTATTCACCATATACGGTGATAACATCAGCAACGATTAAGCATGAGCTAAGGAAAGTGTTACTATGAATGAAGGAGTCAATTCATTTATTTTTTTTGTTGCCTTGATTGCTGGATTTGGTGGTTTTTTATTTGGTTTTGATTCCAGTGTGATTGCCGATGTAAAGGATCAGGTTATGGTCCAATTGTCTCTTTCAGAATGGCAATGGTCTCAGGTGGTGAGTATCAGCTTGCTCGGTTGTGTTCTGGGTATTCCTTTTAGTGGCCTCTTTGCGGATAAACTAAGTCGACGTTATCTTTTAAAGACAGTTGCTTTGGGTTTTATTTTTGGAACGGCTCTTTGTGCCCTAACCCATGATCTTATTCTCTTATTAATTGGTCGATTCATCATAGGTATTTGTATTGGAATTGCTTCTTATATTGCCCCGTTATTTATTGCAGAAATTGCTCCGCCTAACCGACGAGGAACTTTAGTGTTGATTAATGGTTTAGCGATCACTTTTGGTCAGGCTATAGCCTATTTAATCGGTTATTTTTTTCATGATTATTCGGTAAACAGCTGGCGATTTTTATTTGCAATAGGATGTATTCCTGCTTTGATTTTATTTACAGGCATGCATTTCGTACCTCATTCACCACGTTGGCTCATGAAAAAATATGGCCTGGATAAGACGTTGCGTGCCTTAAAGCGGATTCGTCCTGCGAGTTATAACGTTCAAAAGGAAATCGATGAAATTCAGAATAGCTTAAGTGAAACTCAACCCAAATTTAACTTATTGTTTAAGCCGCCTATTGTTTTTGTACTTGCAGTAGGAATTGCTTTGGGAATATTTCAACAATTTTCAGGGATAAATGCGGTGATGTATTACGGGCCAGTGATCTTTGAATCAGCGGGATTTTATCCAGTTTCCAAGGCGATTTTGGCTACTTTTTGCATGGGAGTCGTTAATTTTTTATTTACGTTATTGACCTTATTTTATGTAGATAAATTAGGCCGACGTTTCTTATTATTAGGTGGAACGCTTATTGCCGCACTAAGTCTTTTTGCAGTTGGTTTGCTGTTTCATATGGAGGTGCCAAGTCAAAAATTTTGGATATTGGGGGCCCTATCACTCTACGTGATGGGTTATTGCATTAGTGTAGGGTCTTTATTCTGGGTTTTGATTTCTGAAATTTATCCTGTATCTGTCCGTGGTCTGGCGATGAGCATTGCTACGGTGGTGCAATGGGGTGCTAATTTTGTGGTTTCTATTTCCTTTTTGGCAATTTACCAAAATTTAGGCGTACTTACTTTTGTTTTATTTGGTTCATTATGCTTAGTGGCTTTTTTCTTTATTTACTATTTTGTACCTGAGACAACTGGAACCTCCCTGGAAAAAATAGAAAAAAATTTGTTAGCTGGTAAAAAAATCAGAGACATTGGCAAAGAATTATCTGGAATAAAAACAAACGAATTTGAATTAGTGAGAGATTAGATATGGACAATGCAAATCAACAAAAAACATGTCGTATAGGTATCATTGGCGCAGGACGAATTGGTAAACTGCATGCAGAGAATATCAAATACCATTTGCCACAATTTGAGTTACAAGCCATTGCTGATCCTTATTTGGATAAAGCGTGGGCGGATAAACTGTCTATTGCGGGTCAGTATACTCATTTTGAGGAAGTGCTTTCTCACCAAAACTTAGATGCCATTTTAATTGCTTCACCTTCAACGTTACATGTGGAGCAGATTAAAGGCGCAAGCGAGGCAGGAAAAGCCATTTTCTGTGAAAAACCAATTGGCTTGCATGAAGAAGAAATTTTGGATGCGCTAAGAACAATTCAGGCAAATAATACCTTACTACAACTTGGTTTTAACCGTCGTTTTGACCCCAGTTTTTCTCATCTACAGAGACAGGTGCAAGCGGGTGAAATTGGTGCGGTTCATCTTGTTAAAATTACATCTCGTGATCCGGTCTGTCCTACTAAAGAATATTGCGCCACTTCAGGCGGCTTGTTTATGGATATGACCATTCACGATTTTGATATGGCACGTTTTCTTACTCAATCAGAAGTCGTTGAAGTGTATGCTACAGGTGCTGTGCTGATTAATCCTGATTTTGAAGCATTAGATGACATTGATACTGCAATTATCCAAATGCGTTTTGCTAATGGCGCTTTAGGCGTCATTGATAACAGTCGTCAGGCCGTTTATGGATACGATCAACGGATTGAGGTTTTTGGTAAGGAAGGGATGTTACTGGCAAATAACCAGCTGAAGCATTCAGTGATGCATTATGCGAATGCGGTCACAGAGCAAGCTAATCCCGAATACTTTTTTCTTGAACGTTATCATCAAGCTTTTAGAGCAGAGCTCGATTCATTTTATGATGCCTGGCTCCACAACAATCCGAGCCCAGTTTCCGGAAGGGATGGTTTACAGGCTTTGCGTATTGCCCAAGCAGCGAAGCACTCTTTAGCAACTAAACTGCCTGTTTCTTTGAGTTGAGGACCGTATGACTTATCCACCATTTTATTTTGATGTGAATCGACCTGTTGATTTGATTTGTATGGGACGTGTGGCTGTCGATTTGTACGCAGAGCAAATTGGCGTATCGCTCAGTGAGGCACAAAGTTTTAAAAAATATTTAGGCGGTTGTGCAGGGAATATTGCTGTAGGCACCGCACGTCTTGGGCTGAAGAGCACGATGTTTTCTTGTGTTGGACAGGATGAGATGGGCCGTTTTTTAAAAAATGAATTAGAACATGAAGGCGTCAATATTGATTTGTTATGTGAAACCAAAGATCATTTGACCGGACTCGTATTGCTAGGGATTAAGCCGCCCCATGAATTTCCCTTAATGTTTTATCGTACTGATTGTGCCGACATGCAAATTAAGCCGCATCAAATAAGCAAAAACGTGTTACAACAGGCTAAAGCCATTTTGATAACGGGCACCGGTTTATCTACAGCTGACATGTTGCAAACTACTGAGGAAGTGATTCAGCTCGCAAGACAAACTGAAACTGCAGTAATTCTTGATCTCGATTATCGTCCTGTTCTTTGGGGATTGACTGCACGCGGAAATGGAGAAACGCGATACTGCTCGAGTCAGGAAGTCAGTAAAATCTATCAACGTATTTTGTCTTTTTGTGATTTAATTGTGGGAACTGAAGAGGAAATGTGTATCGCAGGTGGCAGTGATGAGATTGATAGTGCTCTAAAAAACATTAGAGCGTTGACTCAGGCTCCTGTTGTGCTCAAGCGAGGTGAGAAAGGTGCGGAAGTTTATTTTGCAGGCAACAGCCAACCTTTATCATCCAAGCCATTTCCTGTTGAAGTCCTTAATGTACTTGGCGCTGGCGATGGATTTATGGCAGGTCTTTTATCTGCACTATTAAAAGGACAATCTTGGGAGATTGCTACGGCTTGTGCAAATGCTAGTGGCGCTTTAGTCGTCACACGACATGGTTGTGCTCCAGCCATACCCTATAAAGAAGAATTAGAGTATTTTATCCAACATTTTGATGAAGATCCGCAAATTTGGAAAAGCCCTTATTTAACCCAATTACATCAAAAGAAAGCGAAGTGCAATTCACAGATTCTTATTAAAAATCCACAAGGTTTTACTCGGGGATTAAATGCAATTGTTACTATGGATCCATTATCTGATGACGGTATGAATTTTAGCTCGCTTAAATTAGATGCTGGGCAAAAATATTTGTTTAATGAGTATTATGAATTTGCCGCATTATTAATGACTGGAAAAGTAGTATTTCATTACGCACATCAAAGTCAACACGCAGAGCGATACGATTATTTTTCTCAAGAGCCTATTGTTTTACATTGTCCCTCGGGTCAAAGGGCGTCAGTTGAAGCGTTGAGCGATTGTGAGATTTTGCTAATTGAAACAGAGAATCCTGCTTCCTTTGCTCCTTTATTATTTAACCAATCTAATCTTTTGGAGTTGGATGATCGGGGAAAGGACATATTGGACGACAGCTCTTATCGCATGGTGAGGACAGTGTTTGATAAGCGCAACAGACCAGAATCTAATTTGGTGGTTGGTGAAATCATTACGTTCCAAGGACGATGGTCAAGTTATCCTTCCCATTACCATGATCAACCTGAAATCTATCATTACCGTTTTTCTGAACCTCAAGGTTATGCCTTTGGTGAGAATGGAAAAGAGGTTTTGCGGATTGAGAATTATGATACGTATCACATTGCAAAGGATAAGAGTCATGCTCACTGTGCCGCTCCAGGATATGCTCTTTATACGCTTTGGTTTATACGTCATTTAAAAGACAACCCTTATACGATGCCAACTTTTATCAAAGAGCATGAATGGACGAGAACAAGTAAAGCAAATAATAGAGTGTGGAAAAAAACTTAGATTACTGTCATGAGCCTTACATGAACGTACAATGGCGTCAACTTAAGGATGTAGCCTGGGTGAAGGCAAAGCCGTAACCCGGGGTCTAAGCCTGATTCGGGCTTGGATCCCGGATTACGCTTCGCTCCATCCAGGCTAAAATTTTTCTCTTACGCTCACGCAAATAAGGTAACACCTTGGAAAAATAAATAATATTGAGGGATATTTATGAAAATTCGATTAACGATGGCTCAAGCTTTATTACGATTTTTAGCGAATCAATATATAGTTCTTGATGGCAAAGCCCATCGATTTGTTGCAGGCATATTTGGAATTTTTGGACATGGTAATGTGACAGGTTTAGGTGAGGCTCTTGAATACGATAATTATGGCTTGACATACTACCAAGGCCATAATGAACAAGGAATGGCTCATGCTGCTACTGCCTACGCAAAACAAAAAAACAGATTAAGTATTTTTGCTTGTACTTCATCTATAGGACCGGGGGCGACCAATATGATTACGGCTGCTGCTACAGCAACCACGAACAGAATTCCTTTATTGTTGCTGCCCGGTGACATATTCAGCTGCAGGCAACCGGATCCGGTGTTACAACAACTTGAAGTGCCATACGATTACACGCTCTCAGTGAATGATTGCTTCAAACCGGTAAGTAAATATTGGGACCGAATTGCGCGACCAGAGCAATTGATGACTGCATGCATTAACGCGATGAGGGTTTTAACTGACCCATCTGAAACTGGTGCAGTGACTTTATGTTTACCGCAGGATGTGCAATCTGAGGCGTATGATTACGATGATTCTTTTTTTGCAAAGCGTTTTTGGCATATTGATAGGGAAGCCATTAGTGAGCGTGCTCTTGGTGAAGCGATCCAACTGATTCTAAAAGCAAAAAAACCACTCATTATTGCAGGGGGTGGCGTTCATTATTCATTAGCTACTGAGGTTTTATCGCAATTCGCGGCAGATCATAAAATTCCAGTTGCTGAAACACAAGCTGGAAAAAGCGCCTTAGCAGAGAGCCATCCCATGAATTTGGGTGGCATAGGAGTCACAGGCTCTGAAGTAGCTAACGTGCTTGCTGCTCAGGCGGATGTTATTTTAGTGATTGGTTCACGGCTACAGGATTTTACTACTGCATCCAAATGGGGTTTTAAAAATGAAGAATGTCGTATCATTCATTTGAATGTCTCTCGTTTTGATGCGATCAAAATGAATGGTTTGATGTTGAAAGGTGATGCGAAAACAGGTTTAGAGCAAATAGGGAAAAAACTAGGAAGTTATCAAACCTCCAAAGAATATCAGCAATGGGTGCTGCATTATCAAAATGAATGGCAACAGGAATTAAAACGTATTTGTGCTGTGACTCCTGCTGAGAAAGAGGGGTTATCGCAAACCACAGTTATAAGTATGTTGAATGAGATAGTCACTGAAGATGATGTCATTATCTGCGCAGCCGGAAGTTTACCCGGTGATTTGCATCGTCTTTGGAAATCCAAAAAGCCCAAAGATTATCATCTGGAATATGCTTATTCATGTATGGGTTATGAAGTTGCTGCAGGCTTGGGCGTGCGTCTAGCAAAAGAAAACAATTCGGGTGAGGTTTACGTTTTGGTAGGCGATGGTAGTTTTGTGATGATGCATTCGGAGTTGCTTACCAGCATCCAGGAACATAAGAAAATGACGATTATTCTTTTTAATAATCATGGCTTTCAATGCATAAGAAACTTACAGGAAAGTCAGGGCAGTCAAGGCTTTGGTAATGAGTTTCGCTATAGAGACGATAAAACGAATAATCTGTCTGGAGATTATTTACCGATTGATTTTTGCAAATATGCTGAAGGGCTGGGTGCTAAAACCTACTTTGTAGATTCTTATGAGCAATTGACTGTTGCCATGAACGCTGCTCGAGATGAAAAATCTTCCTCAGTGATTGTATTACCCATATTGCCTAAAACAATGAGTAATGGTTATCAAACTTGGTGGCGTGTAGGCGTTGCAGAAATATCTAATTCTGCAGAAGTGACCAGGGCGTATCAAGTGATGCAAGAGCAATTAAAACAGGTTAAAGAGTATTAAGGAATTATTTATGCGTATCAAACTTGGAATTGCACCCATTAATTGGTGCAATGATGATGATCCTGAATTAGGTAAAGAGATTAGTTTTGAACAATGCATTAGAGAAATGTCAGAGGTGGGTTATGTGGGTACCGAATTAGGTAATAAATATCCACGTGAAGTTCCTATTTTAAAAAAAGCATTAACTGATCGTGGGTTACAATTATCGAGTGCTTGGTTCAGTACTTTTTTTACAGAGCCAGGACATTATGAACATACTTTATCCCGATTTATGGATCATTTAAGTTTTATGAGGGCGATGGGGGCATCGTTTATCAATGTATGTGAATGTGGGCATGCTATTCAAGGAACAGCGCTTTCTATTCTAAGCCCGCATAAACCGGAGTTTAGTGAGGCTCAGTGGGGGCAGCTGATACAAGGATTACATGCTATGGGTCGTATTGCTCACGATTTTAATATGCGTCTTGTTTATCACTATCATGCAGGAACAGGAGTTTTTTATGAGCATGAAATCGATTATTTAATGGAAAATACAAGCCCACAATTAATTTCATTATTACTGGATACAGGACATGCAGCATTTGCTGGCATTGATTCGCTTGATTTAATCAACAAATACAATGAACGTATTTTATATATCCATTTAAAGGATATTCGCGCTGAAGTGCTCAATAAAGTGAAGAACGAACACATGAACTTTATGGACGCAGTGCGTGCAGGTGTATTCACCGTTCCTGGAGATGGAGCCCTTGACTTTGCGCCCATCATTAAAATGATGCAAAAAAATCAATACTCTGGTTGGATGATCGTTGAAGCAGAACAAGACCCTGACAAGGCACCGCCACTTGAGTACGCAAAAAAAGCGTTTGATTTTTTGCAGCAATATATTGTGTAAATCGCGAGTTTTTTAGGTTGTTGTAGCCCATATACGGGCTACATGTTCCCTATTAAAAAAGCTTTAAGACTCGGTAATAGAGGCGAATAGTTCAACAATCCATTCGCCTTATATTAGTAGTTATACAGTTAGTCCCGCAGTCTCTGATTTTTCATTAAAGTCCTTAATCAAAAGTTCGAGTTTTTGTCCCAGTTGATTTCTTCCGACTAGTTTTTCAGAAGCTTTATGAAATGATGGGGCAAAATAACTGTACAGAGATGAACTTGCATTCGTTTCTTCTGTTTTGCGTCGTTGGATGTCTTTTTCATCAGAATCCATACTTTTTAACAGTACCTTCATAAGTTCTTTGTATTCAGCATTACTTTCATCTTCTGCAAAACGTGTATAAAGATTTCCTGCATTTAGAATGTACTTAAGAATCAAGCCTTTTTTTGCATCGAAAATATCTCTATCGGTTTTATTGGTCGCAAAATCCAATTCTTTTTCAAGAATATATTCATATAAAACAAATGAAAAATAATAAAACCAGGGGGAATCTTTTTTATTGCTAAATAATGATTTATCCTCAATATTCAAAATGACGACAGGACTATTTTGAACCAGGGTATTTAATGCTTTAATAAAACTGATCAAACTTGCAGTGAAAAATGTTTCATAAAGATCGGTTGTGAATGATGTTTTAAATTTTTTATTATATTCTGAAACGGCAGTCTCAACTTCTTTCAGTTTCGCGGTAATTGTGTTTAAAACCTGGTCGAAATATTTAGTATGATCACCTTCATTAACTTCGATTTCTTTAATGGACTCAATCAGACCGCGGGCCAATTCATTTCTTTGAATTAATAATTCGGCTTCTTTGCCTTTATATGTTTTTTCATCTGCCTTTACTTGATAGGCATCCAATATTTTTTTGCAATAACGGTATGTAATATCTTTAAAAATGCTCATGGTCCCTCTCTTTTTTGTTCGCTAGAAAGTACCTAAAAATCAGTTATCTATTTTCAGGAAATATCCGTCCTACTCTTCACAGCTTTGTTTTCAAAAATACTAGCAGGGTCTTTTTTGTTAATTACGACCTAACTGACGCCTCCCATAATGAATCTCAATTTGAAAAAAAGAACTATTTAAAAATGGTTAAATAATCATGGTGTCTGATATTAACTCATTGTCAGTTGCTCGAAAAGTAACTGAGCTTAGTTTATTTTCATCGAGATTTAATTTTTCTCATTTTGCTCAAGCCACTAAAGGCTGAACCCTTTTTACTGTTAGTGGATGTTTAAAATTTTTAGCAATTGCACTAAGTTATTAGGCTCAAATGGAGATGGGGATGGTTAAATTGTTCGCAAACAAGAAAGTTGAGATTAACCCACCAGAATATCGTGAAACCTTACGTAAAGCATTAGAAACTACCATGTCCGTATGTATTGCTAGCACTTCTGCTTTAGTTATTAATCAATTAACCGCAAAAATACGCGCAGAGCGAATGGCTCAATATAATGAAAATAGCTTCTTTGCAGTACATGGAATCGGTGAGATAAGAACTTTTTTATTTAAAGTTTCAAAATATCTTGAGGATAAGAAAATTGATTTTCTCGATGCAAGAGCGCCAATAAAATATATTATGTCTTCTTGTAAGGCAGGTAATTGTGAACATCAAGCATTCTACTTAGCCGCATTATTGAGACAGCTGAAAATTCCTGCATTGATTTATGATATTGAAGACATTCAACATACTGTAGTGATTACTAAAGATTTCTTGCTAGATCCCTGGATTGGGGAAATTTTTCCGCTTGCAGATATGGATCTTTGTGAGTTCTATAACTCCTCACTCAATATGAAGGCTTCATGGTTGAATCAATTATTAAGCGACAAAAAGTTTACTATCCAGGATCAATTGAATAAAGAAATGCTAAGTCAGCATTTTGTTCAGCAAAACGAAGAAAAAGCTATAAGTGTCGGTTTTTGCACCCTTTTTTAAATGGGTTAGATTTTGAAAAAAAAACTCAATTGATGTTTTTATAGTATAGATGATTATGTTTTGAGCTGTTTTGGTGATGGCTAAAAGAGATTCTTTAGCAGCAGAGTAAAGCAAAAATATACGTTCTATAATTTATGCAAACCAAATATTTTTGAGAAATGCGATGCATGAAAATTTTATCTCGATCTTGTTAAGTCCTATAACGCTATTGTTTCTTGTTAATGCGTTTTTTTTAATTTTTGTTACTTCATTTGTTTGGAATATTTTTCTCCATATTAAATACACGAGTTCTTTATTTAAGAGGGATAATGCAAACCCTTTATTATTGAAGGCAGCATTATTTTTTCCGCTTGTCCTCATCGCGTTAATTGCAGAGTATAAGTGGTCCTTGATGTCCCATTTGGATTTTTTTCCGTTAATCAGTTCCCCTTTTGTCCGCTTTAATTTTATCGGCATTATTGTGTCATTAATTGCACTGATTTTTATTAAAAACTTAGATAAAGAAAAGGAAGGAGAAGAATTCAAGACTCCTTTATTTTTTATTACTTATCTTATTGTTTTGTATTTATTTTACTTAATTATCCTTATGGCAACGGTCATCACTCGCTTAAATGCGTTTCCCGATGGCTTCCTTAGAAATTATTCTGATCTTACTGCAGAAAGAATAAACCAATATGTTCTTGGGGTATTATTTTTGATTCACTTGATTGTTGTTTTCTTTGCAGTATCCATGAAAGCCACAGCACGAATTTTATTGTTGCTGGCTTATACGATTGCTCTTGCTTTCATTTATTCAATAGTTTTTAGATAGGTAAAATAAAAAACCATTTCCAAATAAGATAAAAAGAGACTCCACGAGTCTCTCACTTTCTTGCGATAAATCAGTACGGATTCATACCGGGATATGGCTCTTCTTTTTCTTCATTACCTATTTCTTTTCCAGCAAATCGACTTTGTCGCCAAGAGTTCAATAGAAGAGAATAAACATCAGGTGATGGGGGAGTGGGAAACATGCCTATTTGGGGTGCTTTAACCAATTCGACTCCCTGTTCGGCAAGTTTTGCAAGTATATCAATTTTGGTTTCAGCAATAAGTTTTGCTGCTTTTCTTAATAATTCAATTTTAAGCAAAGGGGTTTTGGCTAATGCGACCGTACCAAAGCGATCTATTTCTGCTTTAATAAGCTCAATAAATTCTTTCTTAATGGTCAATGTGCCATATAAAGTAGAATAGGTATATTGATCAGCATACATGAGTCCAGAAAGCGTCTTGAGCAAGGTATGCCAACTCCGATCATGAAGCATCCATAATATAGGGTTGTTAGGAAATTCTTTATAACAATTTTGCAAATGAGCTGCTCCAGATTCTAATAATTCAACCAGTTTTTTTGTGAGTGAATCGATATCCTCCTTAAAGTGATTGAGTCCTTCATGAACTTTCTCAGTTCGGAGCGAACCCATAATTTCTTTTTCAGTTCCCCTTGCTTGTTTATGTAAGGAAACAAAATCGACTTCTCCTTCCATTTGTTGCTTTAAAAAGGTTACTGACTCAATGTAATTTTGCAGATAAACTGTTTGTATCCCTTCATGACGATAAAGCGCAAAATAGGTTTCACATATTCCTAAACATACGCGATATGCGCTCAAGGCATAAGCAAATTGACACATAAAAGCTTGCGCAGAAGGTGTATAAGGCTTAGTCGATTTAAAGAGATATACCCCATCTGTTTCACGCAATTCAATGGGTAAGCCACTTTCTAAAACATGAGTATCAAGAGCAGCTACAAGGCTTGGAGTTTCTGACTCATTACTAATTATTTGTGCGGTCTGTATTAATGTATTTTCATCAACCAAGCATTTTTCCATAGCCTCTTGAACCAAATTGAAGCTAAAGACAACCTCTTCTCCCTTGGCAACTTCAGTGAGTTTTTGTGTTCGCCATGTATCAAAAAAATAGTCCTTTAATAATTTCCTTATCGCAAACATGGCATTACGGTAGTGCTCCAGACGTGCAAAAATAGGCTGAATTGCAGTATTAATTTCTTTCTGATAGAGCTCGAGTTCTCCGCCCATAACCTTCTCCTTTTAAATCTCTTATTGTTTTAATTTCTACAGTGCGCCAGGTTCGGTGTCAAGGTGTTTAATTTTTTTGATTAAATGAGTAAGATGTTGCGTTTTCATCTGTAATTGGTTATTTGAACGGAACATCATAACTCACTATGAAGAGTAGCCTGGGTGCAGCGCAGCGGAACCCGGGATTTTTTCGAAGCACAATTTCCCCGGGTTTCGCTGCGCTGCACCCAGGCTACATATAAAGAAGGAAACTCATGGATTTTAAAAAGAAAAAAGTCATCGTTACGGGAGCCAACCGCAGTATAGGTCAGAGAATAGCTATCGCTTTCGCAGAGCAAGGAGCCGATGTGGTGATTAGTTATCGCAGTGACGCGCAAGGTGCAGAGGAAACCATTCAAGCGATTAAGGCACTTGGGCGAAATGCACAAGCATTTTATGCTGACTTTGCTCAAATGGAACATGTTGCAACTTTTGCTAAGAAGGCCATTGGGTATTTAGACGGTGTAGACATTTTAGTGAATAATGCGGGAATGTTGTGTCGCGAAACACTATTTGAATTGCCTCCAGAAAAAATGCAGCAAGTATTTCAGGTGAATGCGATTTCACCGCTTTATTTAGCCCAATTATGTGCTAAGAACATGATGGAAAAGGAAAATAAGGGGTGCATTTTAAATATTTCTTCAATCAGTGGCATTATGACCATGACCAAAGGTATTGGTTATGGATCTTCGAAGGCAGCGCTTAATAAATGGACGAAACACGCTGCTTTGGATTTAGCGAAACACGGCATTCGGGTGAATGCTATTGCGCCAGGCGTTATTGAAGCAGGAATGAATGAAGATACTGCGACCAGCAATCCAGAATTATGGCAATATTATGTGAGCAATATTCCTTTGCAAAAACCAGGAACACCAAATGATATTGCCAATATGGCTTTATTTCTTGCTTCAGAAAAGGCAAATTGGATTACAGGGAAAGTGTTTGAGGTAGATGGAGGGCATGTTCTCTAGTTAAGGTGTGCGCTCATTTACGTGACGTACGTGTCCATCAAATATATTAAATGATTTAATGTTCTCTTAAGAATTGAGTTATACAATGAAGCATTTTATAAACTATTCACGCAGATAATTATCAAATAGTTCAATAACTGTGTGGGCGGAGGACTGGTAGTACTTAGGCAATCTTAAATCAATAAACTGTATTCATGTTGAGATAGATTTTTAAGTTATCAGTGGCCGTTAATTAAATAGATATTCAAATTAAAATAATAAGGAATAAATTTAGAAAATATATCGTTTTTTATTTTTCCCAACTTTTCTTAAATTCTCTCTGCATCAATCAAAAATACCCACAGCGAATTGACACGATTTCCTGGAACTAGAAATTTTTAACCCATCTTTATCTCGAATTACTAAGCTGGCTGCAGCATTTTGGCTGAGCTACATCATTAATTTTTAATTAGGTGTCACATGAAAGACAAAAACGATCTGAGCCAACAAGAACAAATGGCTTTGATAAGAAAAGAAAAAGCCCAAAGATTTTCGCAACAAAAAGCAAAAAACGAAGCAAAAGAACTTTTAACTCATTTATTTTTACTCCAAAGTTTGTTCCAAAATTATGAATTCCCCAAAGACAGGAATGTTGATATTTACGCTTCAAACGAAGGTGCTGATAAATATGTAGCTGCTGTAATTGAGCTACAACATGAAATCGATGCATTAATGGAGCAATGGCTTGGAATTGAATCCGATCTAAAAGAATTAGCTCATGCAATGGAAGTGTTATCAACGGGTCAATCAAGTGATGAGGGAAATTCGTTAACACATGATCTCACGCAGTTTTTTCAATATGTAGTTCTTCTGCATGAAAGACTAAATTATGTGTTGTCGCATATGAACGATCGAGATGAAGAGCGTCGTTACTACGATAAAAATATTATTGTTGAGGTGAGGCTGTTGCAGGAACTATTGCAACGTATGATGACGCAGTTGTCCAAGAAACAAATGGATGATGAGGAGGTCACTACCCCATCGATTACTCCAGTTCAAACTAATGCAATCGATGCAGATGTGGATGATGAAGACATCAATCAATCGAATCCACTTTGGACGCTTCCTGATGAAATGATGATGTATATTCTGAGTCAAGTATCTGCACACGATTTGCTCAATGCACGACTCATGGCGAAATCAAAAACGGCCGTAGTTGATGCAGCACTCGAACTAATAACCAGACCTCATTTTATCATCGATTACTTAAGTCATGCGGATGGAATTACAGGTCATCAATTTACAGCGTTTTATCAGCGAACAGCGCGTTATCAAGAATTAAAGCGCAAAGTTCTTGCAAATGAACCGCTTACTGCTGAGGAAGCTATTTGTTACACGCTCACCCGCGATTGCAGTGTGTTACCCGCCAACCTGAAAACAGTAATGAAAGAAATAGAGTTAGATAAGCGCACCAGGGAACATCTGGAACTTATCCTGACCTCCTCGAAAGAAGTGTATACGATTAACAATAAAATGGAAGAAATGATTGGTCAAGGTTACTCACTAGAGTACCTTGAATCCAAGATGAAGAATGATATATACCATTTATTGGCTCGTTTAAAACAGCATCATCCTCACCAATTTGCCAATTTATTAGCAGGGGTTAATTTAAGCGGTTTGAATTTCGCTGGAGAAGATTTTTCTCATCTTAATTTGAGCGGAGTAAAGTTTAGTAATGCTGATCTGCGTGGTGCGACGTTTCGAGGCGCTTGTCTAAGAGGCGTTGACTTCAATGGCGCAATTTTGAAGGATGCAGAATTTACTGATGCTGAACTAAGAGGTGCACAGTTAAACAGGACGAACCTTGAGGGAGTTGATTTATCCACAATCGATTTAGCTGGAATTGATTTTGAATGGGCTTTTATTCGCAATGTCAGACTACTGCCTAAAGAGGGAGTGAATTGTCCACCAGAGCAACTGCATGCTATTTTATCCCACTTTGAAAAAAGCATTGCCAAGCACTCATCTGGAAGCAAGCGTAAATTGGAAGAGCGAATCCTGAAAGAAATTGCTGATCAGATTGAGGCATCTACCGAGTATAGTTTAAAGGAAAAAATAGCCTTATTAGATGTCGCGTTGTCAGTAATTAAACCAGACCTGGTTGTAGGCATCTTTCCTTTCCAAAATGCATGCCAAGAGTTAAAAGAAAAAATTACTGGGGCACAACCCAAGCAGATTATCCCAGACCATCCACTGAAAGAAGAAGCTCAGGAAATTATCAAACGTATTTTAGGTATTTTTAACGGAAGTGATCAAGCTGCAGGAGGTAAAACAAAGAATCAAACAATGCCAATGCCAATTAATGAGGCTGCCTATAGAAGGGAGTACGGGTTGCTGAGGAACTGTATTGCAAAATATCCTGAATTAAATGATAGCATTAAGGTTGCTAACGCTTTAGGTATTAGTTTTGAAATGTGGCATCTGCTCTACATTACGTGTCCCGCTCATCTTATTCTTCCTACTAAACTGCCCCCAATTTTAGTGGATTATCCTCATGAAACCCAGGAAACGAGTGAAGAAAAGAAACATTATGCAAGCGAAGTGTTTGATGGTTCAATGTTTAACCTACGGAAGCTTCAAAAAATAAGGTTAAGTGATTTAGACCAATATTTATATGGAGAAGAGGATTTTGTTATCTTCGAAGGCAATGGGCGCACTGAAGTTCGCGTCAAACTGGGTGACTTGTTTATTACTTTTTGCCCGGGCGGTAAGGGAAGTGTTTTTGCAAATATTGAGGTCATTGATTTTGCGAAACGGGAGCGAAAACCTGCTTTTCCTGTTGATTTGGGACGTTATGGAAGCATACCCTTTGAGGCATTTGTTCCTTTAGACCCCTTTGTTAATTATGGACCTGCAACAGTTGCAACAGGGCATTTTAGCGTTGATGATATTAAAAAAACCCAAGAAGCTTATGCATTAAAAACACAAATTATAGAAAGGGTATTTGCTTCCGAAAAAATCAATCGTAATCGTAAGAAAGATTTATTTTTTCCTATCTTTGAACAGTATGAACAAAAACAAAGTCATCTGGCTATATTGCCAGAGGAACTATTTCAAATAGTTTGCGCTGACGTCCATGCCAATACATTCAAACAGCACAAAACAACGTCTCCTCTTGCTGAGGTCAGGGGGCTGCATGGGTTATTCTTTAAAGAAAAATCAAATCCGGTGCAAGTAGAGACAAACAGTCAGCGGGTCGCATCAAGCACTTCTGAAAAAGGAAAAGAAAAAGAGGTTAGCAATAAAGAAAATCAACCACCCCAATCCAAAAAAATTGATTCATCAATAGTGTATGGATTACTTTCAGCACTTCAGAAAGAAGTGGTTCAGAAACCTACCGGACCTGCTGCACCTGCTAAAAGCGAGAGTAACGTCCCAAATCAAGTGCCACGAAAGCAGATAGTCCCTCCAGCGACAACAAGAACAGTTGCACCGCATGTTCCTCAGACAGTGTCTACAACAGTTCCAAGTCAAGGACCAAGGACATTTGCGGCGAAACAAAATGGCCAGCAGGTAGTAACTCAAGCGACAACACGAACAGTTACATCGCATGTTCCTCAGACAGTGTCTACAACAGTTCCAAGTCAAGGACCAAGGACATTTGCGGCGAAACAAAATGGCCAGCAGGT
>NZ_LNYZ01000027.1:25850-90382 GCF_001468065.1 Legionella steigerwaltii
ATCTACAACAGTTCCAAGTCAAGGACCAAGGACATTTGCGGCGAAACAAAATGGCCAGCAGGTAGTAACTCAAGCGACAACACGAACAGTTACACCGCATGTTCCTCAGGCAGTGTCTACAACAGTTCCAAGTCAAGGACCAAGGACATTTGCGGCGAAACAAAATGGTCAGCAGATAGTCCCCCCAGCGACAACAAGAACAGTTGCACCACATGTTCCTCAGGCAGTGCCTAGAACAGTTCCTAATCAAGTGCCACGGATATTTGCGACGAAACAAAATGGTCCGCAGGTAGTACCTCAAGCGCCAACAAGAACAGTTACACCGCATGTTCCTCAGGCAGTGTCTACAACAGTTCCAAGTCAAGGACCAAGAATGTTCCCTGTAGCACAAAGTGGACCGCAACACGTGACAGCTGACCCTCAAAAGGAACGTCGTAAATCGAAATGCAATCCTATTTCAATTCCTGGAAATAGTTCCGGAAGCTGTTCGATTTCGTAAATCATCCAAAGCTAATGCCAATCGTACATGCCGGTACGATTGGCAAATTGATACAGACTCTAGTGAATTCCTGCCTATGTAAGTTATTATTTATTTTCAAAGAGAAGGATTAGCCTTCGAGCTAGAGTAGGAGCTCATTGTCATGAAACGCCTGAATTTTTCATTGCTGTTGGCTTTAGCCAGTTCTGGTGCATTATATGCTGCGCAAAAAACGGTTGTTTGTCACATGCAAGGAATGGAAAATGCTATTTCCTTTGTAGTGCCGAATAAAATCGGGGATTTACCTAAAATTGATTTTGATTATCCAGTCGATGTGACGCGATTTAGTATGCGAACAGGAAACTTATTGCTCGTAGCCATGGATCATGATGAAAAAGATCGCCCAAGGATTTTCATTTCAGCGCAATTAAACAAACAAGCTCAAACCTATGCTGGGCAATTTATGACGGATTTTGGTGGTAATGAATTGCAACTTGATAACGGTCCGGTTTCTTGTGCATTAAAATAGGATAAGTATCCCAAATGCAATCTTTTAACGAAAATTTAGGTTGCTTGTGATCACTGTAGCCTGGGTGCAGGTCTGAAGGACCGTAACCCGGGTTTCACATTGTTTCACCCAGGCTACATATACCCTGCTTAATCTCAGAATTTGCAGAAAATATGGATCGGATCCCATTATTCAGAATGAGATCGTTTAAAGAATTTGAGCATTTCATAAAAAACGAAGGGTGCAGCATCCCGATGGTCGAGTGTGTCACTGACTGATTGGATAAAGACAGCACTGCTGTATTTTGTAAATTGATCATAAGCGAGTTCTGCACCACGATAAGGAACATCTTTATCACCTTTAGTGCCAACGAGCAGCAAAGGTGCTGTGGGTGAAAAATCATAATGATTGAAATAGTTCTTAAGCTCCTCTGAATTGCCATCTGTATGATCTAAGATGGCATTGAAGAATTCATATTGAAAAATTAATGCTGGATTTTGAGGTAGCGCCTTAAGTATTTCTTTAGAGGAATGAAATCCATCGAATACTTCTGGAACAATGGCATTATAGGGACTAACAAAAATCTGATTTAAATCAGTCCAATAGTTTTTATAAGTTTGTAGGGAATAGAAAAAATACGCTAAATAGGCAGTTGCTCTTGGTCCAGGCTCAAGCATGACAAACTTCATGGTTTCATCCCAGTCATAAGGTGCGGAACCTAATGCAACCGCAGTAACTGGTATGTTTGGATACTGTTTGACAAGTAATTCAAACATCACTAGAGAAGAAAACCCACCCTCTGAGTAACCACCGATATAAAGCTTATCATTTACTTTAATATGGATTATTTTGGCGAGCTCTTTGGCAGCTAAAAGCATATTCACACTGCTGCTGGCAAGCGTTTCATGTTGTACGTAAGGATGCAGAATTAACTCGCTGTCTCCGAAGCCAAGGTAATCCGGCATAACAGTAAGATAACCACCATGACTAGCAAACAAAGCAGGATAAATCGCATCGCCTTCGTTCATTCTGGAAGGAGCATCTTCATGGTTAAATCGGGTTCCATGTTGATAACTTACAATTCCCTTATCACCTGGTACTGAGGGTACAGCTACGAGACCAGAAGCAATAGTCATATGTCCATCAGGTGCAGGGGTTTTATAGACAATTTTATAAAGTGTTACATCGTAATTTGCTGTAAGCACATCAAGTGGAGGCATTTTTTTTAATGATATTTGTGCCACTTCTTTAGGAAATGTCCCAAGATCAGTATAACTAACTAGGATTTCCTGATGGCTTTTTTGTGATTGGCTATACGCATTAATACTTAAAAAGAAATAGAAAAAAAAGAATATTATTTTTTTAAAATGGACCATAGCAATCTTATTTTCTTTGAAGTATTTGATGGTTCAGCTTATTTAAGTTTTAGTTAAATATCAAGGAATAGAATAGATCAAATACCTCGCAAGGATTTCATTTCAGTTCTTTATTCTTCTCTATGAAGCCAAAGGTTTTATCTTATAAGAGCTAATGTAAACCTGTAGACAACCAATAAGATTCTGTTAATCTATAGCCGCAGAGGATTTCTGATTTAATTTAATCTGTTAAATGGAGTGAACGTGATAATTTTAAAACAAAAAAGGAAGTTTTTTTTCAGCTTATTTCTTGTGAATAGTACCTTGGCTTTTTCTGGCGTTATGGGGGGTGGTCAAGACCTTACTCATGGCTTTTTCGTTACTGGGGCTCCAATCTATGGCTCTTTAAGTGATGAAGGAATTAATAAAACTTTATTTGCCGATACCTTTGATGCTAATGGTGCAATTGAGGGACACCAAATAAGCCTTGATTCACGTTGGGGTTTTTTAGTAGGTGTAGGTTATAAATTTAGTCCAGACAATGATATCACCTTGACGTATACCAATTTAAAAAGTAAAGGTTTTAGCGATATCGATAATACTGGTCCTGATGGGGTATTGTCTAATCGATTAAGTCAAATCGTACAAAATGAAACAAATTTCGTTGCAAATAATCCTGTAACTAGTATATCGTTTGATGGGCAGCAAATGCTCGATGCGAGCGCATCTGTTAGTTCTCATTATGATTTTCAAACGGTTGAGTTACTCACCCATCATTATTTCCAAAACTCATTTTTAAATAATGTTCGATTCTCACGTTTTTATGGAATAAAGGCTACTGAGTTTAAAAAAGGATTTTCTGCTGAGTATGCTGGTTCATGGGCATTATTCGATACGGATGTATTTCCACCTACTACAGTTCTAGTCCCATTAGAGGACGAAATTGATTACGCTGCAAAATATTTCGGAATTGGTCCCCAAATTGGTATGGGTGCAACTTGGAGTCTAAATCGTTATATTAGTATACTTGGTGATGTATCTGCGTCTGTTTTAGGTGGTTCATATAGTTCTAGCTGGGATGAGGATTTAAATACTGCAAGAGCCATTCCTAATGTTCCAGTTATCCCAACCAATGGTCATTATAGTTACGATCAATCTACGCCAACAACTCTTTGGACTTCTATTGTAGTAGGCTCGAATTTAGCAGTTGCGGCACAGATTCCTTTCAAGAATGGCAGCAGTTTTGGCATTCAAGGTGGTATTAATACAGAGCAATATTGGTCACAGGTTAACGCCGATTCAATACGTAGCAGTATCACTAAAAATAATGTCTATTTTGCTCAAAGATTTGCTGTTCGTGATGTGTTTATTAAGTTAAGTTACATGAGTTAATCTAAAAACGTGATACCCAGAAGTTCGTTTTTTAGATTTAAAAAGCTTTTTAAGGTGCATTATGTTTGAATATTTAATGTACCTTTTAAAAGCTTCGTGGTTTTCGGATTTAAGTTGTGGAGGTAAAAATGCTAGTGAGTCAATTAGATCATTTAGCAAGTAATGTTATTCCTACCCCGAATCAAATTCATCCAACTGCATTGATTGCTCCTGGTGCTAAAATAGGCTCTAATGTCACAATAGGCCCTTATTCTATTATTGGTGAAAATGTAAAGATTGCTCAAGGAACATCAATCGCATCTCATGTAACCATAGAGGGTTGGACAGAAATTGGAGAATGTAATCAGATAGGATCTGGGGCAATTATTGGAGGCATCCCTCAGGACCTCAAATTTAACGGTGAGATCAGCAAGGTACTCATTGGCAATGATAATATTATTCGAGAGTACGTTACTATAAATCGTGGAACAAGAGGAGGGGGCGGTAAGACCTGCATTGGTAATAATAATGTTCTTATGACTTCGGCCCATGTAGCCCATGATGTACTTATTGGAAATCACAATATCATTTCAAACGCAGTTGCTATCGGTGGGCATGTGGTCATTGAAGATTGGGTAACTGTGGGTGCGCTTTGTGGTTTACATCAATTTATTAAGCTGGGTCGCATGTCTATGATAGGAGCCCTTAGCTTAATCACGAAAGATGTTTGTCCTTATGCTTTGGTTTCAGGAAATCCGGCGAAATTATATGGTATTAATGTAGAACGTTTGCGTCGAAGAGGATATTCACCTGAAGCAAAAAGTTGCATTAAGCGCGCTTATAAAATTTTATTTAATAAGGGATTAAGTATTGCAGAGGCAATGGTACAAGTACAATCCGAATTTGCAGATAATATTGATATCCACCACATAATACAATTTCTTAAAGGTTCAACTCGTGGATTGTATCGTTAAGATTCACTAATTAAAGGTATCTACATTGTGTCGTTTCGTTTTTCAACTCCCAAAGGCCCTTTTAGGTTGGCTTATTTAGCTGAGTGTTCTGGCGCATCACTTCATCATCATGATAGTGCGACATATAATGTTTCAGATGTTGCCCCCCTTGCGAATGCTGAAGAAAATCATCTTTCTATGTTGCATGATAAAAAATACATAAAAGCGTTAAAAACCTCTCAAGCAGGAGCATGCATTATTTCACCACATTATGTCCACCATGCCCCCAAACACATGCATTTATTGGTTCATCCTAATCCCTATAAAGCTTATGCACTCATTGCACAGGTTTTTTACCCAACTGATTCGATTAAAAGTTTTATTGCTCCCTCCGCTTTTATTGCTGCAAGTGCTGTCCTTGGTGCAGAGTGTTATATCGCTCATGGTGCTTATATTGGTGAGCATGTTCGCATAGGTGCCCGTTGTAAAATTGGCGTCAATACTTTTATTGGTGATGGAGTAGTCATAGGTGACGATTGTTGCATTGAAAATAATGTTAGTATTAGCCATACCGTGATGGGAAATAAAGTATTGATTTATCCAGGAGCTCGTATTGGCCAAGATGGTTTTGGTTTTGCTGGTGATGCGCAAGGATATTATAAAATACCACAAGCTGGCGGGGTTGTTATAGGAAATAATGTCGAAATTGGTGCTAATACGTGCATTGATAGAGGTTCTATGGAGAACACCGAAATTGGTGATTGGTGTCGTTTGGATAATTTGGTGCAAATTGGCCATAACGTAAAAATAGGCAAGGGATCCATTCTTTGTGGGCAAGTTGGCATTGCAGGCAGCAGTAAATTAGGTGAATACGTTACTTTAGCGGGTAAAGTAGGAGTAATTGGCCATCTTACAATTGGTGATCGTGCAACAGTTTTAGCAGGTTCTAACGTACTTCAAGATGTTGACACAGGCGCGCGCGTGGGAGGATATCCTGCTCTTCCCGACCGTGAATGGCACAGACAAACCTACTTTTTAAAAAAAAGAATTAAGAACGAGAAGACTCCAGAAGTTGATAAATAGCTAAGGCGGCGTTTTCATTTGCTTTTTGTCTTAAGCAGTGGTGTATCGATGTAAAATGCTTTTTTAGTTCCTCGGCATCTGGAGCGTTTAACAGCTGTACTACTTTTTGTGCAATCGGCTTGGCTGATGCTTCTGATTGGATAAACTCAGGAATTAATTTTTGGTTTGCTAAAATATTAGGTAACGAGATAAAGGGTATTTTAACCTGGGGGGCGATGATGGCGTGATTCAAAGCACTCCATTTAAATGCAACAACCATGGGACGCTTTAATAACATTGCCTCCAATGTAGCCGTTCCTGATTTGACCAAGGCAAAATTTGAAGCAAGCATGGCTTCACGAGATTGTCCATCCAGTATCTTAAGTTTTAAATCATAACCCTTATTCTTTACTTGTTGTAAAAAAAGAGCTTTTAGATTGGCATTGGCTGTTGGCACAATAAACTGAAGTTCAGGCATCTGAGCCGTGAGCTCATGCATGACGTCAAGAAACAAAGGCCCCATGTATTTTATTTCACTGGCCCTACTTCCTGGCAGGACACTAATTATTTTATCTTGAGATGAAAAACCAAATTGCTTTCTGATGGGTTCTGCATCAATATCTAGCTCAATGTGATCAGCAAGAGGATGACCGATGTAGCGTACTGGGACATCGAATTTCTTATATAAAGCTTCTTCAAAAGGAAATAAAGTAAGAATTAAATCAACGGCTTCCTTGATGTAAAAAACTCTTTTTTGCCGCCAGGCCCAGATTTTGGGACTGACTAAATGTACTGTTTTAATCCCCAGTTTTTTTAAACGCAATTCCAGCGATAAATTAAAATAAGGATAATCAATGCCAATAAAAACATCCGGTGGATTTTTCTGCCATTCTTTATAGAGCGTTTTCCGGATTTTAAATAATTTGGGGTAATGAAGTAGGGTATCACTAATCCCCATAACAGAAAGGCGTTGCATAGTGATCATGGAGTTAAAACCTTCCCGTATCATCTCAGGACCACCGATCCCCATCCATTCAATATGTGGCAGGTATTTTTTTAACTCCCGTATTAATCCTGCGCCTAATAAGTCTCCGGAAGCTTCTCCGGCAACGATTGCAATCCGAGTTGGGATTTTGAGTGTATCCATAATGATTCAATGCGATAGATTTTTAATGGGTTGATATTACTGAACAGGGATCTAAAAGCCAAATACTATTTTACTTTCTAAACTACCGCAGGTAGACTGCGTGAGCAAATTTTCTGCTTGTTTCAATCTACCGATTTAGGATGCTATATGCTCGAGTTGAAACGCAATTTTAATATGCTTCCAGTGAATTGGGTGGGATGGATTGTTTACTTCCTAATGCCTGCGAAGTACAGCATGGCTCAAAAAAATATTGAGCGGGTATTCCACGGCCTCCTTTCCGCATATGAGAAGAAACGTATTACTATTGCCTATTACTCACACATGTTTCTTTGCTTCAAAGAACTTTTTTTAATGAACTTCCTCAGTAAAAAAAATTTGGAGAAAAGGGTTAAACTTGTTGGAGTCGAACATCTATATAAGGCCCTCAAAAAAGAAAATGGCGTGCTTATTTTAACGGGACATTTGGGTAATTGGGAATTTGCTCCTCTTTTCTCTTTGAATCAGGTTGAAAAAGGAACACATTATTTCTATTGTGTTCGTAAATCATTGCGACTCCGTTTTTTAAATTCTATTTTTTGGGGCCGTTTTGAAAAAGCGGGCTTTAAAATAATTAACAAAAATAATGCTCTTGCTGAGACCCGTCTTGCATTAAGAACTAAAAATGTTGTTTTTTTCCCTTTTGATTTAAGACCACCGTGTCATAGTAAGTCCAGTTTAAGAACCAGTTTCTTGGGACAATCAAGTAAAACCTATGGAAGCCTAGCTTATCTAACCCATCGTCTGAATTGTCCTGTATTGTCTGTTAGTTTTTATAGACTAAACAAAAAACAACACATTATCGAATTTTACCCTGAAATTCCCAGTGATGCTTCTAAAGACAAAAAACAAGCCTATCTGGAAAATACGGAAAAATATAATAAAAGACTGGAGGAAATGCTGCTTGCATATCCTGAGCAGTGGCTTTGGTCGTATAAGCGGTGGTGATGTCGTAGGAGATGTAGTTGAGAAGTAAGTGTCGCATTAGTATTTCAGGGTTTCTATTTTATCATTTATTACCGATACGTCGAAAAATCGTACTGGAAAATATCGATCGAGTTTTTAAGAATCAGCTTTCTTCAAAAGAGAAAAAGCATTTGGCTTGGGCGTTCTATTCGCATGTGGCTTCTACTATAAAAGAGTTAATCTTTATGGATTGGTATGCACGCTTTGATAATTGCGTGGAAATTAAAGGGATTGAGCATCTTTTGGAAGCAAAAAAACAAGGGCAAGGATGTTTTCTTCTTATGGGACATTTAGGGAATTGGGAGTTAACTATTTCACTGGTACTTTCTCAATTGAAATCTTTAATAGGTCCTATTTGGATAATTAGGAAGGCTATTCGAATACAGTGGCTTGAACGACTTATTTTTAACCGTAATCTTCGTTATGGTGCACAACGAATTGATAAAACTGGAGCCCCGCTAAAAATAATCAAGGCACTAAAAAATAAAGAAACGATTTTATTTGCCATGGATCAGCATGCTGAACTTAAAAATAAAGAAGGTATTGCCGTAAATTTCTTTCATGCTAAGGCAGGAACGTTCCGAAGTTTGGCTCTTTTTGCAGGTAAATATCAAGTTCCGGTGGTTCCTCTTGCGTGCTATCGCCAAGCCGATGGGAAACATGTGCTGGAGTTTTATCCCGCTATGTCATGGGAGCTTCACCCGAATGAAGAACAAGCAATCTACAATAATACCTTACGCTATAACCAAAAATTAGAACAATTAATTCTCGAACATCCTGAACAATGGTGGTGGGTTCATCGTAGGTGGAAACTGTGAGTATTGAAATTGCAAGCTCTTTACCGATTAGTTTTAATAAGATGAAAAAATGAAAATATTGGTCATGCAACATAAAAAAATTGGTGATGTTTTAATAAGTAGTATTATTTGTAATAACTTAAAAAAAATAATGCCAAATGCGGAGATTCATTATTTAGTGAATAAAGAGGCTTTGCCTGTACTCGAAGGAAATCCTAACATTAATCGGGTCATCACTCTTCATCCAAAGCATAGGACAAATGCTCGCGCTTTTATAAAGTTTGCTTTGCAAATCAGACGAGAACACTATGATATTGTGATTGATGCATACACCAAGTTGGAAAGTTGGATTATTGTTTGGCTGTGTGCAGCAAAACGTCGTATTTCCTACAAAAAAAAATATAGAACTTTTCTATATACCGATAATCTTTCCCGGGAAGCAGTAAAGGTTACTCAACCTGGCCGGGTAATTGATTTAAAGCTTCTTTTAATTCAACCATTTTTAAATAATGTGTTACCGGATCGTTATCCGCAGATCTATCTTTCTGAGGATGAAAAACGAAACGCGGCACTTTTATTTAAGAAACATCATATTCCTACTAAAAAAAGTCTCATGCTTAATGTTGTTGGGAGTTGTCCTTTAAAAACATACCCCCTGGAGTACATGGCAGCTTTAGTGAATCAAATCGCAAGTCAGGTGGATGTAAATATTTTATTTAATTTTTTGCCTCACCAAAAAGAGGAAGCGCAAAAAGTCTATGAGTTATGTAATGATGACGCGAAAAAAAGTATATTTTTTGAGTTATCCAATTATGACTTAAGAACGTTTATTGCCATAATGAATCAATGTGATGCAATTATTGGTAATGAAGGTGGCGCGATCCATATCGCTAAAGCCCTAAACAAACCTTCGTTTACGGTTTTTTCTCCCTGGATAAATAAACATGATTGGTCTACTTTTGAAGATGACTTAAATCATGTTGCTGTTCATCTTTGTGATTTTAAGACGGAGTTATATGCGAATACTCCCGACGCAGAATTTAAGGAGAATGCGCTTGAGCTTTTTAAAGAGCTAAAACCAGAATTTATTTTACCCAAGCTAAGCTCCTATTTAGCTTTTCACCTTGAACAAGATACTGATTAAGCAGCATTTTTATTTTTATCTACTGTAATTGAATCTTTCTATTTTTCACAGAACCCATTAGAGTACGGAATAATTATTTAAGGGATCAATTTTTAAAAGGAACTTATTATGAAAGCATTTGTATCTGGATTTGCTCGTTCGTTTATATCCGGTCAGCCTATTGCGGATGCAACAATTACCGTCCTTGAAAATAAGCAACTAAAATTTCAGACGGACTCTTCCGGAAAGTTTGGACCGATTGAATGGACTGTTGGAGAGCCCATTACTTTAGTTTTTGAGAAGCCTGGATCTTTTTGGACTGGTTACAAGACAACACAAACAGCAACTTTGATTGTCCCTCCAGAAGGAATAAACAATGAAGATTTCTTAAAAAATATTTCATTCCAAGTTGCTTCAAACATGGCTTATAAATTTCTTGCTTTTGCTATGGGGGAAACTGAAGATCCGGAAGCGTGCCAAATTGCCGCGACCGTGACGCCTCCTAATACGACCATGGATGATATTCCTCAAGGAGTCGAGGGGGTTACGGTTAGCTTATCCCCTAAAGTAGATGTAAGAACATTTTATTTTGGTATTTTTCCAATTGTCCACAAAACAAATCCTTTTATCCGAACATTAGACAAGACTTCGTTGGATGGCGGAGTGGCCTTCCTCAATGTTCCACCCGGTGATTACACCATGGAAGCAAGAAAGGATGACATTCCTTTTTCTAAGGTAACTATCAGAGCACGCAAAGGAATCGTTGTGAACGCAAGCCCACCACAAGGGCCGACTATGCTTATGGATGCAAGTTTGGCACACGATACGACAATGACTCAAAAACCGAAAATGCATGGAGTAGAAAGGAAACCCAATCAATTTAGTTTTTTTAGGCCTGCTTTAGCATTGGGATTAACTGCGGCAGCAGTGGGAGTCCTTGCTGCAACTACACTAAGCAAGTCTTGTACCCCATAAATTCGCTAATGAACAAGTGAGCTATAATGTTAGATACTCACTAAAAAGATAATACTTAAACATTAGCGAATAGTGTGAGAGCCCATCAAGGAACAAAAAACATGACTACTACAGCAATGGAAAGAATCGTTAGAAGAGTTTTTGATGAAATGTGGAATCAGCAAAATGCTGCGGTAGCCGATGAGCTCTTTTCAGCAAAGACAGCAATTCATTTTAGCTATGAGCAAGCAGCAAATTTGCAAGATTTTAAAGACGCCTTGCTGCAATGGTATAAGGCGTTTCCCGATCTTATGCATTCTATTGATGACTTGATTGTGAGTGGCGATAAAGTGGTGACGCGCTGGCATGGTCATGGAACCCATCGAAGTGAATTTTCAGGAATTCCTGCAACAGGGATGCCTGTATTCTATAGTGGCATTACCATTTTTCGTTTGGATGATAAGAATCAAATTGTTGAAGCTTGGGTATACAGTGATTTAAGTGACATGATTGCCAAAATGCAACAAAATCAAAAATAATGAGCCTAATTATGGAAAAAGATAGAGCAAAGCGTTACGAGAAGTCAAAAAAATTTCTTCCTCAAAATGTTGTTGGTTTAATCAAGAATTTACAACCTGCGATCGCATGGTCACCCAGTGAAAAGCTTATTTGCTATCGTCATGATACTGCAGAAGGTTATGAGTATCTTATTTTTAATCTAGAAAGCAAAAAGAAAGGGCTTGCTTTTGACCATTCATTACTGGCAAAAAAAATTTCTGAACAATTAAAGAGAGAAGTAAACGTTCATGCATTGCCTATCAATAAGGTCGATTTTTTTAACGAGCAAATTTTACAGCTTTATATTGAGCAATTTATTTTTCAATATGATCGAACAACTCAGACGCTTGAGCTTATGGCGGATACATCAAAGCAAACGACCATGTCCCATTGTCCTACGATTATGGAAATTTGGGGATTTGTTCCTAGTTCAATCGCATCACGAATCAGCTCACCGGATCAGCGTTGGGAAATATACAGCAAAGAACATAATCTATTTCTTTTTTCATTGGATGAGCATAAAGAATATCAACTGACTGCAGATGGCAGTACAGCCAATGCATATGCTGCCTCTCCGGATACGAATTTAACCTCGTTAACCCTGCGTCGTATGCAGGTAGTCCTTCCACCTATGGCTCTTTGGTCTCCTGATTCACAAAAGATTGTGACATTCCAATGCAATCAAGAGCATGTAAAAAAATTACCTTTACTACAACATGCTCCAGAAGATGGTTCTTTGCGTCCGCAAGTTTTTGAGGCACATATTCCTTTTGTCGGGGATAAAGTTATTCCAGAAATTAAATTGTGCTTGATTGACGTCTCAAAAAAGAAGCTGCGAGTTCTTGATTTACCTCCCTTGATGCCCGCATTAGTTGGGTCTCCGATTGAGGCAGGTTATGTCTGGTGGAGTGACGACAGTAAAAAAATCTTTTTTTTAAGAGAGGAACGGGGAAATCATCAACTTTCTTTATGTGAACTGGATGTTGCTACAGAACACCAGCGGGTTATTTTAACGGAACAATCCACAGGGTATGTCGAACCCAGCCAGCTCATTCTGTGGCAGAATTACACACGCATACTCGAAGCCGCGAATGAGTTTATTTGGTTATCCGATCAGAACGGCTGGGCGCATCTATATTTACATGATTTACAGACTGGACAAGTAAAAAATCCGGTAACTCAAGGCGAATGGATGGTACGCAAGGTATTCCATGTCGATAGCACCAATCGGTGGATCTATTTTTTGGGTAATGGCAAAGAACCAGGTGTTGATCCTTATTTCCGTTATTTATATCGTGCTCGTTTGGATGGGAGCGAGGTGCAATTGCTGACCCCAGAAACAGCAGATCACACGATTGTTTTCTCACCAACACAGGAATATTTTGTCGATTATTATTCGTCTATGGAGTCCCTACCAGTAACAAAATTACGCGATAAAAATGGTCATGAGATAGTCACCCTGGAAAAAGCCGATTTTTCCCAATTATTTGCATTGGGATATAAGCAGCCTCAGCCTTTCTGCCTTAAAGGTGCTGATGGGGAAACTGATCTTTATGGCCTTATCTATTTCCCTACTGATTTTGATCCAAAGAAAAAGTATCCAATCATTGATGAAATTTATCCTGGACCACAGTTGACTCGTGTACCTAAAACGTATTGTTCTGACCTTCCAGAATACATACATGGTTGTTGGTGGCCTCAAAGTGTAGCTGAATTAGGGTTTATCGTTATCAATGTGGATGGACGTGGCACCCCTTTTCGCTCTAAAAAGTTTCATGAGTACTCTTATCAGCATTTAGAAACTGCCGGAGGATTAGAAGACCATATCGAAGTCATTAAAAATTTAGCAAAGCAGTATTCATATATTGATAGGGATCGGGTTGGTATTATGGGGCAGTCAGCAGGAGGATATGCTGCAACGCGAGCATTATTGGCTTATCCTGATTTCTATAAGGTGGGCGTCTGTATTTCTGGCTTACAAGATTTACGGAGCTATTTGGCATTTTGGGGCGAGCGATATCACGGTTTGCCAAGCGATGTAGATTATACTGCACAATCAAATTATCTTCTGGCGGACCAATTGAAGGGTAACTTATTTTTAATTCATGGTGATTTAGATGATAACGTTCACCCAGCTAATATGATGCAACTCGTTGATGCTTTGATTAAGGCAGATAAAAATTTTGATATGTTATTAGTACCCAATGCGAACCATTCTATTTATTTCATGGACACTTATGTTTTGCGTAGAATAGGGGAGTATTTTGTTGACCATTTAAAAAATAAGCTATAACTTGCGTCCTTTGAAAAGCGATTTTTTAGTGATCCCAATAGGTAAATCAAGGGAAAGCGAAGTTCGAAGAATTCCTTGAAGAAAGAACAACCCACTGCCATAATGAATTTAATTCTCTCTCAGTATTTCAATGAAAAGGATTCCTTATGGCTACTGTAGGCACTTATCTCGCCCAACGTATTCAAGAGTTAGGAATGAGTGATTATTTTGCAATTCCTGGGGACTATAATCTGGGTTTGTTAGACGAACTACTCAAAAATAGCTCGCTTAAAATGATCAACTGCTGCAATGAGTTGAATGCAGGTTATGCTGCAGATGGTTATGCGCGCATCAAAGGCGTTTCTGCACTGGTTGTGACGTATAGCGTTGGGGGCTTAAGCGCAGTTAATGCGGTTGCTGGTGCTTACGCTGAGAATTTGCCGATCATTGTTATTTCGGGGGGACCTAATACGAACTCGGTGCAGGATGCTGAGATTTTACACCATACCCTGGCAACGGAAAATTACAGTTACGTTCGCGAAATATTTGCGAAAATTACAGCACATAGTGTTTTTATTCATAGGCCAAGTGATGCGCCCATGCAAATTGATACGGCGATTGCGATTGCACTTGAAAAGAAAAAACCTGTTTATATTGAAATTGCATGCAATATTGCTGGAGCAAATGTTTCCCCACCGACACAACGGGCGCTTAACGTCAAGCGTTTGAGCGATACTTCCTCTCTTGCTGCCGCAATTGACGATGCAGCCAATCAACTTAATGCCGCAGTCAAGCCGGTGTTGGTCGCTGGAAGTAAATCGCGTTCTTGTGAAGCAACCGCTATGATTGAAGTCCTAAGCCAATCCTGTGGTTATGCCCTAGCAGCAATGCCTGATGCTAAGGGCTTTATCTCGGAACAACATCCCAATTATATTGGCATTTACTGGGGACCAGTAAGCTCTCCTGGATGTGGAGAAATTGTAGAATCGAGTGATCTCTATTTCTTTATAGGGCCCAATTTTAACGATTATACGACTGTTGGACATGTGTGTAATATTCAGCCTAAGAAGCTCATCGTTATTGCCGATGGAAGTGTTTCTGTTGCAGGTAAAGTATACACCGAAGTGTATATGAATGAGTTTTTGCGTGGTTTAAAAGACAAATTGAAATTCAATGATGCTTCGGTTAAAGCATACAAACGTATTGCAGGATCTGCGCCCTTGTATCAAGAGCCGGACGATTTAAATTCACCGCTCACTACTCGCTTCTTGTTTGGACAAATTCAGAAGCTTTTAAGTAGTGATTATGGAGTTTTGGCGGAGACGGGTGACTCATGGTTCAATGGCATGCGTCTCAATTTACCCGAAAACTGTCCGTTTGAAATTCAAATGCAATATGGATCGATTGGTTGGTCAGTAGGCGCACTTCTGGGCATGCAAGCCGCGCTTCATAATAAAAAGCGCGTTATTGCTTTGATCGGTGATGGTTCATTCCAAATGAGTGCTCAAGAACTGTCAACCCTCATTCGTTATGGTTATAAACCAATTATCTTTTTAATGAATAATGCTTCTTATACGATTGAGGTGCAAATTCATGATGGTCCGTATAATGTGATTAACAATTGGCATTATGCTGATTTAGTGGATGTTTTTAATGGAGATCAAGCTAAAGCCAGGGCTTTTAAAGCACCTACGCATCAAGCACTTCTCGATGCAATCGTAGAAGCAAAAAAAACAGACGCCCTATGCTTTATCGAAGTGATTTTAGATAAAGATGATTGCAATAAAAATCTGTTGGAATGGGGCGCTCGAGTCGCATCATACAATGGCCGTTCCCCAAGAGCGAATTAGCTGTTTTCAATAAAGCTACTCAAGGGCAGATGTGCTTCTGTCCATCACACGGCGTACTTACCTACGTGAACGTATGCATGCCCGTGAGCGCGCCCGAAAAAGATTGTACCTATTTTGTGGTGAGCATAGACACGATTTTTAATAAACCCGCTCATTGGAATTATCAGCAAATATGCACGGTCTCAGAGACAATCCTTTTCCGGACACGCTCACGGGCACGCATACGTTCACGTAAATGATCTTTTGCTAAAAGGACTATACTTAGAGACACACTCATGATTAAAAGGACTTTTATGAAAAGCTATCTCAATCCCCAACCATATGCCGTGGAGCGCATTAATAAGCTTAAGAATAAACCCAGTAGTATGCCAGTTCCTAAACATGAAAAAGTAGCGGTAGATCGATCAGAAAAGTCAGATACAGAAATTTTTGAGACTGAATCTGAAGAGCAGGCTTGGAGAGACTCGCTCGAAAAGGATAAAACGCACTAAAAGACCAAGTGATCAAAAGTTGTGACGGTCGATGGGATACAAAAACTGATTGTCTCGCACACTGAGAAAGCTCTGCAATTTGCACTATATTAATAATAAGCTTCAATAGCTTTTACAATGTTTCTGTGCCCATGCAGCGACAAAAAGAATTTTTTAATCTTCTGTTTGACATTATTACGAAAGAATATGAATTTACTGAGAAAGAAGAGGCGCGCAATTTTTTTGTGAAACTGACGGGCTTATTAAAGAATTTAAACTATTCACCACTCAATTCTGATAGTTATACCAGCTATTACAACAATATTATTAAATTAACCAAACTGTAATGGTTTAATCACTACAGTCTAAGCAGATACCTCCACAAATTAACACCCAAACTCATTACGTTCCACGCATAAGGCGTGTAACGTGCTTGAAGTAAGGTCTAGCTTTGTCCTGACTTACGGCATCATTGTCCAGAGGGCGAATTCCTTTAAATGCTCTACTCCTCATTAAGTTTTTAATTAATTCGTTTTGCAAATTTATTTGTTTTAATGTGCTAAATTTATCATAATGGCTGCTTTTTCAGTCTAAGGGTCCTATGTCATCATTGCTTACAGTCAATTTGTTAGAAGATTTAGTTTATGCCGCACAGTTGAATCAAGAAGGTAAAACTGCAGATTACATTCCAGAGCTCGCTAATGTGAATCAAGACTTAACTGCAATTGCTGTGCAACCCTTGGGTGGGCAGCCTCTTTCTTTCAGCAACAGCCCGCTGAATCCAGTAACATTGCAAAGTACAGCCAAGATGATTCCTTTGATTGGACTACTTGAAGAATATGGGGATCAAGTGTTCGAATGGGTTAAGGTAGAACCGTCTGGGGACGATTTTGCTTCAATTACCCGCTTGGAACAATTTGGTCCTAAACCCTCAAATCCCATGTTGAATGCGGGGGCGATTACCTTATGCTCACATATTCCAGGAAAGGGTGAGCAACAATTTGGATGGTTGGAATATTGGACACAAAAATTATTCAATCAACGCCTCAGCATTAATCCTTTAGTTTTTGCTTCTGAAAAACGAACAGGAAATCGAAACCGCGCTCTTGCCTATTTACTCAAAAGCAGAAGTAATCTTGCCGCGGATGTTCATGAAACCTTGGATTTATATTTTGCCCTCTGTTCTTATGAAGCCAAGTTAGAACAAATGCTTTTCCTGCCTACACTATTAGCCAATGCAGGAAGAGACCCAGACACTGGGGAACAAATCATCTCCACTGAAACCACTAAAATTACCTTAGCGATTATGGCAACGTGTGGACTCTATGATGAAACGGGAACCCATATGGTCAAAACTGGGATGCCCGCGAAAAGTGGGGTGTCCGGCTATACCATCGCGGTTGTTCCTGGCAAAGCAGGAATTGTGGTACTCAGCCCAAAAGTCAATGCGAAAGGCAACAGCATCCGCGGTGAAATCATGCTCGAAGGTTTGTCAAAAGCAATGAATTGGCATTTTGCATTGCCTTAATTTTCAAAGATCAGAATTGAGCCTGGGTGCAACGCAGCATAACCCTCGTTACACTCGGGGTGTCAGTAAAAAAACCCGGGTTAGCTGTGCTGCACCCAGGCTACAATTCTATCCTATACTGATTAAAATGAAGATTTTTTAATGAGTGAGCCGAGATCTTCAAATACTTTTTCGAAGTCCACTGGTGTTGCCTCATCTTCCTCGGAGTCGTAGTCTTTAGTCGAGGAAAGAGCCGTGGCGTCATTGGATGGGGAGGAAAATATACCGGAAAATTGAGTCAATAAATTACCCATTCCCTTTAAAGATTCAAGATCTTGACTTAGGGTTTTAAGCTGTTCACTCAGTGAGGCAAGTCCTTCCAAAACTTGTGAAGAATTGTCCATCGCTTCAAAAGCTTGCAGCAAAGGATTTTTTTTCTCTAATTCGCTTATTTCTTGTAGTAATTCATTTTGTTCCCTCAGTAGCGCTTTGTACTTTCTATTTTTGCTATTATGGTGACGTTTTATCTCTTTCTGAAGATCGATGAGCAGTGATTGTTTCTCGATCAATTGTAAGTTATTGTTAAAACCTTTTAGAACTTGAGTTTTAAGGAAATCAAAATCAAAGCTCATTACATCGATTCCGTCTAAAATCTTCTCCAAATCCTCGAGATTATTCGATAAAAGAATTTTTGCTTGTCTTTTTTGGGCCTTACTGAGTTTAGAATTTAACGCAGCAGCAGCTTTTTGAACTTTTTGGTTTAATTCCATTACATCAGAATCTTGGCGCAATTTACTTATGAACACCCCAAGGTATTTTTCTTCCAGATGGTTTGCACGTTTCATTAAAAAACGTGAGCTTGGATCTTCCAGATGGGCATTTTGCAAAATCTCCAATTGATACTCAAAGCTTTTCAAGTCGAGCTCTATGGTGTTTTTTTCATTTTCACTAAGGCTATCTTGTGTTAAGCAGGCTCTCAGCAAGGCAATCAATTTTTTGAAAAAGTCTATGGACTCAATCGTTCTGGAGCGATTCATAAATAATGCTTTACGCAGTGGATGCATGTCACCGGTGAGTATTGAATAAACAAGAGGTAGTCCTTTATTGTCGGGGGCAAATAGTGATGCACCGTGTTTAATAAGAACAGAGAGACATTCACTCATAGGATTTGAAGGGCTATCTCCTTGCACACAGGCGTGTACAGCAGATGGAAATGCATGATGGTGCACGGTAACGGGTTGATTGTTTATATCAATACCACCATGTGTCAAAATAAAATCAAGCAATTTTGTATTGCGTGTTTGTAACGCAACAGAGAGGAATTTTTCAGCGCGTAACATGTGGTGGCTTGAAGTTAATAAGGCAGCCAGCTCAAATTGGCCTTTGAACAGTAAACTAGGTAATAAATCAGCTTCAAGTTTTTGTAAATCTCGACGTATCTTTTGTAACTGATGTAAATCATTCAATTTGATTTGATGTTCGTAAGTTAGGTTAATTTCATAGGTTTTAGCCAGTAATTGTTCGATTTTTTTAGCCTGAACCTCCATAGGCGCCATACTCAGCTCTTCGAATTGAGTCCCTAATGTCCTGATTTCCTTTTCTAACTGCTGAATAACCAAATTTGTTGGTTTTGTAATTTGGCGCATTTTTTCATGCGAGAATGGAGCTTCCTTGGGATCACCTTCATCATGTAGGTCACCTTGTAAAGGGGATTCATCTTGGGTATTAGAGTTTTCTTCCGCAATATCTTGAACATCCTCACTCGCTTCAACCCCGTTCCTATCTGGTTTCTGAGTGCTGGTAATGTGTTCAAGGGCTTTCTTAAGAGCACGAGCACTGGCTTCATGAAAACGAAGAAATCCTGGGTAGCTTGAAGAGCGAATAAGAGGAATAAGTTCTTTTAATACCTTACACGCTTCTTCTGTTATTGCTAAAATTTCGGCTGCATTTTTCTGATCTAAATCAAAATATTTTTCGAGCTTTTTATCACAATCCTTATAATGGGCTTCTAAACCTTTAATTTTTTCATAATGTTGTTGTCTCAATTCCTTGATTAGAGGCTCTGTATGCTTCAGTGCCAAAATGATTAATTGGTTCCGCATAGTTTTACTATCAACCAATTTATAACCATCAACAGTTTCTTGCTCAAAGGCAATGTTTTGGATTAATTCATCGAACGCATTGAAGTACACATGAAGACGATAGCGTTCACCTGATTGGTTTATAAATTCGGCAGTGTAATGATATTGGCTTAATTTGGGATTATTATGATTTTCATTCTCGTACACACTAATGTGATGATTATCCAGTAGATAATGGTTTTCTTGGTCTTCTACCATAAATTTTTCTATAGGAAGTTCGATACGGTAATAATAGTGCTGGCTGGTTTTATTGAAATCTAATACTAAGCTATGTTCGGGGAGTAAACGGACAATATCTTCATTTTGGGAAAGGAAATTAAAAAGAGTATTTTTAGCCATTTTTTGGTCCTATAATAAAAATTTGGCCCACATTATAATCAAAAAATACTTTTAGTAAAAAAATATATTATTTTGGGCTTTTGAAGTTCCTTTTGGAATTATAATGATCTTTTTTCCTATAAATGATCAAAAAAAACAATAGCTTATAAAATAAAACTTTTGCTTAGTAATAATTGATTAAAATTCGTTCGCTGCGTTTGTCGCACGCAGTTTTCTTACATCTCTAAGTAAAAAAATTGCGGGCTGCTGCTTGCAAAGGAATATTAAATTTTTATAATGCGCATAAATCTTACTCACATTAATTTTACTATGATTCTCTTTGCCAAAGTATATTTCCCCCGTTTCTTTAAAGCACCCTCTGAAAAAAGCATTGATGCAAAGCTTTCGGCTAGGGAAACTTTGAACTGGGAACGAGATAAATATCAGTCTTTATTGAAATTAAAGCAGCATGGCTCAAGAATCATAACAAGTCTTTGTGAGTTAAAAGCGATCACCAAGACACAAGAGACTGATTCACTATATGCATGCGTTGAGGGAGTAATGCAAAAAGCGATTTCCAATCGTTCTTTCAATCCCGCTTTATATTCTAATGAATTGAATAATCGATTTACGCTTTTAAAAGCAAAGATTGCGGAGGATAAAAAATTAGATAAGTGTTTTTCTGGGCTTAATATAGTTACGAATTCAATCTTCTCTACTGTAGGATTTTTGGGTGTTGTTCTATTTGGAATGGCTATAACTACTGGACCATTAGGTGCGGCCCTTTTCGCAGTAGGAATGACCATTGCGTCTGCATTGGTAGCGACAATTACAGCGTATAGTGCTTATGTTGATGCACGCTTTATAGGCGATAAACAACTCAAAGAAATTGAGGCCGGTATAAACTTCATAAGCAATTATCCTAATGGGGCGCTGCTTGATGAAGTAGACGAGCGCAACACTTTATTTTGTATATAAAAAAGCAGGTTGGGTCTTGACTCAACAGCCTCGCGAAGCGGTACTTTCAAAAAACAAAAGGTTAGGATTATGAAATCAATGATATTATGGGGCATATTTTGCTCTATTTGATTGATAAAAGAATAGAAATTATATTGAGAAAAGCTTAAGGCTTTATTGTTGATGGATATGAATAAAGTTCGCTCATAAAGTTAAGGTGTTAAGCAAATAAGCCCCCAAAAATTGCTAAATTAGAGTACACTTAAAATAGTTTCAATTGTTTTGTAGAGAATAAAACATGGAAGAAAAAAAAGTCAGCGAACGCGAACCTAGAGTTATGTGGATTGCAGGTCAAAATGAAACAGTTAGAAAAACGGCTGCTCAAAAAGGCTTCCCTGCAACGGTAGGGTTGGAGGGATGTGTGGCACTAATTATTGCTGATAAAAAAGGCAACGTCAGTATCACTCATGTGGACGCAGAATACCGATTTATCGTTTATTATGAATGAAGTTGCTTTGATGGATGGGGACTACACCATTGATTTAATAAAAAGACCTGATAAAGGTGAGTTACATCTAAAAGTCCTTGCTGCTTTAGAGGACTTGGGCTTATCAAAAATACCGTCATCTGGTAAACAGAGAGTTATCGAAAGTGATGAAGGGACCGTGGTTTATAATTATTTAAAAGGAGTTCCTCAGGTTTTTTCTTTTAATGATTTTAAAGAAATTGCTACTCCAGGTATGATCCCCAAAGAAACAAATAAGTTACATACCTTAGGTTATAGCGCTGAGACATGTGTCGATGATCCTTTAAGATTCCAGTTAAGAGTGTATACCCGTCAATTAAATCAGGCTTTATCCTCTAAGGCTACGGCCTTACCAGTAGTAGTGCATGATGCATCAGGTTGGTTAGAAACAGATACTAAATTAGATAAGGAAGTAGAGTTAATTGTAAGTAAAGGAGCGGTGCATCACGACTCATTTTTTCAACCCTCTAAAATGATCTCTTTAAATCATGTTTTACCGCGCTACATCGGACTTATGAAGCACCTTGAATCACTGGAAAAGAAAGATCCTTCTTCTGATCTTTAAAATTGAGTAAGTCCGTCCGAAATCCAAACCATTCCCAACAAAAGAATAGAATCTTCATGAGTTCTATCGTATGAAACTTCATTGTTAAAATATTATGCTATATTTATATTTGATGAAGCTAATGCTAACCTCTTAAATGTAAGTAATTTAAGAGCTCACTTTTTCAACGTGCATCTCTAAAAATAATGGAGTATGTTAGATGAGCACTCAGCAATCTATCCGTATTGGACAGTCATCTTCAAAGGATCCACAGGCCGCAGTCAAAGAGTTCCATGCTGCAGTGTATCAACCGAATATGGAACTTGTTCTATTTTTTTGTTCAAGTCACTATGATCTTGATGCCATAGCCAACGAAATAAATTCGCTCTTTCCAAAGCAGAAGGTAATCGGATGTACAACCGCTGGTGAAATTGGGCCCATTGGTTATACAGAGTATACCCTTTCAGGAGTTAGTTTCTCGTCAGATGGTTTTACAGTTGCTGCTGGATATATCAATGATTTAAAAAATATTAATTATGAAAAAGGACACGTTTTCGTTAATAATCTCCTTCAACAACTTGAAGCGCGGGTACCCTCGACTAACTCCGAAAACAGTTTTGCTTTTTTGTTAGTGGATGGATTATCTCTGCGTGAAGAACAAATAACTCATATTTTGCAAGATGCACTAGGAGAAATTGCGCTTTTTGGTGGGTCAGCAGGCGATGATCTACGTTTTAAAAGCACTTGGATATTTGCTGATGGAGCGTTTCATACTGATTCTGTAGCGCTTGTTTTGGTCAATACAATCTATCCTTTCAAGTTATTCAAATCACAACATTTTGTTTGTGGAAACGAAAAGCTGGTTGTGACTCAAGCAGATCCCGAGCGGCGTGTTGTTAATGAAATTAATGGTTATCCGGCCGTGGAAGAGTATGCGCGTATCGTAAACACCCAAGTTGACAAACTTGATCCAATACAGTTTTCTGCTACACCGCTGGTGATACGCATCAATGGAGTTGATTATGTGCGCTCAATTCAAAAGGCTAATCCCGATGGAAGTTTAAAGTTCTATTGTGCAATTGATAACGGTTTAGTTTTTATGGCGGCTCATGGAATTGATCTTATAAAAAATATTGAGCAAACATTCCAAGAAATTCATTCATCTATTGGCAAGCCACAATTGGTTCTAGCTTGTGATTGCATACTTCGCAATCTGGAGATGCAGCGTCAAGGATTGAAAAAAGACGTAGAGAAGATTTTTCAGAACAATCATGTCGTTGGTTTTAGCACTTATGGGGAACAATTTAAGGGGATTCATATAAATCAAACCATTACCGGTCTAGCAATAGGCGCTTTACGGAATAACGATGCCAGAGAAAAAAATGCTTAATAGTAAACAGGAGTTGCAAGCAGAAATCGAACGCCTCAACAAAATTATTAAGGCATTGATTGACAAAGCGGAGCAGGATATGAATGCTCCGAGAACCGATTTTGGAGTATTTCAAAACACCATTATTCTTGAAGATAAGGTAAGGAACCGTACTCAAGCGTTAGAAGAAGCACTCCAAACCAATGCAAAGATAGCGCGTGCTTTACATCAAGCGAAAAAGCAGGTGGAACAAAGTGAGCAGTATTTGCGTGATATAACTTCTGCACTTGGGGAGGGATTATTAGTCATCAATAAAGAGGCTGCGATTGAGTTTATTAATGCGGCTGCTTGCAGTATGTTAGGTTATAATGAAGCTGAAGTGCTTGGTAAAAACGCCCATGTACTCTTTCATCATTCGTACCATACCCATGCTCCTTATCCCATAGAAGATTGTAAAAATTTGGAAGTAATTAAAACAGAGAAACCTTATGTGAGTGATGATGATTATTTTTGGCGTAAAGACGGTACTTGTTTTCCTGTTTCTATAATTACAACCCCAATTAAACTCAAAGAAAATACCAATGGGGTTGTGATCGCATTTCATGATATAACCCAATCGATACAAGAGCGAAATCATTTACGTGAAATGCAGGCAGCGATTGAACAAAGCCCTGTATCAGTACTGATTGTTGATAAAAAAAGAAATATTATTTATGTTAATCCGCAATTGATTAAATTGTCAGGCTATACGAAAGAAGAATTATACGGTCATAAAACAGATATTTTGCATGGTACCTTGACTCCAAGGGACGCAGTCGCTGATTTACGGAAAACGATTCGATCCGGTGCGTCCTGGAATGGTGAACTTCACTATCAGCGAAAGGATGGAAGCGCGCTTTGGCAATCTTGGAGTTTTGCTCCCGTATTTAGTGATCATGGAGAAATCCAACATTATGTGGGCGTAGGAGAAGATATTACTGAAAAAAAGAAACTGCAAGTTTTGCTTCAAGAAATGTCTTATCTGGATGGATTAACTGGGATAGCCAATCGCCGTCGATTCGACGACGTACTTAAACAGGAATGGAAGTGTGCATTACGCAATGCACAACCAATCGCAATGATTATGATGGATATCGATTTCTTTAAACGTTACAACGACAGTCTTGGTCATTTAGCTGGTGATGATGCCCTCAAGCGTGTTGCGCATGCATTAAAAGACAGAGTGAGTCGTAGTACTGATTTACTGGCTCGCTTTGGTGGTGAAGAGTTTACTTGTATTTTGCCAAATACTCCTATTGCAGGTGCACTTAAATTAGCAGAGGAATTGCGCCAAGCTGTTCATGCACTGAAATTGCCGCATCCTGATTCAGAAATTTCTCGTTTTGTAACGATTAGTGTAGGTGTTGCAGAGTGCATCCCACAGAAAGATAGCCCGACTTACTTACTTGGGCTTGCTGATGATGCTTTGTATCGCGCTAAAACGTTGGGACGAAATCGTGTTGAATTTATTGATTCTTAAGAGATATATAGACACGTAGCTTGCGTGAAGGCGAAGCCGTAACCCGGGATCAAAACTATATGTAGACACCGGATCCCGGGTTACGCTATCGCTTCACCCAGGCTACAATGTTTTCTTAAGTTGGCATTCAGGCCTAAATATGCGTTTGCTTATTTGAGTGTAAGTTGTTCGGCAGTTGTAGCCGGATTGTTATTAATACCAGGTTGAAAGAATGAAGGCGCTGCTTTTTTATTTAAATCGTCTAAAAATTCATTCATTAAAGTTAATTGATTTTTAAAATCTTCCTCCAATTGAGGATTCTTTAAGCGCTTTTCTTCAAACATTGTTATTGTGAGTTTAAGTGCCTCAATGGGTGGAAGAGCGCCGTTTTTATCTTGATAAGCGTTCAGTTCAGAAGAGATTTCGCTTTGAATGGCAATAAAGGGTAAGTGATTCTCAATGGCACCATAAAGGTTAAGAGTAAATAATTGTGCTAACTTTTCTTTGAGCGAAAGCTCATCTTTTGCAAACTGGTTGATGAATGCATTTTTAAGCATTATAAAGCCAGTTAATATTTGTCCCATCGAATGTTGTTTGGAGATTAATGGTCTGTGCTTAAATTTTTCCAGATTTTCATTAACATAGGGATAATAATCCGCAGCTTGCCCCCCACGAAATTGCATGACCCCATCACTATACAACCATGTTGTTATTTTATCTTTTTCTAAGGCAGTAGCTTCGACGACCTTATCGATGAAGGCTCGCATTTCTTTTTCATAAACACTAAAAGTAGAGAAATTGGGCATGAATGATCCTTATTCATTAAATTTTAAAAAAAGCAGAGTACATAAAATAGTAACAGGGGTAAAGAGTTATTTTTAGGGTGTGGAACTATTAGACATAATTAGTTCTATTTTGGTAGAGTGCTCTAATCCTGATATTGTTGTAAGAAAACGGAATGTCAATAAAAAACGCGATATTAAAATTGATGGCTTCGGATATAAATGACCTCATAGTCTTATCAAATCGAATTAAGAATCATACAAATTATTCACGTGTTCATTCTATTATCAAGATCATGCGCCAAGTAGTTCTTGAACGAACACAGTTATTAGATAACCCTGTATCGAATCCGGCACGTTCTAAGCAAGTGCTTCAAGATCTTTATCATCAACTGGAAAGGTTGCTTACTGAAAATAACCGATGTACTACTTGGTTTCCAAAAATTATTGATCGCTATTGTTCGAATGATCCCGAGTTAAAACAGAGATTGAATTATTTTATTCAGCGAACTCTTGGTCCAGTCCTAAAATTATCGGAGGGTGTTCAGGGTGATAAAAGATCATTAGTTATTGAGTTTCCAAATCAGGGAATACGTGATGTGTTTTTGAGTCGATACAGAATAAAAGAGGAACAAAAAAGTGAAGAGACGGATTCAATCTCCATCGATGGAAATGCGATTTTTTTCCCCGCTACCCTATCAAAAAATCAGCAATTAGAGGTCACTTTTCCGACAGTTAAAGCAAAGGAGCGTTTGATTCATATGCTAAATTTAGCTAAAGCGAATCTTGTTGCTTCTAATCCCAATGAGTGCACGCTCTATATTCATGATAGACGCATACATGATACCGCTTCACGATTTTATATTGCAGTAGTTTGCCCTTACTTTGCAGAATATTATAAAATTCAATATGCTTCTCATATGCTTGCTCAAGCATATCGTGATGGCAATAGTTTTTTTAGTCCGACTAGATTTCCAACTGAGTTGACGTTAAAAATTGCAGCGGATAGTTCTTCATCCGATGCAATTTCTGAAGATGAGAAAAGACAAATTGCATATGACAATTTTCATCAACTATAAACTAACGTTTAATGTAATAAGTATAGGTTACATCATCATCGGTTTTGGGGGATGACTTTTGCACCTCCGGACTTTCCTTGCGTGTCGGTAGGTCTGAGTCATCCTTAGCAAAGAAAGTACATTTGCTTACATTTTTAAAACCCAAACAATTAGGCTTAGGTCGTTCAGTTTCAGCTCCAGCATCACACGTTTTTGTTTGCACCGTGACGGATTTTTTACCGAACTCACCCAATCCAGTGTAATAGAGTTCTGCTGAGCCGCTATTATCTAAGTTGATTGCATCGGTACAACCGAGCGCCTCAAATAAATCCGCAAACTCTTCAGCGGTGACACCAACATTGCGCTCAGTATTATGAATAACCATCACAACCACAGTATTTCCGTTATTTTTGTATCCAACACCTGTACGTGGCAATCGATTTAAATGATTATTATTTAATTTAGGTGTTCTTAATTGCTCTTTATCTTTGAGAATAATAAATCCAGATACGGCATTTTTATTCTCATAAAAATTAGGATCTTTTTTCAATTCTTTATCAATAAGAGCATGTGCAATGGTCGCCACTTTTTTAGCTGATGTGTCAAAGACAATCGTATCTAACCCAACATTCTCTTGATCAAGCACTTTATGTGTGGATACCAGTTCACCGTTACTTAGTGATAAGCCGATAAGATACGTACGTGCTTGTTGTCTAGGATTGATTTTTACACCTTGGTTTGCAATTCCTGTTGTCCAGACATTAAACCAGTTCGCATTGACTAATAAATCAGGCTTATCACCAGGATGTCCTTTGTCCCAGTTATCACGCCATTCTTTTAATGTGAATAATGGTGCATCAAACTGACCACTTACATAGGGTTGGCCATAGCGATCAGGGAAGTGAGGTCCATTGGGTACAAACGTTTCATATTCAGATAATGGAATTTCCGCATAATAACCCTGAATATGTTCACGGTGCGGATTTTTACTCAAAATTTGATCTAAGTTTGTCAAAGATCTTATGTCTTGTACTTCAGTAGCTTTCGTAATGCGGTTGATTTTTTCATTAACTACATCAGTTTTTGTTTTAGATTGCTTACTAAACACAGATTAACCTCGTTGCGATTTACATGGAAATAAATTTACTGAGGTTCTTATAATAATATTTATTTATTAAGGGATTATTAAAAAAAGGTCTGTTTGTTTACTTTGTTGTCATAAAATGCTGTTTTATTTATCAAATAATTTTTATTTTGCGTGGATTTTTCCAAGGAGCCTCTATTGACGGTAGAGTCGAATCAGTAGAATCCTTAAAAAGAAGGGCTATAAAACCTGTAATTAGAAGGTTTTTTTTCAACTTGCTGTGTTAATTCACTGATTTTTTGTTGCAGCTCGCTAATTATTTGTTGCTGCTTGTCGATAATAATCTTTTGCTTTTCTTCTCTTGCTAGTGTTCTTTTATACTGGATGTAGAGCAAATAAAGGGTCAGCATTTGTTTTGAAGAGGCACTTTCCACTTTTTTTTGTTTTTCTTGGTGTTGCGTTGATAATGAGTTCAATTTCTCTTCTTGTTCTGAATTTGTTTTTTTATATTCAGCAATTTGAGCAAATAACTCAGGTACTAAACGAGTAAGCTGATGCTCCATGCAAATTTGTTCTGCAATGGCTTTAAGGTCATCATTTGAAGAATACGTAGTGATACCGAATCGTTTGAAAACTCCTTCTTTTAAAATATCTCCTGAATTACATAGTCCGTCTTCAAAAAAACCTTCACTTTTTAGACCAATGAGGGCAATGGGAACCGCTGGAGTATCTTCGGATTTACTGTAAGTTACCTTATATTTTTTTGATTTTGGGGTATCCAAAATTAGTTTAAGATCAATAAATAATTGAGCGATTTGATTTTTGTATTCTTCTAATTTTGTAGCTTCAAGTGAACTTGTTTTGTCCAGTAACGCTTTGAGAGAGGTTACTTCATGCAAAATATAATATAAGAAAGGCCTTCGGCCACTATCGGTACATTGTTTAATGAGATTACTTAGTCGTATTTTAAAATGAACTACTGGGTTTTGGATTATTTCTTTAGCACAAGTCAGATATTTTTCTTTAGATTGCTCTTCATCCATTTCCGCAACTAATTTGTTTACTTTGGGTTGGCTGTCGTGATAACGAATGATCACTGCAGTTAAGGAATAGAGTAATTCTTCTAGTCTTGTCATGTAAAATTCCTTTTAAGTTATCAGGGCCTGTTTATATTTCTACTATCTTGGCCAAAATGGCTTGGTTTTCTGTGCTCCGATGCTCACATACCCTATGTATGCTGTGCTTCGGTGCTCGAAAATCAAGCCATTTTGGCTGAAGCTAGCGAAATGTAAACAGACCCTAGTCTAATTGTGGAACTACATACCAACTTGATATTTTACTATATTGAATGTTTTGCTGGAGTGCAAGGTCTAGCTCATTTTTAAATTTGTGACTATATTTGTTTATGCCGCTTCAATAAAGGATTAAAAATGAAAATAGCCGTAATTGAACCCATAGGCATTCCCAGCAAGGAAATTCAGTCTGCATTATCCAATTACACGGTGACGGAATACGACAGTCGTAATTGGTCTGATGAGCAATTAATCGAGCATGTAAAAGACGCTAATATTATTGCACTTACAAATCGCCATTTATCTGCTGAGGTGATTCAGGCAGCAACTGAATTAAAGTTTATTGCGGTCGCATTTGCCGGAATCGATCATATCGATATGGATGCTGTAAAACAAAGACAAATTCCAGTGAAGAATGCTGCGGGGTATGCCAATACAGCTGTGGCTGAACTGGTATTTGGGCTTATGATCTCTTTAGCGCGTAATATCCCTGGTAATAATCAAAACATTAGGCAAAAAGCAGTAACGAATACTGGGATTGAATTAAAAAATAAGACATTAGGTATTGTCGGTTTTGGGGCAATTGGGGCGGAGGTTAAAAGAATTGCTAGTGCATTTCAAATGGAAACGCTAATTTATGACAGAAGTACCCAATTAACATTAGACGATTTATTTGCTCAAGCTGATTTTGTTACCTTGCATGTTCCACTCACTAACGAAACCCGCGGAATGGTGAACTTAAAGCTGCTCTCTAGAATGAAAAAATCGGCCTATTTAATCAATTGTGCCAGAGGACCTATTGTAAAGAGTGATGATCTAAAACATGCATTAGAGCAACATGTGATAGCTGGTGCTGCATTAGATGTATTTGATATCGAACCTCCATTGCCAATCAATTACGATCTATTTGAGGCGCCTAATCTTATTGCAACACCGCACATTGGATTTAATACTATGGAAGCACTTAGAACGAAAGGCGAATTAACGATAAAAAATATTAAAGAGTTTTTAAATACCTAGCTTAAGGATCTACGTGAACGTATGCGTGCCCGGACAATAAGATCTGCTTTTTTCGGACACGCTCACGCATACGTTCACGTAATAAGTGCAAATATCAAGGCTCCTTTCTATTTTAATCCATCATAAATCGCACGTAATAATGATTGAGGCTCTTCAAATGCTAAATCCTGTTGCAAGCTCCAGAAGGATACCCCTCCGAGTTGTATGTGTTTTTTTTCTTTATTGCCAATCGCATTTCTCCCTTTAATATAAGCCATTTTACGTGCAATCGATTGTGGGCTGTCACAACTCATGAAACGATACCTCGTGGTATTTTCGATGGGTATAAGACCATAATAATTGATGGAGTCTGGAGTAGAACTGGTTTGATGTTGGTAAGAAAATAATGCTTTTCCATAATCGTTCCATGCATCAACATAACTTACTTGTGAATTAATATTTGGATCAATCACCGATACATGTAAGCCAGGGTTTTTTGACTGAATATCAATTGATTTCGCATCCACATAATAAGAATGGCAATAAAATGGTACGCCAAGAAGAATTTTTTCAGCAGTTAAGCCTTGCTGATAATAATGGGACACTGCCATGTCACCTGAGGCTTTTGGATAGGGGTAATTATTGTCATCTGGACGGTCGTTTTCATATAGGGCGGCGCCATGTTCCGTTCTCATGCCAAAGGTGCCGTAATGATCATATGCCATAATGGTTGTCCAATCTACGGCCGAATTCCATAATTGTGCATCTGGATATTTTTCCCAATACCAACTCGTTGCGGGTACGGCATTACTCACACAATATCCTGATGGGCCAATTTCTGCTTTAAATTCGCGTATCAATGCAGCAATATTTCTTATTTCTTCTTCAGACGCCAGTAACTCATTTTCCCAGTCAATATCGAGCCCATCCAATTGGTTTTCTTGAAGTAAGGATTTTGTTGCCTCGATAAAAGCAGCGCGCTGTTTTGGATCGTTAACAAACTTACTGAATCCTTCGCGGTCTCCCCAGCCACCAACAGCAATTACAACGGGCAAATCAGCTCTTAGCTGTTTTAATGTTTGGATATTTTTTATATCGTTTATTGTTAGTTTGGGGACAATGTTACCCTGGGAGTCTGGTTCAAGTCGTACGAAAGCATAATTAACCACATCAACTGCATTCAATTGTGCCTTGAGCTTTGTTACATCTTCTTGTTCAATATCCCATTGGGAGTCTGCCCCTAAATAGGCAACTATTTTCTTAGTTTTAGTTGCCGCTTTGGAACAAAAGGGTTCCCAGGCATGAGCGCTTAAGGTGGTCAATCCTAACAAAATGAGGAGTGCATATTTTTTCATAATTTATCCGCTTATTTTCAAAAGCCTTTGATGGTCAACGCCGATGATTCGTACCTATCATTGTACTCAATGTAAGCAATTAATCGGATCTGTTATTTCTGACAGGGGCTAGTACCGTAATTGTTATTGAACTATACTTTTTGTATGGAATCTAGGCAAAAAAAGTGGACAATGAAGAGCAAATTTGAAGAATCGCAACGCTTAATGAAAAGCGTACATAATAATTTTTCAGCTTGGCAGAAAATGGAGATGCCTCCTCAACTTCGCGAGGAACACCAAACTGTTACAAAGGCTACCCGCCAACGTGTAGAGGAATTGGAAAAAAGCCTTGCAGATGCTGCTCCTCCTGATCCCGAAGGCCGTATTGATAAGGTTTATGAATCGCTTCTAGAATTGAATAAAAGTACTACTGCAGCGCAACTGTTGAGTCAATCTGTAATGATGACTTATGACCAAAGCAAAAAAGAAGGCAGTCAAAAAGCACTGCAAGAAATGGGTACGGATGCGTTGAGAGTTGCATGGAATTTGGCTACTGGTTTAATTCGTGAAGATTCCAAATCGTTAACAGAAAAAATGATGGGTTTTGCTAAGGCATGCGTCTATGGAACGATAGGAATGTGTCAAGGAGCGCTGCAAGGATATGATAAAGGCAGTGGTTTTTTTAACACAGTGAAGAATATGGTTGTAGGGGGCTTCGAACAAGGGATGTCTGGCTATAACAAATCACTTGCTTTAAGCATAATGAGTGATGAGGAACGAGCTAAACGGATTATTGCGGATCTTAAAGCAGAACATGAAAAGGTATTGAGCGATCCGGATACCAGTGATCCCATAAAACAAGCACGCAAACAGGTTATCGAGGAGGAAGACAAATACTTGAAAGAATTGGAACAACGATTAGAAAAAAGTTCGACTCCCAAAGAGCGCTCCAATGCAATTCGCTCCTTAGAACTATTACAATTAAGCAATGCCGCCACCTCGTTGCAAAATTCTGGACTGTCATTCATACATCGAGTTGCTCTTGGGGAAGATAAAAATGTAAATCCTAAAGCACTAGCGGACATAGGCAAGAATATTGTAAATATCACCAAAAATGTGAATCAAATACTGGATGATCCCTCTCAAAAATGGCCATCGAAATTATGGACCATGACAAAAGCTTATGCTAGCGCGGCACAAGAAGGAGTCAAATCGTTTGTGCATGGATTTGAAGGAGCCAATTGGAAAGAAAAAGCTTTAAATGGCATTGTAAGCGCATTTTCTGGTTTTACAAGTAAGTTTGCTCAATCCCTTGAGCAAAGTAAAGTCCAAGAAAGCTCTGAACCTACTTTGAGTGCTCCTCCTTCAACACATAAAATAGGTCATACTTTACAAAAACTTCCAAGCGTTGCGTCCAAACCCTCTTCAACTGTTAAAAAAGATGAAGAAGAAGGTTATGAATTGACGGATATGAGCCAATCTAAAAAATCCACAATCTAAGAAACGTTTGCTCCATTTAGAGATGTTCATTATTTATCTCTCATCCGCCCTACGGGCACCTTCTCCCTACAAGGGAGAAGGGAAATCTCATATTAGGTAGATAGGAAGATCCCCTCTCCCACTAGTGGGAGAGGGGTAGGGGTGAGGGCTCTCTACCCAATGATTGAATTTTCCACCTTGTTGTAATAGCTTAAGTAGTTCATCTTTCACGATTTCTAAATGTCCTTAATTAGATGTTACAAAAAACCACTTTTATTATCCTTCTCTTCACGGGTACTTTATCTCTTGCGGAATCGGTTGCAAGTACGAGTGTTTACCCCTGCGCGAATGGAACCATCCTCACTTATTTTAAACGCCCAACGATTATTACCAGTGCATGTCCTGTGCCCTATGGTCAATTTACATTTGAAGGTGGCATACAATACAACGAGTTTATTAACAGAGGCGAACAATGGACATTTCCTCAGTCAAAAACCCGGATTGGTTTACCATGGCTCAGCGAATTAGCCATTCTTTTCCCCAGTGAACGAATCAATCATCAAGTGAACATTTCAGGGCTTTCCACGACGCAATTGGCATTAAAACATGATATTGCCTATAACAAAAATTGGAATGTCGCAGGAAGAGTAGTGTACATTCCTGCATCAGGGAGCAAAGATTATGGCACTGCACGTGATGGATATTCACTCAATGGCATTTTAGCGTATAAAACCAAAGTGTTTAATATTTCTGCTATGGCTTCCATATCCTCTTTTAGCACACCCAGTGCAGCTGGAGGCTTACGTTATAACGCGTTCAGCCCTGATGTATGCATTACTTGGTATACTAGAAATTGGTTGCACGTTTATTTTGAGGTATTTGGTCAAACGCGCACGGCACCGGATCAGGGGGCAGGATACAATTTAGATACAGGATTCATTTTTCTAGTGACCAGGGATTTTGCAATCGATATGGAAATAGGGAAAAGACTCAGCGGCCAACTTGGAAATTTTAAAACCTACTATGGAGGCGGAGTGAGCTTTATGTTTTAAAAAATTTTGCCAAAATAATCATACTGTTTACCATGATGGTTATTTACTGCAGAGCACGCATAATCAAACAACATGACAAACATGGACTTTCACTATCAGTTACAGGAGCAATGATGTCATCTGAATTAATCGATACAAATCGTCGAAATTTTCTTAAAAATGCAGCCGTTGTTGTTGGCGGTACTCTTATTGCTGGTTCTGTGCTTGCTAAACCGATATTGGGCTTAGAAAAAAAAGGGGAAGAAGTATCTCCTGATGAGGACTTAATGCGGGAACATGGCGTTTTACGCCGCATCATCCTTATTTATCGAGAAGCCATTTCCCGAATTGAAAAGAGGGGGGATTTGAATCCAGTACTCATTAATAGGTCCGCAATGATTATTCGCCAATTTATTGAAGAGTATCATGAAAAACTGGAAGAGAATTTTTTATTCCCTCGTTTTGAAAAAGCAGGTCAGTTGGTTGATTTAGTGGCTACCCTGAGAACACAACATCAAGCTGGCAGGAAATTAACGGATTCTATTTTAGAGATGACTCGGGCAAAAAGATTCAAACCGCACGATAAAAAGTTCATTGAAGTTTTATATCAATTTATGAACATGTATGAGCCTCATGCTGCCCGCGAAGATACCGTTCTTTTTCCTGCTTTTAAGACCATTGTCTCTGATAATGAATACAAAGAATTAGGCGAACAATTTGAAGATGAAGAGCATAAACGATTTGGAAAAGCGGGATTTGAAGGAGTTGTTTCGCAAGTTGCAGAAATAGAAAAGGAATTAAATATTTATGATCTTGCAAAATTTACGCCTAAATAAGAAAAAATCGTAGCCTGGGTGAAGGCTCAGCCGTAACCCAGGGGTATCGAGCCATGATTCAAGCCTCGATCCCGGATTACACGTCACATATCAATTTCTTTTCACAACAACCATTTTTTCTTTGGACATATCCTTCATAGTCCAAGGTATTCCGCCAACGCCATAACCTGACTGCTTTAATCCAGCAAAAGGCATCCAATCGGTACGGAAGGCTGTATGATCATTAATGAGGACTGTAGAGGCCTCAAGACATTCTGCTGCTTTCAATGCGGGTGTTAAATCTTCTGAAAATACGCTGGCTTGAAAGGCAAAGGGTAAGGAGTTTGCGATATGAATGGCTTGCTCAATCTGTTTATATTCATAAACACAGGTGACTGGACCAAAAATTTCTAATTGTGATACTTTGGTATCAGCGGGTGGATTGAGCAGTACTGCGGGAATTAACGTCGTTTCAGAAAGACGCCCGCCACCAAACAGTTTTGCTCCTTTTGCTACGGCTTCATCAATCCATGAGACGACGCGTTCTGTTTCACGAGGGAGAATCAAAGGCCCTACCTCGGTTTCTTTTAAAAGTGGATCACCCACGCGCAGTGCTTTGACGCGATCCACGAACTCATCTATGAAGGAAGAGATAATTTCTTGATGCACAAAAATCCGTTGTACGGAAACACACACTTGTCCCGCATGATAATAGCCACCTTTAGTAAGGGCTTGTGTGGTTTTAGTTAAATTGGCACTGCGATCGACAATTACTGGGGCTGCACCTCCATGCTCCAGGGCACAACGAGTTCCTGGTGCAAGTTTGCTTCGTAAGTACCAGCCTACTTTAGCTGAGCCAATAAAACTTAAAAAAGCGACCCGTTCATCAGTTACCAGCTGCTCAGCCAAGGAATTATCCTCGGTAATGAAGGTTTGACACCACGCTTCAGCAAGGCCGGCCTGCCGTAGTAACTTAATCAGTTCCAGACAACATAAGGGAGTTGTTGTTGCGGGCTTAATAATGACTGGACAACCCACCGCGATTGCTGGCGCTACTTGGTGAACAATGAGATTCAGTGGATGATTAAATGCAGAAATAGCCGCGACAACACCAATAGGTTCTTTAATCGTAAATGCCCAGCGGTTCTCGCTTGCAGGAGTAAGGCCCATAGGAATTTCTTTGCCTGCAAAATGTCGCAGTTCTTCTGCCGCATCGTTTAATCCATCGATAGCTCGGGTTACTTCAATTGCTGCATCAGTAAACGGTTTTCCTCCTTCTTGCGCAATCAGTTTCGCGAAGCGGTCTTGATCGGCGGCTAATAATTGAGCGGCACGTTTCAGGATGGTCATGCGTTCATGAGGTTGCAACCAGCCAGCGCGATTTTTTAGGGCAGATGCAGCGGTGCCCAGCTTTGTTGCCAGTGCTTGTGCATCATCCGCTGGAATTTCTTTGATTAATGCTCGATCAAAGGCTCGTACCACGTGCAGTGTTTTTTTCATTTTTTTCCCTTTTTCTCTGGGGGCAGACGTTTTTGTAATTCATCCACCAGCACGCGTTTATTTTCTGAATAATCAATTGGAAAAATTACAAGATGTATCCCTCCAGCATTGAACGCGTTCTCAAGAATGGATTGGAACTCTTTAATGTGTTTAACACGTGTGCCTTTCGCCCCATAAGCTTCCGCATATTTGATTAAATCAGGATTGGTGAATGTCATTCCGAAGTCGGGGAAGTGATCTACTGCTTGTTTCCAACGGATCATGCCAAATGCGTTATCTTCAATGATCAGTACTACCAGATTTAATTTAAGACGGGAGGCAGTTTCTAACTCTTGGCTATTCATCATAAAACCACCATCACCACAAATTGCCATCACACGACGATCAGGATATAAGAGTGAGGCCATGATTGCTGATGGAAGGCCAGCTCCCATAGTCGCGAGTGCATTATCAAGAAGAATGGTATTGGCCACTTGTGTTCGATAATTGCGCGCAAACCAGATTTTATACATGCCATTATCTAATGCGAGAATCCCATCGCGCGGCATCACTTGCCGAACATCATAGACTAAGCGCTGGGGCGTAAAACGATCTTCAGTAGCGCGCGCACTAATTTTGTTTAAAATACCTTCGCGTAAATGAAGAAGCGCATCCGCATGAGGAAGCTTACCCTCGAGTTTATCTGCAAGTAATTTTAATGAAGGACCCATATCGCCAATAACCTCTGCCTGGGGAAAATAAATTTGTTCCACAGTGGCCGATTTGTAACCGACATGAATGACTTTAAGATGAGGTCCCATGATAAACGGTGGCTTTTCTACAGTACTATGACCAATAGTGATAATAAGATCAGCTTCTTCTATCGCTTCATGTACATAATCGCGCTCTGAAAGGGCTGCTGTACCCATATAAAGTTCTGTTGCTCCAGAAACAGTCCCTTTTCCCATTTGGGTGGTGAAATAAGGAATTTTTGTTCGCGTAATAAATTGCGCAAGTGCATTTGTTGCTCTTGGACGTGAAGCGGCTGCGCCGAGCATTACAAGCGGACGCTCCGCCTCCATAATCATTTTAGCAGCGCGATCTAAAGCTTCCTCACACGCTATAGGATATTCGACAGGATGCGGTGGGATGACTTCAACCTTTTTACTTTTCTCTGCAGCAATATCTTCAGGAAGTTCTAAATGAACCGGGCCAGGGGTTTCTTCTTGGGCGAGATGGAATGCTTCTCGCACTATAGTTGGGATCATTGACGGGGATACAATTTGTCGTGACATTTTGGTTAAGGGTTGCATTGTTGCCACAGTATCTACCATTTGAAACCGTGCTTGACGCGAGGATAAAACACCTTTTTGTCCGGTAATCATGATCATCGGCATGTGTCCAAGAAGAGCATATGCAGCTCCAGTAGTGAGATTCAATGCACCGGGTCCTAGTGTGGTGATACAAACGCCGGGTTTACCGGTTAGTCGTCCATAAGTTGCTGCCATAAATGCGGCGGCTTGTTCGTGGCGGGTTATTACGAGTTCGATAGACGAGTTACGAAGAGCTTCTACAACATCAAGATTTTCTTCACCAGGAATACCAAAAATGTGTTTTACACCTTCGTTTTCCAGGGCTTCAACTAAGAGTTCGGCGCCTTTGATCATGTTATCCCTCATGTTTTCAAAATAGTCCTTCCCCTTATTATAACCTAAACTCACTTATATTTTTTTATAATGCCGTTTGCTTAGAGAAATCAGTTATTAATCAAATAGGTTGATTGCATTAGGGATGCAATGAAAGAAATTGTTTTTTTATGGGGCACAACGTACAATTATTTCATTTTACTTAATGTAAAAATGCACTCTAAATCCGAGAACACAGTAACTCCTGTGGCAAAAACCCACACGCCTAACAAATTACAAGATATTATTCTTGCCAAGATTGCTGAAGATCCTTGGCTTAGTCTGGATATTATTCACAATGAGCAACTTTTGATATCTTACTTTAAAGAAGCTTTAAAGAATAGCGCTCCTTTTATCAGCATAGTACCTAAAGAGCTAAAGTTGTTAATCCTTGAGTTGACTCCGATTAAGGACTGGAAATCATTAATGAAAGTGAGCAAAGAATGGCGTCAACTTGTCGCCGAGGCGGTAAATCCGCGACTTCATGTACTTGCGTACAACCTCGAGCCTATTTTAACCCATGATATGGGTCCTACGATGGAAACATTATTGTCTCAAGTTGAGTTTTACTCTCAAAGGTCTGGTAGACGAGCTAATCAGGTTGAGCAATTAATGCAACTTGGAAAGGACATGCTCATTTTAACAAAGCCTTTAGCAAAATTTCTTCATTGCCAACAAACGATAAGTAAAATTCAAGGAGCTATAGAAGGACAATATAGTGGATTTGGATTTTATTTCGGCACCCCCCGAAATAGCCAATTGTTTCAAATTATTAGTTCCTATGCCCCCAAAAGTTTGAAATTAACCAATCAACCCTGGTTTAAAGAGTTAATGTTTTATATCGGGCTTTCTCCCGAGCATGCAGTTTCTAAGTTGTTTGCTGATGCTTATTTAGAAATAAAAAATTTGAAGTGCTTGACACCTAAAGCAGATTTTGAAGCAGAAGCAAGGATTATGGCAATTTCTATGTAGCTTTCCTAGTCGTTCTTGTAGCGTTTCACTTTTCTAAATAAGCGAAGTAATTTGATGTTGAGCTGATTTTCTAACGCAACAAGAGTGACTTGATAACGGTCTAAATGCAAATCACCAACAGGTGACTTACTGGCAAATAAAATATAATTCTCGCTTACTGTTGGACAAATAAAGAGTTCAGCAAAATAATCTTGCATGCAGTGAATAAATGCGGAATCCCATTCAGGAAGCTCGTGAAAATTGATAACGAGCCAACCCATATCATCCAAAATACGATGAGTTTGTTCTATAAATTGTTGTTGGATTTGAAATGAGTCCATCCCGTAATCGAGGTACATATCTGCAAAAATGATTTGCGTGCTGTTACTTTTTTGAAATTTGATTGCGGTTTGCGCATCCGCAATGAGTATATCGATATTCTTGGCTTCTGGTAATTGAAAAAAATCCATTGCCACATTATAGACTTTCTCGCGAAGTTCGATACAAAGCAGCGAGCACTCGGGAAGGAGAAAATGAAGGCAGTGAATCAAGCTTCCACCGCCTAATCCTAATAACGTGATATGAGTTGGTTTTAAAAATGCCAGAACTAACAACATCACGCGTGTATATTCATGTACAGGGATATGAGGGTATTGAATATAGATACCGGTCTGATCATAGACTGGATCAAAGTTAAGTGCTCTGATACTTCCTCTATCAATGACAAAAATATCGCCCCAAGAATCATTGGTGCGATAAATAATCGTGTTGCCAAAGAAATCATGGTCATTGAAGTTATTCTTTGAATTCAATTGCAGATCCTTTAATGCATCATGTACTTTTCTACCTCTTGTAGCCTGGGTGAAGGCGAAGCCGGAACCCGGGGCGGTTTGCGCCAATATTCCCCGGGTTCCGGCTTCGCCTTCGCCCAGGCTACAAAAGATTTAACAGTGGACTTAAATAATTGTTGGAGTTACTGATTTTTTAGGAGCATCTGTTGTAACCTGGGTTGGCAACGTAAACATACCATGCTGAACTGCAGCTTTTGCACTACCGGGCAATAAAACAGACTCCACGGATTTCTTCGCAAGCGATCTTTTATCATCAAGTAAGGTTTTACCGTTACCGTCTTTGATCGTTAAATGCAGGCTTTCATTATTCTGATACTGCTGCGGTTTTAATGCAACAAATTGTCCGGACATATCACAAGACTGGACATATTCTTCTGACTTAGTATCTAGACCAGAACTGTCAGCAATTTCTAAACGACAGGTGAATAATTCTCGAGCGGCAGCCCATTCTTGCAACTTGCCTTTTTCAGATAAAGCGGCAGTAAAATCAATGGTGTTTGTCTCAAGCACGGGGGAGTCGAATGCTTGCGCCACCTTGTGCAAAACCTCAGGCTGCTTTGTGCCATAACTTAGAATGAAAAATTTATTACGCACTCGGATTAAAGAAGCGCTTCCACCTAAGGATTCAACCATTTTCTCTAGAGCTTTTGTTTGGTCTTCTTCATTTCCTATAGAATTTTCACCGTCTGTAAATAATATGACGTTGTTGTGCTGTGTGGATTGCACCAGCATTGACAATTGATCGGAGACTGTCCCCAAAAGTCGGGTTGAATGATCTGCTCGTAATTTATTGATATCACTAGTTAGCTGGGTAGCGTCTTGTTTGCGATAACTACCTACTTTTCGAGTAGTAGAATTGAATTCAGAGATATTAATGACAGCATCGGGTTGGAATTGAAATAAGGCATCCGCCAATTCGATTACGCTCTTTTTCAAGGTAGTTAAACGCTCTCCTTCCATGCTTCCGCTTGTATCCAAAACAAAATGATAGGCAGGGGGTGTCAGCGCATCAGGAACGAAAAAGTATGGAGTGATTTCAGTTGTGTCCTCACTTACTTTTTTCTCCGCATAAAAAACTTTTTTACTTTCAAAGGATTCCGAGTGGGCAAAAAGTAAGGGTGATTTCCCATCAATTAAAATGAGTTCTTGTTTGTATGCTTTTAAAAACTCTTTGATGTTAAATTTGATCTTCTCACCTTCGATACTCATGTACTTATAGGTTAGAGAATTAAATAATGGTGCATAAGCAGCAGATGGAAGTTGGATATTTATGTATTCCTGTTGCTCGTCCAGCGTGTATTCGAGTCCGGTTAATTGCAGAACACTCAACACTGCCAAACACGATTTTTTGTGGGTTTCGCTCATTGCACTATCAGCGCAGCTTGCATAGGTAATCTCCTCAGCAAGTAACTCAGCAACCGTCTTTTTTCTAATCGTTGGTTTTACAGTATCTTTTTGCAGGAGATCCTGTAAATTCGCTGCCAACGCCTCAGCTTCTTTTGTGGTTCCTGAATTAAAAATGACACGTTCATCTTTGCAAGCAACTTTGGTGTTCTCTAAAGGAACACCCATAGCGTTCAATAGCCCCACCATATTTTTTGTTCGTAAAATATTATTAACGAGATGCTTCATAAAAAACCCCTTTTATTAAAATTGACGCAAAGTTGCCGGGGATAATACACAGAAATGAAAGGGAAAAATAGATAATTGCAACACGTGTAACGTCTTTTTTGAATGGTTTGCTAAGTATTATGTACTATTGATAAATCCCATCTGTTCGGGGAGATGTAGCAATAAAATTTTTATTTTATTCAATTAAATAGCTTTATTAAAAGGCTATTTCTATGTTTTAGCCGTCATGGACTGTTTTAAAATTATACTATAATTAAGGGCAGTGAAAGTCTAATTTGGGTAAATAATCATGTCTAAAAATCCAAATGATGTAAAAAACGGCCTTGAAGATATGAAGGCAGCTGCTAACTTTGACGAAATTTATAAACAAATAACAGAAGATATGTTGCAAAATGGGACATGGAGTGACGAAGAAGTAGAGGCGATGCGTTTAATTTCCGAGGGGACTCATGATCCCGAATCGATTCGCGATCTAATAGAACTGGACGAAGAAGCTAATAAAAAAATAGCAGACATGTACTTTATGATTTTGCTTAATACATTGATACGCAGCAAGGCTCTAATGCCATTTAAGTTGCCTGAAAATGAAATTAAATCTTGGCCTGACAATTATTCCAGGGGGCAATTTGCCGCCGATCTTTGTAACTATAAAGAACAATTGAGTCGTAGCGAAGTAGGAAAGAAGGCAATGAAGGCTGCTTCTGAATATACTGCATTATACGAAAGCACTGTAGGTCCAAAATCTGAGGACGCAGCTAAGGAATCGGAACAAACAGCTCATAAATTAGCAAAAGGTGATAGTTCAACGTTTGATAAGGTGTGCGATACCTTAGGTTTTTTATATGGTGTAGCAGATGCTTTATTACCTGGGCCTTCTGGTCCAAGCCTACAAACGATGACCAGTCAGTCAGCAACTATGGGATATGCTGCGGGAATGTTTGCCAATGGTGTTTTGGAACTCGCTAAGTTCGCTCTATCGGCACGTTAGTTAATCCAATGATGATTTTTGTGTGTAGCCTGGGTGAAGGCAAAGCCGTAACCCGGGTTTCGCTGCGCTGCACCCAGGCTACAACGATCACAGGCAACCTAAATTTTCATTAAAAGATTGCATTTAAAGACAGTATCTACATGAGGTTATTATCATAAGACATTTGACAGTTCCATTGCCACTTTGATGTCCATTTTCGTAATCAGTGAAAATACATGGTCTAATTCTTGGGGCGAACTATTATTCTTTAAAAATTTCATACAGCGATAAGTTAAAGTAAGTGCTTCTAATGCCAAGCTTGGTTCCCAGGTAATTAATTGATGTTGCTCAATGAGCTCAACAATAAATGCAGTATAGGGTTTTAAAATGGTGAGTTCATTTGCAGCGAGCAATGACTCACATAAAGCCATATAAGCAAATAACTTCACCTTATCGCTAATTGAGTCTTTGTGAAGCAATTCAAGCTGGTGGAGGTGCGTAGTTTGTTTTTTCTTGTCCGACTGAGCAATTACTTCTTTTATCTCTTGAAGTTGCTTTTGTTCAATTGCAGACAAGGTTTTCTCACTGTCCCCGCTATGAGGGATCTTTTTGGCCATGAGAAGGTTCATTTGTTCCGCATAATTTTCGCTAAGAAAAGGGGTATTGTCGTTAAATTGTAATTGTTCAATGCCAGGAATCCTGTTTATAAAATGGATTAATTCGAGCTTGACTGCTTCATAGGCATGATTAAATTTTCTATCGAGTTTTTTCAATGCATTAAGGCTAATCAAATTTAAATCCAGCCAAAAAGGTTCCTGGGGTATTATTTCTTCTGCTGTTGCTACTATCTCCGTTAAATTCCCTATATTTTGAACTTTTTTGATGCGCTCTCGATTAAAGTACTCGGGCGGTTTTACGAGGGTCAATCCCTCTTCGTTATAAGGTATGGCATTGATTCCGCCCCAAGCAGCAACCCGATTTAAATAATAAGCATAGGGATTGGTTGAATCCTTTTCCATTAATTCTCGTGCGGATTGAGTGAGTATCAGTAAGGCAGGTTCTAAATGGATGTTTGCTGTTTTCTGTTGTTTGGATTCGTGCAACTCGATAAACGATTTTTCTTTTGGTTCCATAACTGGAGGAACAAATGTATTAGCCGATTCTATTTTTTCTCGTAAATTTGCAAAAAGATCAATATTTACTGCACGAGCAAGCAATTCACTCTCGAGTTTTTTTAAGGTGTAGGTAATTTGTTGCTGGTATTCCTCATCATCGTGCGTTAATTTTATCTGCGATAAATGGTTCAATGATTGAGTCGCGTACCAGTTTAACGATTCAATTTTTGCTTGCAAACGTCCTTGAGGGTATGCGTCTTCCCAGAAATTTACAACGAAATCCAAGAGAAATTTGAGTCCGTCAGCGAGTCCTTTAAATTGATACTGGTGAAATAAACTGTACGCCAGATACGAGGCGATTTGTACGTCTTTAGTGTGATAGGTCAGCAACTCAACTGCATTATTGCTAATGTGCTGCCAATCAACGTCCGCTGATTGGCCAATCCTTGATAGTTTTTGAATTTCATTACGAATAAGGGCATATTGGGAAAACTCATAACATTGTTGCCCCGCTTTGTTGAAACCGGGAATTGGGTCTGTTCCCAACTTATTTATGGAGTCGATTCTAAACATCGTACTCTCCCTGAGCCCAACAATCTGTGATAGTTCTTGGAAGCTTTGATACCTGGGCGAGATTGTGTTGTGCTACTCTTAAGTTTCTTTGCGCTGCAAAGTATTTTTCAATCTGCCACATGATGTCGCCGCCACCCTTGACGTAATAACTGACGCGAATTTTATCAATTTTGTGCGCTTGCAAAAATTTCGTATGTTCTGGAAAGCCCTCAGGATAAAAATCTTTTACACCGGTATTAAAATCCTGTAAAAATCGCAAAAATCCTTCATCTCCATGGTACTGAACTACTAATCTAGCGCCTGCGAAGTAAATAGAAATTTCGGTAGGACCACAACTTTCCAATTTCCAATTAGGAATTAGTTGCTGAGAGGGGTAGTTATAATTTTCTAATGTATATTGTTTTTCCTTACATTCCACGCGTAAAACCGTTTTATAAGGAAGAGTAGTGGCTTTTACATCTAAGTTTGTGGGTTGTGCATAAACCATTAAATCAACGGCTGAGCCCTCATCTTCCGGTTTTTGTTTCAGATGGCGTAGCGCGTCCATGTCTTCATTAATTTTCATTCCAGCTGTTAGTAATTGATAATACTGAGGCGTGAAGGGGAACTCATGATTTAGAACATATCTGGGTAAGAAAGTGTTCCCTATTTGTTTGACGAAAGGAAGGGAATATTTGTCATGAAAAAGCCAAACCAGACCGCCTTTAGCAAATAAAGTCTGATTCAATTCTTCGCCACTCAAAGCGATCGTGCGCAGATACACTTCATCGAGCCACTTCTGTTGTATAAAGCAAGAGGCAAAACGATTAGTATAGTCAATGTAGTAATCCAACGGACCACGCATTAACATCCAAAAAGGATTAGAGGAATCAAGTTGATCAAAATGCTCCAGTGATCGTCTCATATCGACCAGGGCTTGATATGCTTGCATGACTACGGAAGACTGTCTATCTACTTCAATTTGGCTCAAATACAGTTCTCTAGCAGTCATATAAGCCTTAACTGCTTGTACGTAGGGTTCCTTATAAAGTTGTTTTAATAAATCACGGTATCTCATATAAGCCTTCACCGCGCTCACTTGGGTATTAAAATTTAATTTATTCGCAACGCTAGGAGGTCTGTTGTTCATGTTATTGGGACCAACAACGTTAGCGGGATTTTTATTATCAACGCTATTATTGTTCAACTGAGAAGGTCTCTCTTGGAGTTTTTTCATCCACTGAGAAACCAGGTCAGAAAGTTGCTTAAATTCGACTCCCTTATCGCTACTATGGCTATACACCATAAGATCGGAGAATTGAAGAACAAGCTGAATCCAATGAGGTGTTGTAAAGGGCAGTTTACTTTGAAATTCGGACGCCAAATCTTGTAAATAGGCATTATAAGGACTACTGGGTTGCAGCATGTCATTAAAGGTTTGATCCCATTCATATTGGAAGGCAAGTGTCTTGGTCCCTTTATAAAAATTAAGTGAAAAATTTTTCCATACACTGAGTCGTGCTGCGGCATACCACATTTCAAAACTACTTTTGGGGCCACTAATGTCGATATACAGAGGTAAGGCTTGATTAATTTGTAGCAGTAAAGACTGAATGGCTTCAAATCCTGCTTTGGTGTATGCAGGGACTATGAGATAATCTCTAACGATATTTGAGCCTATCCAGAAACTGTTTAAGCCAATTTCAGACACACCTTCTTGGGTATTAGCCCACTCAAGCAGCCAACGCAAATCCGATGACAAGATATGGGATTGATCAAGCCACAAAATTAACTTACCTGATTCGCCTCGTAGTTGCTCTGTGTTCGGATTCCAAATGACATAATCTTTGTATAGTGGACCAAAAGTATTAAGAAAACGTACGGGTAATTGGTTGTATCCCAAGTATCTTATTTGCGGGTCGGGCATTTGCATTAATGTGTTGGGACTGACACCGCTTATTATCTTTGCTTGGATTAAATTAATCCGACTTACCATATTTTGGACCAAATATGCTTTTTGCGTATCAGTTAAACTACCGCCATGAGCAAGCATTTGCTCCATTCGATCATCAAGAAGCGTTAATATATATGCTTTAAAATTATCTACATATTGCTGACTATAATAAGCGTATAATCGATTTAAACCTCCTCGATAAGGTAATACTTTAATTTGCAATTGATTTCTAAAGAGATCGAGTTGACTCATCAAAGCATGATAATCGCCAAACTGCAGTAAATTTTGTTCCAATTGATTGGAGAAGGATTCTTTTTTGGGTAAAGGCCTTATCAGTTCAACTAAACGATTGGAGGTCGCATTATAGACATAGATGAGATAGCCTGCAGCAACCGCACCCACAAAATACCAGACACCTAAATGCTCCCATCTCCGTTTGTTTCTATGTTTAATTTCAGAGCCTAATAAGGACATAGGGCGTATCAGCGAGAGCTGAATTTGATCAATAAAATCATAGTAAAAAACGCTCTCTTCCGTGCCATTATTCTGATATTCGCCGAGCAAATAAACCCCGTGCAGCACCGCGGGCTCAGTATAAGGTGACGAAGAAAAAAATAAATTGGTGAACCTGGAATAATTTTCTTTGAGTTTTTTCAAGGTCAATGGGAAATTAAATGCCGTCACGTCTATGGGTTTTTGCGTTTCATATAAAACAATATCAATGACTTCTTCAGCTCGATTGCTGATGTAATTGAGTGGTTCGGCTGAAGTGGAGTCCTTGAGTGGGTTAGCAACAATATAACCCATAGCTTGAGTCCATAAGCGATTAGGCATGAGTCCCACAAACTCTTGAAAACCATCTAATTCATTACATCGAGTGATGCAAAACAGTACTTGTTGCCGATAACCCGTGAGGAGACTGACTTGATCAATACGATCTTTCAAGGTTCGTGCAAGATGAGCAATGTCTGATTTATCACCACTTAAAAGCTTAGCGGCAGGCAGTTCAATGACTACTTGGTCTACGGGTGTAATTGCTTTTTTCTGACTCTTAATGTACTTAAGGAAATCCAGCCATTGTTTTTCTACTTGTTTTGAGGTGTTTGCTTCAAAAAGCTCTGCATCAACACACCATATAGCAAAATTATCGAGTACATAAACTTGATTACGCTGTAGCGCTTCATCTTCCGCATCACCCACCATAAAATGGGTATGTAGCTTCAATCCGTTTGAAATGAGAATGGTTGTTTTACCAAAATAAATTATCCAGGGCATTTGCCAGAAACGTTGTGCTCCACCGGCGATATGATTTGTTTCAATATAATCCAGTGCATTTTTTAAAGTGAGACGTAAACCTTCCGTCTCAATTTTTTCACCGGCTTCTTTGGCTTTCGCAGCTTTTCTTTTTTTATACCACTTCCGAATAGCCCATGTAATGCTGTCGAGAATTATGAATCCCAAGAGCATGCCCAAGAAAATAACTATACCGACCCATATAGGATAATCGAGATGAAACGTTATAAAGGCGGCATAAGCTCCCAAAATAACGACAAGCAAGATCCAAAAAATGATATGTCCTAATCGTCCCATTTGACTCTCTTGCTTAGGTCCTGTTTCCATTTCTACTATCTTGGTCAAACTGCCCTGACTTTCTGTGCTCCATGCTCACATACCTTATGTATGCTGCGCTTCGGTGCTCGAAAATCAAGTCATTTTGACTCAAGCTAGCGAAATAGCCCATTTCTATTATCTTGGTCAAACTGCCTGCTTTTCTGTGCCCCCATGCTTACATACTTTATGTATGCTGCGCTTCGGTACTCGAAAATCAAGTCATTTTGACTCAAGCTAGCGAAATGGCCCATTTCTATTATCTGGCCAAACTGCTCTGATTTTCTGTGCCCCCATGCTTACATACTTTATGTATGCTGCGCTTCGGTACTCGAAAATCAAGTCATTTTGACTCAAGCTATGAAATGTAAAACAGGCCCTATTTAATTAAATGTAAATAATTAGTAACTGTATTATTAATTACAAAATAAAAAAAGAAATATATTATTAAAATCACTGGAATAGGTAACAACCACCACAGAAAACTTCGATATTGATCTAATTTTGGAGGAGCAACTTGTAAATTATCATTTTTATAAGCCAAAGGGAATGCAACAAACTCCTCAGGATAGTTCGCCATATTAAACCCATGACTTAACTGTTCTAATGCAAAATTTTTATACTTTAGCAAATCAGGTTTATCAACCGGCTTATGATAAACCCCTTCAAATCCTAAAATCAAACATCGATAATAAATTCTAAATAAGTCATCTTGTTTACTGGGTATTTTGCTTAAGCGAGTAAAAAACTCTTCGCCGGCACTCGTCGTATTAAAATATTCAGCTTGTAACAATTTATCTTGCCACTGTCTAACACCTGCCCAATTTGATTTTTGTACTAACTCATCAATCCAGGCACAAACGGCAAATAAAGCTGAATTTAAATTATGTTTATCAACCTCATGTTCTTTCGTTTTAATTTCAGCAATTAAAGAAGTTATTTTGCTTCTGAATTCATCGTAATTAACGGTCGCAAACTGATTTGCATTTAAATCCCAAGTGTATTTAAATAAATCATAAAAAATAGTTTGCAGATTCACTTTATCCTCCTACAGCGACAACATCGATCAATATGTCTACTGGTGTTTTTCCTAGATAAAATGCAACCTTTCTTTCCATCTCGATTTTGGACCACATTACTGATTTATGGTCAATATGATAATAAAGACAGTTAGCTCCTTTAGGTACACCTTCAGGGGCCGTGAGAAGTCTGGAGATAGGCGCTCCGGGTAATGCAAAATCTATATAATTTTCAATTTCTGAATGAGCACATAACTTACCGAAATCTTTAATCATCTCAGCAACTTCTTCTTGATCATTTCGTGCATAAATAACCAAGAAATAATTTCTATCTTTTTGGATAAAATTGTTACCAAGATCTGCGTAATAATGAGTCTTCTCTTTAACCATTCGACGAATGCGATCCGGATCTGCGGAAATAATCGTTAATAATTTTGTGACAAATGCTTCGATTAGCTTAAAACTTTTGCTCAGGTCACTATGATCGTAAACAGGTATTGCTGAAATAGTTCCACTACCCCCCTCAAAAAAATTAATTTCAGTTGAGTAAAAACTTAATTCGCCGATCAAACGTTGTAAAAGACCATATATTTCCCAAGGATGGACGATTTTGGCATTGAGGCAATGCCCCATTATGGCAACATTTTGTAATAATGATCGGAGTGAAAATAAACGCGCAAAATTGCTGTCATCTATATGAGTGCTGTACGTATCAAGCGGCTTTTTAAATTTCTCTAATTTGCTCGTCGTCCTAACTAAATCATTCTGAATTCGGTTCAGCAATGAATTTAAATTTTTGTGTGCGCTAATACTGACACAAGAAGGATAAAAATCAGGAGCATAATACATTTCGTCATTAGTCCGTCGTAATTCGGCTACCTGGATAATGGAATAATTGTGCGTATTTTCAATTTCGAATTCCCAGAATAACTTGACAACATAAAACAAGGATCGCAAATGCGCTTGTGCTCCTTGATGATAATAATCTGGAAGCTCATCACCTGCATTGCAACTTATATAACGCGTACCCACGCTATTTAAATTTTCTAGACTCTCAACAGTGGTTACATTCGCTACATTTTTCGAAAGTTCTTTAACACCAATGTATACTTTCAGTGAATTCGTGTTCTCTGGCCAATCCGACTTAAATGATCGGGGTAAAAATTTGGCATTCACATCCACCTCAACAAACTCACCGCTGGGTAAAAAAAATGCCATTTTTTCTACATCAAAAATACCGCTTTTAAACGATTTATCATTCACTTCCAATTCAGTAAATCCCCAAAAGTATGGGGTGATGTAGCGTAAAAATTGTGAGTGAACATAATGCTGATTCAGCTCAGTATATTGAAAATGCTGAGGTTGTAAAAAAAGTCCATGTTCCCAATCAATCGGCGTATTCCAAATCATATTTATTTATCCCAATATTTTTTTAAGGACACACGATTCCTTGTTTTCGTGATTATAGACGCTTTTGTAGAACTTTCAGTGTAGTTAATAGCTCGGGATCCAAATTCAAGATAAATACCAAGTCGTCCCATCTGTCTTGTTTTTTTCCAAAATGTAAGTGGATTCCATTTATTAAATACTGGAACTTCATAGATACGCACTACCCCAGCAGCTGTTAGATTGTAATATCCAGCGACAACAAGAACTTTTTTTGTTTCTGCCATACGTGCAATTGTAAAGGTTTGGGTCATTCCAGGTGCGATAAAAAAAGTTTGAATATGTACTTTTTTATTTGTTTGAGTGAGGTTATCCGCTTCGGTATCCGCATCAAGCAATTGACTAATTCCTTCGGCAGTTACGATTTTGTTTTGCACATCTTCTAATTTTTCTACCTGAACTACAGAGAACTTTAAAGTATGTTTTTTATGGTCATATAGATTTAAGTCTTTGCTGGCTACCGCCCGAATAAGGATCGCATTATCTTGGTAGCTGCTTGCTAATTGGGGTTCAGTCTGCTTCCCACCCGTTGTGCAGCCACCCATAATGAGCATTAAGAGACAAAATATTATTCTTAGCATGGCTTTAATTTTATTATCCTTAAACATGAGCGTTAATCAGGGGCTTTTGATCATTCATCGTTCTGCCCACGCCTTGTGGCGTGTTTCTGAAAAATCCCCATAAACTTTTTTACGCTACATACCACGCATAAAGGTGAAATGTAGTCCTTCTAAGGAAATGAATATTTATTCCCATGGTATCAGAACCTTTAAGGAAAACAATAGAAACCCTAGTGCATAACCTCTCTAACGTCTAAAATAGCCTTAATCCCGGATTACGACTTCGTCTAATCTGGGCAACACGTCCTTAAGCGATGCCATTACGTGACCGCTTATTACATTACTTTAACCAATACCGTACTTTAAACATCTCAATATCTTTCTGTGGGGATAACCAACTGACAACGCCTAAAATACTCGTTGTCTCGCAGGCTAATCGTATCGGCTTGAAACAACCTTTGTCTAAAATAACTTCAATAAAATAGGAGAAGGGTTCTTTTACGTAAAGTTGGAGTAGTAATTTTAATCGATTTATATTTTCAGTATTTGCTAAAAATGTAGGAAATACATCAGCACCTAGAGGGCCTATAGAAATTAATAAACTATTACTATTCGATTTAAATTGGCTTCCTAGGTATGCAGTTCTGCTTAAGTGATGATTCGCTTTACCCAAAAGGCAATATTGCTCTTCGGGTATATCTTGTATTGATCGAAAAAATGAATGGACATCAATCGGTACTTTGAAATAATCATTTAAAAAACTTTTTAGACTCCAAATGGATTTACTGTCAGAAACCCAGTGGCTGGAATAGCGCAGCAAGCAACTGTAATTAGGTATTTTATTTCGCAGCTCTTTTCCCGCTAATCCGATAAACCCATAAAGGGCTTCTCTATAAGTGGCATCATGATGTTCTGCAAATTGCTCAAATATTCTATTTTTCGACCATGCTTGAAAAAGTATCTTATAAAGTCGCTTATGAAAGATATCGAGCAAACATTTCACTTCATCTGAATCCAGATCATTATCTTGGATAAGTTGTTCCGTATAAAAAGTTGGCAGCGGAGAGGTTGTCCCATATAAACTAAAAAAAGTAGCGATTAGGGTAAACTGGTTCGTTTCACTATGGCGTTTAATCTCATGAATATCGGTTTCCGGAAAGGCCAAGCTCAATAAAGGAATGATATCTAATTTTCCTTTTAATCCGCCGTGTTTTGCTTCATAGGTTAAGAGATGGCCAATCAAACGAATTGCTTGATAAAAATTAAAACTTTTAGGTTGAGTTAATAACTTTTCTAAGATATTAAGCTCGGATTGTTCAACCTCGGTTGCCATTTCCATACCTCTTTAGTTCTAGCATTTTGTAAATGTAATAGAGTAAATGTATTGATTGGTGCATTGAATCCAAAAAAAACATCCATCACGCAGCCAAATAAATACATATCTCCAATGCATTTAAAGCAATCAGGGTCACAAATTAGAGTAATATGAGATCCTGCGATCATTTCTCCATAATAGAGACGACGTGCTTTATTGACAATTATATTTTCAATACCTCTTACTCTACTCATATTCAGTTGGTAATTTTCTCCTTTTTCATAGAGATATAAGTTGAAAATATGTCTGAGGCGATCTTTATCCAATATTTGCAGCAAATTCAATGCTAACAATGACTGAAAATTCCATATTAAAGCTCGGTCATAGGTTGGGACTAAAAAAGAGGATGGAGGGATAAGATTCGTATAAGCCAAATTTTCAGGTGAGGTGTCAGTGGGTAAAGTAATATCTCCTTTATCTAAGAGCCTGGGTAAAGCACCATTACTACACACGAGCTCTATAGATAAAGTTTCATCAACAGGAAACTCTTTATTAAAATCATAAAAGAAACTAATGTAGGTATTTCGGCCAGGCCCAGTAACTGAGGGTCTATGATGATAGGTGTATTTATAGTTTAAATTGAGTTCTTGGTTAAAATTTAATAAATGATCGTAGTCGATGCGTTTTCTTTCTTGTTGGCGATACCCTGTAACTTTTTTTACATCATATACGGCATAGTTTTCACCCAAATCATTGTTAGGAATAATTTGATAGTCTGGTTGTTTATGATCGAGAAAAATAGGTTCAGCGTAATGATCAAATAAATTAATTATTGGAACGGCGTGCAGTACCAATTGTAAATTATCTAGACCATTCATCCATTGAGGAATCTCTTCCAATTCAAAATTGATTTTAAAATCAAATCCATCCGTATTGCGGTTCCATTTTTCTAAACCATCTAAACGTAGAAATAGAAACTTATAGGGTTGATGGAGATACTCATATAAAACTCTATGAGGATGATGCACGTTAGAGGCGAGTGGGTATAAAACCTCTTCATTATCAAAACCACATGGTTGTAAATATTCTGGAGATAAAACCAGCCTTTCTTCACCTTGTGCTTCAATTGTAATTCTACTGACATATCGTTGCAGTAGATAAAAGGTATTGCAAGCATCTTGCAAACTTTGATTAATAAAAAAGCGCAATGAGGAGGCTTGCCAATTTTTTAATGTGATGCCGCAAAGATGGCAATTGATTTCGAGTTGACTCACACCACTAATTGAATCTTGGAAATTAATATCAGTAATAGTAACTGGTTCTACTATGAGGGGGACTGTCGTACGAAATAGGCATTTAATCTCATTAATAGGAATAGAGGCTAATTCCGTTCCTTTAGGGACGAACAGAGCCTCGCTTAAGTTACTTTTAGGAATAAACTGAATGACCGATGTACTGGGCACTGGTTTGGAATAGAGCGTAAAAAATAATTGGGTTAAATCATCCACCATTCCAGGTAATTTTTCATCAATTACCATCTGCACCTGGCTCGTCAGAAACGCAACTCCTTCTAACAAACGCTCGATGTCAGGATCGGTGCTTTGCTCCCTTAACAAAGGTGCGATTGCAGGATAATGCTCCGCATACTCTCGCGCTAGTTTTCGTATTTTATTTAATTCATTCTGGTAATAATCAATTATCATATTTCTACCTTAGAGCCCCGTTCAATGTCTCTTATCTTGTAGCCTGGGTGCAGCGCAGCGGAACCCGGGTTGCGGCTTTGCCTTCACCCAGGCTACGATGTTACGTGCAATTACGTGTTTTCAGCCTTAAGCGAAAAGACTTTAAACTGACTCTCAGAGTTACAACGTAACAAGCACGCGACCTTTGCTTGTTAAAATAGTAGTAAAATAAACAGCGAGGCTATCAAATGACTTATTTAGCTGCGCTAAAATATTACAAGTAATAATTTGCTTACTTGGGTCAATTAAAATTTTAGACACTTGAACAGAATCCAAACGTGGTTCATAACGAAGGATGGTTTCTTCCAAATGAGCTCTTAATTCTTCTTGATAAGCGAAAGAATAATCCTCAACGAGTATGGATAATTCAGATAAGCCGTATTCCTTATCAATTGGCACACTACCTTGTCTTGTGGATAATATTTTTTCAACGTGATTGCGAATTGATTCAATCAATATGGATGAATCCAATCTGGCTGATAGAAGAGATCCTTGACGAGCATAGCGACGAACTCGTTCCGTTAAACGCTCTTCCCTCATTAACCAACTCGCATTAATTTAGTTAAATCCCAACCAAATTCTTGATTGTTCTTCTTATCCATCACTTTATAAACCGTAGGGCGCATATCCACAATAAACAGGGGTCCTGCTGGATGAGAATAAGCGTAATCTACCTCTAATACTTTGGCCTTCTCTAAAGTAATCTCAACTGCAGCTTCAACTTCGCCCGAAGCACTGGATCGCAGGCAATGGATAATAGCCGAATTGATGTCCTCGCCTGTAAAGATACTTTGAGTATGGGGGACAACACCTGCCTGATCCCACAATCCTGTTAGACGAAAATATTTACAATCGGGAACGCCAATCAATTGATTTTGTGCATCGAATGCTCGAGTGATGCGTTGTTTAAAATCTAGAAGCGTTACCCATCCCTCATATCCTTTTACTGTACTGCTGCCTTTCACGACTCCGGAGGCTTGGGTGGTAATTTTTGCCATAAGCTTATATTGAGTTCTGGCAATCTCAGAGTCTGGTAACATAGGTAATATGGCTATGTCATTTCCCTCACTTTCATTCGCAGCCACTTTTATTCTCCTTGTTTAAGATCGAGACTACCCGTTAATTGTAATGTGATATAAGCACCCATGAATTTAAAATGAGGCCGAACAATTAACACACATTTATACCATCCAGGCTCACCAGGAACATCTTCTACACTCACTTTGGCAAGTCTCAATGGTTTTTTTGCTCTGACTTCGGGGACTGGATTATCCATATCAACAACATAACCATTAATCCAGGTATTTAACTCACGTTCTATATCATCACGTTCTTTGGCTAGACCAATTTTTTCACGTTGTATCACTTTTAAATAATGAGCCAGCCTACAAATAATAAACATATAAGGGAACTGTGTTCCTAATCTATAATTTGTTTGCGCTGTTTTGCCTTCAGGGGTATCTGGAAAATGTTTCGCTTTTTGGATTGAGTTTGCTGAGAAAAACGCAGCATTATCTGCCCCTTTGCGCATCGTGAGTGGAATAAATCCTTGCTCGGACAATTCATATTCGCGTCGTTCTGAAATGAGTAATTCAGTCGGGATTTTAACTTGAATTTCACCCATTGCTTCATAGAAATAAGAAGGTAAATTTTCAACAGCGCCACCACCTTGAGGTCCAATGATGTTGACACACCAACGATATTTGGCAAAACTCTGAGATAAGCATCCAGCAAGAGCAAAAGCACTATTTCCCCACGAAAAAGCATTTTCACCGGAACTTACATCTTCCTCGTAATTAAATGAACGAACCCCATAAGTTTCTTTACCATAGGGCATACGTAACATAAAACGGGGTAAAACCAAACCTATATAACGCGAATCTTCAGATTCCCGCAAGCTATGCCAGGCAATATAAACAGGGCTTTCAAATATTGCCTCTATATCATTTAAATGGGGTAATTCAGACATCGATTTGATATTGAAAAATTCTGGACTTGCTGCGGATAGAAAAGGAACATGGGCCATAGCACAAACGGCAGCGATATTTCTTAGCAAGTTCACATCTTTATAACTTGGGCCAAATGAGTAATTACCAATGATGGCACCATAGGGTCTACCACCAAATTGACCATACTCTTTTGTATAAACTTGTTTGTATAAGCCGGATTTAGGAATTTCAGGTGCATCAATAAAGTCATCAAACAGTTCATCTTTTGATACATGGATGAATTCAATCAAACTATTTTCACGGAAATCGGTGCGATCCACTAAATATTTTAAACTGCGCCAAGCGGACTCGAGTTTTTGAAAATCTGGATTATGGAGAATTTCGTCCATTTGTGTGGAGAGTTGTTTATCCAAAATCGCAATTACGTCATCCACTAACGCAGGAGTCACTGTTTCATCGGTCCGTTTACTTTCAACAATATTATCTATAAAAGCGAGCAGGCCTTTTTGAGCGAGGGCATATTGCTCTTCATCCGCTGTAATATTTGTTCCAGCAAATAATTTCTGCAGGGATTTATCTTCTTTCTTCTTAGCATTATCTTGTGCATCAGCCATGGCTGTCTCCTTGATCCTGCGGCTTTATTTTGGCTTATTTCTTGTCCTTAATTTCCTTGATGAGTTCTTCGCGTGCTGCAGAATCTTTAACAATCGCATCCAATCTGCGTCGAAACTCTGGAATATTTCCAAGAGGGCCCTTTAGTGCTTTTAATGCTTCTCGTACTTCAAATAGTTTTTGTAATTGTGGGACTTGATGTAAGATTCCATCAGGATCAAAGTCTCGCATCGATTCAAATTTTAAATCAATATTTACGGTATCCTCTTTGTTTTTGCTAAAACGATTCGCTACGCGTAAGGATAATTTTATGTGATGTTCTTTGAGCACTTCATTAAAATTGTCTTTGTTGATGTTCACGGTACGGCGTTTTTCTAAGGGAGTGTTGTCTCCACTAGGGTAAAACTCTCCGAGAACGAGTTGTCGTAAAGGAAGTTCAATCTCCTCCTCAACCCCTTCGATGAGCGCTTTATATACAATATTAATACGTTCTTTTGGAGCGACAGATTGTTCCTTGTTAGTCATTTTTTATCCTTAATAAATCGAATTCATTGTAATAAAAAAGCCTGTAATAATAAAAAATTAGCATAAATTTCAAGATTTACAAAATTATTCCAGAAACAATTCTGTTCTGTCATCCCTCGCTGTGCTCGGGATGACGTACATAGCCGTCACGGTTAAGGGAAGACATGCGATAAATTTTATCTTTCATCCTAATCCTAAAATTAGAGGTTTATTCATTTTCTTTTGCGATATACTCCGGTGTATGTATTGTTGGGCTTAACACATGGCCCTTATCTGCTAGTTGCACCCCTTTTCCTGCTTTAGCCAGGACAGGAGAAATAAGTTTTTCATTTGCCTTATCAAGCTGTTTTACCAAAGTTGATCCTAACTCTGCAGCAGCTTCCAATCCAGGAATCTCTTCTTTAGCCGCAGCCCAAGCTGCTGTTGCCGCTGCTTTAAGCGTTGCTGTCATACCTGTAGCCATAACCAACTCTTCTACCTTGACCACATTAACTGCTGCTGCCGCTGCTTCGGCCTCTTCCCCTGCGCCTGCACCAAGTTCCACCATAGGGCCTCCAGATATATTACCGAAGATATTCACATCGACCGTTGCTAAATTGGTTATTGCCCCCGCTAAGGTGATATCTGCTTCAGATAAGATACCGATTTCAGGTGCTTGGATTATAATTGATTCTGGAGTAATGGTAATGGAACTGGCGCCCACCGTCAGCGAAATGGTTGCTTCGGCTTCCAACATTACAGCAGGGGCTGTTTTTAAACTCGTCGCCCCATCTTCTTCATAACGCCAGCCTTGAGTGAGTTTCACATGAAACCCAGTGGTTGTTTCTATAATAGCACCCAGTCTATCAATATAATCGAGTCCAACTACCGATTGAGCTCTCGCGCCATAATACGCATAATAAGCTGCCCCTTTATTGGAGTAGGAAGTGGTACCCCACACATCGATGAGGTTATTACCGCCAATACTTTGTGCCTGATGTCCGGATATGTCACTTATAGAGTTTTTTTCAATACGTTGATACGCATTACTTTGTGTATTGAGAAAAAAGCCTGCGTCAAGTTTTGATTCAAATACATTATCAGTACCTAGGGTTAAGGTAGTCTCATTATGCGGTGTTGAGAGTTGTATCCCTTTCGTATCGCCATCTTGTTCGTTGATAAAGAACAGATTTTCTTCTTTAGTATAAAGCCCCATATAATGTTGATTTTGTGAGGTAATGACGTTTCGATGTGTGGAGTTACTCACGGTGCCCAATAGGATAGGTAGATCAGGATTACCAAATTGAAAACCGATTACTACTTCATCACCTTTCCGAAGCGGTAAGCTCATCGCGTATTGATCCCCAATATAGGATTCCATTTTGCGCACCCAGCCCGATCCTTTCCCTGGTTTGTCATCGCTAATGGCAATCCGGAATTTGTATAATCCTTTTTTGCTGATTTGAACGGTATTATCATCACCTTCATGATCGACAAAACCAGGTAACATGCCATTGATGCGAGGGATGCGATCTTGGATGGGCTGTCTGTAAGCGATTGATTTATTGATTGCTTTATATTCGCATTTAAAATAATCCTCAGGGTGGTGTTCTTCACCACTATGCAGTGAGGCAAAGGAGCGCTTTTGCGAACCATGATAAGTACTTTCAACAATCAACATGGGGATATTTAATGAGGCCATCTTGAAATTTTTATGGTGAATGATTGTTCCTGGATTAATAAACGAACCTGAAGAAATCCCCGTTAGAATTTCTTTCTTCCATTTATAACTTTCGCTAATAAATTTCGCTAATTGCTGATTTTCATGATTACTTTTGATGTTCTCTGCCCAATACGTTATTTCACCATGGCCCATTGCATCAATAATCGCTTTCGAAGAATAGAGTTTTGATGATTGATCAGGGTTATACGATTTGACGGTGACTTTTTGAGGTTGTGCTTCAGTAGTCAATTGAAAATTGTAGAGTAAATTTGCGGTAGGATTGTTTTGACTGGCCATAGTATAAGACTGATAATACATTTCATGAATGTCTTGATTATTCTTCAACGTAGAATTGGCATCCGTGATGACCAGCTTTTCCTCGTTTTTATCTTGACTAAAATAATAAAATAATCCTTCAAACTCCATCCATCGGGTAATAAAATCCCAATCCACTTCATTGTATTGAAAAATAAACTCTCTGGGTTTATGTTCCATTATTAAATCGAGTTCGACTTGGGTAATTCCGTTTTTATTTAATATTTGTTTAATGACTTGCGGGATTGATTTATTAAGAAATACCTCCGTATTGCGGATGTGTTGTAGACGATGGACTTTAGGCATGAATTGAATTTTATAGCGGTGATACTTATCGTAACTATCAAGTTGTGTAAAAGACACAACCTCTCCATTTAACGGAGTTGTTCCACCACCTTTTTTAGCAAAGATTAATTGAGCTTTTTGACTCATGACTTGTTGCGCGTGAATGGACATTTTACTCACAAATTCAACGGTAAAGCGATATAACGAAGAAATAGCAAGTGTACCTGCAAATTCGATGACAATAATTTCTGACTGAGCGACCCCTGGAATGTGTAATTTGGGCATCAATATCTTGGCGTGCATTAAGACTCCTGTTGCCTTGATCGTTAGGGTCTGTTTACAACTGTACTATCTTGGCTAAGATCGCAGCATTATGGCTCAATCTAGCGAATTGTAAACGGGACCCTGGCGTTTTTACGCAAAACATCCTGTCTCTAAAAAGAATGAGATTTCTGCAATATGAGAGAATGCATTGACAATAACGAAGGATTCTTATTCATGTCAAGGGCAGATGATACCATTGACAACCCTTCCTACATCCCGCATATTGTCAGCAACCCGCGTAGTGGATTGTTGCATTAGGACTATTCTTCAAAGATGAAGATATTTAAAGATAAATCACACACCGTTATCACTTTCAATTATCGGCATCAAGGCAAAACAAAATTAGCCGTTACCATCATGGCAATGTTTTCTTTTTCAAAGCAAAATAAATTCCTTAGTTATGCTGATTTTTGGCGCGTCGCAAAGAAAACATTTAATATCAGTCAAGGTGAATTTATTGATTTGCATATGGCAAAGCAACGCGCAGAGTTTTTTGTTAAAGGTTCGTGCTACAGCTACGATAATGAAACACGCCAAAGTTTTGTTAAAGTCACATTGGGCAATCAGGAAAAACAACTCACTGTCTGGGGCGACAGGAAATGGCTGAAAGACGGTGAAAGCTACCGTTTATCTCAACCTGATTGCTTCAAAAACATACCGATTACTTTAAACAACGCTTATGGTGGTATTGACCATGAACTCAATCCCGATGGAAGGGGATTGATAAAACAAACAGACACGATTACCGAACGGCATCTACCTAATGTGGAATTACCTGGGCAACCTATAAAGCAGCCAACTGATACTCCTTTGCCTGCATTATTGTTACCGCACTCACCAACCTGCAAGCAACAACTTAGCAAATTCGGAACGATTGATAACGATTGGTTACACAATGAAAGTCCTTATTATCCTAAAGATATTGATTGGCTCTTTTTCAATCTTGCGCCAGCTGATCAGCAAAGAGAACATTATTTTCAAGGTGATGAAGTGTTTTCCTGTATCAATATGCATCCTGAGAAAAAAATCATTAACGGCCAATTGCCCGAGTTGCGTGTACGCTGTTTTTATAAACGAATTGATAGCACAGATAGCCTAAGTGAACTCAATGTGAATTTGGATACGCTTTGGTTATTGCCTGATCAAGAAAAGGGAATACTTATTTGGCATGGCATCATCGATACACAAGATATTGCTGCCAATGATATTGAGTTTATTCGTAGTGCACATGAAGTTTTGACGGAAGCACCAAAGGACGTCGATTATTATGCGATGCAGCGCAGTAAACCGAAAGAGATAACACCTAGAAAGGCACGTGACCTCAGTACTATGAAGCCATCCCCGCTAAGCGGTTTGGGTTTTAATATAGAAGAAGAATTAAATGAAATAACAGAACGCTTGCTTCCAGAAAGAAAGAGATTTTTGGGGCAGAACGAAACATTTAAGATATTTCAAGGAAAAACTCCTGAAGAGTCTTTAATGGCAATTGAAAGCTATTATAAAAATCGCAAGCAAACATTACCCGCTCATTCCTCAATTACCAGTCTTCTAAGGGCTGCATCACACGGTGAACATATGCCTTATGAAGTCAATCGGAAGGGGATGCAATTTCTGGATTTGCTTAAAAAACAGATTGCACGCAAGGCGCTTTCAACTTCGGTACCGCCTGAAGTTTTAAGTCAATCTAAAAAGTTGGAGCAACAAATTGAGTATATGGAGAAAATCAGTGCAATAACTCAATTTCGAACGGGGGCAGTTGGAAAATCAACGCATTCACGAGAAGAAATTGTTGCTGGTTTTAAAGAGGGAAAAGATTTTTCTGGAAAAAATTTGTCAGGGATTGATTTATCTGATTTGGATTTATCCGGCATTAATTTATCAGGGTGTAATTTAAGCGAATGTAATTTGACACGTACTCGTCTAACCCAAGCTGATTTATCAATGACAACATTAGTTCATGCTCATTTATCTGAGACCGTATTCGCTCATGCCAATTTAACCAATGCGTTAATAAAAAACGCTTCTTTAGATGGAGCAAATTTTTCTGAAGGATGTTTGCAGCATGCATTGATTGAAGACAGTTCTGGTAAACAATGTAATTTTGCAAATTCTATTTTAAATCATGCGCGTTTTAAGAAATGTCACTTCAATGCAGGACACTTTGTTGGCATAAAAGCTAATTTTCTCGATATTGTAGACTGTACTTTTCAGGAGAGTGATTTTTCTGAAGCGAGAATGCAATTTGCGAACGTGCATCAAGGGAGCTGGGCCAAGATTAATTTCACGAAAGTGGATTTGTCGCGCGCGCTTTTTGCAGGGGTACAATTATCCTTTGTTGCCGGAAATCATTTAAGTGCACCTCATCTCTCGTTAACCAACTGCACTATGAATCATCTCATTTTGGATAAAAGTCAGTGTGATGGCCTTAGTTGTAAAGGGGCAACTCTTTCTGAGAGTACTTTTTCTGGTAGTACTTTAACTCGATTTAATGTGATGAACGCTACGGTAACACAAAGCCATTTTATAAATTGCAATTTGACTCATATACGTGGCAACGAACAGACTAAAATATCGACCAGTGATTTTGAGCAGTGCAATCTAAGCAATTCAGCATTACTTGGTGGCCATTATGAAGAGCTTACCTTGAGTGACTCCACGCTTGATGCATCTCAATTGATGAAGAGTGCGTGGAAAAAAGCAAATTTCCGCAAATGCAGTGCGAAAAAATTTAGGTTTGTGAATTCAAACATTGATTCGTGTTCTTTCCGAGATGTCAATTTCTTTCAGGGGATATTCCATAGTTCAATTTTTGAAAATACTGAATTTAATCATTGTAATTTATACAGTATTGCATTCACAGATTGCCAAAGAAAGGATGTCACTATTCAGGATTGTCTTGTGAAACATATTGCTTTGAATGAGGAGGAGCAATCCCCATGAACGCTGAAGAGTTAGCAACATTACTGAAACAAAGAAAAACCATTCAAAAAGTTTCATTGGATTCTATAACCATTGAAGGTACTGAAGCGGTACGTCCTGTATTTGTGGACGTTGAATTTAAGAATGTAGTGTTTAAGAACGTGAAGTTTGTTGCTACCATCTTTGAAAAGTGCCGCTTTGAACAGGTTACTTTTGACGCATGCGATATGCAGTTATGTACGATTACTTCCTGCATCATAAGTCATTTAATCAGTGATAAAACCAATTGGAATTCTTCTATGTTTCAATCAAATGAAGGCCCCATTTATCTTCAGGCAACAGAATCCAATTTTTCGAACAGCAAATTGCGTGGGCATAATTTGCAAAAGAGTCATTTTAAAAATTGCATGTTAAACCGAACTAATCTTTCAAATTGTGATTTATCCGACTGCATTTTCGTGAATACAACGATGGAGAAAATTACTGCAAAAAATTCGCACTTTGTTTCTGTCTTATTTGACGAGGTTAATTTAACGGCGGCAAATTTTGAAACCAGTGAATTCAATAATATTAAATTCAATCGCTGTAATCTCCATAGAAGCTTGTTTATTGAAGCGAAAATTCATGAGTCCGATTTTTCGGTCGCATCGGAAATAAAGCAGATCAATTTATTTAAAGCAACAATCAATCAAACTACTTTTAAAGGGATGGATTTGGCACCAGCCGTTTTGCAAAAGACCCAATTAAACGCGGTGGATTTTTCTCATTGTCACCTCAATCAATGCAATTTGAGTCAGTCTAAAATAAGCAATTGTTTTTTTGTTTCTGCAGATTTAACCCAGTCATTGTTTGAAGAGTCAGAAATACAAAATACTTCCTTCACTATGGCCGTTCTCAATTATGCCCGATTGAATAACAGTCATTTAACTGCTTGTGATTTCTCAGCGGCACAATTAAACCTGGCATCCTTACATCATGTTACCGAAGATAAAGTCAATTGGGAGTGTGCAGAACGCGAGAATATATTGAAAACAAATCCAGAATTGTTGGAAGCAGAACAGTGGTCATAGCTCAGGTTCATGTTAATGTTTACTCGAACGGCTGTATTTGGCGCATCTTGCGAGAAAATTTTCCTAATCAATGCTCACATACTGATGTATGCTGCGCTTGCTTAGAAAAATTTTCTCACAACCTGCGCTCAAATCCAACCGTTCCCTGATATGGGCTGAGCACTTACGAACAGTAGTCATAAAAAAGGAGTCCATAATGCTTGAACCTGAATTAACACGTACCGGCACTCAAGGTGAATTATTGAGGGGAAAAATTAAATTCTGTTCAGGTGATGGATATCATATCCTGATTCAAGGTCATTTAGTGAATGCCCAACCTGCGTTTTCATGTCTTATCACTCCTTTAGTTGACGATGACGTTTTACTGTTTAAAGAGGCAAACAATTATTATATTTTATCGATTATTCATCGTCCTAAGCCTGCTCCTGTAACTATGAAATTAGGTGAAAACTTGAGTCTTATTGGTGAGAATCATGATTTAAAATTGAATGCGCCTCATATTCATTTGGTTGCTCAAGAGACGATTAATTTAAGTTCACCCGTGCAAAATATTGAGTGTAATCAGGGTACATTTTCGATAAACAATGTTTTATTTAAAGGGGATGTACTGAACTTTTCATATCAATCATTGAACATGATGTGTAACTACATGCAAACGATTAGTGACACAATCAATACGCAAGCAATCCGTTTTTATCAGCAGATTAATGAGCTAGAGCATCAACTCATAGGCCACTTGCGAAGTATTGTAAAACATACTTATCGGATTGATTGCGATGAAATGGAAATTTATGCTCAGGGTGATGCAAAGATCGCGGCGAAACAAGTTCAGTTAGGATAAAAAACATGACTATGGCGTGTATGATGGGTGGAGAGGTGATGACCCCGGGGCCAATTGATGTATGCAAAATGCCTCCTCGCGGGACCCCTAACCCTTTTATGAATATTGGCACTTGGCTGATGTGCGTTGATTTCGTTCCTACGGTATTAATCAACTCTTCACCAAGCTGTAATACGGGAACCATTATTCCGGAGTCCAATGGGGATCAAGCGGGGACCATGGGGGGAGTGATTTCGGGAACTTTTATGCTTTTAGTCACGCCCTTAACCGGTGCGTTTAATGTGCTCATAGATGGCTTACCCGCAAATAACTTGGGCATGACGGTCACTTTATCCAATGATACCAACACAATGGGCATCTATTCAGTCCCTTCTCAAACAGATGTCATTGCGCTTTAAAAGCAATGATATGGACTCATCCTCCCTTTTACCCGGCACCTAGATGAGCCACACTGTTAAGGTCTACCAAACCTTATCGGAA
>NZ_LNYZ01000028.1 GCF_001468065.1 Legionella steigerwaltii
GATTCTGCTTGTTCAATTATTTCTTTTTTTTCTTGAATTTTTTGAATTCTTTCTTGAAGCTTTAAAAGTTTTTCTTGAAACAGTTTTTCTTCTATCTTTTCTTGCTGTAAATTTTGATAAATTGCCCTAAATTGACTAGGAGGTACCTTTACATAGGGTAGGTTATCACTTGCTGTGTCACCCGCTTCTTCTTTATATAAATTATGTTTTTTTATAAATTTTTCACGAGCGTCCTTATTATTAAACACAATCATAATTTTATCTAAAGGCTGTTGATCATTATGTTCTTTATTGCCTTCTATATAATTTTTTACGAATGCAGC
>NZ_LNYZ01000029.1 GCF_001468065.1 Legionella steigerwaltii
TCACCCAGGCTACAAATAAGGCGATGCAATGTAGCCTGGGTGCAGCGCAGCGGAACCCGGGTTAAGGGAGCATGATTTTTTTTCTGAACCCCGGGTTACGGCTTCGCCTTCACCCAGGCTACAAATAAGGCGATGTAATGTAGCCTGGGTGCAGCGCAACGGAACCCGGGTTAAGGGAGCATGATTTTTTTTCTGAACCCCGGGTTACGGCTTCGCCTTCACCCAGGCTACAAATAAGGCGATGTAATGTAGCCTGGGTGCAGCGTAGCGGAACCCGGGTTTACACTACATCACCAAAATTTCCTTCAAAAGCTGTCCCGCCCCAATTTGGATCAACAATTCCTTGACGAATAAATTGATGAATACTCGAATATGGCCATTCCTTAGGTGACTCTACTAACCCATGTTTTACTGGATTAAAATGAATGTATTCAACATGCCTTTGATAGTCTAATTCGTCCCGTATTCGATGCTCCCAAAATCTTCTTTGCCATAAGTTATATTCACCCCGTTGATTGGGTTGTAGTGGTAATCCAGATTTTATTAAGGATCGAGTAAAATGAGCTTTTATTAAAAGCCAACGCCGGGAATAATCAAAATCATTATTGGGTAATTGCCAAATCACATGAAGATGTTCCGGCAATATAGCAAAAGCATTCATATCAAAATAAGCATTTTTACGAACTGATCTAAATGCATTACCTAAATTTTTGATGTACATGGTAAGTAAATTGGAGTGTCGGTCGCGTAAGGTTAGAGTAAAAAAATACATACCACCGGCAGTAAGATCACGTCGATAATGAACCATATTATTGTAGAGGTTGGATTTCCTATGCCCAGAATATCAAAGGGTTAGAAAAATGAGAAGTAAATAATTTCCAAATTTTTTACATTCCGCTTTTGAGAATCCACTCCCGGGTTACGGCTTCGCCTTCACCCAGGCTACAAGTATATATGTAGCCTGGGTGGAGTGCAGCGGAACCCGGGAGTTGTGGCGTTTTAATTAATGCGTTTGCATTTCCCCTAAATGGAAGGGGTAATCATGGCGGCAACGAGCATATGCGGCGCCAATCTTAGCGGGGTTGGGATAAAATGCATAATGGGTCGCTTTATACGCACAGCAGGGAACAGCGCTGACAAAACAGCCTCTTTTCGCGTTCCAGCGGTAATGACCATCTTCCGCAAGCTGCAGCGTTCTGCCATCAAAACAGACATAACGCGGTTGTGAAGGAATCTCACCAATGACGCAACCTTGAGCATGTACACAATTTATTAATGCAAATAATAGTCCAGTTAGTATGATTTTCACCACTTAATCCTTTAATCTTGCTATAATAATGTTATAACGTTAGTCCATCTTACCGCCTTTATTCAAGCAAGATGTGCTGAAGTAATTAAATTTAAGGTTATTTTAATAAAATAAGTTTAAAATAAATACATAATGGTTTGCGGAGTGTGAAATTATGGCTGTTAAGAATCAAGAATTTTTAGATGCGTTAAAGAAAACGGAACAGCTAAGAACTGTTCACCCGCCAAAAAATAGAGATGATGCATTAGATGCCATATTGGCAGCTAATCCAGATGAGCAAATTTCTTTTGAAAGTGCCGTTAGGACTCATAATGGATTTTGGACCTCATTTGATGGAAATGTCACCAATCTGGTTGCAGCAGCTTCCTGGGGAACTGGTGACTGGTTAAATATGGCTGCAGCCCCATCTTTTAAAACCATGAAGCAAGTAGCCGCCGAGCAACGCGTCAAATTTAGCTTAGAAAATGCTGATTCCGACACTTTAATTGGTATTTTAACAACTGATTTCACAGACAATGGAAAATTACTTAGAGACTACTTAGAATCAAAATCACCTACTTTGAGATTTAATTTAAATGGGATACGTGGGTGGACCCCAACCGCCAATGAAGACATCCTGACTAAAGATTCCTTAACTAGAATTAAAACAGAAGCAGCAAACAAGCTATTACTTAAATTGATGGCCACACCTAGACTGAACGATCCTAAATTATTTGATGCTTTAATTACTGCACACGCAAACAGGGATATAGGAGGTATTAAAACAGCCGCAAAAGCGCTTGCTACTGCGGGTGGGATCCCCCTAGCACAACAAGATAAGTTTGCTGATAGTTTGGCATTAGAGTTATCTACAGAAATAATTGATAAAGCTAAAGCTCAGCGAAAAGTTTTGAATGATAATGCAAACGCTCTATTACTTGAACTTGTTAGCAAACCTGAACTAAAAAATCTTCAATTATTTAAAGACCTAAAAGAAGCATATGCGAGTAATGATCCCGTAAAACTACAAAGAACTGCAAAAGCAATTGTTACTGAACTGCAATTTAATCTCCAAGCAAAGGGACTGACTCCCGATACTTTTGCTAATGCTTTGACTATAGATGGCGGAGGTGCTGCAGTAGATACAAAAGCTAAGGAACGAGAAAAAGCCCTACTTGATGAAAAGGCCATAGCTGAGTTTGAGAGACAACTGCAAGTATTTGAAAGTAATGCTAAAGCCCCAGTGCTTTTAGCATTAAAAGATATGCTCAAAAAAGGGCCAGAAGATTTTTTTACTGACTTAGCTGCTAATATGCCTGAGGACCCTTCGAACAAATATAAGGACAGAATGGGAGGTTTAACTAGAGAACAAAAAGAGGCACTGGGAAAGAAGCATCAACAAAGATTATGTGAAAAATATCTGAAAGCAAAGATATCAGGTGAAGATATAAGGCTTGATAGTGTAAACCTAGCCAACGCATTGAAAGCAACAGATAAGGATCTGCTAAAAACTAGCGTAGATCTCATAATTATAGATCCTGATGATAAGACTATTACCGGTAAGGCTTTAACCGAGGGCAACGTAGCCGCAATTAAAGTCGAGTTAACGAAAAATATAATTGGAAAAATAGGTAGGACTGCAGTGGCGGCGGCACCTGGTCCTGATCCTTCTATTGTTAATCTAAAAGCATTACAAAACTCGGCTTCTACTTCAAATGTTGCAAGTTTCCGAAAAACGCTCGCAGAAAAGTTCGCAGTTCCAGGAGTTACATTTGATTTTCTTAAGAAAGACGACTTACCTGCATTAACAAAGGCAGTTAATGAGCAGGCAGAGGCCTTAAACCGAAAAGGTCGTGAAAAAGATTTTAAAGATGGGGTTAAAGAATTTGCAAAAGCTCGCCTAGGCGAAAATGCTCATAAACAATTAGTTGAAATATTTAAAAAATTACCCGATGCAAAGCAAAATGAGCTACTTAAAAAGAAAGCACCCCCCGCCACTGGAATGGATATAGACCGTCAAAAGGTTGATCTGCTAATGAGTTTACAAACTGAGGCAGAGCTTAAGTCTCATTTGGAAACTACAGATTCTAAAGGTGACCCGCTGAACTTTGATTTATTACTTGCTGAAAATGAACGAGCTGCTTTGCTTAGGCAAATTCGTAATCCTGAAGTAGCTAAAGTTTTGGCAGGCCGTGATGATGCTCTTACCCAAGATAAGATTGATCAAATAAATACAGCTTTATTAAATCGAAGACATAATCCAGGAACATTTGATATAACAACTGCTGGAAATTATAAGTTCCTTATTGATGACATTGCTACTGCCCTTGGTAAAAGGAATGATGATCCATTTTATCAAGCTTTTAATCTACAAGCTCACAACAATAATACGCCAGTTGATGCTGCTCTTACATCAATATCTGCCAAGATTCAAGGTACACATGTGAATAACCAGCCTTTATTTGCTGCTCTTGCAGATGCTACTCCTTGGACGAAGAATGGTGGTGGTCTTTCCCCCACACAGAAAAAATTTGTGGAAATTCTGGCTAGAGTAGAAGGCACACATACTCTTACTACACGGGCAGATGGAACGACCTATACCATGAGTACCAGTGTCGTGGACACTCCCCTCCATAACAACATGGTGGGTATCAAGCAGATTTATCAAGCATTTTATAAAAGCACTAATGTTCATGGTTTTCTTGATACATTAATTCCAAACGCATCGACTGATCCTGCTAAGACAATGAAAGAGCAGTTGAGTAGAGAGTTTACGCCCGAGGTATTCAGAGAATTAAAAGCTTTTAGAATTGAAGCTCATTTTGATACTAATGAAAACATGCTTGAGACTATAGAAGGAATCAATAAAGACTTAAAGGCACTGAAAAAAACTACGTCGACGATTGAAAAACATAAAGGATATTTAAAAGAGCTTAATGATGAGCTTTCATCACTCCCTATTTTGTATAACGCTGCAAATGAAGCAAATGCAAAGCATAAAGCTCAGGAAATGATAGGGAAATATAGCAAACTGGCAAAGGAATCTGCTACGATCATAGAGCATTTAGAGAATGCCAAACTTGATCTTAAAGTGCGTATTGAAAAGACGCCTATACCTGCTGACGATGGTACTGAAGCTCGTAAAAAAGTAATAGCAGAAATAACAAAGCTACATGAAGCGTTAAATGAAGAAATAGAAAATATTGATGAACAGTTGGAGTTTTATAAAGGACTGAAACAACAAATAAACGGAGAAGATGGCGCCTTAAGAAGTATTGAAAAGCTTATGAAGCGTCAGGCAACTGTTGTGTCGCAGTCAGATACTATTGTTTACTCGGAAATTACCAAAGGTCAGGAAAAAACAGTACCAATTCCAGACAATCCTGGAGCAAGTGTCGGCATGACGGGATTGACTACTAATGTTGATGATGATACCCCGAGATTTAAACTACTCGACGTACCCAAAGAAGGTAAAGTACTTGGTGTTGATATAGTCCATGTCAAAGAAAATCCAGATGGAACTACTGGAACAGAGTCTAAAGCACGGGTAACCATTGATTATCATCCTATAACTGCTTCTAACCCAAAATTAGTAGGCAAGGAAGTAAAAGGTGATAGGGCTTTAACGGTAAGTTTAGCTGTTCCCGCTACAGATAGTAACTATTTAGCAGAACAATGTATGATTACAGCTAAAAAGTTGTTACAAGACTGGGATGGGAAGAGTAAAATTCTATTAAATGGTAAGAGTGGGGCGGCGTCGGAGAAACACTTAAAATATTTATGGACGGCAGTCAATCTTCTGGGTGAGTACCACGACCCTAAAGTTACTAAAAATGATATTGCATATAGTAAAAAGAATACTTGTGCTTGGAGGCATTATAAGGATCCGCAAACAGATTGGAAAGGAAGTTATACGGCTGATTCTGTTTATAATAAAGTATTCAAAGGTACAGCCAGCGGGCTTGTTGATGCGCAAATAGCTGAGTTTAAAGCTTTGGTTGATACCAAGAAAAAAGAAAAACTGGAGAAAGCTGCAGAAAAAGGCACGCAACACTACAGAAGTAAAATGACTGAAGGTAGACCGGTGGATATTGAAACAACTGCGACGAAGAATATAGCCGTACAAGGATCGCAGGAGTCTCGTTCTCGTGCTCCTTCTCTTGGTGGTGGTGGAGATGGCAACGACTAATAACAAAGGGGATATAATTGAATTCAAACCAACTGGCGATTGGTGTATTTGACTCAGGGATGGGCGGTCTAACGGTTTTGCGTGCATTGCGAGAGGGATTGCCGCAAGAATCGTTTATCTATTTAGGGGATACGGCTCGGCTTCCTTACGGTACTAAAAGCCCGGATACTGTAAAACAATATGCAATGCAAATGGCAAAATTGCTGGTAGAGCGGCGGATTAAGGCTTTAGTCATCGCTTGTAATACCGCAACTACTGCCGCATTGCCGTATTTGCAGGAAATGCTCCCCGACATGCCCGTACTTGGTGTGGTTGCCCCTGGAGCTGCAGCAGCTGTTGCGGCAACTGAAAACAAACATATTATTGTTTTGGCGACTGAAACAACCATTGCATCAAATGCATACCAGAAGCTGATTATCCAAAAACTACCCCAGGCAGTCATTAATACCCGTGCGTGCAGTGTTTTGGTTGCTTTAGCAGAAGAAGGTATGGTGAACAATCAAGTGGCGCGTGAAGCGTTAAAACATTATCTGGATGGGTTTACTAACGAGGATACTGTTTTGTTGGGATGTACTCATTTCCCAGTGTTTAAGTCTTTGTTAACCAGTTTATTACCTCAAGGGGTCACTATAGTGGATTCAGCACATGCAACGTCGCTTGCATTGTATCAGTTGCTTGAAAAGCAGGATTTGCTGAATGATGCTCCTTCCTTGAGTAGAAAAGTAACTTATTTAGTAACCGACTCCATTAAGCGCTTCCAGATTATAGGCGAGATATTTTTGGGTGAGCAGTTGGCATTGGATGATATTGAGCTGGTGGATGTTAAGTCTTAATCATTTATGTAACTCTGAAGAGCTGATGCTTGTTCGAGATTTATATAACCAATCATGCTCCCATACCCCGGGTTTCGCTGCGCTGCACCCAGGCTACTTTATGTGGTATCGTGTAGCCTGGGTGAAGGCGTAGCCGTAACCCGGGGTGGGGTTACTCTTCCTTAGGTGGGCGGCTCATCAGATTTTGCACTACCTGTTTTGCATTAATTTTGCCTTGTAACAGCGCATTAATTTGCTCACATATAGGCATTTCTACTTGATATTGCTGGGCGATGAAGCAAACTTGTGATGCGTTATATTTCCCTTCTACAACTTGGCCAATTTGTTTTTCAGCGTCGGTGATACTAATGTTTTGTCCTAAAAGTAAACCAAAGCGACGATTGCGTGATTGATCATCCGTGCAGGTCAATACTAAATCACCAACACCCGCTAAACCAAGAAACGTCTCTGCGCGTGCTCCCAAAGCAAGGCCCAGGCGCTCCATTTCTGCCAAGCCGCGTGTTATTAATGCCGCTTTGGCATTCGCACCATAGCCTAAACCATCACTGATTCCACAGCCAATAGCTAAGACATTTTTTATCGCACCACAAATTTGAACCCCGATCAGATCGTCACTCAGATAAACGCGCAGATTGTGGTGATGAAGTAATTCGCGAATGTTTTTTTGATATTTAGGATCATTGGAAGCTAAAGTCACGGCAGTAGGTAAAAAATGAGCTACTTCTTTGGCAAACGATGGACCCGAAATAATTGCTCGAGGAAAAGCAGAACCAAAAGTTTGGCTTACTAAATTACTTAATAATTGATGGCTTTGTGGATCGATGCCTTTAGTCAGCCAGGCTAAGCCTTGGGGTGGTTTTTTTATTTTTGCAATGACTTCGGCAAATGCATGAGAGGGAACCGCAATAATGACGTAGTTGGCTTCACTAATACATTGATCAAAATCAGCGGAGGGTTCCAAAGTATTAGGAAAATCGATATCTGGTAAATAGCGCGGGTTTGCTTTTTTTTCCCTCATAAGCGCTACGTGTTGTGGGTCATGCCCCCACAATAAAATACGATGCCCCTCTTGGGCGAGGTGAATTGCAACTGCAGTGCCCCAAGAGCCGGCACCTAATATAGCAATAGTTTTTTTGTTCATTTTATGTTCTTAAACAAGAATTAGCTGTAGCCTGGGTGAAGGCGAAGCCGTAACCCGGGTTTCGCTGCGCTGCACCCAGGCTACATGGTGTTAGATTTCCTTAAGCTTGACCTTCTTTTTGTTTTTCTGCAAGTTGTTGCATGTATAAAGCGTCAAAATTAATAGGTGCCAGTACCAGTTGTGGGAAACTGCCACGAATTACTTGTGACGTAATGGCTTCACGAGCATAAGGGAATAAAATATTGGGGCAGAAACTGTTTAATAAATGATCCAGTTGATTCGCTGGAGCGCCTTGAATGGTAAAAATACCTGCTTGTTTGACTTCAACAAGAAACGCAGTTGTTTTCTTATTGCTTACTGTTGCAGTAACGGTTAATACAACTTCAAAAACACCTTCTTCAAGTTTTGTATTGGCGGTATTGAGTTCAAGATTCAGTTCAGGTTCCCATTGTTGTTGAAATACAGCAGGTGTATTAGGCGTTTCAAAAGATAAATCTTTAGTATAAATTCTTTGAATCATGAATTGTGTTTCATTTTGATTTTGTTGTGCCTGATTTGTTTGTTCGTTCATGATATTGCTATCCTCTTAGTAATTTATCGAGTTCTCCCTGGGCATCCAGGGCATATAAATCATCGCAGCCACCAACATGTTGGCCATTAATGAAGATTTGCGGTACGGTACGTCTACCACTTTTGGTTATCATTTCATCACGTAATTCGGGTTGAATATCAACACGAATCTCTGTAAATGAAACATGTTTTTGCTGTAATAACTCTTTCGCTCGGATACAGTACGGACAATAAGCGGTACTGTATATAATGACTTCAGCCATAAACTTATTTTCCTTTAACTAAGGGTAATTCGGCATTTTGCCAAGCAGCGATCCCACCACCGAGTACATGGGGTTGGAAACCTTGAGCACGAATTTTGTTGGCAATTGCCTGAGCATCAAAAGCACGTGCGGCGATCAGAATAATGGGTTTATTTTTATACTTATTCATTTTCTGTTGTTCAAAATCTTCGCTTTTAGCATGGACTGAATCAATAATGTGTCCTTTCGCATAAGCTTCTTTGTCACGCAAATCAATGACTACTGCATTTTCATTATTGATTAAATCAACAGCAGTTTGAGGCGTGAGTTCTTTTGCTTTCTTTTTCTGGGTAACCAGTTCGTTGATAAATACTAAAAATAAAATCACGATAAAGGCGAGCCATAGCTGCCAATGATGTATTATAAATTGACCTAAGTGTTCCATGTTCTCTCTTGATATTTTATTAATGTAGCGAATTATCACCAGAATGAGGCTTTAACGCAAGTAAAGGAAGCATTTAAAAGTAGCCTGGGTGAAGCGTAGCGAAACCCGGGATTGAACAGTTCAGTCATATCCATAAACCTGGGTTTCGCTGCGCTTCACCCAGGCTACATAAAAATCTACATGAATTATCTCTTTCGTTTAAGCAGCACATAGACCGCACCACTTCCTCCATCTTTCGGGAGCGCACTATGAAAAGCCAAGACCTCATCTAACTGGGGTAACCAGCGATTCAGTAAATTTTTAATAACAGGGGGTGCGCCAAGATAGCCGCCTTTACCGTGAATAATCAAAATACATCTTTTGTTGTTTTCAGCTTGGGTTTGAATAAATTGGCACAAAGTATCACGGGCATTTTCACTTTTTAAACCATGTAAATCCAATCGGGCTTCCCATGGGATTTGCCCATTTTTTAATGCTTTAAATCTTTGGCTGGAAAGACTGGGATGACAATAGGAGAGGATTGTTTCGGAAAGAACTGTATCGACAATCATATCGGATAAGTAATACTCTTTTTTTTCTTGTGTTTTTTGTGGCGTCTTTTTTTTAGGTGGGATGGAAGGCTTAGGCTGAGAAACTTTTACCCGCTTTGTTTGTTCATTCAATGGTTTTACAGAACGCGTGTATTCGCGAAACAGAGCTTTGTCTTCATCGGACAAAAAATCGTCAGCCATAGTGTACTAGAAATAATAAGTGATAATTGAAGTATAACCCGGGTTTCGCTACGCTGCACCCAGGCTACGTCGTATTATGGTGTTGTAGCCTGGGTGAAGGCGAAGCCGTAACCCGGGTTTCGCTACGCTGCACCCAGGCTACGTCGTATTATGGTGTTGCAGCCTGGGTGAAGGCGAAGCCGTAACCCGGGTTCCGCTGTACTGTACTCAGGTTATCCAAGAGTCAGACTACTTTTGTTGATTAACATAGGGTACAATTTGTACTTTTTCTGGATGAGAAGCTAAGCACCATGAGCAATTATATACTTAAAGAAACGGAAGAGTTAGTCACGATTTTGGATTTTCTACGTTTTAGTGTGTCCTGTGCAATGCATGCGAATTTATATTATGGCCATGGTACCGATAATGCTTGGGATGATATGCATTCATTAATCCTGAGAAGCTTGTCTTTGCCTTACGATTTAGAATCAAATTGGCTTAATGCACGTTTAACTACAAGTGAAAAGAAATATTTATACCAGCAATTGGATAAGCGTATTAATCAACGGGTGCCGGTTCCTTATTTGATTAAAGAAGCTTATTTCTGCGATATTCCATTTTATGTGGATGAACGGGTACTTATTCCTCGCTCACCTATAGCAGAACTTATAAAAAATGAATTTTCTCCTTGGGTCGAGGCGGATAAAGTGCATCGTATTTTGGATTTGTGTACGGGCAGCGGATGCATTGCAATTGCCTGTTGTTATGCTTTTCCTGAGGCACAGGTCGATGCCGTTGATATTTCCAGCGAAGCACTCGCAGTGGCTGCAATGAATCGCGAGCAGTTAGACGTTGAAGAGCAACTGACTTTAATTGAATCCGATTGTTTCTCCAAAGTGCCAAAGTTAGGCTATGATTTAATTGTCAGCAACCCTCCCTATGTTGGTAAAAAAGAGATGCAGACTTTACCCGATGAATTTCGTCATGAGCCTGTTTTAGCTTTGGAAACCAGTAATAATGGGTTAGCCATTGTCGAAACAATTCTCCATAATGCCTATGACTATTTAAATGAAGAGGGTGTCCTGATTGTGGAAGTAGGGAATAGTGAAGCGGCTTTATGCGAAGCTTATCCCCATGTTCCTTTTACTTGGCTTGAAATGAGCCACGGTGGGCAAGGTGTATTTTTATTAACGAAGCAGCAGCTAGGCGAGTATTTTAATGTCCGGTAATACATTTGGAACTTTATTTACGGTGACAACATTTGGTGAAAGCCATGGCCCAGCCATAGGGTGTGTGGTCGATGGCTGTCCTCCAGGATTAATGTTGCAAGAAAAAGATATTCAACCCTTTCTGGACAAACGAAAGCCGGGACAATCCAAATACACCACACAACGTCGAGAGGAAGACAAAGTACAAATTCTTTCTGGTGTATTTGAAGGTAAAACGACAGGCGCACCCATTGCTTTATTGATTCATAATACCGATCAACGATCTCGGGATTATGAAGAAATCAAAAATTTATTTCGCCCAGGTCACGCAGATTTTACCTATCATCATAAATACGGTCATAGAGATTATCGTGGTGGTGGGCGTTCTTCAGCGCGAGAGACTGCCGCACGCGTAGCAGCCGGCGCGATTGCGCGTTTGTATTTGCAACGCCATTTAAACTTGGAAATCGTGGGCTACTTACAGCAAATGGGCGATTTGATTTTGGACTTTGTTGATGAGAATGAGATTAATAATAACTCTTTTTTCTGTCCTAACACTACTCAAATCCAGGCTCTTGCTGAGACAATTGAACGCTTAAGACGCCAAGGAGATTCTGTGGGCGCTCGGGTTAATGTGATTGCGAAAAATGTACCTGTAGGATTAGGTGACCCTGTATTTGATAGACTGGATGCAACATTAGCTTATGCTATGATGTCAATTAATGCAGTTAAAGGCGTTGAAGTTGGTGCAGGATTTTCTGCGGTGAATCAGTTAGGTTCTGTACATCGTGATCAAATGTCACATCAGGGTTTTCTTAGTAATAATGCCGGCGGGATTTTGGGTGGCATTTCTACAGGGCAAAATATAGAAGTGAGTATTGCATTAAAGCCTACTTCGAGTATTACTACGCCTGGAAAGACGATCAATACTGCGGGTGACGAAGTGACTGTAGTAACTAAGGGGCGGCATGATCCTTGTGTAGGAATTAGGGCTGTGCCTATAGCTGAAGCAATGATGGCTTTAGTGTTGATGGATCACTATTTGAGAAATAAGGCATTGTCCTAAATCCTCCTTAATTATTTTCCCTTCCCCCCGTTGGGAGAAGGTGCCCGCGGGGCGGATGAGGGATAAAGTTAATTTAAAAAATACCCTCACCCTAGCCCTCTCCCGAAACGGGAGAGGGGATGATGATGGAATTCAGAAGAGGTTAAGAATGAGCAGAGAATTAAATATAGCTATAGTTGGCGCCACTGGAGCAGTTGGTGAGACATTTCTAACCGTATTGGAAGAGCGAAAATTTCCTATAAAAAATCTTTATCCATTAGCTAGTTCTCGTTCGGTTGGTAAAACAGTAGAGTTTAGAAATGAGCAATTGGACGTTTTAGACCTCGCTGAGTTTGATTTTAGCAAAGCAGATATCGCTTTATTCTCAGCAGGTGGTTCTGTATCTAAAGAATACGCGCCCAAAGCTGCTGCAAGTGGATGTGTTGTGGTTGATAATAGTTCTTGTTTTCGCTATGAAGAAGACATTCCTTTAGTAGTTCCGGAGGTTAATCCTCATCGTATTGTTGAATATAAACATAGGGGCATTATCGCTAATCCTAATTGTTCTACAATTCAGATGGTAGTTGCTCTAAAGCCTATATATGATGCAGCAGGAATTGCTCGAATTAATGTGGCTACGTATCAATCTGTTTCAGGTACTGGAAAGAAAGCCATTAGCGAACTTGTTTCACAAGTAGGGGATCTTTTGAATGGGCGACCTGCCAATATCAGTGTATACCCACAACAGATTGCTTTTAATGCAATCCCGCATATTGATCAATTTGAAGAGAATGGATATACCCGCGAAGAAATGAAAATGGTGTGGGAAACGCGTAAAATTATGGAAGATGACAGCATTATGGTCAATCCCACAGCGGTTAGAGTGCCAGTCATTTACGGCCATTCTGAGGCCATCCATTTGGAATTAAAAAAGCCGTTAACTGCTGAAGAAGCACGTAAGATTCTTTCCAAAGCTCCAGGGGTCAAGGTAGTTGATAATGTGAGCAAGGCAAGTTACCCAACTGTCCTAAAAAACGCTATAGGACATGATGAGGTGTTTGTTGGCCGAATTCGACAAGATATTTCACATCCTAATGGATTAAATTTGTGGGTTGTTGCGGATAATATTCGCAAAGGTGCGGCATCTAACGCGGTACAAATTGCTGAAATTTTGCAAAGAGAATTTTTGTAATACATTTGGTGTTATTGTAGCCTGGGTGCAGCGTAGTGGAACCCGGGAGTTATTATTTATTCATTATCCCCGGGTTCCGCTGCGCTGCACCCAGGCTACAGTAACACCAATAAGCAGAACTTTAAAAAAAATCCTCCTACTTTTTACAACCTAAGTTATACTTTGATTAACACGATTGGATTTTTAAACTATGCTAAATGAATATTATTTGACCGATGATATTGAAGAGCCAGTTCTCGCTAGCAGTATTTTATCTTATGTTACTCCCAATGTTTCTGGTAAGCGGTTTAATGAATTAAAAACAGCACAAATTCCTTGGGAAGCAAAACTGGATCTCTCTAATTTAAAGCCAGAGGATGCTCGTCGGGCTTTGCTGGAGTTTATCCAAAAACAAATGAAGAAGAATAAATCGTCCTTACTTATTGTTCATGGTACAAAAAGCTCCAGAAATGCTCCTCCGCTGCTAAAGAACTTAATAAATCACTGGTTACCGCAAATCGAAGAGGTAATTGCTTTTCATAGCGCAAAGCCTAGTGATGGCGGTATTAATGCGGTATATGTTTTGCTTAAAAAGGTATCGGATCTTCCTGTACTCACTCGCACAGAACCAAGAACTTCTTTTCTTGTGGTTGAAACCAAAGCGATGGAACGACAGAGACGTCTAGCCGAACAGCAAGGTGAGCGACGGATAGCGCTCGTGAACGCACGTGAACACTCCAATGAAGAGGCTCCGCCCGGCCCTGAAGGTGAGTTGCAAAATAATATTTTACAGCACCCAGCATTAGACAGTCAGCGTTTTGACGGCATTGATTCTCCTTTAAATCCGGAGCCTCCTTTAAATACTGATGCGCGACGTGAATTCGATAACGAACAACGCAATCAGGAACAAGAAAAGCAATTGCGTTTGGGTAATATGCCACGATTCACGAATACACCTAAACCTAGAGGTCCTTAATGACAATTGCAAGTGACATAATCAGCCATCGGATGCCTGATTTTGAAGCTTATCTTCGAGCAGGGGAGTCGTTGGATGATATTGACGAATACGGTTTTACGCCCTTAATTGAGTGTGCTATTACACGGCAAATTCATATTGCTGAAGAATTAATTGTTCGTAAAGTCAATGTCAATAAAGCAGATGTGACGGGGCGTGGTCCTTTGCATTGGGCTGTGGATAATAATGATGTGGAGTTGGCGCAGTTGTTATTAAATAGTGGCGCAGATCCTAATGCTTATACACGCAACGGACTTTCTGTATTAGTTTATCCTGTATTACGCAATCAAGAGACGCTCAAACACTTACTCTATCAATACGGGGCTAAACTTGATTTTGCCCTTGATTTTATTAATGGCAAACTCATTGGGCATCGTTTTGAGTTACAAGGGGATGTCGATATAGTTAATGCTAAGGGTGAATTTATTGAATTGGATTATGAAGGATTTATCCTTGAATTTACTGTTGCCGTGATTAGAGATGCCCTAAGACGTTTTATCAACAGTTATTCAACACGTCATTTGCGTGAATATTTTCCGCTGGCACATGCCATTGTCGATGCATTTGCAATTTCAGAAGAGCTTTTACAATATCAGCATTTACCCTTTTTAAATGAACAACATTTACGACGCCTGAATGAATTTTTAAAGGCACCTATGTTGATTCTTCCGGCAGCAAGCCGTGGACATGCCATGGGATTTATTCGCTTGGGTCCATGGTGGGCTAAAATTGATCGAGGTGAAAACAGCCTGCAGGAAGGGAGTGTTAATATCTATAGAATTAATAATCTTGAAGCACTGAATGCTCGTTTTCTACAAGATTTCCTCTATAAAAAACAACCTAGGCGTTATTTCCATCAGGTGATCAATCAGCAATTAGGATTGATTCCAGTCGCAAAAATGCCAATTAGCTCGCAAATTAGCGGTAATTGCTCTTGGGCCAATATCCAAGCAATTGTAGCAGTTGCTTATGCCATTCAAGAATTGGAAAAAAACAATTTTTTTAATCCCGATCCTGCTATGGCCTTTTATGATGAGTGGGTATCTTGGGATAAGGAACGGGCTATAGATGAATGCATTCAGCGATTTTATTTAGCCAATCCTGTTCGAAAAGCCAGTATTGCAGCAATGTTGGGTGGTGTTTTATTCCAAGCCTGTAATTATACAAACGCGCGGCATTTGGAAATGGCAGAGAAAATACTCAGAATTCTCACTTTACCTGATTATGAATATATTTTAAAAAGTTATCTTGAAGAGTATTGCATCAAACGATTAACCAAAAAAGGGAATAATTTACTTAAAATTCTCGATGATTGCGGCATTAATCCCAATATTGGTGTTAATCCTGTTGCCACAGATTTATGATTTTGTAGATTTTGTAGCCTGGGTGCAGCGCAGCGGAACCCGGGACTCCGGACATGAAAGTTTTCGCGCAGGGGGACGGTCCGGGACGGACCCCATTAATTATTAGTCATATTGTTCAAAAAACACTGGGGTCCGTCCCGGACCGTCCCCTTGATCATAACAGCGTAGCAATCGTAGTTTAGTGGTTTTCCGTTGCTCCTATTTTTTTCAACTATAATCAAAAGATAATAATATCGATCGAGATAAGGAGATCATCATGTTAAAGTGGGCGCTCATCTTTTTGGTAGTCGCCATTGTTGCGGGTTTATTTGGTTTTCGCGGCATTGCGTCCACGGCGACTAGTATTGCTAAGGTACTCTTCTTTTTGTTTATCGTTATTTTCCTGGCATTCTTGATTTTGAGTTTATTTGGGACCGCATCACTTACTGCCGTGCCTTAGCTAATAGTACCGTAGCCTGGGTGCAGCGTAGCGTAACCCGGGATCAAAACCATATGTGGGCAACGATCCCGGGTTACGCTACGCTGCACCCAGGCTACAAATTTAGATACTCTATGATAGAGTGGCAATATCAATGACAAAACGATAGCGAACATCGCTTTTGACGACACGTTCATAAGCTTCATTAACCTGTTGTATGGGAATTAATTCAATATCAGACGCTATGTTGTGTTTGCCACAGAAATCTAGCATTTCCTGGGTTTCTTTAATACCTCCAATCATTGACCCAGCCAGACTTCTACGTTTGGCGATTAGGGAAAATGCATTGATTGGAATAGATTCTTCGGGAATACCAACAACAACCATAGCCCCATCACGTTTGAGTAATTGGATGTATGCATTCCAATCGATTTTAGCAGAAACGGTACAGATAATGAGATCAAAATAATTGTTTAACTTTTGGAAGGTTTGCGGATCCGAAGTAGCATAAAAATGATCGGCCCCCATGCGTCGACCATCAGTTTCTTTACTTAGCGAATGACTTAAAACGGTAACTTCAGCTTCCATTGCATGGGCTAGTTTGACTCCCATATGCCCAAGTCCACCCAATCCTAAAATACCAACACGTTTTCCAGGACCAATATGCCAATGCCTTAAAGGGGAGTAAAGGGTAATTCCGGCACAAAGCAGCGGTGCTGCTGCGTCCATAGGCAAATTTGCAGGAATGTTTAGAACATAATTTTCGTCAACCACAATTTGTGTAGAATAGCCGCCTTGAGCCAAAGTACCACTACGTTTTTCCAGATTGTTATAAGTTAAAGTCACTCCGCCTTCGCAAAACTGCTCCATTCCTTCATGGCAGCTTCCACATTGTCGACACGAATCAACAAAACAACCTACACCAACGCGGTCTCCTACTTTAAACTTAGTGACCAATGGACCTACTTGACTGACTACACCAATAATTTCATGACCTGGAACCATTGGGAATAAAGATCCGCCCCATTCATCTTTAACCTGATGAATATCTGAGTGACAGATGCCACAATAATGGATGTCAATCAGCACGTCATTTTTTTCAACATCACGACGTACAAATGAATAAGGTTTGAGTGGTGCTTTCGCACGTTCAGCAGCATAGCCTTTTACAGGTATCATTTAAAACGCTCCTTGTTGTGTCGAATATTTTTTTGTTGTGGAAGAGGAACACTATAAAATTTTTGATTCATTTGAAAGCTAATGAACGCTTTAATTGAAGAATAACTATTCACACATGGGGCTCAAATTGTAGCCTGGGTGGCGTGCAACGGAGCCCGGGGTATGAAAAGTGAATTTTTTATCTAAAACCCGGGTTACGACTTGCGCCTTCACCCAGGCTACGATTCTGTCAATTTATTCTTTTACTGCAGTTTCTCTTTTCTTATTCCCTTCTCCTTTAGCAACCGCTTTGATATTTCCTTGCTGCTGTTGGCCTGTTCTTCTACGATTCTGGTTAGAGGAAGCTGAACTACTACCTGCACCGCTTCGTTGTTGTTGGTTACCACTGGGCCGACGCCTTCTGTTTTGCGATCTGCGGTCACCAGAGCCTTTGGAAGTCTTTGCCTGAGCATGATGTCGGCCTGGCATTCTTTTAGATTGGCTTTGTGGTGCTGCAACCGAAGAATCAGTATGCCCACCAAACAGACTTGACCAGAGGCGTTTGATGAAGCTGGTTTGAGCACTTTTAACCGGTTGATGTTCCGTTATTGGTTTGACTGCTGGTTCATCTCGTAAAGAACCTTCTGCCTCATTACCGGGAACATGTAATTCTGGTTGTTGTATTAAAGAATAACTAGGCTTTTTCGATTTACCTACATTATCTTCTTTTAGACGAGTGATTGAGTACTGTGGTAAATGCATGTAAGGATTAGCGATAATCATTACCGAAACACTGTGTCTTTTTTCAATGTCTTTAATGAAACTGCGCTTCTCATTCATGATGAAGGTTGCCATTTCTGCAGGAAGCTGTACTTGGATTTCAGCGGTCTTTTCCTTTAATGCCTCTTCTTCAATAAGACGCGTAATTGACAGTCCATGAGACTGAATGTTACGAACAGTACCTCGTCCTTCACAACGTGGACACACTTCCTGAGCACTTTCACCAAGTGATAGTCTCAGACGTTGGCGCGACATTTCCAAAAGACCAAAGCGGGAAATACGGCCAACCTGAATGCGTGCTCTATCTGCCTGTAATGCTTCTTTCAGACGATTTTCCACATCACGTTGATTTTTACTGGAACTCATATCGATGAAATCGATAACAACTAAGCCACCTAAATCACGTAGACGTAACTGACGAGCAATTTCGTCGGCTGCTTCGATATTTGTATTGAATGCTGTTGCTTCAATATCTGCTCCGCCAGTTGCTTTAGCTGAGTTGACATCAATTGAAACCAGGGCTTCAGTTCTGTCGATCACCAAAGCACCTCCAGATGGCAACATAACCTGCCGTTGGTATGCAGTTTCTATCTGACTTTCGATTTGATAGAAATTAAACAAAGGGATGCTGCTGTTATAGAGCTTCAAGTTAGGTAAGAATTCTGGTTTTACTCGCTCAATATATTGCTTGGCTTTAATATAAGAAATCTGATCGTCGATGATGATTTCGCTGATAGACTTACGCAAATTATCACGAATGGAACGAATGATGACATCCCCTTCTTGATGAATCAATGAAGGTGCAAGTTCTGTGTTATAAGCCTGTTTGATAGACTGCCATTGATTACACAGCATATCCAGGTCATCTTGTAATTCTTCTTGGCTTTTGCCTACTCCCGCTGTACGGATAATTAGTCCCATGTCCTCGGGCAAAGTCAGTGCATTGAGTGTTTCACGCAGTTCATCACGTTCTTCACCTTCGATACGTCTTGATATGCCGCCAGAACGAGGATTATTAGGCATAAGAACAAGGTAGCAACCTGCTAATGTAATATAAGTAGTCAGTGCAGCTCCTTTGCTGCCCCGTTCTTCTTTGTCAACCTGGACTAGCAATTCCTGACCTTCACGGATTAATGAGGTGATTGGTGGTTTTTCATCGCCAAATTCTTCAGGATTTTTGCTTAAATATTCAGGTGCAATTTCTTTAAGAGGCAAGAAGCCTTGGCGTTTAGAGCCGTACTCTACAAAAACAGCATCGAGACTTGGTTCTCGTCTCGTGACAGTTGCTTTATAAATATTCCCCTTTTTTTTCATTTCACCAGGACATTCGATATCCAGGTCAAACAAATAACGGTCTTTAATAAGTGCAACACGAACTTCCTCAGTTTGCATTGCATTGATTAACATTTTTTCCATCTGTTACCCCATAATTTAGGGCGCCGTCATTTAAGCTGAAACAGGGGCTGTTTACATTTCTACTATCTTGGCCAAACTTGCTTGATTTTCTGCATTTCGATGCTCACATACTATATGTATGCTGCGCTTCGGTGTTCGGAAATCATACCAGTTTTGCTAGTGAAATATAAAAAAACCCTAATATAAGGCTCAAAATACCTTAGAGGTTCAATTGGATTTACTGATATTTCTACGCTTTTGGCTGATGTCTGGATTTTCTGTGCTTCGTGGCACACGTCTGCATGCTTTGTTGCAATGTTTGAAAATCCGGGAGGGTTGCCGCAAGTCGGAAATTGATCAGTAGCACCTGGTATTGAACAATAAGCGATGTGATCTTTATGCGAGCCCATAGCCTTATAAACAGACTTTACGCGTGCTCCCTGTTCAACAGTTCTTTCGTGCATTTGTTTTTCTGCTGCGAGTTTCGAAAGAGGTCTAATGAGAGGTGCATACTGTGAAATATACTGGTTACAAATCAAACGGGTTGAAATAGGTAGCCAACGGCGTGCGAAAGCCCTGAAATAATTCGTAATCGGTATAAAGCATGTCTGGCATGCGTAGGTTTCTGTCAAAAATATGCTCAATTTATCTCTGGCATTGGGTCGCTTCCTTATATCTTTATGCTTAAATGGAAGCGCTATTTTTATGTAACTCAATCATTCATTTAGATGGGCCAAGGCTCAACTTCCTCAATGATTAGCATATACTTTAAAGTAAATAGTTACGCTTTTTTTATTTAAATGCGTTATAATTCGGTTGCATGGAAATTTTCCCACGCTATAGGTGATCATATCAAAAAAATCACGTCCAGCAAACAGGTTTATTGACAATGAGTGAAGTTAGTTATAGAGAAATCAGTAATGAAGAAGAAGGACAACGTCTGGATAATTACTTAATTCGTATTTTAAAGGGTGTCCCCAAAAGCCATATCTATAGAATTATACGTGGCGGTGAGGTTCGAGTTAATAAAAAAAGAGCGCAAATTAATTCACGATTGTATGCTGGAGATAGTATTCGTATTCCTCCAATTCGCGTGTCTGAATCAAAAGAAGTCTTTGTGGGTGATGCTTTGGCTAAGCGACTGAAAGAGTGCATCATTTTTGAAGATTCTTGTTTCCTGGTAATTAACAAACCAGCAGGTATTGCTGTTCATGGTGGAAGTGGCTTGAGTCTTGGAGTAATCGAAGCGTTGAGAAAGACCAGACACGATTTAGCATACTTGGAGCTGATCCACCGCCTTGATAAGGAAACTTCGGGGTGTCTTTTATTAGCAAAAAAAAGAAGTACTTTGAGGGCCATGCATGCATTACTTGAGTCGCGTGAGGTGCAAAAAACTTATTGGACGTTATTGACTCATCGCTGGGAAGGTAAAAAACAAGTGACTGTTCGGGCTGCACTTGAAAAAAATACTTTAAAATCAGGTGAACGTATTGTATCCGTTAAAGAAGAAGGGAAAGCTTCTGAAACACGATTTAAACTTCTTGAAAACTATCAACAGGCATGTTGGGTTGAGGCCAGTCCTAAAACTGGGCGTACACACCAAATCCGCGTACATAGCGCGCATTTAGGCCATGTTATAGTCGGAGATAAAAAATATGGATCACTTGCAGGAGAAGTAGAAGGGATAGATAATCAGCATCAACGTCTTTTTTTACACGCACGGTCCATTCAATTTGAATTGAATGGCACAAAGCATTTGTTTCAAGCTGATGCAGACAACCATTTTTCTACCGCACTAAAACTATTACGTGCGAGGAGCGTAGTGAGCAATGAGCAATCCATATGATTTAGTAGTATTTGACTGGGAAGGTACTATTGCGGATACTTTAGGGATCGTTTTACATGTTGTTGCTACAGAAGCGAATTTGCTGGGATTTGGTGATTTTGATCCTCACCAAGCGAGAAAATTTGTTGACTTGGGTTTGGTACAGGCTTTGAAAAAAACATATCCTCATTTGACTGCGCCACAACATCAACAATTATTACAAGCAGTACAATTGGCTATGCATTCTCGTTCTTCAGATGTATGTTTGATGCCTGGAGTACGTGAACTGATCTATCAATTACATGAAGCCAGGATAAACCTGGCAGTTGCAACCAACAAAGGACATCAATCCTTGTTTCGGGCCTTACAAGCTGCTGGGCTTGATAAATTATTTAAAGTAACTCGTTCTGCAGGACAAGTACCAGCAAAACCTTGCCCACAAATGTTGGAAGAAATTATTGAAGAATACGGTGGAACTGCAGCTACGACCTTGATGATAGGTGATTCACTTACTGATATGGAAATGGCAAAGAGTGTCCAAGTAACCGCTGTAGGGGTAGATATTTATCATCAACAAGAAGAAGCTGTTCTTAAAGCAGCTGGAGCAGTAGCAGTATTTGATGATTATAAACAGGTAGCGGATTTTTTAAATTTGTCCAAAGGTAGCTAACTGTTTGGTGCAGATGAAGTTGTATAGCATAAGTTAAGTGTTCTGATCATCCCTGCAGGGTGGTTTAAGCAGTAGAATTTTACTTTGCCCCATAAACAGGCTTAGGTTTAATTTTTCGCTACACATAGGATGGGAGTTGCTTTATTTAGTTATATGTAAAGGGAGTATCAAACGTTGAGTACATTAACCAGTTTGCCAAATTTATTAACTTTACTGCGTATCGTGTTGATTCCGGTATTTGTTATCGTATTTTATTTACCGTTTTCATTCGCGCATATGTTGGCAGCAAGTATTTTTGCTGCGGCTAGCTTTACGGATTGGTTAGATGGTTATTTGGCACGCAAACTTAAAATGATGTCTCCTTTTGGTGCTTTTCTTGATCCTGTTGCCGATAAGTTACTGGTTTCTACAAGTTTATTGTTGCTCGTAGGTGCTAAGGAAATTAATTACATTACTATTCCGGCTATTGTAATTGTTGGACGTGAAATTGTTATTTCGGCATTACGCGAATGGATGGCCGAAATTGGCCGACGTGCAAGTGTAACCGTTGGTTATGTTGGTAAGATAAAAACTTTTTTACAAATGATCGCCTTATTTTTATTGTTAGCTTTTAATTCGTTAGATACTTGGGGTGGTATTTTCGGTTTTGTCTTACTTTATGTGGCTGCAATTTTAACGATTTGGTCGATGATTATTTACTTGGCAATTGCTTGGCCAGAATTAACGAAAAAAAATTAATTTTATTATTGACAGGGTGTTAAATTTCGGTAGAATCACACCCCGTAGAGACGCGGGAATAGCTCAGTTGGTAGAGCACAACCTTGCCAAGGTTGGGGTCGCGAGTTCGAGTCTCGTTTCCCGCTCCAAATTAAAGCGACAAAGAAAGTCGCTTTTTTTTTAGAGCTTAAAGACATAGACGTATTAGAAGTATCAAATGAGGCTGTGTGGCAGAGTGGTCATGCAGCGGCCTGCAAAGCCGTGTACGCCGGTTCGATTCCGGCCTCAGCCTCCATAACTCGATTGCCCAGGTGGCGAAACAGGTAGACGCAAGGGACTTAAAATCCCTCGGAGCTTAACCTCCGTGCCGGTTCGATTCCGGCCCTGGGCACCAATCATCCAATTATTCTGTTGCAAATAAGATTAAAGCAAGAATCGCAAAAACCATCCCTAGCCCATGCTTTACGGTTAAGCCTTGTTTGAGAAATATAACGCATAACAACAAAGTAATCATAGGATACATGGATGTGACGAGCACCACAGGCATTGTAGGTCCATTCCGTAATGCCAAAATGAAAAAAATACAGGCGATACCACTCGCCAAACCGTTCAATAAACCATAGGTCCCTCCTCTGGGGCAAAGATCCGGTTTAAAATCTAGTAATATCAAGGCGATGACCCCTGAAATTAATACGCCTATGCTTGAATAAAACGTGATGGACAAAGGATTAATAAAACTTGATGCTCTTGTGCCCCAATATCCCCAGGCGCCATAAAGACATAAAGCAATGAGTGAAGGATAATACCAAGAGCTAGGATTCATACAAATTACCTTACCTGACAACAGGTTTTACATAGTGTTTATATAGAATACCCGGTAGTTTATTAAAATAATACCCTCATGAGCTACCTTCCTGGGTGCTATAGAACATTGTAGCCTGGGTGAAGCGCAGCGGAACCCAGGGTTGAAATCTCATTCATGTTTAGAATTCTGTTTCGAATCCCGGGTCCGCTGCGCTTCACCCAGGCTACAACTACCATACGTTTAGCTAGGAGTAGCTTGATGACTGACTTGATAATCCATTTCTCTTTGTTTTTCTAACCAATCAACTAATCGAGGACGGAATGTTTTAAAAAACAAGTAAAACCGATTGGAGGTACGAATTTGAGCTCGTTCGTCACTTTGATACAAATCCATCACCTCATCAGAGTTAGTTAATTTTAAATTTAAAGCAATTTTCTCTGCATGAAAGGCAATATCGGTTAAGGCACAATTGTGTAGTTTGAAATTATCTTCAATAATTTCAGACCCTCCCTCTATTTTAAAATCTGCGAGTATAAATTGATGTTTTGAGAAATAGATGCTGTTTTTTCCATTTGTTGCTTTTAACTCCTCCTTGGCACCTGCAGCAATAAGTTCCGTAGCCAAATCATCGAAATGATAAAATCTCGCCCAATGAAGCGCTGTCATCCCATGGTGATCCGCCTGATTTACATCACAGCCTAACTCGCGCATTCGTGACAAAATAAGCTGCGCAGATTGTTTATCAGCCAGCTTGCATGCTAATACCAAGGCGGTATTATCATAAGAGGTTGCTAAAAGGAATTTGGCGTTCGCTAAATGCAATGCTTGGTTCAGACTAAAAAGATTACGTTGAATAACCGCTAGGTGTAATGGGGTGTTTGTAGTCACCACATCATCAAAACTGCTTTCTTCAAGAAGAGACAGTTGACAATATGGGGGGAGCTTTTCTAATGTTTCTTGGCAGGATTTGGCTGACCGTAGTTCTTCACTATAGACTGAGAAAAAAATCTTAAGCGCGTCTAACTGATGTAACAAAGGCAGGGTGTACTCCAAAATTTGCGGTTTCAGCAAATCATTTTGTTGTAAATAAATCAGCAGGGATTGAAGATTCTCTATGCTTTTTTTATTTTTTAGTTGGGGTAGCATTGCTGCTATTATTTCATTTTGTAACAGCTTGAATTTGTCTAAATAGTTAAAAAATAATTCGAGGGCTTGAAGATCCTCTGTTGAAGGATAAGTAGCGCTCAATAGTTTTGCTACTAAGGGAATTAATTCGTGCGGCAGTTTTTTACAAAGTCCAAATAAGTCAAAAGCTAAATACCAGGCGCTGTGTTCCTCCACATAACTATCCTCTCTTTCTCTCATAGCAAAACGAAGTGGAGTCAGATGTGTCATGTCGAAATAGCGTACAAGCTTATCATTTTGAGCTAAAAGACAGACGATATCATAAATTCTATCATCTCGTTCAGGAGCCATCCCAATTGCTTTAATTAGAGCTTTTCGTGTTTCAGGGGGCGTTTCTTTATCCGCAAATAGTTGCAGAGCCCTAATCGGATTAGAAAAATGTTTTGCTTTAATGAATGAAACTAAGTGAATGAAATCAGTTAGCTGATCGAGTGCTCTTCCTCCAGAAACAGTACGAAGCTCCTCGTCTAATGCTGCATTAATTTCATCAAAACGAACATGAGGTGTGTTAATTAAGGCCGTAAGCTTATCACTAAGAATGATTTTTTGGACCTCGAGGCGTGATGAAGCCATGATGATTCCTTACTAAGTCAAATATTGGTTTCCTTGATGAATCATATTGCTTTTAATAAATTAAATCTACAATTTGTAGGATTAATGGTTTTGCAGAGCTTAAGACCTCAGTAGAAATCCATTGTACAGTTTATGATAGTGACTAAATATCCACAAATTTTGTGGATAAGTATGTGGGTTATCTGATGACGAAACAATAAAATCGCTGAACGGCCTATAGGGTATATCTCTTGAATGATTTTTTCTCTACAATAAGACTTTAACTAAAGTAAAAGCAATTATGTATAAACCATTAGCTCTTTTTATGGGGTTACGCTATACGCGTTCTCGAAAAAAGAATCATTTTGTTTCTTTTATTTCTTTGAGTTCCATGCTTGGTATTGGTTTGGGAGTGATGGTTCTTGTTACTGTTTTATCAGTAATGAATGGGTTTGATGAACAAATACATAACCGTTTTTTTGGTATGGCACCAGAAATTACGGTTTCTGGACCCAACGAACGACTCAATGATTGGCCTGAAGTGGCTAAAAAAATTCAAACAGTTCCTGAAATTAAAGCATTAGCTCCTTATGTAGGTGGACAGGGATTAATGGTGCATGAAGGACAGGTTTTACCTATTGTCTTAACGGGAGTATTGCCTGAAAAAGAAGAAACGATGAGTCATTTGCAAGATAAATTGCTGGCAGGGAGTTTAAGCAATTTAAAAGATTTTGGCATTATCTTAGGTAGAGGTCTCGCAGACAGTATGGGAACGATGATTGGCGATAAAGTCACCGTGATGATCCCGCAGGCCACAGTGACTCCTGCCGGGATGATTCCTCGTTTTAAGCGATTTACCGTTGTTGGTGTGTTCTCTGCTGGGACTGGATTTAACTTTGATACAAAGTTGGCATTTATCAATATGGGAGATGCCCAGAAGCTATTACAAATGGGTGATGATGTCACGGGTATCAAAATGAAAATAGATAACGTGTACCAAGCGCCCGAATTGACTTCTCGATTATCTCATTTGTTAGGTGAAGAATATCAAGTCGGCAATTGGACGCAGCAGTATGGTGCGTTTTTCCAGGCAGTCAAAATGGAAAAAACGATGATGTTTATGATTTTATTGCTCATTATCGCTGTAGCAGCATTTAATCTGGTCTCTTCTTTGGTAATGGTTGTTAATGACAAACAAGCAGAAATTGCAATTCTAAGAACGATAGGTGCGACCCCTTCAACCATCTTATGGACGTTTATTGTGCAGGGAATGATGGTAGGAATTGTTGGTACGTTTTTTGGTTTGCTTGGTGGATTAGTATTGGCTAAAAACGCGACCACAATCGTGAATCATCTGCAAACCTGGTTTCATTTTAAGGTCTTGTCATCCAGTATTTATTTTGTTGATTATTTACCTTCTAAGATTATGTTGAGCGATCTATGGACAGTTTGTGTTATGGCTTTATTAATGAGCTTCCTTGCAACAATTTATCCTGCGTGGCGCGCCTCAAAAACAGTGATTGCGGAGGCTTTGCATTATGAGTGATGTTATTTTAAATGCTACAAAACTATGTAAATCATACAACGATGGTGCTTCTAAAGTTGATGTATTACGAGGAATCGATTTGTCCATTGCTAAAGGTGAGCGCTTGGCAATTATTGGTCCTTCAGGATCTGGGAAAAGCACCTTATTGCATCTAATGGGTGGGCTGGATAAACCAACAAGCGGCGATGTCTTAATTAGGGATGTTAATTGGCAAAAAGTAAATGAAAAGCAACGTTGCCGATTACGTAATCAAGGTTTGGGATTTATCTACCAGTTTCATCACTTGTTGCCTGAGTTTACCGCTCTTGAAAATGTTTCAATGCCTCTGCTGTTAGCGGATATCTCAGTGAAGGATGCCACGGCTGAAGCAAGCAAAATGCTGGATGACGTTGGACTGAAAGAGAGAAAAACACATAAACCCGCTCAACTTTCAGGAGGAGAGCGACAACGGGTTGCCATAGCCCGAGCTTTGGTACATCAACCATACTGCGTATTGGCCGATGAGCCTACAGGTAATCTGGATCAGGCAACTGCAACAAAAGTGTTTGATTTAATGTTGGGGTTGAATAGAAAAATGAATACAGCTTTGGTCATTGTGACTCATGATCAGCAGTTGGCAAAACAAATGGATCGAGTTTTGGTACTGGGAGAAGGTGTTTTATCTGAGTTTCAATAATGTTTATTATGGGATGTTTACCTGAGTTATTGATGTTTCAGATAAGTTTTATCAACAGACATAGGAGTTAACAAGAATGTTTAAAAAAACGGATGGGCAAATTGGTGAACCATCTCCTGTAGCCAAGCTTAAGAAAAACTTCTTAAATGGAGTTAGTAAAGATAAAGCAACTTATGATTTAGTCGACATGGGAGTAAACCCTAATCGATTCTTAAAAAATAAAAGCGTAAGCGAAAAGAAACTTCAAACACTACCTCTTCTTGCTGAAGGTGAAACAGAAGAAAAAGAAGATGAAGCAGTTTCCAAAAATTGCCCTTAAGATGATCACTTGGCCGAAAATAGAGCGTAGCCTGGGTGTAGCGAAGCGAAACCCGGGTTTTCATCCATAAATACCCATTGTCCACTAAGATTTTCACCCCTATGTAGTCTATTCCCCGGGTTACGGCTTATGCCTTCACCCAGGACAGACAAGCAGAATGTAATTTAGTAGTCTGCATGCCCTGGTGTACGTGGGAAAGGAATGACATCACGTACGTTAGCTAAGCCAGTAACATAACTTACCAATCGCTCAAAACCTAAACCAAATCCTGCATGTGGTACGGTACCATATCGACGTAGATCTCTATACCACTGATAACTTTCTTTGTTTAGATTACATTCTTCGATGCGCTTATCCAGGATGTCTAGACGCTCTTCACGCTGACTGCCCCCAATGATTTCACCAATTCCAGGTGCCAAAACATCCATGGCCGCAACGGTTTTTTCATCATCATTGAGACGCATATAAAACCCTTTGATTTCTTGGGGGTAGTTAGTCAGTATCACGGGTTTTTTACAGTGAATTTCTGCCAGATAACGCTCATGCTCTGACTGTAAGTCTAAACCCCAACTCACTGGGAATTCAAATGATTGTCCGCACTGCTCCAAAATTTTAATGGCATCGGTATAAGTCATGATTTCAAAATCAGAGTCAGCAATGTGTTCCAAACGCTCAATGCATCCTGGTGCGACGAACTGATTGAAAAAGTCCATATCATCAGCACGCTCTTCCAAAACCGCTTTACATAAATAACGCAACATCTTTTGACTTAAAGCACAAATGTCGTGCAAAGTAGCAAAAGCGATTTCGGGTTCGATCATCCAGAACTCAGCCAGATGACGGCTTGTATTGGAGTTTTCGGCGCGAAATGTCGGTCCAAAAGTATATACTTTGGACATAGCCATACAATATGCTTCAAGGTTTAACTGTCCTGAAACGGTGAGGAATGTCTCTTTACCAAAAAAATCTTTATTGAAATCAATTTGACCGTATTCATTTTTAGGAATATTTAAGAGGTCTAAGGTGGAGACCCGGAACATTTCACCAGCCCCCTCACAATCGCTGGAAGTAATAATGGGGGTATGAATCCAAAAGAAACCTTGTTCGTGGAAAAAACGATGTATGGCTTGCGATAAACAATGACGAATTCGTGTTACTGCGCTAATCGTATTGGTACGAGGACGTAGATGAGCTACCTCACGCAGGAATTCAAGTGTATGTCGTTTGGCTTGAATTGGATAGGTATCTGGGTTATCTACCCAACCCACCACTTTAATAGACTCAGCCTGAATTTCAAAAGCTTGGCCTTTACCTTGAGAGGCTACCAATTTTCCTGAGGCAATTATAGAACATCCGGCAGTCAGTTTGCTGACATCATGGTAATTGTCTAAATTGTCTGTTGCTACGATTTGAATGGGAGCAAAACAAGAACCATCATGCAAGCTAATAAAAGACAAGCCCATTTTGGAGTCGCGGCGGGTTTTAACCCAACCTCTAACGGTAACGTGCTCGTCAATGCTGATTTCACCATCTAAACACTGCTTTATGGTAAAAACTTCACTCATTTTTTTACTCCTCACTCTGAATATATTTTGCGCAGTCACAAGACACTGTTTTGTTGCATTGAAATTCTATCAGTCTATATACGCTTATTGAAATAAAGCGCAAATATTGCGTTACACCATGCATTTTCCGATTGAAGAATTCGTCTGGTTAGCGGGACTAGGTAATGCCAATCCCAATTTGTGGCTTCGCGAAGTATAGATACCTTTAACTAAAAATGAGATGATACACCGGGGTTATCAGCATTTCTACTATCTTAGTGCTAAAATACGTTGATTTTCTCGATTCATTAGGATAATCCCAAACAAGAATGAAAGTGCTTCGGTGTAGTCTTTGAGGAAACATTATGTTGCGAAAAGTGTTCTGTATCTCATTGTTTTTTTGTTCTTTAGGGGCGGCAGCTGATGATACGATATTAAAATTATACAGACCCTATGGTGATGTGACGGACCAAGTGAGTCCGCAAGTAAAAAAAACACTCATGGGAGAATGTTATTCTCAATCTCAATTAATTGAACGAGAAGATGCTTGGCGTTGTCTTGCAGGCGGTAAAACGTATGATCCTTGCTTCGTTAAGTCAGGACCAAACAGGACAGAAGCTTTATGTCCTCAATCCCCTTGGCTTGCAGACAGTGTGCTGATTAAGGTGAATGAACCTTTGAATAATGAGCAAAATAAAACATTAGATATGTCTCTTACTTATCCTTGGGGTATCGAGTTGACCAATGGTGAGCGTTGTATGGCGATTAATTCAGGCAAAATTTATGATCAGATGCCTGTGCGTTATAAATGCAGCAGTAAAAGTTATCTAGTCGGTCATTTACAGCGGTGCAAAAATGTTTGGAGTATGCTTCAGAAAACACCTCAAGGGGTTGTTACCGTAGAATTAAAGAAGGCATGGTTTTAAAACAAATTTTATTTGCAGTGTTTTGTAGCCTGGGTGCAGCGCAGCGGAACCCGGGTTTTAAACCACCAATTTTCCCGGGTTCCGCTGCGCTGCACCCAGGCTACATTTATACTACATATATACCTTATTGAACCTCGGGAACTGCTTTTTGAAATGCTTCAAGTGTCAAGCAATGAGCGTTGATTTCATTGATAAGAGGGTAGTTATCCATAGCAAAATGAAAACGGTGTGCATTGTAGACTTGAGGTATAAGACAGAGATCGGCCAATGTCACTGTATCGCCAAAACAAAAGAGTTGTCTGCGTTTGATCCGTTGTAACTTCGTTTCAAACGCATCAAACCCAGCTTTGAGCCAATGATGATACCATTCTGAGACTTGAGATTCACTTGCTTGAAATTGCTCTTTTAATCTGTTTAATACCCTTAAATTATTCAAAGGATGCATATCACAAGCGACGATTAAGGCAAGAGATCGTACAGTAGCTTTTTCCCACGGATCTTGAGGTAATAATGCGGGAGTAGGGTACGTTTCATCCAGATACTCGATAATGGCAAGTGATTGGCTAATCACCTGTCCATTGATTTCTAAGCTGGGAACTAACTCTTGAGGATTGACCTCCCGATATTCTGGGCTGTGTTGTTCCCCACCATGATTCACGAGGTGAATATTTATTTTCTCATAAGCAATATTTTTTAAGTTCAAAGCAATACGAACACGATAACATGCTGTTGAACGAAAATAATCATATAGTTTCATTGCTTATACCTGCTTAACAACTTGATCGATTGCTCCAAACAGGCTTTTACCTTGTTTATCGAGCATTTCAATATGAATTTTGTCACCAAAACGCATGAAAGATGTTTTTGCTTGCCCCTGTTGGATGATTTCTAGCATTCGTTTTTCAGCAATACACGACGAACCTTTGCTGCGATCGAGATTAGAGACTGTACCTGAGCCAATAATTGTTCCAGCACGTAGTTCTCTGGTTTTGGCAGCGTGTTCAATCAGTTTTGGGAAAGAAAACGTCATATCAATTCCCGCGTTGGGCTGGCCAAATAATTGACCATTCAGATGACTTAATAAAGGCAGATGCACCCGTTGGCCATCCCAATCAGAACCTAATTCATCAGGAGTGATGGCTACAGGAGAAAAGCTACTTGACGGTTTGGATTGGAAAAAGCCAAAGCCTTTTGCCAGTTCATCTGGGATTAAATTTCGCAATGAGACATCATTGACCAACATCAGTAGTTTAATATGTTGCCCTGCACGTTCATGGCTTATGCCCATAGGGACATCATCAGTAATTACTGCGACTTCTGCTTCAAAATCGATGCCGTATGCCTCATCGGTTACCAAAATGGGGTCTCTAGGTCCTAAAAAAGAATCAGAGCCTCCCTGGTACATCAAGGGATCAGTCCAGAAATTCTCTGGTAACTCAGCACCACGAGCTTTACGCACCAGTTCGACATGGTTAACATAAGCGCTGCCATCAGCCCATTGATAAGCACGGGGAAGAGGAGAGCTGCATTGTTGTGGATCAAAATTAAAAGTATTTTCCAAGCGTCCTTCATTAAGTTGCTGATACACTTCGTGCAATTTTTCTTTTACTGCATCCCAATGATCTAGGGCATATTGTAAGTTGGGTGCGATCTGAGGTACTCGTATTGCACGAGTCAATGCTTGATTAACTATGCATAACTCTCCATCGCGTGATGATGTTGATTTTAAACTGGCAAGTTTCATAAGTTCCCCATTTAGTAGTTGTGATTGTAGCCTGGGTGAAGGCGAAGCCGTAACCCGGGTTATGGGAGCGTATTTTTTATCCGAAACCCTGGGTTTCGGCTTCGCCTTCACCCAGGCTACAAACTACAATGCTATTTTTTTAAGCTGATTTTTCTTTTAAAGTTCCACGCTTAATCTGATCTCTTTCAATAGCCTCAAATAACGCTTGAAAGTTACCCTCACCGAATCCTTGATTTCCTTTGCGCTGAATAATTTCAAAAAACACTGGGCCAAAGATATTTTCAGTAAAGATTTGCAGCAATAAACCATGTTTTGGATCGCTTTCACCATCCATCAAGATTTTTTCTTCTTGAAGTTGATTCACTGATTCTTGATGCCAAGGAAGACGATCATGCAGCATTTCATAGTAGGTATCTGGAACATCAAGGAATTTAACACCTTGTTCTCTTAATGTATGTACCGTATGGTAAATGTTGTTGGTAGTTAATGCGATATGTTGGATGCCTTCGCCCTTGTATTCATGCAGAAATTCTTCAATTTGGGATAAATCATCTTTGGATTCATTCAAGGGGATTTTAATTTTTCCACAAGGGCTACCAAGAGCACGGCTTAATAATCCAGTCATTTTTCCTTTAATGTTAAAATAACGAATTTCCTGGAAGTTAAAAATGGATTCATAAAACTGAGCCCATTTATCCATATTGCCACGAAATACATTATGGGTTAAATGATCAATGAGTATTAGGCCATTACCTTCTACTTTTTTATTGGGTTGATGTTCCCAATGAGCTGAGAAAGGTTGATGTTGATCGTCAACAAAATAAATCACACTACCACCTATAGCCTGGATACCCAGTAAACCATGATGGGCATGAGAGCAATCTTCAAATGCACTGGCTCCATGCTTGATTGCATGTTCGAACGCAACCTTGGCATTTTTCACTTTAAATCCCATGGCGCAAGCACCAGCTCCATGAGTTTTGGCATGATCTTCTGCTTGGCAATCGGTTGCTGCATTGACTATAAACTGAATTTCGCCTTGTTGAAATAAGGTGATATCCTGGTTCTTATGGTGCGCAGTAGCTTGAAAACCCATATCCATGAACTGTTGATGCAGGCGTTTTTTATCTGGGCCTGAAAACTCTAGGAAAGCAAAACCATCTAATCCACAGGGGTTGTTGTTTGTTTGCATTATTGATTACTCCTTTAAAATGATTTGGTACTTATAAAATCCTTTCCTCTCCTCAGGTGGGAAGGGAAAGCAAGACATTTGTAGCCTGGGTGAAGCGAGCGGAACCCGGGATTTTTTGTCTTCAGGATGGTTGTACTAAAAATAATCCATCAGCTATAGGCAATAGACTAATAAACACGCGTTGATCTTTTTTAATTAAATCATTCAGTTTTCTGATTTCTCTGGTTTGTCCGCCAATTTCATTTTTATCAATTACTTTACCATCCCAGAAAATATTATCTATAGCGATTAACCCTTTGGGCTGAATCAGTTTTAATGCCAATTCATAGTAATGCACATAATTAGTTTTATCGGCATCAATAAAAATGAAATCAAATTTTTGTTCCCAGCCTTCGGCTATGAGGGCTTGTAAGGTATCTAATGCACGGCCGAGTCTTAATTCAATTTTATGGTCTTGCTGTGCTTCTTTCCAGAAGGGATGTGCCTTGCTTGTCCACTCTGAATTGATGTCACAGGTAATGAGTTTACCGTCATCAGGCAAAACTAAGGACATGGCTAAAGCACTATAGCCAGTAAATGTTCCTAATTCCAAAACATTTTTTGCACGGATCAGACGGAGAAGCAATTGCATAAATTGTGCTTGTTCTGGCGCAACCTGCATATTCGCCAGCTCCATAGTGGAGGTCACTTTGCGTAGACCAGCTAGGGAAGGATGCTCACGCAAAGATTTGTCCAGCATGTATTCATAAAGCTCGGGAGTCAGGCTTAAATGTTTCATAGATTCCTAAAATTTTACTTTTTTGGGCCAATATGGCGCGAATTTTATGTTTTCCGATATGCACATACTAGTGTCATCCCGAGTAACAGCGAGGAGAACCCTCGCGTACTCGGGATGACGTGTCAACAGCCTCTAAGATAATTTCTCTTTTGCCAAATTATCTGCAATTTCACTTGTAGGTAAGTTTTCTCGAGTAGAACGGACAAAGATTTCAGTTAAATGAGTATAAATTGCATCGATCTGTTCGTTAATTTTTTCTTCTGGAGTATGAAGGTATTTAGATGCTGCAAAAATTAATCCCCCTGCATTAATGACGTAGTCCACTGCAAATAGAATGCCTTTATCATGCAATTTATTTCCATGATAGGTGTGCGCTAACTGGTTATTTGCCGCACCTGCAACAATAGTTGTTTGCAATTGAGAAATGGTAATATCATTGATAATTGCACCTAAAGCACAAGGAGCAAAAACGTCACAGGGAACTTTATGAATTTGATCAGTACTGACCGATTTAGCACCTAATTCAGTAACAGCGCGCTCTACTGCAGCTGGAGAAACATCTGCAACAGTCAATGTAGCACCTAATTCATGCAAATGTCTGGCGAGCAAAGATCCAACATGACCTAAACCCTGAATGGCCACATGAACTCCTTTCAGGCTTTCTTTTCCTAGTTTGAAAGCGACTGCTGCCTGGATACCGCGCAAAATACCTCTGGCAGTAGACGGTGAAGGGTCACCATCATATTTGGATAAGCTGGCTACATAGGGCGTGTGTTCCGCAATAATGTCCATATCGGGCAATTCGGTTCCACTATCAAGGGCAGTAATGTAACGGCCATTTAACTCATTAACGAATCGACCAAATTGATGCATGTATTGGGCACGATCAAATGGACCTTTGGGTTTAATAATAACTGATTTACCACCCCCCAAAGGTAAGTCGACCGATGCTGCCTTAAAGCTCATTCCTCGGGCAAGGCGCATTGCATCTTGAATCGCTGCATAAGTATTTGGATATTCAATGAAACGACAACCACCTAAAGCGGGACCTAATTTGGTATTGTGAATAGCGATTATTGCTTTCATCCCAGTTTTAGGATCTACTTTAAAGTGTAAGTCACCAAAATCATGAGAGAGGGCGTAATCGAGGAAATCATCTTCGGTTATTATTTGGTTACTATTTGATATATTGTCCACAGAAATCATTGTTTATGTTCCTCTTGCAAATATTTTGCAGAAGTTATATTCCTATTTTTTGATTAAATCAATGGTATAGTTAATAATTTGGTATCTTCAGGCTTGCTGGTATACACTAATTTGATTATTCATCAGACTGGAGAGTGTTATGCGCCAAATAGTTGCCAGAATCCTGGTTTTACTGGTTATCACACCGTTTGCTTTTGCTGAAGATGTTCTACCACCACCACCTCCACCGCAACCTCAATTGGTTCTTGATAAAATTGATTTCCAACTTTCAGCGAAACAGTGGGTCACAACGCAAACTGCTTTATTGGGAGTTAGTATTAATGTGACTTTAACGAGTGCTGATTTGGTCAAAGCGCGCGCTGATATTATGGAGCGATTAAGTAAAATCGCGAAAGGGGATTGGCACTTGATTGAGTTTGATCGCTCTCAGGATAGTTCTGGACTTGAAAAGCTCTATGTGCAGGCACAAGCACGAGTCAATCAGGAAGCGTTAACTGATATTTATAAAAATGCCAAGGACGTCAGTTTACCTGGTGCCAAATATGAGGTATCCAGTGTGGATTTTAAACCAAGTTTTGATGAAACCCAGACTGTTTTAAGTCAAATTCGGCAACGGTTGTATCAACAGGTGAATGAGGAGCTTGACCGCATTAATAAGGCGTACCCAGGACAAAGTTACAGTGTGAGTAATTTGGTTTTTGTTGAAGGAAATAATCCATCTCAGCCAAGACCTTTGCAAGCGAAGGCGATGAATACCATGATGGTAGGTGAAGCATCTGCTGCAGCTCCTGCTTTAACGGTAAGTAATGAATTAATTCTAACAGCGCTGGTTGAAGTTGCTTCGAATAGGAAACAAAGTACAAAGTAGTTTTGTTGACATTAATGTTAAAAAGAAATCCCCTCTCCCAGTGATGGGAGAGGGGTAGGGGTGAGGGAAGCATTATATCACCCTCATCCGCCCTAACGGGCACCTTCTCCCCAAGGGGGAGAAGGGATATTACATGTTACAAAAAGGGGAATGAATTTTGTTGGTTGTTGAAAAAATTATTGGGCACCGAGGGGCATCTGCTTATGCTCCTGAGAATACATTAGCTTCATTCAACAAAGCATTGGCTTTAGGATGTCATTTCATTGAATTTGATGTCATGTGCAGTGTTGATGGAGAGCCTTTTGTAATTCATGATGATAATTTAAAAAGAACAACGAACGGACGTGGTGATGTAGGCTTGGTTGAGTCGACTTATTTACACTCTTTGGATGCCGGTTCCTGGTTTTCACGACATTTTAAAGGCGAACATATTCCTCATTTTAAAGAGGTATTGAAGTGGCTGTCTTTTTCGGGTGTACAGGCAAATGTAGAAATCAAACCCTATCCTGGTGCTGAAGAACAAACTGCGGTAGCGGTGATGAGCCACATTCAACGTTATTGGCCACAGGGAAAAGATTTACCCTTGGTTTCCAGTTTTTCATGGGATGCTTTAGTTTTATGTCGAAGTATCGCTCCAGAAATGCCATTGGGTTTACTTCTGCATGTTTGGGATGAACAATGGTTGCAAAAGGCAAAGCAATTAGAGTGTTTTTCAATTCATTGTAATCGCAGGGTTTTAACTGAGGAGCGTGTTAAGGCAATTAAAGCAGCAGGTTATGTTCTTTGTGCTTATACGGTGAATCGCAAACGTTTGGCTCATAAGCTATTTGGCTGGGGTGTTGATTCGGTTTTTAGTGATTATCCTGACTTATTGGCATGAAAAAATTAATTCTTCTTTTATTCGTCATCTTTACTCTATCTGCCCAGGCAAAACGGGTTGAACTGGTGTTTTGGCATGGAATGGCTGGACATTTGGGTGATGAAGTCAGATTGCTTGCTGATGATTTTAACCAAAGTCAAAATGAATACTTTATTAAACCTGTTTACAAGGGCAATTATGTTGAGACATTAACAAGTTTTGCCGCTGCATTCAGAGCACATCATCCACCGGCGATTGTACAAATTTTTGAAGTGGGAACCGCCATTATGGAATCCCCAAAAGGAGTAATCAAACCAGTAGATGAACTGATGCAGGAGCAAGGAATAAGCTTGCCTAAAGAGGACTTTATTCAATCTGTACGTGAATTTTATAGCAAAAATGACCAATTAATGGCCTTGCCTTTTAATCTCTCCGTCGCAACTTTATATTACAACTTGGATATTCTTGCTAAAGTTGGGTATTCCCAAGCTAATTTTCCACGTACTTGGGCAGAGATGGAAGTATTGGCAGAGAAGTTAAAAGCAGCAGGCTATGATTGTACTTATACAACAGCTTACCCAGGATGGGTTCTTTTTGAATCCTTTTTAGCGATTCATGGGTTGCCGTTAACCCAAGATAATCCTGCGCGTGCTGTTTTTGATACGCCGCAATTACTCAGTCATTTTGAACGTTTGAAACGTTGGTATACATTGCATTATTTTCGTTATGCAGGAAGGGTTGATGATGCCACTATTTTATTTACCAGTGGTGTTTGTCCTTTATTTAGTCAATCTTCTGGCGCTTATAATAGCTTAGCCGCTTTAGTTCCCTTCCGTTTAGGAATTGCCAGCATGCCATTAGATACAAAGGCGAGTAAGATAAGACATGCAAATGTTGCTGGTGGTGCTGCATTATGGGCAGTAGCTGGACAAACAAAAGAACAGTATAAAGGGATAGCCCAATTTTTTGCGTTTATCACCAGACCTGAAACACAAAAACGCTGGCATGAACATACAGGTTATCTGCCTATAGGGTTACAAGGTGTCTACGCGGATATTTTGCGCAACAGCCATCATCCAACTTTATTGATGGCGCGTATTGATTTAGCAGGGGAGTTGCAGGAAAAACCGTTACCGCGTTTCGGTCCACAGAATCAAATTCGTGGCATTAACGATGAGATTTTGGAAGCGATGTTTGCAGGCTTTTTAACCCCTAATGAGGCGTTACGGGAATCAACGGTACGCACTAATCATGTGTTGTCACGTTTTGTGAGAAATACTACAGGATCAAAATGATAAGAATATCCAAAATACTTTGTGTTCTCGCAATTGCTTTTTACTGTTTTCTTGTTGTTCTGGGTAATGTGACCGATTATAAGACCAATTATACTTTGGTAGAACGAACGTTGATGATGAACGACCTAATTGCGGATTCTGCAATTGGTTATCGAGCTATTTCCAATCCCATACTGCATCAAATAGCCTATCTTATTATCATTGGCTTGGAAATGTTAACCACGGTGCTTTGTGTTGTCGGTGCTTGGAAGTTATTTAAAGTAAGGCATGCAAGTGCGCTGATTTTTAATAGCACTAAAAGTTGGGCGGTAGCTGGTCTAACTTTGGGTTTTTTAACCTGGCAGGTCACTTTTATGTCAATTGCCGGTGAGTGGTTTGGTATATGGATGTCTTCATCGCTTAGAGGGGCTCTAATACCCGCCTTCCATATATTTATTACTTTTTTAGTTCTTTTAATCTATTTAATTATTAAGGATGAGTGATGTGAGAACTCACTGTGTCAACTAAAGAATGTAATCCTTGCAACCAGGTTACATTAAGCGTTATTAATTATAAAAAAAACCCTCCACGAGGGAGGGTCTTATACAGTAGAAAATTAAGACAACTCAAGCTTGCTGACTTCTTCCATTTTTTGAATCATTCGCTCTTCCTCTTCCTTCAGTTTAGCTAGTTCTAAGCTTCCCTCTTTGATCGTTACTTGAAGTTCACTTATATCTTTTTCTAGTTTATCTATCTCGACTTCAAGCGCCTTAATCGCTTCGAGTACTTCCTTTGTTTCTGATGCGAGTGTCGCTCTTTTAAGAGTTGCTTTTACCCATGTTAAATAAAGCGATGGATTTCGAGCATACTCAGATGGAAGTGGAATTGCTCCATCCTTATCTTTTCTTCCTGGTACAATATACAATTCTTTATCAAGAGTATCGATTTCTTGAAGAAGAGATTTCTTGCTAGACTCATGTTTTTCAGAAGTTTTAGCTACTTTATCTTTTTGAACGTCAAGAGTTTTCTCTTTATCGATTAATAAATTCTTGGCTACGTCCAGTTTTTCGATAAGCCCTTCAATCCTGTCATGTAAAGGTACACATCGTTGGAACAACGTAAACGCATCGAAACCTTTTAACTCGGTCTTCAGAAGATGAAGAACTTTTGCTTCTTTTTTAGCTTGTTGCTCTCTATTCAGCATAACTTCTCTTGTTTTTGCAGCCGAATCTTTAGGATCAATGATATCGTGTACAGTAAGGATGAGACCTTTGTCTTGATATCGCTTATCAATGTACTGTTGAGCACGAGCTTCAACATCTTTATTCCGTACACAACGTCCAGTTGCTTGAGGTCCTGACAATATTCCATTAATCGCATTGATATTGGATTCAATAACTGGCGAATTGGAGTTGATCACTTGCACATTCAAGATATCTCTAATACTCACCCCTGTGGCAATAACCTCATCTGCTATAATGTGCGTTCTCAGTCCTACCTCAATTTGAGCAAGTTGTGCATCAATTACATCTTGCTTCGTTTTCATATCAATAGCACTGGCATAACCCTCTGTCGCTTTTAACGCAACCAAATCAACAGGTGCAGCCTTAGTTACAACATCAGTTATGGGTTGTGACGTTTTGATCTTAGCCGCTATTGCTTCCGCTCTATCCAAAATCAATTTGACCATGGCTTCTTTTTGCGCAGTAGGCAACTTGGAAATTGGTGCACCCAATTGTGTTAAGGCGCTATTTAATTTTACCCTGTTTGTTACATCACATTCTTGAAGCCTACTTAAAATATGAGCAGGTATTTCTCCATCTTTTGTTTTATATTTACTGATATGTCCATCACAGTCTTTTAAATACTCTTCCAGTTTATGAGACCGGTCTTTCTCAGCAATATCGGTGAACTTTTCATTAAAGATAAGTGCAAGAGCAAAGCTATTGATTGTTCTTTGAATATCTTTTTGTTGTTCTTTATCAATATCATTTTTTAAATTCACTTCACGTAAAGGAACTTCTCCACGCACAGCTAATTCATTTACAGCTCCAAATTTCTTGGCCAATTCTACTCTGGCTTTAGATTCAGATTCTTTTCTGAGCTCCGCTACTTTCGCTTGATATTTTTCAAGGGTAGGTCCATCTCCATTCGCAAGTTTCTGATAAGTGTCAGCCAATTTTTCACGAGTTGCTTTGTCATCAGAAAAGCCCATGTTGCGTTGAGCACGGATGCGATTCAATTCTAAAGCTTGATCAATGGCTTGTTTTTGTGCAACAGAATCTTCAACCCCGCCTTTCTTGATCTGTTCTTTTAATGCGACCGGATCAACATAACCATTCATTCCTTCTTCGAGATAATAGTCATCAAAGTAATGAATCACTGCTTGATCAATCAAATCTTTTTCTTCCAAGTAAGCCACTTCAGGTTTAATTGGGCGAATTGTCCCTAACTGAATTGCAGCCCCAAGACTTAAATCATCTAAAGGATCACCAGGAAAGAGAGCATATAATTTAGAAGTTGGTGTCGCTGTTAATGCAAGCATTGAGTTGCGGCTTTTTAATCCTTCCAAAACTTGTGCATCTTCTTCAGTAAATGTATGACGATGGCTTTCATCAATTAATACCATTGAGTCTTTTATTTCGCTGGCAATGATTTTAAATAATGGATGTTCAGCTTGCAGAATGATTTGATCAAAAGGCTCAGTACCAGCAATTACTTTGGCAAAATATTCCTTAATTTTTTGTTTATCGTCTTCCTCCATATCACTTAAATCTTCCTTTAGATTACTCCAATCAACATCGACGTTAGGTTTGATCGCTTCCAAGGTAAACACGGTAGGAATATGTGTACTGCCATTGACTTTTCCGGCACCTAACATTTTTTGGGTTTCAGATGATTGCTGATCAACTAATGTCTTATCAGGAACAATCATAACTGTGCGTCCAACGGCTTGAGCAATCCCGGCCATAACAATACTTTTGCCCGAACCTGTTCCCATGACTGCAAGGCGTTGTTGTTTTCCTGCAATCAGGCTATCAATAAATTTGGCTAATATCTCGTTTTGATATGCATGTGGAATAAAAGTTTTCTTATCATCGGAGATAGATAACCCATTCTTAGTCACCGCACGAAGATCGCCTTCTCTATCATAGGTTAATTTAACAGTGGCTGTATGGTCGTGATCGAAAAATAATTTACCTCGGTTCACTTCCGCACTTAATTTGCTGGTTATATTAACAGTGTATTCTTGTTGAGAGTCTTTTATACCATCATAAGTAAAATCCACGGTATAAACAGCACCACCAATAGTAATTGCCGCTTCAAGATGCAACTTTTCGTCTTCTTTTTTTGTCCATTGGCTTTTGGGCTCTCCAGGCGAACCTGCTTTCGCTAAAATCGCTTTAACGATATTTGCAATCTTAGGATCCTTTTTTGTGTTTTCAATAGCAATAATGTCTTTTGCCGAACCTACTGTAACCACTGCTCCGTTGGTTACAACTTCTTTTAATAAATGAACCGCTGCAACTGTATCTGCGTAATCCTTAAGATTTGCAATTTGATTGTCAACAATTTCGCTTTTGGCGCCCATAAGAATCTCCCCATAGAATAATTTTTAAAATTTAAAAATATAATCCAGGTCCTTATAAATTATATTTGAACCTTAGGTGATCTCTCGCCTAATGTTTTGATCGCCTAATGCTTCGATATTATACAAAAGAAATATTAAGTAACCATTAAGTGCTTTTGTTGTTTAATTTGAGAGGTGAAAATCCCAACGTACTTAATGTTGGCGATTATACAAAAAGAATATTAAGTGACTATTAAGTGTTTTTATTGAGGATAAATTAATCATTTATTAAAGGGGTGGAAGTGAAGGATCCGGGGTATATAAACAGGAATATATAAGCTTGTGATGGTGAATGAGCTATGGGTTTATTTTGTCACTTACTGTACTTTAAAATTCATTTGTTTGATAATATATTGAGCTCTGTGCTCTTTTTTGATGATAAACTCAGAGATAACAGATAAAGATTTTTATAGGTAGGTAGACGACACAGGATCGTGAGGGTACCAAATGACATATACTAAGATCAATCAAATGACTGAGACAAAAAGTAAAATTATGACCCGCTTAACTAAATTAGGCCTGGAGCCGGATGAACGAATGCTGGAAACTCTTGAAAAGAATTTCCAGCATCTCAATCGATTGACTTCTTTATTCAATACTTTGAAAAAGTATAACATTAAGCTGGATGATAAGCTCCATGAAATCATCGCAAATAATGTTTCTAATGCCAGTTATGTGGTTAATCTATTAGAATTTTTGTATGAAGAAGGCTTTGATGTTACTATTATTTCACTGGAATTGTTGTTTCAAGTTGCGAAATCAGAAACAACACTAAAGCATGGGATGCGCCAGCTTATCGCCCATAACTCGCTTGATGCAACCACTTTAAAGCTTCTATTTTCTTATCCTGAGCAATCTTACTTACTTGCTGATTTAATCATTAATTTTCAAACACATTCATATTCTACTGAAAAAATAGTGGAAAAACTGGGTAAATTCTCTGCAAAAAACATCAATACCGTAATTGAATTACTTACTCTGCTTTTAAATAAAAACCTCTATTACTCTGGGTGCTTAGACATTTTTTTAGGGCAGCAAGAATACATCAGCAAAATTTGTGAGGGCACTAAAAAGCTTGCCGCAGAAAATAAACTGACATCAAATTATTTTGACGCTGTCGAAAAAAATCCTCAAAATGCCAATATTCTTGCTAATATTATTTTGCATAACCCCTTACTCGTTGATTATAAAAAATCAGAAGATCTCTTAATAGCAAGCAAATTGGGGGTTGGTGCATTTCACTTCTTGATGCACTTGCAGCAAGCAGGGATGTTGGATGCGGAACATTATAAAAAAGTGTGCCATCATAATTCTTTACTGAACCAGCAAGAGGTTATTGACTCTTTATGTAGCCTTCCCTTATTTGTCGCTTTCGAGAAAGAAGAATTAAAACAAATGCTTGTTTTAATTACTAAAGAGCCCAGCAGTGATACCGATAAACATGAATTGATTGAAATGATTCAAAAGCATGTTTTAACCAGCAAATTCAATTTGTAAGAAACGAAAAATTGCTTTAAGATGGTCTTTTGTGTTATATTTATGACCTTAGAGACCAATTAAGGGACGATGTATGGCTGGAAAAGATAATGACAGCACAAGCATAATTATTAAAAAATTAGACCCAAGTACAGCCACAGAAGTACGTAGCCCAGCCGATTCTTTTGCCGAGCGTTTGAGACGATTAAATTTGGGAAATGAGTTTCGAATGATGGCCCTTATTCAAAAACATCCTAATTATGGTAACCGGTTGATTTCTTTATTTAAAGCGCTTAAGGAGCATGGAATCGACTTGACTGAAACCCTTGTGGACCTTATCACACATAATATTTCTCAAATCGGTGGGGTTGTCAATTTGTTCGAATTGATAAAAAAAGAAGTACTTATTGATCCAAAATCTCTTTCTTTGGAGCTTTTATTTAATGCTGCAAAATTTGATACATCCATCGCTCAAAGCACTCGAGATTTGGAACAGATGGGTCTTCTGGATGCAGATACTTTTAAATTACTGCTTGCTTATCCCGAACTCGCATTAAAAATATCACAATTGCTTAATACCATCCAGGCGCATGCCTACAAGACTTCAATTATAGTAAATAAACTTTATGGAGCCTCAATTGCAGCGGAGCGTATGGATACAGTGCTTAATTTGCTTGATTTACTATTAGAAAATAACCTCTATTATCCAGAGATAGTTGATGTCTTTCTAAGACAAGAAAAATATATCGATAAAATTTATGAAGGTGCTAAAAAGCTTGCCGCAGAAAAATGCTTATTCCCTGACTATTTTGATTTACTTGAAACTAATCCTCAAAATGCCAATATCTTTGCTAAAAATGTTTTGTTATTACGGGAAGCATCACTTATTTCTCCCTCTAATCCTGAGAGTGTAGTCAAAGTAAGTCAATTAGGTGCTGGCGCATTTCACTTTATGAAACTTTTGCAGCATGCAGATATGTTAGATGAGATAAATTATCAAAAAATTTGTCGAACTAATAATATATTAGATCGGAAAGAAGTCATTGATGAATTAAGTAATCTTCCTATGATTGTTGCGTTCCAGCCAGAAGAATTGAAAACTATGTTGGACATAGTGGATCAAACAATATTGACTGAAAGGGATGTTCGAAAATTCAATAGACTGATACAAGACCATCTTTTTGTTGATTATCATCATACTGCCGCATGCCCATGTAATTAATCAGTAAGCAAGCAGTATCACTGCTTGCTTTCATCGATCTGCAATTCGTTTAATTTACCCTAATCATTGAAGCATTGTCATGGCATTCTCATGGCATTGAGTTGTTGCTGAATCGCTTGTTGTTGCTGAATTGCTTGTTGTTGTGCGGCCTCATTTTGTTGTTGGGTAGCAGCAATGGAGTCATTCATGGCATTGATGGCGTTTTCCTGTTGGATAACCGCAGGGCTGTCTATTGAGGTGTTTGCATCCAAGGGTACATCGGGATATGCTGCTTGCGGGGGATTGTATCCTGGAGCGAAAGAGTAATTAAGTGGCGGATTTGATGTACCAACAACATAAGCAGTCGGAGCGCATCCTGTTAGAATGAGTAGTGTCCCTAAGAGACTAATTGAGCAGCTAGTCTTTATCATAAAAATCGCCCCTTAAGGTATACAAGCGTATTGCCTTTTCGTCTTAATTGTATAATTATAGAACAAATTGGTTAATTATTGAGTATTGATTGGCGATATTGGCAAGATATTTGTAGCCTGGGTGAAGCGCAGCGGAACCCGGGAAATGCAATAAAACTGCCCCCGGGTTCCGCTGCGCTTCACCCAGGCTACAAACACCCAGAAAATATTATAGCGGCTCTAGGAAATTTCCTAGATTAGGTTTTTGACCCAGGCGGTATTGGTAAACTACATAAAAAGCCATAATGTTTTTAAGGTAGTTACGTGTTTCTTGCCAAGGCAAAGTCTCTATCCATACATCGATTTCTTTAGGTGGATGTTTTCTTAACCAATAAACAACTTGCTTCGGTCCTGCATTGTATGCCGCAGCAATGAGTATGGGGTGATTATCAAATCGTTTTGCAAGTTGTTTTAAATACGCCACTCCAATATTGATATTTTTTTGGGACAGAAATAATTGTTTTTGATCGCTGTATGGGATCTTATCTGCTTTTGAGACGACTCGCGCAGTATAGGGCATGACTTGCATTAAGCCTCGAGCACCTACAGAAGAGGTTGCGTCATCTCTAAAGCCACTTTCCTGACGAATAATGGCGTAAATAAACTCTGGAGCAACAGCATATTTTTTTGAATAGAGTGAAATACTGTCTTTATAAGCTAAAGGAAATCTTAACGAAAGTTGATTATTAAGTGTTTCATTATTGCTTAAATAAACGGATTTACCATGCCATTGCAGTTTCTGATCGATCCAATAAACCAGTGCACTTGCCTCATCTTTAGGTAACTCACTAATGAAATCATTGAGTAGGCGTGATGCTTGCACAGTTTGTTTGGTCATGTAGAGCGTTTGAATTTGATCAATAAATGTTTGATAGGGCTTCAATACATCAAGATTTGTAGTTGGCGTTTCATTAGTAAAACTAGGCGTTTTGTTAAGCCGAAGACTCGCAAGAAATCCATAGTATTGCCTGTTTTTGGCTAAAGGTTCATAGACTGCTTTTGCCTCTGCTTTTTTTCCTTGTTCTTCTAAAGAACGTGCCAGCCAATATTGCCAGCAAGGCTCATCTTTATGTTTTGAATCGTTAATTAATGAAGCGACCTCTGCCCAGTTTTTACGTTTTAAAGCAAAACGTATTTGCCAATCCAGCAAAACATCGTTGTAATATTGAGGTTTAACTTTGTCGAACCATTCCAGTGCATCTTCATGATTGCGCATGGCTTTATAAAGTGCTACATGGGCTAAAAAAGCTTGTTGTTGTGCATGGTTAAGCATTTTTTGTGTTTTGCTTTGTTGCCATAACATCAGCGCTTTATTCATGTTAATAGAAACCATGCGTTTAAGGCCGTAAAGGTAAATCTCACTATTTAATCCACCTGGATTCAGCTTGCTAATGTTTGCCGGGTTTTGATAAACAATATTTAAAGTATTTAACTCGGATGTATGGGGGATTTTGTATTGCTTTAATAAATAGCGGGCTAATTGAATATTGCGTCGATCTAAAGCCAAAACAATTCGTTGAGTAATTAAATTTTGATCAAAGTTCTTATCTTTTAAAAGCATGTCAAATAGACTGTTGCATGAAGGAGGTCTTGAATCACCACTTAACCACAGTGGAGTAGATGCTTTTAATGCTTCTTCTTGCTTGCCTGTATTGTAGTTTGCTATTTGCTCATAACAAGCAAGGTTCAAATCATTAGAAGGTTGATAGTATTGGCTAAAGCTCACCCAATTTTTGTTTCTAGCTAATTCATACAGCCATTTTTCACGTAATTTTGTGGATAAAGGAGTCGTTCCATTAATAAAATCCAAGAATGAGTTACTGGGCGTAGCAGTAGGAAGATTTTGGCTAAAAGACAAATAAGTATTGAAACGTTCCATATATGCCTCTCCCGAGAGGGCAATGCATGTCTGGGAACTAATCAATCCGCATAAGAGTAAAATAATTTTTTTCATAATCTCTTTCTTAGTTAATACCTGCTAATTGTTGTCGCATGGCGTCAATGGTCTCTTTATAATTTTTGCTCTTGAATACAGCAGCACCGGCCACAAATTGGTTCGCTCCCGCGCGTGCCAAAGTAGCAATATTTTCTATGGTTACTCCCCCATCGACACAAAGATCAATTTGAGGATAGAGTCTGCGGATTTGAGGTATTTTATCGATAATTTCAGTAATCATTTTTTGTCCCCCAAAGCCAGGATTTACGGTCATTACAAGTATAAAATCGAGTTTATGAGCGCACCACGCCAGTACCTCAATGGGGGTTGCTGGATTTAATACAAGACCTGCCTCACATCCTAAATCGTTGATAAGTTTTAAGCTGCGATCCAAATGGATTGTTGCATCAGGGTGAATACTAATTCGTTTTGCTCCTGCTTCTGCAAATGATTCAATTAATGCATCAACAGGTTCAACCATGAGATGGACATCAATGGGAAGTTTAGGGAAACGTTTAAGCAAAGCCTCACAGAAAGCAGGACCAAATGTGAGATTAGGAACATAATGATTGTCCATAACATCAAAATGTATAAAGTCAGCTCCTGCATTCATAACAGATTCTACTTCATTGCCCAGGCAAGTGAGATCAGCAGATAAAATCGAGGGTAATATATGATAAGTCATAGAATATTTTTTTAATTTGGACGAATAGGTATATCATATTCTGTCTTGATAAAACATTCCACGAGTGTTGCATTCAAATCAATTTCTTTTTTAATTTTTATGTCTAAATAAGTTAAGTCTCATGTTTCCCGTTATGCCTTATATCTTGAGAATTTGGTCAAAATATGAGACAATATGCTTCTATTTCAGCTCTTGTAATTTGAAAGTTATCTCCATATGATAACAGAATTACTTGATCCTAATCATGCTTCTTAGGGAGAATAATATGAATCAAAACTGGCCTACCAGAGACAAAGATTTACAAGCTGCCCGTGTGATTATGGAAGAGTATGCTACTGAGCGCGAAAGTGATACCTTAGGTCTTTTTGAAATTGTTGTAGATCAAGCGGAAAAAAAAATGAATTTCCGTTTGTCTGGTTGGGTTGTTATTTTAGCAAAACATTTTAATTCAATGTATGGCGTGAGCCAGGGTGATTTTGTAACACGACAAGTCATTACCCGTTGTTTGACTCAGGGACAAACGTTACATTAATCTCACAACCTGTGCTCAAATCCAACTGTTTCCCCAAAGATTCAAACATATCCCCTGAACGGTGTTATCTTTTAGAATTCAAGCAGGTATTTATTATAATTTTGTTTGTATTCATCTGAATTTTGAAATTTGACCAAGGCTTGGTTTAGTTCGGTTAATAAGTTTGGATTTGCAGGATTAACGACTATTCCATAACCCGATCCATACATGTACGGTGGTCCTATTAATTTAAATGTATCTGCTGAGTTAGATGCCCAATAAATGGCGGTCGCATTATCGAGTAGGATAACGTCTACGTCTCCTCTGCTCAAGGCAGCAAGTTGATCCTCAATACCGGCATATTCCTTAATGTTGGGATTATTTACCCCCATTTCCTTAAGTTGATCTAAAAATACAGTACCTGTTTCTAATCCTATTCTTTTACTATTCAAAAGATTTAGGCTAAAAGCTTCTTTTGAATTAGACTGTCTTTCTAAAAATCGAGAGTAACTGAGTAGATAGGGCAAACTGAAATTGACTATTTTTGCCCGTTCATTAGTAATCGTGATGGAGCTAATTGCAATATCTAATTTATTATTAACTACTGCATCGATTAACTTATCAAAACGCATCACATGGAAGACACACTTTCTATCCATAATCTTGCATAGGCTGTTCATCATATCAACATCAAAGCCATAGGCTTCATTGCGAGTTCCTTGCATAACAAATGGAGGATCAAAGCTTTCAATCCCTACATTTAGAGGTTCTCCTTGAGCGAAAAGTGAGGAAGTGAAGCAAATAAATGCAATCAGAATTAATCGTGTCATTTTTAATTATGGAATTATTATTGATTTTTATAGATTATAACGAGAGTATTAATTTTGGGAATGAAAAATATCAAATTTATGCAAATAGAAATCCCTAAGTTACTGGAATCAAAAGCATGGTTCATTGAAAAGCATCTGTCGGATTTGCATCATCCCTTACTTGATAAGGTCAGCAAGTTGCTCCTTGTCAGTGATTATGCGTGTCGACAAATTCAATTATTAAAAGCCTTAATCAAGGAAGATGAGTGCTGTTCATTGTTGTCTCGTGAAGATTATTTTCGTAGCATAGAGAATGTGTCAATTAGCTTACCTCAGGCAGCTTATTTTCGTGCATTGCGACAATTTCGTAATACGCATTTTTTGCGCTTACTTCTTCTTGAACTATCAGATATTGCCAATACAGAACAGATTATGCGTGCATGGTCTGATTGTGCGGATGCACTCATTTTGCATGCCATCAATTATTGCAAAAAAGAATTATCTTTGCGTTATGGTATTCCACGTGATGAAAAAGGAAATGAAGTCGAACTATTTACGCTTGCCATGGGAAAATTAGGAGGCAGAGAGTTAAATTACTCCTCAGATGTTGATCTCATTTTTGCCTATACTGTTGTGGGAGAAACTGACGGTGAGCAGTGTATCGATAATCAACACTATTTTAGTCGATTAGTGCAGCAATTAGTGCAGACTTTACAAAATGTAACTCCTGATGGGTTTGTCTTTCGAGTCGATTTAAGATTACGTCCTAATGGAGACAGTGGCCCACTAGTTTCTAGCTTGGCGGCAATGGAAACTTATTATCAAGAGCAAGGTCGTGATTGGGAACGCTATGCTATGGTTAAAGCAAGGGTAATTGCTGAAACAGCGGAGCCGCATCCCTGGTTTGAACGATTGATTGTACCGTTTGTCTACAGAAGGTATGTGGATTTTAGTGTGATTGAATCGTTACGTAGTATGAAGGCTATGATTGAACGAGAAGTGCAATTAAATCCACGGTTGGATGACATAAAGCGTGGCAAAGGCGGGATCAGAGAAGTAGAGTTTGTTATTCAAAATTTTCAGCTAATTCGTGGCGGTCGCTTACCGCAATTGCAAGTGCAAAATGCTTTGCTTGCACTTACTATTTTAAAACGTGAGAAATTGTTACCTCATACAGATGCTTTAAAGCAAGCGTATTTGTTTTTACGCAAACTTGAAAACACACTTCAGAGTTTAAATGATCAGCAGACCCATTCTTTACCTGAAGATTTGCTGAAACAAGAACAAATTATTTTGGCTATGGGATATCTGTCTTGGGACGATTTGCTTAATAAGTTGCATAAATATCAACGGATTATTAGCTATGCGTTTCATTCAGTGCTCGGTAAGGTCAAAGATTATGAGGATGAGAAAAGATTATTAGCAAATCAATTAGCCAGTCTTTGGCAAGGACATGTTGAAACCAGTATGGCAATTAATTTGCTTACTAGTTTAGGTTTTGCTAATGCTTCTCATTGCTATCAAATGATTCACTCTTTTCGTCACAGTCCCCGTTGCCGACGTCTTACACAAGGCGCACGAATGCGTTTGGATCGATTCATGCTCATGTTGCTTGCAGAATTGACACATGTTGAAAAAACAGATGAAGTTTTATTGCAAGTCATGCATTTACTCGAAAATATAGTAGGACGAAGTGCTTATCTTGCTTTGTTAACGGAGAACCCTCAGGTTTTAACTGAGTTGTTGTTTTGGTTTGCTCAAAGTCCATTTATTACTTCCTTACTCGTGAACCAACCTTTTTTGTTGGAAGTATTGTTGGATCAGGGGGAAGAATGGCGCCCTCAATCCTTGCACCAATTACAAGGATTACTCGTTGAAAAATTAACCCTTCACCAGGATGTTGAAGTACAAGAAGAAATATTGCGTCAATTTAAGTTAACCAACTGGCTAATGGCGGCACGGGCAGAGCTTTATGGTTTGTGTAATGCTGTGCGTATTGGACAATTTTTGTCGGATGTGGCCCAAGTCATTGTAAACCAGGTTTTAATAATTGCCAGTGAGCAATTGTATGCACGGTATCCAGAAATGAAGCGAGCAAAATCACACTTTGCAATCATTGCTTATGGTAAATTGGGCAGCCGTGAAATGAATTATGCTTCTGATTTGGATTTAGTGTTTTTACATTCAGCACCTCTGTCAGAAGAAGCATTGATTACCCGTTTAACTCAAAAAATTTTGCATATGTTGACTACTCGTTCCCAATCAGGGGTCTTGTATACGGTAGATACGCGTCTTAGACCTTCTGGAGCTGCGGGGCTCTTGGTAAGTCATGTTGAAGCTTTTGTCGAATACCAAAAAAATCAAGCATGGACATGGGAGCATCAGGCTTTATTAAAAGCACGTATCCTGACAGGAAATACTCGGATTAAACATACTTTTTTGCAGTTGAAAAAATCAGTATTATTCTTAACGCGTGATAAACCTACGCTGCTGCAAGATGTATTGGCGATGAGATCCAAAATGGAACAACATCAAGACCGGAATCCTATTTCTGGTGGTTTGTTGGATTTAGAGTTTCTGGTCCAGTTTTTAATACTTCATTTAGGTGATCCTTCTTTAGCACGATATACACACACATTAAGTCAACTCCGTCATTTGTTTTTAGCGGGTGTTTTAAGCAAAGAGCACTATAGTTTTTTAAAGAAAGCATATAAAAAACATCATCAGTTACTGCATCAGAATTTACTGCGTCCAGGGGTTATGAATCAAAAAAGCATGCAAGATAAGATATTGAGCGTGTGCAAAGAACTTTTTAATCAGGCGAAGTAAGGATGATATCAAGAACCCGGGTTTCGCTGCGCTGCATCCAGGCTACATTTATCATTGTAGCCTGGGTGAAGGCGAAGCCGTAACCCAGGGAGCAAGTGAATCCCTTTATTGGAATTCGGCATAGAGATCATAGTCATCACTATCTGTAATCATGACTTCTGCAAAAGATCCGACTTTAATGCTGGGGTTTGGTGGCAGAATTACAAGTCCATCGATTTCTGGCGCATCACTTTGACTTCGCGCAATGATTTGATCTGAATGGACCTCATCAATTAATACGGTTTGTATGCTGCCAATTTTACTCTCAAGTTTATCGCGGCTAATTTCCGCTTGTAATTGCATAAAGCGATGGTAACGTTCTTCTTTAATTTCTTCCGGTACAGGGTCGCTTAATTCATTCGCTTTAGCCCCTTCCACAGGAGAATATTTGAAACACCCCACCCGATCTAACTGAGCTTCCTCGAGAAAGTCGAGCAATTCTTCAAATTCTGCTTCTGTTTCTCCTGGAAAACCAACAATAAAAGTCGATCGTAATGTAATGTCCGGGCAAATTTCTCGCCAAGAAGCGATACGCAGCAAGGTATTTTCACTACTCGCAGGGCGTTTCATTGCTTTAAGTACACGTGAATTAGCATGCTGTAATGGGATATCTAAATATGGAAGAATCAGCCCATCTCTCATTAAAGGGATAATCTCATCTACATGTGGGTAAGGGTAAACATAATGCAGGCGAATCCAAATGCCTAACTCCCCTAATTGTTCGCATAAATCATAAAAACGTGTATCAATGGTTTTTCCTTTCCAGCTTATGGGTTGATAGCGAGTGTCCACTCCATAAGCGCTTGTGTCCTGGGAGATCACTAGAATTTCATTAACACCGGCATCTTTTAATTTTTGGGCTTCAGTTAAGACTTGGGCCATTGGATAGCTTTGCAATTTTCCACGCATAGTTGGAATAATGCAAAACGTACATTTTTGATTGCAGCCTTCAGATATTTTCAAGTAGGCATAATGACGTGGTGTTAATTTAATTCCCTGTGGGGGAATCAGCTGTGTAAAAGGATCTGCGGGTGGAGGTAGGTGCTGATGAACTGCGTTAACTACTTCTTCATAAGCATGTGCACCACTAATATGCAGAACATCCGGACATGCTTCTTTGATGATCTCGGCTTTGGCACCGAGGCAACCCGTGACAATAACACGCCCATTCTCTGCCATTGCTTCTTTAATCGTATCCAGAGATTCTTTAACAGCGCTATCAATAAATCCACAGGTATTAATCACTACGACACCGGCATCTTGATAACTGGATACCAATTCATATCCTTGCGCACGCAGTTGGGTAATGATGCGTTCGGAATCTACCAGAGCTTTGGGGCAACCCAGGCTAACAAAACCTACTTTATGATTCATAAAACTCTAACTGTAAAAAAAGTGAACGAATTATACCTCTTATTGAGTATTATTGTCGACAGGATCATGGGGATTAAATTATTTTAATTTTATATTTTTCAAGGGCAACACCTCTAAAGCTTTTTATTAGCGAAACCAAAAGCATTCTCTTCTGTACAAATTTGAAAAGAAAATCCTCTCCCCAGTTTCGAGAGAGGGGCAGGGGTGAGGGGTATTTATGTTTAGACCCTAGCCCGCCTTTCACTAACTTTCTCCTTTTGGGGGGAGGTAGATTTTTTTAAGTTATTTTGCTTTAAAAATGCATACACCTTTGCCATGGTTTCATCCCAGCAGGGAAATTTTGGTAAGCAGCAAGAGAAGTAAAGCTTAGTTTTTTAATAGGTTCCGATCTTTAATTAATTTTATGATGCATTCTCGAAGCCTGGAGCACCAGGGGTAATCAAAAATCTATTAATCGTATCATTTCAATTTCAGGTACACCGCCCGCTTTACTGGCGATGATTGGAATACCGGCTCCCATTGCTTCCGTATCTTTCTACGTACCGCGACTTGTTCTCGAGATCCAGTTTATGACTTTAAAATTAATTTTAGTCTATCTGCTTTAAGGTTTTTAAGAATTTATTTGCGGACACTTCACCAACCAACTTGAGATTATTAAGCTCTTTGCCTTGCGTATCAAAAAATATAAAAGTTGGTGGAGCCACGACATGAAAGTGATTCAGTAGGGCTTGATTTGCTGCGGTATTTTTTGTGACATCAATTTTAATTACTGTAAAACGAGCTAAAGCCTCTTGTACTCGAGGATTTTTAAATGTTGTTGCTTCCATTACCTTACAGGATGTACACCAGTCAGCATAAAAATCAAGCATCACTGGGTTACCTTGGGCATCAGCTAAAGCTTCTTTTATAGTGCCTAAATTTTGCTCTTGTTGTGTTTTGATTTGAGCGCTAATTGGAGCGGCACTTGCTGATTGTGCTGTTGTTAGGGGTTGTAAGGGATTTGTTGCACCCATGCTGGCTCCAACCAAAATCAAGAAACCATAGACGAGTAGAATGAGACCCACTCCTTGATTGAATTTTTCGCGATGTGTTGCTGAATAAGTGAGTGCGCCACTGTAGATTCCCGAGAAAATAAGCAAACTTGCCCATAAGAGCATGCTAAGCAAAGGAGGTGTTATACGCGAAATGAGCTCAATGGCCACCCCAATAAAAATAATACCAAAGAGCGCTTTGATGGTATTCATCCAGCTGCCTGTTTCAGGTAACCATCTGCCCGCAGAAGTACCAATGAGCAGCAGGGGGGTACCCATTCCCAGACCTAAAACGAATAAAGTCAGACAACCTAAAAGAATATTTCCAGTTTGAGCAATGTAAGTTAATACCCCAATTAATGGAGCTGTAACGCAAGGTGAAAGAATCAAGGTAGATAAACAACCCATGATCGCAGCCCCAAGATAGTGACCTCCTCTTTGATTGCTGGAACCGTGTATTTTCGCTTGCCAGGAATGCGGCAACTTGAATTCATAAAATCCGAACATGGATAAAGCCAATAGCAAAAAAACCAGGCTAAATACACCTACGGACCAAGGCGATTGCATGCTAATTTGCAGATTGGCTCCAAGTAAAGCAACAACTGCACCAATTATCGAATAGGTAATTGACATGCTTAACACATAACTTAATGAGAGAAAAAAGGCTTTTCTTGTCGTAATTTCCTTGCCGTGGCCAATAATAATTCCAGATAAAACTGGAACCATGGGTAAGATGCAAGGCGTGAACGATAAAAGCAAACCAAAACCATAAAAGGTAATCAAAATTAAGAACCAATTATGGCTCGAAAACACTTTAGTGATTCCCTCATTTTGAGTTTCTTCAGTGGCCGTAGGTTGGATATTGTTTGGTTGTCCCAGGCTTGCTTGGGTTAAAGCCAAACTGTCATCGATAGTTAACTGAATTGTTCTAGTTTCTGGAGCATAGCAAAAACCATCGTCCGAACATCCCTGATAGTGTAAGTCAACTAAAGCTTTTCCAGGTTTATTTCCTAAAATACCTACTGGAATGGTGACTTGATTACGATAGACAGTATACACATGACCTTGTTTATCTACCTTTTTTTCTGTAGGAGGAAACCTAAGGGTACCTAATTGAACCGTACTGTTCTTTTCTGTGGTTAATTTAATCCGTTCGCTGTAGAGAAAATAATTGGGCTTTATCTGAAAATTGATGGCAAACGTATTAGGGTCCACTGTAGTTACATTTACATGGAATACTTCTGCAGCAGGAAGAGGGTTTGCATGCAGAGCAAATGTGGTTATCCAGCAAAGTAACAATAAAAAACATTTTCTCATTCTGAAACCTTTATTAATAAATGTAGCCTGGGTGCAGCGAAGCGGAACCCGGGTTTTCTGAACATCATGAACTTACTAGCCACTACAAGGGTTTTTAATAATATATATTGTAACTATATCAGAACATCGTCTGGTGTAAAAAAATTAAAGCTAAAATTTTTTTTATTTTAACCCTTGAAACTCTTTTCCTTGTCCCCATATGCCAGTCAGTAACATTGCAAATTGACTTTTAAAGATTAATTAATCAGGAGATAGAAGCATGAAAATTCGTCCTTTACACGATCGAGTTGTTGTTCGTCGTATGGAAGAAGAACGTACCACAGCGGGTGGTATTGTTATTCCAGATAGCGCTACTGAAAAGCCAATGCGTGGTGAAATCATCGCTGTTGGTGCAGGTAAGATATTAGACAACGGTGATCTTCGCGCTTTAGCAGTAAAAGTGGGGGATATTGTCCTGTTTGGTAAATACTCAGGTACTGAAGTCAAAATCGACGGTAAAGAACTGGTTGTGATGCGTGAAGACGACATCATGGGTGTAATTGAGAAGTAATCGTTTCATTAGGAGAGAGAGATAATGGCTAAAGAATTACGTTTTGGTGACGATGCTCGTCTACAAATGTTAGCTGGTGTTAATGCATTAGCTGATGCAGTGCAAGTGACTATGGGCCCACGTGGTCGTAATGTGGTATTAGAAAAAGCTTATGGTGCACCTACTGTAACTAAAGACGGTGTATCTGTTGCGAAAGAAATCGAGTTTGACCAACGCTTCATGAATATGGGCGCGCAAATGGTTAAAGAAGTTGCTTCTAAAACTTCTGATACTGCTGGAGATGGTACTACTACAGCTACTGTATTGGCTCGTGCGATTGTTGTTGAAGGGTACAAAGCAATTGCTGCGGGTATGAATCCTATGGATCTGAAGCGCGGTATCGACAAAGCTGTTACTGCAATCACCAAAAAATTGCAATCTATGTCTAAGCCTTGCAAAGACAATAAAGCAATTGCTCAAGTAGGTACTATTTCTGCTAACTCTGATGAAGCAATTGGTTCTATTATTGCTAGTGCAATGGATAAAGTGGGTAAAGAAGGTGTTATTACTGTTGAAGACGGTAATGGGCTTGAAAATGAATTGTCTGTTGTTGAAGGTATGCAGTTTGATCGCGGTTATATTTCTCCATACTTCATCAACAATCAACAAAACATGACTTGTGAGCTTGAGCATCCATTCATTCTGTTGGTTGACAAGAAAATCTCCAGTATTCGTGACATGTTGTCTGTATTGGAAGGGGTTGCAAAATCAGGACGTCCATTGTTGATTATCGCTGAAGATGTCGAAGGCGAAGCTTTAGCAACTCTAGTTGTTAACAACATGCGTGGTATTGTTAAAGTATGTGCAGTTAAAGCTCCTGGCTTTGGTGATCGTCGTAAAGCAATGTTACAAGACATCGCGATTCTGACTCGTGGCCAAGTCATTTCCGAAGAAATCGGTAAGAGCTTAGAAGCAGCTACTTTAGAAGATTTAGGTACTGCAAAACGTATCGTAGTAACCAAAGAAAACACCACAATTATTGATGGCGAAGGTAAAGCTTCTGAAATCAATGCGCGCATTACTCAAATTCGTGCTCAAATCGAAGAAACTACTTCTGATTACGATCGTGAGAAATTACAAGAGCGTGTTGCTAAACTTTCTGGCGGTGTTGCGGTCATCAAAGTGGGTGCTGCTACTGAAGTCGAAATGAAAGAGAAGAAAGCTCGTGTTGAAGATGCATTACATGCTACTCGTGCCGCTGTAGAAGAAGGTATTGTAGCTGGTGGTGGTGTTGCTTTAATTCGTGCTCAAAAAGCTCTGGATTCTTTGAAAGGCGACAATGACGATCAAAACATGGGTATCAACATTCTTCGTCGTGCTATTGAAGCACCAATGCGCCAGATCGTGTCAAATGCTGGTTATGAAGCTTCAGTAATTGTGAACAAAGTATCTGAAAACAAAGATAACTATGGTTTCAATGCTGCGACTGGTGAATTTGGTGACATGGTTGATATGGGTATTTTGGATCCAACTAAAGTAACTCGTATGGCATTACAAAATGCTGCTTCTGTAGCTAGTTTAATGCTGACCACTGAGTGCATGGTTGCTGATTTACCAAAGAAAGATGAAGCTGCTGGTGATATGGGCGGCATGGGTGGTATGGGTGGTATGGGAGGCATGGGCGGCATGATGTAAGCCCAGCTCAACTCCTATTCCTTTAAAAACCCGTCTTCAAGACGGGTTTTTTATTTATAGGGGCTGTTTATATTCGTTAGCTTGAGCCAAAAGGGTAGAAATATAAACAGCCTTTGGAATTTTTGTACCTTCTGTGCACCTTCTGCAGGGGTCCGTCCCGGACCGTCCCGGACCGTCCCGGACCGTCCCGGACCGTCCCTATAGTTTTTTCAGGAGTTAGCCTAGATTTTTTGGAATGCATCATCCAAAATAATGAGAATTATAAAAGGAGTCATGATGGGAACAATAATTAAAAAGCTGGAAGTAGTTTTAGCCGATACTTATGCTTTATATCTTAAAACGCAAAATTATCACTGGCATGTTAAGGGAGTGCATTTTAAAAGTTTGCATGAATTATTTGAAATGCAATATAAAGAATTGGCCGAAGCTGTGGATGCCATTGCGGAACGCATTTTAATTATGGGGCATAAGGCTCCCGCTACATTTACTGCACTGAATCAATTAAAAACAATTAAAGATGGTGATTCCAGCGCCGATGCGAATCGAATGGTGAGTGATTTAGCCCAGGATAATGGATCTTTGGTTAACGATTTAAATACAGCGGTTAAATTAGCGCAGGAACATGGTGATGAAGGAACTGTTGCTTTACTCAGTGAGCGTATTGCTGCGCATGAAAAGGCTCGTTGGATGTTGAGCGCTTCTACTGTTTAGTGTTTTATTTCGAATTTCCCCTCACCCAAACCCTCTCCCCAAAGGGGCGAGGGGATTTTGTAATGCAATCTTATTCAGCCTCCGAAGGAAGAGTGGATTTTTGATTAAATGCTATTCAGTAACACTGAAAGTCCCCCTCGCCCGCGTGAGGAATTTGATTAAAAATAGACGTTAAATCGCGGGAGATGGTTAGGGAGGGGGATTTGATACCTTTTTCTTAACTTGCACTTGCCCAGGCTACTACTTCATTATTTTGTTGTCCGTTGCTTTGTTGTCTATAGCTTTGTTGTCTAGTACTTTATTATCCAGTACTTTGTTGCCCGTTGCTTTGTTGTCCATTACTTTATTTTCCGATCCTTTTTTTAAGACAATAATACTAATTCGTCGATTTTCGGGACTGTAGGGATCCTTTGTATTAAGAAGCAAAGTTGATGAAAAACCAGACACACGTATGACTCTATCAGGATCCAAACCTGCTTTAACCAGAGCACGGCGAGCAGCATTAGCTCTTTGGGTAGATAGTTCCCAGTTGGTATACTCTAATTCATCCGGGTTATGGTATGGATAGGCATCAGTGTGCCCTTCAATGGTAATTTTATTGGGTACTCCCTGAAGAAGTTTGGCAATTTGGGCAAAAAGAAGCTCCATCCCCGGATTTAGTTTGTCCGAGCCTACATCAAACATGGGCTTTTTCTGATTGTCGATTAATTGGATACGTAGCCCGTTTTTTACTACTTCCATCAATAATTGATCTTTTAATCCAGCAAGAGAAGGATCTTTCTGGATACTTAAATTAATTTGTGATTTTAATTCCTCGAGTTTTTGGGTTTCCTCTTGATTCGATTGAATTACTTGAATGTCTTGAGCTTGCTTACTCTGTGCAGATGCCTTATCCGTTGTAGAAACTTGACCATTTGTATCTTTGAGATTTGGTCCTCCACCTTTAAGGTTAATTTGTTGATTGCCTACGTTTTTACCACCAAAAAAAGTTATTTTCATTGGTTGTTTAAAATATTCGGCAATACCATCCTTTTGTGCTTTATTCAGTGATGCAATCAACCACATCAATAAAAAGAAAGCCATCATTGCGGTAACAAAATCGGCAAAGGCGATTTTCCACGAACCGCCATGAGGCTTGTGTTGATTTTTTTTAACTTTTCGAATTATTGGGGTTGATCCCGATTTCGCTTTAGTAACGTTTTCACTCATGCTGTAACCTCATTAACTCGGAGTAGGTTCAGCAGCAGAATTCTCAGAGGATGAGGACGCTGCGGGTTTTAGGTTTTTAATTTCATCATTGAGCTGGGAAAAGGAGGGGCGTTGCGCCGAGAACAATACCTTACGTCCAAATTCAACTGCAATAATGGGGGGATTATTGTGCAAACTTGCCAGTATTGTGGCTTTGATACAGTGCAACATCAACTGAGTCTGGTTGGCATGATGTTCCATTGCCGATGCTACGGGGCCAATAAATCCATAACCGATTAAAATACCTAAAAATGTACCTACAAGAGCATGCGCAATGAGTACCCCCAGTTCCGGCGGTGGCAAATTGATCGATTCCATAGTATGTACTACACCTAGAACTGCAGCAACAATACCGAAGGCCGGCATCGCATCGGCGAGTTTTGATAAGGCATTGGCTGGAACCATTTCCTCTTCATGATGAGATTCAATTTCCATGTCAATTAAGGCTTCAAGTTGGAAAGGTTGCAAGTTCGAAGTAATGATCAATCTTAAGTAATCGCAAATGAACTCAATAATATGATGGTTTTTCATTAGTGCAGGATAAGTATTAAAAATAGGGCTTTCCGCAGGTGCGTCAATGTCTGCTTCCAAGGACATCAATCCTTGTTGCCGCGCTTTATTCAGCAGATTGTATAATAGACCCAATAGATTACTGTTATTCTCCTTAATTGATTTCTCACCACGAAATACTTTAGGTAAGGCCTTTAACAGGGATTTTAATACTGAGGCACTGTTCGCTACAATTAGTGAACCTACGGCTGCCCCAGCGATAATGAGCAATTCAACGGGTTGAAAGACTGCTGCAAGATGGCCGCCAGCCAGAGCAAATCCCCCAAAAACACAGAGCAGTATGACTGCATAGCCTATTAGAATTAACATTTTTATTTGTTCTCCAAACCTTTATTTAAGATAATCGTGAACAACGCGACCATAAGGCAAGGTGAGATCTGTTAATAAATGTACACCATTTACTATGCGTCGTATGGGAAGATTAGCTACAGGAGCTAATGCATGATGTGCTAACTGCAATTGAGCAGGTCCTTGCCAAGCTCCTTTAATCACAACATCTTCAAGGTAATACTCAACCAATTCACAAACCCGTACACTACCGTCAACATGAGGAATTATCTTCAGTAAGTAATTCGGCGCCTTCATTGATTCAGCTACCTTTTTTGTATCAAGCACTTCATATTTATAACCCATGGTGGCTGTAGCGATACGACAAGATCCATATTCCAGTGTACCTAGTAGCGTTTCATGAATAATTTCCAGTTTGGGTTGAGCCAGTTTTTTTGGGAATCCCCAAATTTCACGGCCCCCTGCAATGGGAGGAAGATCATCTAAAAACATCGCATGACTGTAACTTCCCATTTTACCTTTGTAGCGCACGGGTATGACTTGTCCCGATTCCGTATAATCACCAAATCCTGTTGAATCAGGCATACGAATGAATTCGAATTTGACTAAAGGTTCTACTACTTCCAATGGTTCAGGAACTACTTCACGCAATAAAGCCATATCGGTTTCATATGTAATGGTTAAAAATTCTCTATTGATAAAGCGGTATGGGCCACGGGGATAAGCTGGACTGACGAGTGGCATGGCAAATGCTTGTTTTTTTACCTCTGCTTCGTTCATTTTCAGATCTCCTCTTTTAAATGTTTGTTAGGTGACATATCGTAGACAGAAATACCCGTTGATTGAGATACCTTTTTGTTCCATGGGGATTCTTTAGTCGCTCTTCTTCCATCAAGATAACCTTGCTTTATACGCTCTAAGATACTTTTTTGTGAAAATTCGTAATCTTTTGAAGAAAGTTCGGATATATCGTGTTCACATAAAAAGCGAACTACGGAGACCGTAGATCGGTGTCCACGAGAGATACAAAGTTTCAGCTCGGGGTTTTCTCTTTCCTCTTCAGGAACATAATTAGAGAGGATATGAATGGTATTTTTTAATGCATGAATCTGTTGATACATATGAATCGCTTGGCAAAAACGGCTTGAATACGCTATATCTTTTTGGCGTTTCATCACATCGTCTAGTGATGTGGGATACAAACCAAAAGAGTCAAATAAATGAATCGCAAAACAGAGTAAATCACGTGGGCATCGATTTGTTTCTAGCACGTAAGTTGCTGGAGAGTTGCTGGAAATTCCGCCATCCCAATAATATTCTCCCTCAATTTCAACGGCCGGAAAACCAGGTGGTAATGCACCACTGGCCATAATATGCTCAGATCCTATTTTTGTATCTTGAGAATCAAAGTACACCATTTCCCCTCTACGGATTTCAACGGCACCAATGCTTAAGCGAGTTGTTTTGGAATTGATGCGATCAAAATCGATAAATCGTTCCAAAGTAGATTTTAAGTTTTTGGTATCATAAAAGCTTATAGTATCGGGTTGGTCATAATACCCCATGAGCAAAGGAGGGATACGAGGTGTAAAAAAGCCTGGTTGGCCCCAAAATAATGCAGATTGAGCGGATAAGAAATGTTCCATCTTTCGACTTGCTTCATCATTGGGAAGCAGATTTGCCTGGATCAAAGATGGGGTGGCAACGGTTTCCCAAAATTGATACATTTTTTCAACACGCTCCCCTAGTGGGTTGCCGGCTGCGATTGCTGCATTAATCGCTCCTATTGAGGTGCCAACAAACCAATCAGGGTCATAACCAGCTTCATCCAAGGCATGAACAACACCCACCTGATAGGCGCCTAAAGCGCCCCCGCCTTGAAAACAGCAGGCAACGTGTTTATGTTGTTTCATGTTACTTTTTTTTGTCCGGGCCATTGGACTTACTCCATGAACCATCCATGACTCACAATAAGCGATTGACCTGTCAGGGCATTGCTTTCAAAAGAAGCAAAAAATAATGCTGTTTGTGCCACGTCATCCGTAGTTGTAAATTCTCCATCAACTGTATCTTTAAGCATGACGTTTTTAATGACTTGCTCTTCGGTAATCCCTAATTCTTTAGCTTGTTCTGGAATTTGTTTGTCAACTAAAGGTGTACGGACAAAGCCTGGGCAAATGACGTTCGCTCTGACATTATGAGCCGCTCCTTCTTTGGCAACGACTTTGCACAAACCAATTAAACCATGTTTTGCAGTTACATAAGGTGCTTTTAGTTTAGACGCTTCTTTAGAATGGACTGAGCCCATATAAATAATGCTTCCTCCCTTACCTGAGGCATACATGTGTTTTAGTGCGGCACGAGTGGTTAGAAAAGCTCCATCTAATTGAATTGATATTAATTTTTTCCAATCAGAAAAAGCCAATTGATCGACAGGGCTGATAATTTGAATCCCAGCATTACTGACCATTACATCAACGCCGCCAAAGTTTTTTGCAACATCATCAACGCCTTTATTGACTTCATCCTCATCGGTGACATTCATGGCAACTGCCATGGCTTCTCCACCTTTAGATTTTATTTCTTCAGCCGCACTTTTGGCTTGATCGAGATTCATATCGGCAATAGCAACTTTAGCCCCTTCTTTGGCATATACTAGGGCGATTTCTTTACCTATCCCACTGGCAGCGCCAGTAATTATAGCTACTTTATTTTTTAAGCGCATGATTACAATCCTTGTATTATTTTGGGTTAATGATCAATCGGTTAGGATTAACCTGAAATTTCATTTAAAAAGTATAGCAATGGAAATTTGATATTGCTTTATATTCATTAAGATTTTTTCTTTTATTAAAGAAACTTCATAAAATATGTTCTAATTTTTTGTATCAAGCAACTCACTTCATTTTACTTAGCCCAATCATGGAATCAAAACACCCTTAGTCTCAAAGAAACTAAGGGTGTTCGTATTTGTATCTGTATTTGTATTAGTAATAGTAATAATTGTAACCAGGACGATAGTAACGATGATGATAATAATAATATCGTCGGTCTTGCTCTTGGCCAATTGCATTTCCTACTAATGCCCCAGCTCCTGCACCAATCACTGTTCCAACAGCACTGCCTCCAGATACAGCATATCCTATACCAGCGCCTGCAGCACCACCAGCAGCAGTACCTACTTGTGTGTTAGTGCAACCCCCAAGCATAAAAGCTGATAAACCGACAATAGCTAAGGGAGTAATAATTTTTTTCATAGCGAACTCCTTTTTATAGTTTTCAGGACTTCTGCTTTGATAGAGCAGATATTCATTGCAAGAAAATCCTGGTTTCTTCATCTTCACTATGATTTTAGTACAAAAAAAATATTTAATGTCAAATAAATGATCATTAATTTATTTTTTCAGGTTACTTTTTAAAGATCTGATTTTGCTCTGCCCCTCATTTTCCAGTAGTATTAGCAATATGAATAATAAGAATAGAGGATCGTATGTTTAAAGGAAGCATAGTTGCTTTATTAACCCCCATGAAGAATGATGAAGTTGATGTGCCGCGCTTACGGGAACTGGTTGAATTTCATATTGAAATGGGTAGCAACGGACTTGTTGCGGCGGGCTCTACAGGTGAGTCAGGTACTTTATCGCACGAAGAAAAATTGTTGGTCATTAAAACAGTCATAGACCAAGCAAAAGAACGAATTCCTGTCATTGCGGGTACTGGTATGAATGCAACACGGGATTGTATTCAATTAACCCAAGAAGCGATGGAATGCGGCGCTCATGCAGCATTAATTATGACCCCCGCTTATATTAGGCCTACTCAAGAAGGTTTATATTTGCATTACAGTCAAATAGCCCAGGCAGTTGCTATGCCGATTATTCTTTACAATGTGCCAACGAGAACTGCATGCGATATGTTGCCAGAAACAGTAGCTCGACTTGCTAAGATTTCCAATATTGTGGGAATAAAAGACGCTACAGGACAAATGACTCGTTTACAGCAAATTTTACGCCTTTCAGAAGGCAGTATTGATGTATATAGCGGTGATGATTTTACCGCGGCATCCTGGATGTTGGCGGGAGCTAAGGGAAATATTTCAGCCGCTGCGAATGTGGCTGCTAAATTAATGGCCAAATTATGTGATTCGGCTTTAGACGGTGATCATGCTGCAAGCTTACGTTTAAATGAACAGCTTGCACCTCTATATGAATTATTGTTTATTGAAACAAATCCGATTGCTATAAAATGGGCAGCAAGCAGAATGGGGTTAATGGATAATGAATTAAGAATGCCATTGACACGTTTATCTCAAGAGCATCATGAGGCACTAGAAAAAGTCATGAAAAGTTTGGAGTTGATTTAAGTGAAAAAGTTGTGTTTTATTGTTTTTGTTGCACTCGTATTATCTGGGTGTAGTCGTTATGCCAGTAATGGTGAGAACCTTTATTTGAGCAGTCGTAATGGTCCTCCATTAGAAGTTCCACCGCCATTAACGAGAGCAAATATTAGTAATTTTTATGACTTGCCTCAACAGAACCAAGATGCACGTGTGAGTATTGCACCACCTGTATCATAGGGATTTATTATGACACCATCAGAATCAGCTGAATTGCTTATTGTACAGGAATTATCACAGCGTATTGTGGAAGCGCAGCGCAAGATCAGGATTCTTGATAGTATCAAATGGGATGAATCAATAAAAAAGGAATTCTTCAAACATAAAGGTAAAAGGCTTCCAGCAGTTGATAAAGAATATTATGAGAAAAAACCTTTGCCTTTTGATGTTCATGAAAAACAAGAAGAATTTCGTATTATTTTGCGTGATACCCAGAATCAATTAGGGCAATATTCTACCTTAACTCGTTTAATCCGTCGCCAGTGTGAGGAGTACAGTCGAGCCACACAAATGCTCGCTGTGCGAGGTACCCCTGCATTTTCTGAGTTGGCGATGGAGTTGTATGGCAGTCCAAATGATGTGTTCTACGCGGGTGGACCACGTATGTCGGAGATGGGCACCTTACTTTTTGATGTGTTAACAGGCCTGAGTGTTCAATTGCAATCTGAAGCGGATATAAAACGTTATACACCACAGCAGGCTCAGGAAATTTTGCAAACGCGTTTAGGGCATTTTTTTGATAAACATCCAGGCAAAGTCACCGTAATGGTCAGTGACGAAATGATTGCGGATGCCTCGGCGGGTGCGGATAGCATTAAATTGAGCCAGCAAGCCATGTTTAGTGATCGCGACCTTCGCTATCTAGAAGTACATGAAGGTTGGGTTCATGTCGGTACAACCTTGAATGGTTCGATGCAGCCCAATTGTTTTTTTCTTTCTAAGGGTTCTCCTTCAAGTAGTGTGATTCAAGAAGGGTTGGCAGTGATTACGGAAGTAGTTACTTTTTCTTCATATCCTAGTCGTATGTTAAAGATTACCAATCGTGTCATTGCATTAGATATGGTGACGCAAGGAGCAGACTTCCTGGATATTTATAATTATTTTATGGATTGTGGTTTAAGTGAAGAAGACAGCTACAATCAAACAGTACGAGTTTTCCGAGGAAGTACACCAACAGGTGGTCCTTTTACTAAAGATTTATCTTATGCTAAAGGTTTTGTATTAATTTATAATTACATCCGTTTTGCTATCAGTAAAAAGCATGTAGATTCTATTCCCTTATTATTTACCGGGAAATTGGTTTTGGATGATTTGCCTTTACTCACCGAATTAAAAGAACGCGGAGTTTTAACTAATCCCGTCTATCTTCCGCCGCCGTTTCAAGATTTGGCTGCTTTAAGTGCATGGATGAGTTTTTCTTTATATTTGAATCAGTTTGACCTGAATGAGATTCAAAAGAATTTTCGCTTTTTGATTTTTTAAGCGAATTATATCTAGGAATATTTCGTAAGTAATAAGCGCTATTGGAGCATGAACTAACAGAATCTGATCCATTAAAGGCTGCTCGCGAAGTGAATCAACAGGCAGCATGGATAAGAAAAAATTACCGTTTTCCTGGGTTACTTTGTTTTCACCCAGGACACGGTTCTAGATTCGGGTCAAAAATCAGCCTTGACACTTGCTGTTTCCCCAAGTTCGAGGGATTCTTCTTTTTCTGGTCGTGCTGTAAAGAACCGATGGGCGAGACCATAATTTAAATTGGATTTCACTCGTGTCTGCTCTTGTACTGCCTTTGCTAATTGAGGGGATTCATCTACGAGCAATTGTGCTTGTCCTTTGATGAATGAGTCTTCAGATTTGTTGATCATAGACAAATAATGAATTGCTTTTTTCAAATCACCCGCATCATTTGAGTTTCCCAGTATTTGTACCATAACCAACATGGCATTTGTGCATCCCAAATTGGCAGCTTGGCGCATGGTTTGTTTGTATTGAGAAGAGGTCGGTGGATAAATATGGGCTAAATGGAATAAAGCCATAGGATTGTCTTGAGCTAAATTTACCATTTTAGGTAAGTGCTGAACTACAGTTTGCTTTAAAGCATGATCATTAGGTGATTTGTGTAGCTGTTTTACCAACTCAGCAAATTGATTATTTGAAGTGGCCATATCCTACCCCCCCTAACTTAACTTCATTCACTTGTAGGATAAAAGATCAAGGTTAAGACAAGATTAAGGGGGAGATGCTTTACTACTTTTTTACATTTTCAAATGCGGCCCATCCCAAATGGAATAACATATGGGACAATATCGCAGCAATAAGCCCATACTGCCAAAATAAATAGCCAAAAAGTATTGATTGGTACAGGCTCAGTATAATAAGGGAGTAAATGAAACGGCGACTTTTGGTACAACCGGCAGCAAGATAAGCCGGAATTTGGCTCACTGCAAAGACTAAGCCACTAATAAAAATTGAAATCCAGATAATCAAGTTGGGATATTGCTTCGTAAAGAGCAAGGCAAAAAACGTAGCAAGATTCAATAACCCCCAACGCCCAATGACTTCCTCGACCACGCCGCCATAAAGAACACAGCCATCAACACCAAGAACCGTGCGAATATTAGCCATGATTTCCATATTTTTTTTATCGATGATGCGTGCAATTAGGCCATAATAGAGAACTAAAAAAACCAGTAATCCTAAAAAAGCATACAAGACGGTAGGTAATAAAATAGGAAGCAATGCACTTACCCCGGTGGTACCTTGTAAAAGCCCTTCAAGTGTTGAGTCATGCAACCCTGTCATTGGAGACAATATCGTACCAGCAAGACTTAGGATAAAAACCATGAATAAAGTTTGTATAATGGCAAAACGGCTTATCCGTTTTTTTAACGCGTCTGAATTATCAGGCAATAAAAAATAAATTAAACGTTTTATTGCGATTATTACCCCAGGGATGGATAAGCAGAACAAAACAGTAATTAAAGGCCAGTTAATTGTCATTTTTCATCCTTAAATGCAGGGAACGACCGTATTTGGCGTATCTTGCGAGAAAATTTTCCTAAGCAATGCTCACATACTGATGTATGCTGCGCTTGCTTAGGAAAATTTTCTCACAACCTACACTCAAATCCAATCGTTCGATTAAATAGTAACCTATTGAACTGAGTTATTATTCTTCAATAGTACTGCATAGAAAAAGCCGTCCATGCCTTGTTCCCCTGGCAAAATTTGTTGGCCATGACCTGTTGCATGCCCCCAAGTCCAAGGTTCTTTTATTATTGTACAGTCTGGATGAATCGCAACAAAATTTGCGATTTGTTGTTCATTTTCCACGGACATTACGGAACATGTTGCATAAACCAGTAAGCCACCTTTTGCCAGCAAAGGCCATAAGCAATTCAGCATATTATGCTGTATGTTAGTTATTGTAACAATTTCTTCATTATTGCGTAATAATTTAATGTCCGAATGGCGGCGAATAACACCAGTTGCTGAACAAGGGGCATCTAATAAAATGCGATCAAAGAGTTGTCCATCCCACCAAGAGGCAGGATCTAGCGCATCTCCTTGAACTAAAGTTGCCTGTAAATTAAGACGACTCAAGTTCTCTTGAACACGTTTTAATCGCCTCGCATCAACATCCAAAGCAATACATGCCGCCAGATTTGGCTCTTTTTCTAAAATATGACAGGTTTTGCCTCCAGGAGCACAACAGGCATCAAGAAGGCGTAATCCAGGTTTTAAAGACAACAAAGAAGCCGCTAATTGCGCGGCGCCATCTTGAACAGAGACATTTCCTTCCGCAAAACCTGGAAGTTGGCGTACATCGCAAGGGGTGTTTAAAGTAATTCCTTCAGGAGCTGCAGGATGTAGTTTTGCAGCAATGCCTTCGCGATTTAAAATCTGTAAGTATTCGGAAACCGAATTTTTTTTGACATTCACTCTTAAGGTCATAGGAGGATGTGCATCATTTGCCTGAGCTATTGATTGCCAGTCATTAGGCCAATCTGCTTGTAAACGTTCAATTAGCCATTGTGGTTGACCATGAAGAAATAAAGGATTCTTGTTCAAACGCGCCAGGATTTCCTTTTGTTGACGGCAAAAATTGCGCAAAACAGCGTTGACTAAACCTTTAGCCCAAGGTTTTTTGATTTTTTCGAGCAACGCAACCGTTTCTTGAACTACCGCATAATCAGGCTGTTGCATGTAGTGTAATTGATAAAGACCTATAAGTAATGCAACCCAAATCTCCAGCTCTTTGGGTCTTTTTTGCAACAAACACTCTGCGATGGCCTGCAAACGAAAATAATGGCGGCAAAAACCAAAGCATATTTCTTTGGTCATTGGGGATACTTCAGCTGCAGCCGACATCAGTTGGGATAGGGATGATTTCTCAGCCAGTAAACGTGTCAAAATTTTTAAGGCATGCAGTCGTTCATTCTTGTTCATTAAAACACATACCCTATGTGCGGCCGTGATTTAGAGGAGTTTAACCAATCGGCTATAGAAATTACTTTGCCTCCTGGAAACTGGATTTTTTCAATAAGCAAACCCTGATCGCCAGTAGCAATTAGCATGCCCTTTTTATCAATATGTATCAGCGTTCCTGGGGCTTGCTGAGATTGCAATGCAACAATTTTTGCCTGGTGAATACGTAAAATTTCTTCCTCATAGGTGGTATACGCGATTGGCCAAGGATTGAATGCACGAATTGTTTGATCAATTTCTATTGCCGAGTGCTGCCAGTTGATGCATGCGTCTTCTTTATTAATTTTACGAGCATAGGTCGCTAATTCATTATTTTGAATTTCAGGCTGAATTGTTTGCCTGGCTAGTTCATCCAAAGTTTGCAATAAAGGCTGAGCTGAGATCTGTGCCAACTTGTCATGTAAACTTTGTGCGGTTTCTGATGCAGTTATGGGGCAACGTGCTTTATGAAGCATTGCACCTGTATCCATGCCCACATCCATTTGCATTATAGTTACGCCTGTTTCTGTATCACCATGAAGAATAGCCGATTGAATTGGAGAGGCACCACGCCATCGAGGCAACAAAGAAGCATGCACATTAATACAACCTAAGCGCGGAATTTCAAGAACTGCCTTAGGTAGAATTAATCCATAAGCAATCACGATCATTACATCGGGTTTTAATGCGGCGAGCTCAGAAATTGCCTCAGGGTTTTTAAAATTCAAGGGTTGATAGACTGGAATTTGATGTTTTAATGCCCACTCTTTTACTGCAGAAGCTTGTAATTTTCGGCCGCGCCCAGCAGGTCGATCCGGTTGAGTGTAAATGGCTTGAATATGATGTATTGAATGCTGTAATGCATCAAGACAAGGCAAGCCAAATTCCGGGGTTCCAGCAAAAACAATGTTCAATTGACTCATGGTATGTACTCAAGGTAAATGGTCACTTTGTATCAAGGAACGGCGTATTTGGCACGTCTTGAACGAAAATCACTTCGAAAAATACTCACACAGTCAATCTATGCTCCGTTTTTTCGAAGTGATTTTCGTTCAACCTGTGCTCAAATTCAACCGTTCACCTAGATTTTTATATTTTGCTATCTTATAGGACATATCTTGAATGAAAAACTGTAAATAATGCAGCAAATTATTTTCGTGCATGTTGGCGTTTTTTGAATTTTTCTAGTTTTTTACGCGCCATGGCTTTTTTCAATGGAGAAAGCAGATCAATAAATAGTTTGCCATTCATATGATCAATTTCATGTTGCAAACATTCAGCGAGCAAGCCATCGGCTTGAATTTCAAAAGGTTTTCCATGTCTATCCAAAGCTTTTACTGTAACTTTTTCTGCACGGGTCACTGTATCATAAGCTCCAGGAACAGAAAGACAGCCTTCTTCAAATTTTTTTTCACCTTCAGAGGCAACAATTTCAGGATTGATAATCACTATTTGATTCTGTTTATCCCCTATAATATCAATCACGGATAAACGTAAGCCCACACCAATTTGCGGTGCTGCAAGCCCAACACCATGGGCATCATACATTGTCTCAAACATGTCTTCGATTAAAGTTTGTAATTTATCATCAAAGTGAACAACAGGTTTTGAAACTTCTCTTAATCGGGGGTCAGGTAAATATAGAATCGTATGAATAGCCATCGTTTATCTGGTTCTCTGCATAAAAATCATGTTATATTATCCTCCATATATTGTAAGGCTGCAAGATAGTAATGGGTCACGTGGGATGTGAAAATCTAGGTGAGCGGTCCAATATGGCTGTTTCCTTGATATGCGGTGACTATTTATGCAAGATATTCCAACAAAGGATTGACTCTAATGAGATTTATTCTCTTTATAATCTTTTTTTTCTTTTCTACATTGAATTACGCACTAAGCTTGCGATCCGACGCTCCTGAGCGGTATGTTGTACAACCTGGAGACACTTTGTGGCGTATTGCCAGTTTTTATCTACATAAACCCTGGGAATGGAAAGAACTTTGGCATGCCAATCCCAAGATAAAAAATCCCAATCGGCTGTACCCTGGAGCGGTTCTGGTTTTAGCCTATTTTCAAAATAAACCCTACATTAGAGTACTGTCGAATGGTACTATCAAATTATCACCTAAGGCTCGCCCTATGCCCTTAGAAGAGGCGGTTCTTCCAATTCCCTTAAATGAAATTAAGCCTTTTTTAAATGAGTCCCTTATATTGGATCTGGATGCTGTCAGCCTAGCACCTTACATTGTTGCTTTAATAGGGGAGCGTATGATGGGCGGTCAAGGGGATAAGGCTTATGTTAAAGGATTGCATCCTTCACGAAAAATACCTACTGGGGGTATCCCCTCTTATTCGATTTTTAGAGGAGGGAAAAATTATGAGCATCCAAGAACCAAAGAACTCTTGGGGTATCGAGCGGATCTGGTAGGGTATGCTGAGTTGGTTGCTGGGGGAGAACCTGCAACCATTTTATTAACTAGAATTAATGAAGGAATTAAAGTTCAAGATAGTGTTTTGATTAACAATAGTCCTGAATTTAATTTGTTTTTTGAACCCAAAGCTCCTAGATTCCTCGTAAAGGGATTTATTATTGATATGCCTGATGGTATGCCCAACGGGAATGTCCAGGAGGCAGTGGGTGGTGTGGTAGTGATTAGTTTAGGAGCACGTGAAGGATTGGAAGCAGGGGATGTATTAGGCATCTATAGAGATTCAGGTACAGTAAGCGATCCTAGAAATAGACTGGTTCCTATAAAATTACCGCCCGAGCGTATTGGTGAGGTTATGGTGTTCCGTGTATTCACTAAAACCAGTTTTGCCTTAATCGTTCGTTCAACTCGAGCTGTTTATTTGTCAAACTATGTGACTAATCCATGAGTAATTTATCTTATTACCTCGCATTAAATCGAATGGAAAGGGTTGGCCCGCGTACGGTTGCAAAATTGCAAAAGCGCTGGCCTGATTTACAACAAATGTTCCAACTCTCAGTAGCTGAGCTTGAGCAAGCTGGTTTATCACCCGTTATGGCACAAACCATAGCAGGTTTTGACCTGAATTTGATTCAAGAAGATCTCAATTGGTTAGAGGCAGCTGACGAACATCATATCCTGACCTGGGACTCGCCTGAGTACCCCGCTTTATTGAAGGAAATTACGGATCCCCCCATTGTTTTGTATGCAAAAGGACAACTTGCTTGTTTAACGCAACCAAGATTAGCTGTAGTAGGTAGCCGCAATCCGACGGTGACCGGCAGTGAAAATGCTCGACAATTTGCAAAGGCCATCGCAGCTCATGGAGTTACCATTGTAAGTGGCTTAGCTTTAGGTATCGATGCCGAGGCTCATCAAGGATGTTTAGAGGCAGGCGGACAAACGATAGCTGTTTTGGGAACAGGAATTGATCGAATTTATCCATACCGGCATCACTCATTATCACAAAAAATTGTTCGAAATGGACTTTTAATGAGCGAATTTCCGCTAAAAAGTCCGCCAACCGCTGGACATTTCCCACGAAGAAATCGTATAATAAGTGGTTTGTCATTGTGCACTTTGGTTGTTGAGTCAGCAATAAAGAGTGGTTCTTTAATCACTGCACGAATGGCCTTGGAACAAAATCGAGATGTTTTGGCAATCCCTGGCTCCATTCATAACCCCCTGGCTCGAGGGTGTCATTACCTGCTACAGCAGGGCGCTAAATTAGTCACTTCAGTTGCTGATGTTCTTGAAGAGTTACGGATTGATTCAGAACAGCAAACAGCTGATAAAGCTATTTTACCTCTTGCCAGCGGGAATAAAAACCTAGTAAAGTTCATTGGCTTTGAAATGACAACTGTTGATCAGATCATTTTACGTAGTGGATGCACCGTTGAGCAAGTCACTAGTGAGCTTGCAGAATTAGAATTAAATGGGGCTGTTGTATCTGTGCCCGGTGGCTATATGAGGTGTTAGTATATGAAAGATAACTTATTTGAAATGTTATTGAGTTTATTTGAAAAAAGTCTTACCCAGCTGCAAAAAAGCCATAAAACCGCTGATCAGGATGCAACGGAACTGAATGAAGAAGAGATGTCTTCAGAAGAACAAGTTTTGTATTTGAAGTTACAACAACAGACATCAACGCGAGTATTTACTTATGATGAGCAAATGAAACTGACTAAGGCCAGTTATCAATTTCTCATACGCATGAAATTATGGAAAATTCTTAATGAAGAATCATTCGAAATGATTATGAATCAATTGCAATTTTCTGAATCTCGTATCGTAACTCTTCAAGAGACTAAATGGACAATCAGAAATACTTTAGCCAGTACTTTAAATGAAGAACAATTGGCTTTTCTTGATTTAGTTCTTTATCAATCAGAAGATCAATTGACATTACATTAAAAGATCATCTATTCCTATACTACTAGAGTTGTTGATATTTCATTTTCAGCACCAAACTCCCGTATTTTTCTTAATACGAGCATTTGGTGGCTTAGGGATGAAGAGAAAAGGATAAGGTTAACGTTACTATGAGTAAACATTTGGTGATTGTTGAGTCACCCGCCAAAGCGAAGACAATTCAAAAATATTTGGGTAGCGATTACGAGGTTGTCGCTTCTTATGGACATGTTCGTGATTTGCCAGCACGTAAAGGTTCGGTTAATCCCGATAAACATTTTGCTATGACTTATGTTCCTATTGAAAAGAACTCGAGACATATCGAAACAATTGCAAAAATGCTTAAAAAGGCAGACTCATTATTACTGGCAACGGACCCTGATCGCGAGGGAGAAGCCATTTCTTGGCATATTTATGAATTAATGAAAGAAAAAAATCTAACTAAGGATAAGCCCATTCATCGGATTTTTTTCAATGAGATTACCAAATCAGCAATTCAGGATGCAATCAATCATCCTCGTTCAATTTCTATGGATTTAGTTAATGCGCAACAAGCACGACGCGCATTGGACTATTTGGTGGGTTTTAATTTATCTCCTCTGTTATGGAAAAAAGTCAGAAGAGGACTCTCCGCTGGACGGGTACAAAGCCCAGCATTGCGGCTTATTGTGGAGCGCGAAGAAGAAATCGAGCGTTTTGTAGCCCAAGAATATTGGAAGATTTTGGCTCAATGCATTCATACAAACGTGCCCTTTGAAGCACGTTTAACGCATTTCAAAAATGAAAAATTACAACAGTTTACGGTCAATAAGGAAGAACAGGCACGGCAAATCAAAGAATATTTGATTCGTCAGGCACAAGGTAATTTACTTGTCACTCAAATTGAGAAAAAACAACGCAAGCGTAAGCCCTCACCTCCGTTTATTACATCGACTTTGCAACAAGAAGCAGCACGAAAATTAGGTTTTACCGCGCGAAAATCGATGATGGTTGCCCAACAATTATATGAAGGGATAGATATTGGGACAGGAACAGTGGGTCTTATCAGTTACATGCGTACCGATTCGGTTAATTTATCGGTGGAAGCAATAGAAGAAACCCGACAGTTTATTACAGAACGTTTTGGTGAAAGCAATTGCCCTGCAAGCCCAAGAATTTACAAAACCAAATCCAAAAATGCTCAGGAAGCACATGAGGCGATTCGACCCACATCGATTAAACGTACGCCCGAAATGGTGCAATCAGCTTTAACCGTGGATCAATACAAACTCTACAGTCTTATTTGGAAACGTACGGTAGCCTGTCAAATGGCCGATGCAATACTTGATACGGTTGCTGTTGATTTAAGTTGCGGTGAAGGGAATATATTCCGTGCGAATGGCTCTACAATTACTTTCGCTGGGTTCCTTTCAGTGTATGAAGAAGGTCGTGATGATACCAAAGAAGACGAAAGCGAAGGTTCATTACTCCCTGCATTGGCTGTAGGTGAAAAGGTTAAAGTACAAGATTTCTTAGCCAATCAGCACTTTACTGAGCCACCACCAAGATATTCTGAGGCCACCTTGGTTAAGGCGTTGGAAGAATATGATATTGGTCGCCCATCAACTTATGCGTCCATTATTCACACACTACAACAGCGTGAATACGTGATTGTGGATAAGAAAAGATTCTTTCCAACAGATGTTGGTCGCATCGTGAATCGTTTTTTGACGGGTTATTTTACGCGGTACGTAGACTATAAATTTACCGCCGAGCTTGAGGACACATTGGATGCGATTTCACGTGGTGAAAAAGAATGGGTTCCTGTTTTAGAAGAATTCTGGCAACCTTTTGTGCAACAAATTGAAACGACCGATCAACAAGTGCAACGTAAAGACGTGACCTCGGAAATTTTGGATGAACAATGTCCTAAATGTGGAAAGCCACTGTCAATAAGATTGGGTAAGCGCGGACGATTTATTGGGTGCACAGGTTATCCTGAATGTGATTACACGCAGGATATTGCAGGCCAGGATAACGAAAAAAATGAACCCGAAGTTGTTGAAGGAAGAGTTTGTCCAGTTTGTACCAGTCCTTTGCATATAAAAAATGGACGTTATGGTCGCTTTATCGGATGCAGTAATTATCCTCAATGCAAGCATATGGAGCCAATAGAAAAACCAGCGGATACGGGGGTGGAATGTCCCAAGTGTCATGAGGCAAAAATCTTGCAGCGCAAATCAAGAAAGGGCAAGATTTTCTATTCCTGTGGTAATTATCCTAAATGCGATTATGCGTTATGGAATGAGCCGATTAATCAACCCTGTCCAAAATGTGCTTGGCCTATTTTGACGGTGAAAGAAAGCAAAAAATTTGGTCGACTAATTCTTTGCCCGCAAGATGGGTGTGGTTATTCTTCCAAGGAAGAGGAAGATTAATTGAAGGCTACACCTGGCTCCCACGGATTTACTTGTAGCCTGGGTGCAGCGCAGCGGAACCCGGGATAGGTGCTACTGCATTATCCCTGGGTTCCGCTGCGCTGCACCCAGGCTACAGTTTTTTTAGATCAATAAAAATCAATCGTAGTTGTGGTTACATCTAGAGGTCCTACAGGATATGAAAAAACAGTTACAGGTTGACTAACCGGTGTCACGACACGTCTAACTACAGGTCTATAGGTAACTACCGGCCTATAAGTAACTGTTCGTGCATAGGTAACTGGAACGAATGCTGGTGAGGTGTAGTATACGGTGTTACAACAACATCCAGCCGTCAAAGCAATACTTCCTAACAAAATAATCCATTTCATTATAAAGCCCCCTATTATGGATGCCTACAAAGATTGTAGATTATTTAAACAATAATATCCAGAATTGAGCAATTGGTGGTTATATTGTTCGAAAAGATGGTTCTTCATTCATTTAATAAAAAAGGCTGAGATGGAACAATAAAAAAGTTACCCTCTCCCATTTTCGGGAGAGGGGACAGGGTGAGGGGAATATAAACACATTCTTCCTGTTCATTTTGAATCAGTATATACTCATCATCTTCTTATAGAAAATAACTCAAACAGGATGTAGTGATGTTAGACAGGACCATTGTAGTTGATGAGCAATTTATCAATCGAGTACAACAAGCAGACTTTCCAAAACCCAAGAGCACAATGAGTCCGGAAACAGCGGAATTGGATAAGAAAACTGCTATAGAGCTTTTTGATTCGCAAATTAAATCACGTCTTCTTGATTTGATTGCCAGGCAGCTTAAGGAAAAAGGTTTGTCTTTTTATACCATAGGCAGCAGCGGACATGAAGGTAATGCGGTTTGGGGACAGGTTTTTCGTCCGGATGATATGGCATTTTTGCATTATCGTAGTGGTGCCTTTTATTTACAACGTGCTAAGAAAGTACAGGGTGCTGATGGGGTTAGGGATATTTTACTGTCTTTGGTTGCTGCAGCAACCGATCCCATTTCAGGAGGACGACACAAAGTATTTGGAAGTGTTCCTTTAAATATTCCGCCACAAACATCAACCATTGCATCCCATTTACCTAAAGCTTTAGGCGCCGCTCTATCGATTACTCGTGCAAAAGAATTAAATATTCACAGCAACTTAAATCCAGATTCCCTGATCATTTGTACGTTTGGTGATGCGTCGACTAACCATGCATCGGCACAAGCTACTTTAAATTCCTGCTCATGGATCGCGCAGCAAAACTATCCTTTACCCATAGTATTTATTTGTGAAGACAATGGCATAGGAATTTCTGTGCCCACTCCATCATGCTGGATAGAACGTTCAGTCAGTGCTCGGCCTGGTTTGCATTATATTGCTTGTGATGGATTAAATATTGCTGATGCCTATGCAGCAGCGCAAGAAGCTGAATATTTGGCGCGTGTAAAAAAACAACCTGTTTTCTTACATATGCGATGCGTGCGTTTATTAGGGCATGCTGGTTCTGATATTGAATCACAATACTGTACACCCGATGAAATAGAAGCCAGAGAAGCTCAAGATCCTTTGTTGCATACGGCAGGCATTCTTTATCGGGAAGGCTGGATGAGTGTGCAAGACATGCTAAGTCTTTATCGAAATAATAAAGATTTAATTGAGGCCAAAGCGGTAGATGCAATAAGGCAACCCAAACTTTCAAGCGCCGAAGCAGTAATGTCGTCGTTAATCCCTTCAGTACCTAAAAAACAAGCACTTCCTCTACCGAGTGAGGAGCAACGAACCAAAGTTTTCGCCAACGCATTCTCGCAATTAGCTCAAAAACGAAATTTATGTCAACAAATTAATTTTGCTTTGACTGATCTCATGATGCAATACCCCAATATGCTGGTATTTGGTGAAGATGTAGGTAAAAAAGGGGGTGTTTATCGAGTCACTGCTGATTTACAGACTCGTTTTGGACAACGCCGAGTATTTGATACTCTTTTAGATGAGACGACCATTTTAGGTACTGCAATTGGCTTAGCTCATAATGGATTCATTCCGGTTCCGGAAATTCAATTTTTGGCTTATTTACATAATGCAGAAGATCAACTGCGCGGAGAAGCATCCACCTTATCCTTTTTTTCCAGTGGCCAATACCAAAATCCAATGGTCCTGCGTATTGCTTCATTGGCTTATCAGAAAGGATTTGGTGGCCATTTTCATAATGATAACTCCATTGCGGTACTTCGTGATTTACCTGGAGTAATTGTCGCTTGTCCTTCAAATGGTCCCGATGCCGCAAAAATGTTACGTACTTGCGTACGCATGGCCTATGAGGAAGGCAGGGTCGTTGTCTTCTTAGAACCTATTGCTTTATATATGACGAAAGACTTGCACGAACCTGGTGATAATGGATGGCTTTTCAACTATCCTGCACCCGGTACCGTGATTGAGGAAGGTGAAGTGGGTGTTTTTGGAGATGGAGCAACGGTTATCCTAACGTACGCTAATGGTTATTATTTATCACGACAAGCTGCGAAGGTACTGCAGGAAGAACATAATATTCCAGTAAAAATAGTAGACTTACGATGGCTTAGTCCCTTACCTGTCAAAGGGATTTTGAAAGAAATCGCCAAAGCGAAAAACGTATTAATTGTGGATGAAGGCAGGCAAAGTGGTTCGGTTAGTGAAGGTTTGATGACTTTGTTGTTAGAAGAGGCTTCATCCAGTTTAAAAATCAAACGAATTACCGGTAAAGATTGCTTTATTCCCTTGGGTAATGCTTGGCAATATTTGTTACCCAGTAAAGAAAGTATTATTGAAGCCGTGATTGCGTTACAGTCAGATAAAAGGGAGAAAGAAAGTGGACGACTTGTTGTTTCTTGATGAGCAATTGAATGGTGATGAGCGCATGATACGCGATAGCGTAGCGCGTTTCGTCAGCAATGATGTAATGCCTTTGATGGCTGAATCTTTTGAACATGCTCAATTTCCACGAGAGCTTATTAAAAAATCCGCTGAAATGGGTTTATTGGGTTTGACCTTACCTGCAGAATACGGTGGCGCTGAAGCATCCTATGTCGCTTACGGCTTGGTTTGCCAGGAGTTAGAACGAGGTGATAGTGGCTTACGTAGTTTTGTTTCCGTACAAAGTTCTTTATGCATGTATCCTATTTTTCGTTATGGTTCTGAAGAACAACGCGTGCGCTTTTTGCCGGGGATGGCTACAGGCGAGATTATTGGTTGTTTTGGTTTGACTGAGCCTGATTTTGGCTCGGATCCAGCTGGAATGAGAACGACCGCGAAGAAAGTGAAAGGCGGCTGGAGTTTGAATGGCGCTAAAATGTGGATAACCAATTCACCAATCGCTGATATCGCCGTTGTTTGGGCAAAAACAGATGAAGGTGTCCGAGGCTTTATTGTAGATACGAAATCAGAGGGATTAAGTCGTCCTGAAATCAAATTAAAGATGTCATTACGTGCGTCAAACACTGGGGAGTTGGTGTTTGATGATGTTTTTGTTCCCGATGAAAATTATCTCCCGGGAAGTGAAAAAGGTTTGGGCGCTCCTTTAAGCTGCTTAAGCCAAGCGAGATATGGTATTGCCTGGGGCGCTATGGGTGCTGCAATGGCGTGTTTTGATATTACGCGAGATTATCTGTTAGAGCGTAAGCAATTTAATAAACCTTTGGCTTCATTTCAGCTTATTCAAAAAGATTTAGCAGATATGTATACTGAAATTATTAAGGCGCAATGTCTTAATTTGCAGATAGGCCGAATAAAAGATAATCATCGTGAAAATCCGGTGATGATTTCTCTGGCTAAGGGCAATGCCTGTCGTGAGGCATTAAATATTGCGCGAAAATGCAGGAATCTATTAGGAGCAAATGGAATCAGCCTTGAATATCATGTGATTCGTCACATGCTTAATTTAGAATCAGTCTTTACATACGAGGGTACGGACAATGTCCATACTCTGGTACTAGGAAAACATATTACAGGAATTAATGCTTTTGCTTAAACCAAGCACTAAACGGTTAAGCACCAAGATAAAATGACTTATTGTAACCTGGAAATTGGATCTAGGTTACTTTTTGTTCTATATAGTCATTGCATCGTTAGAGTTTAACTTATTCTTCATGCATCAGGATTGTGTGAAGCGAAGCAGGTTTATTCGGCAACTTACAGGAGTATCCCTATGTTTAAAATGACTTTAAAAAAAGCGTTAATATTAAGTTTACCTGTATTCAGTATGAATGTGCAGTCCGGGCCAAGTAAAGAGTTCTTAGCCAATCAGTGTTACGAGCTTTCGCGAGTGATTATCTCTTTAGCGGACAGCCAAGAAAAAAAGGTTTGCATTAATAAACTCCATATGGCTTCAGTGCAAATGAGTACAGCCGCGTATTTAATTATGGAAGACTCTTCTGATGTGGCAAAAGAGATCTTAAATAACGCCGTAGGTGCCTTGCAATATGCGGAGTTACTGAGCTGCAAACAATACGTTCAAATTTCACACTCTAAATTTGAAGCTCAGAAGATCAAAACATTATTATAAAAATGGGCCTCTCCTCGAGTATTTATCATAGACTTGAGGAGTTCGTGCCAGGAGATTGAAAGTGTACAAATTTTTAAAAAATAGTTTATTCATCCTAATCATTTTTATAATAGGTATTGCCGTTGGTAGCTATTACAACCCATTTATTCAAGATTTAATGGAGCGAATAGGGGAAAAAACAAATCACGGATCAAAAACTCCAGAACTCCACTTTTGTCCGCCAGCAGCAGAAGTAGTGAAGCATCAATACAGCTCCGAAGCGTTCCAAGTCGGGACATTATATTGGCAAATGGACTATCAAGGATGGAAGGCACCAGACAGTATTGGTTTTATGCAAGCACTGATTAACCAAAACAATAATCTGGTTTGCTATTATCATTGGCGAAATCCAACAGAGAAAGGCACGTATTTATGGATGACCATTCACCTCTCGCCCTCAGTGAATCAAATAGTTAAACCGTATGGGGGGTACTGGGCAAAAGAAGAAAAGCAACTGTTATGTACTGCAGGAATTAATGCCTGTGCGTTTATTCTGTCAGAAAGTTCAAAAAGAATCATTCCCCAAAATTAAATGTGGATTGTAGGATTGTAAAATTGTAGCCTGGGTGCAGCGCAGCGGAACCCGGGATTAAGAAATCATTCATGCGTTATAATCCCGGGTTCCGCTGCGCTGCACCCAGGCTACAAAGATGACAATCCCACAACCCCTTGTTATTTCCCCCAGACTTCGCTATCATTTCCCACCTAATCGGGGCGTAGCGCAGCCTGGTAGCGTACTAGCATGGGGTGCTAGTGGTCGAAGGTTCAAATCCTTCCGTCCCGACCAATAAAATCAATGAGTTACGAATAAATCACTTCCTAATAAAAATTCTTGGGTACACTTTGGGGTACACTTAACGCAAAGTGTTATTACCTAAGCGATTTAACATTACTAACTTTATGGACGATTATATTTTATCAGGAGCCAGTATGGGCGATTGGTATGAGATTATTTGTTTATCATTATCAGCTCTAGCTTTAGTATTTGGTTACATTGCGGGGAGAGCTCGTAGAGCATCGGTTGAAAATAATGGTGAGGCTCAAGTTAGACGCTCTTTAGCAAAATATTGTAGAAATAGAGATTCTCATGTACTGAGTAATGTTACTTTACGCTTAGAAGATGGCTCAACTACTCAGATTGATCATGTTTTGGTTAGTACAAAAGGTATATTTGTGATAGAAACCAAACATTACAAAGGATGGATATTTGCTAATCCTAAATCAAAGAGTTGGACTCAAACTATTTATTACTTGAAATTCAGATTTCAGAATCCAATATACCAAAATTATAAGCATGTTAAAGCCATTCAAAAGCTATGTGAGTTCATAGATCCAAATCTTATCCATAATATTGTTGTGTTTAGTGGTTAGTCTGTATTTAAAACTCCTAAGCCTGATAATGTGTGGTATAAAAATGAATTAATTCCTAAAATAGAGCAATATTCTGATGGTGCTTTAAGTTTAAACCGTGTCCAATTTTGTGTTGGTCGATTGGAATATATGCGCTTAGAATTGACGCGAGAAACCGATGTTGAGCATCAGGCATACTTAATACAAAAGTTTGGTCAGCAAGCAATGATATGGACTCATCCTCCCTTTTACCCGGCACCTAGATGAGCCACACTGTTAAGGTCTACCAAACCTTAT
>NZ_LNYZ01000030.1:0-38869 GCF_001468065.1 Legionella steigerwaltii
AACCCCTGTTCAAGCAGAGTCTCGAAGGCAGTAACATCAGGTGCATTCGGCAGGGTACAGCTCATGCTGATAATGGCAATCGGTTCATTTAGGATGTCATTTTCATTATCTTGATGTCCTTTTTTTGCGTGCATCGTGTACCTCTAAAGTAGTTACTTTAAATATAAGCTAGGAATGGCGCTTCTGTCTAAACTAGAAGACCTAGACTATAATATTTATTGAAAGGCTAGATTATGATAAGTTTTAAAAGCCCTCTCATTTTCCAAAAAGATCTCATATTAATGGCGGTAAGATGGAAGCTTGTCCTGAACTATAGCCTAATTTATATGCAGACTTTTAATGGGACAACAGTGAATGTCTAATACAATTTTAAATAAACAATTTACAATTGGTCATTTGCATTTTATAAGTGAGCATGAAACGCGTGGACTAATTTATGAAATCTTTTATCAAAAAACGTATTTACCCGATTTTCTCACTTTAAATCCCGGCTCGATTATTTTGGATGTAGGAGCACATATTGGGCTTTTTTCACTGTTTGCCCTGCGTCGATGTAAATATGATGCATTGGTTTATAGTTTTGAACCCATTCCTATCTCTTTTCGATGTCTAAAAAAGAATTTGGCGCCGTTTGGAGAGAAAGCTCGCCTATATAACATGGGAATTGGTGATGTTACTGAAGAATGTTCTGTTGAATTTACGCTTTTTGGGGGAGATCTTACGACAGCAACCTATAAGCCTCTGGATAAAATGATTTCTAACTACAATCCTCTATTAGATTATAAGACCTTACTAAAAATTTCCCGATATCGGAATAAGTTGTTGTATTATCAACTGAAATTTTTACCTTTTATGCGACACTATTTGATTAAAAGGAACTTTAAAAATCGAACAGCAGAAACAAAAGTTGTGTGTAAACTGACATCACTTGGCCATTTTATTGAAAAAAACGCGATAAAACATATCGATTTTTTGAAAATTGATGTTGAGGGCGCGGAATTTGAAGTTGTAAAAAGCATTAAGCCCGAACAGTTTTCTATGATTAAACAATTAAGTATCGAAGTACATAATATTGATAACAGGGTAGAGCATCTTGCTGCATATTTGCGAGAGCAAGGTTATCTTGTTAAGGTCAATAGAAATCCTCTTTATGAAAAGCTGGATTGGAACCAATATATGATCTATGCAAAAAGAGCAGTCTAATACAATGAAAGCAAGTAAACTTAGAAAAATACATCGATTTTTAATGCAGTTATCACCCATTCTACGCATCGCATTGATCCGGTGGCTTTATAATAAATTTGCATCGAATAATAAGGCGAAACAATGTGTTTTTCTGAATTATGGGTATCATGATGAGACCATTCTGTCGTTAAATCCAGAGGATGAACCGAATCGATACTTTATCCAACTCTATCATCGAGTTGTCAGAGATATCGATTTACAGAACAAAGATATTGTTGAAGTTGGATGTGGTCAGGGTGCTGGTGGTGTCTTCTTATTGCAGTATAAAAAGCCTCGTTCCTATATTGGTATTGATTTGTCCGAAAAAGCAATTGAAATATGTCAGCGCAATTCCAAATGGGATAATGCGCGTTGGATTCAAGGACGTGCAGACGCTTTACCTATCCCTGACGATAGTGTTGATGTGCTTGTCAATGTAGAATCATCTCATTGTTACCCTTCAATGGAACAATTTCTTAGTGAGGTTAAGCGTGTACTTCGACCTGATGGTTATATGGCTTTTACCGATCTACGTCCGTCTTCAGAGGTGGAATCGTTAGACCAATGTATCAGCACCTCCGGATTACAAGTTCTTAAGCGTGATGATATTACTCCTCAAGTTCTTGATTCGTTAACTCGTCTGTCAGACAGGCGAAAAGCCCATATTAATGCAACTTACTCACCCATATGGCGTCAAGCTGTTCGTGACATATCTGCGGTGAAGGGTTCAGTTACTTATAATGGGTTTATAAATGGGCAGCAGAAATATCTTTGTTATTTGTTACAAAAGAAAAGACAGAATGAGGTAACATGATGCATACAAAAAAAGGACATCAAAACAGCATAAACGACATACTGAACGAACCGATTGCCATTATTGGAATGAATTGTCAATTTCCTGGGGTTGATTCGGATGTCGAAGATGTCGATGCATTTTATGAGATGTTGCTCAAAGAACAGACTTCAATTAAAGAGGTACCTGGGAATCGCTGGAATATTGATCAATATTATGACGTGGACCGCCAGAAAGAAAATAAAATAGTCAGCCGTAAGGGCGGTTTTTTGAATGATCCTCAATTATTCGATGCCGCTTTTTTTAAAATATCGCCCACCGAAGCCAAACAAATGGATCCGCAACAACGTCTTTTTTTAGAAGTTTCCATTCGAGCTTTAAATCATGCCAACCTACCGCTTGATTCATTAAAAAACTCCAATACTGGGGTATATTGTGGCGTTTCTACACACGATTACAGCCAACTGAATTATAAAGACCACATCACATTTAATGCCTATACCTATATAGGTTCTGCAGACAGTGCTGCACCAGGAAGACTGTCTCACTTTCTTAATTTAAAAGGTCCATCCATGACTGTGGATACCGCCTGCTCCTCATCGTTGTCAGCACTGTATCTTGCCACGATGGCATTAAGGAATCAGCAGTGCGATATGGCGATTGTTGGTGGAGTTCATTTGAGCCTTTGCCCTGAAATTTTTATAGGCGTAACGAAAGCGAATATGCTCTCAGCTGTTGGCCAATGCAGCAGCTTTGATGCTGCAGCCGATGGCTATGCACGTAGTGAAGGGTGTGCTGTGGTGGTTGTGAAACGACTTCGTGATGCGTTAAAAGACAACAATAAAATCCTTGCGGTGATTAAAAGCATCGTCATGAATCAAGATGGTGGTGGTGGGATGGGTATGGCTGCGCCGAATATCGAAGCGCAAATAGCTATGCACCAGGCCTCATTAGAACAGGCGCATGTGACAGCAAGTGATATTGACTATATTGAAACCCATGGAACAGGCACGATTTTGGGTGATGCGGTTGAGTTTAATGCGATTCAACACATACACCAAGGTCATCATACCAAAGACAGTCCCTTAATTATCGGTGCAGTAAAAAGTAATCTGGGACATACTATTTCAGCATCAGGTATTGCATCCCTCATTAAAGTGGTTGCCGCATTAAATCATGAACTCATTCCGGCTAATTTGCATTACACCACACCAAGCTCATCGATTGACCCTGAGAGTATCCCGGCTCTTCTCCCCGTTCAAGCGATACCTTTCGCGAAACATGCCAATAAAAAAAGGTACGCGCAAGTATCCAATTTTGGTTTTACAGGTACGAATGTGAGCGCAGTTATTGAAGAACCACCCGTTTTGGCATTAAACCCATCCATTGCGCATCACGATGAACCCGAGTGTTTTGTTATTTCAGCACACAGTGAATACTCATTGAAGCAGATGCTAGCAAGCCACCTGCACTATTTAAAGGAATCCTCCGTAAGCCTGCGTGATGTGTGCTCCACCTTAATCAATTGTCGGGACCATTATAAATTTCGTTGCGCCATCATTGCCAACAACAAAGAAGCATTAATTAAACAAATTGAATCAGAAGCATATGAGCTGAATAAAGTAACCCTAAAAAAAGACATCAAAATTATAGAATATGATGCACAGCAAATTTATGAGCAGTATCGTTCAGGAGCCAACATCAGGCTCGCTAATAACCGGGACTCGTACAATCAAGTCGATTTGCCATTGTACTTTTTTGATCGAAAAGCGTATTGGCATGATAAAGAGGATAACAATACAGCAGATGATACGCCGGTGCCTCAGGATTGGAGCTTCCACTTGGAGTGGCAGAATCAACCCACAGAGAAACATTATCGCAAAATGTCAGGCAAGCCTTGGCTTTTAATGGGGGCCAAACATTTAGCCACTGGTTTTATAGAACAGGGATTACCAATTGTTCTCGATGACGATAACCCCGCATTAGACACGTTGGAAGGAGTTATTTTTGCAGCGGATATCGATGCAATGCCAGCAAAGGATATTGAGACTCATATCGATTTACAAAAGAACACGCTAAAAAAATTATTGGGCCTGGTTAAAGAGTTACAACAAAAAGCAATTGAATTACAGCTTATAGTCCTCACGACCAACGCGATACCAGAGCTTACCGGCGACCTACTCAACCTTGATGGCAGCGTGCTCTTGGGATTTTGCAAGACTTTAGTTTTGGAATTACCTCAATATCAAACCATTCTCATCGATTTGGATCAACACGATGAAGGTTATTTTCCGGCGCAGGTGGTTCATGAAATTCATTATAACCATGGCCAAAATTACGAGCATGTCGTTGCGTATCGTCATGGCCAGCGATGGGTCTCCCGCTTAAAAAGAACGACACTGCCCGACAAAAAACGATCACTATGGGGCGAAGGCCGTTATCTTATCACAGGGGGCTGTGGTGGCTTAGGTCTGGTGACCGCGCAAGCCTTACTGTCTGTTGGTGCCAAAGAATTAATTCTTGTCTCAAGGCATGTGGATACGCCCGAATTAAACGCACAGATTAAAAAAATTCAATCCCGCTACCCAAATCAAATAATTCGTACGATGGGTTTAGATATTACAGATAAAGAAAAACTACGTAGTTTGTTATTAGAGAGTAACGCAGATGGCTTGTTAAGGGGGATTATTCATGCTGCCGGTGCCTCACTGAATGCGCCATTGCTTGAGCATCAGGATGAAGACATTGACTCTTTATTTTCTGCAAAGGTAGAAGGCGGTTGGTACTTGCATGAGTTAAGCCAGCATTGTGACCTGGATTTTTTTGTCGTTTACTCTTCTGTTTCCTCGGTATTTGGAAGCAACAAAGAATCAGCATACAGTGCCACTAATAGTTTTTTAGACGCCTTAATTGCAGAACGTCGCCGCTTGGGTTTAGTGGGTACCGCAATTCAATGGGGGCCTTGGGCTGAAGCGGGTATGGCTGAAAAACGAGCGCGCGACCAAGGTCTAAAACAGGCATTCATTCATAATGATCAAGGGCGTGCGTTGATTCACTATTTAATCAATAGTCCATTATCCCATGTCACCATTATATCACCTGAATACCTCAAGTTTATGTTGGATTTTGTTCCAAAACCACGACCTTTATTTTATCAAGATCTGACCCATGATCTGACTGGGGTTGAGGTCGAATACGAAGCTAATGAAAACGTATCGCCCTGGCTGAATGATTACTCGAAGATGAACGATGATCAAAAAGGTACTGCATGCAAGAACATGGTCTCTGCACTCTGTAAAGAAATTTTGGGGTTACCCGAAACAGAGGAATTGGAAGAGCACGAAGGATTTTTTGAACTTGGTTTTGATTCGTTAATGGTCACTGAAATAGCGACCAGGCTGAAGGAAAAGCTGAAACCCTATCTTAATGTAACCGCTACGATTGGCTTTGATTATCCATCCATAAGCAAACTCTCCCAATACGTTGAATCGGAATTGGAAAAGAGCCTCATTCAAACGCATGTGTTGCAGTCATCTCCAGAGGTTTCTGACGACTCGATTGCCATTATCAGCATGAGCTGTACCCTGCCGAATGCACCTGATGTTACTGCCTTCGAGACTCTGCTTGAACAGGGGTTAAGCGGTGTGAAAGAAATTCCTCTCGAGCGCTGGGACAATCAACTCTATTATGACCCCAATCCGGATGCGCCGGGCAAATCTTACATCACGAAGCTTGGGCTCATTGAGCATATTAAAGCATTCGATGCTTCGTTTTTCGGGATTAGTCCACGAGAAGCATCCTTGATGGACCCCCAACAACGTCTTTTTTTGGAGCAGTGTTATCAGGCTTTGGAAAATGCCAATTACTCTGTGCATTCTTTACGGGGCAGTTTAACCGGGGTTTATGCTGGGGTGGGTGCGTCGCATGAATATTATTCGCAGCTGGAACACGTCGGATTGGCTCCGGACGAGATGGGGATGTTTGCGGTTACGGGTAAGGCATTGAATATGATTCCTGGACGCGTCACCTACACGTTTGACTTCAAGGGCCCGGCAGTGAGCTTTGATACGGCGTGTTCTTCGTCCTTAGTCGCGATTCATTATGCCTGTCAAGGCTTAAAAACTCGGGAAATCGATTATGCGCTGGCGGGCGGGGTGAATGTGTTATTACGTCCCGAAAGTATTGTTAATTTGTGCAAAGCCAAAGCGTTATCTTTAGAGAGTCAATGCAAAACCTTTGACGAGCATGCGGATGGGTATGTGCGTGCGGAAGGGTGTGGGGTGTTGTTTTTGAAACGGCTCGGTGATGCCCTGCGTGATAAGGACTCGATTTTAGCGGTGATTAAAGCCTCTGCCGTCAGTAATGATGGCAAGACAGCAGGACTCACTGTCCCGAATGGGAAAAGTCAGGAAGCAGTCATGCGCAAGGCCTTAAGCCAGACGTCCTTAGCGAGCAGTGACATCAGTTTCATTGAGACGCACGGCACAGGCACCCCGCTTGGCGACCCCATTGAGGTGCATGCCATAAACCAAGTCTATGGCACATCGCGTGGTGAGAACAATCCCTTGTATCTGGGGGCTGTGAAAACCAATTTAGGCCATCTGGAAAGTGCTGCCGGTGTTGCCAGTATGATTAAAGTCATCTTGAGTTTACAAAAAGGGCGTCTTTATAAAAACATCAATTTTCAACGCTTAAATCCCAAGATTCAACTGGATGAGACTCGTCTTGCCTTACACACCATGGATTGGCACAGCCCTACCCCTCTCAAATGCGCCGGGGTGAATGCGTTTGGGTTTAGCGGCACCAATGCCCACGTCATTGTGCAGGAATTTCCGACACAAACACCGCCAAAGAAGAACCTGACGGCACAAACACAAGTCCTGGTTTTATCCGCCAAAAGCCAGACTGCTTTGGACCATCTGGCCCAACGTTATCAACAGTATCTCGCCACAAGCCACTATGAGTTTCGCGACATCTGTTTTACCGCCGCCAGCTGTAGGGAGCATTATGCGTATCGCCTGGCAGTCGCTGCCCAAAGCACGCTTGAAGCCAGTCAACTGATGCAGCAGGGTGCGTTTGCCTCGACTCAAAACAAGAAGGCCCTGGAGGTGCATGACCCCGAGCTTCAGGCACTGGTGAGCGAATACCTGCACGGTAAAGACGTGGATTGGCAGGCTTACTACACCGACCCCGCTGGGGGGTATCGCAAAGTTATCTTACCCAATTATGCATTTGAACGCCGTGAATTTTGGCTGGAAAAAAAAGCATCGACACCTCATTTGAGTGCTTATGACTTGGCCGTACAGCATCTGTACGACCGCACCTGGAATCCGCTCAATAGCACGGTGCCGAGCAGTGCGGCCATGCCCAAGCTGTGGGTGATTGCTCACGATGCGGCGCGCGCCCAAAAAGTATTAGGGGGACTTCAGTATCAGCTGATTGAGGAGGACCGCCAACTGGAGGATGTGGCGGAGAAACACATCGTATTCCTGTACGAGCAGGACCACTTTAATGAACTCATTCATTGGTGTCAACGGATGTTTCAACAACGTCCGGCATGTTTTATCTTGGTGACTGAAAACGCCTATGCCCTCAACGACAAGTACACTGCTAATCCGGTGAATCCCTACCACACCATGGCGAGTGCTTTTTGGAAAAGCTTTAGCAATGAGCTGGAATTCACTAAAAATTACACCATAGATTTAGACTCACGCAGTACCCTAAGCGAGGTGTTGCGCTATGTCGTTCATACGACCAGTGCTGAAACCCAATTTGCGGTACGCGATACCCTTTATGTCCCCAGGCTGAAGAAAAAAGAGCTGCCCGTGCCTTCAGAGCCCCACGAAGTCTTACTGGATAGAGAAGCCAGTTACCTCATTACCGGCGGTACGGGCGGTTTGGGCAAACCCTTAATCGACTACCTCATGCACCGCGGTGCCAAACATCTAATCATTACCAGCCGCTCAGCATGTACCCAGGAAACCCAGGCGCTCATTGAGCAGGCGCGCAAAAAGCAGGTGTCCATCACCCATTATGCCCTTGATGCCAGTGACCTGCAGCGTATGCAGCAGCTCATCAAGGACATCGAACACAGCGCCCACCCCCTAAGAGGCGTCTTTCATTTGGCTGGCGTGCTTCGCGATGAGTTGCTGGTCAATTTAAGGGAGCAGGCGGTACAGGAGGTCTTGCGTGCCAAAATGGACAGCGCCCTGATTCTGCATCAACTCACCCAAAAGCTGCATCTGGACTGGTTTGTGCTGTTTTCCTCGACGGCATCCCTCTTAGGCTCCAGAGGTCAGGCCAACTATGTGGCGGCGAATGGCTTTTTAGATGGCCTGGCACACCTGCGTCACCAGCAAGGCTTACCGGCACTGGCGATTAACTGGGGGGCTTTTCACACCCTGGGTATGGCCGCCAAGAATGTTGAGTCACTGACGCGACGCGGTTTTATCCCCTTAAATCCCGAGAGCATCAACGTGTTGGATGTGCTCTTGCCCAGTCAGCTGCCGCAAATTGCAGTCTGTCCGATGCATTGGGATGTTTATTGCAAAACCACCCCGCACTCACTGGAGTTATCGGCGCTGGTGGCGAAGAGCGTGCCGGCTGAGAAGCCCTTTTTGGCCTTGCTCTATCGCCATGATGCCAAAGAACGGGTAGCCCTTTTGCGCCATTCCTTAGGCGAGATTGCCGCTGAGGTTTTGGGCTTAGGCCATGGTGAGGAGGTGGGCAGCAAAAATGACCTCTTCGCCTTGGGCATGGACTCGCTGATGGCATTGGAGTTTAGAAACCGTATTCATGATAAGTTGGGTGCGCCAGCCCTGAGTCTGCCCATTGAATATTTTATTAATGAACCTCGCATCGATAAAATCGCCAAAAACATTGCCGATGAACTCCAGAAGCTCTTTGCCAATGCACCGGCATCCCTGCCTGCTACTCATCCAGATGAGGAGCCAGTCGCTTTGTGTGATACTCAATACGTATTTTGGGTATTCAACAAACTGGGTTCTAGTTTCAATTGTGGTATGCAGATACAGCTACGAGGTAATCTTAATAAGAAATACTTGTATCAGGCTTTTGATTTTACCATACAACAAAATAGTGTATTTTGGTTGAGTTTTAACAAAGAGGTACCGATTCAAACATTGAAGAAACAGGGGCAATTCAAGTTAATCTATGAAGACATTTCGTTAGACTATGATCAGGATGAATTGAACAACGAATTTTATGAAAATATAATGCAGTTGATTCCCCTAACGGAACCCCCACTGATTCGAGTTTATCTTTATAAATTGAGTCATGATCTGCATGAGTTACACATCATGATACCTCATATTATACTTGATGATCCTTCGTACAGAATTCTATTCGATCAATTTAGGAAAAATTACGCAACCCTTCTGCGGGGCAAGAATCTTGTGCCTGTACCAGAAAAACATAACTATTTTGAATTTGTAAAACAAAATAATGCTTATTATGAAAAAGATCTGCACGATAAAATTGATTTTTGGCGAGTTTATAATAAAAATTTTCAAAGGTTGAGTTTCGGACGTGCACATCACTTGCCAGATGCAGCCAACCAATCCCAAAATTTATTTCATTACCCTATAGATGCTCAACTGGTTGAACAATTTAAGAGTTGGCACCAGGAAAAAAATATTAATGTGAGTACTGGTTTAATTGCTGCGTGCCAAATAGTTTTCTACAAACTCAGCAGTCAAAAGAAAATACCCATTACGATACTGCATAGTGGCAGAGAAGGGAGTCATTACCAATCGGTTATTGGCTTGTTTACAGAATATAAAATGATAAATATTACCTTAAATGAAGAATATAAATTTATTGATTTTCTTAAATCAATTGAGGAACAGTTCTTAATCACAGCTCCTTATCAAAAATGTACCTATGCCATTAAAAGTACGGGGCTAAAAGGATCTCGATTATCATTCGGTCAATATTTGATCTACATCTGTAATAAATTAACTCTTGCGAAACACTTTAAAAAAAGCAAACTTAATTCAATTGTAGTGGATTATCAACTTAGGAGTCTAAGTCGGGTACAATGGCGTCAACTAGAAATTCGAGCTAAGAATTCCCTCAATAAATTATTTAAGTTAAATCTGTCACTGCAAAAACCAGCGAGCTTAAGAACAGTTATTAACATTACAGCAAACTTTTTTATCAAAGGGTCTCGGGATATGAATTTTGAAGGCCTTGATTCCAGCACCCCTAATCATTATGGCAGTGTGGATCGTCCAATAGGTAATGAAGCGTTATGGTTGTATTTTACAAAAGATCAATATGGTGAATATCGACTGTCGATTAATGGACCCTTAACGAAAGACTGTAAAGATCAAATAGCTCACGAATTGAATCGTACCATGACCATTTTACTAAAGAATGATGAATGTAGAATTGTTGATTTTATGAGTGAGTAGAACAACTGGATAATTAAGTCTTAGAAAATTATGGATGAACTATTGAAGATTTAATTCGATAATGTATTGATATTCTAGTTCAAATTAGGCTTATTGATGCGGATTTGGGCTATGCTTTTATTGATCATAAATCTTCTTCCCTAGGGAGAAGGGTATTGGTTCGTCAATGGGATAAACATGGCGCAAATAAGGGAACAGTGAATTATGAAACATGAACATTGTGATCACGAGCATCAACACCACAAAAGCCCTTCAGCATCAGCAAATTCGCACAAGGCATGTCATCAACATGATTCTATGCATCAGCAACATAGTCCAGATGAACATGGAATTAAAACTGGAATTTACACCTGTCCTATGCATCCAGAGATCCGTCAATCTGGCCCTGGAAATTGTCCAATTTGTGGTATGGCTTTAGAACCAGAAACGGTATCTGCGGAACAAGAAAATCCTGAATACAAAAGCATGAAGCATCGCTTTTGGCTGGCACTTATTTTGAGTATCCCTGTGGTTTTATTTGAAATGGGTGGGCATCTGTTCCATTTGATTTCAGCCAATAGTTCTGCCTGGATTCAGTTTGTATTAGCAACCCCTGTAGTTTTATGGTGTGGCTTGCCCTTTTTTCAGCGTGGCTTTATCTCATTGAAAACCCGTCAGCTGAATATGTTTACCCTTATTGCACTGGGGATAGGAGTTGCTTGGATTTACAGTACCATTGCTTTGATATTCCCAGGTATTTTTCCCATCGCTCTTCGCCGCCAGGGATTAATCAATGTTTATTTTGAAGCGGCTGCAGTGATTACTACTTTGGTACTGATCGGACAGGTATTGGAATTAAAAGCTCGAGAACAAACGGGTGGTGCGATACGAGCTTTATTGAGTTTAGCTCCCGAAAGCGCACGTCGAATTGATCCAAATGGTAATGATGAGGAAGTGACCCTGGATCACGTACAGGTTGGGGATAAGCTTCGTGTTCGTCCAGGTGAAAAAATTCCTGTGGATGGAGAAGTACTTGAAGGACGCAGTAATGTGGATGAATCAATGGTCACCGGAGAGTCAATGCCAGTCAACAAAGAAGTGGGGTCAAAAGTGATTGGCGCTACCATAAACCAGAATGGAAGTTTCGTGATGAGGGCAGAACATGTTGGTGGTGACACCATGTTATCCCATATTGTACAGATGGTGAGCGAAGCGCAACGCAGTCGCGCTCCAATTCAACGATTAGCTGATGTAGTTTCAGGTTGGTTTGTACCGGCAGTGATTTTGATTGCAATACTTGCATTCATTATTTGGTTCTTCATTGGCCCGCCACCTGCATTGAGCTATGGCTTGCTCGCGGCAGTTTCAGTGCTCATTATTGCTTGCCCTTGCGCATTAGGTTTAGCGACGCCCATGTCCATTATGGTTGGTGTTGGTAAAGGGGCACAGAATGGCGTATTAGTCAAAAATGCTGAGGCGCTGGAACAGATGGAGAAGGTTAAGGTACTGGTTGTGGACAAAACCGGCACCCTCACGCTTGGTCGCCCCAAATTAACCCAAATTATTACCGATAAAGAATTTGAAACGGATGAAATATTGGCTTTAGCGGCCACCATGGAACGCCAAAGTGAGCATCCACTTGCAAATGCAATCACAACTGTTGCCAAAGAAAAACAGATGTCGCTAGGCACAGTAGTGGATTTTGAAGCGGTGCCAGGTAAAGGTGTCATTGGTACGGTCAATGAATCACATATTGCACTTGGGAATCTGCAGTTGATGCAACAATATGGAAGTGGCCAAACCGCGCTAATTGAGAGAGCAGATGAGTTACGTGCTCAAGGAGCAACGGTGATGTTTATGGCTATAGAGGGTGAAACAGTGGCAATTTTAGCAGTTGAAGATCCAATTAAACCAAGTACACCTCAGGCCATAGATGAACTGCAAAAAAATGGGATTGAAATCTATATGCTGACTGGAGACAGTCAAAAAACTGCAAAATCTGTTGCAGAGCAATTAGGGATAAAAAATGTGATTGCTGAAATTATGCCTGAAGAGAAACGTCGTGTCGTCAGTGAGTTGAAAGACAAAGGCCTTATTGTAGCAATGGCGGGGGATGGGGTAAATGATGCCCCCGCTTTGGCAATCGCCGATATTGGTATTGCAATGGGTACAGGTACTGATGTAGCAATTGAGAGTGCAGGTATTACTTTGTTGCATGGTGATTTGGGTGGCATCGTTAAAGCACATCATTTATCCCGCGCTACGATGAGCAACATACGTCAGAATTTATTCTTTGCTTTTATTTATAATGGATTAGGTGTTCCGTTAGCTGCAGGAGTGCTGTATCCGTTAACAGGACTATTACTCAATCCTATCATCGCTGCAACCGCGATGGCATTAAGTTCCGTTTCGGTGATTTTTAATGCACTGAGGTTGCGAAGGCTTAAGTTATAACAGCCCAGACTTATTGTTGGAGAGATTTTTATGCCTAAAATACTGATGAGTGCTTGTCTTCTTGGCCAAAAAGTTCGCTATGATGGTAGTGATTGTTTGCAAAACCATCCTCTGTTGCAGCAATGGTTTAACGAGGGCAATATAGTCACAATTTGCCCGGAAATGGCCGGGGGCTTACCTACACCAAGACCTCCAGCTGAGATTCAAAATAAAAAATCGGGTGTAGATGTCTTGAAGAAAATCGCTTTAGTAAAAACAAATGATAATCAGGATGTTACTGATTTTTATCTACAAGGTGCACAAAAAGCGCTTGAGCTTGTAAAAAAACATCATATACGTGTCGCTATTTTAAAAGCACGGAGCCCTTCTTGTGGATCTGGGATGATTTATGATGGGACCTTTTCGCATACATTGATGCAGGGAGAAGGTGTTACCGCAGCGCTGTTGATGCAGCACGGTGTACAAGTATTTGATGAACATCATATTGATGAGGCATTAAATGCCGCATTAGGGGTAAACCCTAGGTGATCTTGGGTTTTAAAAGTTCATAATTTATGCCTATATTGAATAATCAATTTATTTGTAGGAGGTTTGTTATGGAATACAAGTGTCATAAATGTGGAATGGGTGTTAAAAATTTAACTTGCAGCAAATGCAATGCACAATTAGTAAGTGATGTTGTCAAAACTGAGAATGGTCACGTTCAAGTAGCAAAATGTCCTAATGGATGTGGACAAATTAAATCACCGACATGTTGTGGGCATGACATGGTGTCTACGGGTTAATAAGAAAGTTTTGTAGCCTGGGTGAAGGCGCAAGCCGTAACCCGGGTTCCAGATAGGAAATCATGCTCCGTAACCCCGGGTTACGCTGCGCTGCACCCAGGCTACAATTAGGGTAAGCTTGCAAACAGATGGATTTGTAAGTTAAGAATAAACCCATATTTCATGCAATATTCAGCGGCATATTCATGATTGCGTTGATTTTTTTCCAGATTTAAAAGGCCAGGTTCCCAAAAGCTGACTACTTCATTGATTTCAGAACGTTCTTCTAAATTCAGATCACGCCCATTATCGCGAATTGCTTTAACACGCTGTGGTTCTTTTTGGTATCTATTCATGGGGCTCACAAAAACGTGTTTTTTTGTTTTTTCAGCCCACTCATGTGCCCATGTAGGTATTTCGCTATAGGGCGTATATTGATTGTCTTCAGGTGCAGACATAACAAATTTCAAATAATCAGCACGCTCTAACATTTTGGTATTTGGTTCCAGATAACGGATAGTTTTACCCTCTTTTTCCAGGCATTTGGGGCTGACGACTAGAGTCGTATTTTTGGGAAGATCCGGTAGAATGGAAATACCATTCGATTCAATTTGGGTATTTTGGAAATAGGGTTGGGCTTTTTCTAAAAAAGCAGATAAATTTTCTTGCAATGAAGGTTCTCCACCAGTAATCACCAGAACCATTTTTTTAGCAAACCCTTGTGCCCAAGAAGGTGTAGGAAGGTTACGTTTTTGGAAAAAAGCCTGAATGACTGTGTCTGCTTCTTCCAGTAAGGAGTTAAAATCTAGCCATTCGCCTGTATCAAAATAAGTATCACAAAAAGAGCACGCTAAATTGCATTTAGCTAAACGGATAAAGTATGCAGGATGACCACGAAAAGGCCCTTCTCCCTGTAACGTAAAAAAACGACTGGTAACAAAGAGTTCATCGGATTTCGCTTCTTTAAAAAAGGATTTACCTACTTTATCATTCAGCCCAAACATCGATTAACCTTTATTGTATAAAATTTTTCCATATTATACTCTATTGCATTGCAGTTTTGTAGCCTGGGTGCAGCGCAGCGAAACCCGGGCTTCTTGATATGAAAGAGTGTTCTTAACCCCGGGTTTCGCTGCGCTGCACCCAGGCTACAAGGTATGTCTTCATCCAGATTTATTTGCTAAGGATTGAATCAAAGCAAAGCGTTCAATTAAATGGATCTTTTCTGAGGCTAATTGATAAATTTTAGCAATCGTTTCTTGGCTAATTTGATTGAACATGAGCTTTATTTGATTTTGCTGCGGCTGGGGAATGGGGGCATATCGATGCGAGTGAAGAATTTTTTTCATCGAATTTAAATCAATAGAATCAAAGGAGTAAAAATTATTGCGTGTATAAATTTTAATAGGGAATGAGGTTTTTTTTATTTCGGAATCAAAATCCAATTTACTAAAAGGCAGTTTATTAGAGCTTGAGCAATTTAAATCTTTATATCCTTTTATAAAGTTGATGCGATTTACATAGAAAAAATCTTGCGATATGCCACTGAGCTTCCTGTTTACAATAGAACAGTTAATTAAGGGGAGGCCAAAACCTACATAATTAATAAAAAGCAATTCAAATACATTTTCAATGTAGTGCTCTATTTGATGCTCATGATGACTGAGTAATGCTTCATGAATAAAATGAAAGTCCAACCCCTTCCATGGTGCGGTATCATAATGTAAATACCAGAGAATATAATAAATTCCATCCCATGGTTTGGTGTAGTATTGCTCCGCTATTTTATTTTGTAACTTCCGAACCTCATGAACCAGAGACGGGGTGATAATGTAAGGAATTTTTGGCTTTAAACAAACTGCCATACCATTTGTTTTGTGACGAATGGCGAGTAACTCAATATTATGCACAGCAATCCTTATAAAAATAGAGTAAAAATATCTCAATAAGGGAATAACATGTAAAAAGTGTAGTAAAGAAAATAGCGTTTTTCAAAAAAAATAATACATTTTTTTACTTTGGCTTGTTGATAATTGACTCAAGATGCCAACTTACCGCGCTTTGCGCGTGGGAGCCGGTGATTTTGAATAATTCAATCGTTATTGACTGAATGCCGCGCATAAAGCGTGGGCATTAGGCCTGGGTGAGTAGTGTATACGGGCCTATTTTTGGTAGCTTGAAACCAGTCGAATATTGATTAAATTGGAAATATGCTTCAATTGATCACACAGTTTGTGAAGAGATTCTTTGGGGCCAGATATATCGATAAGGTTCACAGCAATTGGTCCACGTGATTTATTTTCCATCTGTTCAATATTGTATCCAAGTTTTGATATGTTCTGAGTGATTTTACCCATAGCCCCCGGAATATTTTTATTGATAGCCAGTAGACGGTAACAATTAGATATTTGAGTAGCAGAGAGGGATATATTAGGAAAATTAATCGAATACTCGATAATTCCATATTCCAGATAATTACAAATATTGCGAATTACCATTTCTGCTGCAGTCTGTTCTGCTTCCTGTGTGCTTGCTCCCAAATGGGGAAAGCACAAGACACTTGGGTGTCCAGCTAAATTAACTGTTGGAAAATCGGTAATATAGCCCATGAGATTCTGATTATTCAATTGTTGCAAAATAGCTGCTTCACTTACTATTTGTTCGCGAGAGAAATTAAGTAAAAGGGTATGCGGTTTAACAAGCGTAATATTTTCTTCATTAATTAAATGTGTGGTAGTCGTATTTAAAGGGATATGCAGCGTAATAATATCTGCATGGACAAGCAACTCATTCATATCCAAGACTTTTTCAACCCCGGGCATCAATGCGAGCGCATTAGTTAGGGTCATGTTGGTATCAAAACCCAATACCTTCATGCCTAAAGCCAGTCCTGCATTAGCTACTTTAACGCCGATAGTACCTAAACCAATGACGCCTAATGTTTTACCTGAAATCTCATGGCCAACAAATTTCTTCTTTTTAGTTTCTATTTCTCGACTTAATGATTGATTATTTTCTTTTGACAACTCAGTAATAAAGGTGCGGGTTTCATCTAAATGCCTGTAACCCATTATCATGGCAGCCATCACCAATTCTTTGACAGCATTGGCATTTGCTCCAGGAGCATAAAATACTGGGATACCCAAATGTGTAAGTACCTCAACAGGGATATTGTCCGTACCTGTGCCAGCTCGGGCAACTGCCTTTAAGTTTTTGTCAAACGGGTGCTCATGTAATTTATGAGAACGTACTAAAATAACATCAGGATCAATAGGGTTAAGGCCTAATTGATAAAGATCAGGATGAAATAAACTTAAGCCTTGAGGTGATATATTATCAAGAACCTGAATAGTGAACATGGTCATTCCCCTTGATCAGAACAACAGAATTGTAAATTTCCGTAAGTCCTTGCTCATAATATGCATAGTCTTGTGAAGACAACTGTCTCAACTCGTCTTGTGTTAATCCCAAAGGAATTATTGGGTAAAAGCTTGTATTGGTGATATAAAAATTGGTATGGTTTTTCACCCATTCTTTAGGGCTTAGACCAGCAAAACCAATAAATCGGGTTACTGTTTCTCGAGCCTCCCAGTCACTCATTCCATCACCAACTAATAAGGAACGCTCACCGGGTTTCAGTACTGAGGCAATTTCTAGGGCTTTACCATTGCCTTGGGTCATATTGCTCCGCTCATCAAACCCTTGATAGTTGCCTTCTTCATCAAAAGAAACTTCCACCGCAAGGACATTACTTGGGGGAATACCTAACATTTGCGCAAATGGGACAACTGCCGCTTTAATTCCTGCAGAAATGATGTAAATTTTTTTATGCAAACGATGCAATAACTGGATGAGTTCTTGTGCTCCAGGAGCTGTATGTTGCTTATAGTGTTCTGCTAATTCCTCAACCTGTTTGCGTGTGGGCTGAACATAGACCAAACGCTGCCGATAATCATCGGGCGTCATGCCGGTCTTTCCCATACATCGTGCAGTAATCTGGTGTACTTGTTGTGCAACGCCATTCATCGTTGCAAGTACATTAATCCCCTCAATCAGGGAAAGGGTCCCATCACAGTCGAAGAAAAAAGAATCAATCGGGACGTTTAAAGCCCAGGGATTTCTATTATCCATGAATAATCCACCCTTATTTTTAAACGCAAATTAGGGGCTGCTTACAATTCTAGTATCTTGGCCTCAATGCTGTGATTTTATGTGCTCCGATACTCACATACTTCGTGTATGCTGCGTTTCGGAGCACATAAAATCACAGCATTAGGGCTCAAGCTAGCGAATTGTAAACGCCCCTACTTAAATTAGGTATAGATGTACTATAATCCATTTATTAAGAAGATTTCAATTTAGTAAATACCGCCAATGCCTGGAACGTAGTGCGAACTTATAAAAATAGAGCCAGGGAAGTGTGCATTATGTTAGAGATACTGACATCATTTATTATATCGCTTCTGATTGGGCTTCTGATTGGCATTGAGCGTGAACGTAGCCATCCAGAAGGGGCTCAATTTATTGGTGTTAGAACATTCACCCTATTATCGATTCTGGGAACTTTAATTGCCACCATTAACCAAACTGGACTAACGATTACTGCAAGTGCTTTTGTGTTTGGTATATTACTGCTCAATTATTTTCAAATCAGTACGAATCAAAGGAAAAACAGTACTATTGGTGCTTTAACAGAGATTACTGCAGGCGTTATTTTTTGTCTTGGTTATATGGTACCTAGCTTGCCTTTAGTAGCAATTACCCTGAGCGCTATCATTTTACTCATACTGATTGAACGAAAAAGACTCCATCTTTTGGCGCGGAAAAAATTCAAACCCCATGAAATGGAAACCGTAATTGTATTGGTCATTTTTACTTTGGGAATTCTGCCGCTTCTTCCTGATCGAACGATTGATCCTTGGCAGTTTTTTAATCCCAAAGCGTTTGGTTTATTGATTGCAACGGTTGCTGGTATTCAATTGTGTGGTTATGTCGCAATCCATCTATTTGGCGAACGTTTAGGCATTCCATTAAGCGGTTTTATGGGGGGATTGGTTTCGAGTACTGCTGTTTTTGCCCAAGTCCACAACACATTAAAAAAATACCCTCAGTCGGTGTCTGCTATTTTAGCTTCTGGCCTGCTTGCTACAGTGGCAATGCTGGTTGATGTGATTATTATCATTTTTGTCGCTTCACCAATTTTACTGGTTTCAATTATTGGACCACTCATAGCGATGATGAGCACAGGAATTCTACTCACAGTGATTTTGCTTCGTAATCAAAAAAAAACAAAGCATGATTTTACTTTATTAGCTATGCCGCTGAATTTGTTATCAATACTACGTACTTCGATTCTTATTGGATTATTGTTACTACTTGTGGCTATGGCAAAACGCATCGTTTCAATTCAAGGGGTGTTATTGATTTCATTTTTGGGTGGACTCCTTGAAATTCATGGTATTTCTTTAGCAACTGCTTTACTTTATTTGGGAGAAAAAGTGCAACTCGATCAAGCATCTTTGATGCTGTATGCTGCGATCGGGGCTAGTTTTATATCTAAAATAGTGCTTTTATGGAGTTTGACCCCCATGCGTTTTGCTTTGCAATCTACATTATTATTACTTGGCATGCTTGTAAGCGGTGGGCTAGTTTATTGGTTTATGTCGTGAGCAGTAAGAGTCATTTTTTTCTTTAGGGGATACCTGCAAATTCTGAGCTATTTACTAAAAAATCATTTGAACAAGTCTATACTTGGAGTAATGATAGGTTCAGGAAAGGAATGCTCATGGATACCTATACTACAGACATTCAACATCCCGTAACAATTCCCAGTAAAAATGTTTATCTGAATGGTTTTTTATTTATACCTGAAGAAGCGAAAGGGATTGTGATTTTTGTACATGGAAGTGGAAGCAGTCGATTCAGTAATCGCAACCAATATGTGGCAAGTACTTTGAATGAAGGGGAATACGCTACTTTGCTCTTTGATCTGCTTACATCACAAGAAGACATCATTGATAATGTGACTCGCGAATTCCGTTTTGATGTTCATTTATTAGCTTCTCGACTTATTGATGTCATTCATTGGTGTACAAAGGAATTAGCAGCATACCATTTCCCAATCGGTTTATTTGGATCAAGCACAGGAGGTGGGGCGGCACTTGTAGCAGCAGCACAAGAACCTAAGTTCATCAATGCGATCGTATCTCGTGGTGGCAGACCCGATTTGGCAAGAAATTATTTACCTCAAGTCAAAACACCTACTTTACTTATTGTCGGAGGTTATGATGATGTGGTGATTGATCTCAATCAGCAAGCAATGTCACAAATGAACTGCATCACCCAATTGAAAATAGTCCCTGAGGCGACGCATTTATTTGAAGAGCCTGGAAAATTAAGTGAGGTAGCGGATTTAGCCAAAAAATGGTTTGACCAGTATTGTGTTAAATAATAGGTTTCTTTGGAAACGCATTACAAAGAGAAGTGCGAGGAGGCCTCATGAACAAGGACGCTTTACAAAAACTGATTGATGAACTCGATAATACAGTAGTTCCTTTGGAAGTCCAAAATGAACATTATGATGCGGTGCTTGAGCAAATAGGAAATGCCCGTTTTGTGATGATTGGTGAAGCATCTCATGGAACGCATGAATTTTATCAAGCACGTATTAAAATATCTCAGCGTCTTATTAAAGAGCATGGTTTTATGGCGATCGCGATTGAAGGAGATTGGCCTGATGCTCATCGTGTCCATCGGTATTTACAAGGTGAAGGAAGTGCAACCCATAGTGAGCAAGCGCTGGATAATTTTCAGCGATTCCCAATTTGGATGTGGCGAAATACTACTCTCCCTCCATTCCTTAGTTGGCTACGTCAATACAATGATCATTTACCTGCAGAAAAAAAAATTGGATTTTATGGTCTTGATTTATACAGTTTGAACTCCTCCATGCAAGCAGTCATTAATTTCTTAGACAAAGTCGACCCTGATGCGGCCCAGCGTGCGAAGCAGCGTTATGCGTGTTTTGATCATTTGCATCAGGATCCGCAGATGTATGGTTATTTAATTAATGCTGGAATTAAAAAGGCCTGTATCCATGAAGCGGTGGCCCAATTAGTTGAATTACAGCATCGAGCTTTTGAATACCTGCATCGTGATGGGATAGCGGTTGAGGACGAATACTTTTTTGCAACTCAAAATGCTCGGCTGGTAAAAAATGCAGAAAACTATTATCGCTCCATGTTAGAAGGAAGGGTTTCTACCTGGAATATTCGAGATCAACATATGGCAGAAACACTTAATGTGTTAGCTGATCATTTAGAAACACGATTCAATCAACCTGCCAAAATTATCATTTGGGCGCATAATTCACATATAGGTGATTCGCGGGCAACTGAAATGGGAGAACGTAATGAATTTAATTTGGGACAGTTAGTACGAGAACAACATGATAGAGATTCTTATTCTCTTGGTTTTTCTACTTATGAAGGAACCGTCATGGCTGCATCTGATTGGGGAAGCTCTGGAGAGAAAAAGCAAGTCAGACCTGGTATGTCTGGTAGCTTTGAAGAATTATTTCATCACTTGAAGTACAAGAATTTTTTCTTGAATTTAATAGATAATGAGAAACTGGAGCGTTACTTAAATATTCCACGCTTACAACGGGCTATAGGAGTGGTTTATCTTCCAGAGACTGAGCGTTTTAGCCATTATTTTTTTACACATTTGCCTTATCAGTTCGATGGGCTAATTCATTTTGATAAAACAAGGGCATTACAGCCTTTAAGTCAAGAACAGTTCGTCACTGATAAATAAATGAGGAATTCTTAGGTTAAATATCTGTGAGCTCCTTTGTTGAGGAGTAATTCTTGAATATTAGGGTTACCATTTCTTGCTTCTGCTGCCAACATTAAGGGGGTTCTTCCATCTTGATCGCGCGCATTAATGTCTGGCGCTTTTTGGCAACATAATTCAATTATCTCACGGGTTCCGAAAAGAACCGCATAGTGAAGAGGAGATTTCCCTTCAGCATCAGTTAATGCTGCGCCATTTTTTATATCCAGTAACAAACGGACAAGATTAGGACGTTGATTTAAGATGGCGGTATGAATTGGATATACTCCATAATTATTTGCAAGAAATGCAAGTTCGGTACTTTCTTCTAAAAGATTTTTTGCCAGGTTATAAAATCCATAAGCCGCTATGATATGTAAAATGGAGTCGCCGCTTCTATCTTGATGTTTCATTACTCCAGGCGTTTCATGTTTTAACACATGAAATAGTTCTTCTTTTTTATGCAGGAGATTTTCTTCATAAGAAACTGGAACTAGAAGTGCGCTGTAAATAGGCAATTGAAGTTCATTATTTGTTTTTTGCGCATCAGCACCTTTAGCTAATAAAATTTTAACTGTATGGACATGTCCCTTAACTGCTGCTAAATGCAAGGCTGTCATCCCAAAAGTATTTGCCTCATTCCATGCTTCTTTAGGTAGGATTAAGTTGTTAAGATAACGGTCATATCCTTGATAAGCAGCAAATTGAATCGTATTCATATTTTTGAACTCAAGGACTTCGTTTTTGTCTTTTGATATTTGTGGCAAAAAATTTTCCAAATATTCTTTTGCTAAATTGAGATAGTGTTTGTACTGTACGTCTGGATCACCAGAATAAGAAATATCAGTAGAAATATGGTGATGGCACCAATGTTTCAATTTATGAAGTTGCTCTGGATTACCTTGCTCCGGAGCCAATTGCAGCTCAATGCACAGTTTTTCAAAGTGAATAGGCATGTTGTCCTCTCAATAACACTTCCTTCTTAAAGTTAACTAAATTTCCTGAGTTTTTAGAGTCCAATAAATTCTTCCATGAATTAAATAATCATATTTGCATTCCTCCTATATTCTGATTCTGATTGTGCTGTATCTCTTCTTTGGGAATCAGCTCTTTAAACTTCATTTTAAATTTTATAAAAGCTTTTGCCGCATTTGATTCGTCAATTTGGCCATCTCCTGTTAAGACCAGGCTAGGGCCAAATAAGACGTTGCGGCGTCTTGCAAGTTCTTGCTGGACTTCTGCTCCAAGTGCATTGTTTTTAAGAATGTCTCCTCTCTGATCGATAGGGATCTTAGCCATTGCATCTTCAACTCGTTGTACTTTTTGAGTACTGTTTCTTTTTTTGAGTTTATCTATAGCCTCTTTTACCCCATTTATTACTGGGTCCGCTTCCATTTTAGATAAGGCATCACTGAATTCTTGTTTTATTTGCTTCATCCTATCTAGATCACCTGCGGCATCCTTAAATTCTTGTTTTTTAGTTTTAATATAAGTGGACATTTTTTCATCATTTTTACCAAATTGATATGCCTTTAATTTATTCCCAATAACTTCAAATTCAGTTTCTATTAAGAGTGTCTGTACTTCTTCTTTTGTTTTAAAGTGATTGAGTTGATCTTGTCGCTTTATTATTACGCTGTCTGGGATTGGACCTGATCTAGATTCTTTATATCGTCCTAAAACATCATAAGCTTCGCGTTTTACAGAAGTTAACTCCATTTCAGGCAAGCGATCCTCCAATTCCTTTTTAATCATGTGCACGTCATCTATATTTTGTGCCTTATTTAAGGAATTTTGATTTTTTTGAATAAAATCATCTATTTTTTGAGTATGATACCCTTTTTTGTATTGATAAAATTGTTTAAATTGATCCAAAAGATCGCGGCATTCATTTTTTGCTGCAGCCAACGCTATTTCCGATAAAGTAGCGCTCAATTCATTTTTAATCTGTTCAACTTTTTCTACATCCAGTTCATTTTCAATGAGTGTTTGTTTTTCTAAAATGAGTGCGTCTATTTCTTGATCATTGTCACCCTTTTTGTATCGCTTCAATTCTTCAAAAATATCCTGGCAATCCTTCTTTGTAGATGTCAGCTTTGTTATTGCTTCGATTATGTTTGGATTATTTTTTATATGGTTTAGGGTTTCATTTAATTCCTTTTTAATGCCCACTATTTCATCTACATCAATTGTTTCATCGATTTTTTTTAATTTTTTCTCCATAAACTCAGTCAGTTCTTGGTTATTTCCGCTGTATTTGTATTTTTTTAACTCCTCCAAAATTTCATGACATTCTTTCTTTTCAGATGCTAGTTTTGTTATTGCTTCGTTTGTGTGTTGATCCTCTTTTAGGTAGGTTAGCGCTCCATCTAATTCTTTTTTAATACCGTTAATCACATCTACATCTTGTACCTCATTAATTATTTTTATTTTTTCTTCAATAAATGCAGTAAGTTTTTCGATATTTTCACTGTACTTATATTTTTCTAGTTCGTGCAAAACTTCATGACATTCCTTTTTAGCAGACGTTAGCTCCATTGATTTTTTTATTTGTTTCATTCGAGTCACTGCTTCCTCGACTGAAATTCGTTGTGCAGGATCTGATTTGACTAAATCTTCGATTAGTTTTTTTAATGCTTGCCCTTCTTCGGTTGCAAAAACTGTTGCTTCGAAATTGAACTTTGTTCCGTCAGGGGGAAGTTTAAAAGTATGCTGGTGACCGGTTAAATAATTATACAGGTTTTTTCCGAGCGTATAAGCATGTGCCTTCTCTGCTGAGTGCCTTCCTGGCCCCCATTCGGGGGGTCTATTTTGTCCAGATCCTTGAAGAGTAAACCAATCATTAGACCAGGCATCGTCCATAACCATATTTCCTTCATCATCCAAAGGAAAGAATGCCTTACTATCGGCTATTCGGGGTGCCATACCCTCAGTAAGCCAATTTGAATTCTTAATATCAGTAAATGCATATCCTTGATTAGAAATATCTTGAAGAATAGTTCCCATTTGCGTATAGATAGTTAAGGCATTTTGGACTCTAGTAGCATCATCCATTTTTTTCTTTGCCTGACTTTGCAAATCACCTTCCGGAAAAAAATCTGTAATGTATAGGGTTCTTGTAGGTCCATTACGTTCTGCTACACGAGGGCTTAAAATATCTTTCAGAACGCCTTTACTTAAATCATCCATGGCATTTTTAGGCTGATTTAGACGAGTTTCTATTTTTAAAACAAATGGATTGCCATTATGGGGCGTAATTTTGATATTGAACGAATTATCTCCTCCTAGCCTAGAGAATGAATGGCTGTTCAGAAACTCTTGCCACTGAGCATAACCCTCTTCCTGAGGAGCATATAAATTGAGAAGGCTGGCTTTAATATCTGAAAAATCTCTTTCTAAGAAAATAGACTCCATTGTATCTACTTTTTCGGGCGACATATTTGCTAGAATTTCAGAAAACGAGCCCCGATCAGGACGTTCTTCTAATTTCCCATTCATTGTTTTTTCTAAAAAATCTGCCTCGAGTGAGTCAACTCCTAATGTTTTGAAGTGCTTTTGTAGATTTTGAAATAATTGCTTATGAATCTTTTCCCTGTATTCAGGACATGAGGTAACATCCTTAATTGTTTGTGGTAAATGATTGTCTATATCTTTTTGTTTTAGATAAATTTGATAGAGTCTTTTTAATTTATCCTCTGGCTCAGCTTGATTGTATTGCTCAATTACATCATTTAACTCTTGAATTCCCTTATTTGCTTGGTCAATAAATTTCTTAAGCTCAGTACTAGGCTTTTCTGGCATTGCAATAGATTCGACTTTAGGAAATCCGCTCATAAAGTCCCTCTCTATTTGTATGGGCTTTATAATAAATTTTAGTTTTCGGTATTATTTTGTCAAATTGGTTGTTATTTGGATATCTATTTTTTTCGAAAATAGGTGATAAGATCCGGACTGGATTTAATGATTATTTAATATTCAATGCAACCAGATCTTCTTCATTTAATGTTTCTTTTTTCAATAACAATGTCGCACCTTCCTCTAAAATTTTTATACGTTTTTTAATTATATCCACAGCATTATCAAATGCGGTCTGGATTATTTTGCGGACTGCTGCATCTATCTCGCATGCGGTTTCCTCACTAAATTCACGCTCGTTATGCGCCATAGGAGGTTCTAAAAAAGGAGAATGTTCCTTCTGATAGGTTACAGGTCCAAGTTCTTTATCCATCCCATAACGCATGACCATACTCCGTGCAATATCCGTTGCTTTGGCCAGATCATCTGCTGCTCCAGTTGAAAAGCGGCCAAAAACCACAAACTCAGCAGCTCTGCCTCCGAGAAGAACCATCATTTTATTTTTTAATTCTTCTTCAGTCATGAGATAGCGATCTTCGGTAGGGCGTTGAATGGTATAACCTAAACTGCCTATCCCGCGCGGAATAATTGAAACTTTATGCACTTGATCAACATTAGGCAAGGAGAGTGCTATCAACGTGTGGCCCATTTCATGATATGCCACAGCTTTACGTTCTTCAGGATTGAGTAAGCGGTTCTTTTTCTCTAAACCTGCGACAATGCGTTCAACTGCGTTAGTAAAATCATCCATGCTCACTGTATTAGCATTATGACGTGTGGCAAGTAAAGCTGCCTCATTGACGAGATTCGCTAAATCAGCACCAGAAAAACCAGGGGTTAACGCCGCAATTTTTTCAGGATCAACATCTGGAGCTTGTTTTATTTTTTTCAGATGAACATTCAAAATTTCTATGCGGCCTTTTTTATCGGGTCGATCCACCAATACATGGCGATCAAAACGTCCAGCACGCAATAATGCAGGATCAAGAATTTCTGGGCGATTTGTTGCGGCAAGTAGAATTAATCCCTCACTGGGGTCGAAGCCATCCATCTCTGAGAGCAACTGATTTAAGGTCTGTTCCTTTTCATCATGTCCCCCAGTCACATAAGCACCACGCGCTCTACCCAAAGCATCCAGTTCATCGATAAAAATAATTGCTGGAGCTGTTTCTCGGGCATGAGTGAAGAGATCACGGACGCGCGCAGCACCAACGCCAACAAACATTTCTACGAATTCTGAACCATTAATTGAAAAAAATGGCACTCCAGCTTCACCTGCTACCGCTCGTGCGAGCAGTGTTTTTCCTGTTCCGGGTGGACCAACTAAAAGTACTCCTTTAGGTATATGAGCTCCTATGCGTGTATAATGTTGCGGATTTTTGAGAAATTCGACAACTTCCATAAGCTCGGCTTTTGCTTCCTCTACTCCTGCAACATCTTGAAATGATACATGTGTTTCTTTTTCCATGTACATTTTGGCCTTGCTTTTTCCAACATCCAAGACACCACCGGCAGCGGAGCCCATGCGTCTTATCAAAAAACTCCACAGTGCAAAAAAAAGCAGTGCAGGAATAATCCAAGATAACACCAGGGTTAGCCATTTATTTTCAGCTTGTCCATTAAATTTTACTTTTGCGGCTTCCAGGGCGGATACAAGAGAGGGATCATTGATACGTACGGTAGTGACTTGAGGTTCTTTACCACCATATTTTTTTATTTCATTTAATTTATCTTCAGGAAGCAATCCTACCAAACCTTCGGTTTTCACATTTGCGGTAATATAGCTTTCATCAAGTAGAACATTATCTAACTTATCGGCTTTCAAAAGATTTATAAAATCACTGTACGCAATATTGACAGGGTGTGGGGCGAAAAGAAAATTCTGGAATAGGATAATAATCCAGAAGATCATCAGCACATACCAGAGCGACTGCCATTGTTTGTTTTCCACACTCTTCCCCTGATTAAGACTGTTATTAAATGAGTAGAAAAAACAACTGGGTTCATATAAGTATATACCAATGGATAAATGATCATATTCTAAGTAATACCACCAATTTCGTATTTTCTTATGATGCTAAGATTGAGAAGTTGATCGATCTAATTTTAGCCCATCATTGTTTCATGCATTTTATATTTAGGTTTATAAATATTCATATTGTTGAATATATGAAGCATTAGAATTATAATTAAACAATTGAGTGGTAATTTGGGTATTCATTATGGAAGTAAAAGTAGATGATAATGTCGTTCCTTCGAGTACGCCGCACTATGTTCTAGATTATCCTAATAAAAATGATTTTTCGGTCTTCTTGGCTTATGTTAACCACGAAAGTGCAATGGCAGAAATTTATTTTGAAAGTGTAGATGGTAATGAGACCTTAGATGATGTAACGGTCAAGCTATTTAACAAGAATGGAAAATTGCTCCATAAAGATGGAAATAGATGCGATTTGATGCTTGTTTTGCGAGACAAGGGGGAAGTTATTGGCTTTATAGAATTAAGGCTAGCTCAAAACTCAGAACAGATATCTCAATTATTTAGCTTATTTGTAAGGGAAGATCATCGCCGTAGAGGATTAGCTAACTTAATGATGGACCAGGCTTTTAATTTTTTTACAAATACAGGACAAACAATTATGACCGTCAGTCCTACAGCAGATTCCCTTGCTGTTTATAATAAATTTGCTTTTTATCCGCCAGACCTTGATGATGATGGGTTAAGATCCTGGTTTCAAAAAACAGAGAAAGAAAGGCTTGAGGGATTAAAAGACGAGCCTTCAGAGTATCTTATAATGGATTTAGAAAAAGAACTCTGTCAGCAGGCATTTGAAAGTCATCGTGAAAAATCCTCTCAAAGTTCGGTCGAATTTGAGTTGTCGCAAAATTTAAGAAGAGATTCAAAAATTAATGTATTTGAATGGAGAAAAGTGAGCCTCCCCACCTTATCGAACAGCGATTTGGGTGTTTTAAGTACCCCGGAAGTTCCCAAAAAAAGAAAAGCTGAGTCTCAAGCCATTTCGGAATCCGAGCAAAAAAAATCGACATTGAACTAATAGAGAACGTGTATTACACGTAGATTTGCAAAAATTTTATGGGATCACCATAAGCTATATTTACAGGATGAGTGAGAAAAACCTAGGGATAAATAATGTCATCAGTAATGCCTCAATTTCATATTTTTTTATCTGGTGATGTCATGACGGGGCGAGGGATTGATCAAATCTTAACTCATCCCTGTGAACCTCAAATTTATGAATCTTATATTCAAGACGCACGTGATTATGTTTTACTCGCTGAACGGATCAATGGCTCAATTCCTCTTTATAACGAAGGAGGATATGTGTGGGGGGATGGATTAAACGAGTTAAATTTAAGGAAGCCCGATCTGCGTTTAATTAATCTTGAAACAAGCATCACCAGCAGCGATACCCCATGGCCACATAAGGGCATCAATTACCGCATGCATCCTAAGAATATAGATGCGATTACTTCGGCGCATATTGATGTTTGTACTTTGGCAAATAATCACGTATTAGATTGGGGAAAAGAAGGGTTTTTAGAGACCTTATTGACTCTGGATAAGGCTCGAATTAGTTATGCAGGTGCAGGAAAAAATATTCACAAAGCAACTGCACCAGCAATTCATTTTGTACCGGGTTTCAAAGGAAGAGTACTCGTGTTCTCTTTGGGGCTTTCTTCCAGTGGTATTCCCATAGAATGGGCAGCTACGCCCGAACAACCTGGAGTGTGGTTGTTGACTGACTTGGGTAAAGACAACATACATCAAATCAAAAATGTAATTAAACTTTATAAAAAGACAGAGGATTTATGCATTGTTAGCATTCATTGGGGTGGAAATTGGGGGTATGACATTCCCATATCACATCAACAATTCGCTCATATGCTCATTGATGAGTTAGACGTTAATGTGATTCATGGTCATTCTTCTCATCACCCAATAGGTATTGAGTTGTACAATCAGGGTTTGATTTTATATGGGTGCGGGGATTTGATTAATGATTATGAGGGGATAGGTGGCTGGGAGCAGTTTAAAAGTGATTTGTCCCTGATGTATTTTTTGACTTTTGATGCACATTGCCAGTTAAAACAATTGGAGTTGGTGCCAATGGTCAGAAAAAACTTCACATTGCACTATGCAAATAAGGACGAGTGTCAATGGATGGCGAAAAAACTTACTGAATGTTCACAGGATTTTAAGACATCTTTTGAATTAAATGATCATGTGATCCAGTGCATATAGGCCCTAGTTAGTACATGAAATTACTGGGAGCGAAGATGCGTCTGTATATTTTGTAATTCCTTCAGTAACAATAGAAATTAAAGGGGCTAAATTTTTTTCAGTACACCGTTCTAATTTCTTTCGTGTTGTTTCATGTTTTGCTGAATAAAAAACTGTGGCGTTATTATGCTCATAACAGTCAAGTAGCCATTGTATGTCATGTTGTGTTATTGAAGAGAAGAAAAGCAGACTTGGCCATGAGGGTATTTCTAAAGAACGAATGTGTTCTTTAAGATGAACAGCAATGCTTTTTCTTAATTGATCTACAAGTGAGGCTGGCGCGCTTTTTTCTTGAGCAATTTTATAGAGGAGAACGCATTGACTGGGGCCCATTAACGTAATTAATCTATTTTGTAAGTGCTCATCCAAACTGAAAAATAAGGATTGATATTTTTTTTCGATTAACCAATGTTCCTCTTTGGCTGCCACACAAAGACGCAAGACATAATGTGCTTTATCATCCGCAGTGAATTCGTCACATTCATCAAGTAAAATTAACTGCCTTAATGCAGTAAAAAATTCAAGTATCGCATTGGGTGAGGGTCGATTTTTCTTGTTTTTTTCACCCATTTGCAGGATAAATTTTTTTATCAATTCACAAATAAAGTGGTCAGGTTTTTTTTCAAAATGATCAAAGAGACCATCACTACAAAAACCAAGATCGCGAAAAGCTCTTATGAGTTCATTTGGTTTCATATGCGGGTTTTTGTTTCTGAATTCAATGATTTTTTTTAGAGGATTTTTCGCGCCAAAGATACTCAATAAAAGCGGGGCCAATGCAAAAAAATCACTGGATTCGGAGTAGTCGCCCTTTAGTATTTCAATAGCGATATGTTCTGGAGTACCTTGAGGGATTTGGGGTACATCAATAATGCGCTTGGCATAATCGAGATCTAAGTAGGCCACCTCAATTCTATATTTTTTTCCTCTGGCATCATCAATGACATTGATTTTTATTTTGACATTCTCTCCATGGATGTCGCCATGAACAATGGGAGGGCTGCTGGTATTATTGTAATGAAGGTGATTGAGTCGCAGAATGAGTTGCCAGGATACATCAACTGCTTGTAAAAAAGTTAATTGGTTCAGTTCTGGATTGTCACTGGAGTCCGGATAAATATGGAACCCATCAATAAAATCCATAATGAGCACATCTCTACCTTCGATAGTTAGAACGGCTTTCTGTGACGCATAAAATTGAAAGGGTGATGGATGTTGTTTGTCGTCATAAAGTTTTATTGATACAGGTCTGTTTTCATCAATGACGAGCTCTTCTTTTTTAATGCGTCGTGGTTTTAAATCGATAGGCTCATTTTGTATCAATGCACATTGATGTCCCTTATAAACAGAATTGCCCAGTTCTTGGGAGAAATCAGAGGCATAATAGACGACTGTTCCATCGTGTTGTTTCACAGGAAATAAAGTAAGGGATGAGGATTTCTTATCTTTTCCTTTATTGGTCATAAAGCAATATGTCCTTTTAGAATGTGGATGATCCCAATTAAATCATGACATTTTTATTTCAATCCGTAAATTGAACGGATTGGCAAGAATAATAACTAAGTGATCGTGATTAAGCCTTGTGTACTATACTTTAACTATTGCTGGATAAAAAAAGTAGTCATTTTTTTCTTTTAATGGAATATACGGCTCCATTATTTTTACAAACTGCTTAATAGTTTCTTAACTTAAACGATGTAAAGTTAAATTATAAGTTAGTTTGATTAGATATTAATCATTTACTTTTTAGTATGTATTTTTATCGTAAATCCTTAAAGGAGATGATATGTTTTCCAAAAGCCTCGAGAAAAATAAAAGAAAATCACCTATAAAAACCAATCATTTCTCAAAGGAATATGCTGAAATCAGCAATCAATTAATAAAACTCCAGGTTGATACTGCACGAACAGATAGTTTAAAAAGATTGAATGAAGGAATAATACAAATTAAGCAAGATGAAAGCTTATCTGATGATGCAAAAATTGTTGCACTTCTGGACGTTTTTGTAAGCGAATATGCCCTGGTTTTAAAATCATTTGGTGGTTCAAGCAGTGGTGTAGCTAAATTTATGAGACAGTTTTGTGCTGAAAACTTGGGTGTCGAGTTAGGCTTGGGATCAACGTATCGTATCAAACCAGATGGTTTGATAATGCGTGTTTTAAATGATCAAGGAATAAAATATCCAGAGCAAGACAGTTTATTACCGCCTATCCACAGGAGAGAAGCTGAAGTGGGACGTGTCTCAAAAAGTGCTTCAGTGCTGGAAGTGCGAGAGGCGCCAAAGCCTAAAGTTAGTCCTTCACTCAATAGTATCGAAACGGCTCGAGAGGAAGTAGGGCAATTTACTTTGCGCAAAAACAAGGAACTCACTCGCTTAGGTAGTATGTTTGGTGCAAAACAATTTTGTTATGGGGAAAAACCTAGTGGTGTAGAACCAGGATTTAGAGCGATTGATTTAGATGAATTATTTTTTAAAGAACTGGATAAGATCCTCGCTGAAGGACGCTTGCCAGCGGCAAAACAAGTTTCTGATGTACAAAAACTCAAAGACTTGAGGGAAGCTTTGAGCAAAGAGGAGGATTTGAATCAAAAGCAAATAGTTTTTGCAACCTTTATTAGCTCCCAGATTAAAGCGCCTCATGCTAAGGGGGTAATGGCTCCTAATATCCAATGGCTTTGTGATGAAGTGAAAGCAGCCGTTGCTAAGAATAATCAGCTAAGTGCTTGGATGTATAAACTTGATTATGCAGAAGGACAAAAAGACAGAATCAAAGCGAATAAAGAAGCGTTAAGAGAATTTGTCGGTACACGCTTTGCTGGTATTTTTAGTGCGCAAAATCAAAGGCAGGAAATTGTCTGGGTTAATAACGGTAAAGGGGAAGTCCATGCCTTATTAGCGTGCGGTTGGAAAAATGGTTTACAAGAGTTAACCCACTTTCTACATGGCGGTTCTGCACCTGATTATAATGGAGTATTGGTAGAGGACAAGAGTGCAGCAGTAAAGCGTTCTAAATATATTTATGGCTTAGCCAAGAATTTAATTTTTGGTATTGGGATTGGTGACCGCGATGGCATGGGGAAGGATGCACAAAATAAAGGTTTTGCAGATAATGCATATTATGGTTTTGATTATGGTAAACCGTATGAAGGAGAGGGTGTAGCATCAAGTCTAGATGATGATTTTTCATTTGAAGACTTGTTTGCTAAGGCTCCTGCACTATTTAGAGGTTCTTCACCGATTGGTTTAGCGCGTCATTTTATGTATCGAAACTACAGCGTCTTTTATGACACTGTTTTGTCTGAACGCATGGAAGGGGTCCACTTACTTATAAAAATGATTACTGGAGAAAATCCCAGTGAAGAAGTGATTAAAAGTTATCCGGGTTTAAGAGATGAATTAAACCGTATTGAAGAAAGAACTCCTTCCCCTGAAGAATTATTAAAAAATTTAGGAGCGCTTAGGGAGAAAAGTGCCAAAGGGAGCCAATTAGAGGCTTTAATCGACGCGCAAATTATAGAAATATGCTCAGGAAAATTATCCACTTTTGACTTGTATTTTGCTCAAATAAAAATTGATTTAATTGATATGGGCATCAAAAATAAGATGCCCTATGCAGAGCTTGCTGACTACATAGGATTTATTAATGAAATGGAAGCAACCGCTCGGAACAGCAATCAACATATATTAGCTACGTTTGAACAACGTAAGTTATTGACTGCTCAGGAAATTGATCTACTTGATCGACTAGAGAAATATTTTTCCCCTACCTCAGTGATGTCTCATGATGGAGAAGTCTTTCTGAATACGATGCGTTTTGATCCCCCAAGTAGTAGAATGCCATTCCAACTCAAAAAGGAAGAAAATGGAACTTATACCTTAACTACAACAAATAAAAATCTTATTCGTCAATTAAAAGATGAGTTCGGGCTTGAGTGCAAACAAAGTGAAGCGGGATTAAGCTGCACTATAAATGCTGATGCACTCGCAGGATTAATGAAAACTGCTGAGATGAAGTACAATCAAAAAAGGGATGGATTGTTGATTAAACCAACCTATAAATTCATTACCTTCACTCACATGTTCTCGATACTAAACCAAAATAATACGCCACAAGATCCTAAAGTTGATCTGGGTTTTTTATGGCGTGAGGATAACAGTTTATCTCTGCGAATTATTGCGAAAACAAGGCAACAAGTAGTGCAAGCAGAACGGTTATTTGGGATAAAGCTTGCGCTGAATGAAGCGCAACTGATTGAAATTCAACCTGATGCGCATGCTATATTTCAAAAACGCATCGAGAAACACTACGAACGATTCACGAAACAAGAAGAAGGTGTTGAGTTAGTTGAAATTGGGCGAAGAGAATCTATAATTCCAGTCCTCTCTCAATCAAAAAAGGAAATTTCTCCAACTGCATCGGATAAGTGGAAAGAGTTCCACGAAAAGTCGGAGGCGGAAATTCCAGAAACGCCATCACCAACAGAACTATTAATCGAACGTCTGAATGTGCTGATTCCTGACGAGGGAACTAGGGAAAAGGTTCTAAATATAATCGAAGAGACAGATCCCAAAATCATTCAACAATTGCTGTCTTATAATGATCAAACTTTATCTGCAAATGATAATCTCGAAGCGATTATGAGCGAGCAATTTTCAAAAATTCATAAAATCGAAGATAAGCCGACTGTAACAGCATCTGATCCAATCAGCATGAAACAAACCTTATATTAATCATCATCGTTTTGCTTGTAGCCAGGATTACGCTACGTTAATCCGAGCTACAGTTCATAATAATGGTTTGTGAAAAGTGGTTGAAAACCAATGCGCTTGTAGAGATTAAGGCCTGCACTTGAAGCCTCTAAAAAGCAGGTTTGGACTTTTAACTCTAAAGCGTTCTTCAATGCATAAATCATCATGGCGCTCGCAAAACCGCGTTGTTGAACGTTGGGATGTGTGGCTAAATCATCGATGCGGGCAAGATGTTCCTTTACTGTTAACGTCATCGATACAACTGGTTCTCCTGCAAAAAAACCGGAAAAATGATAAATACCTTTGCACTTTTTCAATGCTTCGGCATGTCTTAGAGTATAAATATGGCAAATTTCTGGAGTTGATTGAAAACCATGAATAATTGGAATACTCCACGTTTCTAAATCTTCATTCATTAGTTTAAATTCAAGTGGACTATCAGTAGCTTGCAGATTATTCGATAAAAGATTGAATGCCATACCCACTCCCGTATCGACTAATTCATAATCTGGAGGTAATCGACTCCCTTCTTTTGAAGAAAATTGTGTCTGCTCTGAAATAATCAGTGCCCAGGGTAAATTCTTTTGGGTGAAATATGATTTACACTGTGCAAGATCTTTTAAAAAGTGTTCATTGATTTGGGTTACAAAAGCAGGATTAAGCCCCGATGCGAGTACCCCGGTTTCAAATGCAGCGATTGTTTGATAATCAAGACAATTTAAGCTGATGAGAGAAAAAAAGTGTCTCTCCATTTCATGAAAATCATTAATCATTTGCATTAAAACAGACCCAAGAAGTAATTTTTTCCGCATTATAACAAACTATCAATTGGATACTATGTATCATGAAGAGGTTCAGTCACAGCAGTAAGCGTAGATCGGGCCTTGGCCCGACAATTCTATTCATTTAGGTGGATTGTTTGCCGCGGATAAGAAGAACAGGCATGGATGCATTGCGAATAACCCCTTCCGCAACACTACCCAGTAATAAATGCTGAAAACCTCTGCGACCATGAGTTCCTATGACAACCAAATCGGCTGGCCAATTTTTTGCTGCTGCAATAATTTTATCTGCAACTTTTTCTTGTGCTGAATTAATTTCAAGCAGTTGCACGTCACAATCTGCATGGTGCTCACGTGCAATAGTTTGCATCTTGCTCAAAAATTTTTGACCGTATTCTTTGAATGAAGCTTCCAGTTTTTCATAATCAACGCCGGTTCCTACATAAGGAGCATAAAACTCATTTGTAATATGTACAATTCGTAATTTTGCCTGATGTACTTTGCTGAGTTCAATGGCTTCATGGAAGGCTCGCATTGATGTATCACTGTCATCAAGTGCAACTAAAATATTCTGATACATTTCTATTTCCTTATGAAAGTAATAAGTTTTTCTACTAATCTCAACTATCTTACCTATAATCTAGAGTGAAACATAGATATTCAGAAATAATGAATTATTATTTGAATAAAAACTGTACGAGGCAATAATGACTACAAATCATGAAATTCTGTTTACTCCGTTTAATTTAAGAGACTTCACGTTAAAAAACCGTATCGTTATGGCACCACTAACACGAAATCGTTCGATACACGGAATTGATACCCCTTCAGAACTGAATGCAGAATATTATGCCCAACGTGCGGATGCAGGCTTAATTATCGCTGAGGCAACACAAATTTCACCCACAGGAAAAGGATATGCTTGGACGCCTGGGGTCTATTCTCAAGCGCAAATTGCTGGTTGGAAATTAGTTACCGAAGCAGTTCATGCAAAGGGTGGGGCGATTTATTTGCAACTTTGGCATGTAGGAAGAATTTCACATCCATCTCTTCAGCCGGGAGGTATTGCTCCTGTTGCTCCTTCTGCCATTACTGCAACTGGGCAACGTACTTTTGTTGAAAATGGTACGTTTGTTGAAGTCGGCTCGCCACGTGCATTAAAACTAAGCGAAATTCCCGGTATCATCGAAGATTATCGAGTCGCTGCAAGGAATGCAATTTTAGCTGGATTTGATGGGGTTGAAATTCATGCTGCGAACGGGTATCTCATTCATCAATTTTTGTGTGATGGTACAAATCATCGGACTGATCAGTATGGTGGTTCGATTACTAATCGATTGCGTTTTGCGTTGGAAGTGACCAATGCTATTGTTTCTGAAATTGGTGCACATCGAACAGGAATACGAATTGCGCCAGTTAGTCATGCTAATGGAATTAGCGATACGTCACCTGCCGCTGTATTTTTTCCGCTTGTCCAGGAATTGAGCCGATTCAATTTGGCTTATGTTCATGTTATTGAAGGAGAAACTCAAGGGGCGCGAGACTTTTATGGCTTTGATTTCCATGCATTAAGAAAAGAATTTGATGGTCCTTGGATGGTGAATAATGGTTATACTTTAGAAATGGCAGCTGATGCGGTTACAAGTGGTTATGCAGACTTAATTGCTTTTGGAAGATATTTCGTTTCCAATCCCGATCTGGTGACACGATTCAAAAAGAATGCTCCATTGAATGAATTTGATCGAGCGACTTTATACGGTGGGGATGAAAAAGGCTATACTGATTATCCCTTTTTACAGTAAACAGACCCTAAATAAAATGAAGAAATAAAATGAGGTTAAAACAATTGCTATTGCTTCTCTTTATTTTAATTTTAATCTTTATAGCGTCTTATTTGCTACAGCGTTCTTTTATTTATTTTCCATCTCCAGAACTACCTACTCCAAACGTTTTTCACGCAGAGGATATGCAAGTCATTAAAATCCCTGTTGCTGATGGATTGACTTTAAGTTCTTGGTACAAGCCATCTAAGGATAAGAAGCCGACAATTCTCTATTTACACGGCAATGCAGGACATATTGGTTATCGTATGTATCTGGTTCGCCAATTTCTATCAGAGGGTTTTGGCGTGTTATTGCTTGAATATCGCGGATATGGAGGAAATCCAGGCAAGCCAACTGAATCAGGATTGTATCAGGATGCTCGAGCAGCAATGAAATTTTTACAGCAGCAGGGCATTCAAGAAAATAATATTGTGCTCTATGGAGAGTCATTGGGAACCGGAGTAGCGACACAAATGGCAACGGAGTTTCCTGTGTGTGCTTTGGTCTTACAATCGCCTTATACGTCTTTAACGGCTCTGGCCCGCTTTCATTATCCTTGGTTACCCTTGCCTTTAATAGATAAGTATGATTCTTTATCGCGTATTCAAAAAATTCATATCCCTGTCTTAATGCTGCATGGAAAATTGGATGAAATTGTACCTTACGATCAAGGTGTTGCCCTGTTCAATCATGCCAACCAACCTAAAAAATGGATTGAATTTCCTGATAAAGGGCATCAGGATTTATGGAATCCCCATTTTGCTCATACTGTGATGGATTTTATTAGTTCTTATTGTGTTCATTAGGTTTTACGTCACCAAATGTTCAAAACATGCACCAACCTTAGAAAAATGAATAGTCCCATGTAGCCTGGGTGCAGCGCAGCGTAACCCGGGTTTCGAATAAAAAAAATAAGTCTCCTTTCCCGGCTTATGCTACGCTGCACCCAGGCTACAAGGCTACAAAAACTTTTGGGTAAGTGAACGCTCAAAGCAACTATTTACAAAAATTATCTCATAGACTAAAATGTGCACAGGCTTCATGGGACGCCTATACCCACAAAAGAGGATCTCGCCCTGGTTAGTAATTGATTTCATCATGATTCAATAACCTTTTTGTTGCTGGAAAAGTGGGTGTCTAGCAGAGAACAAAGGGGATTCACATGAATAAACCACACAATTTGTTTCGCGTTGAAGAATATAAAATTCAAGCGTCTATTTTATTAAAATCGTTACACTCTACTAATCACGCAATAGCACAAAAAGCTGCCCAACGTTTTCAAAATTTGCCTGAGTTTAGAAGTTTTTCTCTTGAGCAAATAAGAGATGCAGACATTAAGCGTAAACATGCGCTTAAAGTGATTGCAATGGCTATAGGTTTTAATTCCTGGAGTGATTTGAAATGCCAATTGCCATTTATTCGTGGTGGATTTCTGAATCATTGGTTTTCACGTTATGCGGACGCAAAATTATATCAGCGTTCACAGGGTGGCTTTTTATTGCCATTTAAAAATCAATTTTTTATTTGTGACGCAGATTACATCCGTAATCTTGGTTTTAATCCTGAGGATCAAGATTGGAACGCTGTAGGCTATGACTGGGTCAATCCGGAGAGTAAAGCCGCATGGCAACGATTGTATAAAAAATGGATGGTAATCCAGCAGCAAGAATAAACTTTAAGAAGGAATTCCCTCTCCTACTTGTGGAAGAGGGGCAGGGGTGAGGGTACCATAATCAATACCCTCATCCGCCCTAAAACGGGCACCTTCTCCCCATGGGGAGAAGGGAAGTTTTGGTACAAACCGGGTAGACTGGTAACACTTTAAACCGGGATGATAGGTAACACTTTCTTAGGAGAAAAAGGTGTTACCGATG
>NZ_LNYZ01000030.1:38879-111114 GCF_001468065.1 Legionella steigerwaltii
TTTCAATACGTATTCTGGGTGCTCAATAAAATGGATTATCCTTATAATATTGGCTCACAGTTGCAGATACACGGCAAACTTAATAAGGAATATGTATCTCGGGCATTTGATTTTGTTGTTCAGCAAAATAGTGTATTTTGGTTGAGTTTTAACAGAGAGGTACCTGTTCAAACATTGAAGAAACAGGGGCAATTCAAGTTAATCTATGAAGACGTTTCGTTAAGCAACGAACAAACCGTGCTTCATCAAGAATTCCAAGACAATATGATGAGTACGATACCCTTATCAGAACCCCCACTAATTCGAGTTTATCTTTATAAGCTAAATAGCGAATTGCACGAGTTGCATATCGTGATGCCCCATATCATAGTCGATGGGACTTCGTGTGGGATTATATTGAATCAATTCAAAAAATGCTATGAAGCCCTTTACCGTGGCAAAAAAATGATTCATGAGCCAGAAAAAGATTCATTTCTTAGCTATGTAAAAAAGACTAATCTTCTTTATGAAACCAATCTAAAAGATAAAGTTAATTTTTGGCACCACTATAATCAAGGTTTTAAGATGCTGTCACTAAGACATGAATATTATATGTCTGATACAGACGAGCAGGAGAAGTATTTATTTCATTATCCTCTTGATTCTCATCGGGTTGAACAGTTTATAGAATGGCATAGGACAAAAAATATTAATGTCAGCACAGGATTAATTGCTGCATGCCATATTGCGCTTTATAAGTTGAGCCAGCAAAAGAAAATACCGTTTGTTCTCATGCATAGTGGTAGGGAAGGAAGTCAATATAATTCCATAGTAGGCGTATTCGTAGAGTATAAAAGAATCAACCTTACCTTAAGTGAGAAGGATAACTTTATTGATTTTATTAGGTCTATTGAAGAACAACTACTTATAACAGCGCCCTATCAGAAATGTTCTCATATCATTAAGAATAGAGAGTTTAAAGGTGCTGGGCTAGCAATAAGTCATTATTTGCACTATATATGGAATAAATTCTTCCTTAGGAAGGATCTTGAAAAAAGCAAGTTACATTCAATCCTCATTGATTATTTAATAAAGTATTTCAGTTGGGCACAAACGGTTACTCACAATACTTCGATCAAATATAAACTGAACCAACTCTTTAAGTTAAATATGCCCCTGAAAAAGCCCGAAAGGTTAAGAGTACTTATTAATATTATTCCTTCTTTTTTCAGTAAAAAAACTCCTGATACACATTTTGCAAATCTTAGTTATCAGCATCCAAGTCATTATAGCAGTGAGAATCGTCCTATAAGTAACCGATCTTTATGGATTTTATTTTCAAAAGACCAAGAAGGACAGTACCAACTATCGATTAATGGACCTTTAACAGCATACTGTAAAGACGAGGTAGCGAATGCATTGAATAAAATAATGGCCCAGTTATTAGAAAATGATGAATGTACTCTTGACGATTTTCTAAGATGAGCTAAGTTAGCCATTAATTAATAGGGAATGTAGCTTGTAGCCTGGGTGAAGTATAGCGTAACCCGGGATCAGTTATACTGCATTCCCGGGTTACGCTATACTTCACCCAGGCTACGAAATACCAGGCGACGCAATATCCTTCATCTAGTTTTTTACCAGTCGACAAAACATATTCATCATTGCAATTTGCTCAACATTAGTCGGAATAGCCTCTAGCAACGTAGGTGAGTACACAACGATGGCCAAACACTGAGCTCTAGAAATCGCAACATTGATTCTATTTTTATCAAAAAGAAAATTAAGTCCTCGTGGTGATTCATCCACATTACTCGCACACATGCTCAAAAAAACAATTGGAGCTTCCTGTCCTTGAAACTTATCCACACTACCCACTTTAGCTTGCTCACCAAGTGCTGCTTTTAATTTACTTACTTGATGATTGTATGGAGCAACAAAAAGAATATCATCCCAACCAATCACTCTTTGTGAGCCATTTTTTTCCTTAAAAGTTCTCCCCAAAAGTTCCTTAGTTAATAACACGATCTGCTCCACTTCCTCATCACTGGCTTGTGTATTTCCCTCATGAAAAACAGGTATGGAAATAATGCCTGCCTCTTTATCCAGAACTCCCTTATATCCCTCCGGAATGCTGATTAATTGCTGTGCATTTTCAGGGGCGGTCTCCAGTTTGCCTTCATAAATTGCATCACTAATAAACTGATTCACTGCAGGATGCATTCTATAGGTAGTACCTAAAAAAACACCCATAGAGTCTGGGATAGTGGGAGTTGTATGCAATAAGTAATCCAATATGGATAAACCACTTTCTTCAGGATGGCTTCCTTGTGAAGGCTGACCTAACTGCATTTGGTCGCCCATTAAAATAATATTGCGTGTTGAACGACTCATCGCAATTAAGTTGGCCACACTGACTTGCCCTGCCTCATCAATAAATAAATAATCAAAAGCATCAACCAATTCTTCCCGAGCAAAACCCCAAACGGTAGTACCTACAACACACCCAGGCTGAATAAAATCAATGAGCTGTTTATTCTCCAATACGGTAATATCTAAAACTTCAATTTGTTCCTCTGTATTACGTGTACAAGCAAAATGTGCTTTTATTCCTTCCTTATGACAATAGGCAACCGTATTCATCAATAAGTTGTTAATTGCCTTATGGCTGTTTGACGAAATACCTATTTTTTTCCCTCTTTGCACAAGCTCTGCAATCAAATGTTTTCCAGTATAGGTTTTACCAGCACCCGGAGGTCCTTGAAGAGTAAGATAACTGTTATTTAAATTTAAAACTGCATGAATAATTTCTGCTAATCGTTCTTCAGGATGATGACTTGGTGCGATAGCCAATCCTGGTTGGTGATCTTTAATTCGCGGATACGATTTGCTTAGAAAATCCAGTATCGCCGTGTTTTTAAGTAATCCCTGCTCAAATGATGCAGCCTGCTTCGCAATCGCCTCAGGAATCGAATGAGGATCAACATACTCATTGGGAATCAAAGTAATCGGATCATCGGGTTCCTCTTTCATTTGTAACACAATAATCCCATGTTCCAGGTCACTATCGTCTTCATAATAATTGGCCGCAACCGCCTTCCCTTCTTCTGTTTCCTTACCTAAAATAAAATATTGTTTGGCATTTCCTTTAAATTCCTGTTCCGGATCAAAAAAATATTCATAGGCTAAATTGCGTGCTCTTGGCGAGGGTTTGTAAGATGGCTTAGCAGTTCGTCGACAATAGGCCAAGCAATCAATATCATCAAGTAGCTCTTCTCCAGTGAGACCTAATCGTTCGAACATACGCCAAAACACAGGTTTGGCTTCACGTCGATGGAACTCAATAGACCATGCAAAAACCAGATTGATTTTAGCTAATTGCAAATCTCCTTCGGCCTTCAAGTGTTCCGCTTGCATCAACAATCGATCACGTAATTGAATACGCTCACCCAATTCTTCCTTAACCTCAAGTTCAACAGGTTCTGTTTTACCTAAGTAACTGATACCTTGCTCTTTTTGCCGCGCTCTCAGCCAATCAACCAATTCCTGAGTGGAATTGCAATCGTCAATATTGTAGGCGCGAAGATCATTTAATATTTTTGATGTTTGCCAACTTTCTCCATCTGGCTTTTCTCGCCAATGTTCATAAACAACAACCGAATCGCCTCCAGATCCTACCTCAGTATCGCGCTTACCCCGATATAAATGCTCTATATTTTTAATGGAGTAGCGCGGTTCGCCAACAATCAGGGAGGTTTTAACAATCTTATATAAATCAACAAATACTTCATTACGTAAGAGCTGATCAACCTCATCCTCACAAACACCATATCGTCCCATTAATCGACGACATGCAGAAATTTCGTAATTTGCATAATGATAAATATGCATTTTCGGATCTTCTTTCCAGCGTTGATATGTCCATTGCACAAACGCCTGAAAGGCTGCTTTCTCCTGTTCGGGGTTATGTGCCCAAAAATCCTTATATTGACGCTGAGCTTTTTCATCAAAATAAGCAATCCCCCAAAGATATTCCAAACCACCTTCTTCAAGAGGAAACCCTTCAATGTCAAAAAAAATATCCCGTGGCGATGCAGGAGGTAGTAGCGCCAAGCCTTGTTTTTGTCCTGGAACATGTGGGAGTATTTGATATAAGGGAATTTTCTTGCCACTGCTTTCTTTCTGAATTTTCGCTTGTGCTTGCAAACGTACATAACGTTCAGGCTTTATCCCTTTTACCCAAGAGCACGTTGAATGAGCCAATTCGGTCATGGTATTGATGCCCACTTGCTGTAATTTTTTGACTTGCCCTGTGGTAATGGTTGCAACTTGGATTAAATGATCTGCTTTAGCTAATAATTCCTCGGCATAATTATTCCATCTCCCCCAATTTTTAGATGCAGCAGGATCAGGGCAAACAGTAGGATCAAAATGCTCATGTGTCCATAAAAATTGCTGTTTCAGATTCTGATAGAAATAAAAATAATCTGCAACGCGAAAGCGCCTCCTTTCCTGGTTCCCCAAAACGACAGTGATGTATTCCGCTCTGCTCCCCTGCATCGCTTCAAGCATTTCTACATAGCAACACAATTGCAATAAGAAACTAGGTTTTACAGATTTAGCAAGCTTGGTATCCCAAACCTCATAACAATAATCACCGAATCGACTTTTACCTGGTATTTTTATTAAAAAATCAGCATACCCTTGAAATGGAAACAATTGTAAACGTGCTTGATAAATAACATCCGCTCCATTTTTCATTGCAGTTAAAGTTGAATTATAAGAGTTAATCTGTTGATGCAAATTGACAACGGATAATCCTTGTTTTTCAAATAGGCTCAATAGATCCAATTCATGTTGATTTCCCAAATGTTGCAGTACATCAATTAAATCATCTTTTTCATCCGGCGTGGGTAATAAATCAGGATGCACCACCGCAAGATGTTCTATCCAAGAAACAAAAGGACTGCCCATAAATTGGGTAAGATCAGAGGGCGAAAAAACTAATCGGTTCGATTCGAGGTACATTTTGATAAAGATTCATATTGATAATCTTCAAAGTATACCAAAACATTCATTCAGAGAGCTATTTATCTAACTTATTGATTTTATAATCTTTTAAAATAGAAGTAACTTGCTTGAAAATAATATAAAATCTCGCCAATTAATAACCATGTAGCCTGGGTGCAGCGTAGCGAAACCCGGGGTAAGAGGTCTATTGTCCAACCCCCGGGTTTCGCTACGCTGCACCCAGGCTACAATAATAAACGCACCCAAAAATGAAGGACAAACACGAAAAAATTTCCGCACAAAATCAAAAACTAATTAACGGTACTGTTGGTTTTTTATCTACCTCTATTGCGCTTTATGCGTTGCTTCGCAAAGGCAATTACCGAGCTGCTTTTCTTTTATATAATAAAGGTGGAGGGGGCCTGAATATTTATAAGGAACAGGCAAATGGCAAACTCAAACGTTGTTTTGCCCTTGACTACCATCCCTTTTGGGATAACAAAACCAAAGAATCCTCCTGGCGATTGCATTATCATCGGGGTGAAAATGAAAGCCAAATGAAAAAACATAGACCCTATCAAGGTGGATGGTAATCTGATCCAGATTTTGTATATATTTTATCCATCGCTCGCAAAAATTCTATTCTTTATGGCCTATAATTGTAATTATTACACACAGAGTGCGCGCCATGTTTTTTAATTTGAGCATCATCCACTCTATCTTTAAATAGTGAACTAAATGAAGTCTGATGTAAAACGTGTTGTAGATGCTCTAAAAGCCATTATCGACGAGACGGAGGATTTCAACTGCTATTTGGATAAAATAGAATTTATAGAAGATGGAAACCGCCTGTTGATTTCTACTCAAATTATCCCTGAGAATGAGAGAGCAAGCAGAGATAATAAATATGCCTTACGCGATAATTTCTTTAAAAAATATTTAGGTGTTCCTGTTGAAAACTTAACAGGAGAATATGCCTTCTTAATTCCACTCGATGAATTAAGCAAACTGCAGATCATTACCGATAAGATTAATACCTTACAAAAACCCACGGTTCAAAATGACAATTCAAAACCAAGCGTTCAATTCAGCAGAACAAGTCAACATAACTTAAAAAAATTATTAGAAACTTTAAAACCCTCAAAAGAGATCCTATCAAGGCTAGGACCGCAAATGCATTTTATTCGTTTCAATAGCCCAGATGATGTGATACCAAAAGGGCGACACTATATAATAAAAAAGATTGATAAAAATATCGAGGATACTACAAATAAGGTATTAGCTGAATTAGCTGCCCAACATGGACTCGATAATACCTTGTTTATTAACTTTACTGGCCATGAAGCACCTGTTGCAAATGCATTGTATATGAATGGGATTGATTGCATCTGGCAGTTATCCATACTGTGCGATGAGACGTCTCAAACACGAATTATGGACCAATTACAAGACTCTTTACCACGCGATGAACTGTTATTACTCGCTTCTGCATCACACGATTCTTCATTAGGTTTAATACTTGAGCCCAACCATGGGTTCACTGCAATTGATGCCGAAAAATTACCATCATGGGATCAATTAAGAGCATTTGGCGTGAAACAGGCAATTCTATTGACCGAGAAAAACTATAATCAAGGAAAATGTGTTCATCCTCTTGATAAAAACTATTTCAAACTTGAAACGGCGTTTTATCGCTGGCTCCAATCAGCACCACAAGATTTTAATTTATTAGTTATTGGCGTAGGAAATTTTAAAGATACCCAAGAAGAACATTGTCAGTTTATTGAGGCCGTTTTCAAAAAGAAGGATACAACTTCTTTACCAACCTATACATTACCTAATCTTCATACCCTTTTTAAAAATGTACCGCTGTACGGCCCTTATTCTTCACCACTTGGTTTAAATGGAATGAAACAAAAAGATAAGGAAGAAGAGAATACGAATCAAAACACACCTGATCTCGATTAGATAATCATTACGTTCTTTGCTAAGAGACCGATAAGTCTGTGAAACCCAAGAGTTCCTGAGTAATCAATGCAAGTTTCGCTGGGCTCTAAGTTCCCATATTACTTAACAAAAACGGGTTTGGGTTTTTCAAAATTATAAATAACTCCAAAAGCAAATTGTGCTGAAACTGGATAAATTCGAGTATTTTTTGTAACACCACCAAAAGGTTCAAAAGTGTGGCTACTGAATTTCTCGTAATTGGTTTGACTGTAATCCGCCATAAAAGTCCATTGAGGTGTCAGATTATAGCGCACGCCAACGCCGTAACGAATACCATTGCGGTTTGCTACGGAACTACGTACTGTATTATCTGAGTTATGAAGTGCAACATGACCATTTGCATAACCAATTCTTCCGTAAATTACAGCATCTTCTGTGAGTAAGAACCCTGGTAATGCGCTCACGCCTTCACTATAGTGAATGGTAAAAGAGGTTTTCTTGAAATCATGATGAATATACTCTTTATTAACCAATCGATATTGAACGGAACTTGGGTTAAAATTGCCTTCAACAGCCAAATAAAGTCGATTGCGTATCCAGGAATAACCTCCCAAAAAAGTCCCGAAAATGCCGGCCCCTGAAAAGTTCTCTTCATCTATCACATCAAAATTACCGTGATTATCAAAAACATGAGATTTTTGAGTAAATTGAGCATATTCCGGCCCAATACCCGCACCAACATAAAATCCAGCAAAAGAAGGGGTAACTAATAGTAAAGAAACCGCCAATCCCCAATAAGTCTTCCTTAACATTTTATTTCCTAAAAAGTAGTTAATGACATACGCTTAAACAATAAAATCGCAAGTTATTATATCAACTATAATTTTTCTTGATAATGCAATCAAAAAAATTTCCCTCGTCGACTCTATGGATAATAAATTTGCACAGGATTCTTCTCTTTATTTACCACTGCAAAAGAAGTGAGTTGATGAGGATTAACAGTCGTTTTATTCATAATGTCCCAAACGACATAATCTCGAACCAGTTCTGCATCGGCAATAAGTGAGCGATGACATCGCCAGGGCACTGCTTCTGCACACATGATTACCACCTTGTGCCCTTTATCTATTATGCCATTTAATTCATCAAGCCCCTCAAGAAATTCTTCCGTTTGCATGTAATCGGCAAATCCTCGAAAACTTGCATTTCGCCATCCCATATTGATGGAATTTTTATCAACCTTTCGTAAACCACCTAACTTAGGTAAGTGTGTGTATGCAATTTTTTCTTTTTCAAGTGATTTTTTGAATTCTTCTTTATTAAACCAGGGAACGGTACGTGATTTAGGAATAGTCCGCACATCAATCAGATGAGTGATTTGATGTGCATGGACTATTTCAAGAAACTCTTGCAAAGTATGCGTTGAGTGTCCGATCGTAAAAAGCTCAGACATAGTAATATCCTATAGTTTCCTAAGCTTCATGAGCAGGCTGTTGTTCTATACTTTTAGCACCCACCCATCTTGGAAAAAAAGGACCCAGCTTTTTAATAAAATCATAAGCCATAAATAATGCACCTAGAGCAAATATCACATCTCCAGGCAATCGTAACCACTGCCATACTAGCGTTGTATTATAAAACTCAAGACTTCTTGAATGAGCAAATCCGTTTTCGTACACATCCATTAATTGTGCCCAACCCACAGGGAAGAAATTCAACACAATCCATAAAACTAAGCCTAAGTTATACAACCAAAATGCCCAGGTTCCCAAACGATCACTCCAAGGAAAACGATCACCTGCAGCATAACGTAAGCAAAAATAAATTAAACCTAGACCGAGCAAGCCAAACGCGCCAAATAATGCTGTATGTGCATGGTTTAAAGTAAGAAAAGTCCCATGCTCATAATAATTTACAAGGGGCGCATTGAGTGTCCCTCCACCAAATACTCCAGCCCCCACAAAGTTCCAAAAAGAAGCCCCCAAAATATAAAGAAAAGCCAAATTATAAGCAAATGCAGATTGGCGTTTAATTAATTGATAGTTTTCGATTGCATCAATAATAAGAAGAACTAAAGGCAATACTTCAATAAATGAAAACATGGATCCCAGTGGCACCCATATATCCGGCGTCCCTGTCCAATACCAGTGATGACCTGTACCGATGATACCGCCTAAAAAAACAAGAATTGTTTCAAAGTACATTGTTCGTTCTGCTAAAGAACGCGAAATTAACCCTGTTCCCATTAAAAGATAGGCTGTAGCACATGCAGCAAAAAACTCAAAAGACTGCTCCACCCAAAGATGAACTACCCACCAACGCCAAAAATCAGTAATCGTGAACGATTTTTCAATCCCAGTTAATGGGATCATCCCAAAGCAATACAATACTGCAATATTTAGAGTACTGGCCCAAAAAAGATGCTCTAATCGAATACGTCCAGTCCAAAACTCAACCGTAGCAATTTTTAAGCCATTCCAGGTCGGCCACATTCCACGAAAAACAATAAAACTCCAAAGGAAAAGTCCTACACAAAATCCAATTTGCCATAATCGGCCGAGCTGCAGATAAGATAAACCCTGATTGCCAATCCAAAACCAGGATTCATTCACATAGCCCATGATCCCCAAATAATTACCAACGATTGCAGCCCCTACAATAAACAGAGTGACCCAAAATAAGAGATCAACAAAAAAACCTTGTCTCTTCGCTTCTTTTTTACTGATAAGAGGGGCCATAAACACAGCAGAGCTTACCCAGGAAAGAGCAATCCAAACAATTGGCGTTTGAATGTGCACATCGCGCAAGAAGTTAAAGGGCAAATACTCGTTAATATTAATTCCATAAAAACCCGTACGCTCAGTATAGTAATGCGCCATAATTGCACCTACAGCAATCTGGAGCAGTAAAACGAGTGCCACGACAACAAAATATTGGCCGACCTTACGTTGACTGGGGGTCAGTGTCTCAAACCCCAAAAAGACAGGTGTTTTAAATGTATCATCAGGAGCACTCAAATATCGATGATAAATATAAAGCACGGCACCAAAACCCAAGAATACAAAACAAAATGATACCCAAGTCCAGTAAAAAGTGTGTGCTGTTGGATGATTACCCATGGTAGGTTCATAGGGCCAATTGTTCGTATAGGAACTATTTTGACCTGGTCGATGTGCAATCGTAGTTAGAGAAGAATAAATAAGAAAGTCCGCAGTTTGTAAAGCGCTTTGTTCATCCAAACTAAACGCTTTAGTCCAACCTCTTTCTGCATCATGATTCAGTAAAGTTTGTGAAATTTGATTGCGTAGTTGTGCAATTGCATCAGCGACTGGTTGTGTCAAAATACTGGTTTGTTGACTCAAATCGGTGTGCTGCAGATCCTGTTGCATTGTTTGACGTATGACATACTGCTGTCCGGCATCCAGATTCATAAAGGGCTTATTAAAATGTTGTTGTGCCATTTTATCTTCTATAATTCTGCCAAGGCTTACTAAATATTTTGCGGTGTAATCTTCGCCAAAATAAGAGCCCATTCCATAAAGACTTCCATAATCCATAAGGTCGGCACGTTGAAAACCGGCTTTGCCCGCAACGATATCCTCCGCGGTCATTACGATCTGTCCAGAAGGCGATTGAAATTGCTGCGGTAAAGGAGGTGCAAGCTGATAGGTTTTGTAGGTACCCCAAATTATTACTGCAAAACAGACAATTGCTGTGATTAAAAGAATCCATTTTAATACGTTAGCCACTTTATCGGAGCTCATGGGCTCTGTAGCAATATTCTGGGGTATACTATCCATTTAGCACGTTCCTTGTGTTAACAATTTTTGATTTAAACATAAACTAAGCAGTTAATTTTATAGAAAAATTACTGAAAAAAACAGAATCCTCGCTGCTATTAAGTTAAGAAAATTTTCCCTTCTCCCTACAGGGAGAAGGTGCCTGTAGGGCGGATGAGAGTATTCATTGCGGATAATAAACCCTCCCCCTCCACAACAAGTGAGAGAGGGGAATTCTTAATTGAAAAAATTTGAGGGACTTTGCTACGTTCGCTTTTCATGCAAACGCTTTAAAAGCAAATGGAAATAAACCAAACCCGCGTAGGGATGCCATTTTGCGGTTATCTCGGCTATTTTTTTATAATCCGGTTTCTTATCAAGATGCAGAAAGTGATATAAATTGTTTTGTGCGCCAAGATCATCGCCAGGAAAAGTATCAACTCGCCCTAAACCTCGCAATAAAGCGTATTCTGCAGTCCAGCGCCCTATCCCTTTAAAATCACACAAAAAATTAATGATCGCGTCATTTGATTGGTTTTCCAGGGAGCTAAAACTTGATTCTTCTTGCATTATTGCCTTTGCTAATCGGATTAGAGTCTCACTTTTATGAGTGCTGTAGCCAATTTTTTTTAATTCAGGAACGGAGCAATTCGCAACTTCATTAGGTCTTGGAAACGCATAAAGTAGTTGCTCTTTGTCTTTAACCCTCAAGCTCAGAAACTCAGCCAATCGATTTTGAATTTGCAAACCAGCTTCCAAAGATATTTGTTGGCAAGAAATCGCATTAACAAGCGCTTCAAAGATGGAAGGAAATCGAGGTGGTTTAAGTCCTTTAAATTGAAGAACCAAAGGATTTAATTGAGGGTCTTGCTGTGCAACATGATAAAAATCATGCAGATCACGTTTTAACCCAAGTATTTTCTCTAGTTCATGGGCAATTTGATTTTGAGCTACCTCTAAATGCTCACTGTTCATCAATAATACCAGTTCGGGTTCATTGAAGTTTTTATTTTGTTCAACCACCACCTTAACGGGTACATTCTCTATGACCAATAATCGCGTATAACGTTGACCATCCCAAAGGTCTACATTATTTTTGCTTCTCCTCCGCAAAGCAAAAACAGTATAATCCAACCGAAACGGAGCTATAGGATGTAAGGTAAAAGAGCTGTCCATATCAAATTAACCTACACTTTGTTGAGGCAAACCTATTAGGGATAATTATAGCCCCCATGCAAATAAAGCTATAATTGCAACTTAGAGTCCAGCCTATACGTGTCTCTCTCGAGAAATAATCTATCCCTTAACACAAACAATGGGTGCAAGTCGGGCAACTTTTTTGGTTAAACCGGACTCTTGTGCTGCATCAACAACGGAATCAACATTCTTATAGGCTTCTGGAGCTTCTTCTGCTACGCCACGATAAGAACTGCTGCGAATTAAAATACCCTGTTTTGCCAATTGCTCAATAATCTCACTCCCCCGCCATTTTTTGGTTGCTTGATGTCGGCTCATCGCACGTCCCGCACCATGGCAAGCAGAACCAAATGATTTATGTTCCGAACTTTCTATGCCAACTAAAACATAAGATGCGGTTCCCATGCTGCCACCAATAATTACAGGTTGTCCTATCTGACGAAATGCGTTTGGCAATTGAGGATGACCTGGGCCAAAAGCTCGTGTTGCTCCTTTGCGATGAACAAATAAACGCTTTGATTTACCATCAATCTGATGTGTTTCTTCCTTGCAGGTATTATGGGATACATCATAGATGAGTTTGATTCGGGTTCCTGGCATTTTATCCTGGAATATTTCACGCATAAAATGGGTAATAATTTCACGATTAGCCAGCGCACAATTAATTCCTGAGCGCATGGCACCTAAATAACTTTCCCCCATGGTTGAACGAATAGGTGCACACGCTAATTCACGATCAACGAGTTGGATACCGTGCTGTTGTGCATGAATTAACATGGAACGTAGAAAATCAGTTCCTATTTGGTGACCTAAGCCTCTTGAGCCACAATGGATACTTACAACCACATCCCCATGTGATAAACCGAATGCTGCAGCAGTTTGTTCACAATATATTTTGCGTACTTCCTGAATTTCCAAATAGTGATTACCAGAACCCAAGGTACCCATTTCATTTTTTTGACGTTTCTTTGCTTGTTCTGAAACATGCTCAGGTAAGGCACCCTCTACGCAGCCACTATCTTCAATTCGCTCTAAATCTTCTCGTTCACCATATCCTTGCTTCACAGCCCAAACAGCGCCACCACGCAACATATCATCCATTTGCTTCATGCTTAGGTTAATACGACTTTTACTGCCTACACCAGCCGGAATATGAGCAAATAAAGCATCTGCAAGTTGTTCTTTATAAGGTTCAAATTCTTCACGCTTAAGTCCAGTAGATAAGAGCCTTACACCGCAAGAAATGTCAAAACCAACACCTCCTGCTGAGACAACGCCTTCATTATCGGGATCAAATGCCGCAACACCCCCTATAGGAAACCCATATCCCCAGTGCGCATCAGGCATCGCATAGGAGCCACGAACAATTCCAGGCAAAGTAGCTACATTCGTGACCTGTTCATAGACTTTCATATCCATATTGAGAATCAACTCTTCTGAAGCAAAAATAATCCCCGGTACACGCATCTTCCCATGTTGGGGAATTCGCCATTCGAAGTCACTAATTTTCTCTAATCGGTTTAAGTCCATTGATTTTCTACCTTAGCTGTCTTACACATCAACAACACATTGTGCCACCCAGATGTTATTGCTTGGGTACACTTTTAATTCGGTGAATGTAGCACCTTTTACCTCTACTGCAGGTTGATGTCGATTAATATCTACAGGTTCCCCTGCAATTATAGCAGTTAACTTCAGTCCCTTAATGGTGACATCAAACTCACGAAACAGCATGTTATGGATTGCCATGTTATAAATAATGGCATTTAACCAATCGACAAATAAAATCTCCTGATTCGGTGCCTCACAAGTTATATGTACTTTTTTGTGGGGATGGACTGATTGCGAACAAGTAATGACATTGGTCAAGGCAAGAGCTCCCATGGCAAAAGCTTCCGACATAGTGGCTCCATAACCTCTGACCCCTATATCCGATTCATGAGAAAAATGTTCCCATCTTTTTGTTGCACTCATGGAAAATAACCTATATTCGCTAGGGTCTTGACAATTCTACTATTCTGGCCAAAATGGTGTGATTTTATGTGCTCCGATACTCACATACTTCGCGTATGCTGCGTTTCGGTGCTCTAAAACACCCCATTTTGGCTCAGTCTAGCGAATTGTAAACAGACCCTAAAAATTACTTTATCTCACTTAAACCAATCTTTGTAAAACTATCTACTTACCGCTTCGCATAGACAGCAATTGAAAAAATCACCATTCCCATGCCTATTGCTTGTCCGGGAGTCAGCCGTTCTCCCAACAATACCCAAGCAATGAGTACCGTAGCTAATGGCATCACTGCGGTTGATAATGAAGCCATTACCCCATCCACTTTCTGGCAACCAAAATTCCAAAACACATAAAAAAGACCTGAACTTAAGCCTAAAATAATCAAAATAAGCCAATCTAAAAATTGGATGGTTATCCCCCCCCAGGAACTAAAGCCCAAACAAATCAATAACAAAATGGCATTAATTGCATTGAGTAAAGACGAAATTAAAAATACTGGTAGTGAATTCGCATGCATTTTACTTAAAATATAGTAAGTCGCTTCAGGCAAAAGAGAGATTAAAACAAGCGCATCCCCCCAAAAAGAATGGCTCACGTGCATCCCTACTAGCTTATCGCATGCAATAACGATTAATCCAAGTGTGGCAAAACCCACACAAATGGCTTTCTTACCTGAAATCTTTTCACCAAGGATGATCCAAGACATAATCGCAATGATCGCAGGTAAAGCACTGGTAATAATGCCTGCTACATTTGCATCTGTATAATTTAATCCCCATAAAATCAAGAAGTTAAACAACACCCCAGCAGAAACCGCCTGCGCACCAATAAAAAACCAATCACGTTGTTTTAATTGAGAAAAATAATAACTCACTGGCTTGTTTCGCGCAGGGGTGAGCCAGTGCAAAGGTAATAAAATAATGGCTGCCAAAGTAAATCGAAGAGCCAATATAAACAGCAACGGAATAGAGGAAAGCACATACTTGGAAAAAACAATGTTCACGCCTACCATAGTTTGAGCCAAGATAAGAAAGAACATACCTTGTAAATACGCATTAGATTTTTTCATATAAATACTTCTCTGAATCACACGAAAACAATCTGTAGTTTATCAATATTGAAATCAGTATGAGTTATCCATTTCACGCATTTTCTTTGCTGATAATGCTTTTGTTCTCCATTGAGAAGGTGACTCACCAAATACCATACTGAATCGTCGGCTAAATGCTGGCAAATTTTCATAACCTACCGCAAAAGCAATGGCTTCAATAGAAAGATGTTTTGAAGCAAGCAATTGTTTGGCCTGATTTAATTTTTTAAACCGCCAATACTCTGCAATACTACATCCTAGAGATTGTTTGAACCGGCGCTGTAGTTGACTGACACTCAAATGACAATGCTGGGCGACTTTGTTCACATTGACATGCTCTGCGAAATAAAAATCAATCCAATTTTTTGCTTTAATCACCATTCGGTCCAACTCGGGTGAAAAAGATTTTGTGGCAAAATGTATAAGCAATTGATTAATTAAAGAATCAGTAAAAAAATCTCCTTCATGCGACGCTAAATAATGATGCGTAAATTGCATCAATTTTTTAATGCTCGTTGTTAAATTAAAAACATGAGACCCGTGTTCTTCACTGAGCCCATTTTGGCTTGCTACATCAACCACTAAAAAAAGATTTTCCTGGCTTCCGGCAAAACAATGTCGTTCATTGGGTGCAATAAAGACTCCAACATGATGATTAACAACTCCAGAATAATGACCTACTTCCAATTCCATAGAGCCGGCAAGAGGTAAAACCAATTGTGCAAACTCATGAGAATGACTGCAACTTTCAGTATGGTAAGAACGAAGATCAACCCGATGAGTAATCAATTGAACAACTCACTAAAAAACATATTTCAAAATAGAACCAATTATACCATACAGACTGTAGTATATTGTGATAAAAGTATGCAAATCAGTATTTCAAAAATCTTTACAACTGATTAAAAGCGCCACATAATGAGCAATTATTTGCGTTTCGAGTTATTTAATCGAACACTAATTATTCCCCTTAATCCTGCTTTTGGAGTCAATTGTGCTAAGTAAAAGTGATTTAACAAGCCAAGCTTTATCCTCTTTAGATGCCCTCTTTGAAGAAGACGCCAGGGTAGCTGATTTGCCCCAAGTCCAATCGACAGCCGCTTCTGCCATGAAAATACTCATGTTAGGTAATCAGCAAAGTTATATCAATGAAATCAAAAAATTAGCAGCTTTATGTGCTCAATTGCTGAAGAAGGATTCTACCGTTGATTCGGTGGTACACGCGATAAAATCCGGAACGACTGCTTCATATCAACAAGCATTGGATAAATTAACTAGTGAAATTGGATTAGGACAATTTCAATTGGATCATTCCAATCCTCAAACCCTTGCTGGACAGAATTTGGAAAAGCGCGTTAAGACCATGAGACGCTATAAGGCAACTCCTCTAGCAGAAATTATGGAAGCCGTTATTACAGACACCTTAGTTCAAGCATGTGCGCGATTTGGCGCGGATATTGGTGATTTCGACTTTATAAATTGTAAACCTGGACTTGCTACACCATAAGCCCCTTTTTTAACGCAATCCTGACTCTGCCCTGCATCTGAATTTTTGTGACCATTGTAGCCTGGGTGCAGCGCAGCGAAACCCGGTTATAGGATCTGATTTTTTATCCGAATCCTGGGTTACAGCCTTGCCTTCACCCAGGCTACAATTTGTGGTATCTCTTCCCTTCAAGCGCTCTAATTATTCTCTCTATAGTTTAATGGTTAATACATCCGTAGGATGAGAGAACAACTGATTTTCCGCTATAATTTCCGCTCCAGCGTTTTTATAAAATCGATTTAATGAGGGTTTTAATGTATCCAGCATGATGAATTCCGCTTTTTGTGATTTTGCTATTTCCTTTGCTTCTTCGATAATTTGCTTGCCAAAGTTTAATCCACGATATGGTTTATCTACATAAACATACATTAATTCGCTCACAGAAGGTGCTTTAAACTTCTTTTCCTTAAATTCAGCGGCCATTTCTTTTGGAAACAAAGCAAATAAAGCAACAGGTTGGCCGTTTAATGTCCCCACATATACTTGCTCTTTCAAAGAGCCCAGAAGTTCCTGACGGTAAGCAACTCCTTTATTACGAATATACCCCCACTCTCCTTCTGCCCAAGCTGCAGCCAACGGTAAATGCTCCATACATTTTGATAATGGGGTAAAAACCAACTTATGTTTAAATAATGCCGTGCTAAAAAGTAACATGTTACATCCTCATTGCGAACAAGCTCATGCTTGTTATTAAATCGAACAAAAATGGTTTAATATAGTACTCATTTCTTTTAAAATTTGAAGTGTTTTTTATAAAACAATGCTGATAATTCTTGAGTTAAATCGCCTTTATATTAAGGCTTATAATCTTATAAAATAAGGTCTAATCAAAACGGAGGCTATTTCGTAATGTCCCTATGGAAAAAATTTAAAGAGTTTTATAATGCCTCAGCCGAAAATAGAATAGGATTTTATAACTTTTTAGCCTTTCTCGTTATTCCTATTCTTGGCATGACGATTTTGTATATTTTAGTTCGTATTTTTTGGATAAAGTAACCCCATAGTTGAGCCTACGGGGTTATTTTAGGGCTATTTGGCTTGTTCCACTTTTATATCTCGAGTTCCGGTTCTAGATTCCGTTTTTTTAGGTAAATCAACCCAAAGCATCCCTTTCTTAAACGTCGCTTTCGCTTTAGTTAAATCAACGGTAGAAGGCAAAGAGATAGATCGCTCATATTTCCCAAAGCTGATTTCTCGGGCAATATATTTCTTACCTTCATTTTTTGTCGAACAGGATTTCTCGCCACTTACAGTGAGTATATTGTCCAAAATAGAGACCTTAATGTCTTTTTCGTCCATGCCAGGCATTTCTAGCTGAACACAAAAATGCTCTTTATCTTCAACAATGTCCATTGAAGGAGCAAGATCCAGTTTTTCAAATTGTCCCCAATTAAATTTGGTTGGGGAAAAAAAGTCATTAAAGTCACTAAATAATCTATCCACTTCGTTTTGCAGACTTAAAAAAGGGTTTTGTGAACGATTAATTTGAATGGACCTCCCTTTACTGGACGCTCCTTTGCTGGGAGTTCCTTTCTTAAATTGCGTTACTTTACTCATGATGCACCTCCATATAATCTATGGTACCTAATAAAAATTTTGGTACATAAAATAGCTTTGTCAAATGAGCTCGTCAGAGAGCAATATGAAGTAAACATTTCAAGAGATAGGGATATAAAATGGTTCAGTGACCCCCATTAAATACCTTGTTTTTCCGGATTTCTGTAATTCATCCAAAGCAAGAGGAAGGCAATGACAGGCATGAAGATATCCGTCCAAAATACGCTTCCTGCGTTACCAGGTTCAAAATTATGAGCAACGATCATTTGATAAAGATGCACGCCCGCCGCCCCCCATAAGAACAGGGCAGGAACTATAATCGTTGCAGCACGAAAAGCAATTGAACCTTTAAAGCTAATTATTCCGTTCACAGCAATTCCCAAACTGGCAAAGCCGACTTCCATTTGAAATGGGCTTTGTGGCCAGCCAATAAACTGAGCAGTAAAATCGCCGAAGAAAACATGCATTACAAAGTTAAACAAATAGGCCAATCCGACATTAAACAACAAATACCAAGAAAAAATGATTTCAATAACCTTGGCCTTTTTCATTTGTCTTGAGTAAATTAAACATTCTAGAAGGGCGCATATCAAACCAAGTATAAAAAAGGTCAATGTGAAATTGCTCATTGCCAAAGCAATCAAATTAGCCATAACACCGTCCATTGGTAATGGTATTGTATTTTAAACATAAACTACCCGAAAAGCGTATCAAACACAATTCATAAAAAATCGCATACTGTTCAATACAGTTGAATACTTTATTTTCAATCAAATTCTGCTTTCAGGATGAAAAAATTTAATTAACATATTGTAAATAAAAAAGAAATTTATTATAAGGCACTTAATTTTACCTTCAATAGGAACAGCCTGAACTGATAACTAAGGTTAACCAGAATAAACTATAAAGTGTACATCAATTAATATGAAGCAACCTTTCTTTTATATAAAGAAAATAATAAAAGGCGGACTAAGTTTTTCCCAGCACAATGGAAAAATAAATTTCTATATTGGAAACACAAATCCAACCCGGAAAATCTGGGGTTTACTACTTAGTGCATATGGGAAATAGTTACATGAAAAAAGAAATAAATGAAAGTTCTCACACATGTAATATTTCAAAACTAGTCCATGAAATAAATCAACCATTAACAGCAATTAAAGCCTATCTAGGTGGTTGTGAACTTAGATTGCAAAAAAATGATTTAAGCTCAGTGCAAATGATGAATGTTTTACAAACAATTAATAAACACATTGAGTTATTGCAAAAGAAAATTTATTCCCTGCATGACCTCATAGCCCAAGAAAATTTTATAGCGCCACAAAGTATTGACGTTCTGATTACAGAAATTACTTCGTTATATTCCTATGAAATTGAATACCATAACATTGGGTTAAGCATGGACTTTCATGCAAATATTCCTGACCTCCCGATAAATAAACTTCCCCTCAAACAGGTTTTATTTCGCTTATTGAAGCACTGCATCGCAACTGTAGAAGAAAACAAGATACAAAATGCCCAGTTGGAAATCCAAACCATCATTCATGAGGACGCTATTAACATTATGATAAAAAGTAATTTGCCAATGAAGGAAGACAATTTGGAAAGGGAGTTAGCTTATTGTCGTACCTTGCTCAATGTAAATAATGGAACCTTATCGGCTGATTTATTAGCTAATGGTATTTGTTTTCAAATAATAATCACTAAAGGTAATGGATATGCCATATAACAATACAAACGTTTTTATCGTCGATGATGATCCTGAAATTTGCAAATCATTTCGCTGGTTATTTGAATCGATAAATCTTCACGTTCAAACTTATACAAATGCTAAAGATTTTCTCGATAATTATAATAATCAAAGTGGATGCTTGATCATCGATGTGCGCATGCCAGTAATGAGCGGTTTAGAATTATTAGAGCAATTGAATGCATCAAAAAATCAATTGTCAGTAATCATCATTACAGGTTATGGTGATATTTCTATGGCCATACGCGCTATGAAAGCAGGAGCCGAAGATTTCATTCTTAAACCAGTCAATCATCAAATTTTATTAGAAATCACGCAAAGATGCCTCAAAAAAATTAAACGGAATACAACGCAATCACAAACAGACCTTCAAGAACGAATGAACGGATTAACCAGGCGTGAAAAACAGGTCATGGATTTGGTTGTTGAAGGCAAACTTAATAAACAGATTGCTCATGAACTTAATATATCTATATCCACAGTTGAAGTTCATCGTGCTAATGTCATGAGAAAAATGGAAGTCAAATCCTTAGCTGAGCTGATAAAAATTAATCTAATTTATGACGGAATTATTGATTCCCCAGCTTTCTCCGATGAGAAGCTTTAGTTTGGGCTTTGGAATATGCAGGATTTTCAACTGCGGCCGTTCATGATGGCCAAGAAGCTTTAAACATACCTGAAAAAGATCCCATCCCAATAGCTATTAAAAGATGAGTTAATATTGATTACTTTGAAAGATATTACTCATGTACGTCAACTCCTGAGCTCACCATTCAAACAATTGATAAAGAGTATGAATACATTGAAATTCATTTCCGTGATAACGGACCAGGTATTATTCCCGAACATCAAGACAAAATTTTTCATTCCTACTTTACCACTAAAGCTCAAGGGTCTGGTTTAGGACTTACTATTTGTAGAGATCTTATCGAGCTGCATGGCGGTAAACTTTACATTCCTGGTTTATTTTTACTTTACCAAAGCAGTAGAATTCATTGAATTGTTCGTTTAATCTACACCTACTTATTCACGTAGGGTTTCAAATATGATACATACATTTCCAAAAACGATTATTGTGACCATTTTATGCTCAGGAGCTTTTATCAAATCAGCATTTGCACATGCGCACCATGAAACAAGCTCGGTAGGAAGTCCAGCGAATGCAACAAAAACTACCAAAACGATTCAAGTGACTGCTTCCGATGACATGCGTTTTAACTTTTCACAAAAACTTAAATTTCATGATGGTGAAATTATAACCTTTAAAGTGACTAATATAGGAAAAGTACCTCATGAGTTTTCAGTTGGTGATGAAAAGGAACAAAAAGCACACCAAGAAATGATGCGGGCTATGCCTGGTATGGTCCATGAAGACGGTAATACAATTACAATTAATCCCGGTGAGACGAAAACGTTAACCTGGAAATTTAAATCAAATCCAAAACATGAGGTAGTATTTGCCTGTAATATCCCAGGCCATTTTGAGGCAGGTATGTATAAGAAAGTGAACGTTACAAACGCCTAAAATAAATCTCTAAGTCCTCAAAAATTTGGGGACTCGTTATTTCCATATTCGTATCTTTTTAAAATATACCTACTTCCCTCAATTTTATTAGGGAGAATCGCAATTGTTAACCAACACATCTAGAAATTAAAATTTCTAGTCCCTTGTCAAAGAATCGCTGTTTCAGAAAAATAATTCAATAAGGATATTTTATTTATGGGTCGTAAAGTAGCTATAGTTACGGGGGGAAACGGTGGTATTGGTTCTGCAATTTGCAGAGTGTGAACGCTTCGCTCAGAATATCCTGGAATGGTTTGGCCGCATTGATGTTCTTGTGAACAATGCTGGCATTACCTGTGACTCGAGTTTTAAAAAGATGTCTCCTGAACAATGGCAACAAACTATAGACACCAACTTGACGAGTGTATTTAAATGGTGGTCAATACATGTAACCACTATGCTGTCATATCTCTTAATGAAACTGGACTAATCTAGGAATGAAGTCTTTATGTATAATAAAAAATTAGAGACGTTGTATGAAAAAACAGAAGATCAAATCGATGGTATCGTATTGTATCTATTGAAAAAATATGCTGTAAAGAACGAACTTTTGCCAAGCTTTGATACTGAATTGCAGGAAGAGAATGAAATTTAAAATAGATCGATGAAATCGATAAAAATGTCTCATACTAATTTTTATAAACATCATTATGAAGGTAGATTGGGCCATTTGATTTGATGTATTCTCACCTTTTAATTTGTTTACTCCGTAACTTCTACGTCCCGCGGACAAGCCGCGGGACGTAGGGAATAAAAGATATTCAGTTTTAAAAGGTGAAAATCCCTCTGGTCATTTGCCCCACATTAGACACTCTGTCATTCCACAGGGACGACAAAGATATGAGAAAATAATCTAAACCATTACATTAATCGTTAAACCACTTCGCAGTTCCTCTTATTCTTTCTGATATGTTCCCTGTTCCCATATTAATAAATTTTCATTTTTGCAGTAGCAAAAGCAAAATGGTTCTTTGCTGAAAAGAATTAGCAAACATTCTTTTCAAAATGCTCCGCTGCCAAATTATGTTTTAATTTTACGCGCCACTCCAGTTTTAATGGCCGCCTCTTTAACTGCTTGAGCTACCCTTTTTACCACACTTGTATCAAATACGCTGGGAACAATGTAACTACAGCTTAAATACTGCTCCTCTATAGAGTTTGCTATCGCATATGCTGCTGCGAGCTTCATTTCTTCATTAATCTCAGTAGCCATACAATCAAGCGCGCCTCTAAAAATACCTGGAAAACAGAGTACATTATTAATTTGGTTTGGATAATCACTGCGTCCTGTTGCAACAATGGCAGCATATTTTTTTGCATCCTCAGGCATTATTTCAGGCATGGGATTAGCCATGGCAAAAACAATCGCATCTCGATTCATTTTTTTTATGTCTTTGGCATCAATCACACCAGGTTTTGAAACACCAATAAATACATCTGCTCCCTTAATCGCATCATGCACAGTACCTTTTTCAAGATTGGGATTTGTATGTTCCGCATACCACTGATGGACTGGATGTAAACCAGGTTTTCCGGCATAAAGCACCCCATCACAATCACATCCAATAATGTTTTTCACCCCTAAGTTTAATAACATTTTGGTACTTGCCGTCCCGGCAGCACCAATACCAACTACAACTACTTTAATCTCTTCCAATTTCTTCTTAACTAATTTGAGTGAGTTAATCATTGCCGCAGCCAGCACTACCGCCGTACCATGTTGATCATCATGAAATACCGGGATATCCAGTTCTTTCTTAAGTCGCTCCTCCACTTCAAAACAACGGGGTGCGGAAATATCTTCTAAATTAATCCCACCGAATACTGGGGCAATATGCTTTATGGTTGCAACAATTTCATCCACATTTTGAGTATTCAAGCAAATAGGAAATGCATCGACATGCGCAAATTCTTTAAACAGTAATGCCTTCCCCTCCATAACTGGAATGGCAGCGTAAGGTCCCATATCACCCAGACCTAACACTGCAGTCCCGTCAGAAACTACCGCGACTGTATTTTTTTTAATGGTTAGATTAAAAACATCTTCAGGTTTTTTATAAATCGAAGTGCAAATTCGCGCAACACCAGGGGTGTAGGCGATCGACAGATCATCTCGTGTCTTTAATGGAATACGACCTTTAATTTCAATTTTTCCACCTAGATGAGCGAGAAAGGTACGATCAGACACGTGAATTACTTCCAAATTAGGAATGGCGCGCAGCAGATCAACGATTAGTTCTGCATGTTTTGGGCCACATGTGTAAATGGTAATATCACGTATCTGAGCATCTGTTTCAACACGAACAATATCAATCGCGCCAATTTGCCCACCTTCTTTTTCGATAGCAGCCGCTAATTTTCCAAAAGTGCCAGGAACATTTTTTATGCGAATTCGCATGGTAATGCTATTTGAGGCAGAACACTTTTGATTTCTCATAGCAACTCCTTATCCCATGTCTTAAAATAAACTCCCAAGTTTTTCTTTAAGAATTTAAGTATAGTCGTTTCCGCTATTATCGATTCCATTTATAAACTCTGGATCCATGGGTTTTCCAGGAATTTTACGAGTTTCACTAGCCCATTCTCCTAAATCAATGAGTTTACATCGGTCTGAACAAAAAGGCTTAAAGGGGTTCTCCGGATACCAGGTATTTTGTTTCCCACACGTAGGGCAGATAATTTTTTGATGGTTACTCATAACAATCTTCGTTAATTGATGTAGTACGGAGTATGCGATATACAACCGATAATTTTCAACTCACCTTTTACATCTATAAGTATAGTACTTAGCAAAGTGTTTCATTGATATGAATAATTAAATTTTAGTAAAACAAAATCCCTTTTCGATCCGCCTCCCTCTCCAGCGTGAGAGATTTGAATAATATGATGACGTCCATCTAGGGAGAGGAAAGGTCATGAATAGTTATAAATGATTAAATAATTTCAACACGCTTATTTTTGCATCTGAAGTGCCTTATTTGTTAGCATACCGGCAATTTAATTAAAACTAAAAAAAATGCCTGATAAGAAATTTGACATTCTTTCGTACACCATTGATCAGGATCAAGTTACAGTTGCCAATCAATGGGCTGACACATTTATATACAATTCAAAAGATGACATTGCCGCAAACATGTCCCAGTTACTATTGGCTTGTTTGGCTTGCGGCGACTTCAAGACACGTACGTATCTGTCCCGGTCATCTGAATTACAAGCCCCCTCAGATCAATTAACCATCGCGGATTATTTATCCCATGCCAGCCGCATTGTTCTGGACTATCAAGAACTGACTGAGACGAATAGAAAAGAGCTATTAAATTATTTTCCCACTCCAGGGGTAAAAAATACTGTTTTTTCCCGCTCGGCCACTCATAATGTGAGTCGCAACATCAAAGGAACAGTTATCGAAGGCAAGGGGGTTTTGTTGGGTCTGGCGGGGCAATTACCCAGTCTAATCAAAACACCTCAAGATTTTGGTATTAACATCGCCATGGGTGGAATGGGAAAGACAAATTTTTATGGAAATAAAATATCAGACAATGGCTGCAGTGGACATTTGTATTTTCACCGCAATGATAGCGATAACTTACTCCTGTTTGGACTTGAACAAACAGCACCCCCAGCTTCCGCCTTAGAATTCCTATTAGGGGCAAAAAAATATCCTGAAGAGGTACAACAAAATCACGACCAATTTGGTCAAGGACATTCCTTAAAAGGAGCCTCTGATACGTACACTGCTGCAGGTTCTTTATATTTTAGTGACCCCGTTTATCAAGCAAAACTCCTATTGGAAAAAGGAGTTTTTCCACCGGATAAATACGGGGCAATGCAAGTCACAATTACCGACGAAAATTGGCCATACATCAAACAATTTCTAGGTAAACTGAAAGCAACTCTTGCTGAAGATGAAAGTCACAAAAAGAAGCTATTGGAACTTCTGTTAAGCAAACCCGCAACAGCAACTGCTGCTAAACGGGAGTACCTAAGTTATATTGCGCTTGATTTCGATAGTTATTTAAAACGTATTTATCAAATTTTCATTGTTCAGAGTCAATTGGACGTTGAAAAACAACTAACCCTCTTTAATTTACAATCTAAGTTATTAGCGACAATTAAACAGTTGCAACAAGGCCATATTGAGAGTTATGAGACCTTTAAAGATCAAATTACCGAAATTATTGAAACCAAAGATACGCAACCTGAGTACCAAAGGGCTATTCTTCGTATTCAAAATTTATTTGAATTGCAGCTTGAAATTGATCCAAAATTTAAGCAAACGCATGAGGAACTCTTATTAAAAAATCTATATGATGATTTACAAGAGGAAAGTAAAATTATCCTGGAAAGACTATTGGGATTTCAAAGGCATTTCCAAGAACTACCTAATGTAAATGAGCTGGAATCGCCACAACGCTTTCTCCAACAAATTGAGATGCACATTAAGGCACTACAAAATCCGTTTTCCACTATTTCAGAAGAGATTGATTTATCTTCAAGTTGGGTCATGTGTGAATCTCCTGCTTCCATCACCATGGATTCGATTGAGAAATTAAAACAAACCATAGAGGATGCCAAATCATTCACTCAACCCATCACCTTAACAAGCAAAGACGCACTGTCTTTTTCTGAACTCATATCAGTCTGGGAAGAAAAACTTTTGCCTTTTACTCAAATCAATCTTATTGATTATAGAGAATTCAACCTGAGCGATTTGGCTAAGCAATTTAATGAGTACGTCGATACTGTAGCGCAACAATCAGAACTATTTAACTTTTGGAATCATCAACCCCTCCAAACAACGAATCTCTTCGTTGACTTCTTCACCAAACAACCTGAGTATGAACTTGGGCATGATTTTGTTGTGCAATACCGCGAAAGTACGCTCCTTAAACGTTTATTTTACCTAGATCCCGCATGTCTTAATCCATTGGATTTTAAACCCTATAAAGAACTTAATGCAGAATATAAAAAACATCACCCTAATTCATACTGGTGTAAAGTCAACGAACTTCTTGCAGCAGGCCATGACATAATTCGCACACTCTGCGTTTTAAAAACACAACAAAATGCTAAATCTTCATGGGAGGATATGAGTCATACAGTAACTTTATTTCGAGGAGCTATAGAGCAATTCAAAAAAACGAATAAGGACTTGCAACATTTCCACAACACCGCTCAAAAATCTCCTGTAGAAGTTTTTGAAAGCCCTTTTTTCTATGCCCTCAACAATGAAGCACTGCAAAAAATGAATGGAGTGCAACTTGCTGCCGTATGCCTGGAAGAATTGAATGCGACAGCACCCAGTGTTTTGGTAAAACGTATCACGAACCATCAAGCATTGTGGCAACGGATGGATCAATCATTCCAAAGTGAAGAGTTTAAATTTAAAAAAAGCATAGATGTCGAGAAAAAAATTCTTAGCTTACGGCAAATTCGGTATTTCTGGGAGTTAGTCCAACAGTTTCAAGAACAGGAGGCTCTGGAAAATAAAAAGGACATTTTTGTGACACTGCAGAGTGCCCTGAAAGAATCCTCCTCTATCTTTGGAGCTGCTGAAGCCATTGAAAATGCTCAAAAAGAGATGGGGCAACTGCAAGAGTATGTACTACAACAGCAAAATTTAGCAACAGAGCAAGATAAAGCAATAGCACTGAGCTTACTCGAAGAAAAACATAATAATCTTCCAGAAAAACAACGAAAACACTATGAATCTCAATTGATTCAGGCAAAAAAAGATACTTATCAATTTTATCTTGAGAAAATCAATGCATCGCAAAACATTGAAGAGAGGAAAACACTATTTACTATATTAAACCAATTATTTGGAAAACTGCCTCCTGATGTACAAAAGCAATTTCAGATGGAACATAAAATCAAACAAATAGAAAATATTTTGTATGGATATTGTGACCGGCTAAAAAATGCAACCACAGTCACCGATAAGAAACGTATATTTGATGACCCAATATTGCGGCAAACAATCGAGGATTTTGAAAGTTTAACTAGTCCATTAATCTCTGAAAGTGCAAAAAAAATTCATAAACAATTAACTCAAGCCAAATTGATTTATGAAAAACTTCTTGATGCTCAGCTCATTGGGCAAGAGTACTTAGTGAAGCCTCTGGATACACTTATAAATCAGTTCGCACCAATACTTGATAACATCCAAACCTCTCTGCATAGTCAATTAATAGGAGCGGCGCTAAATGATAATACCTTGCATCAAGCAATTCTAAAAAAAGTGGGGAATAAAAAATTCACCTCAGTATTGATCCGGGATTTACTTACCCTAAAAGAGTTCCGAGAGAAAAAAATTGAACTCAGCAAAAAGAAAAAATATGGAAACGAATACGATCAATCAATTAATCAATTTTATGAAGAAGCATTGAACATACGCTTATCAGGCCTTCCAGTGCGAAATCAAGCGGATGGTTTAATGAAAGCGGCTACACATGAATTTAGTCCTCGTCACGACACACGTCGACTAATCGCGGATATTGCCATGATAGTTACCGCCTTTTTTGGTATCGGTTTTTTTGTAGGCTTAGGACGTTTAGCTGCAGGCAAGACTTTGTTTTTTAGTAGTGCAAAAACAGATAGAGAAGTGGAGTTTGGAAATCAATGGCTTTGTAAATACAAAAAATTACCACCTACAGAGGAAAGTGAGACTCAATTACTTACTGCTCCTGCTGCTTAAAAATTGAAATGCAGAACATGTTATACCTAGGCGCAACCTGCACACTCTATTTGTTTTCGAAGCACTTCTTAAATAAGTATAAAAATCAAACCATAAAAAAATTTCTGGATACATTGGAAAGAATTCTCGAAGTATTCTATTCTTAAAAAGTTTGAGTCATCGACTCAAGCTTCTTTTTTTAAATATTTTTATAAGGATATGAATAATGATGAATGCATGGAACAGTGTAATTTTTGTAAAAAGTAATAAATCTATGTCTGACATGAATGCAATGGCAAAATGGGATGGCGTAGAAAAAATGTGGTCTACATCAGGTGATTGGGACTGGTGCATTAAGTTGGATCAAAAATCATCAACTCCTGAAAAAGCTGAGGCTTTTGTTGCACGTATGCGCGATGGACACTGGGCAACAGATACCCAAACAAATTGGTGGAAAGAAGTTCCTGCAAAATAAAGAGTTAGCTCGGAGCTATATGCTCCGAGCCTTAATTATAAATTTTATCTAATCCCACTTCTGTATAATGCGAAAAATATTCCATTTTGTAAAAAATATAAACTTAAATACCTCGAAAACAAAATTTTTTATGAAAAGCACAAGAAACTAGTTAAAAATAAATTCCATTAATATGAAAAAAGTTTTAAATTTTATCTTTTAACATAAACTATCCACTATGAAATCAAAACTCTTATTTTTATTAGTATTTTTTGTCAATGCAGCATTCGCAGATCCATGGTTCACAGGACCCTTACTTGCGCCAGCTGGAAAAACGATACCAGCCGGCCATATTAATTTTGAACCTTATGCGTTTTATAGTGGCTATCCACATGGATTTAGAAACTTTGAAGTGACTCCCATTGTAAGTTTAGGAGTTCTTAGCTTTTTAGATTTACAAACTTCGTTGCCTTATGATTACAGCTGGGATAAAGGGGAACATGGAAATGGTATGGGCGATTTGAGCTTGGCTTTAGGAGTTCAAGTTTTGCGGGCAAAAGAAAATACCTGGCTTCCTGATCTTCGTGTGGTAGTCCAAGAAGTTTTTCCTACAGGACGCTTTGAACATTTAGATCCCAAAAAATTGGGCACTGATCAAACAGGTTTAGGTTCTTTCCAGACCTACCTTGGTTTTAACTTTCAAAAATTGGTGCAATTGCCTAATAAACATTATCTGCGCACCCGTTTAAGTTTAGTTGGTGCAAAGTTTAGTGACGTCACAGTACATGGAGTAAGCGTCTTTGGTGGCGCGCCTGATACCGTGGGCAGAGTAAAGCTTGATAACAGTTATTCAGCAGACTTAGCATTTGAATATACCCTAACGCAGAACTGGGTTCCTGTTTTCGAAGTATTATACGTACACAGCCCAGGAACTAACTTTGACGGTAATCCTGGATTCACCCCAGGCGGGACAGTTGCCGGTGTAGGAGGAAGGGCAAATGAACAAGTTTCACTGGCCCCAGCCCTCGAATATAATTTTAGTCCCAATCTGGGTCTTATTGGCGGTGTTTGGTTTTCTGTCACAGGACCACATGCAGCTGAATTCGTAACCGGAGCATTAGCGCTTAATTGCTATTTTTAGGCCCACATCGAGTATTATATCAATCAAACGAAGGTTGGGCCTTGGCCCAACATTTTTTTCATGATACCCTGGTTTTTGAAAAATATTTATCCATGATGTTGGGCCAAGGCCCAACTTACTCAATAGAGTATCAAGTAATGGATTAAAAATTTAGAAAAAGGCATAAAAGTATGTACTCATTTTTTAATTTTAAGACGTTCAATACGGCATTAAAATTAACAACACAAGACCAATTATTTATTTATGTATTTAATCATGCAAATGATGAAAGAAAACTTGAATTAATTAAAAACCAGAAAATTGAAGCGATTGCTCGAATAGCGCATCACCATCATGAGTTTGCAACATTTTGCAATCGTACAGAATTAAAGGATTATTGGGAAAAAATTTGGTGTGCCTATGGTGTGGCATTATCTCAACAAAAAAATGTGCCTTTAATTTTGTTTTTTTCTCATCTTCAATTAAATCAGTTTAATTTAGTACGAGGCGCCTATTTCTTTTATCTCTCTCAAGAAATAAGAAAGGAAATAAAACGCGATTTTGGATATTCTGAGATTGAATCGCTTAAGCTGGCGATTCGATACGGTTCTGTTCATGCGATTCAGCGTTATAATGAATACATTTACTCTCAACTCCAACATGCTCATGATAAAGAGTCCGAACCTCTTTACCAAGAGCTTATCTCCAATAGCAAACTCATGCTTCCCCATTATGGCAGTTACGGTTATATGGTTTTAGCCGAGGCATTGGCTCATTACTGCTTTTGGCTACTCAAAAATTCTGAAATGGAAAAAGCACAGGAGGCCTATACGCGTGCTTTAGAATCACTAGATTATGCACAGTTAATTTTAAAAGACAGCCAGTACAGCATACACAATGCGAGTATGGGCCTGGGCCTTAAATGCAGTAACTCTCAAGGATTTGAATTCCCCTCACAAGCAAAGGATTTTTTTATTAAATATTATGAGACAGCGCTTGAATCAACACCATCAGCCCATGTGATGCAGCCATAATTAGTCAAAAATAAAGCAAATAGTCTATATTATAATTATTAGCTTTGATTCTTATTTTATCGAAAATAAGAGAGGTTATTATTATGCCATCAATTTATCTCACCTATGCAATCACTTCCAGCAAAGAACTGGTTGTCGCTAGTTATCATAGTAAACTCCAGTCCAAAGCCAATGCTTTGCCCTTAATTAGAGGAAAAGAGCCAGGCTTCAAATTGACAGACTTAAAATATTTAGAAGGAGAGGCTATTGAATCTGCCGTAAAAGCCAAACTGCTTGAATTACTAGCCTCAATTCCAGGGGAATATGATAAAGTAACCTATAAAGGTGATTTAAATCTCTGTACTAGCGACAAAAAACCAGCTCCTTATTTATTTGATGGCACGCTTAATCGCTTTTATGCTGGAAAAGATGTTGATTTAATTTTAGAGTCAGCCAATGAAGAATATGTACGGGATGGTATAGCAATGGCAGATGAAATGCACTTGAAGGGGGCAGTAGTTCAAATCAAAACAGGGAGTGGAACGCTATCTCAAGTTTACCCTAAACCAGTAATACAAGACAGTAAAATGGATTTATCTGTTCCAAAACCAAAGCCAAGTGAACTTGCGCAACCCAGTGTTCCTGTTCGAGATCCCCATGTTTTAGCTGAAGCATTAGGAAAATTTGGAAGTTTTAGTCCTGCGAGTGAGTCCACTCCCACACCGAGTCAAGATAAAGATAAAGTAAAAACAGATACGGATACACCTGGCCTAACTGGTTAAGAAATGTTGAGCCCAAGGGCTCAACAACCATTGTTATTTTGTTACACCTGAATTTAACAAAGCCATAAACTCATAAGGGCTCATTTGGCGAGAGAAATAAAATCCTTGCCCATACTTGCAACCATAATGTTTGAGTTGTTCTCTAATTTCTCGACTCTCTACTCCATCGGCCAAAACCTCTAACTCAAAAGTTTTTGCCAGCTTAATAATGGCTTCTACAATTTTTGATTTCTTCTTGTCTTTAACCATGCCCAAAACAAGAGATTTTTCTATTTTTACTTCATTGATAGGAAAATTGACTAAATAAATAAAGGAAGCATAACCACTGCAGAAATCATGGATCGCAATTTTAACACCCAAGCTGCTTAATTGGTTTAATACTTCAATGGATTTTGCTTGATCCGATAAACAGGCTCGTTCATTGAATTCGAGTATTAGATACTCAGGAGGAACTTTATTCTCTTTAAGTAACTTCTTTATAAAGGCAGGTAATTTTTTATCACTAGCATCTTGGACAGATAAGTTAACCGATGCAAAAATTTTATGCCCACTTTGATGCCAAAGTGCTAATTGCTTTGTGACATGGGTTAGCATAAACAAAGTTAATTGCTGGATTAAACGCGATCCCTCAATAAGTGAAATAAACTTTTCCATACTGATTAATCCGTATTTCTCATGCACAAAGCTGACCATAGCCTCAGCACCAATGATTTTACCTGTTGTCAGCTCAACTGTGGGTTGAAAATAGATCTTCATCTCTTGATTTTCGATTGATTTTTTTAACCCATTCAGCACAATTCGGTTTGTAGTAAAATCCTCTTCCATATCTGAATGGTAAAGAGCGAAAGGCTTATCCTTCTTTCTGGCATGAAAAACTGCTGTTCGAGCATGATTGACTAATGAGACCTCATCATCCCCATCATGAGGATAAATCGCTACACCCGCAGTAGTAGTGATGTTTACATGAATGCTGTCCACGATAAAATCAAGAGTAGTTGCATCAATAATGGCATTCAACAGCTTGTCCCAATTAATATTTTTATTCAATCGTGGCAGCAACAACACAAATTCGTCTCCCTCTAGCCGAGCAACACTATTGATACCCATGGTAGCCTCGAGCATAAACGTGGAAAGTAACATGTCTTTTAATTTTTTTACGAACTGAATTAAGGCACTGTTGGCATTAAAATTACCAAAATTGTTGTGAATTGATTTAAAATCGTTCAACTTTAATAGAATAACTGCTAGCTCATTCGGTTTCTCAATCTTATGAATAGCTTGCGTAATTTGCTCACGAAACAGAAACGAATTAGGCAGCTGAGTAAAAAAATCATGTTCACTTTCATATTTTAGTTTTGATTCAAGATCGCCGCTTTTATAGAGAAGTTCCTGAGTTTTATCTGCAACAAATGTTTCTGCCGTATTGGCCAATCCATAACAAAACGACTGTCCCCAATAAGCGAAAATAAATGGGCTTAGGTCAAGTATCCAAATGGCAGGATTTGTAGTTTGGGCTCGAACAAAACCATTTATATTGATATATCCTGTTATTTGGTAAGACACAATAAATGAAGCAATTATGATGCTACAAATCGAAATAGCTAAGCCGATGTAAGCATACTTATTCACATAGTCTTTAAAAACAATTGAAGTTTTTGCCAGCTTGTAATTTATATCCATATGCGTTTGTTATTTATATCCATGTGTTAATTTTAGTACTTAATTTAGAGTTGTATTAATATAATTTGTACATTATGAAGAAATTCTCTCTCCCACCTGTGGGAGATGGGTATGGGTGAGGGTGCGTTAACCCTCATCCGTCCTAACGGACACCTTCTCCCCTTAGGGGAGAAGGGGAATTCTAGAGCTACCTTGAATTGAAAACTCAAAAAATTAATTGACACCATGAAGCCTAGTTTGATATGTTAATCAGATAATAGATAAAATTTAATCAATCTGTCATCAATATGAATCATCGCACTACGCACCAAAGCAATGCCTTCTCTGCAGTTTTAACTGCAAAAGTGTTGCTATGCCATGATTCTTTGTCTGCAGCAATCTCTTCAGCACATATTATTATTATTTTGCCCTCGTTACCCTAGAGCGGTCAGTTATTGCTTAGCCCGAACCTCTCTAGGGAGAGACATCGGGTTTTTAAATAACTGATATCAATACTGGAGGGTACCGTGACTCAAACCAAATTTTTTAGCTTAAAAAACAATTGCTTGCCCTTTGTAATGTGGTTTTTCCCACTTTCATTTTTTGCGCTTCAATTTATATTGCGCCTTTGGCCAGGATTGATGATGCAAGAAATAATGACTCAATTTTCAATCGATGCCTCCAGCTTTGGCTTCTTGGCAGCGTTTTATTATTATGGATATGCAGGAATGCAAATTCCTATGGCGCTCTTGCTCGATAAATTTGGCGCCAGAATAGTGGTTTTTATCTTCGCACTCCTATGCGGCTTAGGCGCCCTACTCTTTACTTCTACCAATAATTTTTACTTAGCCTTATTCAGCAGATTTTTAATTGGAGCAAGTTCGGCGGTTGGTTTTTTGGGAGTATCCAAAGTTGTCTCCGAATGGTTTCGTAGCAATCAGTATTCTCAAATGATTGGATTTTCTTTTAGTGTTGGGCTTTTAGGAGCGGTCTATGGCGGCAAACCATTAACCCAATTGATCTCAATCTACGGTGGCCAGCATATAGGCTTAATCTTAGCTTTATGTTCCATAAGCGTAGGATTTTTAACCTACTTAATCTTACGTAGCCCAAAAAATCTTGCAACCACCAAATCGAATGACATAAACCTATCCCATTTATCTGTTTTATTCACTTTAAAGAGATTATGGGTTCTTGCCCTAGCTAATTTATTAATGGTTGGTGCGCTTGAAGGTTTTGCAGATGTATGGGGGGTCCCCTATTTAACGACTGTCTATGGTTTGACTAAATCAAATGCTGCCTTACTCGTCTCTTTTATTTTTGTGGGTATGTTATTTGGTGGACCTATACTTGCTTTTCTTAGCAAAAAATTAGGGAATTACACGGTTATAGGAATGTGTGGCGTTGGGCTATCCTTGGCTTTTCTGGTACTTCTCATAGAGAATATAAGCAATTGGTGGATACTTAGTGCTCTATTTTTTGCTATCGGACTGATGTGCTGCTATCAAGTGATTGTCTTTGCAGCAGGCTCTGCCCTCGTATCCAACAAACATTTGGGAATAACCATAGCGTTTCTAAATTGTATCAACATGTTGGGCGGATCATTTTTTCATACGTTGATAGGTAAAATAATGGACTCTTACTGGGAGGGAGGCTTAGGCGCCAATGGATTAAGACAATACAGTCTTCAATCGTACCACCATGCGCTGATTGTTATACCAATCTGTGCCCTTTTGGGAACCGTACTGATTTATTTGATTCATAAAACTGCTAAGAATCAAATGCATGTAGACTCTGTAGAACATACTGCAATTGCTGAAGTTTAATTTTCAACAACTGCCTTTTAAGCAGTCCACCTCCAATGTAAGTTGGGCCTTGGCCCAACATTTCTTTCATCATACATCTCTTGAAACGGTTATCGAGGAACAAAAATATACTGAATGAAGCTCCTTTTTACCTAACTCAACGCTTTGGTTTGTGTTGGTTCAGACTGTTCTGGTATTTTAAAAGAATCAAGCGCTGTACCTCCTGGCTTCATCTTGTCTCCTGTCTTAAACTCATCTCCATTTGCATGAAATAGTTGTCCTTTATTTCCATATGCCATTACTTGATTTGTTTTTGAATCAACTATTAGGAAGCTACCGTCTTTATTTTCTTTAGCCATTTTTTGGAAAAATGAGTTCATATCCTCTTCTGATTTAAAGGATAAGTTGAGTTTACCATCCTCACCTTTTTTCGATGGGTTTTTTTGGTACCATGGATCATCCTTAAAGGCCTCTTGAAATTTATTAAAAATCGCCTCACTTAGTTCACTGGCAACAGTCACATCTTTTTTAGGAGCAGACGGTAACGGTGTAACTACTATTGGTTCTGTCTGAGTTTTAAGAGGTTCTGTTAAAACCACGTCATCTTCAGGATTTATAAGTTGGTCGTATTTTTCCCTATTCTCTTTACAAAACTGTTTATATTCATCAAAGCCCTTCATGCTATCTTGATCTAATTGTTTTTTTGTATCCAGATATTTTTGATAAGCCGCTTCACGCTTTTGTTCATACTCTTTGCGCGCATCCTCAGTAAACTTGCCTTGGCTCTCAAGCGTACTTTTTTGAGCATCTAAGTCTTCTAGCGATTTCTTATATTCACCCACCGCTACATTAGCTTTAGCTTCATTAACATCCCTTCTCGCCAGATAAGTCGCATAAGCGGCTTTTTCGGTGCTCTCCATAGCGCTCAAAAATTTCTGAGGATCTGGATTCTGAGATTTTATTAAATCCTCATAAAGGGTTTGAAATTTTTTTTGATCTTTAGTCGACTTTTGCATTTGCTCTTCATAAGCCTGTTCAACTCTTTTCTGATTTTGACGTGCTTCCTCTAAAAATTTTTCAGCATCAGTAGGCATTTTTTTCTCCAAACATCGCTATATATATAAATATTAGATCACTTTGAAAAATAAAGTACGTGTTTTAAAACGTTTAATCCTCAATATTGAGATATCTAAATAGAGAAAAGTTTGATTCCTTCTGAACTTTTTTCAAATAGAATGATATGCTCTTAAGTACTCACCTCTGCACGCTTTTTCAGTGATATTCCAAGTATAATTGATGAAGCAAATATAGGCAGGATTTGGTCCAACCTATACTTGCCCGATTCATTGATGGGGTTGCACTCGCACCGTGTTATTTTTTCAATATCTTATGAATTGAATAGTGCTCTTAGATCGGATTTAGGATCACCATAAACAGGCAATACTCCTGTTTCCTCAGGAGTCTTAGAAGCATAGATACTTCGAGATAACAAGGGTGATTTTATTGGTTTCACCGATAGCGGTAACTTGGACGCCGCCTTTTCATCGAGCATCACCGTAACGTTTTTATGTGCATATAAAGCGGTTGCAGGAATATCTTGATTCGGTGCAGAAACTGCATTAACAGCAGCAATAATGTCTGCTTTTGTTGCGCCGGATGCGAGCAAATAGCACTCTTTGCTGTATTGCAAAATCGTTCCAATTCCCATTGTTATTGCATGAGTTGGCACCTCATCTTTTGAATTAAAAAATCGTTTATTCGCCTCAAGAGTCTTATCATCCAACTGGATTAATCGTGTTCTAGAATCCAGTTTAGAACCAGGTTCATTAAAACCAATATGACCATTTACCCCCAATCCTAAAATTTGAATGTCTATCCCGCCAACCTCTTGCATCATTTCTTCATATTTTTTCACATGCTGTTCCATTTGCTCAAGTGATACCGTTCCATCAAGCAAATGAATATTTTCTTTTTTGATATTCACGTGATCAAAAAAATGATGGTGCATGTAGTAATTATAAGATTGGATATGAGTTGGCTCTAACCCCCAATACTCATCTAAGTTAAATGTGATGACTAATGAAAAATCTAAGTTTTCCTCTTTATGTAAACGCACTAACTCTCTATATACGGGTTCAGGAGTACTTCCTGTTGCAAGTCCCAAGACCGTAGGTATTTTTTTCTCATTATTTTCCATAATTTTTTTTTGAATTGCTCGAGCAGCTCTACTTGCCATACCTTCAGGTGTTTCCCTAACCAAAATGTGATCAAACATAAATATTTTCTCCGCGAATTCGAGGCGTTATATCCATATAAACAAGAATTCAGAATGAGCGGATTAATAGGATCATTAAAGCCCTCAATTCATCTCTTTCCCATATTTTGTTACAATGACTTTTGTGCAGGATGCCAATGAATAATAAAGAAAACTTGATTATAGACTTCGATTTTAGCTAATTTAGCAGCGAAACTCTAGGGCATTTCCTGAGGGGCTCAGTTCTAAAATATCAGTTAGATTTTGAGACAGGAAAAGTTAAAACTCTGCGAAGTTTATCCCTAAAAGGATATTAAAATGCTCATTAAAAATATTTATGTTTATAACGATGCTGGGATTAAAGAATTAAAACATGTGCAAATTACTGAAGATGGCTTAAGGAAAATCTTCCATCTTGATGATGATTTATCATCTCTTCACGATCAAAAAATTATTGATGCTAAAGGGTGTTATTTCTTAATGCCAGGAATGTTAGATTCTCATGTTCATGGACAAGGTGGTGTTGATTTTGCTGATTTAAGCGATGAAATGAGTGACGAAGGCTTGGATCGCCTGGTCAGAGCTTTAGGAAAAACAGGGCTTTCTTATGCATTAGCCACCCTAGTATCTATGCCAATACCCGCCTTAAAAAAATCATTGATAAAAATTAATGGTTTTATAGCGAAACAAGGACAAAATCCTACTCCTGGTTGTACTCAGATTGTTGGTGTGCATCTAGAGGGTCCGTTTATTTCAAAGAATTGTAAGGGTGCTCATGCTGAAGATACGCTCCAAGATAGTATTTGTATGGATAAATTTAGGGATATTATTAATGCAGCACCGAATATTAAACACTGGAAAATAACCATTGCCCCTGATTTACCCGGAGCAGAAGAATTTATTAAACAGACAAAAACTCTAGAGCAAGAAGGTATTTTTGTAAAAGTATTTATTGGCCACTGTAATCCAGAGGATAAGGAGGTCATTGGCCGTGCTATCGCAGCAGGTGCTTGTGGATTTACTCATTTAGGAAATGCTTGTCAAGAATCGTGTAGCAGAGAAACACGGCAACTTACTTTAAAAGATCCCAAAAGTCATGTGGTACAGTGGATTCTCGAAAATCCTGATCGTTGCCCCCCTGGCGTGGAACTCATCACTGATGGGGTACATTTGTCCTCCTCATTTATCTCATTGATACACAGTGCAATCAAAAATAAAATTATCCTTATAACCGATGCCTTAGGCCCCACAGGTTGTAACGATGGATCATATAAACTAGGGACTCTGGATATCCGTAAAGAAAAAGACAGTTTCTATTTGGCAGATGATGAGGGGCATTTTCTGATGAAAGAAGGGAGATTGCCTTCTGGAGAAAAAGGCCTGGTAAAAACTCTTGCGGGCAGTGCAGCCTCATTATCTCTTTGCGCGCAAAAATATTTTGAATCAATGCGGGACACAATAGAAAGTCGTATGGACTCTTTGTATGCGGCGCTCATCACGAACCCCAGAATTACATCCTTATCTATGGAAGCGATAAAAAATTTACCCGATAAGCAAAATTTTTCTATATTCAATAATCAAGGGCAGCTTATTTTAAGCTCATGCCATGGTAAAGTAATCGAGCATCAGCAAGTACAATGGCCAATATCAAGTATGCTTCACCATGGGTTCTTATCAAATCGCTCACCTGTTGAAAGCAACCGTGCCGAACCAGAAATGAATGATACATGCACGGAGCAAAAAAATGTCTTAGGTTAAAGTTACGAATGCAACTTAACCAAACATATTAAGAGAATCCGGCTTAGATGATGATTCCTCCTCTTCATCTGAATCTTCTGTGCTCGTCAGAAGAATATCACTGCTTGGCGTTATGACCGATTTTAGAAGCTCTAAATAACCTTTCATATCGTTATATGAAGGATATTTCTGCCAAGGTTTAGGCCATAATAATTCTTCTTGATCTGCAATCTCATTTAATTGTGTATTATCTTTTTTTTGTTGAGTAAAAACTTCATGGATACGATTCATAATAGACACTAAAATTTGTGGCGCTCTATATATACCACTCATTACAGAGGGATGTTGTTTTAATGTTTGCTCAAAAAAATTGACTAGCTGTGAAAGATTTTTTTGCTCACCAAGAGTATCAATTATGTCATCAATTGAATTGACTTCTCTTGTTTTGAAAAACCAGTGTATTCTCATCTACGTTCCTTTTTATAATTTATATGTAATAAACATCCCAATTTTTAAAAAAAGGGATTATGTTTATCTTTACGTAGAAAGACAATAATTCAGCACAATTTCATTAGGTTTTAATCGGCCGCAGGTTTTAAATAGACCAAACATAGAATGCTCGCAGTCAATGCAGTAAGACAGCATAATATAATGGGCAAGATAATTGATAAAACAATCAATAAACCACCCGCAAAGCAAATAATGGCATCACCTAGCGTTCGCAAACTTAATTGTGCGCCCATGACTTCGCCCTGGATAGTAGCATGTGACCTATTTGAGATGTGAATGGTCAGCGTTGTTACCACACTGGTGATGCTAAATCCGATGAGTGCAAAAAATAAAAACATCGGTATGGGATACTGAAAAACAATCATCGCAGCAAAAATCAACGTAGTGGCCAGCATAGCCAAAATAATAATTTTATGAATGAGCAAGTATTTTGAAAGAAGGCGTGGAAGCCATGAGGCACCTATAGCAAGTGCGGCGGATAAAGCAGCGTTATACATCGCAATCATGCTGGGCGACATGAGCCATTTTCCGGCCAGAAAAACAGGACCAAATTCATAAAACATATCTACGGCAAAAGTAAACAACGTACTGATAACGAGCAAAGGTTTCAAATGAGGGTGATACTGAAACAAGAGTTTGAATTGTCGAATAATATTGAGTTGCCTCAGTATGGATTCTTTCTGGGGTTTGTGTAGGGTTTTATGCTCCTGCAATTTCCACCAGGCAAGCCACAGAGTTATCACGGACACCAGTGCTGCAACAGTAAAAGGGAATGACCATGAAAACCAAGGAACAATCCGTGAATTGGACAATAAGCCCCCAATGATTGGTCCAATGATGTAACCAATACCGGCCATACTGTTGATCCGACCAAAACTGACAAACTTGTTAATGGTGGTCAGCTCTGATGCGAATGCCCTTGCAACAGCAAAGGTGCCTTCCATGAATCCTGTTAAAAAGCGACTGAATAATAAAAGCCAGAAACTGTTTGTCCAAAACGATATGACAGTCAATAAATACCCAAGCATGCTTCCTGCCAAACTGATGACCAGTATTTTTTTACGTCCATACAAATCAGAATTTCTACCTAAAATGGGAGAGCCAATGAATTGACCCAGAGGAAAAATTGCAAGGGTTAACCCCAGTAAAATACGTCTGCTGGTTTCACTCCATTCCGGAGAGATAATTAACTGATCGGTGGATTGTAAAAACAGAGGTGGAAGAATAGGATAAGCAATGGATGAACCGAGAAAACTAATTAAAACAATTAGTAAAATTACCCAGAGTTGTTTTTTTTCATGAGTTGCTTGCATTTTAATTCTTGGCTTTTGAGAGATAATCGGACAACCGACTTGAACGATCAACAATTATTCTAACATTTTTTTCGATAGAACTATATTTTTTCATAAAGAGCAATTATTGAATCACTTTAAAAACTGTTGAAGTGCGCCAATTTATAAACAGAAAATTGGTCAACTCAGACAATTAAGATCAATGAACACAGGAAAACCAAATAACCTAACTCTGAAGAGATGTTATACTATTTATAAGTACCTGAAGAAGGAAAAGATAAAATGTTGACTGGAGCTTTTATTTTCTTAGTTATAGCGATAATTTCAGGATACATCAGATTTAAGGGAACAAATCCTGCATCAATATTTCCTGCAAAAATTATATTCTATGTTTCTACGCTTATTTTTTTGATATTACTGCTTTTTTATTTCTTTTATCCGGCACCTCCTGTTGCACAAGAAGTTATAAATCCTCTCTTGCAGTAATTAAGAAAAAATATTCTACTCAAAGCGATTCGGAGTCCAGAAATGTAGCCTGGGTGCAGCGAAGCGGAACCCGGGATCAGTAATAGTGCATTCCCGGGTTCCGCTTCGCTGCACCCAGGCTACCTCTACAAGATCTCTAGATACCGGGCATAAAGCGGGGTGTCTAGGGAACAAGGGGATATCAACCCGAAATTACCCCTTTCTCATTGCACTCACTCTCAAGAAATACCTTAAACTCTTCCACCCATACCTCATCAACATAATCAGGTAGCACTATACTCTCAGTTGATTTAACAGTTTCTTCAAAATGTTTGTATAAATAAGGACGGTAATAAGCGAGTTCGGGAATCACCAAACCTATTTCTTTGGCTTTTTCATCGTTAACCCGTACTCGCAATATATCTTTAAAATGGATGTTCGTTTCAAAACGAAACATTTCATCCTCGGACATCACCCCGCCTTGAAAAGAAAGTGTTTTCTTACTTGCTTCAGATAAACGCTCAGAATAATCTGTTTTCTTTCCTGCAAGATAGCGCTTGGCATTCACATGATTACCGATGAGTAAGGCGATTTTTGCAGAAAATCCTAACTCATATATTAAACTCGCACCGATCCATTCATGATACACTACGCCTAAATCTGCCATCTTATTTTGCTTGGTATTCAAAGCAAAATGTCCTATATCATGAAATAAGCAAGCAAGGATGACTTCCTGGCTATGTCCTGCTTGCTCGGCAAAATAAGCGCACTGTAGCGCGTGCTCAAATTGTGAAATGTGCTCACCTATGTAATCCAGGTCTTTAGCACGATACAAATATTGAAACGCCCTATCAATTTTTTGGTCTATGTAATTCATTGTGTTCATAGCATCATTTCAGAAATAGGATTGGCAACATTATAAATGGCAGCGCCTGCCGAATAATCTTTATTAGGATCGCGCTCACAATCTGGAGGGAATTTTTCTCTCTTATCCTTATAATAGGCTTCTCGTTTAACCCCACCTTCAGAAAATTTGCTAAAGGTAATGAAAATCGCCCGACGCGGTTTATTCGTACGATTAGCCTCAGAATAATGAGGCAAATAGGAGTCAAATAAAATAACATCTCCTGTTTTGCATTCAATTGGCGACCATTGAAACTCTGTAGCAATCTCTTTTTTAATTGAACCGTCCACTTCTTGAGGAAGAATAGTAGGCTTATTAGCGCCCCCTTGAACCACTTGCAAACAACCGTTTTCTACGGTGCAATCATCTATGGCAACCATCATGGTGATGTGAAATCGCTGATTAAAGCTAATAAATGCGGGAGCATCTTGGTGCGGCTTAAATCCTCCTCCACCAGGAAATTTATAATTAATTTTTTCTTTGAAAATCGCCGCTTGCTCTCCCATCAATGAAGAGACTAGATTTAAGGTACGTGCGCTGTTGGCAACCTCATACATACCCTGATGGTAATCAATAAAATTTTCAACGCGACAAAGCTGACGCTCTCCCTTAGCATTTTTCTCAAAATACTTCATCCACTTTCCTGGTGTTTCAGGCCAAGATGTTAATTCATCACACCAAGTTTGCAGATGTTGTTTCATATCCCAAAAGAGAAAATCTCGCAAGATCACAAATCCTTGTTCCTTCCAAAAACTGTGGTGTTCTTCACTCAATTGATAATCCATAATTTCCCCTTTCAAGGCGTTGATAACACGGTACTTTCAGAAATTGAATCCGGTAAATTAGCTAATTTACCCTCTTCTTGTGCTAGCCATTTTGTTAGCAACCAGCCTAGTAACAGAGTGCTGGCAAGAATCGCTAAGGTCATATAGATACCCAATCGAGCTTGGAAAATCGGCAAAAATACGGTTCCAATAAACGCACCCAATTTTCCGGCTCCAGCAGCTAATCCATGTCCTGTGGCTTTAAATTCGGGATTATAGATTTTTGCAGGCAAAAGATACGTTGTAATTCCTGGACCAAAGTTTATAAAAAAGTTGAATAATATAAAACCAGTAAAAATAATGCCAATGCTTGGGAACAGATAGCTTATGCTAAGGATTAATAATCCCAAAAATGAAAATAAGAATCCTATCATCTGCAGTTTAATCAACGATACCTGATTAACAAAAAAAATAACTGCAAAAGCACCTAAGGAAACAAAAACATTGACCACTAAAGTGCTTTTCAGCACTTCGGTTTGTGCACTCAAAAAATTGGCCTCACTAGACAAATTAAATGCCTGTAAGACATAAGGTGTGAAAAGCCCTATTCCGTAATAAGAGATATCTAATAAAAACCAGCAAAAACAGAGACAAACAGTAATCCTTATCATTCTTGGAGAAAAAATCAATTGGTATTGTGTAAAGACAGAACGTCTTGATTGAGGTTTTAAACCATGATGAACTTTCCATAAAAAACTTTCTGGTAGCTTGGCTCTAAATAACAACCCTATCACTGCAGGGATCGCTCCTGAAGCAAATATCCACCGCCAAACATCAAGTTGAGGATGCAATTTAAATAAAAACCAGGCAACAATTACGCCTACTGGAGAGGCAAGGCAATTGATAAACATAGCAGTTGCAATAAATTGGCTGCTTTTACGAGCGGGTATCATTTCAGCCAAATAGGCTGCACAAATTGGATAATCAGCACCAACCCCAAAACCAAGTAAAAATCGAAAAACGCAAAGAGAGGTGATACTCCAGGCAAATGCGGAACAAATGGCAATCAGTACAAAAAAAATAAGATTGATAATGAGCATGCTTTTCCTACCCAACATATCCGCCAATCGCCCAACAATGATCGCACCAAATACAGCACCAAGAGGTGCTGCAGCCTGAGTGAGGCCAATCATAAGAGAAGAAGGATGATATATCGCATTAATGAACGGTTCAGCGACTGAAGCAATATATAAATCATAACCATCAATGAACAAACCCAGTGCACAGACCACCCAGACATGGAAAGTTAGGGATTTATTATTATTTTCGTCCATGAAAATCTCTTGATAAAAAGATATTTGCAAATTTATTGCAATCTTAAGTAGATGATTTTTAACATAATCATCTAATAAAAACAAACACGTTTATGTGGATAAAAATTGTACAAATGTATCGAATCACATAAAACGCAGCATTTTGGCCCAACCTACATCTTCCTTATTTGGTTTTAAAAAATCATTTATTTAGGGGAGCTAACATGATCTCGTTCTTCAGAATCCCCAACTGTAGCTGATCCGTCAACATCCTTTTGAAACGCCTGGGCATCAGTTTTCATATCGATTTCTTCTTTTGATAATTTGGTCTGATTTTCTTTATTATTTTTATCATTAAATAGAGACAAGTTACTGAGAGCGCTTCCTTCTTCAGGTCCTTTCTTATCTTTCACAACTCTAGAAACAATACTGGCTATTTGGTCATTGTTTTTTAACGTAGCCCATGCATCGGAGTTTTGATAAAGCGCATGAGCTAACTCTGGATAGCTTTGGATAAACTCTTGAAGAAAAGCATAAAACATCGAATGATTTTCAGCGCCTAGATCGATAAATAGACCGGCTATCGTTTTCAATAAGATATCATTTTTATCAGTCAGTAATCCTGTTCTTTTGATTGCGTAAAGAACGGCAATAAACTCCTCGGTGCCAATCCAATGTTTTAAATCATAGAGCCCAAGCGAGAGCAGTGCAAAATATCTGTTTGGCTGCTTAAAAGAAGTATGAGCTAAAGAATTTATGATCTGATTCAAAGTCTCATTCGATAAATCTTGTGCAGTACGATAGTGCACAAGAATCCTCATAAAAATCTCTGGATCAATATGTTGCGAGATCTCAAAATCCGAAATAATTGGTAACAACGTGTCTTTTTTATCTTGTATGTATATCGGATCGAGTAACCTATTAAACTCCGCAATCGCCGGAGCAAAATCAGCTTTTACTGCTTTCAAGATTAAATCAAGAGAAGGCTTTTGTGCTTGGCACACTACTCGATAGCGATTTTGATACCATGCAACAAGGTCAGGGCTCTCCTTTGCTGCAATCTCCAACAATGCGGATGACAGTTTCGTGATGTCTTCATCATGCCAATAAACTACCGCAGCAAAAGCAACTGCAGGCACATGGGCGCTTAATTCTTCAAGTAAAGCAAGAGCAGATCGATCGCCTTCTTTTACCTTTTGCATTAATACCGCAAGAGCTCCTTTTTGCTCGGCACCACTGCGTTCTAAAAGAGTGAGTTTGACTTGCAGCATGTGTAATTCGTTTTGCAGCTCCTTAGATCCCTGATCCTGGCATTCCAAGGCAACCGTTAAATAATGGTGTGCTTTAGCAAAGTTCCTGGTATGAGTAAAATATGCAGCCAGCTCTTTTGCGATTTCACCAATCCCCTCTATTTGATGCTCTTTATCTGTGGTCATCAGAATATCAATCGCCTCAACTGCCTGAGGTGTGCCCTGTTTTAGGGACTGTAAGAGATAATTGATCCCCTGTTTAAAATAATAATTTGCTTCTTGTTTGGCTCCAGGTTTTGCATCAGACTGCTTGACACTCGCGTTCAAAGCTGCAGCGTAATAGTTGGTCAACTTACCTAATTCCGCTAATAAGACAGGGTGTTTTTTCGCAATCAGCTCCTCAACCTTTTGTTTGCATGGCCCTTCAATCACAAAGAAATTACGATAGAGTTTTACAAACTCATCGGGTTTGTTCGTAACAAAATTTACTAAATTAAAAGTCTCAGGCATATTCTCATTATCACTGGGCTTGATGTTGAGTGCTTCAAAGATCTGAAAGTAAACGCGTGCCTGTAACGTTTTGGACATCGCAGCACCACCGCTCAACAATAAGAAAAGATACATCAGCTCAAGTCGACTCAATGACCCAGACTGTTCTTGTTTATTGTCATTACTGGAAGCGGACTCAGCTTCCATATCAAAGAAATGATGACCATGATCATATAAAAATTGCGTGATTCTGGCGGCTCCTGCAAGATAATGCTCTAAATCCGCAGGGGCGTTTTGATTGATTTGCAACTCATAATATGCATCAATGAGTGCATTTAAAAGAGAATGAAAAGACTTGTATGCGCTTAGTTTTTTTAGTTGAATGACTTTGGAGTCTACGGCATTCAATGTTTCAACAGATTTGAGTAAATTATTCCGGCTTTCTTCCAGATTTAATTTCAGTGCACCAAGCTTACTATAAAGAACAGGTTGGCTTTCTTGCTTCAACAGTTTCAGTCTTTCTTCAAGCGCATCGATTTGAGCTTGCAAATTACTCACCACATTACTGACCGTTATCGCTTGAATCATCGCCACCTTGTTCATCCTTGTATCGTGCAAAAAATGAGCCAACTGTGGTTCTTTGGACTCTTGAGCTGATTCAGCAAGTTCCGCAACAAACTCCAGATCCGAAACAGATAAAGTCTCAAATTCTTGAATCAATGACCCGAGTTGTTTGTTCATCTCGCCTGGGTTTTCCTTTAAAGCCAACTTCAACATGTTCACCAGAAATTCAGGGTTATGCTCATCTAATTGCTTTAACAAAATTAATAAATCAATAGATTGGTTAAGTTTCCTAAAGGGAATACTAAATTCAACCGCTTTATTGAGTGCCTCTTGCACTGCCACAGGATAATTGGTATCTGCACTTTCACGAAAGTTATAAGGAGGACGGAAAATATTATCAACAATATTATCCCAATAGCTTGGGCCTGTAGAATTATCAACCCAAAACCATAGATGATCATTATGTACTCCAATAACCGTCGCAAGTCCTTTAGGTGTTATGACCCGATCTAAAAAGTAAGTTCCATATTTCTTAGTTGCCTCAGTACGAACATCAAAAGAGAGTATTTGTAGCCTATTGTAAATTAAACGGATAGTAGAAACTGGTTTGTAACGATTTAAGATTTCAATTTTTTTCTGCACAACTTCACCTTGGGCACACATTAGGAAAAAAACAATAAAGATAGGTTGAGCCTTGGCCCAACACAACAAAGAATCAAGCTGTTTCCAATAGACTTTCCTTTGGGAGCATCATTCGTTCTATGATAAAATACATGCCAATTCCTAAAATGATAGCTCCATCAATAACAAGAGCAACAGGACGCATCGAGCCGTCAAACCATAGACCCGTTAAAGCAACGGCTCCTGACGAAATAAACAAACGAGTTGACATAATGAATGAAGAACACACTCCTTTGAGATTAGGTAAAATTTCTAAAGATTGTGCAAAAGTCACGCTCATTGGAAATGCGCAACCTACCGCCATCCAGCACATTGCAAAGGTAATCAAACGTGGCGAATCAGGATACTGGAACGCAAAATAAGTGAACAGCACAATGGATATTGCACAACACACTATCCCCAAATGGACTGCTTTGCGACTACCGATTCTTGAGATTACTTTTTCAGCATAAAAACTGGTGAGAGAAAACAGTAATACAATGAGCCCTTGCTGCATAGCGAATTGGAAATAAGATAATTTACAGGTATTAATATAATAAAACGAAGCACTACCTACAAAAGTTAAATAAGCCGTAACTAACATATTGGGCATACTGGCATAAATTAAAAACTTTCCATGCGTGGAAACGGTCCAATAGTCTTTAAATATGTTCATAACCTTTAAAGGCTGCTTTTCTGTTTTGGTTTCCGGTAATTGCCATAGCAGAAAAAGCCATGAAATCAGAGCAATAATCGCTACGAAGGAAAAATTAGCTCGCCAAGTAAAATAGTTGATAATGGCACTGCCTAAAATGGGGGCTGCTGCCATGAAAATCGTGACATAGGCGTTAATTTTACCAATATAACGAGCAGCCACTTCGCCACTATACCGATCGGAGATCATGGCAAAACCCATCACTAAAGTACTGCTGGCACCCAAACCTTGAATAAAACGCCAAAGCATTAATTGGTAAATAGAAAATGAAAACACACAACCAACTGCTCCAATTAAGAAACAGGTCGCTCCAAAAATCATTAACCCACGTCGTCCTAAAGTTTCGGATAATGGTCCATACAACAAACCAGAGAGGCAGAATGCTAAAAAATTAAGACTTAATGTGTTTTGAACTTGTGCCTCAGTGCTACCGAAAAAAGTCATAATGCTAGGAAAACTGGGTAAGGAAATATCGATTTCCATACAACAACCTAATAGTGAAATAACAATGAGCGCTACAAGCGGTAGCTGGAATCTGGTGGATTGCATAATGACTTCTTCTTAAATCAGGATAATGGACGATTGAGTTTATTAACAGAATGTATTCTTAATCGTTGTGCAATTATATCGTTATTTGCACACCATGAGAAGATGTGATGACTCGCAACTCGCTTGATTATTGATTTTTTGATTACTGTAGAGTCAAATTTGATGAGTTTTTTGCAATCTGCTCAAGTTGTCCTATTAAGTCCATCAATTCGTCATAAACGTCAGTCGGCTTTGACCAAAAAGAAAATGGACCCGATTCAGACTCTTCCTTTTTATCGACTTTAGGGGCAAGCTTTTTTTTCTGCTCTATTTTGGTTTTTATTGATTCAATGTCATGTAGTAATGACTTAGAATCCTCGTTGCCTTTAAGAAGATTCTCTTTAAGCTCCCCTAACAGATAGTTTAAATGACTTGACGAAGGTACTTTGCTTAATTTGCCAATCATTTTATCGACTAGTGGAATGCGTTTATCCTCATGATGTTCTATTCCATGAAATGGTTTTTGCGGATCAATCTGAAGCTCAAGCATCTTTTTTTGTCTGGCAGCTTCAGGAAGATGCATCGAGCTCTGCATCCTACACTTTAACATTTGCGATAAATAGGCTTTAGCAAATTCTTCTGGGGGTAATTTAGCCGTTTCTGGATTCGTTACCCAATTAGAAAATTCTAAATTATCAACATCTTGACAACCATACTCGATGATTTGTTTAAAAGTTAAAGTATCACTTTGATCTTTTGGAATACCTAACTGTGATGCAGCCGTACTGAGTAATAATTGATAAGGTATTCCCCACGTAGATTCCTTGATTAATTTCATCCGCTTCTCAATCAATTGAAGCAAGTCTTCTTTAGCCTCAAGTATCTGTCCTTTAGTCTCGCCTGCAAGCATTTTATCAACTGCCATTTCAAGTGCTTTCTTTGTTTCAAGATCTTCGCTGTTAAATAAGAAGTTTCCAAAACACAAACTATCAAGTAGTTCGCTACGAAACTGTTTGCGTTGATCCATAGGCATGGATTCATTAAAATTTTCTATCATATTGATTGCAAGAAATAAGTCAGACATTTCACATGCCATACGACTGTCTTTTCTCATTCCAAATTTAAAATAGGCAATAGGAGAATACTCAATCGCTTCTAATTCCAATTTACCTTGAAATCCTCTGGCAAAACTCTCTCGTAATGCGTGCTCAAGAAATAGATAGCCCATGTGTTTGATAAACTGGGGATTTTGGGGTGGAAACCCATTTTGAAAATTATCCATGCGATTAATGTGAATACAGTGCGGTCGCACATTGTAATCCATCGCGCCTACAAGTTTACGATTTTTCCCTTCGCCGATATAAACCTCAAAAGCCAGATATTTCTTACCTCGAGGTGAAGGCTTCACTACAGTTTGAAAAGCCAGTTCTTCATTTTGAGCATTTAATAGCTTTGTTGTGTAGGGCATATATATTCTTTTTTGTTGATATTGATTAATTATAGATCTAAGTTGAGAGTAAGTGGGGCTAAATTGACATTTCACGTGTAAAGGCGAGCATTTTAAGTACAACCCGCTTTCTATAATTTAGTTATTGCTCTATTAACTCTTGCAAGATAATCTATAATATTTACAACGGAATTCTAAAAGCTAAAGATGTTGGACATGATGAAATAAATAAAAGGAGTTTTTTATGATTTCTATGAATCGGATTTCACGCTCAATTATGTTAGGGACATTTAGTTGTTTCGCCTTTTTATCTAACGCTTTTGCAGATGCACCTAAAACTCAAACTTCAACGACAGATATTTCAGGCACCTATTCATGCAGTTTCCATGATCCTTTTTCTACCCCGCCAGATGGTACAGAAATACTTACCATTAAAAAAGGCAGCGACAATAATTACAGAATGTCGAAAAAAGGAATAAATGATACCACACCAAGTATTGTTGGGATTGGTTTACAAAATAAGGATCTAAATAATGCTTACGCATTTTTATTTTGGTGGTCTAAAGATATGACGACTACCTTTGCTCAATTTTTCATCGTTAAGCCTGACGGTACTTTAGAAGGTAAATGGGCGCAAAGCGGTAGGAATCAAGCCGCCACATTTAGTTGCAAAAAATCATCTTAACGTAGCATGTATATAGTGAATTAACAAAAGGAGTTTGTTATGAAAGCAGCAGTGGCAGGTATCTCTTTAACAGCCATATTATATTTCATTACCCCAACAATTTATGCTGACAATCCTACTGCCAGCACATCTCCATCACTTGCAGGAAATTATAAATGTCAATGGAATGGCACTTTATTAGGTAATAAGAACTTTTCTCTTACCATATCGCAAACTGGCGATACTTATAACTCTGAATGGGATGATAGTACTGGTAATCCGGTGCTGTATGGTACGGGATTAATGAGTCCGAATGTAAATAATTTTATGTCCAGTTCTTTTTGGGGTGTAGCAGATAACACGATAATTGGCGTATTATCCATTACAATAAAACCAGACGGATCGCTGCAAGGCAACTGGATATCCCAATCCGGAAAAGACACCGGCACTACAACGTGTACCAAGGGTAAGTAATGATTACGACCTATTTGTCGGGCCTTGGCCCGACAAATATAATTGGCCAGAAGCACTAAGAATTAGTGACACAGCATTAAAAAAACAAGCATTGCCTCAGATAGAAAAAAGCTCTTTGATTGAATTAATTTGCGTTTGCAGTTTTTACGTGAAGAAGTTGGTGTAGCGATAGAAATGTGATTTATAACCTAGGAGTATTATCGCTACACCTATATAGTACCACTTTAATATTAATTTATTATTAAGTGCTTTTTTTTTCTTCTTTTTCTTTAGTGACTGGCGGTATATAAGCAATAAACGGCTTTTTGCAAGACGATTAATTTCAGAATAATGTATGGCGCCTGCCAAAAAAGCAGTTAAAATCTACTATGATTTCAAAAGCTTTTTTCAGGATTGCGAGGCCTATTTAATAGCGCGGTAACTTTAGCACTATCAAAGAAAAAAACACAAATTCCATCAATATCAATACGCTGACGTTCGTCCTGAACAATATGTTTCATGTAAAAGCTAATGCGAACTCTATATTCACCATTAGAACTAATATAACTTAAATTAGGAATTTCACTCTTGGTACTGACTGTAAGAGTCATTTTTTTATGCAAAATATTATCTAATACGGATACATAGCCTAATGCATTTAAAAAACAGCCGACAATTATATTTCCAGTCTCCAATAGTGCTGACTCTTCGAGACTTCCTAATTGTAGGGTCGACCCTAACTTTCTATGCAAAAGAACATCACATATTCTTAAAGCAGAAGTTCCTGGTAAAATATAGGAACCGAAGCCCTCTAAAGTGCCAAGCAAAGGAGTAGTCATAATTACAGCACCTCCCATATCAGGACTAATTTGAGCTACTTCCTCTTTAATGCTCTCTTTGATGCTACTTTGTACCTCACTTACGTTAACACTGACATCTGCACTTGCTAATGTCATCTGCTGGCTTAATAATTTTGAGAATGCAAAGGTCGCTTCTGATGCTGCAAAGCTCATTAATTCATTGAATCGTTTCTCTATCTTCATAATGATTCATCCTGCTTGTTTTGATTTTAAACATAGAAAAAGCTCGTCGACATCTAAAATTAAAATCGTCTCGCCCGATCCTAATAATGCTGTGCCAGAGAACAATTTACTCCCTCGAATGGTTGGGTTAATCGGTTGAGTAATAATTTCTTCCGTGGTAAGCAGTGTATCTACAATTAAACCCAATAATTCTTCTTCTTTGCTTAATACAACAATAGATTGCCGTTCTTCGGTTGCTACTTTTTCCCTAAAAAGAACGGACAAACGCAAAAGAGGAACGTTTATTTGCTCATATACAAAAGCTTCTTGATGCAAGAGATTTGCTGTCTCTTGGCGAGATATCGTTATTAAACGTTCTATACTATTTAAGGGAAGCGCATAGGTCTGATTCCCTTGACGCACCAGTAAAACAAAAATAACGGTTAAGGTTAAGGGAATTTTTATCGTAAATTGAGTCCCTTTTCCCTTTTCAGTTGTGACCGCAATCGTCCCATTAATGGATTCAATGGTCTGTTTGACAATAGACAAACCGAGTCCCCTTCCTGAAATATCCGTAACTTTTTCCGCAGTGGAAATTCCATAAAAAATCGCGTTTGTTACCTCGGATTTTGCTGCTGTTACTGGTAATAAATTGTGGCGTATCGCAATGTTTTTAATCGCCTCGAGATCAAGTCCAGCACCATCGTCACTCACCTCAATGACTACTGATTCTTTTTGGCGTTTCGCGCTTAATTTTATGTTTCCCTCAGCAGATTTTTTTTTCGTCTTTCTCACCTCAGAGGATTCTAAACCATGATCAATCGCATTTTTGATTAAGTGGGCAAGAGACTCACTTATAGAGTCGATTAATGAACGATCGACCTCAATGTCTCTGCCTTCTGTATGTAATTCTACTTGTTTTTGTTGCTGTTTCGCGAGATCTCTGACCATACGGGAAAAACGATCAAAAACAAATCCTACAGGCACGAGTCGAATTTGCATGACGTAATACTGTAACTCATTGAGCGTTTGATCCAAAATCCCTACGGTTGCAGTTAATTCAGGGGATTGAATCGTTTCACTTAAACTTTCCAATCTCATTTTATTAATAAGCAATTCTTTAGTAAGATTGAGTAATTTATCGAGACGGTCGACTTTTACTTCAATGCTTGTAACCGATTCCACAGTATTCGATGATTTGATCACAGCTGGATCAGCAGTTTGCTTCTCATCATGCGATAATAGCAAGCTAATTTCTTCAATCATTGCCTTTGTAGCAGGCTCAGGTTTTCCTTCTGAGATTTCTTTTAAAGCTTCTTTTAAGAAATCAAAGCAATTAAATAAAAGATTGATACACTTTTTGAGCGGAATTTTTTGAGTGCGAATTGCATCGAGTAAATCTTCAATAGCATGACTTAGATTAGCTATTTTTTGAAACCCCATGGTTGCAGAAATACTTTTGAATGTATGGACATAGCGAAAGATATCTTGCAGGTTTTTCTTATTATCTTGATGTTTTTCCCAATCAATAAGAGCCAAATTCATATTTTTGATATGATTATTTGCCTCACTAAGAAAATCCTCTATGTATTTATTCATGTCATCATTCATTAACGACACCTATGGTGAATTATAAATATTTTTTTAGTTCATTTGTGATTTGTTCAATCTCAAATGGTTTTTGAATATACCCTTTTGCTCCGAGGGCGTTACACTGTTCTTTAATCGATGCATGACCAACAGATGTAATCATTAATACCGTTATGTGGGGATGTTTATCATGAATTTTTTCTAAGAGCTGTATTCCTTCTGTTTCACTTGCATTCATGATTACATCTAATAGGACGAGATCGGGTAATTTTTTTTTAAGTTGAAGTAAGGCAGATTTTTCGCCATCGGCCTCTATGATATCCAGATCTGCGAAATTATTTTTTAAGATATCTCTTAAAATTATCCGCATGAAATTGGAATCATCTACAATCATCACCATCTTACCCATCATATTCTCCTCAACTGAGATGTACAGCGTCTATTCTCTAGTAATCCGGTAATCAGATCAGTTTTTTGCAAACTGTCGAAGGTAAGATGCCCTTTGCGAGCGGCATGGATGTATGGCATGTTTGCACTGACCACCGGAAGTTCCGGAGCAATCATTTTTTAATTACGCTCTACAGCTGATAGCTTTATAAGTTCCTCTTGCGCTAAGATGCTCGATAAATTTAATAAAATGATTAACCGATTTTCATCAATAACTACCCCACTCACATATTTTTCATGAATATTGATAATACTGGAAGGATTCTGATTAATATCAGCCTCATTCACCCGCAAAACCTCTACTACTTCATCAACCATTAGACCAAAAACCCCACTTTTTTGTTTTGTGATGATAATGTGCTTTGGATTATCGTTATTGGTCGAGGGAAGAAAAAAAAGGGTCTTAATGTCAATAATAGCTACAATATCACCACGCACATTGATCAACCCGAGTATAAAGTAAGGCGAATCGGGAATAGGCGTTATAGGGACGACCTTGATAATTTCTTGTGCTTCACTAATTGGGATACAAAACTCTTCATTCCCCGAGCGAAATACAATAAGTTGCACCAACCGTTGTTCTTTTGATTTAAGTGTTAATGAGGATTTATTTGGCATTATTCACCTCTGAGCACTTGTGTTTCAGAAGTCATATATACTACTTTAAATCGTTTCAATGCGGTTCTTAATTCATCAGAAAGGACTGATAAATTCGAAGCAGACACCGTCATTTGTTGCATACTGGCAGTTTGTTGCTGAATTGACGAAGACATCTGTTCTGCACCAACTGCTGCTTGCTCTGATGTTGCCGAAATTTCTTCGGTTGTTTTTGCAACAGCCAGGGCTGCCTTAGCTTGCTCTGATGTTGCAGTAGAAATTTCTTGCGCCTTGACTGTGATTTCCTGAGTCCCAGAACTAATTTGCCCAAGAATACTTAACGCTTCATTGACAATATCGATTGATTCAGTAACCTTCTGCGTACCAGTAGTCATACCTTCAACCACTTGGGTAGTCGACTCAAGAATCGTATTAACCATACCCTCAATTTGAACCGCTGCTTTTTTAGTACCTTCAGCAAGCTTCCTAATTTCATCGGCCACAACAGCAAATCCCCGACCCGCCTCGCCAGCACGTGCTGCTTCAATAGCTGCGTTTAATGCCAGAAGGTTTGTTTGATCGGCAATGTCTTTTGTCGTACCGACGATGACCCCAATTTCTTTGGCTCGTTTATCCAGATCTTTTACCGTATCGGTATTAGACTTCACAATATCATCAATAGACTTAAGCCTTGTTGCCGCTTGTTTTCCTGCATCGGTACCCCTGCTTGCAAGTTTTGCTGCTTCTTGCGTGACTTCCGCTGCGGTACGTGAATTTGTGGCTCCTTGCTGAATCGATTTAGAAAGTTCCGTAACGATCCGCGTACTGGATTCCAGTTTTTTCGCTTGTTCTTTCGCACCAACGGCTATTTGTTGCGTCGTGCTCGCAGCCTGCTGTAGCGTGCTGCTGACTTGTTTGGAAATATCCGCTAGCTGCACTGACGCGCCAGAAACTTTGGTAGAACTGTCCATAGCAAAACGAATTAACGCACCCAAATCATCAAAAGATTTATTCAGTGCATCAGATAATGTTCTGATATCACCCTGGGTTTCAATACTGACTCGTTGCGACACGTCACCCATAGAAAGTGCGACCGCGAGACGAATAACCTCTTGCACTGGTGTAGCAATGGAATTAAGAAGGTTATTTAATTTATCAACAATATCTTTCCAACTGCCACCAACACCCTCAACATTAGCGCGCTCATTTAATCGGCCTTCTTTACCCGCTACTTGAGCAACTCGGGATACTTCACTCGCTAAGCGATTGAGGTCGTCAACCATTTTATTGATGGTTTCTTTTAAAAGTGATACTTCGCCTTTGGCTTCAACAGTAATCTTTTGCGTCAAATCCCCTGCACTGATTGCAATCGCAACTTTTGAAATATTGCGCACCTGATCAGTAAGGTTAGATGCCATCGCATTAACGTTTGCGGTTAGCTCTTTCCAAGTACCACCCACTCCTGGCACTGATGCCTGACCACCTAACTTTCCTTCAGTACCCACTTCTTTAGCAACCCGCGTTACCTCAGCGGCAAAAAGATTTAAGTTATCAACCATCTTGTTCAGTGTTTCTTTAAGCTGAAGAATTTCTCCACTGACCTCAACCGTAATTTTTTGATTCAGATCGCCATCAGCAACCGCGGTTGCAACTTGGGCAATATTGCGCACTTGGCTGGTTAAATTTGCTGCCATCGCATTCACATTATCGGTTAATTCTTTCCACGTTCCAGTCACTCCAGGAACCTGTGCTTGACCGCCTAATTTACCTTCAGTACCTACTTCTTTCGCTACCCGCGTTACCTCACCTGAAAAGGATCTTAAGTTATCCACCATGTCGTTGATGGTATTTTTTAATTCTAATACTTCGCCTTTTACCTCCACGGTAATTTTTTGATTCAGATTACCACTCGCTACCGCTGTCGTAACTTGTGCAATATTGCGCACTTGGTTGGTTAAGTTTGCAGCCATCGCATTGACGTTATCAGTTAATTCTTTCCATGTTCCAGTCACCCCAGGAACCTGTGCTTGACCACCAAGTTTTCCTTCCGTACCCACTTCCTTGGCCACCCGCGTTACTTCTGAAGCAAAAATCGTTAAGCTATCAACCATCTTATTAATTGTTTCTTTCAGCAGTAATACCTCCCCAAGTACTTCTACAGTAATTTTCTGATTCAAATCACCTTTTGCGACTGCGGTCGCAACTTGCGCAATATTGCGCACTTGACTGGTTAAATTGGCAGCCATCGCATTGACGTTGTCGGTCAATTCTTTCCACGTTCCCGTAACACCTGGCACTTGTGCTTGACCGCCCAGTTTTCCTTCCGTACCCACCTCCTTGGCAACCCGTGTTACTTCTGAAGCAAAAATCGTCAAACTATCCACCATTTTATTAAGGGTTTCTTTCAGTTGCAGCATTTCACCTTGAACTTCAACCGTTATCTTTTGATTCAAATCACCCTTTGCAACCGCAGTCGCAACCTGAGCAATATTACGCACTTGGTTGGTTAAATTTGCAGCCATCGCATTGACGTTATCGGTTAATTCTTTCCATGTTCCAGTCACTCCGGGAACCTGCGCCTGACCACCTAATTTACCTTCGGTACCTACCTCTTTCGCGACCCGCGTTACTTCGCCAGAAAATGATCTTAAATTATCAACCATCTTGTTGATCGTATTTTTTAATTCCAACACTTCGCCTTTTACTTCAACAGTAATTTTTTGATTGAGATCACCACTGGCAACTGCAGTGGTTACTTGGGCAATATTACGCACTTGGTTGGTTAAGTTTGCAGCCATCGCATTCACGTTATCGGTTAATTCTTTCCATGTACCTGTGACGCCTGGAACCAGAGCTTGACCGCCTAATTTACCTTCGGTTCCCACTTCACGAGCAACACGGGTTACTTCTGAAGTAAAGCTGCTCAATCCTTCCATCATACTATTATAGGAATCCGCGATTTCTCCAAAAATATCATATTGATCCTTTTTTAGACGTTTGGACAAATCACCACGCCTCACCGATTCCATAGCTTCAAGAATATCGCGCAACCGGCTCTCCATTGAGGCCTTGCTTTTGGGGAGATCGAAAGATTCTGGATTTATCTCAACTTCCTGTTTTTCTTTTCGTCGAGGCATTCTTAATTCCATTTACGATGCAATATAATAAATATAGTAAAAGGATAATATTTTTACAAAAAACATACTGTTAGTTGTTGATAAAAAAGCTACAACATTGATTTTGTCGAACCTAGGCCCGATCTAAGACTGGTATTATATTTATACGGGTTTAAATACCCTCCAATATAAATTCATTCAGCGTTATAGTTAGAAACCCTTAAGGTTGCTTTTCTTATCTTCCTCGGGTAATTCTTTCTCAAATTCGTCTTTACTATCCTTGAAATTTTTTAACTTATCGCTACCTATATCTAATTTGTTTTGAGAAAATTTTGAGTGATTCCACATGGAGAACGTATTGTGTGCCGTTGTTACAGACATAAAATCTTTAGGTTTAACCACAATTTGGCAGTCAACTGGTTCAGTTAGGGTCAAACGAGCATCATCTAATAATTCTGCAGCCAAATCAAAACGATGCTCAGCACCATACAATAATAAAACTGCTGTTTTGTTAGACTTTTCGGCAGCCTCTACTGACAAGGTCAACGCTTCTGACTCCCGTATTTTTTGAAAGTCATCCGCTACATCTCGCAATCTCTCGTAATCATCCCCTATATCTTTAATTGCCTGATGTAAGACCTTTGCCGTTTCAGGTCTTATTGAAGGATAGATTTTATCCAATAACCCCACATAGAGCACCACCATTGCACCAAACTTGTCAGCTAATAATTTCTTTTGCTCCGGTGTAAGTTCAATAAAATCCTTATCAAAAGTAGTATGGTCAAAATGTTTTCGTACTTCCTGTACAACAGGATCATCCGGATTAATGAGTTCGGCAGATAACTCATGACTTAAGCCTTCGAGTACAACAGCCGTATCCGGATGCTTAATAATATACTGAGCAACGGCAAATTGTGAGGCAGCAATCTCATCTTTAGTATGTGACACGCGAAAATCTTTATTTTTGTCATTCTTTATCTGATTTGTTTCAACAAAAGTAAGAAAGTCATCACTAATGGGACGATGCATCATTTGCACATGCGTAATACTGATTTTTCCAGTGTCTTCGAACTCATCTGGCTCACCAGCCATTGTAATTCCTAATTGAATACCTATTTTTAAATATAGTATATAAAGTGAGCAAGGTGCAGCGCGTAGTTTAGGTCGAAACGCCCCAAACTACCTCGCTCAATGATTTACTATCGAAAAATCAGCATATCATTCATTACTCTCATCCCTTTTATCCGGCAAAAATCCTCCTACTTGAGCATTCCATAGAGTTTTATACAAACCACCCAAATTAAGTAATTCTGTGTGTGTGCCATCTTCAACAATATGCCCCTTATCGAACACTAAAATTCGGTCCATATGCAGAAGAGTAGACAGACGATGAGCAATAACCAAAGTTGTTTTTCCCTGCATCAACTCCCAGAGACTCTCTTGAATGTTGGATTCTGTAATAGAATCAAGCTGAGACGTGGCTTCATCAAGAATTAAAATTGGCGCATTTTTTAATATAGCTCTGGCAATCGCGATGCGTTGGCGCTGACCGCCTGAAAGCTTAATTCCACGCTCCCCTACCAAAGCATCATAACCTTCGGGCAAAAGGCTTATGAATTCATGAGCATGTGCCTTCTGAGATGCTAAAATAACTTCTTCATCTGCAGCATCTGTCTTGCCATAACGAATATTATCCATCAGGCTACGATGAAACAGTGTTGGGTCTTGTGGAATTATGGCGATACCTTGTCTTAGACTCTCTTGGGTCACTTCAGAAATGTCTTGACCATCAATCAGAATTTGACCATTCACAATGTCATAGAGTCTTAAAATGAGATTAACAAAAGTTGATTTGCCACTGCCAGAATACCCTACCAAACCAACTTTTTGGCCCGCTTCAATTATCACCGACTTATTTTGGAAAAGAGAATACCCACTATGGTAATGAAATTTAACCTTGGAAAACTCAATTCTACCTTGTGTGATAACTAACTGAGACGCATTATTTTGATCTTTAATGTCATGGGGTGTGACTAATGCATTTAGACTTTGTCTAACCTTACCCAAGGCTTGGTTAAACTGATCCACTTGGTACATGGTGTACCACATCATATGACCTAATTCCATGGAAAGCCCAAGAATCAAAGCAAAATCGCCAATGCTCACAAGACCCTTGCTGTATAAATGAATTAAAGTAATGCAAGACAATCCCATCATTACAGCAATCATTCCACCTTGTGCACAGCATAACAAGACGATAAAGAGCTCTTTTCTTTGAAATGCCTGTTGCACCAAGCAAAAGAAATGGTTCATTCGTTCTACTTCGTAAGTCTTTTTTGAAAAAATACGAATGTTGGATTGATTCGCTAGACTATCCACCAATTGACCAGAAAGCTGAGACTCCGAACTTGCATGATTATCAGACAATTGGACTAAACGTGCTGACATCCAAATACTAAATGTTGCAAAGGCGATGAACCAGAGAAATAAGATATAAAAGAACACTGCATTAACATAATAGGCTGTAATAAATGAAACGACCAAAAGTGAGCTGCCTCGAAGAAAATCCAAAGAAACTCTATGCAGAATAATCTCAAGATTATCGGCAAGGGTCGTAATTTGATCAGCAATTCGTCCCGATAGATTATCCTGAAAAAATTGCGTGCTTGCCCCCAAAACATACTCAAAAGTTTGACTAACAATTTGGTTTTTGATGTACGCTTCGTATTTATAGTTCAAATACCCAAGTGTTCTCCAGGTAACATTGTCAAAAATAATAAAGTTCAACACTAACAAACCTGCTATCCAATACAAAGAAGACATGTCTGTAGGTGTCTTTGCAGCTAAAGTATTAATGAATGCTTTAATCAGTAAGCTATTAAATGGACCCCAAAATCCAGCCAATAGAGCAAGCAAGATAAATAAAACTACTACAGCTCTATACGGTTTTAAAAAATGCCAGATAAAAGAGCTTAATGGATGGGTAAGACTAAGGTCTTTAAATTGAATCGGTTTATGGTTCATGAGTTACTCTTAAGTATGTCTGTTAGGACAAAAACAGAAAGTCACAAAAGGACTTTGTTCACCTTGCCCTATAGTTGGGCCAACTTAAAATGTAATTTTCATGACGATTTAAACCTATTTTTTACGTTTTTTCTTAAAATAATGTGATATTTTAAAACAATATGTTGATTGCTGTCAATTTCCAGGTTAAATCAGGATCAAAAATTTTCAAAACTGGATCCCACGGACAAGCCGCATGACATAGAGCAGATTGAGCTTTGGCCCGACAATCTTGCTGGTTTGCTTCTTTTATTTAAAATCATAAGTATAGTATTGAGGATGGGTCTCAGGATCACTAGGAAAAATTTCCCGTGTTGTATATTGCTCTTCAACAGTAGGCATAGGTAATCGAAGCGCTTCTTTCTGGAAAAAATAAGACCTTAACATGGCTGCTTTTTTATTATAAATATTAATCAATTCATTAATGTCTGCCTGGTGATTTTCTTTAACATCATTAACAAATTTTTCTGCCTGAGAACGCTCAGCTTCACCCATGTTGCATGATGCAAATGAAGTCGTAGCATGGGCATAAAAATGAAGATAACGAGTATGTAATTCATTAATGGCTCCTTGAGCCTCTGCTTTAGATAATACTCTCTTATTTAAACAATATTGTTTTAATTTTTCATAGGTGGGTACGATTTCAGCGTCCCATTTTTTTTCAAGCACATCAACCAGGTTTATAAAGTCTTTGAACATGTTAATTTTTTTATATTAATCAATGAGAAAAAAAATTATACATAGAATTTAAATTAATCTCAATTTCAAATCTATCTGAGGATAAATCTTTTGCCACGACCGCTGTGGGTGAAAATGATAATTAAATTTGCTTAGAGGCTATAAAATTCATAATTATATCCACTGACTCATCGATTAGATATTTTGACGTATCAATCATAATTTGCTTACTTTCCCAAGGTTCATAATGACGATCCAGAACGGCCTGCCATGTTGGCAGTTTATGACCTTCTATATCGGCAATGCGTCCTTCCACCCGACTTTGATGTACTTTTTTATCGGAACAAATTAGTTCAATCTCAATGAGATCTGCTCCAGTTTGTTTTGCTACCTGCTGCCAATCTTGGCGTGTTAGTGCAATCGGATTAACCGAATCGGCCACAACATTTAAACCTAAGAGCAAATTCTCTCGAGCGACTGCATAACTGATTAAGTACCCCTCTGAACCTACTATCAATGAATCAGGATAACCATCTAAATCGATTAAAACCTGCTCAATGGTATCTACTCTCAGGTAGGCCGCCTTTAAGCGCTTGGCTATAATTTTAGAAATTGTCGTTTTCCCTGTTCCAGGTAACCCACCAAAAATAATTAACATTGCAAGATTGCCTTTTATAAATATTCGTAGAGTTATATTTTCAAACCTAAGAGGTCATAAAATTATTCAAATAGTTTTGGTGTACTGAGTTGATAAATAATCTCTATAACCTTCCCTGCTTTCTTCACAAGCTTTTTTGTAAGATTGTTTTCTAAATTCATCAGAACAAAACAATCCCTCTTTTTTGAAAAAAAGATGAATTTGTCTATTTGTTTTATTAGAGGATTTTAATAATCCTTCACTGACTGCAGTATTTATATTCGATTTAAGCAGTACTAATTGATTTGCACAAGCCATTTGTTTGCCATACCCTGTTTTTGTTGGGTTCTCTTTTCGAGAAGCCTCATCTGCTTGCATGGTATTTGAAATTGATCTGATTCTTTTATGCAGAAGCTGCATAACCGACAATACATATTTTTGCCTATTTTCATGCATATGATCATAAGCAACGGGAAGTGAATTTTTTTTTGAAAAGCAAATATTATTGATCACAATATCAAGCGTTTTTCTGAGTTTTACATCAGTACCATAAATACCCTGCTCAATGCGTTTTCGTATTTCATGAGCTTCTTCTAACAATGGCGATATAACCTTGGTACATTCACGCTTTAGTTGATTATCTCTTTGATTGAATAAAAAGTAGGCCCAATTTTTTTTAAATTTCCCTAATACATGATTATCGTTATACAAAGATAATTTAGAGCCCGGCTTAGCAACTCGATATTCACCTCCAACTATCCAGCTTAATAAAAAATTATAGGCCTCTAAGCCAGTCAAAAGTTTGCATGATTTATTTTTACCTTTGAGTTCTTCTAATATTTCAGCAAGCGCTTTTTGATCTTCGACATCTTTAAAGATAAAGATGTGCCTAACACAGGAAACTGAGTGTATGGGATTTACTAAGTCTTTTAAGCGCTTTATTGCATCTTTGGTTTTCTCACCACCGCGATTTAAGGTGAGCTCAACAACTCTAAATTTTTGAAAGTCGAAACCCATGTTGCCTCCTGAGATTAAGGACTGTTAAGATTTCTTTATAAATCAACGTTTCGGTTATCTGCAGTTTTCTCTTACTCAGATCGCGCACAAATGATTTATTTAAGAACACTAAGAAGTTAAAATAAACTAAAACTTTGACAGAAACAAGATAAGAATACCTATGCTGCAGCTGCTCTTTTCTGTGAATCTACAAGGTCAGCCCTTGGCCCACAATCACTTGAAAATAGATAGATTCAAACAGGAATTACAGCTAATGATTGAACTTTGTCCGATGCATTACACGCAACGAATCGGTGTGGAGAGTAACTTAGCTTGTCGGGCCTTGGCCCGAGCTTGTTACTATTTACCTAGAAGGATAAAAACCGCAGCAACCAAAGCAACTACAGCGGTGATGGTGCTGGGAATTGCAATTCCAGGAGCTAAAACCCCAAGAGCTACTATAATCAGGTAAACAGCAAGAAGAATAAAACCTATATTTTTTGTGAATCGCATCGTTTAATCCTTAATTAATTATGTCCTGAACCATAAAACATCTAGAATGAATTTCTGATTACTCAGTATTAACTCTAGGTGTACCATACCAATTTGTGCCCTAATCTTTCAAAGTTTCTGGTGACATCAGCATCTTATAGATTTCGCCAACATGTATTTCCTCTTCTTGAATCATATTTCTTGCAAACTCCTCAACTAACACCGACTTTTTTTCTGCGTGGTGTAATAATTGATGATACAAATTCAAGCCTTGTTTTTCATGCTCAAGAGCCTCTTCCAAAATAGTTCTAATGTTATGCTCATGAGTCTCTAATAATTTGCCAATTTTAAGTGTCGGATGATAGGAAAAATGGGTAATAAGTTCCCCTATTAAATGAGCGTGGTTTAAGCTCTCTTGAGCCTGATCACGCATCCATTTACAGATAGGAATGCGATTAAAACCAAATATCATAAAAGAGTAGTGGGTATAGCGCACAACACCTGCCATCTCAATCTCTAATAATTTATTTAAAGTTTTTATAATCTCATCATCGATTGTTTCAGACTCAGATCTTCCGTGTGTCATATTTCATTCCCTCTGACTAGCCTATGTAAAAGTATAGAATAATTCAAAAGAAAGTCTCAAAGTGTAGTAACTGTCTTGAATTAAAAATTTAAGACAGTTACTACTTGCTAATAATCTTTTTACGATAAATATGCATTATTCTGCACTTTATTTTCATTAATTATCTTTATGAGAATGGCTTTTTTATTTGGCCAATTCTGAATTAATGACTTATTCAGTTGGGAACAATTTTCAGCAAGCCAAGGGCCAAATTGCAGCAAGATTAAAGGAATTCTCAGTTGAATGCAGGCTTCGAATTCCTTCCGTTTTTCTTTTTTGCATAGGTCATTGTCTTTAAGGCAGTTTTTTATAATATCGTCGGTTAATTGCTGCCAATTTGGAGGCGGTGTTACTTCAAGAAATGATTCAGTCATAATTTTTTGCAGGACATTTTGACTAATAGAAACAAATTTTTTTGGATCAACTGGTTGTTCACAAAACTCTTGTTCTAGGAGCTCATTTATTTGTTTTCCTATAGGCTTTACTTCATTCATGCTCATGCAAGAGATTAAGTTGTTGGAATTCAATTGCAGCACCGGATTCGCAATGAGTAAATTGCTGCTTAAAACAAGACCTAAACACATTAATATCCTTACCATTGTTACTCTCAACATTTCATAATAAAGATTAATATAGTAAAGCATGATATTTTTTTTGTGGGAAGTCTGTAGAAAATCGGTAAAAATTGGCCCGACCTACCCTGTGTATTTAGATGATTAGCGCGTGTTTTATGCGCTATAGTATAAACAACATATATAATAGAGAGTACTATGGCAGACATTATTAATCTTAATAAAAAAAGAAAAGCTAAAGTTCGTTTGGAAAAAGAAAAAAAAGCTTCTGAAAATCGCGTTAAATTCGGAAGGACAAAAAAAGAAAAGCAACTCGAGAAACAAGAGAATGAACGTAATGAACGACATCTAGATGGTCATAAGTTGGAAAAAAAAGAAGAAAAATAAAGACAGCAGTCTTTTGACTATTCTAATTTATTAAGATAAGTCTCTGGAGCAAATCGAGCGGCAATAATCGCGACAAGAGCCCACAATAAAATATAGAACGCAGGAGCATACTTATTTCCTGTTAACTCAACTAAAGTTAACGACACCAGAGGTATTGTCCCGCCCAAAAATGCTTGGCCTATGTTATAGCCAATGGATACGCCGCTCGCCCGAATGGCTGTCGGAAACATTTCTGCAAGAATGGTAGGTACCGACGCGTTCAAAGGTGCAAGAAGTATGGCCAACCCTATTTCTCCAATAAGCACATGCCACCAATTACCACTTAAAAAAAGAATAAATATGGGATAGATAAAAATCAAAATACCGAAAGCACCCACCAAAAAAATCGGTTTTCTTCCAAAATTATCTGACAATAAGCCCATCAAAGGAATTAACAGGGTTAAAATGAATAACGCTATAAAATTGGCAATCAAAGCATCTTTTAATAAAAATCCTTCTGATTTGACCAGGAAAGCTGTTATATATGCAATGAGCAAATAATTACTAATTGCCATAATGCTTGTAAAAATAATGGCTAATAATAAGGTACGTTTATGGGCAGTAAAAACAATTTTTGCAGGAAGCTCTTTTGTGGTTTTGGTATGCAAAAAGGTCTCGGGATCTACACTTTTAAGGCGTAAATAAATTCCTATTAAGCCAAGTAGGGCACCTATTAAATAAGCCAAACGCCATCCCCAAGCTTTAAGTATATCATCAGGAAGTAAAATACTCAGTAAAGAAGCGGTCAATGAACCCAAAAGAATACCCAAAAAAGCGGTACTTAACACAAGACTTCCCGCAAAGCCACGTCGATGATCGGCCATATGTTCAATAAGAAAAGTAGTTGAATTAGGAAGCTCTCCTCCCACTGCTATTCCTTGAATTAATCTAAAAAAAATAAACAATAACGGTGAAATCATACCTAAAGTATTAAAATCGGGGATTAAGGCAATACATGCGGTAGAAAAAGTCATAATAGACATTGAAAAAATCAAAACCTTTCTTCTACCGATATGATCGGCATAGTGACCTAATATTAATCCCCCCACAGGACGCATAAAAAAGCCAACTGCAAATACACCAAAGGTCAGAAGTAAGGAAACAAAGTAGATTTTTGACGGAAAGAATAATTGAGCAAATAAAGGTGTAAAATTGGCATAAAGAAGAAAATCGAACCATTCTAAAGTATTTCCGTATAACCCGGCAAAAATACTTTTTTTCTTAGTGAGGTTCATAAATAGTCACTTTTTTTAAGTAGCTCTTATTTCTTTTATAGACTATTTTTAGCAATTGTTTTTATTCTTTTTTTGAAGTCAACACATTACTGAGCAAGCATCGAGCCAAGGACTTACCTTGGTGGTGTATTTGATTCTTGGGTGTAGTCGTTTTAAATGGTATCCTTCCTTCCCATGCACCTCTATTTTTAGAAGCAATTTTTGCGATGAGCAAAATGAAATGTTGCAACGATTTTTAGTAGTAAGCGGTAACAAGGCGGAATTTTTTTCTTACATGTAGGACAAAGAAAGAGGAACTAACAATATGCTGAAAACAAGTCAAGCGAGTGAAACCTTGCGCCAATCTGGTATTCGTGCAGCGAGCACGGAGTGTGAAAAAATTGGCGGCATTAATTTAGGTCAGGGTATTTGTGATTTACCTACACCTGAGATAATCAAGCAAGCTGCTATACGAGCGATTGAACAAGAAAAAAATGTGTATTCTGCTTGTGAAGGAGTACTCAATTTACGCCATGCTATTGCCAACAAAATTCAAACGTTTAACAAAATCCCGGTTGATGCCGAAACAGAAATTCTGGTGACCCACGGTTCTACTGGAGCATTTATTTGCGCGACGATGTCTTTGTTTAATCCAGGTGATGAAGTTATTTTGTTTGAACCTTTCTATGGTTACCACAAAAATATTTTGGATCTGTATCAAGTTCATGTTAAAGCGGTGCCTATTAACTTACATGATCTGAGCATTCAAATCGATGATCTTAAAAAAGTCATTACCCCTAAAACCCGCGCGATTATTATTTGCACACCGTGTAATCCTTGTGGCAAAGTTTTTTCTGAGGACGAATTATTAGCAATTGGCGAAATTGCAGAACAATATAATTTGGCAGTTATCACTGATGAAATTTATGAATATATTACTTATCCTGGTTATAAACATGTGTCGTTTGCTAGTTTAAAAAATTTTAAAGATCGCACCATTACAATTTCCGGATGTTCAAAAACGTATAATATGACGGGATGGCGTTTAGGTTATGCCAGTGGTCCGGCACATGTAATTGCAAAAATGGCCTTGGTTCAGGATTTATTGTATGTATGTCCCGCAACACCGTTACAACATGCGGCGATCGATGCGTTCAAATTACAAGAAAATTATTATCAAACAATGTGTCAAACCTATTTGGAAAAACGTGATCATACTGTTCGTGAGTTACGTGACACTGGGTTTGAAGTGACAGTACCTCAGGGGGCTTATTACATTATGGCCGATTTTTCACGCATGGGTTTTAAAGATGATGCCACTATGACACGTATGTTACTTGATCAGGCAAAAGTTGCTGTGGTTCCTGGACGCTCTTTTTATTTAAATCCGGATAAAGGAAAACATGTAGTACGTATTTGTTACGCGTTGAGTAAAGAAAAAGTGTACCAAGGTTTAAAACAGATAAAGGAAAGTCTAGTGCCATGTCCTTCCTAAGACATAGGCTACGCTACCAGCAAGTGTTGGGTGATGTCTTGCCGTGGTTATACTTTTGGATTAAAAGCAGGCAAGACAGCCCTTTCTTGAGTTAAGGTATCATTCTGACTATTAATTGAATCGATTCAGTGAACCAAGTCAATTTTTTTGCCCTTATACTGACTCTTCAAGTTCAGTCTTAGCAACGTTCGCGATAAACAGGGCTAAATCGGGTGAATCGCCATCTTCTAAAGACCAGGCTGCAGATAAACCCGCATAAGCCAGAATCCATTTCATGAGCCTTGAGCGTTCTAGGCCAGCAGCTTCAGCAACTACCGTTGCCTGACGAGCCAAACGACCGGGTCTGGCCGCAATATCCCAGTCAGGGTTACAAAAAATATTTGCATAATCAAAACCGCGCTCCCCCAGAAGCCCCTTAGGGTCAATGGCAATCCAGCCATGCGTACCAGAATCTAAAATATTTTGATGATGGATGTCACCATGTAAAACAACAGTTTCCTGGGGGTTTTGCAGTAGTTCCCTTGCCACCCTAGCAGCGTGAGTAAATATCCCTCCCCGTTCTATAGCTGCAGAATGTAGGGATCTAAACCAGGTGGTTAAGGGTACCAATGTGGCCGGTAATGGTTTTTTATTTTTGGCATGCAGTCTGCTAACAACGTCACAAATAATCTTACTCGCCTCATCATCCTGTCCGGTTTTTGTCATGCAGACCAATGACCGCTTCCCAACCGCACGTTCCATTAACAAGGCATCATCCTTATACTCAAAAATACGCGCAGCTCCTTCTCCCTCCCACCAGACCATCAATGCACCGCCATTTCGTTCTTCATTCGACAAAGCAATCTTTAACATTGCGCTGGACCCTTTATGGGAAACAGGTAAAAGTCTGCTCGTGTTTGTAATGATGGGATCACCATCTTGAGTTAGATGCCATAGCTTAAGATACTTATTGAAAATATCGTTTAAATTCATTGCATACACTCATAAAGTTCAGTCTTTTTTATTTCATTGACTATAAATTTTATAAAATCAATCACTTCATTTTTATAAGACATGGTTTTTCCATATTCCCAGGCTTCAGCCGCTTCGATCAACTCTTTCCATTGGATGTATGTGCGTTTAATCCATACAGCCGAGACTGTTTTGCTGGCTGTTTTATTCCAATAGACAGTATAAAAAATTCGACAGAGGTTCATTACAATATACGATCGATAATGACTGTTACTCAACCATTCCGGATCATGAATTTTAGGCTCCCATTCTTTGAATAAATCTTTTATGCAAGCTTTTTGTACATCGATGATATCAATAGGGTTAATTAAAGAATGAAAATCAGGGCCAATCAGTGGGATACTTTGCATGCTCAATAAGTAATTATTTATTATCCATTCATTTCCATAATCCGCATCAACATAAAAAATGCCCCCTCCATAATAAGGGCGTGGTTCTTCTGGCGGCAGAACATGGGCTAACATGTGAATGGGTGTATAAGAACACTCTACTCTCTCCTTCCACTTAGGATAATCTTCCCCCATGACCCGATGTAATTTTTTAACTTGCTCCAAATCTTTTTCATTCAGTGGCTGCTTAACAATTGCTACAAGATCTAGATCACTACGGCCTTCTTTAAAATCGCCATAAACTAAAGAGCCGAAGAGATATAAGCCAATTAGCTTATTTCCCAAAGTTTGATTTATTTGAAATGATAACTCTTCTAAAATTAAATTAATGTCGTGGTAAGGAGAAATAGTAGCAAAATTTAGATAACTCATGGTGTACTCCAACTAAAAAATCTTGTAAGTTTTCAAGCTTATTAATAAAACTTGTTCCAATAGTGATTAATTAGTTAGTGGACACATGAGTAAACCTAGCGCTTAGAATGGGTTTAAAAATTTTTTGTAATTATAAATCAAATATGCTTACTATTCTATTCTTTGAAATCGAGGAACTGTTTTTCCATTATGAATGATGATATTTTTGCTGTTCAATCAGGAAAAGCTACATCAGTTGTAATTGAAGTAACTTTTTTATCTGTAAAATACACTTTATAGATAAAATCTCCGGGAGTATGATAAGTCCATACCTCCGTAAGGAATGGAACTGAACCATATTGTACACCGGCAGAGTTGAATAAGGGTTGGGTGGTGCTCAGTGTTTTTTTATCCTGAGGGTCACCACACTTTCTTAAAACCGTAGCTTGTGAATCGCCTTCATCAATCAATGCGCTGTTACATTGAACTGCCCAGCTGTAATTTATACTTAATATAAGTAATACAAATAGAAGTATTTTTTTCATATATTTAAAAATAATAATTTGGTATATACAGTATAGCAGGGTCGAGCCTTGGCCCGAGAGTTCACAGGTATCATCTAAAAAATAAAATCTTTAAATGAATCATAAATTTGACTCTTTAACTAAATAGGCTCATTCTGTGATTTTATTATTTATTCAATAATATTGATTATTAATGTAATGAGTGAGAAAAAATTTTATGCCCACAATAAAAGTAAATGATATTAATGTGTATTATGAACAAACCGGCTCTGGACCCGATCTCGTATTTATCTCAGGGTTATCCGTTGATCATACAATGTGGGATCTAAAATATTTTACGAATGATTTTCGAGTACTAACTTTCGATAATCGTGGTGTGGGACAAACTGATACTCCGGATGCTCCTTATAGTATGGAGGGTTTCATGAAGGATACGGTATCACTCTGTCAAACATTAGGAATAAAAAAAGCTCATTTTGTAGGCCACTCTATGGGAGGACATATTGTCCAATACATTGCTGCAACCTACCCTGAACTAGTTGATAAAGCAATCATTGCGTGTAGTGAACACGAATTTTCAATAATATCTTATCTCGCTACCAAACTGCAGATAGACCTTCGTCAATATCACGTTCCTAAAAAAATACTTATCGAAAATTATTTACCAGTACTTTTTTCTATAGACTATCTAAACCTTAGTGAAAATAGAGACAAATTTATTCAGACAACTTTAAATAATCCTTATCCTCAAACCGATAAAGGATATATTGCTCAGGTTGAAGCGATTAGAAAACATAATACAATAAATCTTCTTCCAAAAATTAAAAGCCCTACTTTGGTGATCGGTTGCGATCAAGATTTACTGACCCCTCATGAAAATTCTATTTTCTTACAAAATCATATTCCAGGTGCCAAACTAATTACCATTAAAAATTGTGGGCACGCTCCTTTTATAGAAAAACCAGATGAATTTTTCAATCTCATACTTTCTTTTTTGAAAAATAAATAATTGATGATAAAAACAGCTTAATCTTCTAATTTTCATTGTGTTGATTACTCCGTAAGTTCTTCTTTGTTTTATTCAATAAATCACTCTAGAAGTTTCATTGTATAGAAGAAAAATTAGGAAAATATTATTCTATAAAGCTCAGCTCGATTAAAGGAAATTCAAAGTACTTATTTTAACTTAGGGATAAGGAATTATAATGGACAAAAAGAATAAGCAGACAACAACTACAATTGAAAAAAAGAACAATTTTGGTATTCCTACAGGATTAGTTGCTCAAAGGAGAGCAGAATTAATTGCTGCAAAAAAACTGTCTGATTCGGGGGCAATGGCACCCGCTAATACTACCCCTCTGACTCATCTTACCAAATCAAGGCCAAAGTTTGAGCATAGAAAACCTTCACTAAAACGACGCAAAGCAAACGCATTAACACATGATTTTTTCAAAAAAAATGAGCAAAAACCATGTGAATCGACCGATATGAACTCAACTGTAGATTCGCTCCAAGTGTTGAAGAAAAGCATAGCGGATGCATGGACTGCTTACAATAAATACTATGAACAGGGTATCAATACTCTAAAGCCTAATGGGTGGTTTAGTTGGTGGCGCCATGGAATTGATGGACAAAAAAAGGCGGAATCGGTTAAAGACAAAGCCTTGTCAAGTGACAATCCTGATATAATTATGCAGCAGATGGAACAGTTTTTCGAGGATCCTTATACCCGATTTGAAAATCACTCTTTTGCCTCTTATTTATTTGTGGAATTCAATCGCCTATTACAAAACCATGAATATAAACCACAGGAAGGAATAATCTATGATAAAAAGTACTGGCATACAATTGCTGAACAATTGCGCCCATTATTGACTAAAGAAGAGTATGAGCATAGCTCATATACAACAGAGCAGTGATTCTCAATTTAAAAATAAGGGCAATCTCAGGGGAGTGAGCAGCAAGCAATGATATGGACTCATCCTCCCTTTTACCCGGCACCTAGATGAGCCACACTGTTAAGGTCTACCAAACCTTATC
>NZ_LNYZ01000031.1 GCF_001468065.1 Legionella steigerwaltii
AAAATTATGAATTTTTTTAAGAAAAATGAGACTAAATATGCTGCATGGGAATAATCAACTTTTAGACGCCAGGGTAATATAAGACTCTTCCATGCATTTTACATAATTCTCAAAAAATGATTGATCTATTTCGGATTGTTTTAGTGCATTAAATGTGGCGCTTTTACTTTTAATTTTAGATGCTTTCTCCTGAAATCCCTCGAGTAAAATGGATTGCCTAAAATTAGCTAATGCGCTCGATTGCCTATCCTGTACCGGTACTTTTTTAAATTGAGCTGCCAAATCACTTACTAACTTTTGATCCGAGCCCAAGCTAAGTTCGCGCAGATGTGCATTAATAAATTTATACATATTTTCATTTTCATTGTTCGAGATTGACTTTCCAATTTCTACCGGGAGCCTCCACAAAAGGCGGTTAATAGGTCCTTCTCGCATCATGCGAAATAGATTATTTTTTTCGGTTTCGTTCAAGTTTTTGAACAATTTTTCATCAAACGAAAGCTTATTAAATAATCGATTAATAATTAAACTTTGAGTATCCGGCGTAATATTTTCGCTATTCAATAATATTTTTATGACTGTTTCTTTGCGAGGTGGTGATAGCTGCTCAATATTTTTGCTATCTGCTTCCAAGAGCAGAAATTGAATAAAATCATTTTTCTTAAGCGCGTCATCTTTCTCTACCATATCAAGTAATTTATTTAAGAAACCGTTTTTACTTTCATCCTTTAAAGCCCCATAGAAATTGTAAAAGTTGCCGTGCGGATAAAAATCTCTAGTCTTACTAAAGTCAGTAAATGTTGCATGAGGAAGTTTTTTTGAACAATATTCGCAGATAAACCTCAAGTCATTCTGATCCAGATTCGGATCTTTCAATCGCTCTTTGAGTGTGCTCAATTTTATTGTAGGTGATAATAACATGAACGCTTTGTACTCAATAGAATGTACATCTTCTAGCTTAGAAAAATTTATGGATTTGGGGTCATTTTGAAAATTTTTATATAATTTAAGTACTTGAGATAATGCAACACAAGGAATCGTATCTGTGTTAATTTGTTCAGTGACTGAATTGATATTCAGATAATTCAAATAGGGTAAAATATTATTAAGTTCCTTTTCACTATTTATTTTTTTTATTATTTCGTCATGAGGAATGAATGTAATCTCTTGATAAGTTTTGTGTATGTCTGCCGCGTCCCCCAAAACTGCAGTAGATTTAAAATTAATAGTAATATTTTTTTTCGTTGCAGCCATTATAATATTAATAGCTTGTGATGCTTCTTCTAAGCACCCCATTTTATCATCCAAAAAGTCAATATCTATGGTATCGCCATCCTCGGCCTTGTCGACATATGTTTTAATTGTTCTCATGAAGCTCAAAAATTTTTCATCATCTAAAGGTAGCTGATGTTTTAAAAAAAGAGGCGAATTCTCTTGAATAAATTTAATAAATGTTAGATCAACGAGTTTAGTCTTATTTAACTCGCTTATGAAAGCATTTAGAAAAACGTCGTAATTTTTTTCGTCGGTTGGATCCCATTTTTGCAAAAAACGCTCTAAATTTTCTATCGCAGTTAAATAAGTTCCTTCAGGAGTAAATTCTATTAATTCATTTTTTAAATCAGTAATAGCTGTTTTTATAAATTGTTTTTTCTCTTCTTCATTTTGGAATATCGGTTTTTTTTCACTCATTGCAGATAGCAACTTTTTCATCACGTGGTGAGCAGCTCGATGGTATATATCACGGGCTCCAGGCTCTCCTATTTGTTGCTTATAATCTTTCGGGTTCTTTAGGGGGTCTATAGTCTTACTTGCTATCTTCTCATATAGGGGTTTGAAAATATTTAAATAAGCCTCTCCTAAGGAGGTAAAGAAAAGATCAGTTGCAGGAATAATTTTGGGGCTTTTTTCTTTTTTTGTTGCATTTGAATATTTCTTTTCGAGCTCTGTTCTTAATATTTTCCCCTCACCAGCAGCCGTTTTTATTTCATCTATTGTCATGGTTGACAAAAAAATAACCTCGCTCCCATTTGCCATGGCTTCAGATATTTTTTTATCAGTTACGGTCGAATACTGATCCCCTCCAGTTTTTTTATTTTGTACAATCGCAGTCTTATCTATGTCACTAATAAGCAACTTAGTCACTTTAGGCATAATGCACCTCAACCTTCAAATATATTTAAGTATAGACAATTTTGATATTTTCTTATGCAAAATGCATGTGGATTTGTGGGTTTTTATTGATCGTAGTGGTGAATAATAAAACGAAAAACAATACAACCCAGATGTTGTAGCGCGTTTGAAAGAGAAATTGGGGCTCTCACGAAATCTTAAAGAGAAGAAGGAAGTTATCGATAGTTAATTGTTGTAAATCTGGATGCTTATGACTTTTTAGCCCGGATTAGTGTAGCGTAATCCGAGAGCTTATATGCAAAGACAAAGATCCGGATTATGCTGCGCTAATCTGCCTACAAGCTACAAGCTATTTAAATGCCATGCCAATTCTTAATTAAAATCACAGGTTAGCAGAAAATCCGCTAACGATTTTTTATTCGCTACTTCTATATTAAAACCTCCGCTATTCGTGGCAGGAACATATTCAGCACCTCCTTGAACATTGATTGGATGTATAGGCCAGGGATACCAATCATAAGTAAATCCTTGCCCTGTCCAAGGGAAATGGGTTGGTTGACCTGAATTTGTATTTGGAGTCGTGCTACAGTAAGCAGAATAAAACTGATTTGCTAAGAACGAGTTGAGCGTAGTGCCATCATAGGGCGGTGGAGGACTATTTTTGCAATTATGAGGGATCACTTGCGCAGAAACAGGGCAAGAAAGTGTTTCAATGCTGCTATCAACAGGGCAGGGCCGAAACATATTGCCATCTTGCACCCCAGAAATATGCGGATTATTTCTTAACTTAAAAAAAGTAAACGTTCTTTGCACATCGGGGGAATCTGGTGGCAACCCTAAAAACTCGTTAATACGAACCCCTGCATCTTCTAATGATAAATTAAAATATTGAATTGAGTGACATAAGGATTTTAAATTTTCTGCTGAACCTATAAATAAGAAGCCATAATTTCCATTGGTATAATTGGGTGAAGGAGGAACCGTTGGGTCTGGGTAGTTAAAAGTAGAATATACAACGCCATCGTACTCATAATCTGGGTTAGGGATTTGTGTACTTGAATAAGGGGGGAATGCCTCTAAAGGATAAAATTGTTTCAGCAGACCAAAGCTCTTCAGCGCTGTAGGCATGACTGTAAGATTATAAATTGCTTGGTAGGCCAGATATTTATTATATCTCGGGTCAGATAATCTTGCTGGATCGGATACCAGTCCATCATGAATTCGTTCGCAATAATAGTTTAACTTGATGAACGGTTCGTCATAAGAAGCACATTTGATACTGATTTTACCACAATAAGGATCGTTAATCTGATCACTTGGAGGACTATCTAGTACAAAATTTCTAATCTTAAATTTAAAGGCCGAGCGTTCTTTACTGGTTGGAATATAAGGATTACTGAGGACATAAGTTGTTTCTGGGTAAACATAGACATTAGGATTCGCTTGATAGTTACAATTGGGATGTGCTTGACTGTAATTTTGATATACCATCTGTACACGGGTTCGTAGCTTATGCTCTTCAGAAGATAAATTACTTTCTTGCTGAGTTTTTTCGGGCGATATTTTTAAAACATCCCAATAACCTTCATCGCAATGAGCAGCATTACATAAAAAAAGGGAAGTGAGTAATAATAATACTATTTTCATATCTATCCTTAGAAGTTTAGTTTTCTATCCATGAAGAGCATTTGCAGTTGAATGAGCGGGTGATGGGAATCGAACCCACGCCATCAGCTTGGGAAGCTGAGGTTCTACCATTGAACTACACCCGCAAATAAAACAAATATTTCTATTCATAATGCACATTGTAGCCTGAGTATAGGCCAAGCTGTAACCCGGATTTCCGGATAAAAGCCATGCTCTCATAACCCGGGTTACGCTACGCTGCACCCAGGCTACGTAATTCGCAAATTTATTATAATCTCTAAACCCGAATAATCTCCATACTGTTTGTTCCCCCCGCTGAGCCAATTACTCGACCACGTGTTAATAAAACAAAGCCTTTTTGTTCCAGATGACCTAACTCAATCAATTCTGCAAGCACTTGTTGATTCAAGGTTTCAGAAGTGAATTGATGATAATTCATAAATACTGGGAACACATTATGAGCAAGGCACAAGCGACCTATGGTTCTCTTATTCGCAGATACAGCAATAATAGGAACTGTGCTTTGTTGTCTTGATATCCATAATGCAGTATCACCCGATTCAGTCAAGGTAATAATTGCTTGGATGGGGAAATGATTGGCTGCATGCATTGTTGCCATCGCAATGGCTTGATCCGCACGTTGGTAATGGCAGGTTTCATCGCTACTTTTATAGTAAAAGCTCGCATGCTTTTCAGCACTAAGACAGATCTTATTGACCATTGATAGTACTTTTACTGGGAATTGGCCACTGGCGGTTTCCGCAGATAACATCACCGCATCGGTTCCGTCCAATATGGCATTGGCAACATCAGAAACCTCAGCACGCGTAGGTTGAGGGTTGTTAATCATAGACTCCATCATTTGGGTTGCTGTGATGACCACTTTATCCAATCGACGTGCTTCGTGAATGATGTGTTTTTGAATTGCAGGTACTTCTGCAGCACCTATTTCGACGCCTAAATCACCTCGTGCTACCATGATTGCATCAGCTTCCCGAATAATTTCAGTGAGGTATTCCAATGCTTCGGTACGCTCGATTTTTGCGATAATCGGTATTTTTTTGCCGAATTCGGACATGAGCGCACGGGTATGACGAATGTCTTCGGCATCTTTGACAAAGGACAAACTGATGTAATCCACCTCAGCTTCTATCGCTGTATGCAAATCCCGTTTGTCTTTATCAGTCATTGTTCTGGCTGCGAGACCACCTCCTTTTCTGTTTAATCCTTTAAGATCACTCAGAATGCCACCTTCAATGACAATACAGTGAATTTTAGAGCCAGCAATACTTTTGACTTCCAATTCAACTAAACCGTCATTAAGTAATAGATGATCTCCTGGAGCCAGTTCCCGAGATAGATTGGGATAAACTACTGAAACTTCGTTATTGTCACCGAGCAAGTCCGGGGCATTGCAATCTAAAGAAAAAGCTTGGCCTTCAACCAATGTGATTGATTTATTTTGGAAGCGACCAATGCGGATTTTGGGGCCTTGCAAATCGGCCATTACGGCCAATGGACGATTTAATTCTTCAGCAATTCCTCGAACCATTGCAATAAGCTGTGATGCTGAGGCATCAGCATGAGAGAAATTAATCCGTACCACATCGACACCTGCGGTTAACATGGCACGGAGTATTGTTGGATTACTACTGGATGGTCCTAATGTGGCAACAATCTTAGTTTGTCTTAACATCTTCTGCACGCTCCTGCAAAATGGCAACAGCTGGCAAGGTCTTTCCTTCCAAACACTCAAGAAACGCCCCACCTCCTGTGGAAACATAAGAAATTTGCTGATTCAGATCATAGAGATCAATCGCTGCAAGCGTATCACCACCGCCGGCAATTGAAAAGGCATGACTTTCAGCAATAGCAATAGCCAAAGCACGTGTTCCATAGGCAAATTGTGCAAATTCAAAAACACCAACTGGACCATTCCAAATGATGGTTTTGGCCTTGTTGATAATATCAACGTACTCGCTCACTGTCATGGGGCCAATATCGAGGATCATGTCGTCAGTAGCAACATTGTGCAGCGACTTATTGTAGGCTGGGCAATGCTCACTAAACGATTTACCTACTACAACATCGGTTGGCAAGGGGATATGACAGCCTTTTTCTTTAGCCAGTTGGAGAATTTCACGTGCTTCATCCAGTAAATCCTGTTCATAAAGAGAAACACCAATTTCAAATCCTTGAGCCTTGAGAAAGGTATTGGCAATTCCGCCACCAGGAATTAAATAATCAACACGCGTGACTAACTGTCGTAACAAACTGAGCTTTGTGGAAACTTTGGCGCCACCTACAATCGCAACAATAGGTTTTTGTGGTGCGGCAAGTGCTTTTTCCAGGGCATCAAGTTCCCTTACTAATAAAGGACCTGCAACTGCAATAGGCGCATATTGAGCTACGCCGTAAGTAGATGCTTGAGCTCTATGTGCTGTGCCAAAAGCATCCATGACAAAAATATCGCAGAGACCGGCAAGTTTCCTTGCCAGTTGTTCATCATTATTTTTTTCACCAACATTAAAGCGCACGTTTTCGCAAACAACTAACTCGCCGGGTTTGGCTTCCACCCCATTGAGATAATCACGTACGAAACGCACAGGATAATTCAGATGGTCCTGCAAATATGCAGCAATGGGCTCCATCGAAAAACGTCGTTCGAATTTTCCTTCTTCAGGACGCCCTAAATGAGATAAGACCATAACTGCAGCACCAGCATCTAAAGCAGCTTTGATGGTAGGTAGTGCTGCTTGTAATCGTTGGTCACTGGTAATAATTCCTTCTTTGATAGGAACATTCAGATCTTCACGAATTAGCACCCGTTTTCCTGACAGGTCTATATCGCGCATTTGTATCAAATTCATCAGTTGTCTCCAAACTGGGGTTTAGCAACTCATCATTTGCTGAGCTGTATCAATCATACGATTAGAAAAGCCCCATTCATTGTCATACCAGGCTACAATTTTCACCAGATTGCCAAATACCTTGGTTTGCGTGGTATCAAAAATAGCCGATGCGGGATTATGATTAAAATCACATGAAACTAAAGGATCATCATTGATTTGCAAGATGCGGCTTTTTGCTTGGCGTACGATATCGTTGACTTCTTTTACAGAGGTTTCACGTTTTGCTGTAAAGGTTAAATCAATAACGGACACGTTAAGAACAGGAACACGCATCGCAAAACCATCCAGTTTTCCTGCTAATTCAGGTAATACTAATCCTACTGCCGCTGCGGCGCCTGTTTTTGTTGGAATAATGGAATGAGCTGCTGCACGAGCACGACGTAGATCTTCATGACTTCCATCTAAAAGCATTTGATCATTGGTGTAGGCATGAACTGTATTCAATAAACCTGCTTCAATGCCTAATGCATCATTTAATGGTTTCACAACTGGGGCTAAGCAATTTGTGGTGCAGGAAGCATTGGAAACGATGAGATCAGAAGCTTTGAGCGTGTGGTGGTTCACTCCATAAACTATGGTTGCATCCACATTTTTCCCTGGAGCGGAAATCAATACTTTTTTCGCGCCAGCGCTGATATGTTGCATCGCTTTTTCTCGTTCAGTAAAGAAGCCAGTGCACTCTAAAACTAAATCAATGTTTAACTCTTTCCAAGGCAAATTCAGAGGATTGCGCTCGGCAATGATTTTAATCGCATGGCCATCGATGATGAGCATATCGCCTTCAACACTTACATCGGATGCGAAACGACCATGTGTTGTATCATAACGGGTCAGATGTGCTGTAACATCAATCGCGGATAAATCATTGATTGCAACAATTTCAAATTCATTTTGTTTTTTGGATTCAAAAATTGCTCTTAAGATACAACGGCCAATGCGACCGTAGCCATTAATCGCGACACGTATTGTCATATTCTCTCCAATTTTAGTAATGAGTTACTTATCTCAAGTTAAGCCTTAATTGTGTAGCCTGGGTGAAGGCGAAGCCGTAACCCGGGATGCATGGGATATGTTTTCCCGGGTTACGCTTCGCTTCACCCAGGCTACCAATTTTTAATAATGTTTTAATGTTTTTGTACTAATTGTTCCAAAGTTTTAACTATTCGCTCTACAGTAATACCCAAGTATTGATAAGCTTGGGCAGCAGGAGCCGATACGCCAAAACGATCCAGGCCAATGACTGCACCTTGTAAGCCAACAAATTGATACCAATAAGCAGAACTGGCCGCTTCAATTGCGATACGGGTTTGTACATTTTGGGGCAAAACTTGGTTTTTATAGCTTTGGTCTTGCTCCAAGAATCGTTCTGCGCAAGGCATGGAAACTACTCTCACCTTCAGTCCTTGTGTTTTCACTTGCTCTGCAGCAGTAAGGGCGAGCTGAACTTCCGAGCCTGTTGCAATTAAGATGGCATCAGGAGTGCCCTCACAATCCAGAATGATATAACCCCCTTTTTTAATTAACTCAGCAGCCGTTGCTCCATGAGGCAATGCTGGGAGATTTTGCCTTGAAAGCAGTAAGGATGTCGGCCCATTATGATGCTCCAAAGCAAGTTTCCATGCAACGGCTGTTTCCATTAAATCTGCAGGGCGCCAGACGCTCATACCTGGAGTCATACGAAGCATGGACGCATGTTCTACGGGTTGATGTGTTGGACCATCTTCACCCAGCCCAATCGAATCATGAGTGAATACATAAATAACGCGTTGTTGCATTAAGGCACTTAAACGTACGGCATTGCGCGCATAGTCTGCAAAAACCAGGAATGTTCCACCATAAGGAATAAATCCGCCATGGACAGCTAAGCCATTCATTATTGCAGCCATACCAAACTCGCGTACACCATAATATAGGTAATTGCCTGAATAATCCTCACCTGTGATGGCTTTACTGCCCGACCAATCTGTATTATTGGATCCGGTTAAGTCTGCTGAACCACCGAGCATTTCAGGCAGAAAGCGGGCAAAATGTTCAATACATTGTTGTGATGCTTTACGGGTGGCGATGGCTTTGTCATTGTTGCGGCATTGTTCAAAAAATTCTTGGCTGTTACTTTGCCAATCATCAGGAAGATCACCATTGATGCGACGTAAGAATTCATAATGTTCTTGAGGATATTTTTGCTTGTATTGATCCAGCAGCGCGAGCCATTGCTGCTCTTCTTTTTCCCCTTGTTCTATGTGATTCCATTGCTGATAGATGGTATCAGGGATTACAAAAGGCTCGTAGTTCCATTTAAAAAATTCACGAACATGAGCAACGTCTTTTGCACCTAATGCCGATCCATGAGCTTTTTCACTTCCTGCTACCGAGGCGCCTAGTCCTATTATTGTTTTACAGATAATCAGTGTGGGCTGTGTGGTATTGGCTTGTGCTTTAAGGATGGCTTGCTCAATTGCATCCATATCATGACCATCTACTGCTTCGATGACCTGCCAATGATATGCTTTAAAGCGTTGCGCTGTATTGTCAGTAAACCAAGACTCAACTTTACCATCAATAGAAATTCCATTGTCGTCATAGAAAACGATTAGCTTCCCTAATCCTAAAGTACCTGCTAGCGAACATACTTCGTGTGAAATGCCTTCCATGAGACATCCATCACCAGTAAAAGTATAGGTATAGTGATCCACGAGATTAACATTATCTCGATTGAAGTGCGTTGCGAGAACGCGTTCTGCCAAAGCCATGCCTACTGCATTTGCCAAGCCTTGTCCTAAAGGACCGGTAGTCGTTTCTACTCCAGGTGTATGGCCAAACTCAGGATGTCCTGGTGTTTTCGAATTGAGTTGACGGAATTGCTTCAAATCTTCCAAGGAGAGCTTATATCCAGTCAAATGAAGTAATGAATAAAGCAGCATGGAACCATGTCCATTGGACAATACAAAACGATCGCGGTTAAACCAATGTGGATTTTGGGGATTATGTTTTAAAAACTTTTTCCACAAAACGGTGGCGATGTCTGCCATGCCTAAAGGCATTCCTGGATGTCCTGATTGAGCTTGCTCTACTGCGTCTACACTTAAAATGCGAATGGCGTTGGCTAATTCTTTGGAAAGATTCATGGATTCTCTTAGTACTTAACTCGGTGCAATATTGTCGCTCAGAAGACATGAATCAGCAAGAAAATAAGTGCATTTTTGACCATTATTTTGCAAAAAGAGCGAATTTTGCCCTATTTTCACATTGTATGAGCACGCCAAAACGACAAATTCGTGTCACTATAGTATAGCTCGATACGTTGAATCATGGATGTTTTTGGTGATAAAAAAAACAAGTCAAATTTATTCTTGATTAATCCACTGAAACAACAAACAGCTCCTAATGTTCATAAATTTTCTTTTTATGTAGATTTATATATAATCAGCTCTATTTTTTTACTTTTAAAGTTATTAATAGACAATAAGCAAATGATCAATATAGAATTGGTCATTTGATATCCCAAAATTCATTTTAGGACATCATGACCCCAGTTATCCGACATTTATATGAGACTTTTCCTGAGCTGTCTTTGCGGATAGAGCGAAATCCTTTGGATTGGACCTTCATGGAAAGTATTAAGCGGTTAGGTCCTGAGTTTTATCGCAAGATAGTCCCTCTTCATCTGGTGTTGAACCTGGAATATAGTCTTTTGGGACAACAGCTACGTGCCAAGTTTCTGTCTGAGCAGGCAATCGATCGAAAAGAACTCACAGAGCAGCTAATCGATGCATTGCTGATGGCCGAACTTTTGGAGCATATCTATGAGTGCTATTTGATTGTACCAAGAGAAGTGGTGCGGTTACGTCAGCAACAAAATTTATATCGTGAATTGCTTGCGCAATTAATAGAAAATTTCCCTAAAAACCCTAAAAAAGTACAAGAGTTTTCTTTTACACAAGAAGTACGTAATATGACGGTCGAGACTAATTTATATCGATTGTTATTTACCCGTTCAAAACGCGCTTTGGATTTTATCTCCCAAGTATCCAAATCAGAGTCATACCTTCATTTTGTCAGAACTATGGATAAAGTTTTGGATCCCTTTATCGCGCAATTAGCGTGGATTTTCTTTCTGCCGCGTTTGTTGGTCAACTTCTTTGTGGTGTTCAAACATACGGTGCCTGGTTGGTGGATGGAAGAGGACGAGAAGTCTTTGGGCTGGTCCGTACGTTTTAGCGCGCAAATAAAACGTCGTTGGTTTGAATTAGGTAATGATATTGTCTGGTTTAGTGCAGGATTTCTTAATTGTTATATTTTAATCGGCGCATTGGCCCCATTTGCCTTCCCTGTGTCGCTTGCTGCTTTTGCTTTTGATGTAATCATGTCGCTTACTCGTGCTTATATTGAGTTGAGTCGTTTGTATGAACTGCGCTCGCAATACACAGAAATGCTCAATAGAACAATGAGTGTGAAAGAACAAAGAGAAATAAATGAGCACCTTAAAGCAATAGACAATCAAATTGCTTTTGAGCAATTTCGTCTTGGCTCTCATTTAACGACAACAACCCTCATTTTCCTGGCTATGTGTTGCGCTCTTCCCATGTTTGCCGCGTATCCAATTATTCCTGTGATTGGTGCTGTTGCTCTGGTCGTGATTTGTTTTGTTAATTTTGCCTTAGCAGATGCCGTTAACGAAAGTCGACCGGCTGATACAATAGATCGTCCATCCGCCTTATCCAAACTGGGATTTTTTGTCCATAAAGAGCCTGAAATCGTAGCGTTAGATAAAATTTCTGAAGAAGAAGAGATGCTACTGGATGATCCATTTTGTTGCCTCCAATGATCTCATTTGGGTATAGAGCCTTGATTAATTGAATGATATGCTTTAGCTCTTGTATCTATTTTCAAAGGTAAAGCATGTCAGCGTCAGTTGGATTACCACAATTTAGTCGTATTGATATTAAACAATTTCAATCTCATCTTGATGCCATATTAAAAAAGCATTTGGAGCAAGTTGAACGTTTGCTCAAAGAAAATCCTCATTATACTTGGGACAATTTAATGTACCCTTTAGATGATATGGCCGATGAGCTGGAACGCTTTTGGTCGCCGCTGTCTCATTTGCATGGGGTGATGGATTCACCTGAGCTACGCAAATGTTATGATGCGTGTTTGCCACTTCTCTCTGCTTATGAATCCGCAATGGGTCATAATCATGAATTGTATGAGGCCATTAAATCAATTGATAAACACACCCTGAATCCAGTGCAACAGAAGTTAATTGATGACAGTTTGCGAGATTTTGAATTATCAGGCGTTGCTTTAGATAAAAAACATAAAAAACGATTTGAAGCAATTCAGACTCGCCTAGATGATCTAACCAATCAATTCGAACACAACATTCTCGATGCAACCCAAGCATTTACGTTACATATTAAAGATTCAGCACGTTTGGCGGGACTTCCTGAACATGCTTTAAATACGGCAAAAGAAGTTGCGGCTGAAAAAAAACTTGAAGGGTATGTACTAACTCTCGAGTATCCTTGTTATCAAGCGGTGATGACGTATGCTGAAGATCGCGCATTACGCGAAGAAATGTATAAAGCTTATATTACCAGAGCCTCCGATCAAGGTCCCAATGCCGGCACTTATGACAATACGCCCTTGATCCAGGAAATTTTGGCATTACGCGATGAAAAGGCCAAGCTGTTAGGTTTTAACAACTACGCAGAATTATCCATCGCGACAAAAATGGCCGAATCAACCAGCCAAGTGCGAGATTTTATGGATGATTTGGTTGGCAGAATACATACCCAAGCAACAACTGAGTTTAAACAGTTAGAACAATTTGCTGCTGAAAAATTTAAGATAAACCCTGTCAAACCCTGGGATATAGGGTATTTGTCTGAAAAAAGAAGACAAGCATTATTTACGCTATCACAAGAAGATTTGCGGCCCTATTTTCCTCAACCTAAAGTGATGCAAGGATTATTTGAGTTAGTCAATAAACTGTATGGTATGTCCATTGAGGAAATAAAAGGCGTTGATATCTGGCATAAAGACGTACAATGCTATTGTGTCATCGACGAACACAACACTGTTCGTGGTTATGTGTTTACTGATTTATTTGCCCGGCCTAACAAACACAGTGGCGCATGGATGGATTCATTGCAAAGTCGTAGAAGATTGGAAGACGGTACCGTCCAGTTACCCATTGCGACATTGACGTGTAATTTTGCTAAGGCATCAGCTAACAAGCCTGCGATGTTATCTCATGAAGAGGTGGTGACTTTATTCCATGAGTTTGGCCATTGCTTGCATCACATTTTAACTCAAGTTGATTACCTTGGAGCCTCAGGCATTAATGGCGTGGAATGGGATGCGGTAGAATTACCCAGTCAATTTTTTGAAAACTGGTGTTGGGAGAAAAGTGGTTTAGCGGTTTTAACTGCACATGTTGATACCGGCGAGCCGCTGCCTAATTCACTTTTTGAACGTCTGATTGCTGCAAAAAATTTCCAATCTGCTATGGCCATGTTACGGCAGATGGAGTTTTCTGTATTTGATTTTCGTATTCATCAGGAATATGTTCCAAATCAGAACTCAATGGTTGATGACATTTTGGCTGATGTACGTTCTAAAACCTGCGTGGTGCCTGTTGTTCCTTACAATCGTTTCCCACAGAGTTTTAGCCATATATTTGGTGGTGGATACGCTGCAGGCTACTACAGCTACAGTTGGGCAGAAGTTTTATCCAGCGATGCTTTTTCCCGTTTTGAAGAAGAAGGCGTGTTAAATCCGAAAACGGGGCATGATTTCCTGCATTATATATTGGAAATAGGCAGTGCGAAGAAAGCCGCTGAGGCGTATAAAGAGTTCCGAGGACGTCCAGCAACGGTTGATGCTTTGTTACGCCATAATGGCATTCAAGGCTAAAGCGACAAACCTGGGTACAGGCAAAGCCTTAACCCAGGAAATTACACCCTGAATTTTCAAAAGAAAGCTGCTAATCTGCACACATTTTATGTTATACTTAAAGTGTACAGATTGGGGGCGACCTGGCTTCGACGTGGGTTGCAAAACCAGAGGTGCATGCCGAGAATGAGAACTCTCGTAAATCAGACTCAACTAAATATAAATGCAAACGATGAAAACTTTGCTGGTGGAGAAGCTATCGCTGCCTAATAAGCACTTTAGTTGAACCATCACTGCGTACTGGCCAATAAACCCAGTATCCCGTTCGACCGAGCCCGCTTATTGGTATCGAATCAACGGTCATAAGAAATAAGCTAGTGTCTTAATCCATCCCGTATTAAGGCGCGAAATTCAGGGAATCGCTGTGTAGTATCCTGCCTGTCGGAGAATGCACAGTTAAATCAAAAGACAAGGCTACGCATGTAGAGCTGAAGGCAGAGGATTTGCGGACGCGGGTTCGATTCCCGCCGCCTCCACCAACTTATTGATTAATAACGAAATTTCCCGCTGATTTTGACCTCTTTGAAGTAAACACTAAAGATAACCATATGATTATATTTGAAATATTATTCTTTAATCATCTACTTTCTTCTAGATAGTATCTTTTAAAAGTACCCAATTTATGCACAAAAATGAGTTTTAAATAACAAGATTCTATTTTCCACAAAATGATGGGTTTTTGGATATTAGTTCTGAATTAACAAAACACGATAATTTATTCGTAAAATAGGTTTGATAACCCTGTGCAAAAATCAAAGTTCGTTTATGTTGATAGTGTTATATTTTGTGGAAGCAAGAGATTCATTTTTAGAGATAAACAAAACAAGATGATACACTTCTGAGATTGATATTCTAAGAGCGCAGGATGTTGATATGAAAAATGCCAATCCCATACTAATTGATTTGCCAGTGCCAATTAAGACTCCAAGCCTTATATTGCGGCCTCCGAAAGTGGGGGATGGGGCAATGTTAAATTCTGCAATTTTGGAGAGCTTCGATTTATTAAATAAATTTATGTTGTGGGCAAATGAAAAACCATCTTTGAATGACTCTGAAGAAATTGTAAGGAGAGAGGCTGCGAATTGGCTGTTTAAAAAGAAAGAAGATCCTGAATTGATGTTATTAATTTTAGATAAAAACACTAATGACTTTATTGGCGCAACTGGCTTTCATAATATAGATTGGGATGTCCCTTGTGTAGAGACTGGTTATTGGGTTCGTAAAAAATATATGGGGCAGGGTTTAATAACAGAAGCAATAAATGCCATCACCCAATATGCGTTTAAAGCATTAAACGTAAAACGAATTGCTATTACCTGCGATATTGATAATGAGCGGAGTAAAAAAATTCCAGAACGTTTAGGGTATCAACTTGAATCAATTATGAAATCAAATCGTGTAAAACCTATGACAGGTGAAGTTACAGATACTTTGGTTTATGTAAGACTTGATTTAAGTGATTTGCCAGCATTAGATGTTACATGGTGAGTTAGCCAGCCTGGTTGCTTGCAACCAGGATTTATCAATATCAATGCTCTTTGAAAAACTTTTTTTCAGAAAAGATATTATTTTATATGTTGCAATTACATTCATTTTAATCCGGTGAAATATGGATTGGCAAAGGACATTAAAGATTGGCTTTTCTCTAGCCCCGATAGATATGTTCGTGAGGGCATGCTACCAAGAAATTGGGGCGGGGAAGTCATTGCATTTTGTTTTGGTGAATAAGGTCAGACCGATTAAATTGGAAAACCTGGTTGCAAGCAACCAGGCTACGTATATGGACTCATCCGTTTTTGCAAGTAATTAGCTAGTGAAAAGTTTAGTATTTGCATACGTATATCCGGCC
>NZ_LNYZ01000032.1 GCF_001468065.1 Legionella steigerwaltii
TTAAAATTATGAATTTTTTTAAGAAAAATGAGACTAAATATGCTGCATGGGAATAATCAACTTTTAGACGCCAGGGTAATATTAGATGCGATACCAGGATCAGAGATTGAAGAAATACAAATTTTCGAAAAAGGAGTAAAGTTAAATACTGAAAAAGCCTTAGCTTTTGCTCAGAATTTATATAAATTTTTTGGTGGGAAAGGGCCAAAAATTTCAGTTCAAGAAAATCCTTCTCATCCTGTGTATGATTTTGGCGTTGCAGCGATTTATAGAGCACAAAACGGAAAACCCGTTATCCTTATAGGCCAAAGTACGGAATACAATGTGATGGCTAAAAATATAGAGGAATGTGTGAATAAGGATAATGAACAGGTTACGGAATATACTTTAGTAGAATACGATCCTAAAAAAAGAATGATACAAAAAACCCAGGAAGAACCTCGAGTAAAAGAAGAACTATTAGACGATCCCAAAACAAAACCTGGTCCCGAGCATCCAGAAGAATCTTCGAAGCAGAAAATCCAGCAAGAAATGAAAAAATCTTTAGAAGATATAAGAGTGGAACAAGATGGTTCTAAAAAACAAGGAGAGGATCCAAAAGGCTGCTGCGCTATTCAATAATTAAAGGTGCTAGTCCGTCTTACACCCACAAAAATTAGAAACCTGGCATTAATGGTCATTGTGAATTAAAATTGCAGAAAAATTTAAGAGCAATAAATTATGTATTCAGGTATTACCAAAGGGTTATTTGAAGTCGTTACCTTAAATAAAGCTCCAGGTTTGATAAGTTATACGGTTAACCTTTCTACAGAGTTATGCAACAATTTAAAATCAGGTGATAGCGTAGCAGTAGATGGGGTATGTCAAACCGTAGTTAAAATTGAAAACACACAGGTCTCATTTCAAGCAATTCAAGAAACCTTAGACAAAACGACTTTAAATGAATTGCAATTAGGAAGTTATGTCAGTATTGAACGCAGTTTGCGTGTGGGCGATGAAATAGGCGGACATGAAGTTTCGGGACATGTTTTTGGCACAGCTGCCATTCATCAAAAAATAATGGAAGAGAATAATCTTACTTTAATTATTCAATGTGATCCCGATTGGATGAAATATATCTTACCTAAAGGCTTTATAGCAGTAGATGGTTCTAGCTTAACCGTCGGAAAAACAGTACCTGAACAAGGATTATTTTATCTTCATCTGATCCCGGAAACTTTAAGGCTTACCAATTTTGCTCATAAACAAATCAATGATAGAGTAAATATTGAATTTGATCATAAAACAAAAACAATTGTTGACAGCATTGAGCGGATTCTTTCTTCTAAAAAAATACATACTCTTCTTAAAGAATGGTGAGATTCACTGAGAGCATAAATTTCTTGTTATCTATGTTACATTTTATACCATCCTAACGAAGCTTTAAGAACTTGTAGGTAAAAAGTTAATAGGTCAATAGCCTAACCTGCAACAACGTCGTCGTTATGTTAATTAGTACCTATTATTTACGGAGATTTGGGTAATTGATTTTTAAGGAGGAAATTCAATGAATAGAAGTTTTTTTTTGATTACCTCAGGGACGATGCTCACTATAACAGTAATCGCTGCACCAAGTAGCTCTATTGTTACTTTGAGTGGTGGGGGCAATGTTGCTCCAGCAACGAGCTTGTCCCTCTCCCTCAACGGACTGATACCTGCAGTGAACTACAATGTAGTCTGTTATATCGATACCCAAAATCCTTTTCAATATGTTTTATTGGGTAGTACCCTGGGTGACTCAACAAGCAAGATCACTTCATACAGTCTGAATGGTAATTATGTTATTCAGGATCAATTGCAAGTAGGGCAAAATTTGGTGGTTGTTAATGGAACTTTTAATAGTCCTTCCAGTAGTACCATTAATTTTACTAATTTGGATCAAGCAAATTCATTTAATCTTAATAATTGCTTTGGTATCCCCCAAAAAGTCCCATCACCAAGCACTATTGGAGAGAGATTATGAAGAAAGTATTGATGCCCGCTTTAAGTTTGCTATTGCTAACGCAGATTTTTTCGACAACTTTGCACGCGGCAAATGCCCCGATTCAACAAATTGATATTGCAAATTTGCTGGGTTCAGGTGGCGCTACTGAAACAGCTGTGCTGGTTGCTTTTTCAAATGGTGACTCATTACCCTGTTATACGACGACCATTGCCTATCAGGCAGTAACCTCCATATGGGCTGGCATAGGCCAAACTTGCCAAGCGCCAATAACGAGCATTACGCTTACCCCAATTGCCAATGGCTTAGGGACTGTTTATGAAACACCACTCTATCCAGTTACAGTAGATAGTAGCTATTACTCAACTCAGATTATTATTAGTCAGAATACAGCACCAACCTTTGACCCTAATAATGGGAATATTTTATCGCCGGGCACACTCCAGACTACAACGGTGAACCATTTAGAGCGGTCTGAATCCTAAATGCTTCCTAGGAGTCGTCCTATTCAGGTTGGGTGACATTCTAGATCAGGGTTTAAAATCCGATCTATCTTTCTCTATATCCTCTTTATAAGAAACCAGTTTTTCTTTTAGGACAGTTCGATCTTTATGACGTGCATTTTCTTCAATCTCTTCTGCAGTATCTGCCCAAGCTTCCCATCCTTTTTGGAAGAATTCTTTTAATCTTGTCAAAAAAGTTCGGACATTAGCGGGTTCTACTTTTAATGCCTCCTCATTTACAGTTTCGGTAAATGTTTTAATTGCCTGAGAGACCATGGTTTTCGAAGACTCTTTTGCAGCCTCACCTATATCCTGTTGCAATTTTATCATGGCTACTATTGCCTCGGCGTGGGAGTCTTTATGCATTCCCATCAGTTTCTGAACAGCTTTATCAACCTTCTGCTTAAATTTGTCTATTAATTCTTTATCTTTGAGTCGGACAATAAAATCTTCCAATTTCTTAATTCCTATTTTCTTTTCGGCACTCGTCTCTATAACCTTTACATCTTGAAGTTTATGTTTGGCTTTAAATTGTTTAATGTCTTCATCTGTAACCTGCGGACCAAGATCTGGATCTACAAGATCTGTTTTAGTAAGAGCAATTATAATTTGAGAATTGGGTTTTTGTTTCTTAATTGCTTCTACATAGTAATCAGCTTCCTTTAAGGATTCTTTATCATTTTGGTCAATGCAAATAACATTTATTTGCTTAGCCTCTACCCAAAGAGATCTGGATTTCTCATAATAGTCATGGACTCCATGAGTAGTAAGTAAAAGGCTAACACCTTCGCTTGTAGTTGAGTCCTTCGAAACATAATACGTCACTTAATAAAATTCACCATGCTCTTATTATAGACTCTATCCCGCTAGACTGTTCAAAAAATATACTTTTATATGCGTGCGATTGTTGTCCCTTGCTCATCCTCATCTTCATCACCTTGAGATTTATCACCAACATCCTTATCTTTATCTACCTCTTCTGATTCGCTTTCGTCCCCATGTACTATATCGTGTAGTCCATGTTTTATCGTATGGATTAGTACAACGCGTTCCTCAACTTCATCTTTCTCTTTTGATTTAGAGCTGCTCTCATCTCTATGTACTAGCTCATGAGGTTCATGGTTCATTACTTGTGCTGCTAAGGTGTCAGTTTTATTGAGTCTGACTTCTCCTCATAATCTTTTAGTAAAGGCGGCGGTTGCCATAGTCTAGGTCGATGGGAGTTATTACCTGTTTGTTTCACTGCAGTGTCATTAGAATCATCTTCTTCGATTGTCAAATGAGCGATGTGATTTTCATGATCGATTAATTGTTCATAATTACTTTTTGCTAAATCTATCTTGTGCATATATAACCGAAGTGCATTTAAAAATTCATGACGTGCCTCTCTATAAGAATCATTGGCTTTATACCGCGCAGATACTTGATTAACATAAGCATGCCCTTGCTCTGCTAATTCCTCCATTGCATCTAATTTATCGTTTAGCACTGTATAATCAGAGTGAGTGACAGATAAATGCTTTAACTGCTCATGAATGTATTCTTCAAATGTCCTTAATAGCGTATGAAAAGCGATTTTGAACCGTCTATAAAGCATGGACGTACTTCTGTGTAACCTTAGAGTAGCTGCGTTATAGGAGCGATCGCGTCTTATTTTATCTCGATCGAGATCTATATCCCTCACGCAATTTTCATTTGTGTCGTTATTAACATAGAAATTTTGTAATTTTTTGCGAAAATCGGTTGCACGAAAATTCGACTTGGCCCAAGGATCACAAATCCAAGTATTCTCATCCCATGTATTGGGATCATTAGGATTGCTATCAGGATTACGGTTTACTACCAAAACAACGTGATTGTTATCCTCATCATCGATTTCACTGATGTCATAAATTTCGGCCAGAACTTTATCTTGATCATATAAGATAAACCAATCTAATGCCTGTAAAGCGAGTTCGAAGCAATTTCCTCTTCTGAATATAGCTGTGAGGGAAATATTATTTTCATATTCATAGATAAATTGGGGCTCGATAAGCGTATCAAACTTATCTTTATCTCCAATGAGCTCACGTAAATGCTCAATAAAATAATCTAAACTATCCGTTTGATCTTCATGTAGCGAATTGCTTTCAAGTCGGGTCGAGCTATGCTGAATCATACATTGTGCATAGTCATTGGCTAATTTAACTTTTTCCTCGACGGAATAAGAATGATCGGCGTGGCCTGGCATGAACTACTCGCATTGTTTTGGTTGTTATGAATAATTTTTGGGCATTATAGTATTCATCCTCGACTTAGCAAGTAGGTTGTTGCCTTGCTGTTTTTTTATGGATTAGGTAAAGTTGAAAATTATTGTGCGACAGAGCCGAAGGAAGGCCAAGTACTTATTCGGTTATAAAGAAACGGTATTTAAAATACTATATAGGAGATTCAGATGCACCTAAAGGAATATAAAGGGAGTTTTGTCCGTTATATAATAAGAGGAATAATAACTTCTTTACTCATTATTATGATTCCCCTTTCTATTGTGTCTTGTAAAAACAATAGAAACGGTCCCACATCTTCCCATATACCAGGCGGAGGAGAATGCTCAACAGGAACAACTTCATGCAATGATTCTTGTGTCAATCTACAAACAGACAACAAGAACTGTGGTAGCTGTGGAAACGTTTGTTCCACTGGGTCAAGCTGTAGCAGCGGTCAATGCGTGCCACAATGTATTTCACCTTTGACTTTTTGTAATAACATCTGTGTCAACACACAAACAGATAACAGCAGCTGTGGAAGCTGTGGAAACGCTTGTCCCCGTGGGACAAGTTGTAACATGGGAAGGTGTGTTGGAACTGGCTTAAAGTTGCAGAAATAACTTATACAGATAATACTCATCCCTATAAATTTTTAAAACTTATAGGGGTGAGCATCTAAATTAAAAACCACACAGAGTTGTTGTACACTTTTTTGTACCTCGGTTTCATGATATGTTCTAATCGCAAGAACGTAACAATTATCTAAACACCAATACCAGATTCTCTAAACTTAAATTTGCAGTAGAACACTAAAAATTTGAATTTATCAGCTTGTCTCACTTGTTTTAAATGTCCCCTACAGTATTACCAATTTAATGACGTAGCAACTGAGTTCGCGTAAAATCAGTTTGTTAAATTTGACCAACACTCTTCTTCTTCATCCAAGGATTCTGTTTGATTAGCCAAGTCATCCATCCAATCTGTATTGTGACACTTCATAATCTCGGGTTCATGAGAGCGAGTAAAGGAGCTAATTATAGGTACTTCAGCTCTTATTTCCGGTAATGGAGAAAATAATAGATCAGGCTTGCTTTGGCTAAAAGAAAAAGACTTCTGATGAGCAATCGCCTCCTGCCCTTATTCATCTTTATTCTCTAACCTTCTTTTAACACGTAGCTCAATTTCCTCTATGTCTTCCATTGTATATGGTTCTTCGTTCTCTTCCTTACTATTTGATTCAAGTTCCATTCCCTCTCCTTCCTCCTCATTATCTGATTCTTCCTCCCTTTCATTATCGAATTCAAGTTCCTTTCCTTCACCATCTTTCTGAATTAAGAGATTATTATAATAATCATATGCAGTTGGCATCCCAAGCCTATAGTACATAGCGATTAGACCAAGCGCATCTTTAGCCGCTGCCATTCGGCTTGCAGAATGAATAGTAGGTGGATGATCTAGAATTGATTCCCAAATATACCTTGGATCTCCTACACTCCTAAAGTATTCGAACAAAATGTCCGCACGATGGGGTATTTCAACAATTTTTGGTGAATGAAAGTATAAGATAGCCTTCACTCCAAACGCTGTTTCTAAAATAATCTTTTTATTATACTGTAGTCCTTCTACATGCATAAATGTATCATCAGCTTGGCTAAGACCAGAAAAAACAAATTCACTTTGTGGCTCAATTGTATGAGAAGAAATTACCTGACTTACATATAAAGGAAGTGGTATTCCCACAGCATTTAGTTGTCTTAATAGATTTATCAAGTTTTGCTCAGCAACGTGAAATTCAAGATCTAAGCAAATAGCAGTAGAAGTAATGAATGCTATACCTTCAGCCGTTACAATTCTTATTGCACTACCAAATTGATTAAGATCATTAAGAGCAACTCCTGCATTTTGTAGAATGTTGAGTGGGCTATATCGATGTATATATTTATCAGGGCTTATAGGTAAAAGGCCATCGTCTTTATCCAGATAAACGAAATCCTCTGGAGGACTATGTTCCTTAGCAAAATGATGAACAATAGGTTTTTCTCCACTTAAGATTGGAGACTGTACATATAAAGCGCAATTGTGTACCGTGTTATCTGACCAATAAACAGCTATTGTAGCTAATAGTAAATGGATGTTGGGTGGAAGACGGGAGGCTTTTTTGCTTATTAACTCAATAAGAATTGCATATTCTTCAATACTTAGAGGGTTATCTTTTGTATAAAAACTAAACTCATTCGTGAGGATTCTTGTTATTAGGACATCATTAGATCCACTTGCAGTGACACTCTTTTTTTCTTCTTGGTGAGCTAATTCCGCCTGCAGTGCAAGTTGCTCGATAAAAACAGAAAGTCGCGCTAAGGTTTCCTTAGGACTAGAATCTTGTATGAAGCTATTATCGAATGGTAATCCTTCTGGAAATCCAAATGGTGACTCATCCTCTCCTCCATCTTCTGATTCATATATTGATTCAACTTCTCCATGTCTATTTATAACAATAATTTCTTTGATTAGAATGCGTCGCATATAGTGCTAAATTGTATTGATAGCATTCAATCTTATATAAATAACATTAAGAAAATATTAGCTATCTTGAAAAACAAGCAAGTAGGTTGAGTCATTTTGACCTGAGGGATCGTCACCTTTTTTTGTACAGTTCATAAATTGATTCCTATCATTAGAGAGCTTATTTCAAAGATAGGAATTTTGTTATTTTTTAAAGTTTGGCAACCCAAAAATACGAAAGATATCACCCTCTTACACATATAACTATTCGCTTGAAAAAGGAATACTTAGAGGAACGTTTTTGATTTTAATTTGTTATAAATCTCGATTTATTGTTATAACCCATTGATTTTACAATGCCGCTGATGTGGAAGAACTAAAAACCCAAAACTCTGGATAACTACAAACATATATTAGATAAAGCATTCACCAGCTGGAAAAGCAAACCGATGTTATCCATTACCCGAGATCGCATCGCCAAATAGCACGAAAAACTAGGCCAGGAGCGTGGTGAAGCCTATGCCAATTTGGCTATTATGAATAACTATTAGGTTTTAAGCAGATAAATGAGCAGGTAGGATTAAGGCATTTTGACCCAACAAACAATCGATCAAACATGGATCAAAATGACCCAACCCGCGCTTTCTGAATACAGTATTGAGCAAGAAGATCAATCGTTGTAGCCAACTATACTCTTGATCTCGAGAAAATCATGGATACCGAAATCAGCTTGTTCCCGGCCATTACCAGACTGCTTATAGCCCCCAAATGGTGAGAAGGCGTCCAAGTCCGGATAGTTTATTGAAACTGTACCGACACGCATTTCTCTGGCTACAGCCCGGGCATGCTCTATATTTTCTGACTGGATATAGGCAGCAAGTCCGTAGATTGTGTCATTGGCAATACGGATCGCATCCTCTTCATCCTCGTAAGACATGATAGACAGGACCGGTCCGAATATCTCCTCGCGAGCTATTTCCATTTCTGGTGTAACGTGCCCGAATACAGTTGGACGGATATAATAACCACGATTGAGATGTTCTGGACGACCTAAACCACCAGTGACAAGGGTAGCACCCTCATCAAGTCCAGACTGAATCAGTGCCTGGATTTTATCATATTGCAGTTGACTGACAACTGGACCCAGATCAGATTCAGGGTCTTTAGGATCACCGGTCTTAAAGGCTTCGGCTGCTACTTTTGCGATATTCAAAGCTTCTTCGTGCCTCTCCTTGGGAACTAGCATACGAGTTGGTGCATCGCAGGATTGTCCACTATTTCCGAAACAATTTTGCACTCCCTTAGTAACGGCAGTTACAAAATCAGCGTCTGGCAAAATAATGTTGGCTGATTTACCGCCAAGTTCTTGACTCACACGCTTGACTGTATCGGCTGCGGCTTTGGCGACGATTATACCGGCTCGGGTTGAACCGGTGAAGGAAACCATATCCACATCTGGATGGCAGGCCATCACTTGACCGACATCCGGTCCAGTACCATTAATCAGGTTAAAAACCCCTTTAGGTACGCCGGCAGCATCCATAATCTCCGCAAAAATGATGCCGCTTATTGGTGCAATTTCTGATGGTTTTAGGATGACGGTACAACCAGCAGCAATGGCTGGGGCAACTTTACAAACTATTTGATTGAGAGGCCAATTCCATGGCGTAATTAATGCGCAAACACCTATGGGTTCCTTGACAATGGTTGTTGTACCACGCTTTTCACTGAACTTATAATTTTTAAATGCAGCAATAGTCGTTTCCAGATGGACACGACCAGCTAAGGCTTGTGCATCCCGAGCAAATGCCATGGGTGCCCCCATTTCGTCGGAAACAGCTTTTGCTATATCCTCAAAGCGCTCTTTGTAGAGTTCAAGAATGTTCATTAGAAGTGCCATACGAGAATTGTGCGACGTTTTGGAGAACGTTGCGAACGCTGTTTTAGCTGCAATTACTGCCTTATCTACATCAGCTTTAGAGCCTATAGAAATCTGAGTGTAGGCCATTTCAGTGGCTGGATTGATGACGTCAAGAGTAGCTGGAACAACAGGAGAGACCCATTGACCATCGATGTAGAACTTTAAATGATTGCTCATAATACGCTTCCTTATGTAACAAATTTCATGGAGCGAGTAGACTAATAAAATCCTTTATCGTTTTCAAATCAATTCATCAGCTTTTTGGAAATAGGTATTAATCATTTCAGCTATGTCGAAATAAACAATCAAGGTAATTTGATTTGGTTAGGAAGCGACAGCAATTATTTTGAGAAATGTATTAACCAACAATGGGTTAAAAGCGCACCTACTAGTATTTTAAAGATTTATCCTAAAACTGGGTTTTATCTCAAAATAATCTTATAGAACAAACCCTACCCGCATCTTTTTATTCGTTAGAATCTAAAATTCAAATTACTCCTCGTGAAAAAGAAGTATTATTTTGGTATATCAAAGGAAAAACTTCTGATGAAACGGCAATACTACTGAACGTATCCAGACGAACGATTGAAAGGCATTTTGAAAATTTACGCGAGAAATTTGGTTGTTTTTCTAAAAGCCAAATCGCTTTAAAATTATGAATGAATTGCCTCTGACCATAACACAAGAATTGACCCTTATTTAGGGGGTGACGGCTCGATATCATTTGGATTCTCAAGAATGACCTTAGGTGTTCTATCGAATAACGAAAAGAATCCAGAACGCTCTGTTTTAAGTTTCATAATTTTGTCATATGACTCCCAATCTTTATCTGGCTTCACTTTTTCCAAACAAGTCTGGCATGCTTTCATTAAAGTTTGCCATGAATACGTTTTTCCAAATTCAGCAGAGCGCAGTGTCGGACTTCGCTCACGGCATAGTTCAGCAAAATCGCCTAAATTAGAAGGGGCTACAGAAAGTTCCAACGCCAGCGAGTAAAGATCTCTTTCATCCAATTTACCTATTGAACGCACTAATTGATTTAAAAGATGCTCCCGTACTTTTGGACATTTTTTGTGTAATAGTTGCCAGCTAGAAACATCATTTTCATTTTTGGATGTAAGAATTTTTAAAAGATTTGAAATGTTATTAGGGTCTGATGCGATTGAACAAAAAAAGTTTTGCAACGTTGTTGGATCATGCTTATCAATGAATGAGTGTAACTTGATGTTAGAGCTATGTTCTAATGTTGTTAACATCGACTTATTTAACTCTTTATCTCTAATGTCAATTAAACTTTGCAGTTCACTGGATCCTGAAAAATGTAATGCGACTTCCAAGGCACTACCATAAGACTTTGAGGGTGGATTTTTAAACCTTAATCTATCTATCAACGCTTGCCGAAAATCTTGATTTTGTGCCAGACCAGTTAGCCCAGTTAGCATAGGCGTGTTATACATTAAAATATCATACAATGAAGAGGTCCCTTCCGAATTTAGTCTGGTAATTGCATCTTTCAATGATGCTCTTATATCGGTATTAGTTTGGGACTCAATTAAGATACGAGTTAATTTCTTTGGCTCATACTTTACAATTAGATAAATATTGTCAGGCGTTATGTGTTTTTTATTTAAGGGCAATGATGGAAATTCAAAATTTTGTCTAGGCACCAAAGAAACCGCTTGAATTTTAGTAATAGTGCCTAACGATTGGTATATTTCATTTAGGAAATCTGCTTTAGAGCGAAAGCTTTTCTGAATTGATTTATCTGCTGATAGTTTGTGATTGTGACTCGCATTATACAAGGTCCATTGACCCTTACTAAATCCCGCACGAATGACATGTTCATCGCTGTGAATCAGAACAAGGCTATCCTTGAGTATATCTTCTGACAAAATACTACTTAATGATTGCTCATCATCTTCCTTATAAGGGCCAACTGTTGTAGTTTCTTGGTGAAATTGAACCCCCATATCGTTCATTAAGGGCAGCTGATCGCCTTTATACCAATTTTCCTGATTCCCGCCTTTTAAATAAAAAGGTTGTAAGGCAGTTGTTTGTGAAAATTGGGCTGCAATAATGTAGTTTACGACCCGAGTAAGAATTTCTCGTCGAGTAGCGAGTTGATTCGTGTTAGGAAGCTGTATTACCTCATCCAGATTGTTTGGATTTCCATCCCAATGTGCAACTAACTTTAAACAAGCCTCCCACCATTCACGCTTACCAATTGCTTCCATAATACCATGACAGATAGCCATCCCATGGCAGAAACCCTTGGTAGAAAGCACATTAAAAATATCATCTCGTAGGGTAATATCAATGTCACCAGATGTTAAGTCAATGTTAACTGGATTCTGCGAATGGGGCATGCCAGTTGTCTTTTCTACAGCGCGTTGTTCAGAGCCTTTTGGCAAAAAAGGGGCAGACGTTTGAAGTTTTAGAAATAAACCTAGATTTCTTTTAATAAGTGTTTGTGACATAACAAAAACCTATAAGTGCTTTAATAAGTGTAGTGTAATAGTCTGTAAATGTCATTTTCAGAAGTCTATAACTCACTTTTGCGATTCAAAATACAAGCAAGTGGGTAATATTACGCATATCCTCCTTATTTAACCAATAACGGCGAGTTAGAATATATTCAATTAATAAAACCATATAGAAGTTAATTAAAGAAAGATATTTTTGAGGCTTGATATATAATCAAGCATAGTCCTATCCAATTACATCAATCAAAAGAAATATTTTGTTATATTGTGCTATATTTATCCAATTAGTATATATTTATTTCTTATTGAATAATAAGAAATCGGATTTGCTTCTATGAAAAACTCTGAACTACTGCAAATAGCGCGAGAAGCATGTGCATATGCCAGGAAACATATAATAGAAAGTGAGACAACACCTCAGATTCAGTTTTACGAGGAGAATGCAGATTTATTTGCAGATATGGCTGAACAAAGAAAAGAGCAACTGAAAAAAAAATATGCGGAACAGTATAAAAACCGCTTAGCTGCTGGGAGGCAAGAAAGCGATATTTTTGCTTTTTTAGAGGTTTTGGATAGGGGTATACTTCAAGACAAAATAGCGGATATGAGGAAGCATGCTGATAAATTATGGGAAGCTTTTTGTACAAAAAAAGATATCGACATAAACTCTGAACTCAGTGATTCAATTAGAAACCATGCTCTAGAATACTTTGTTACAAAGATAGGAATAGGTAATTGTGGTGAATTTAGCAGACTAGCCTTTATTTATATCCAACAAAAATATCCTGAACAACTAGAGCAAATGAATCTTACTGTCCTTGGTGTCAATCGTGGCAGACATCTTGTAGTCAGCTTGGGGGATGATGACAATAGGGTTATATGTGATCCCACATTAGATCTTGTTTTTGAATTAAATGAGGAGCCTCAAAAATTACATGATTTTAGCCAGTCACAAGGCAACACTTATTCTCCATACAATCCCGAATTCCATGAACTTAGTAAATTAGAGATACATCACCCAGAAGGGTTACTTGATCCGAAAGTTATAGAAGAACTATATCAATTCGGAGATGAAACAGACGAATTCAAGGTTTTCCTATCGACACGTGCACGCAAGATTGAAGAGAAACCGAATGAGCACCAAACTTTTGAAGACATCTGTAAAAATGCAATTAAAACTGAATATAAAGAACCTGGGGATTCCGCCTCAATTGATGATAAGCTCAAATACGCTTTGCAAAGCTATATCAAAAAAAGAGCTGAAGAGGCTCAAGTTGTTTCAAAGAGTGGAGTTTCCTATGATGAAAAGAATACACGGCTAGATAATATCCATGCTCTAGCTATATTTAAACATGCACTCATGTGGATGAAATCAGGATATTCCGCCGGAGATAAAATCTGTACGGCACAAAAAGTAATAGACATATTAAATGGTGAGAGAACAGAGCTCATTACAGAGGATGAATTGAAAATTCTCAAGGATGGTCGTCTTGGCGCAGATACCAAGACCTATCTTGATCGCCTGGAAAATATGTGTGAAACGCAGGAAAACTTAAAAGTAAAAAAAGACTAATATATCCTCATTAAAGAATCATGCTTAGCAAAAATCTATATTCCAAAAAATGACGTATATGGGAGGGAGGCAAACCTTAGAGTTAATCCTTTTATATTGCCTATTAAAGCGGGTCAAAGTGCTCAAAAGAAATATTACGATGATAACCTCAAAGGTTTTGGCGTTCGTGTCACCTCAGGAGGCACTAAAGCGTTCTTTGTCGAAAAACTCATTAATAGAAAACTTAATCGCATAACAATTGGTCGTTACCCCGAAATAAGTCCTGATATGGCAAGAAAGAAAGCAACTGAGTTGCTCGGACAAATTGCAATGGGTAAAGATCCTGTTGCTGAAAAAAGAGCACAGTCCATGCGAGAAATCACTCTTAATGAAGTATTTCAAGAATACCTACAAACCAGAAAAACATTAAAACCAAAAACCATTAGCAACTACGAACAAGTAATTAATAAAGCGTTTCCTACTTGGAAAAACAAACCAATTCTCTCCATAACCAAAGATCGAATCAGTAAACAACATGAAAAACTAGGAATTGAACATGGTGAAGCTTATGCAAATCTAGCCATGCGAGTACTACGCGCTCTATTTAACTTTGCTTCCGGTCAATATGAAGATGCTCAAGGCAAATCATTAATCATGGAAAATCCGGTAAGACGCCTTTCTCAAATTCGCGCATGGTATCGTGTAGAGCGCCGGCAATCTTATATTAAACCCCATGAATTAGAGGCTTGGTATAAAGGACTTATGCAAATAGAAAATGAAACCTTACGAGATTATCTGTTATTAGTCCTACTTACAGGTTTACGTAGAGAAGAAGCAGCTACTTTGAGATGGGAAAATGTTGATCTTTCAGCAAGAACTTTTACTGTACTTAAAACAAAAAATAATGAGTCCCACACCCTACCCCACTCAGATTTTCTCTATGATTTATTTGCCTGTCGCTATCAAACCAAAATAAATGATTACGTCTTCCCTGGAACTGGTGCTGCGGGTCATATTATTGAACCTCGTAAACAAATGGCTAATGTGACCAAAGCATCTGGAGTTCATTTCACTGTACATGATCTAAGACGGACTTTTATTACTATTGCTGAAAGCCTGGATATTTCTGCTTATGCGCTTAAACGGTTAATGAATCATAAAATGAGTAATGATGTGACCGCTGGGTATATCATTACAGACGTGGAGCGGTTGAGAAAACCAATGCAATTGATTACCGATTATTTTTTAAAGTGTATGGGCGTTATTAGATCTGCTGATATTATTGATATCCAACCTTTTCAATTTGGATCGCATTGAGATCCAAATTAGACATAGAAAATAAATTTGTATTCCTTATATTCAATTTGGCGGACAATGTCGGCCAAATGAAACACTTCAGTAAGTTCCATTTTGGAACTCACTGCTAGACACTTTAATTTGGTACTCACTGCGTGCCAAATCTCAAAAATTACATTTAAGTCTTATCGAGATTTAAAAAATAACGAGTCGCTTTAAGTTCGCCAGTTCGTTTGAGAATATTTTTTTTCACCAAGTCATTCAAATCTCTGGTTGTTGTAGCGATCGGTGCGCCAGTTATGCTCATATAATTTTTAGCACTTAAACCACCTACAAATCCATCTGGTCCAGCATGAAATAATTTTAATAAAACTTTTTCTTGCCTTGGATTAATTTTCCCTTCCGCCTCCCTTAAAATAACAGATTTCTTAATAATAAAATCTATATACAAATAAGTGCTTTGTTGCGCTTCTAAAGCGATGTTAGCAAACCATATCAACCAAGATGTTAGATCTAAGGTTTTACTTGCTAAACCTAATTGTTGATAGTATTCCTTTCTCTTTTTTAATAATATTTTTGCCAATACTGTCATTACTGGTTTTGAAAATCCTTGTGATAAAGTTTTTTCTGCAATAGCTCGCCCTATTCTTCCATTTCCATCTTCAAAAGGATGGATACTCTCAAACCATAAATGAGCTATTCCTGCTCGGGTTAATGTGGGTAAAGGAGTTGAACCGGTGAAAGCACTCCGTTCAAACCAATCAATAAATTGATCCATTTCAGCAGGAACACGTGTTGAAGGAGGCGCTTCAAAATGGATTTTTCGATCATAATCAGGACCAGAAACAATTTGCATTGCTTCTTCATGCTTACGATATTGACCTATATTTTCTAAACGATTGCTATTACCCATTAAAAATTGATGCCATTCAAATAAAACCTGATGTGTTAGTGGACTAGAAATCGTTTGATATAAATTAACCATCATTTTAGCGATCCCACGCTCTGCCATACTAGCTCTTGGAGCTACAGTAGACAAACCTAACTCTTTTTGTATAGACGATTGCACGCTATCTCTATTTAAATGCTCTCCTTCTATTTCTGAGCTATCCAAAGCATCTGTACACATTAAATCGATAAATAAATTTTGCTTACCTTCTTGAGATATATGTTGCGAAGAACCAATAATAATCCCAGCACTCTCAGTAAAAGACTGCTCATACACAACTAATTTATCTGAGTCCCAAGTAAAATTAGGCCAATTCTCAAGCTGCCAATTCCATTTCATGATTAATAACCTCACTTTTTATTAATCAAAATATAGCATAATTGTGATTAATAAAATATGGCTTTATTAATCACTGCCTAAGGCTAACAACCTGGCATTTGTCTTCTGACTAGAAGTTGGCAAAAAGCAAGATCTGACCCTAGGCATTCGCTTACCCACTGAAGAAGAGCTACGTGCTGAATTAGAACGTGAGCGAGCTGCTTTAAGTGCACAAGGTGGACACTAAAACTCATCTACTTAAAAAAAATGACGATATCTTCTAGTACTGTAATTGACTTTAAGCATATCTATTTTTAAATCATAGAATAATTTTTTTAAAATATTATGATTTTTATTGTGATCACTAGAGGCCCGATTGGTATTTGCAATATCTGCTGCATTTGCCCCAAGCCTTGCAAAGCTTATTGGAGAAGATTCGGGAGGGTTTCATTTTAGAGGTGCATCTTCTTCTGGCAAAACAACAGCTTTAAAAGTTGCAGCTTCTGTTTGGGGTAATCCGAACAATTATATTCGTCTGTGGCGAAGTACAGCGAACGGTTTGGAAGGATTGGCTGCCCTTCATAATGATGGTTTATTAATCCTAGATGAGCTTAGCCAAATGGATCCCAAAGAAGCCGGTGAGTGTGCTTACCTGCTTGCTAATGGTCAAGGTAAAACACGCGCCTCCCGTTGTGGTACAGCAAGACAATCCATGCGTTGGTCGTTGCTCTTTTTATCAGCTGGAGAAGAGTCTCTTACTTCATTAATGGCTAAAGCTAGGCAGCGATGCAATGCAGGTCAAGAAATTCGTTTGGCAGATATTGAAGCGGATGCTGGTGCGCAGATGGGGTTATTTGAACAGTTACATGATCATATAAACCCAGCCTCTATGGCACTCACATTAAAAGAGGCTGCCGGTCAATATCATGGAGCAGTTGGAATTGCATGGCTCCATAAAATTGTTAAGCATCGAGCTGAATTAATTCCCTTACTCTCTAATAAAATCCAGCAATTTGTAGTAAAAGTCACTAAGCCCGAACACTCAGGTCAAATTCAACGAGTAGCCAGACGTTTTGCTTTAGTTGCCATGGCTGGAGAAATGGCGAGTCATTTTGATTTAACCGGATGGAAACGAGGTACAGCCTGCCAAGCAGCTGAAAAGTGTTTTAATGCTTGGCTCGAGGATTTTGGAGAACATGGTAAACGAGAAGATCGAGCCATACTGTCGCAAGTTCGTGCATTCTTTGAGAAAGAAGGAGCGAGTCGATTTGAAAGTGAAAATCATCCCAATAGTGAACGACTTTATAACCGAGCTGGATTTTTTCGGACGGATAACGAAGGTTTTCGTATTTTTATGGTTTTATCTGAAGTTTACAGGAAGGAGATTTGCCAAGGGTTTGAGCCTAAAATGGTTAACAACGTGCTTATTAATGCTGGCTGGATAGTCCCAGGTAATGACGGCAAAGCCTCCCAAAAACGAAGGATTAAAGGAGTTGGCATTCCAAGGTGTTATGTTTTTACTGAAAAAGTTTGGTCTGACGACTATTAATTGTCCCACTCGTTCCACCATTGATTTTGAGGGTGGAACGTCTACATTCCAGTAAATACAGTGGTGTTCCACTAGTTCCACTTGTTCCACGTATTTTTTAGTTGCATGTAAAAATCTGTTAGATTGAATCAATCTTTAATGGCGATGATTTTCCCGTATTACGACTTCCTCTAATACGGGCTACGTATATGGACTCATCCGTTTTTGCAAGTAATTAGCTAGTGAAAAGTTTAGTATTTGCATACGTATATCCGGCCATT
>NZ_LNYZ01000033.1 GCF_001468065.1 Legionella steigerwaltii
GAATGGCCGGATATACGTATGCAAATACTAAACTTTTCACTAGCTAATTACTTGCAAAAACGGATGAGTCCATATACGTAGCAACTGTCTTGAATTTTATTCCAAGACAGTTGCAGTCTTTAGTTTTTAATGGTAGGCACAACTATTGTAAACCAAGGTTGACAAATAAAATAACCTGATGGACAATAAATGCGCACAAATCCTTCTTCCTAAATTGATGAAAATTTCTTCTCTATACCAATCAAAACTAAATAACTTCAAATCAACACCTAAATTAGAAACTCCCTTGCGCTTGATCGCACGAGGAATTCATTATGAACATATTAGTGGTGAAGAAGCTGAATTACGTGAATTTATTCTTGATCATATTGCCGATCCTACTGATATTGAAGCTATTAATCAGCCTGATAATGACCAGGGTTGCACAGTCATTGCAGAATTATTTGGTATTTTACCACGCTCTATTTTGGAGCAATCAGAGGAAAATAAAAGAAATATTTTACTTGCCTTTCGTATTTTTTTTGAAAAAAACCCGCTATCTCTTATAAAGTCAATTCAACAAAAAACGGAACATGGTGATACTGTTTGGACATCCTCAGCTTTAGAAAAAATAGCTGAAGCTCCTGAATTATTACAAGAATTTATCCCAGAGTTGTCTTTATTTATTAGCAAATATGCGACCAAACTTAGCGAATTGGAGTTACGCAGATTAGTTGCGGCAATACATGGAAATCAAGTACTTATGGGCTTAGTGATGGAGTTGTATGCTGCCGGCCAATTTAATTTGCCACATTTTCAGAGAAATACTTTAAGTGAGGAAGAACTTGCACACTCACTGAAAATTTACTGGCATCCTGAACAAAAAGGTAATGTGGCCTATTTTTATCAGGATTTCCCTGAGCTTGAATTGTGGCGTCTCTTTATGGATGGTTATCAACAAGAGGCCGGTTGGAGTAATTATGATGCACGGGAAAAGGGCTGTATTAATCAACTTTATCAAGCCTGGTTGTATACTAAAAATACAATGACAGAACCATTAACCCCTGAGTACTTTAAGAAAATACACTCTATTTGTGCGAAAGGTATTATTTGGAATAATACTGAAGGTATGTATCGAAAATACGGGGCTAGTTTTGCACTGTCAACGAGGACTTTAACTTTTCTGGGTTATATAGAGCATCTAACGCAGTTTAATAACTTATGTACATTAGAAAGGCGTGGACCTTTAGGGTTTGATGCGATAACCTCTATAGAAACGGAGCGCTTAGATACTGTCATTAAGGAAATAATAGAAGAATATGAATCAACAGTTTGTACCCATGCTGAAAAACCCGAAGATCTATTATATGACATCATTATTTTTTGCAAGAAATTAGAGCTAATTCATCCTTTTAATGATTGCAATGGAAGATTGTTTTGTAATCTCCTTTTAAATCGAGAATTGGTACGACATGGATTTTCTCCAACCATTCTAGATAATCCAAATATGATTGAAGGTTTTACTATCAAAGAGTTCATGTCTGAGGTAATTCGTGGAATGAACAGTTTTCAACGCTTAAAGACTGATGGATTATTCAACAATGGAATGAAAACAATTGATTTAATTAAAACTCAAATCTATCCAATTCCTGATGTGTGGAATAGGTATCAACTATCTCAAAGTATTCCTCAAAATACGACCCCACTTCTTGGGAAACAAGGAATTTTTGCTGCTTCATCAGAGAAACAGGTTTGTGTAAGTAGCGAAACCTTAAGTCATGGAATTTGAGTTTTAAAAGCTCCCAGGAATGATCTTGAAGTTTTTTAGTTGATTATATATAAACTGAATGTGAATAGGGTCAGGCCCTGATGAATCCCGTCAAATTTCAAAAAAAAGATATATAAAACAGAGCGGTTATAAATTACAAACATCAAGTATCAGTCCCATCATTAAATCATTTTCCGGGCTTTTCAGCCCAGCCTACGCTTGCTCTGTGAGCGTAGGCTATACATGTTTCACATGAAAAATTTGATAGTAAATACTTATTTAAATTAAAATGAATAACACGCTGCCCAAACTATCCTGCTTGAAAATGTTAATGAAACGCTCATTGCTAATTATCTTCTTTTATTTGCACACCATTATTGGAAATACTGCCAGTCAAATTCTGGTTCTTTCTGGCGGTGATAACCCTGGTCTTAATCATTATTCACAATATTTACAAACTAAAACTCTTTATGAGTTTCTAATCAATCGATATGGTAAGGACAGAGTGAGTCTTTATTTTGGCGCAGGAAACAATGAGCTTCACCAACCCATACCTTTAGACGTTCATAAAAAAATCAATACGAAACAAAATAAATACGATAAAACGGATCTCATGCTGACGGGGATGATTACAAATAATCAGAGTGCCACTAAAGGACAAGTCAGTGCTTATTTTTTATCCCCTAAAGTCCTCTCATTAAAACCCAATGAGGACTTGTTCCTTTTTGTTAGTGACCATGGAATGCCTTATGGTTTTTTTGAAGATAAAAGTGTCAATCCCTACAGTAATAATTGCATTGACTTATGGCACTATAAAAAACCTTTTATCAATAACTTTACTAACGAGAACCATTTTAATAAAGCCTGCCTATCTAAAAATGAACTCAGCTCTCTGCTTGCACAAGTTCCAAGCCGACATGTTGTGTTCGCTATGTCGCAATGTTATTCCGGTGGCTTTCACCAATTATCGGTCAAACTAAAAAACGGTTATCCCAGTGCTAATCCTAAAATCTGTGGGTTTACTGCTGCAACTCCAGACCATTATGCTTCAGGTTGCACAGCTGATGCTGACGGAGCTACTTATCAAGGTTATGAACGATCGTTTACTGAAGCATATACGGGAACTAGTATATTGACCGGTCAGAAATTAAAAGATCCCACAAAAAATCTATTTACTGCGCATCAGCAAGCAATATTAGACGACATGACCGTAGATGTTCCTATCAGTACTTCTGATTATTACCTATTGCTATGGGCCGATTATTTTTTGAAAGATCAATTTTCTTCTCGCATTTCGAATTTTAATCAACATGCAATCCAAAAAATATTTAACAATTATCAGAATGAACTTCAATCGATCAAGAACCAAGATTTAGATCAATTTGTTGATTTAAGCAAAGCCAATGAAACTAAAATTATTTCTCTTTTTCCAGAGGCGAAAAAATTTGCACAACTTTCTATAGTGCTGCAAACTAAGAAAATAAATGAATTACAGCAACAAATTAAAGAACAAGGTGATGAGTTAGAGGCAACTTGGGATGGCATGATGAATCTTTATAGTAATGTAATCAATGCACCATGGAATCAAAGCTTAAAACAACATCAAATTACCCTATTAAATACCAAGATCTATCAATTTGAACAAGAGTTCTATCAAGCAATTATGAAACAGGGATTATATAAACATCCTTTCCAACTGGATATGTATTATTTGCAGTATTTATCTGCAAAGAACAATGATAAGGACTTAGTAGACTATCAAAAAAACCGGTTACAATTTATCAAACAATGGGCTGCAGAAAAACATAATCCAACGTTAGTTTATGCAATAAATTACTATCAATCCTTGGACAAAAAACAACAGCAATTACAAAACATTATTGCCAAAAAGGAAAAAGAGAAACAATTACTCAAACGGATCTTAACTTACAACAAAATTATTGCTGCATGGGTTACTTTAATTAGAATTAACGATAAAACTGCTTTAGCTGAATTGCAGGGATTATTGGACTGCGAACATTCTGAGCTGAAATAGATCATCAAAAAAATATATAATCAATAAAATCAGTGATGAAGGCAATGATAAAAAAATGATTGCCCATTGACGATTTTCTTTGCAAAAAAGATTTTTGTTTTTCGTGAACTTTTAATTTAAAATTAAGTTTTTATATAAAGGTCATCTCGATAACATGTAACACTTTATATGTAAACTATCTGTTGTGGAAGTAGAAGATAACTTTATGAATTATTATTCGATTTTGTTGATCATTAACCGACTCATTACAGGCTTACTCCCGATGCTACTGGTTGCTTGTGCGCATCATCAATCTAATAGTCCGGATCACTATGTGATCAAAGGGAAAACATATCATGTGATGAAATCTGCCAAAAATTACAAAGCAAAAGGAGTTGCTTCCTGGTATGGGTCACGCGGTCGGAATCAAAAAACATCGACTGGAGAGCGCCACAACATGTATGCGATGACCGCAGCTCATCCAACACTCCCACTTGGTACACGCGTACGGGTCAAAAACTTGAACAATGGCCGGTCGATTGTTGTTCGAATTAATGATCGAGGTCCTTTTTTATCGAACAGGCTAATTGATTTATCCTTTGGTGCCGCTAAAAAACTCGGTATAAGAGGTACTGCTCCTGTTGAAATAGAAGTAGTTTGAAATCTGAGCAAAAATAGCAAGGTTGGGCCTTGGCCCAACAAAATCAATTTTATTCTCCAAGCTGATTCGTTGTGTGTCATGTATCAGAGCAGGCCCAATCAAATGGTGGAACTAGAGAAAATCAAACCAAAGCTTGATGATTTCCTCAAGATTTCTGATCGTGAATTACTTACTCATTCAGGAAAAATAAGCCATGAAACAGCATTAAAAAAAACACATGAAGAATATGAAAAATTTCGTCAAAACATGCTCAATCAACCCACTCAAGCAGACTTACTGGTATCAGGTTAAATTTATTCGTTCGTACTTCTCCATGCCACTTAGAGAATTCGGTAATACAGTCGTCCATGAATCTTATACAGCAGTTAGTAAATGGGAAAAATGTGGGGATGAAGCAACCAACATGAATGAAAATACCGAGCAAGTATTACGTTTGTTTATTATTGAACAAACTCAAACTAAAACAAAAAATCAGCAATCAGATTTTTATAAAAATTTTCAGAAAAGCAAAGTTTTTCGGGCTGCCAAGAACAAAAATAGTAAATCAAAACCCATTAATATTAACCTGTGCATTTAGAGGTCCAAAAAGCCGCCATAAACCCGCCACACTTTCGGCCTATAAAAACCAAGTGATTTTCACATAATAGCTCAGGGTCAGGCCTTGAATTGTGAATTGGAACTATGGTAACTATGAGACTAATTAAAATCTTTAAATTCAAAATTCAAGGCCTGACCCTGAGGTATTTTCAGTCCTGCATGTGCAAAATTGAGAGATTAATCCAATCTTGTTATATTCCAGATATCTATTACCTCCTGTTCCTTTCCTTTTCTTACGTGCTGTTCTAAATCCTTATAGAGAGGAGTGAGTTCAGCGTAATCCTTGAAGAGCTGGCCTGTCCGGCCCTCTAATAAAACAGAGGCATAAGAAAGAACTTCTTTGCTCCGCTCTGAGGAATCGCTTTCTAATTCTTTAAGTAAGATGTCAATTGCTTTCATTTTATTACTTTTATTATTCGCATTTAATCGAGTGAAAAATCGAAAGTAATTTGCGTCATCTTCTTGTTGGAGTTCTTGCTTCTTGATAATAAATGCTTTTTTCAAATCATCTTTCCATTGTGGTGTTGCCTTTACTAGCAATTCTGAGATGTATTTATTGCTCGATGCCACAGTATCTCTTTGAACAGTAGATTTATTTTGAGATTCTGATCTCAAAAGCTTGCCAAGTGAATTAATATAATACGGACTAGAATTTAACAAAATATTTCCTTCTCTGAGGATTAATCTTTTTGTTTCGATCGCGTGATGTAATTGTTCTTTGTTTTTATCAAAAGCTTCCAAGTTGGCTTTGAACTTTGAAGGACTATGGTTGAAAAGTTGAGTAACTCCACCTGGGCTAATCAGTTGAGCGTTCAAATGATCGTTTATTTTAGGATTGACCCTTACCGCCTCTATGAAGCTTTTGATGCTTTTGTTGAATTCTGTAATGCTTTGATTACCGAAGTCTGTAATTATTCCCTGATGATGCTGTAAAATGAAGTTAATCTCCTTCGATGATAATTTTCTTCTATTTTCATAGATAAAATTAAGTATCCTGGGAAAAGTGTTTCTCTGCGGAATCTGCATGAATTGATCGATATCAATCTGATCAATTTTCTCTGTTTTAAATAACCAAAGTAAACTTTGTTTATTTTGTTTAATAAAAGCTATTTTTTTTAACAAATCCTCGCTCGATTGTATTTTTAAATCTATGAGTGACATAAGACCTGGATTTTTTATCACAAAATTAAGCAACGTGGAGGCTTGTTTATCAGATAAAGAATGGTAGAGAACTAAAAAGGGTGTTAAGGCTGATGCGTTGCCCAGCCAAGCTTGCGGATTGTTCTTTATAAACTTTACTTTAGCTTCACTTGCGTTCAATGGGGTAAATGCTTGAGCATTTACCCCCGGATTAAAATATAATAATTTGCCATACGCCTTCTCCAAATCTTGAAAATTCTTAGGCGTTAATACAGAACCGGGTATATCAGGTTTATTGTTCAGGACATATTCTGCAATATTTTTTGTTTTATTATTTTCTCTAATATAAGAATCCTTATTAAATTCAGCATGATGAACTCTTTCATTTAGACGATGGTTGTGAAAATTCCTTAATTCAACACGGCGACTTAGCTCTTCCAATATCTGCTTCTTGGATATAGGAAGGGCACTCAATTCATCCATTAAAAGATTAATCGTGTTAATGTATTGATTTGCTAGTTCGGACTGAGGATTTTCTTGAGACAATAATTTTGTTAAATTAGGCTCCTTCCAATCTTGCCCGATAACGAGTCTTTCAAGAGCACAAATCAACTTCGTGAGATCGCTCCAAATATTAGCCCAAAGTTGAATATTTTCAGTTTTTTGAAACACTTTAATTCTCTAAAATATAAAAAGTTTTGATCCATTTAGTATTAAAATAGCACAAAATACTTACGGAATTATTAGATTAATTTATTATCATATTGACTAACTGTTTAGTATTTCGCAAACCTATTTCGTCCAAAATGTGCTATTGACTGGTACATCGATAGAATATGTTCGTCATCAACCTGAGCGAGTTTTACTTTATTAGATTATTAAGGAGAAATTAGAATATTACTTTCCAATTGAGATCTATATGAAACTAACCGTGTGTCCAAACGCATAAAGTGAAGGCGATAGCAAGCAATGATATGGACTCATCCTCCCTTTTACCCGGCACCTAGATGAGCCACACTGTTAAGGTCTACCAAACCTTATCG
>NZ_LNYZ01000034.1 GCF_001468065.1 Legionella steigerwaltii
TTTCAAAACTTCGATACATAAAAACTATATCTTGACTGTTATCGTTTTTGTATTTGAAACAAAACTGTTGTTCTTTGCTCATATTATAGCCACTTGGTTGTACTTTAAAATCAGATAAATTTTTTTCTTTTTCATAGATTTTTTGTTCCCCGGATAATTCCTGCTGAATATACCTTTTTTCAAGAATACCTCCAAAATGAAACTGGATAAAACTTTGTATATTAACTTGTTGCGGCGGTTTCCCAATTTTCAGATTCGGCTTATCAACTGTTCCAACATCCTCTTCAAATACCTTTTCAAAACTTCGATACATAAAAA
>NZ_LNYZ01000035.1 GCF_001468065.1 Legionella steigerwaltii
TAAAATTTTTAGACCCTAGCATCTTAAATCTGTTACCTATCAGCCCGGTTTGAAATGTTACCTATCAAACCGGTTGCACATTGGATGAAGGCTCAAGATCGGTTCAATTGCCTAAACCTTATTAAAATCTGCAGCATTATCAGCGTTCCATTGACTCCATGTTCCTTGATACCCCTTTAACAACTGTTGCGCAAACTGATAAAAATGAGAAAGGAAAATAATTCTCTGTTCATAATAAGGAGTAAGGAAAGGATCTGCTCGGTGTATTTCAAACAAATTATAATAAGGTGGTATGGAAGCGTGTCGTGCAATAATTTCTTCAAAACTTACTTTATCTGCATTTTTTAACATGTCATACATTACAAAAAAAGTCGTGGTCCGCCCTTTCCCTCCCCGGCAATGGATATGAAACCAAGTATCTTTAGGTACGTTTTTTATTAGTGTCAAAAACGTATCTACTTCTGAGTCAGACGGTGCAGCATGATCAGTAACGTATAATCGGTGATATTCAAAACCTAATTTAGAAACTAAATCCTCTTCGTTTTTTACCACTTTCACGGGAATGGTTTTACCGCTGGAGTATTCTTGAGCTGCAAACTGTTGCGAGGATAAAACACCACTTATCTTTTTCTGAGTTCTTAATGACTTAAGCCAATATTCCTGATCCGTAAGACATTGCACATTGCTTTTTCCTCGATTTATCCAATCGTACTCACTCACTAAAGTAATTGCTCTCCCGTTAATATAGCCATGGCTTTCCTGGCGTAAATCCAGCACCAAGACTCTTGAATATCCATGCTTAGCAATATGCTCAGAGATATCTTTCCATCCCTTTTCACTTGGTTCCTCACTACCAGAAATGGCTAACCCTTTAATACCCAGCGTATTTCCTTGATAAGCAGTAGCAATCATGGATGCATCACGCAACCATTTTAATGGCGAAGAGGAAAGCTCACTGTCTTCTACAATACAAGGATTACGGATGCTGCCATCACATACATTGGTTTCTGCCTGTGCGAAAGCCAATCCCTGAGTCAATGATAATGTGATAAAAGTAATGATAATGTAGTGCAAATTGGTCATCCATAACCCCTAAACAAAAAATGTAAATCCATTCTATGTTAATTTTTTTTTCTACCGCAAGATAGTTATACAAAGTTATTGAAATTTTAAAGTCAATGTGAAATGTGCAACCGGTTTGATAGGTAACATTTCAAACCGGGCTGATAGGTAACAGATTTAAGATGCTAGGGTCTAAAAATTTTA
>NZ_LNYZ01000036.1 GCF_001468065.1 Legionella steigerwaltii
TACTCATCTCAACAAATTGATTTAGTCAAAAGCGCGTAGAATATCACATAAAATCAATAACTTTTAGACGCCAGGGTAATAAAAGCAATTAATAAGGCGCATTTAGAAAAATATTTTACCAATAAAGAAAGAGTCCATTTAGAAGGAGAGCAGCTAGAACGAGCTCTTGCTTTAATTAAAGAGCATTTTCCAAATGATAGACACATTCAGGATTTGGTTGTTGTTAGTGGGGAAGGCAGTTATACAAGACCTTTTCCACATATCCGCACCACAAAGTTTTGGTCTTTAAGCCAAGTTGATCCCAAAACAATGAAGGTGCTGTCACTCCTTGATAAGTCTGATTGTATTGATTTCGATGAGAGGCCGGAAAATAGACTTACGGTGGAAAAACGCAATAATGCACAGTACATTAAACCAAACGCCGCTCCTGTTAACTTCCAAAATGATAATTTCCAACTTATTGTCGTACCTAAAAATCTAAGTCTTTTACAAGAAAAGCTTGATAGTTTGGCGCCAAATGTATCATATAAGTTGAGCTAGAACTTATTGGCGCTCCTCAGTTGTTAGCTGCATATCACTGTGGAGCGCTTCATGTAAAGTAAATGGAGTAAAAAAATATCACAAAGGAAATAATATCAATAAATAATATATTTTTATTGTAAAACGATAAATATTTGCTATCATTTAATTGTCTTATTAACGGATATTTATCATGAAAAAAATAAAAAACACCAGTCATATTCTGTATCTGCTATTTCGTAGTCTTTGCTGGCTTATTCCACTCACGACAACCTTCTTAATCTTATTTAAATTCGATTGGATGTGTCATATAGGGGCCTGGTCTTCCTTGATTTCTGCGGAAAAAATCCATGATCCATCCCATTTTTCTTGGTTGCATCGGGGTGTTTTGTTAGCGATTGAATGGATGCCACTGACAATTACTATTCTAATCTGTCATAAGTTGGCTAAATTATTTAGGTTTTTTGAAAAAGGGTATTTGTTTGAAGAAGAAAATATCAAATTAATTAAAAAGGTAAGTATTTATATGATTTTAGGGGAATTGGTGCAGTTATTTTATCAACCTTTAATGACGGCAGCACTGACATTTAATAATCCTAAAGGAGAGCGTTTTGCCAGTATTACCTTGAATTCAGCAAATTTATCCACTGTAATTACCGCCTTTATTATTTTAGTTGCATCATGGATTATTCAAGAAGCACATCAACTCAAATCTGAAACGCAATTAACAATTTAAGGAATATACTCGTGTCGATTATTGTTAATTTGGATGTGATGATGGCAAAACGCAAATGCAGGCTGAAGGAGCTGGCTGAGGCAATAGGGATTACTGAAGCGAATTTGTCTATTTTAAAAAATGGCAAAGCAAAAGCGATACGCTTTGCAACACTGGATGCAATTTGCACTTATCTGGATTGTCAGCCTGGAGATATTCTTGAATATCAGGTGGAACAACAAGACGATTCAGCAGAGCAAAGTGATCAATTGCCTCTTCTTTTGACGGGAGATGGATAGGGGAAGAGCAACCCTCACCCGCCCTAAGGGCACCTTCTCCCCAAGGGGAGAAGGGATAAATAGGTACAAACCGGGTAGACTGGTAACACTTTAAACCGGGATGATAGGTAACACTTTCTTAGGAGAAAAAGGTGTTACCGATG
>NZ_LNYZ01000037.1 GCF_001468065.1 Legionella steigerwaltii
TTAATAGCGACCATCGTACCGTTTCATTGCAACCAGCGGCTCTATCATCGATTTCTGAAGCCTTATAAAACAAGCGCTTAAATACCCGCCAATAACATAGCCATTTGGGTAAATTAAAGTACAAGCACATATCGGCTTCGCGATAACGTATCTCGAATGATTTACTGGAATTACCATCAATAATCCAGCAAGGCTTAGCAACTAATTCTTTTTGGAGTGACAAAAAATTCTCATATTCTCGTGGCACCCAATCGGCAATAAAAAAATATTTATCTAAATGGAACAAAGGAATATTTAAACTCTTTTGCAACATAACAGAAAAAGTGGACTTGCCACTTCCTGGTCTACCAATAATCATGATGCGTTGTAAGTTTATCATTTCATTCAGAGTTTAATTTACAGTTTTCTTTTCTTATAGATGCAAATGATTGTTGTATTCATCCGCTACACTATCTAAAACTTTAAGTAGTCTGTTCTTCACTTAACTGTTTAAGTACGGTTTTTATCGTAGCATGGGAAAAACCTCGGCCACTTAAGAAACGAGCCAATTTTGTATTTATCGCCTCATCTGTATCATTTTTAAATCCACGCATTTTTTTCCGAGCT
>NZ_LNYZ01000038.1:0-316 GCF_001468065.1 Legionella steigerwaltii
TTTGTTTGAAGCGCTCAATGACCAAAGGTGAAAAACAACGTTACGCTTATCTTGCCAATGAAAAAATCCGCAAAGCACTCCAGGCACATCTCGATACCCTACAACATGTTGCACGAGACAAACCCTTTTTTCAGACCCAACGTAAAAGTCGCTTTACGCCTAATAGTTTGCAAAAATGGTTCAAGTCACTCTATGATAAGGCAGGAATTATTGGAGCAAGTTCTCATTCTGGTCGACGTACTTTCATTACCCGCTTAATTGAGCAAGGCGCTGATATTAAAGCAGTCTCTCGCCTTGCAGGTCATGCCAACATTGT
>NZ_LNYZ01000038.1:437-106357 GCF_001468065.1 Legionella steigerwaltii
TTTTCTAAATGACACCAAGGCTTACCGTTTTGCCTTAACTGACTATTTAATATACAGAGTTATCATAAACGTGTTTTAATAGCGCTTAATAAAGCGACTTTATTTATGTAACCAAAACCATTGGTTGTAGTGAAAACGACGCTTAAAACTAAAATATGGAAGTTGATTTTTTTACTTAAACGCATAAAAATTGCCCTTCGGTGATATTTTGCTAAACAGCGCTCCCTTAAACAGAAATCATTCAATCAAAGTCACTTAATAATTGCTTTTTATTTCTTTCTCTTTTCTAACATCGGCTTCATCCTATTTTTTATTTTTAGATAAATCTTCTAATAAAATTTTTCCCTTTTTGGATAAACGATATTTTTGCAATCTACTTTTAGGCTTTTCTGGGATAGTACGCTCGATTAACTCATCCCAGAGCAATTGATCAAGATAATTACGTTGAAAAGTTTCTCGATGCCTAATACCTGCTACCTCTTGTAGCTCTATACTTTTCAGCTCACCTTTTAGCTCACATGCTCTTAGTACCCGCTCAACCCATGGATCGACTTGTCCGGTAACTTGTCCGGTAACTTGTCCGGTAACTTGTCCGGTAACTTGTCCGGTCATCGATGATGATTTACGCCAAATGGTTGTCTTGAATCCATCGGAGATAGAAAATTCAGGCTCTGGCAGTCCAACCTCACGGCAACGACGAATCATATCGCCTGTACCAGTTCCCATACGCTCGATATATTTCGTTAAATACAATGGCTCAGCAAGCAAGGGATTTCTTGGAACAGAACCATGTGGATGACGTAATTTCTCTAAGGTCAATGATGGAGGGAGTCCTCCTGGATTCCAAATTTCCAATCGATCTGCAAACAGCATTACCTGTACACTTCCATTACTATCATAGTCTCGATGAGCAACCGCATTCACAATCGCTTCTGCGACAACTTCCTGGGGAATTTCATAGGCAACAGGCACTTCCGCCCCGCTCTCTCTGGTTCCCACCCAAAGATTAATTTTGGACATTACGAAATCAATCGCCTGATCGACCAGTGAAAATAACGTGCCTTTATATACTTGATATGAAGGAATGGGTTTGGCTACTTCTGTCCCGTGAAAATGAGCACATTTTACCTCGGATGACATAACAAACCGTTGTGGTTGCTTTCCAAAGAGTAACATTGCGGCATGTGTAGGCTTATCCTCATCTAGCAAATTCAAATGGGACAGTAATTCAAAAGAGGTCGCATCGATAGGCAGTGGAAATCCACGTCCTCGTTTTGCTCGACGTAAAAAAGCCGTCATCCCCTCTTCATCTAAATCTAATAATGTTGCCCCTCGACAAGGAGCGGCATCAAAAGGGCTATTTCTGATTAATTTTCGTTCTTCTAAATCATGTATTAAAGCCGCATAAACATTGGAAATAAGCTCGGAAATAGATTGATAACGCCTTCTGATTAATTCAGTTCCAACACGAGTAATAAGATTTTTCATTTTAGGGTGACGTTTACTTTCTTCATTTCCCTTTATAAAAATTAATCGGGTCTTACGTTCCTCGGAAGCTAGATTGTATTCTTCCTCAGTAGGGGAAACACCTTTTGCATTCTCAAAGCCATAATCATAGCCAAAAAGACCAATATAGATATCACAAGCACTTACTTGTTCTAGATAAACTTGATCTGCCCTCCTATCATGAGCTGGCAATTCTTCGAATAAAAATGGATCAAAAAAACGACGCATTAAGGGATCATTTTTCAACCAATGGCATATCTCTAGACGATCTTCTTTAAATTCTTGTTGTACGCTACTGATAAAAATACGCAATGGTCTCATCATAAATCCAAAATCCAAAAATTAAACACGCTCTTCTTTCTCATTAACAGGCTTAATTACGTTATAACCCACGATTATCACACAACGTTATCAACAGATTTTGTGGATAACTATCCTCTTTCGCTCATTAGTTTGATCAACCAATCAACCTCACTAGCAGAATTCACCTCGATAATCACTTTTCCCTTACCTTCAGCATTTACTTTTACAGAAACATTTGTTGTAAATTGTTGAGATAGATAGGTACTCCACTCCTCACACTTGTCATGACGTGTAGCTGAAGAAAAAGTCTTGTCATGTTCCTTATCTCCTGATGACTTCAATCGGTTTGCTAATGCCTCCGTATCACGCACATTGAGCTGTTTCTCAATGACGGCGCATGCAACTTGAAATTGATGTTCTGGCGAAAGTTTCAAAATTGATCGGGCATGTCCCATATCAATCTTACCCTCGTTTAGCATCTCTATTACTCTAGAGTCCAAAGATAGTAAGCGAAGCGTATTAGTAACTGAAACTCTGGAACGACCTATCATTTGTGCTATGTCTTCATGAGTCATATGGAACTCTTCGCGAAAACGGTTTAATGCTAGCGCTTCTTCAATTGGGTTGAGATTTTCGCGTTGAATATTTTCAATCAGTGAAAATGCGAGAGCAATATTATCATCAACATTTCTAATAATAACAGGCACATAAGTTAAACCTGCTTTTTTTGCCGCTCGCCAGCGTCTTTCGCCAGCAATAATCTCATAACGTTCTTCTGCAATCTTTCTAACAATAAGTGGCTGGATAATCCCTTGAACTTTGATGGAGCTTGCGAGCTCATCTAAAACAGATTCATCAAATTGTCTTCTAGGCTGATATTTTCCAGAATTTAATAACTCAACAGCTAAATGAGTTATCGATTCAAAGGGTTTGGATTCTCCATCCTGGAATGAATTGTCTAAGGCTCGAAGCAACTTCAATCCCTTCAATTCTAAATTTGACACGAGTGTCTCTCCTCAGTTTATCCCTGCAAACGTCCCACCATACCTGTAAACGTCGCACCATTAGTTATTTTTCTTATTTTTACTTCCTGAAAACGTCCCACCCTATCCCGTAAACGCCGCATCCATTCCTGTAAACGTCCCGGGTAATTCCCGTAAATGTCCCGCAGACTATCCTACAACCCTTAAGAACATTGATGCATTAAACTTCTAAACAACAAATAAAAAGATCTTAAAAAAAATTAAAACACGTTGTGTTTCTATAGTAAATAGAAAAATTCATAAAAACCTTGTTTTTTCATAAAAATATGGATAAATTAGTAAAACAGTGAAATTTTGTTTATTAAACAAAAGGAAATTATGCTAAATCCTCAAATTATTACTTATGGCACAGATAATCCAGAACAACTGATGGATAAATTTTATCAAGCCGGGAATGATATGTTATTGGCACTCAGGAACTACGTCATTAATCCTGAAAAAAGAAAAAAACCAAGAACATGGGGCGCTATTGAAGCAGCAAAAATGGTTAAAGTTTCAGATCCCACCTTTCGAAAGCTATTGGAGTCACATGATGATATTCCAGGAATAGTAATGGAAAAACAGGAAAATGGGAGAAACGTAAAAAAGTACACTTTAGCCGCTATAAATTGTCTAAGAGATAAAGCCGGGACTCGCTATATACGACCAAAAGGTTCCAAATGTTTAACAATTGCCGTTTCTAATTTAAAGGGCGGTGTTGGAAAAACAGAAACGACTGTCGATTTAGGTAAAAAAATTGCTATTGAAGGATTAAAAGTTTTACTACTAGATTTTGATGCACAAGGAACTGCAACCTTAATTAGCTCCGGATTGATACCTGATTTAGAGTTAAAATATGAAGACACCATCACAAATGTGCTTATTTCTAACCCAAGCAACATTAAGGAGGTTATTTTAAAAACACATTTCGATGGTTTAGATATTATCCCTGCGAACTTGGCGATACAAGATTGTGATCTAATTTTACCCAATGAAACAGCAAATAATCAAGACCGACTAGGATCTCCAGTTATTAGATTAGCTGAATCTTTGAAAATTATTAAAAATCAATATGATGTTATCTTAATTGACTGCGGCCCAAATCTTGGACTACTTACTTTAAACGCAATTATTGCTTGTGATGGAATTATTATTCCTATTCCTCCATCTATGAATGATTATTCCAGTTTCATCATGTATACCGCTACATTAAGAAACATGTTTAAAGAGCTACCTTCTAAAAAATTAGAATATCTTCGAATTTTGATTTCAAAACATACTGGCAGTAATGAGGCCTTACAAATGGAAAACATGATGCGCGAACAATTTGGACGATATATCTTGACAAATCATATGTGTGAAACTGTAGAAGTTCCTAAGGCAGCTAACGAAATTGGGACTATTTATGACATTTCTAAACCTCGAGGAAGTCGAGAAGCTTACAGACGCGCTTTGCAACATCTGGATGATGTTAATTTAGAAATTATTAATAACTTTAAAGATATTTGGGACAAACAAGCAACTTCTTCGATTATAGGTGGTGATAACAATGGATAACAGTAAAAAAAATGTCCACAACTCTGGTCCATTAGGCATGTTACTGCGAAACGGGCAAATTAATAAACTGGAAACTTCTAACGAGGTTTCTTCTAATCAAACATCATCCAAAACATCCTCCTATTTTAAAACACAATCTGGAATTGAGTTTTCAGAGCAAGAGCTGATTTATATTGATCCTGCTGAATGTGAACCATGGTGCTATGCTAACCGTCATGAAAATGAAATGGGGGATATTCAAGGGCTTGTTGATTCAATTAAAGCAAATAAACAATTGCAACCGGCTTTAGTTAGGCTTCACCCTACCCCACATGGAAAAATTAAATACGAGGTAATTTTCGGTAGAAGACGACACATTGCTTGCTTACAGCTTGGAATTCCTTTTTTAGTCATAAAAAAAGACATTCCTAATATTCAAGATGCTGTAGCATCCCAAGATGCAGAGAATAAATTACGAAATGATGTTAGCAACTATTCTAATGCCTTGTTATATAAACGCTTATTAGTAGATGGTGTATTTAAAACTGAAAAAGAGCTCGCAGACAAATTAAATATCTCTACATCAACTTTTAATGATTTAATGGCTTACTCAAAGATTCCTGATGAAATAATAGGTAAAATTCCTAATATTCATATTTTATCAAAACAGTTGGCCGTTTCTATTGTTCAAATATTAAATAAATCAAAAAATAACTATAAAACAATGTTATCTATTGCCCATCAGATAGGGAAAACAATAAATTCTAATGCCAAGCTTGAGCGTATATTTGAATCAAATAGCACGAAATCGCAATCGTCATTACACACAAGAAATTCCACTGATGCTAAATTTTATGTATCTCAAAAAGGTAAGAAGTTATTTACTTTTAAACGTGATTCACGAGGATTACCTTCGATTGTTCTTAATAAAGAAATCTCCGAATTAATAGATTTAGAATCTATGTGTTCTCATATGTTTGAATATCTAGAAAAAGAAATGGAATCCGGATATCCGGATTGATATTTAATCCGGATATCCGGATTCTATCGTTAGGGAGAACTGTGTGAAAAACGCAGCAATGAATAATAAAAGTCTCGAGCTAAAGAAACATGTTAACGCGATACATTGTTCTAATAATCTATCATTAGTTCAGCGTAAGCTGTTTAATGCGTTGCTCTTTAATGCTTATCCAGATCTTCCCTACAAACAACAATTTGAAATCAAAGGAAAAGATTTATATCAACTAATTGGTTACAACAGCAAAGACACTGCTAAGCTGAAGGAAGCTTTAATCGGACTAATAACGATAGCTATTGAGTGGAATGTTATTGATTGCTCAACAGGACAAGAAAAAAAATGGAAGGCTAGTTCCATATTGGCATCTGCCGAACTTTCAAACGGAGTTTGTATTTATGAATACAGCCAGGTAATGAAAGATCTTATGTATCAACCTGAAATTTATGGTCAAATCAATATTGATCTCGTTTCAAAGTTTAAATCGGGTTATGGTTTGGCGTTATACGAGAATTGTATCCGATACAAAGGCCTTATGCAGACACCATGGTTTCCCATAGAGATTTTTAGAAAGTTGATGGGCGTGTTTGATGGAAAGTATCAAGTATTTAAAGATTTTAAGAAAAGAGTACTTGATGTTGGGGTGAATGAAGTAAATACAGTATCACCCATTCGTATTGTTCCTGAATTAGAACGAGTTAATCAGAAGGTCACTAAAATTCGATTCAAGCTAGAAAAAAATATTGATGAATCTCCAATTCAGATAAATAACTTATCAATTGATGAGGAATTAAAACAAATATTGATTAGTACATTTGGATTTTCAGCACAAATGATTGATGAGACATATACAAAATATGGTAGGGAATATATTCGAGAGAAAGTAGAAATCATTACACAATCAGAGAATTTTGTTACAGGAAAAATTAGAGGCTTAGCTGGGTATTTGATTGAAGCATTAAAAAAAGATTATAAGCTAAGCAGATCAAGCAAAGCTGTAATTAATGAGCGTCGCAAGATCTCAGAAGCTAAAGAAAAAGAAAAAAAAGAAAAATTGGAAGAACAATCAGAGCGCTACAAACAGTATGTAAACAAAAAGATAAACACATACCTAGAGAAATTAACAGAGCATCAAAAAAGCGCTTTAAATAATGATTTTGATAAATTCATGAAGGAACAAAGTAGTATTCTAAAAAATTGGTATAAAAAGCATGGCCTAGATCACCCTGCAACCAAAGCCTCGTTTCATAGTTTCATTAAAGAAAATAGACATAGTGAAATAGGTACTATCATATCAATGGAAGATTATATTGAGTTAGTTCAATAGCAATTAATAATAGCTATAAACTTAAGGATGGGACATTTGCGGGGATGTATTGTTTTATTGATGGATGGGACGTTTACGGGTAATGAGATAATTAGTAATGAAAACAATTTGTGTATATCTTGGTGCTAGTTCTGGAAATAATCTGGCATTCAAAGAAGCTGTTATTAAGCTTGCTCATGAAATAGTTGCTTATGGACTTACACTAGTTTATGGTGGGTCACGTCTTGGCATGATGGGTTTATTAGCAAGAACTGTAAAAGAATTGGGCGGTAAAGCGATCGGGGTTACAACTACACATCTTTTAGACAAAGAAAAACCGTTAGACATTCTAGATGAACTTCATATAGTCTCCTCCATGCAAGAAAGAAAAAAAATGCTTCAATATCTGGCTGACGCATTTATCGTTATGCCTGGTGGTTTAGGAACACTAGAGGAAGCGGTTGAAACATGGAATGCAATAAAAATTGGAGAGCTAGACAAAAAGATAGGGTTTCTAAACGTTGATGATTACTTTATAAAACTATTTAGTTTTATCGAGCATTGTAATAAAAATGGATTTATAACAGCTGAGCAAACAGCTATTCCCTCCGTGCAAGTTGAGCCTAAAAAATTGTTGAGTGATTTAGTCCTAGCAAAATCTGAAGAATTGTTTGTGTGATGTAACAGTAGAAGTTTTTAATAAGGAAATGGAATGCATGCTGTAAAGAGTGAGCGAAAAGGGGTAGTTTATCTACATTGGCTAAATGCAATAACTACATTCAGTTTTGCTATTTTATTTTCATCATTATCCCTTTATTTAACAAAGAACATTGGCTTAACTCAAATGCAATCCAATGGAATCGTAGGATTTTTTCTGGCATCAAATTTTATTTTACATTTTGTAGCGGGGTACATTGGGGATAGGTTTTTAAGTTATCGATTGCTATTTGCCATTTCAACGCTCATACAAACTGTAGGGTTAATAGTACTTAATTTTTCTGATGCTTTTGTGTATCTAGGGTTAAGCTTGTTTCTTATAGGGTGTGGATTAGGATCTACATGTATTAACTGCCTTATTACCCAACAATTTACAAGTATCGAAAATGAATTAAGAGAAAAAGCATTTTTTCATAATTACAGTGCTATGAATATAGGATTCCTCTCTGGTTATGTTATGAGCGGATTTATTGATATTCACGATAGATACGATCGTTTATTTGAAGTAAGTAATTTGATTAATCTAATTACGGTGTTTTTCATTATTAAATCGTGGAAATATTTCGCAAAAAATAAAATAAATACCAGGGAGGAGATAAAGAGGGGTCGACTAGGACTGATATTAATCATATTTATTATACCTATTCTTCTAGCAGGGTTTTATTATTCTTGGTTAGCAAATGGCCTCATACTCTTTATTGGTTCTGCGGCTCTATTCTATATAACCTTACTTGGACGTAGTTTAAGTACACAAAATGCACGAAAAAAAATTTATTCTTTTGTATTTTTAACGGTAAGTTCAATTGTATTTTGGATGCTTTATTTTGTAGGACCTATGGGTGTGACTCAATTCTTGAAGTATAACGTGAGTATTTACATAGGTTCTTATTATATTCCTCCACAATGGTTAATGAATTTAAACTCAATTTTTGTAATTATAGGCTCACCTATAGCAATCACTCTATTTGATAAACTAAGAAAGAAACAAATCACCATTTCGATATCAAAACAATTTATGTGTTCCTTAGTGTTTATTGCATTGTCGTTTTTGGCATTGACTGTTGGCATAATGAATTGTGGTACCGAGGGATTAACTAGCATGATTTGGATTATTGCGCATTATCTTCTTCAAGCGATAGGGGAGTTGCTTATTGCTCCTGTTGGTTATGCGATGATAGGAAGTCTTGCACCAGAAAAACTGCAAGGACTTATGATGGGGATATGGATGATGGCTTCAGGAATAGCAGCCACATTATCCAACTATTTTTCTAATTTAATGACTCAATCTGAATCATTAAATCCGCTTATTAGCAATGAACATTATATGAGCGCATTTACCCAGCTAGGTCTATATGCCATCTTTGGTGCACTCATTCTCTGGTTATGTTCTAAAACGATTGAGAATAGTATACAAAAAACCTCGGTCGAAGCGATCGAAGGGGTAGCATGATCTATTGTAACGATAATTCTGCCTGTAATTTGGATAACTTTGTTTCTTCTTGAGCTAATATTTTTAGAAAATTGTCCAATACATTAGGGTTTTTTATTGTTTTGATATCTTTTTTAATGCCATTTATAAGACTTTGTTGAATTTGAAGTGACTTTTGTAATTCCATGTTAGTACATGGGGGATGAGCCAATTCATAAACATTGGATAAACGTTTATTTGTAGCAAGCTCATCTAATCCAGAATAAGTACATTCCTCCTTCTTCAATTGCAGTCGAACAGCATTTTCCTGCTCGCACTCTTCTTTGTAGCGTTTCCCTTCCGGAGAATATTGATTAAATCCTTTCGGTGTTCTCCAGCGATTAGTGCGCAGAAGTTGAGAAATGATATTAATTTTGTGCCGAAAAGTCCCAATATTTTGGAATTGCTCTTGGTTACTTAGTGAAAATACAACCTCATCCAGGATTTTTTGTGGTGAGGATAGCTTTACTCCATGTTGTTTTTGAACATTCAGCAACATCCCTTTAGCAATATTGAGCTCGTTAAGTGGTAATTTAGTACTTGAATGAGAAAGAGTAATATTATTAATTACTCTATTTTTTTCTTTATTAATGGTATCTGTTGAAACAAGATAATCCATTCTCTTGTTTATATCTAATTCAGGAGTTGGGATTTTTTCTTTTATCTCCAGAGTATTTTCTGGCTCTTGGTTGATCAATTGTAATTTATTTTGAAGCATTTCTGTAATGGCAATAAAGGAACGAGGTACACCATAAAATTTAAATCGCTTTCGGATAATAAAGCCATTTTCTTCTAAGTTCTTTAGATAGATATATATTCTGCTTTCACTAAAGCCAAGTTCTGCAGCAAGATCAGGAATTTTTTTGGTAAACCATAATCTATTTTCGCGTTTTAAAAGAGTGCCTTGATGGTGGAAGATTATTTTATCTAAAAGGAGCGCTTCTTTTGGACATTTAGTTAGTGAAAGAATCTTGTTAAAGCCCAAATAATAAATCGAATTATTCATAATACATCCATGTGAAAAAAATTACTTAATTAACCCCGATGTGGTCAGCATATAAATTAACTGAGGCGTGGTTTTACAGTTAAAACTTGTTTTTAGATCACTTAGTCGATAAAGAATGTACCTTTTTGACTTCTTTGTGTCTTCCGCTATGTCATTCACATGGCAGCCGTTGACTATCATTTTTATGATTTGATTATCTACCTGGTCGATTGTCATTTAAAACTCCGTTTTTATTTAAAACGCATTCCATGTGACATAATTTATAGCTTGAAATGCATTTATGCAATAAAAATATCAATTTTCACCAATAAATTTTATTACATGAAATGCAGTTTCATTGAATGTAGTTATGTTCTCTTGTATGATGCTGTTAATTAATAGGACTTTTATATTGATATCATATGAGTGAACTATCTTGGGATAAGGTAAAAACGGACATAGCTCTGGTTAACAAACGTCTCTATGAAGTATTGGAAACGATAGATGGCATTCAAAATATGCTTTTTACTGTACTTGAATATCAGTATGGGCAGATCATAGCAGATGAAAATCACTTTTATTTACCAAATACTGGTGGCAAACTTTCTTCAGTTCCGTTTTCAATGGTGTTAGAAAAAAATCTTGAAATGTTTATTGAATTTAAAGGGAAGTCGAGTACACATCAGGTTTATAGAGAGGGAGATTTTTTAAGCGTTAGTTCACTTTATAATACTTCAAATACTCATCATCCAACAGATATATTGCAAATATCGTCGGGTGCAAGGAATACATTCTTACTCTGTCCGGTGGCAGATGCAAGGCCTCATGCTAGTTTAGAAAAATATTTTAAGGCAGATATTCCTGTTCCAGATGATCTTGGAAATCATTATTTAACCTTCAAAAGCTTGTGCGATGCAGCCAATTGTAGTTGGCGTTCAAAGTTATTGGTATTTCCCTCTGAAATTGTAACTTTAATAAAAGAGAATAAATTACCTACTCTTTTGAGTTTGGTGATGGAGTTTGATTCTAATCAGACAGGATATTACGCAAATCTGCCCTTTTATAATTATCTAATGGCCTATATTCGAGCAAATAGTCCTGAAATATCTCAAAATGAATTCACTAATAATGCGATTAGCCAATTAATTACTATAGGGACAGGACAAGTTCCTGGCTACGGATTAGCTGTTGGTGATGATTTATTACCTTTAGATTTTATTGTTGAGGTATATCGCGATATATATAAATCCAAATACACTCCCTTTGTTATGGAGCCAGTGCATTTTGATAAAAATAAAAACAATCCTGTTTTTTATTCAATACTCAAAGAAGAGATGGCTTTTAAACCAACATCATTTTCAAATAAACCACAACGATGTGAATTAATATACGATACTTATTTGCAATATGCGGATCATATAAAGAAGTTAGGTCATTTCAAGAGTACCCCTTTTTATGAAAGTGCTACTAATCTGGATTTAACACTTTTTCATGAAAAAAATAATCAAGTGACTAATAATCTATTTAAATTGCCTAGAGAAACAATTTTTTCTTATGATTCTCGGTTTTTAGAAGTAACAGATAAACTTGGTTATTCAGTAGATCAGTTCCCTTCTAAAACAACATTTTTAGTAGGATGCTTTGGTATTAAATACAATGAAAATAAAGACGCTGTTATGCATTGATCCTCTCCAGGATTATGAGCTAATTGATTGTGATCTACTTGTTCAGTTAGGAATTTCCCCCATTTTTTTGATTAAAGATAAATCTAAGTTTGTTAAGGACAGAGAAAATATATTAGTAAGCTCATTTTCATTTGAAGATCTGCTCGCTATTTGTGATTCGATTCGCCCTGATTATATAGTCTGTTTTTCGGAAGATATGTTTGTTGATGTAGCAAGGGTCAGGGAAAAACTAAATATCGCAGGCATGGGTTTGAATACATCGATGCTATTAAGTCATAAAGATCTTATGTATCAAAAATTGGATGGTTTATTTTTATATCCTAAAACAACAACATTGATTGAATCTTCAAACCTAAAATCAATCAAAGAAAGGATAGGTGATCAAGAGATATTTATTAAACCTATTAATTCATCTGGCTCGTATGAGACATATCATATTAAAACCGAGAAGGATTTTTGTGATTTTTTGGCCAATAAAAAAGAGAGTGAGGAAAAGTATATCGTGCAAGCTTATGTTGCAGATGATTTATACCATTCAGAATTGGCAGTATTTGATGGGAATATATTATTTGTAGAAGCCAGAAAATATACGCATCCAAATCATTTAATGGTCAGTAAAAATTTGCCTATATTTAGTCTGAATATTTTAGATGAGCATCAGCGACAATTAATTTTGGATGCTTCAGTTAAGGTTTGCCAGTTATTAGAATTCAATAACGGGGTGCTTCACACCGAGTTTTTCATGAGTGAGGATGGTTGTATTCAGTTTATTGAAACTAATGCTAGACCTCCAGGTATTGGTCTAAATAAGTTATACCAAAAGAAATACTCCTTGAGTCTTGAAACAATTTTATGTTGTATTGTTTGTGAGGTTGAGCCCCCTCGCTTGGTAAAGAATAAAAGCCATTACATTTGTGGTTATTTTCCTAGAAAGAACGGTGTTATAAAAAAAATTCACAAGCCAGAACTCCATGTACAAAACGAGTGGACACTTTTTGTTAGGCCTGATGATACCAGTGAGCAAATGGCGCATATGTCTAAGTCAGCGATGGTGATTTGTTGGGATGACTCTATTATGGAAATCAACCAAACAGGTAGCTTTCTTGCAGAGCAAGATATTGTAGAAATATATTAATTCTAAAAATCGATTATAGCCTCATTTTGGCTGCTGATGAGTTTTTAGTAAGGTCTTTAAACAGTTGTTCGTTCATATTTTCGTCACAATTGTTAAAAATATAAGTAAATTATATATGTCGTTTATACAAAAATCTACAGGTTATAAGAATGCATGAATATCAATTAATAGAGTTTAATTCAGATAGAAAACAAACCCAATTGGTTTCCAGTAATTCAAATTTGCAACAAGTATTAGCAGAGTTTTATAAAGAAAACTTTGAAAAGATGTTTGACGACTGTGGTTGTTCAAAGGGATACATTTCCGTATTTGTTAACTCAGAACAGATATCATCCATTAAAGACATTATTCTTAACCCAAATGATGAAGTGTGTATTGTGACTTCTATTTCAGGAGGGTAAGAGAGTGGATAGATACAAACGTCAAATTTCTGTTATTGGAGAGCAAGGTCAAAAAATAATAAATAACGCAACAATTATGATCGTTGGACTCGGCGGGATAGGCAGTCCAGTAGCTCAATATCTTGCCGCAGCTGGTGTTGGAAAGTTAATTCTTGTCGACGATGATAAAGTAGACCTTTCTAATTTGCATAGGCAGATCTTATTTAATGAATGCGATATAGGGTTCTATAAGGCAGAAAAGGCGAGGAATGTTTTAAGTAAAATTAATAAAAATATTGTTATAGAGGCTCACACTAAAAGGTTTGATGTGGATTTAGGATATTCCTTAGTATCTGATATCGACTTGATTATTGACGGAACAGATAATTTTGAAACAAGATACCTTATTAACGATATTTGTGTTTTAAAGAATAAAGTATTTATCAGCTGTAGTATTTTGGTCAATATCATTCAGCTTGCTTTATTTGATACAAAGAATCTTTGTTATCGTTGTCTATACCCCAATCCACCACCTATAGGTGTAATACCTAATTGTTCGGAGGCGGGTGTTTTAGGCACTGTGACAGGAATGGCAGGAACCATGGCTGCTAATCTGGCATTAAATTATTTACTCAAGATAGAGAATGAGAAAGTACCACAGATACGAATAATAGATGCAAAAAACTTCAATATTTCTTCCATGCCTATAAAACAAAATAATAACTGTTTTGCATGTAAACAAAGAAAAATCAGCTTAAGTTATTTGCAGAATCAAAGTGCTGATTATGGGATTTCCCTGGGGCAACTTGATAGAACCAAGCATTTTCTAGTTGATATAAGGCAAAAAGAAGAACGAGAGATTACTAAGTTAGAAGATGATCTATTTTTTCCTGTTAAAGAGAATACTGATTATTCATTTTTCTTATCCTATAAAGATAAGAAGTTGGTATTTTATTGTGCATCAGGATATCGAAGTAAATTGTTTGTATCAGAACTGAGAAACTTAGGTGTTGATGCCTATTATCTTAATGAAAGGCTTTCTAAATGATTTTTGAGCATCAAGAAACGTCTTTAAGAGCTCGTAATTACTGCGAAACACTAGGTGTATTGACTTCTTTAAAGAAACTGGCAGGAATTACACGCTTAGCCGATTTAACCCATTTAGATTACACCGCTCTACCTGTCTATACTGCAATAAGACCTAGAGCAAAATCGTTAACCACGAGTCAGGGAAAAGGATTAACAAAAGAGGCGGCTCAGTGCTCGGCATTGATGGAGTCCATTGAAGTATATTTTGCCGAAGAATTAATACCACAAGTGACTAATAAGTCAGAGCTTGAGCTAGCTCAAGACAAAGCTATTTTTATACCACTAAACGATCTTTCAAAGTCTGTACACTTTAGTGATTCTTCACAGCCAATGAATTGGGTACAAGCTGAATTAATATTTGCAGAAAAATCCATTCTCGTGCCTTTTGCTGAGTTCTCACTGAATTCTTATTTGTCAGAAGTATTGATTTACTCTCCTGATACAACTGGACTTGCTGGGGGAAATAACTATAAAGAGGCCCTTTTACACGGAACTCTAGAGGTAATAGAACGACAAAATGCTCTAAAGATATCTGAGACTGCTTTTGTTAATGGCGAAATGGTCAAAAATATTACAAAAAAATTTGATTTCCATATTTACTTTCATGAAAATATTTATGAAATTCCTTCGTTTGAGGTATGGATTAAATCAAAAAATCCTTTTGAAAATCAAATTCTATTTAAGGGTGGTGGATGTCATCTCGATAAACAAATAGCTTTAAATCGTGCTCTGACAGAGGCTATTCAATCGCGAGTAACTACAATAGCAGGTTCCCGTGATGACTTGATTCATACAAAGTATGATTTTAAAACTAGTGAGTTTCCTGTCGTCAAAGATAAAAAGGATTTTTCTGAGTTGCCTAATTATTCGGTAAAGACAATAGAGGATGCACTTTCGGCTCTGTTTGAAAAGATTAAAGGAAACAATCAAGATATTTTAGTTTATAAATACTATGACAAAGAAATATGCATTTTAAAAGTAAAACTAATTTCTATGGATTTGATAAGTCATGTATGAAACAGTAGTTTTCTTAGAAACTTCGTTAACCCACCAAGAAGCGATGCATCTACTTCCCCATGCGGCGTATTTACCTTCAATCAAAAAGGGAGATGTACTTAAAGCAATAAAATCAGGGTATAAACGGATAGTTATCATCGATGGAAATTTTTCCTGGGTTCCTTCTGTGTGGCATAAAGAAATATTAACAGCATTAGACTACGGTATTGAGGTTTGGGGTGCAGCTTCAATGGGGGCTTTGAGAGCAGCCGAGCTGGATTCTTTTGGCATGCGGGGACATGGGCGTATATATGAGATGTATAAGAATGAAGAAGTAGATGGTGACGATGAAGTGGCAATTGCTTATTCTAAATTCAATAACGTGCAAACTATTCCTTTAATCAATATCCGACTAACTCTTGAACGACTAAATAGTATTAATAACGGAACTGTTTTAAATTCAATACGCTCCATTTTTTATGCTGAAAGAACGTGGGAGAAAATTTCTCAACACGTGTCAGAAGACCATTATCATTTGATTAAAGCAAATTATATAGACGCAAAAAAAGAGGATGCAAAGTCCTTATTGCTTTCTTTAAACCAAAAACACATTCTTTCTACGGTTTCTGATTTAAATAGAAAAAAAAGAGAGTTTACTCTTTTTGAAAAAAAATTAATTGAGTGTACTTTGTCTCCTGTTTGGTTGCGTGCCCCGGTGCATGAGCAGACAGAATGTTCAGTGTCTCTAAAGAGGGTGGAAAATATTCTTAAATTACTATCAATTCCTGAAACAAAAAAGAATAGGCTCCATTATCAATACTTGCTGTCTCTTCTTGATCAACAAACGTACACAATTACAGAATACGAGCTTATATATCAAGTCGAACAATTTAGAGAGGAGCATAATTTGTTAAAAGGAGAGGATTTTTTTAACTGGTTCAAGGACATGGGATTGCATGAGTCTAACCTGGAACAACTCTTTACCGATTATGTAAAGTTGATGAAATATTTGATAATTACCTACGATTTCAATAGTTATTTTAATTAGTCTATTCATTCTAAGAAAAAATTGTTACTTTTTTCTTATCCTTGCACCTAGGTGAATGCACCTTCACTTAAATGATGGTTCAATAACCTTATCGCTCATCAAAATAATCCATTATGAATGTAGAACAAGAAGTATTTGATATTTTAGAGAGTTGTATTTCCTGCTTGCAACAGGCGGCCCTAAACATAGGTGGCTTTGATTTTGATAAGAATGCACAAGCAGCAATATATGCTTATTCATTATTAAGAAGACAGCAGTTGTTTTTAATGTATCCGATTGAGAATGAAACAGTGCATTAACTGATAAAAATAAGCCAATAGAAGAGGGGTACTTTATGAACGCAATTAAAACACTCATGCTATCGATGACCTTCATGGTCGTAAGTGGAATTATTTATGCAGAGCCCACAACACTGCCTGAAAATAACGTTAAGCTCAATCAGATACTTGCAGTTGATGCAGCAATGAATAAGGAACATGATGTCGAATATTTTAAACACGTTCTGACTGGTGGAGGACTTTATGCACTTGTTTTAGCCCTGAATACCGAGGTTCCTGACGTAGCCAAATCAGTTGAGTATGTGGCTTTGTTCAAAAAACTGGATTTAGCAAATCACCTACTGACGCAAATTTTAGTTGAACTTAAAAAGAACAACCACCTACTAAGTCAAAGCATGCTCGATAAAGGAGTAACCATGAATGGATAAACTCTCTTTATAAAACCACAAAAACACGATTCATTAAATAAAAAGAACAAAAAATGAGCACAAATTGGGGCTCAGGGGATTTTTTTAACCAAAAAAGGAGAATGTGATGAACTATAGAACAGCAATGAACGATTTGAGCATTAAAGGATATCTGTATGCCAGGCAACTGCTCCCTTTTTTAATGATTGGTTTGGCACTGTTGTGTTTGATGCCTGATACTTGTTTTGCTGCTGAGAATCGGCTTTCTGGATTAAAAGAGGAAGTAAAGGCAACCTTCGGAGCGGATTCAGATCTCCCTTATTTTCTTTTGTTAGCAGAAGGGCTTGCAGGGGCTTATGCCTACATCAAAACCAAAAATATCGCAGTCCTTGCGGGTGTTCCGGTATTGATGGTGTTTACTCACTGGGCATTGAAATAATGGCTCGCAATTACCAAACCTTTATGCTCTCTGATGAGCCCAAAATTGCGGGTATTCCTGTTACCACAGGCCTGCCCATTTTTTTACTCACGGGAATTGGGCTTTTAACAGGACTTGCCTATCAGCTTTTTATGATAGGCGCAGCCCTAAGCGTTGCGATGCATGTCAAGTATGGCGGACTGCCTCTGCGGAGTCTGTTTGCCATCGTGTACTGGTCGCTGCCTCACCGGTTAACGTCCCTTTTATTTCGAGCTTTGCCCGATTCTGCCAACCGAATTTATATCAGGTGATTTAATGGATACTTCTTTTCGTGATAATGCGATTGCAAAAAACAGACTGTTATTCAAGCTGACGCTGATTTGGGCGCTATCGAGTACGTTTGCAGTTATTGTTCTTTGTGCCTTAAATTTTTATACCTTACTGCATAAGCAGGTTCACTGGCTTCCAGTGTGTACTGGTTCTGAGTTTAGCATTGGCGATAAAGGCTATTCACCCGAATACCTGAAAGAAATGACGCAGAAAGCAGCTGACTTACGCCTGACCTACAACCCTGAGACCATTGATGCACGCTACACCATGCTGTCTCATCTGATTCCAGCGAAATACCAGGAATCGTTTTCTAAACTATTGGATGCCGAGCGAAAAACAGTACATGACAAAAACGTAAGCTCCGTATTTTACGCTGAAAAAGTATCGGTGGATGTCACTAAAAACCAAGGCCAAATCGAAGGGCAGTTGTATCGCACAAGCCATGGACTTCAATTAAAGCCACAACACAAAATGTATCGAGTTCAGTTTTCACATCAATCAGGCCTTTTAAATCTTGTGTCCATTCAGGAGATACACCATGACTAACTCAATTTATGATAAAGCTAAAAAAACCATTTTTCTTATAAGTTGTTTGTGCTCAGGAATTGTTGGTGCAAGCACAGCTCCTTCGATCATCGCTTTTGAAGAAGGAGAGCAGTTTAATCTGACCTTATCGAGTATTAACTTTAATCGTGTGTTTGTTGAAGGGGAATCGATCACTAAATTAAGTTACCCAGAGCATGCTATTACAGTAGATAAAAGTGAGATGGATAATCCAGAAAGCACGGATTCTTCGGTGTATATAAAGCCCAATTTTCAAGTTCCCATTACCCTGTTCCTAACTACAGATAAAGGACATCACGTATCACTTACCTTGACACCTGATGAATCGGTTGGAAAAACCTTAAGACTTGTGCCTCGCGCTCAAACAAAATTGCAATTTGTGAAACTGGATACCCCTGATGCCAGCGAAGTAGATGAGGCAATCGCTGCCATGAAAGCAGGGGAGACTCCCAAAGAATTTAATGAGAAACGGGTTATTCCAAGTCCTTTTTACATTAAAAAAAACATTAGGGTAACTCTTGAAAAGCAATATCAGGGTAAGCGTTTCACGGGCTATGTCTATCGGTTAGAAAATACATCAAATCATGAACTAGCGCTTACAACAGCCTTATTTGCCCATAAGGATGCAGAGTCCCTGTCATTAAGTGATGAGGCACTCCCACCTAAAAAAATCGCTTATTTATACGGGTTATACAGCAATCAGGGATAAACCAGGAGCTGCTTAAAATGAGTTGGAAGGAGAGTAGGTAATGTTTAAAAAAATAAAACAATGGTTGACGCTAAAGCCTCAAAACGCCAATAAGCTCGCTAAAAAGGAACAATTGAAGCATGCAGCCATTCTATTACTGGTGGGTGGCGCATCCTATGGATTTTATTGTTACTCCTCAGCTGAGAAAAAAAAGCCAATCCACCAGGAAGAAGCTTCGTTCGAGAGTATTTTTGAAAGTACTTTTAACCAGGGCAGTGACGAAGCACTCCTTCTGCAACAGCAGCAACAAATTGATTCTTTAAAAGAGTTAGTGGCAGAACATCATAAAAAACAGCAGGAAGCAGCACCTGTGAACACAGAAAATTCGGAAACAAAAGCCTTGATGCAGGCTATGAAAGAGCAGCTTGCACACCTTGAAGAAGAAAATAAAAAAATGAACGAACAATTACAGGTTGCACTGGTTTCTAGCCGCCAGGCAAGCCTGGTCACCGTTAGGCCGCCAACTCGTGAAGAGATGGAAGCACAGCAAAAGAAAAAGCATCAGGCAGAGCGCGAACTGCTGGCAAAATCAGGACTGGAAACAGTGCAATTTAACAACCGGAAGAAAAGAAACAAGGAAGTACGAACCGCTAAAAATTACGTTTGGGCGGGAACCTTTGTTGAAGGGGTGTTGCTGACTGGGGTTTTAGGTGATGCAGGAATAAACGGCTCAAAAAATATGGGAACTGCTTTAATCCGCCTTACCAGCGGAGGAATCATGCCCAACAACCAGCATTCTCATTTGGAAGACTGTGTCGCACTGGTATCCACTTATGGTGATTTATCAGGAAGTTCCGTGGTGATGCATTTAGAAACACTGTCTTGCGCAGGAAACAACATCAATTTTGAACAAAAGGCCTACGGCTCTGTATTTGATTTGGATGCCATGCAGGATTTACGCGGAACTTCCATTTTAAAAACAAAACCTCTGTTAACCTATTCGGCAGCGGCAGGCATGCTGGCAGGATTTGGTGATGGTTTAAAGAATTTAAATACCGCTCAAACAATCAATCCAGGGGCTGGCACCATTACGACCTATGGGCAGGCATCAACCCTTGCTCAATCGGCTGCTGGTGGTGCGCTTAGTAATCCTGCCAATCGTATTTCAGATTATGTAATGCGCATTGCCGATATTTACCATCCACTGGTTGTGGCACGTGCGGGTCGTCGTGTTTCAGTTTTATTTACTAAAGGCTTTTGGATAGACAAAGAACATCAGGTGTATGAGTCAGGACGAGCCATCAATGAAGGACGTGCCCAAAACGAGTCTGGGGTTACAACCACTGTAAGCCGTGCCTATGAATTAAATACACACCCAGTGAATGGCGCTTCATTGATGCAGTTCAATAATCAAGAGCCCATGGTTCAAACCGTTAATCCTGTTGAGAATCCACTATTAAATCAACCAGGACAACCCACTACCCCATTATTTTCAACCGTACAAAATGAGGAGCCACTTCATGATTAAACCTCTATTTTTATTGAGTACCCTTTTCTTAGTGTCGCAGTTATCTGCCTGCTCCAAATCCATCCTGGACAACGAGGATGCCAGATGCCCCTTTGCTGACAGGGGTGGTTGTCAAAGCATGGAGATGGTGAATCGCATGGTACAGGAAAAACGCTACACACCCGATGGTCAATTCGTGCAGCAAGCAAAAAGCCAGGTTCTTTATTCAGGTTATAAGTAGGCGCTGACCAGTTCACAGGAGAGAAGCCATGTTTACAAACGCTATAGAATGGGTCCAAGATACTTATGAGTTGCTAAAGGAGACCTGGAATGACAAAGGGCTAACGGGCAATGATCTCGATTTTGACCTCAAGACACATCAATATCCTTCGTTTACTGAAAAAATACTGCCTTATCAATATTTTGATGAGGAATCGAAGCTATTTTTTAACGAATACAACGCAGGATTAATTTATCGCATTATTCCTTTAACAGGTGCGAATGAACACATAGCGGAACAACTGGATACGCTGCTTCAATCTAAAGTGTCGCATGAGTTCACCTTGCAGTTGATTTGCGTCAAACACAATCAAGTTGGGAATGATATTGAAGCGTTTACTTCCCAGTTTGCAAAAAGCGAATTTGAAAATTTAAGCCTGTTAGGAGATAACCTTAAGGCCTTTTATCAAAAAGCCGCCATCCATGGTTTTAAAACCAACACGATGCTTTCACCGCGATTAACGCATACAGATTGCTATATCGTTATTGATAAAATCAAAAAAGAATCCGAGAGTGATTTAAAAGCCTGTTTTGGCCAGTTTCGCGTTTCGTTTGAAGCATCCTTAAGTGCTGCAAAAATTGGATTCAAGCAAGCGGATGCAACTGATTTTTTGCATTTGCTTCACTTTTATCTGGATAATTGCCCTGATGTCATTACTCCACGCCCTGTGATTTATGATAAAACCAAATTACTCAAAGAGCAGGCACTGTCTCATGACTTTGATATTGAATTTAAAAATAATGAAGTAGTGATTAAAGGGGTTAATGAATCTGGGCGTGCTTATGAAACAGCAGTATCTGTTCTGACCATTGATCGCCTGCCTCGCCAGTATTGTTTATGGGAGAACATTAATAATACCAGCAATATTTTTCATCCTGATAAAAGAATATCCTGCAATCACATCATCTCGGTCATCTATCTGGTCGAAGAGCAAGGACGCGCTCAGGGTAGGGCGAATCGTAAAACCCGTGATTTGGATAAAAAATCTAAAAGTGATTACGCATTAAATGTGGCGGGAACGGAGGAGCAAGCACGGGTATGGCGTACCTTTCGTGATGATTTATCCTCACAAAAGACTCGCTCTGTAAAGATGCTTTATAACGTGGTTCTTTTTTCAAGACCTCATGAGAAAGAGCGTGATGTAGAAGCTGCTCGCACAGTATTTGCGTTTAATGACATTAAACTGGCATTGTGTAAACGCATGCAATGTCCCTATTTTTTAGTCTCGATGCCGTTTTTTTTCACAGGAAATCTGGTTAAGGATTTTTCTCTTCCCACAATGATGTGGCCAATTTCTTCATGGAATGCAACTCAATACATGCCCATTCTTTCTGACTGGCGCGGAGTAGGTAAGGGTATCTTGTTGCCTACCATGCGCGATCAATTTGCCTGCATCGATCCTTTCTCTGGTGTATTTGGCAGCAATTACAACATGGCTGTCACCGGAACCTCGGGCGGTGGAAAAAGCTTTTTTATTCAGATGCTGATGCTCAATATCCTGTTTAATGGCGGAGATATTTTCATTATTGATGTAGGTGGGAGCTATAGAAAACTGTGTGAGGCGCTCGGTGGGACTTATCTTGAGTACAGCAATTTGGCGATGAATCCCTTTACCCATGTAACGGACATTTTACGGGAGATTGATGACATTATTGCCTTGTTTGAATTATTAACCTGCCCAACCAGCGGTGCTACAGATGACGACCGAGGCACTTTAAGAGAAGCCATTTTAACCGCTTTTGGGACAACTCAGAATCAAACGCGCATTGATGAGGTTGCAGGAGTCTTATTGTCATTGTACGAGCACGACCGCGAAACCTATCCTACAGCGCGCATTTTGTCTAAGAACCTCCAGCGTTACTGTTCTGCCTCAGAGCATGGCAAAGCGTTTAATGAACCCTCTCAGCTATCACCTGATGCCCGTATGATTGTAGTGGACTTGAAGGAAATTGAGGACAATCAAAGTATTCGCGCCCCGGTTCTTCTGTCCGTTATTTCCCAGTTTCAAAGACGTATGTTCAACTCAGACAGAAATAAACAAAAGATGTGCATCATTGATGAAGCCTGGTCATTTTTTACAGGAGATTCAATTGCGGTGAACTTTATTACCAAAGGCTTTCGTACTGGTCGGCGACATAAAGCATCATTTGTCACGATTACTCAGGGGATTGAGGATTATTTCGAATTTTCAGAAGCGCGAGCTGCCTGGGAAAATTCCGCATTAAAGCTTGTTTTTTTACAAGAGGAATCACCGCTTTTAGAACATCAAAAAAAGCATGAGACTTTTTCAGACTACGAGATGACTATTCTCAAATCATTCCCGATAGCGAAAGAAGCGGGTTTTTCTCAAGTCTTGCTGCGTGCTAATGGTATTTCCTCCTTTCATCGCTTGTTTGTTGATCCGTTTACTCGCGTGCTTTTATCTTCCGATGGTGATGATTATCAGGCAGTCATTAATTATGTGGCACAGGGACTGTTATTTCTTGATGCCGTATCGCAAGTGGCAAAGGAGCATTATGGGAGGGCTTATGCAGCTTAACCGATTCAAAACCATGCACTGGGTCTTTGCAGGAATTGGCGGATTAATTGGAATCCTGGCGGGTATTTGGGTGATGTGGCCTAAGTCTTTACCTCTTTTGGTGGTTGACATGAATCGTGCCATTGAAGCGCCTTCGGTAATGCTTGCTCGCTCCAAACTGACTCATGAAGAACAATTAAAAATAATGGAGCGCTTTTCACGCACCCTCCCAGAAGTCATCAAGGATTATGGGGCGTCACATCAGGTAACCCTTGTGAGTGCGTCCGTATTGTCGAGTTTTAAACCGTCCCATGTGGATGTGACGGATGAGCTTATTGCCTTGACCATAACAAGGATAAAACATGAAGCGCGCTAGTAAACGATTTTTTCTCCTTATTCTATGTTTTTTCTGTCTATTAGAACCTGTGGGTCATGCAAAAAATATAGGTCATTATGGTCAGACATTCCCTGTCAATGAAGAGGATATAAGGAAAGTCATTATGAACAAACTCTATGCATTGCAGCAAAGCGGTGATTTAGAGCATGTTCAACGCGATTTAGAGCAGAAAGCCGCACGTCAAGCGATGAGGCCAAACCCTTTAGCATTGAGCACGACTCGCAAGCCTAAGACGTTTCGCATTTCACCGGCAGTGACTGTATCTCATGATGTCTGGACACCTGATGGACATTTAATTGCAAAAGCAGGAACTCGGATCAATCCATTTGAGCGTGTTCACTTCCTTAAAACCCTGATTTTTTTTAATGCAGATGATGCAGGACAGGTTGCCTGGGTTAAAAAACATTACACCGACTTTAAGCACGTTAAATTTATTTTGACCGGTGGGGATGTTCGAGTTGCTGCAGAGCTTTTTGGTCGAATTTATTTTGATGTGAACGGCATCATTTCATCCAAGCTTCACCTTCAACACGTTCCAAGCATAGTCAGCCAGGAAGGTCTTGATTGGCAGGTTAAAGAAATTGGAGTGAACGATGAATAAACGATTCTTCTATTCGATTATTGTGGGCTTATTCTTCATAGGTTCACTGCAGGCATCACAATGTAAGGGGCATTTTGTCAATCCTATAACCGACATTTGCTGGGATTGTTTGTTCCCATTAACCATTGGCTCCTCCGAAGTGGTAAAGAGCCAATATCCTGATACGAAAAACCCTGGCAACCCTATCTGCTCCTGCCCAAACAAATTACAACTTTTAGGAGTTACTATAGGTTATTGGGAACCCTTTGCGTTAGTGGATGTGACACGAAAGCCTTATTGCATGGTGAATCTTGGGGTGCAATTGCACATTAAAGATCAGGGGCTGGGTGGTTCACAAATGCCTGATACCGATGGGCGGGGCGCATTTTATTACGTGCATTGGTACAAATACCCACTGATGTATTGGCTGCAGGTACTCACTTCCATCGGCTGTATGGAGACAGAAGATTTCGATGTGATGTATTTGAGTGAACTTGATCCAACATGGAATGACTCTGAGTTTGCTTTTGTTCTTAATCCTGAGGCCACTTTATTTACCACACCGCCAGTGCGTGCGTCTTGTGCTGCAGATGCAACCAAAGCATTCGCAGGGACGGCCATGGATTCTTTATTCTGGTGCATGGGCGCTCAAGGTTCCACCTATCCTCTCAATGGTTTTGTTGCCAATCAGGCAAGTCCCATTAGTGCCGCAACACTTCTGACAGAACGCACCGACTTTAAGCTTCATCGCCTTGGAGCAATTAAAGATTCCGTTGGTAAAGATTGGCCTGCTCTTTGTAGCACCTATCGCTCTTCCATTTTACCTAAAAGCCGGTATCGCTACCAATTAGTCAATACATTGCCTGATGCAAAACGCTGCCAGCCCTTTGGCCGTTCAGTCATTACCTGGGAAGCCGGACATACCTATCCTGGGGATGGGGATAATTTTGGTTTCATGATTTGGCGCAAGAGAAATTGTTGCTTTTTATAAGGAGGCCTTTCATGGCGCACTACATTAAAATCATTATTCTGTTTCTAACTGGGATTGGCGGATGCTTTGCAAACACTAATGATGAGTTAAGGCATTATCAAGAGGAGGGGGCTCACCAGGTATCAACCATTTCGAATAAGACAATTGAAACGTTAAAGCGCACGTCCTCACGGAATCAATCAGAGCACCAATTATTAATTGATACACTCATGCAACGCAGCACAGACGGTTTACAAAGCAATCAAAAACCGCAGGGAGCTGAAGGTGCCATTTTATTTGTATCCTTTTCCATGCCCGACTCACTTTTATTTGCATTGAGCGATGAAGCAGCACGGTTTCATATTCCCGTGGTCATTAATGGGTTAGTGGATGGTGATTTTAAACAGACCATAGAAACATTTAAACGTCTTAATAGCGAAGCCAAAAAGCAGCATTTGAACTTTAAGGGAATTTCTATTGATCCAGTCTGGTTTAATCAATTCCACATTACAACGGTTCCAGCGCTTGTAGTAACAGAGCCCTCCAGGTCTTGCGGTTCAGGGCAGCCCTGCACCAATCAACCGTTTGATGTAGTGTATGGCAATGCAAGCATTAAAAAAGGACTCGAGCTCATCGCCCAGAAAGGAGACGCAGGAGCGACATTAGCGGCCACCATTTTGGAGAAAGGCCATGTTTAGAAGTTTGTTGACCATCGCCTGTATTTTTGGTTTTTGCACTTTCTCGGCTGCCAATACAACAGCCCAAGACTTTCAGAAATTAAAAGAATACGCAAAATCTTTGGGGAATCAACCACTGAGCGCCATGAATGAATTTAAGCCCCAGAATACCTTCAAAGACTATACGGAAACTCCCTCGCAATCGCTTCATTATCAGGGGGTTGAAACTGAAAAAACCGATTTAAGTACCTTTGCTGCCAATGCCTTACACAATGATGCCGGTGGACGTACTGTGACTGAGCATTTTGGTCAGCGCCAATTTGAAATCAATACCAAAAATGAAGCGATTAAAAACGCTAAATTAATTGAAGAAGAAAGTTATGCCATTACTCATGGACAATCCAATGAGCGAGTCAAATGTGATGAAAAGCCACAGGCTTGTGAGATTAAATCACATGAGGAAATCTGCCATACATCAAGGCAATTACCCGAGCAGCAGTGTTTTAAAAAACGTAAAGTAACCGTGAACACCGAGCGCTTAAGTCAAAGAGCTGATTTTGAGGTATGGGTTCATAAAAAATGGACGGGGCTTATTGCGGTTAATCTTATAACGGGTGCCATGACCAATAGCGCAGGCGGGCACTTAACCAATCCTGTGAAGTTAAATCATCCCTGTGAAGAAATGAAAGCCACGGTTCACTCCATTTTAAATAATGGTGGTTCTGCTCATTGGGTGCATGTTGTGGGACTTCCAACCTGCCAGAATGGAGGCGTAATCACCTTGTATATTTCAGATAAGTTCAGTCGCTATTACCCAATTCAGGTGGCATTGACGATTAATGCCCATTCCAAATCCTATGTGGAAGAAGAGCACTGGGATAATGAATGCGCCACTCTTGAGACAAACAACCTATGTCAAAAAACACAAGAGCAGTGTACTGATTCCAATCCAACCCGTGTCATTAATGGTCTGCCCGTCACCCGTGATTGCTGGGAGCTTAATGCACGATACCAGTGTGCATCCGCTGCAGCCGATGAATGTAAAACGCAACGGGAAAAAGGATGCTTACAGGCAAGCTCGCGCTGCACATTAATGAACAATAATACCTGCTCGCTCTATGAGCAGGTATATCGTTGCGATGAGACAGTCTGCCCACAGCCTGTGGCCTGTGTGCGAGATCTCTTTTGTGCCGATGGAGACTGCACGGAACATGCAGCAACTCAGAATGATGGTTTTGGAGAGGCCATGGCACCCATGGCCGTTGCAGGGGCTGCTGGCGCTGAGTTTGGTAAAACGCAGGCTACCTTATTTTCAGGCCATCCTGTGCAGTGCAAAATCTGGGTTTGGGACATTATTGATTGTTGTTCGAATGAAGGCTGGGCTGACAAACTCCATATCGATTTGTGTCGTGAAGAAGATAAGGCTTTAGGCAAAGCCAAATTGAATTACCTGGCTCATTATGTAGGCGAGTTTTGCAGCCAGAAAGATCCCATTTTTGGCACCTGTCTGGAGCACAAACGCACCTATTGTGTCTTTGACAGCAAAATGGCGCGCATTATCCAGGCCGAAGGACGTTTAAGACAATTAAATCCCAACGCTTTAGGAGATGCAGAGCATACACGCTGTGCGGGGCTCAGTGTGAATGAATTACAAAGCCTTGATATGGGACGCATCGATTTTTTAAACCCTGTGTATCCATTTCCCCAGGGACAGCCAACAAAAGAAGCAGGAATTGTAGGCGATGTCGTTTTAAATAGCCCCGACGCTTCAAAAACCATGGATGAAATCAAACGGCGAGTCCAGAAAAAGGCGGAACAAAAATGAGATTATTCACTATTATTTTAATGTTACTTTCCATGCCGGTCATGGCTGATTTAGTAAGTCCACCCGCTCATGGGTTTCATTGGTACAGTACAGAAAACAAAGAGCATCAGGTGAAACCTGTTCAAAATCCAAAGGTATCAAAGCCTTCGCTGACTCCTTATGAGCAGCTCATGGAAGTCCGCAAAGCCACAATGAATAAGCTCGCAACGGCATTAATTGCCCCATCATTTGATGCAACCTATGAGTACATGAAAGCCCAGCAGGTGTATGCCAAAAACAATCAGAAATTTGTCCAGTACTGGCAACAGGTTCTGTTGTCTCATCCTGAGCTGGATCATTCCTTAAATTTTCCAACCGACAATACGGCTGTGGCCATTCGCAATGATTCAATGAATCTTTTAATGGAGAGGGTAGTCCAAGAAGGGGCTAAACGTTATGGATTAATCCTTTTTTACAAAGGGAACAGTTCCATTTCGCAAAAATTCATCACTCATCTTGTTCCATTCGTCAATTTGACCCATTTTTCCATGATTTCAGTCACGACAGATGGGCAACCTATTGAAGGTCTGCCTAATCCTAAAAACATACCTCTTCATGAAATACAAAAAACAATGAATTTGCAGTCACGCTACATGCCTGCACTGTTTCTTGTTGATTTAAAAACACAACACATGTCGCCCTTGTCCTACGGATTTGTCTCCACAACCGAATTAAAGGAACGTCTGCTGGATGTGGCGACTCATTACAAACGATACAGCTATGAGGGGTTTGAAGCATGATTGTTCGCATCATTTTTTTACTGCTTTTTTCTGTAATTAGTCCTTTGCACGCCAATGTGGCAGTTGAAGAACTCAATGCACTGTTATTGAAAAAGCAAGCCCCTAAAGCTTTTGCACAAAAGGAATCAGCTGAAGCTAAAGATTTATCCAAAAATTATTATTTTGCATTTATTTATCGAAGCACCTGCCCACATTGTAAAAAATTCTCCCCTGTATTAAAGGATTTTTCAGAAACATTCCATATTAAGGTTCGTGCTTTTAGCCTGGATGGAGAATCCCTGGATGGACTCGATACCACACCATTAACACCTGAACTTTTTCAAACGTTCTATGTATCAGGAGGGTATAAGCCTACGGTTCCCGCCTTGTTTTTAGTCAATCGACATACCCTGGAAGCCTACGCTGTCTTGTTTGGAGAAGCAACTCCTTATCAGCTGGCACAAAGAGTTCATGAATTAAAGCAACACATTGAGGAGAAATTTAATGATTAGAGCTCTTGTGCTAGCCGTTGTTGCGTCTTTTACTTGCGTGGCAGGAAATGGTGTTCATGCATCAGCCAGTGCCGATTTAAATCATTTTTTTAATAATCTTGGTTATTCTGCGAATGTCACAGGTAGCCATTCCTATGAATCACAGGCAGCAGGATTTGCATCATTAGGCTCAGTCTATGCCAGAAATCAAGTGCGCTCCATTCAGATAGCTCACGTTGATGTACCTGGTTTTCGCTCAGGATGTGGCGGAATTGATATTTTTGCAGGTGGTTTTTCCTTTATTAAATCAGAGCAGATAGTTTCATTTATGCAGAACATTTTAAGTAACGGGGCAGGCTATGCAATGAACCTGGCACTCGAGACCGAGCTGCCTGAAATTGCTCATGCCATGCAGTACATGCAAAAGCTGGCAAATGACATTAATGGAACTAATTTTAATTCGTGTGAGATGGGAGAAAATCTGACTGCAGCGCTTTATCCCAAAAATAGAGCGGCACATCAGCGTTTGTGTGAGGACATCGGGCGTAACCGTAATGTATACACCGATTGGGCAGAAGCCCGACATAAATGTTCGACAGGAGGGGAGATTGAAAAGCGATTAGAACAGGCAAAAAACGATTCAGAATATAAAGACAGGGCTCTTTTGAATACCAACGTAGTTTGGGATGCATTACAACTGAATGAATTCATCAAATCAGATACAGAAATTTCAGAAGTCTATATGTCAATTTCAGGAACGCTGGTATTTGATGCCAAAGGAGGGATGCAAACGTATCCCTCTTTAGCGACTAATCAGGATTTTGTAAAAGCCTTGCTTTATGGAGGAAAATTACCCAGCTATAAGTGCACTGATTCGAACAAGCCGATGAAATGTGTTGCCATCAATGTGAAAGGAAGCCAGGAGATTAGCAGTAAAGACGCTCTGGTATCTCAAGTACAGGCCATCCTGCAGGGAGTTTATGAGAATATCAAATCAGGGACAGCCTTAACGCCCCAACAAAAAGGGTTAATTGAACTCACCCAGCCGTCCGTATTTCAGCTTATTTCAGCCAGCGCACAGCAGAATATTGGCATACAAAGCAGTTATGAGCTTGCCCAGAGTGTAGCAACGGATTTGCTTGCCCAATATCTTGCAAACTCACTTGAAGTGATTCGAGCATCCCTTGCAGGGCGTGATATAGGAAATGCCCATGAAGAAAAACTATTTAAAAATCTGCAGGTGGCACAACAATTTGTAGATAATTTTAATAGCGAATCAAGAGCACGTTTTAATGCGGCACTGACCACCAATCAATTGGTTCAAAACAACGTGAAGCAGGCACTGAATGCCCTTAATCCCATCTTAAGACAATCCTATACCGGAGGCGCACAATGAGCCCATTATTAATCTATACCCCACAAAATGGGATTTATTTAAAAGAGTTGCTTGATGGTATGGCCACTTTGCTTACTGAATCTACCTTTAGTACGGCGTGTGACATTATCATGATTCTATCCGTTAGTATGGTCGGTTATCAGTTCGTGATGGGGAAAAAGCTCGAATCATTAACTCGCTTTATGCTGACCACCTTTTTAGTCATGTATTGCGTGCTGGGCATTAAAGTGCCTGTGGCTATTATTGACATGCAGACAGCCGAAGGAGCAGGGGAAGCCTTAACGGTTGATCATGTACCGCTAGGCGTTGCTTTACCTGCCTCATTGATTAGTGGCATGGGGTATGGAATTACGACTGCCTTTAGTGATGTATTTCGCATGCCAGATAGCCTGGAGTACAACAAAACAGGAATGATTTTTGGTGCAAGGACTTGGCTTGCAGCAACTCAGACAAGGCTCTCCATGTCGCCTGATTTGGCACAAGACCTATCGTCCTATATCCGCCAATGCGTGTTTACGGCAAAACTTTTGGCAAGCCATCAATTAAGCCCTCAAGAGCTGACCCAAAGTGCTCATCTTTCTAAAACCTATTTTGAGGAGCCATCACCCATTTATCGGGTAATTCTGCACAATGGAGTCAATTTAAGTTGTGGTGATGCAGCAGCCAATTTGAAGACTCGACTACCCATTGCAGCGAAATTGGAGTTGGAGCGTCTTAATCATCTGGTAACCACAGGCGCTTTAACATCACGCAACACAGACAGCAGTTCGTTGCCTGGCGAAAAGACTTTTGGTGACAGGTTGGAGGCCGCTCATAAATATTACATGAATATTACCGAAGATGCTGCCGAAACACTCACCCAAAATATCTTAATTAATGCGACCCGAGATGCCGCAGCCGATGCTTTTGCTTTCTCAGGAGCTGATGCCGCACTCATGAATTACACCAATACGGACAGCACCCAAAAAATGCACATCGCTGAAGCCAATAGCTTTTGGCTTGCAGGATTTCGCCTGCCTTACTATATGACCGTGATGTGGATGTTGACCCTGTGTATCTTTCCATTAGTCGTTTTGATTTCATTTTTTCCGACCCTGAGTAACGCTTATTTCCTGTGGGTGCAATCTCAAATCTACCTTTGGTCATGGCCTCCGATGTTTATTATTTTTCATTGGTTTGTTTCCATGGCCTCAAGTACCACCATTACTTTGTTTGGTCAAAAAACAGGAGGTGTGACCTTCTCTAATATCGATTCATTAGCCAGCATGCACAGTAATTTTGCCTATACGGCAGGCGCATTGGCGGCAAGTGTTCCTGTTATTGCCCTGTACATCACGAAAGGATTGGGACAGATTTTGAGTACATCCTCCCAGCATTTTGGTGGTATGGCACAATCTTTGTCAGTCAGTGAAGCGCAATCTGCAGCTGCAGGTAACATCTCAATGGCAAGTTACAGTGGTTGGAATATGAACTATGAAAATACCAGCGCCAATAACGTTTCGGCTAACAAGCACGATACCAATTGGACGAACATGCATGGGATGCACACGGAACAATTGGGAAGTGGTGTGCTTAAGACTACCACAAGCCATGGGGATGCTGTTTTTGACGTAAATCCTGGGATGTCACGAGGCCCCGTACACATATCAGATACAAAGGCCATAAGCGGCTCTTTAAATCAGGCTTTTGAAGAATCCAGACAGGCTGCAGCCAATGAAAGTCAGCATTATCAAACGTCCTTGTCCAGTTTTGCGCACAGTGCCGTGCAGTTATCTAAAATGCAGGGTCATGATATGCGTTTGGGCGATGGAGTGTCTGAAAGTGAATCCGGTCAATACAGCCAGGCATTATCGACCATGACGCATATTGCCTCGGATGTAGCTAAACGCGAAGGGATAAGCCAAGAAGATGCGCTGGCTCATATGACCGCTGCTGGATTAAATGTCCACGCCGGAGTTGCAAGTGAAAAAAGCATGCTGGGAAGCATTGGGCGGTTTGCTTTTGGAGCAACAGGAGGTGCTGATAGTCATGCCAAGTTCGACAGGTCATCAACAAGTAGTGATCGTTACCATGAAGGGACGGACAGCAGCATGTCAGCGAAGGAAGCAGAAGACTTTAATCAGGCGCTTAATTACGTGAGCCAGTTTGCACAAAACCATCATTTTGATAACAGCCATTCGGAAGGGGCAAGCCTTTCGAATCAAATGGGTACCGATTTAAGGGAGGCGCAAACGGCAAGCCAAAACTATGATGCCTCGATGTCTAAAGCCGCTCGCATTAGCACGGCCAGGAGTTATGTGGAATCAAACGCTGATCAAGTTACTACCGATCTAAATCAGGCCTTCTCGAAATATGTTGCAAGTCGAACTGATGAAGTAACTCGTGATGCGTTGTATTCCAATCCTTCAGATCTGGCTTCATTAAAACAATTACAAACGCTGGCTAATGAGTTTATCCATGAGCAACGAGAAGGTTTAATCGCACGATACGGCAATGCTTCTAAAAATGCTCGGATTGACTCCTTTTATCAGGATGCAGCAAATCCATTAAGTTCAAAAGAGTCACAAATGAGAGCAGACTACCACAAAAACAGTAATGCATTGGAGGATTCTGGAAAGACTATGGGGATTGGTATGGATGCTTCAAGAGCCCAAAGTATGCAGCAAAAAATTAATAATCATGTAGATGCGGCGGTTAATAAAACAAGCAGTGGAGGAGGGCGTTTAAAGAGTCAATACCAGCAAGCGGTTGAAACAACAAACAACGATGTAGGCGAAGGTAAAAAACTGGGGCAAACCAACGTGGCCATACCCGCCTATTTTACTAAATGGGTTGATCATCATGATAAATCAGCCCCAAAGAAGGAGCTTATCCATGAATAATGAAGAAATGAATTCACAAGAATTAAAAGAGGCCATCGCCTTGGATATAGAAACATTAAAAACATTGGACGTGGATATTATGCCGGCCAAGGAGTATTACCAGGCGAACAGGCGTTTGTTTTTGCATGTTTTTTTTAAACTATATGGAACAATACTTCTTGGATTTTTACTTCCACTCCCTTTTTATTGGAAGGTGTTGATGGTGGAGACTTCAACACACGAGCTCATCTACATTTTTTTCTGGCTGCCATTAATGGCTCTAGGACTATGCCTTTTTGTTTTTCTATTCATTTACAGCTCATTAAATCAATACATTTTGATTGACTATCAATTGAAACACAAACTAAGAACAGGCTCATTGATTGTAAAACAAATAAGGCGGGCTGGAACTATAGCTTATCGAATATTTGCAGGGCTTGTTTTGATTCCTTCACTGTTCTTGTTTCCCAGTGCTGCCTTCTTCATATCCTTTGGCGCTTTTTTCATCAGCGGGATTTTAACGAGCATCCTTGTTGAAATGGAGCTCAATAGGATAGGCATCAGCGCTCTGTTTACTCTCATAAAGAATTATTTTGATAAGGACAAAAATGCCAGTGCGGCAATACCCTTAAAATAAACAAAACACATCAAAAAGAATAAATTTTAACCACAAATGCAAGCAGTGGAAGCCGCTGCTTTGCCCAAAACAAGCAGAAGGAAGATAAAATGAGTCATGAATCCAATTACAAACATTATACCCGTGGAGGCCAGATCTCATTCCATAATCTGCGGATGTGGTTTCAGATTAACAAAGCGCTCTTTCATGTTTACTTATTCATTTGGGCAGGGTTAAGCATTGTATTGACCGGTATTTTTGCGCCACATGGAATGATAAGACAGACGGTGTCCTATCACGCGGCTCACTTTTATCACCTGGCAGGGGTGCCACATGTATTTTCTATCCCTGTTAAAGGGGGGAATGCATCACAAACTGTCGAGCAGCTTCTCCACAATCACTATTTTTCTGCTACCTCAGATCGTTTACTGACCTTCTTGTTACAGTCAACTCTATGGAGTTTTCCCTTATCGTTGATTGTGGCACTTTTGGTGAGCCGATATTTCATTTATCGAGGAAAGGTTCAAACGCAAAATCAATTTATACGAGGGGCGAGTTTAGTCCCATCAGAAACACTTAAAAAACAGATAATAAAACAAAGAAAAGCATCTGATTTACAACTTGATGGATTTCCTCTTTTGCAAGGATCAGAGGTACAGCATTTATTGGTACATGGTACGGTCGGTATGGGGAAAAGTCAGTTCATCATGAAATTGATGGATTGTTTACGTGCGCGTGGCGACCGAGTGATTGTTTATGACAAGGGGTGCACGTTTACTCAGGCGTATTTTCAGGAAGGTCATGATGTCTTGCTCAATCCTTTTGATGCACGCTGCGCTAATTGGGATTTATGGCTGGAAGCCCCAAAAGATGAATTACTGGAAAATATGGCAGAAAGTCTCATCCCTATGCATGGAGAAAACGATCCGTTTTGGGTTAATGCAGCACGTACCGTGTTTGCCTGTCTTGCAAGTCAAATGCGTGAGGATAAAGAACGTTCCTTATCCAAGCTGTTAGGGTTACTTGTAACTGGTGAGTTTAGCGAGTTGGAACCTTATCTCAACGGTACAGCGGCAGCAACTTTGGTCAGTAATAAAATAGAAAAAACAGCCATCTCCATTCGCTCTGTCATTACAACCTACCTTAAATCAATGCAGTCGTTAAGTGGTCTTGATGAGTCTGGGAAGCCTTCCTTTTCCATTCGTGATTATCTGTTAAATAAAGATTTGGAGGGCTGGCTTTTTATATCAAGCAATGGGGAACAACATAAATCTTTAAAGCCGTTGATTTCGATGTGGATTGCCATGGCATCACTGACACTCTTAAGTTTGCCAGAAGACGCGAACAGGCGAATTTGGTTTATTTGTGATGAATTACCAAGCCTGCACAAATTACCCTTATTAGGTGAAACCATTGCTGAAGTCAGGAAATTTGGCGGCTGTTTTCTTCTGGGAATGCAGAGCTTTAGTCAATTGGAGAAGGTATATGGGCGTAGTGGGGCAGCTGAAATTTTTGATTTGCTTAATACCCGAGCCTTTTTTGCAAGCCCAAGCCATGAAATGGCGCAACTTGTCAGTAAAGAGCTTGGGGATGAAGAAATTGATGACACCCGAGAAAATTACTCTTATGGAGCCAACTCCATTCGTGACGGCATTTCATTAGGAAAAAACCGTATAACACGCCCCTTAGTAACCTATCCTGAAATTATGGGACTTGATCCGCTTACCTGTTATCTGCGATTGCCTGGTCAATACCCTATTACAAAGCTGGAACTTCATTATCAAAAAAGAAGTATAAAGGCCGCAGGTTTTTTACCTCGTGCCATACCGTCCCTTCCTCCGTGTGATGCAAATCTCAAAAAGGGTTCTGCCGTTAATGAGCCCACCAGCGGTCGTTTTGAGGTGCAAGCGCCAACCAACATCAAACGTATCGAATGCGAGTCCGATAAGGAATTCATTTTTTGATAGGGGAATAAATCATGTTAAGTCTGCGAGTCAAACCAATTAAAAAGCCTGGTTATTATTTTGATCAGGAAAATTATTATTTTACGAACCAATTGGTTACCCAATGGGTTGGATTAAGTGCTGCGCGTCAAAATCTTTCTGGAGAAGTTAACGTAAAAACCCTTGAGTCTATTGTCAGTGGCGAATTACCAAGCGGTGATGTGATTAAAGGCTTGAAATCAGCCACTGGTGAAATGAACAGGCGAGGCGGTTATGATTTAACTTTTTCTGCCCCAAAATCCGTGTCCTATCTTGGGCTGGTTTGTGAACACAAAGAATTTATTGATTTGCACCTCAATGCGGTAAAGACAGTCTTAAAACTGATTGAAAAGGAGGCGGCACAAGCGCGCAAATCAGGAAAAGAAGGCATGGAATATGAAAAAACGGGGAATCTTTGTTTTGCTGCCATTCTCCATGATACCTCCAGAGAGCTTGATCCTCAGCTTCATGTGCATGCATTGTTGATGAATTTCACCGAGCGGCTGGATGGCAAATGGCGTGCGTTGGCTTCTGATATCAGTCGCAATAATGGCACCATGGAGTGGATTATGGATAATCAAATCTTTTTGGGACTTGTGTACCGCTCTGAAATGGCTCTTGGTTTAAAAGAAATGGGGCTCGAAATAGAGCATACGGGTGATGCTCATGGTCTATTTGAAATCAAGCATTTTGATAAGGCATTGTTGGAGCAAATCTCTAAGCGCCGTGCCCAGGTTGAAGAACATATTAAAGGGATGCACTCTAATTCATTAAAAGCGTATGACAGGGCGACTCTGGATTCAAGGAAATCAAAGGAAATGGTTTCTCCAGAGGAATTACGCACACGATGGAGCGCTGAAAGTGAAGCGTTGGGCGTTAATCCAGCCACCTATCTTGCCACCTTAAAAGAAAAAACTAAAGAATCGCATACACCAAAAGAAACCATGTCCAATAATCAAGAACTCGATAGAAGTGTTCTTGACGCAATTGCGCATTTAGAAGAAAAAAAACTAACCTTTACCTATCAGGAAGTATTACAGACGAGCCTTTATTTTTCCTTAGGTGAACAGGGCTTTGAAGCACTGATGGCACGGATTGATAAAGAAATTGATGCACAAAATCTGATTGCTCTTAATACAGAAAACTCCTCTTTTACAACGAGTACGCTCATTAACAAGGAACAAGAACTCATTAAAAAAATCGTGAACTTCACACCCCAAAAAAAAGGCTTAGAACGCAATACGGATAAGGTTTGCAAACTCACTGATAATGAGTCCATTCAAAAAGCAGTAACTCAAGCCTTATTTAATAAAGAAGGGGTTGTGCGCATCAAACAGCAAAGTGCTACCTCGCGTGAGCTCTTAAGTACTTTAATTGATTATTCACAGGATTCAAAAAAAATTCGTATTCTTTGTCCTTCTGCTTATTCTGCGCGGACGATGAATAAGGACATGACCCAATCAGCGCCTACCCTGTGGCAATGGATTTTATCTATTGGAAAACAGGATTTGTGTGAAACAGTTGCGGGCTTTAATTATCGCCATCGTTCAGAGCATAAATTACCTTTTTTTAACAGTAAAAAGGAGCGCGAGGTGCTGATTGTGGATGAATCACAGCGTCTTACTCCCGACGAGATGAATACTTTATTATCTATTGCCGATAAGCGTAGTGCCAAAGTCATTTTGCTGGAAAAATCACAATCCCTTTCTGGTTTTAAATCCGATATTCCCGACTTGCTGAATAAAGCCGGCATAAAAACATTTGAGGTTGATGACAGGAAAGCGCCTGCTACCAACATCAATCTCATAGAAGAAAAAACGATTGAAGGGCGTATTCTAAAAACAGCACAAATGTACAGTAACTTACCGTTGAACCAGAGGCAGAATACAAAAGTATTAACTGTCTCAAAGCTCGAAGCGAAAGAGGTCAATGAAGCAATCCGTAAGCAGTTAAAAGAGCACGGGGAGATTTCAGTAGATGAAAAGAGCATCAATACGTTAACCCCTATGTCCTTGACCTTAAGTGAAAAAAAATTGGCCAAAAGTTATCAGCCCGATTGGGTATTAATCCAGAACACCCGTACAGAATCAAAAAAATTCACGGTAATCGGTGTCAATGAAAAAGACAATCAATTGATTGTTCGGAATCATAACGGGGTAAGATCACAACTTGCTGCTAAAAATATTACAGATTCCACGCAGGTTTATGAACAAACACCATTATCAGTAAGTATAGGAGATCAATTAATTGCTATGGGCAGTTTATCCTTTGAAGGATTAAAAATCGGTAACCAATATGAGGTCACTGCATTTACCCGCCATGGAATAAAAATAAAAGATGGAAAAAGAACTATTCATCTTATCACGAGTAACGAAAAGCATTTCCCATTGAGCCATGCCTATGCCAAAACCATTTATTCTGATGATTTTAAACTCGTGAAACAAACCATTATGACACTACCGGCCTATGCGCTCAAACAAAATACCATGTCGGTATTATGCGAATCGAGCAAAGAAGAATTAATGATTATTACGGATGATGTGGAGAAGGCTAATCGGTTTGCAATGAAGACTGCAACAAAATCCTCGGCGATATCGCTGACTTTGGATGCTGCCAAAACCAATCATGGTGCACAGATTATTGACCATAGAACCACGACTGATCTACTCACGTCACTGGAACAGGCCTTAACTATTTTAACCTCGGAAAAACCTCAAAAAAGTGATGCAGAAAAAGCGCTGAACTTTGCAATAGCCCATCTTTCAGAACGAGAAGCAGCCTTTACTCGGTCAGATTTGCTTAAGGTTGCGCTCACTCAGGCTATAGGAAAAGCAGGACTTAACGAATTAAATAACGTCCTGGATAAGGTCATGACTAATGGGGATTTAATATCAGGGGGGAACGAGATTTTGACCACCAAAGAAGCGGTGGCATTTGAAGAGTCGATTATCAAGAATGTTAAAGCAGGTATTAACACCATAAAGCCGCTAATGAGTGGTGATGAAGCACGAAAACAATTAGAGCCCACACACCTTACCAAAGGCCAAAAAGAAGCATGTGAGTTAATCACGACTACAACTGATCAGTTTATTATGATTCAGGGTTATGCAGGAACAGGAAAAACAACCATGACTCGAAGTGCGATTGACACCATCAGGCATGTCCAATCTATGACTCATGAAGAGGTTAAACTGATTGCGGTCGCGCCCACGCACCAGGCTGTAAAAGAAATGAGGGCGCTGGGAATTGAAGCGCAAACATTAAAGAGTTTTCTTATTGAACAAGAACAGCAAGCGACATTAAGCAAAGAAACACTGGTGCTGCTTGATGAATCTTCTATGGTCTCTAATCGAGATTGCGCAAGCCTCATCCAAAAAATCCATGATTCGGGCGCTCGTTGCGCAATGCTTGGCGATATTAGCCAGCATCAAAGCATTGAAAGCGGTAAGCCAAGCAAGATATTGATTCAGGAAGGAAGCATCAAGGTGGCCTGTATGGATGATTTGGTACGACAACAAGTCATCGAATACAAAAAGGCAATCGAAACATTAATCACGGGGGATATTGATAAGGCGTTAACTCAGTTAGCGAATCAACCCTTAGACTCAATCACCCGAACTAAAACCGATAGTCCTTACCACAACATAACCTCTTCAATTATTGAAACAGGCCACTCGACCCAAGCGTACCAGCAACAAGAACACACTCAACAAGAATCGAGAGAACCCTTCCAGGAAGAATTAAAAGAAAAAAGCCCGATAGAAATGGCTGTAGGAGATTATTTATCACGGACACCAGCATGCCGTGATAGCACCATTGTTATCATTCATGAAAATAAAAAAAGGGAAGTTGCAAATGGTCTGATTAGAAATGCACTGATGAAAGAGTCTACCATAGGCCTTGAAAACAAAGAGTTCCCGCGGCTACTAAGCACGAATTACACCACTGCAGAGCTTTATTATTGTGAAACGTATCGGGATTGCTTAAAAAAGAAAGAAGAGTATTTTTTAAAGAAAGGAGAGCACTATTTCAAAGTAGTTTCGGTAGATGAGGCAGCGAAAGTAGTGGTATTAAATGATACGAAAGGAAATAAATGCCTCTTTGTTCCTGAAAAAGAAAATAAAGACTGGAAGATTGAATTGTTTCAATCCATGCCAGGAAGAGTTTCGGTGGGTGAAAAAATTCATTTTAAAAAATCTGATAAGACTTTGGGACGTTTCGCTAATGAAAGGGTGCAGGTGACGGAGGTAAACGATGAGTCATTTACCGTAAAAGACAGTAGTGGCGTGGCGCACGTTCTGGAAAAAAAACAGATGAAGGATTCCCATTGGGATTATAGTTATACTGCTACCAGTTATTCAATTCAAGGGGCTTCATCCCCATTTGTTATTGGAGTTGCTGAAACTAAAAATGCTCAAGTAAACCATCTGCGTTCATTTTATATCATGGTAACGCGAGGTTCCTTGCATGCCATGATTTATACGGACGATCATAAAAAACTACGAAAACAACTTCGTGTTACTCCTGAAAAAACTTCTGCATTGGAATCGCTTGGCCTCCTGCATACCCCAATGAAGTCCAAAACGCCCAATGAGCAACCAAAATCACTCAAGCCAATGCATGGTATGCCCAAAATAAAGAACCAGGAACCTCGCTATGATGCGAATATGCTGTCACAAAACTTATCCGACCAGGCTGAGCTCGTGATTGAATCACTACTTGGAGAGCCCAATAGAGCGCTTTCGTCAAAAACAGAATATCGATATGGTACTAAAGGCAGCTTAAGCATCTGTTTAAGTGGAGAAAAAAGAGGAGTTTGGCATAACTTTGAAACAAAGGAAAAAGGAAACATGCTTCATTTGATTCAAAAAACATTAAATCTAAATTTTAAAGAAAGTCTTGAATATGCTGCCAAATTCACAGGTGATGACTTAAAAGAACGTATTAAATTAGCAAGCAAAAACCCTAATAAGATTCAAGCAATCGATTCTGATAAGAAAAGAAAAACATCAGATTATGGGCTGCAATTAGCGAGAGAATCTAAACCCATATCAGGTACAATAGCAGAGCGGTATTTAAAAGAAATCAGAAAGATTCATAATGTGTCTGGAGAAAATATTCGCTTTCATCCCCATGTTTATACTAAAGATACCGAAGAAGTTCGCTACAGGCCAGCACTATTGAATATTGCGCGGGACAAAGACAATAAAGTGGCCTGCGTTGAAGCAGTATATCTGGATAATGACACAGCGAATCAAGCAATTATGAAGATAAAGCCTAAGAAATCTTATGGAATAAAAGCAGGCGCTGGAGTCATATTAAATGAGGGGAAAGGACATGAAAGTGTCACCTATATCGCAGAAGGTGTAGAAACAGGACTAAGCATCAGGGATGCAGTTCAAAATGAACGCGTTATAGCGACACTAGGGAAAGAAAATTTTGTAAATATCGATATGGCTTTGCTCACCGATAAAATAGTCATTTGCATGGATAATGATGGAAAACCCATTAAAGAGGACAGGGTAATTATTCAAACCATTGAACGATTGAAACAGCATGGAAAAACCATAGAAATTGCCATTCCGCTGCGTCAAAAAGACTTTAATGATGTGATTAAAATCGGAGGGATACAAGAAGTAGTTGATACATTAAATAAAGCAGTTAGTGTCGATAAACTGATTGGAAGCCCCAATAAAACAGATTTGAATCAAGATCAAATTAAGAAGTGTCTTGATACCATTTCACGACAAATGAACCTTGAAACTCCTGAAATTAAAAACAATTCAATTGATAAATTGAAAACCCTTCAGCGAGAAGAAATGGAAATATATTAAAATATCTTTAATTGATTGAGCATGGGAATTTTTATATGAAAAAAATGTGTGGAATAATCTCTCTAATATTGATAAATGGATCATCATTCTACCTTATTTATGTCTATGTATTAGTAGCTTGTTCCACCAAAATGAACAACCTATTACAGGTTGCTTATGAGCCATCTGGAATGCAAATGTTTTTTTATTTTATATCGCTCCCGTTTTTTATAATTTTAGCAATATTAAGTCGTATTCATTGTTTTTATTATGATGTAAAAAATGGATTAGCGTTTTCGTTGGTTTTGATTTGGTTATTGTATTTTTTATTTATCGAATATATTGACCAAATAGTTCATTTTCCCAAGGGAAATGAACTATTTTATTATGGTAGTTTAGCTATTTCATTAGGGGCATTTACTTTAATTGGATTAACTACCTATTTCCAATTAAAACAATTAATGTTCGATTCTAGGTAAAATTTTTAGAGTAAAAATTATCTTTATTACTTTCAATTTAACGGCAAGTACTATTTTTTATAACTTAATTATTGATAAATCCTTCAATGAAATTATCTACCTTTTTCTTCAGTTCTGCGATATGTTCTTCGGCATTATTCGAATCACTTTGAAGTTTGTTTTTATCATAAACACAACGAAAAATATCAGCACTTATTCCCAGCAATCTTAAAAGATGGGTCGTGTGTTGACGATTTAACTCTTCTTCTTTTTCTAAGCGTCTTTTTTCATCCTCGCTTATCACTGGATTATCTTTATTATGGAGATAAACCTTTATTCCTAATTCAATCATTTCTTTCATTGTTTGAGACGATGAATCATGCCCTTCATCTTTTTTAATGGATTCGAGCTGATCAATAATTTTTTGATTTAAATAACAATAGGCCTTGGGCATAAAATCCTCTTTTAAATTTATAATACAGGTTCAGTGCACTGATTTTGGCTAGTTGAGAATAATTATATCATTTAATTATAGGGGTCGAATAGGTGTGTATCTTTGTTTAATAGAGGTTTTTTATTCATTTACTAGGTGTGGATTAGGTGTTGATATTTTATAAATTATTGATTAATATTAAAGAGTGGATGCACACCCATATAAAACAGAGGTGTTGGCAGATTTAAAAATGCTCATCTTCACGTAAGTTATTGAATAATAATAAAATGTTTTAAGCAATAAACATTGCGAGGGGTGTGTTCTTTTTTATTTAATCATTCTTTTTATATGTGTATTTAACTGGGTATTTTAGTATTATTTATTTAAATTAACATTTTGAAAAGCGCATAATAATTGCGCGCTTGTGATTCACAGTATTCTCTTAACCATTTACTCAGTAGGGATAATTATATCATGAATATATTAAAAGGATTTCTGAAAAAAATTGCTAAAATCATTCATTTTCGACCCTATAGTGAATGGACTGAAGAAGAGAAGGCGGTGTATGCTAAACGGCATTCTTTTCATTCTTACTCTAAATCAAATGATACAAAAATTAATCCTGCAAGCGGCCTGCCAATGATTGGTTGTCTGGATGTAAATGGCAATACATTTGGATCTAACAGTTCATTTGATGATTATTATAGAAATCATGACAACAATTATCGTAGTTATTCATCTACAAATTATTGCAATAGTTATGATCCGTTTGCCAATCGCTATTAATTGTTTCGATTTTTATTTTTATGCCCTATTTTTACTGATATAGTAAACTAAATTTTTTATAAGATTTATGGTAATTTTGGAGAATCCCATGGCTTTAATCAACGCAAGAAAAACACCTGAAAAAGAAAAAATTAAAATCGAAATAAACAAAGAAATCTATTCAGAAATTAAAGAATATTGCTCATGGGTTGGTATTGATGATATTAGCCATTTTTTTGAAGAGTCATCAATTATGATTTTCTCTAAAGACAAAGAATGGAAGCAACATCGAAAAGACAAAAAACTAAATAACGAAACCGTCTAATGCTTATTAGATAGGGACTTACTTTTGAAAAAATATCAGCAACATTTTATTTACCTTCCCTTTTTTTAATTGCGTATAATATTCCTTCCAATAAAAGCAGACAAAAAGAGCTGATAGGATAGCTGAATCGATAAGAAAAAAAGCCCATGGAATTTGGGCTTTTTTTATGGAAATTCTACCCTAATTTAATTAACTCCCAATCCCCAAAGTACCCTTGTTTGGTTTTAATTAAATCCTCATAAACACGCATCTCTAAACCATCAGCAATCTCATCCCACCCTGTTACTTCCCTCGCTATATTAAAATACTCATCATTAATAAAAAACACTCTGGGAACTCCGTATGTCCAGATAATGCCATCAACACCAAAAAGTGTTGCTCCTTCAAAGCCCCAATCATCCATTTCTTGTTCTGGGGTATTGCGTCCGTGGTATAGTCTTAATTTCATCAAATGTTCCTTCCATCTTGCTGTTGTTATCACGCTATTTTCAGGATGAGGCAAAGGGATTGTTCTTTGCCTCTAAAAAAATTCCGTTACCTTTTTATTTCCATCATTTTTTCGGTTAACGTCCACAACGCACGATTTAATTTTACATTTTGATCAATAGCTTTTACTTCTCTCGTTTTTGTTCGAGTGGTGTATCCGTATTTATTTAAACGATGGCCACGGATACCTCCTTTAATTAAATTTTCTTGCAGGACATTAAACACCGTAAACAAATCATTATCTTTTTGATCTACATAACGCCTTGGTTGCAATAAACGCTCAGGAGCAACGATCATTGCGCCCTCATCATCAGAAAATTTTAGAGAATGGGCAGCTTCGGCAAAAATCATCTTTTCAGTATCGTTTAAATGAATTGAAGCCATATCATCTGATACATCGAGCATCTTGTTCGCGGTTTCAATCACTTTATAAGTACCTTCAATAACGTTTCCAACAACATCCCCCTGATGTTTAATTCTAATTTCGTCATAGGATTGTCCCGCAATCATCCCATTACCACACACAACCCGAAAAAGACCCGCCATTAGACGATAAGAAGACAAACCATCATGAGAATTAATAAGAACAAGTTCTGGATAGAGCCCCTGATTATTTTGCATGACATCATGACGTTGAAAACGGAGCATGTGTTTTGCAAATGCTTTCGATTCTTGATTCTGGCTTTTAGTCTGAGTTGCCCATGTTGGAAAAAACCCCTCTGACATTAATTTTTCAATGATTTGCTCTGTTGAGATCGCTGAATACTGAGCACTTGTTTTGTACGAACTATCTTGTGTGAATATGGAAGGGGCTAATTTAAATAGTTTTTCTTTTGATAAAATGGGTAACATGATGTTTTCTCCTATGTTTTTACTATTGTTCTCAAGGAACAAATACAGTATCTCAAAAAATCGCATCACCGTCAATTGTTTTTATAAAAACAATTGATAAAATATATTTATAAAATGTATTGATATTAATTGCTGCCCTTGTTATACTGTTTTTGTCTTAATGACACATAGTAAAAACATAGGAGAACACAATGACTATTCCAGAAATTATCCAGCAACAATTGCTGCACACGAATAAAGCTATCGTTTGGTCGTGGGGCGTATCTAAATGGTATGAACTATCATCTAATGCACTTGCAATAAGAGTTCATGCGCGTTATTTAGATGGTTTTGTCTGCATCGAGTTGGATGAGGCACAAGACCTATACAATATTTCCTTTTACCTTAACAAAGACTTTTCAGACATGCTGGTGTGGCCAGTGATACCCTATAAACCGATGAAAGGAGTCTATTGCGATCAACTGGTTGAATTCATTGATAACAGAATAGAAAAAATACCCGATTATAAATACTGACCACTGCCCTACTCCCTACCGCGGGGAGTAGGCTATTAACAGGAGTAGATTCATGAAAAAATTATCGTTTGCCGTTAAAGCAAACATGAATAAACCACCTAGAGTGCACGTGCAATCAGCCGATAAAAAAACAACCTATGGCTCATTTCAGGCAAATAACTGCGATGAATTCGATAGCTGGGATAAATTAAGCCAGGAAGAAGCCATTGAATTAAAGCACTACATGAATAATCTAGTGGCTATTGAGCATTACTTTTCCACAAAGGCTCTGTCCGAACAAAAAGATTTTAGGATCCGATTACCCGGTAGTTTTATTGATGCGATTGATGAACTAAGCAAGTTATGTTTTGAAGAGCACATCGACTTGAATGTTTATGATGCCATGATAAGTGCCGCTATTGGGCAACTTAAAATAAAGACAGCAAGCCTTCCTGATGAAAAAAAACAGCAAGCGCTGACACTGCTTAATCAACTGGGGCTTTCCGAAAATGTAAAAACAGATGTTTCCTTAAAAATACAGGCGGTATTCTCTGAATTATTATCCATTCATAACAAATCAGAAAAACTGCACCAGAAAGCCAGAACGCTGTTTAATAAAGATAAAAGCATTGCTCCAAAAACTATTGAGGAAATCGCAAAAGGTGAACTATCAACCTCGAAATGGTTAGTGGCTTGCGCTGTAGAGATTTTACTGGAAGAAAAACCAGATGTAGTGCAAAAAATATTAGCTGATGACGATATCTTGTTTTTGTGGGCTAATCCTTTACTAAAAAATAATAGGCCAATCAAAGAGCTGCTTCATACCCTAGGGTCATTAAATAATTCAGAAGCATTAAACAGCAAACTAAATTCCATGACTGATTTTAGTTAAATACTTTTCAAATTATCACATTTATGCTATAAAATACTATGAGAATCAAATTTTACCAAAAGCAATCTGGCAAAAACCCCGTGGCGGAATTTCTAAATGATTTGCCGTCCGATGAAATCGCGCGACTTGCTGGTTGTTTAAAGAGTGTTGAAGAACTGGGGTTTGATAGCCCACGGGTACAATTCAGGCAAATAAAAGGCTCGCTTTGGGAAATTAAGATTAAAACATCGCGCAGTGGTTATCGGTTTTTTTATGTGTGCATTCAAAAAGAAATCATCGTTCTTTTACATGCCTATAAAAAACAATCACAAAAAGCGCCAAAGCAAGAAATTGAACTGGCTGAAAAACGAATGATGGAGGTATACGAGAATGAAAACACTTACCTTAAATGAATTTATTGACGATAAAATCAAGCAAGATGAAGAATTTGCCAAGCACTATGAGCGTGAGCAAATTATTAATAATATAGCAGTAATGATTGTAAATGCCCGTAAAAAGCGACATATGACACAATCTGAATTGGCTAATAAAATTGGAACCAAACAATCGGTTATTTCTCGCCTTGAAAGTGGCAATAGTTCATTTATTCCCTCATTAGAGACCCTGGTGAAAGTTGCTGATGCACTCAACATGCACTTAAAATTGCAATTACAGGCCTAATTGGATTAAAAACTGAACATGACCCTTTTTTACCAGGATCCCGGCCGAGGGTCAATACGATTAAATTCTATACAAAAAATGCGATAAAACAGGAAAAAGGAATTTAAAAAATGTCTTTTAAAGCAAAATTATCATCAACTATAAACAGATTAAGAAGATTTTTTTTTCCAACAGTTGAAGAACTTTATAGGGAAGCAATGAGCAATATACAACTTGGGAGATTTGGCAAATTGTTTATGGCACTATATTTCCCATCAGTTAAAGAAAATGAAGATTTGAAATCTACTGTAACACGTATATTAAATCGAATTATTTTAATCGCAGGCGCATCTGGCTTTTTTTGTATATGGTCAATGATTCTTGATTTGCATTTATTGGAAGGGATTTTTTTAATTTTTTGTATGAGTTCAATTATTCCTTACATAGCCTATGTGGTTACAAAAAAACAAGTACCTCGTTGATAATATCTACGTTTTTAAGCTAACAAACATCTGAGAAAAAAATCTCCAGACGGAGCACGAGGTATAGCTATGACAATACATGTCTTTACTACAACTATTGAACAAGCACTAAACCCAACCATTTGCATTAAAACTCAAAAAAACATCAAATCTGAGTTGTCTTTAAAAATAACATTCCAACTCAATCATGAAAACATTGAATGGCATGAGCAGCCCTATCCTGAGATTATTTTTCTTGAAATAATCAACTTGGAAACTAACGAAATGATGGATTATGAGCACTTGCCAATTATTGCGAAAATCAATATCCGCAAGCAGTGCCGCAAATTTTTAATTGATAAGAATTTTGACCCTTATCGCAATATTGTGCCTTTCAATTGTGTTCCTTATCGATTTTCAGATCCATTTAACGAGAACCAGAGCCACAATGCTGAACTTATTGATTTTAAAATGCATTTTGAAAAAGCAAAAGCATTTAAGTAAAGCATTCTTAAGTCTGGGAATCAGTAATCAGACTTAATTGAAAATATTAAAGATTGAATGAAAGTCCCGCCTTTTTGTAAAAAAAGTTATCTCTACTTATCATCATTAATAGTTTTTTGAATTTCTAATACATTAGCAAAAGCATCTTTCATAGTTTTACCCAATTCATTGGCATGAGCTTTTAAATTTTTATAACTTTCAGTTTGAGATATATCCTCAAACATCTGCCAATGCTCATCAACTATTTGAAATTTTTCTTTTGTATTGTTCATCTTTATCCCTGGTTTCAAATACTTATATTTCATGTGCATTTAAAAGAGAAAAAGGATTCTCTCCATTCCTATTTTAGGAAAAAATCAGCACTAATTTTAAATTTTCTTTTTAGCTCAGATATATGATTTTTTCCTAAGCTTCGTTCTCCATTTAGAAATTTGGAAACATTTGCTTGGCCACCAAATATAGGAGCAAGATCTTTTTGATGAAGTTGATTGATATTCATTAGATACTTTACCAACTCAACATCTGTTACATTTTCACCAATCAAAGGAAAATGCTCATTATCATATTGCTCTAAGTTCTCACCGATGATTTGCATTGCCAAAGCTAGAGGATGATTTTCATCATCACGAACCTCGTCAATTAATTTATCTAGAATATCTTCGAGATATTTATATTCATTATCATTAGTTGGTTTCTTAAACACAGTTAGTGGTAAATGAAATTTATGTTTGGTTTTATTGTCAATGTAGTCAATAGCAAGAGCCTTCATAAATCACCTCGCTTTAATTTTTCTTTATTAATTGGTTTGTCATATTCAGCATGTGTCCAAATTGTTCTGACATAACAAGTTTGGGTGTTGTAATGAATCGCCGTTATTAAACGATAATTATTACCACCAACATTAAATATAGTGTAGCCATAAACAGGATCTACACTATTAAAAACTTGCCTCAACTCAAAAATATTAGACGCATTTGTCTCTAACATTTTATAGTACCACTCTGTCAGTGGGATTTCAGATTGAACATTACTTATATAATAATCGCGAAGTTTTTTCTTAGAAATGATACGCAAAATTTATTTTCGCTCAAAAGTATTTAATACAAGTATATGTCAATATGATATATATGTCAATGTGACATATAAGTAGTATGATGATGCCAAGTAAGAAATAAAACGGGGGATTTATTTATTACCCTGCCCTACCCTATCATCCAACCAAAATGCAACAATAAATCAGTTAATAAATATGGTTAATTTTTCTAAAATTAAGAAAGAGGCTAATAAGATATTTTGCACAAATTAGTTAAATATTTTTGATGCTACTCTGTATAGCTTGGAGTCGTCTTTTTTCATCTATATCAATTAATTTTTTTGCCTTGGAAATATCCTCAATACTCAAACTATGTAGTGTACTGAACCACGAGTTAAAACGTTCAATTATCCCTTTCATTGAAATTTCATGGTATTTTGTTTTAAAGAAAAATCTCTGTAATAACAATAGTGCACCTGAAGGTATTTCTTTGTTTTGAAGAAACCTTTGATATAACCACAGAACTAAGTCCGTTACTTCAACCCCGATACTATTTTTATGGGATAAAAATACCAATTTATCTGACGGGTAGTTTCTAAAATCAGTTGTTCCCAATGGCGTCTTTTCTATGACTTTTTGTTCTTTCAAAATAGCACATAAATCAGCCAATTTTTGCTGATATTTATTAAACTCTGATTGATGATCAATCGTAATTTTTACTGGTGACTTAGGAGTGTTTTTTATATATTCACCTATTTGATGCAGTACAAACTGAAAGCCAATTATATTGGGAGAGTTGGCCTTTACTTGGGATTCATCCGTACAATTATAACCGAGGGCATAGAAGTTAGATTTTGCCCAAGATAAAGTATCATAGATTAACTGTTGAGATCGTTTGTCAGGTATTTCTCCTAACCGGCTTAAAAGCACATCACATACTGAGGTAAAAATTTCTTTTGACCTATAATTGTCTATACAGACTCTAGCATCCCATGATTTTTTTAATGTATCAAAGTCAAATATGCTCGCAACTTTAACTAACATTGCATACCTTAATGGCGTCCAATATCCCGTCCAGGTATAAGCAGGGTTCATACCTTGATCAAATACCTGATCGAAAAAAGAGATGATTGCAAGATCGCTTTTGCTAACTTTAGATAAATCAAAGCGTAATTTGTATTTTTTTTGAAGGCCAATTAAATCCGAAATAACAGATTCAATTTTATTTAAAGGAAGATTCTTCCCGTGCAGATGAGTAATGCCATATTTTTGTTTAATTATATTTACATGTTTTTCCGCTAGTAGATCAAAATTTATATTACTAGTTAATAGACCGTAGAATAAATTAGGTTGAGAATCATTGAACAGATCTTTACCTGTGTTCCCACTTTCATCAACATAGTAAAACATTGATATCTCTAAAATAATTCACCTGGGTCAATTATAGAACAAATTAACAATTAGTGTAGTTGGTCTGCAGAAGTTCATGTAGAAAAAATAATTGAAAAAATAGTGTTTTTTTCAATTGCTACTGAATGATTTGACCACCACACACTCTGAAAGACTCGATTATATAAACTCTTGTTGATACTTTGATATTATCTATTTAGGATAAAAAGAATAAAAAGGCAGGTTTATGACAATATTTGAAGGGATAAGTATTTCTGTTAGTTTGTTTGCAGTGCTAATCAGCTATAGAGCAAATAGGAAAAGCAATAAACTTCTAGCTGAGGCCAATAATCTACAAATTAACCAATCTGAACTTGCCGCGATGCAAAAAGAATTGCTGAAAAAAGAGCAGTCTGAAGCTCTCTGTAGAATAGAGCTTATGAAGTTACAAGGTACTAAGTACAAGTTCAATATCACAAATATAAGCCAAACTAATGCTCATGATGTAAATATCACCTTTAAAGGTCATAATCAGAGGCCGGATTTCATAAAATGGGAAAAATATAAAAATCTGTTCCCCATTAGCACTTTATCTCCTGCTCAGTCAGTTAGTATAAGCACTCACAGAGATTTAGCTAGTCCATCCAGCTATGACATAATTTTAAGTTGGAGTAATCCTGATGGTTCTTTGAAGTCTACAGAAGTAACTTTGTTTCCTGAATAAAGATGTCTACTAATTTATGAATTAGTGAACGGGCAAATTCTCTGGAATTAGGTGTCCATTAAATCGTGCTCTTAAATCGCATCAGCCAAATATTCCATAAATCCATTTAAGAGACTGTTTAAATTTAATTTACGATTGCACTCCTTTTTTAGATCTAATTTTACCATGCACAAAATTATTCCAAGAAAAAAACACATCCTCTTATATACAAAAGAGGATGTCTTCAATGCCAGAAAGGGTTTCTGTAAGTTTTACATTTATTTGGCAGGGAAATTAAATCTTTAATTGGCACTATCAGATTGATTCCTTACAGTTTCGCGTGCTTCACCTAGGATTTGAAAAGCCTCTTTTATTACATATAAGGCAATAATAAACCCGACAACTAGATCAGGGTATCTGGATTTCGTGAGTACTATTAATCCACCCGATAAAATAACACCTAGATTGGCAATAACATCTGCACGAGTAAAAATCCAAGTTGCACGTAAATGAATTTCTCCATCGCGAAATCGTCGAAGTAAATACAAAACTACGCTGTTTACTACCAAAGAAATAAACGCAATACTTATTATCACAGTGCTCATAGGAGAGCTACCCAACAAAACTCGTCTTCCTACATCAATCAGCACCCCAGCACCTAAAATTAATAGTAAACTTCCACTTAACGCGGCGGTTGTGGTTTTGAAGCGCATACCCCGACCAACTGCCAAAAGACCTAACATATAAGCCGATGCATCAGCAAGCATATCTAATGAATCTGCAATGAGTCCAGTAGATTGGGCAATAACCCCGGCGGTTAAGCCTACAAGGAACATCGTAAAATTTAACGCCAATGCAATTTTCAAAACTTTTTTATCTGTTACTGTAGCGGCTTGTTGACATTCACAACTCATAAAACTAGCTCCTTTCATAAACAGGATTTTGTAATATCTGTATTCTCTAGCATCTAGATAATCTCTTTTATTCAGACAGAGAGAACTACACTTAGCCACTCATCCCAATGGACGCATTGCGTAACTCTCTTTTTCTTACATAAGTATTAAGACCAATATGATTGCTATAACCTAAAAAATTTGCGATTTTCCTCACTGATAAACCTAATGCTAGCAGCTCTATAATTTTTTCAGCATCTTTATCAAATTTACTTTTCTGAATTGTGCCTTTAGGTTTACCCAATTGAATCCCTTGCCTTTTTTTGCTGGCAAGCGCTTCTTTAGTTCTGAGACTAATAAGATCACGTTCAAGCTCAGCGAAGAGTGAAAACAAGGTAATCATGATTTTAGAATTCATATCGTGTTGCTTCATATCCAAGTTTTGCTTGATAGCAATTACTCGAACTTGTTTTTTGATTAATTCATTAACCAACCCAATGACTTCAGCGGTACTTCTACCCAATCGGCTTAACTCAGTAACGATAAGCGTATCAGCATCATCCAATACTGAGAGCATTTCATCAATGCGGCGTTCTTTACTTGTTTTTCTACTTGAGATAGTCATCTGAATAAAATCATCAACTTCAAGTTTATTTTTTTTAGCAAATTCAAAAATTTCAAGCTTTTGATTATTCAAATCTTGTTTATCAGTTGAAGCACGAATATATGCGATTGTTTTGGCCATAATTTACTCAAAAAATAGTCCGTTAATATTTAACCTTAAATAATAGATTTAATTATACATACTAATATAGTTTTATAAAGTGTAAGGCACCAATAAAACATATTCATAAAAACGGTCGTTTTATAGTATACAAAATAATAGAGCCAAAGTATAATAAATGGCCATAGAGATATATTATAATCACTTCACCATTATGTTGTACATGAAATGCAAAAATCAGCCTAATTTGATATTAAATTAAGAAATATGAGTAGAAAAAGCGCTTTTGATAAATTTAAAGTCATTCAGTCGTATTTAGAAGATAAAGCGCCCCTAACTTCCATCGCAAAGAATTCAGGAGTTTCGATCAGGAGTTTGCATCGGTGGGTTGAGCAATACAAGGTCAATGGGTTAGACGGATTAAAATCAAAAAGCCGTAATGATAAGGGGAGTTACCGAGAGCTAACAGAAAATTTGGCGCAGGTAATTGAAGGATTGGCTCTGAAAAAGCCAAAACGTACTGTTGCTGCAATTCATCGACAAATAGTGCGTCATACCAAAGATAATAATCTGCCAATACCCAGTTACGCAGTTGTTTCAAAGATTATAAATAATCTCTCTCCTGATCTCATCAGCCTTGCGCATGATGGTATAAAACCATACCAACAAAAATATGATCTTCTTTTTATCAGAGAAGCATCGAGGGCAAATGAAATATGGCAAGCGGATCATACATTACTTGATATCTACGTGCTTGATAATAAAGGTGGAATTAAACGACCCTGGCTCACTGTTATTATGGATGATTATAGTAGAGGTATAGCTGGATATTATTTAAGTTTTCATGCTCCCTCATCACTACAAACATCGTTAGCATTTCGTCAGGCGATATGGATAAAAAATGAGAAACAGTGGCCTATCTGCGGTATTCCTGAAATCATGTATACCGATCATGGTTGCGATTTTACATCACACCATATTGAAGAAGTTTGTGTGTCATTAAAAATACAGTTAATTTTTTCGACCATCGGTAAACCCCGTGGTCGTGGAAAGATTGAGCGATTTTTTGCAACAATAAATCAACGCGTTCTTCAAGACTTGCCCGGGTACGTGCAACCAGATACTTCTGTAAAAAAGAATGAATGCTTGACGCTTGAAGTACTTGAATCAAAAATAAAATTTTTTATGTTGGATGAATACAATAATCAATCACATAGTTCAACCAAAATTGCGCCGATCGTTAAATGGCAAAGCAATTGTTTTTTGCCTCAGCTCCCTGAATCACAAGATTCTCTGGATTTATTATTATTGATGGTAGCAAAACCAAGAAGAGTTCACAGAGATGGCATAAAATTTCAGGGGTTCCGTTATTTCTCTACAACCCTCGCGGGCTTTGTTGGTGAGGATGTCATCATTCGTTATGATCCAAGGGATCTTGCCGAAATTCGTGTGTTTCACAAGGGTGATTTTTTGTGCCGTGCGATTTCACAAGAATTAGACACAGGGTCAGTCAGTTTAAAAGAAATTGTCCAGGCGAGAAATGCCAGAAGGAAGGAACTACGAGACAATATCAGTGAGCGATGTTCAATTGTAGACGCCTTATTAAAAAATCCATCAAAAATAACCAACAAGCCAACTCCTACCTCACCACTTGAACAAGATAAAGTTCGCCATGTCAAAATAAAGAGGTATAAGCATGAATGAGCTACCTGACACGGATGAAGTGTTTTTAGAAACCAAGGGGTATCAGCGATTTGAAGAGTTTTGTGATGCGTGTGTTGAATATAAATACATTGGCATATGCTATGGATCTCCAGGAGTTGGGAAAACACAATCTGCAGAACATTACAGCAAGCGGAAACTAATTTTGTCAGCAAACCCAAATGGATATGCAATTGAAGATAATCGTCATGTACCAACCGAACTTTATAGCTGCAGTACCGTTTTTTATACTCCCATCGCCCCACTGTCTTCTCTTCAAATGCTAAATACCTTGAATCAAAACATTTGTTATTTTGATCGAGTGGTTCATGCCGCACAAGTAAATAAGATGGTCGATGAGCAAACCCAATTAAATCAAGATGAAAAAGAGAATTTTATCAAAACGATAAAATTATCATCCAAGAATTACTGCAAGCTAATCATCATTGATGAAACGGAAAGACTTGGTTTCGCCACGTTAGAGTTACTGAGATCATTGTATGACGATCGGGGTATTTCCATCGTATTTATTGGCATGCCCGGCTTGGAAAAAAGACTATCAAGGTATTCACAACTGTATTCACGGATAGGATTTTCTCATGAATATAAACCACTGTCCAAGGAAGAAATGTTGTTTACCTTGGAACACAACTGGCAAAAATTAGGGCTTAAATTAAAGCAAAAGGAATTTTCTGATCATGAGGCGATGGCGTCCATTATGCGCATCACTAATGGTAATTTTCGATTATTAAATCGGCTATTTATGCAAATTGATCGATTGCTAAGGTTGAATCAATTGCAATATATCACTAATGAAGTGGTATTGGCGGCAAGAGAATGTTTGTTAATTGGTAATACTTAATCTATTTTAATGGTGGTGTTGACATGGCAAAAAAAGGTAAGGCAAAGATTTTGAATGCGTTTGAATTCGAACAACTACTCAATGCAGCAAAAATTGGCTCATCCCCCATTCGCAATATTGCGCTTGTATATTGCTCATTCGGGTTAGGGCTGCGTGTAAAAGAAATCGCATCGCTTTCTATTAAAGATGTTGCCGATAAGCAATGCAGACTTCTTGATGAAATTTGTTTGAAACGCTCAATACATTATGGCAAAAAGCATCGTTATGCTTATCTTACCAATAAAAAGGTTTATGCCGCACTTACCGATCACTTGAAAACCATGGTAGGTTCTGATCTTAATAAACCATTATTTCAAACGCAGCGAAAAAAAGAATTTACTCCGTGTACATTGCAAAAATGGTTCAGATCTCTTTATGATAAAGCTGGTATAATTGGTGCAAGCTCTCATTCTGGTCGTCGCACTTTTATTACCCGATTGCTTGAGCAGGGTATCAGTATCAAAGCAGTATCATCTTTGGCTGGCCATTCTAGCACGATTACAACGGCTATTTATGCAGAAAACAAACCCGAATGTTTGCAAAACATCGCAAAACTAGCTGCATTTTGATACGGATATTTTTTTATCATGCATTATTATGGTGCTAAACCTGCCATTTAAAGTTTAAAAAATCCTGCCAAATAAAGATAAAACTTACAGGTTTCCATTGTTTAGCATTTTTAACTTTTGCAAATACATCCTTATTTGTATAAAGTAAAGGTAAATCAGGGTGTTAATGGGGTTTTAATGGCGCGTGAAGGAAAAGCAAAGGTTTTGAGTGAGGCGGAATTTAAATTACTGCTTTTGGTCGCGAAAGTGGGCAAAATGGGTACACGTAATCTAGCCCTCGTTTATTGTTCGTATGGTTTGGGATTGCGCGCCAAAGAAATTGCCTCCCTTACCATCGCCGATGTAGCCAACTCCAATTATCAATTATTGGATGAGCTCATTTTAAAGCGTTCCATGACCAAGGGTGAAAAACAGCGTCATGCTTATCTGGCCCATAAAAAAATACGTGAAGTCTTGCAAGCTCATTTAAATGACTTGAAGGGCATGCCACATAATAAAGCCTTGTTTCAAACCCAACGCAAAAGCCGTTTCACCGCCAACACCTTACAAAAATGGTTCAAATCCCTTTATGATAAAGCAGGAATTCATGGGGCGAGCTCTCATTCGGGGCGGCGTACTTTTATTACCCGACTTATTGAACAAGGTGCGGACATCAAAGCCGTCTCCCGTCTGGCGGGGCATGCCAACATTGTAACTACCGCCATTTATGTGGAAGATAACCCTGAGCGCTTAAAACGCATTGCTAACCTGGCCTTGTTTTAATGAGCCCTTGGTTCATTAATCAGCCCTTTCTACGCCTAATTGATTGTTCACCTAGAGAATGCTATCACGCAGCCCGTTTTGAAAAAGGGTCACGCTATTATGTAATTCGTTTAAGCAAAGATTTACTAGAGGACTGGGTGATTACTTTAATTAATGGCCGGATTAAATCCAGGCTTGGGCAAAGTCGCACCTTAGCCTTTGCCAGTTTTAGCGAAGGATTTGATCACTTTTGCACCCTGGTTAAAATACGAAACCTTCGAGGATATCAGCTTAAAACCATAACCTGTGACAATCATCTGCTGCTGCATCTACTCCCTTTCGTGGGTTTGATAGAAGATAAGCACAAAATACCTTCTGCCAAAACCATTAACAGGATCAATCAACGCGAACACCTGGATGCAATACCTATATCTCTCTTACCCCAAGCTGACCTAGAACAATTGGGATTTGCTTTCTAACCAGTGAAAAAATACTTTAACAATCAAATTCAGTACCTGTTAAGTGGATTTGGTTAAACCAAAAAGATTAAAATAAATACTCGATATAATTTAATTCGTATTTTTTGTTGATACGGAGGCGCTCAATTGGGTGCAATCTTTCGTATGGAATGGCCTCTAATAATTTAACAAGAGCGAAATTTCGAGCTCAATTTAAATTCTCGTTCTTTTTTGATTCCACCTAGACCCTTAATGTATGAGAATAAATCACATTATTGAGCATGTATGCTACCGGCTAAAATGGTAATTTGTAAATTTACTTGTAGGTGTTGTATCTTGAACTGGTTGGCTAAAAATATTTGCAATATTATCGCTCAATTCTCCGCTGATTCCACAGTAGCAACTAATGCAAAAGCGAGAGCAGCCAATACCATCCCTCTTGCAGCAAATGCTATGCCGGGGCTTGCAACCAAGGTTGTTTTGACAGCAGGGATGTCTTTTTACTTAAAAAATCACCTCATTTTTTTCACCAGGGAATAATGCCTCCCATTTGAGGGCGCTCATAACTAATATTCCAGCGAGATACGTATGAAAAGCACCAGATATGTGAATTTCTTGATTTGGTTCCCAATTAATCTTTCTTATCGCAAACCAATAAAATTCGTTGTATGTAAGAAAGCATTGATTGATAATATCATAACTACTTCAATATCGCGCTCATTTAAAGGATTTTGTTACATGTTTTTAAATCAGGTATGTAAATTTGGTAGGTAACGAGACGCGTAAACACATACCAAGCTATTCCTTGTTAAGAGTTATTAATACAAACTAAAATTAACTCTATTATGACAAAAATGAATTATGCTATTAAAAATTGGGCGTGTAAAACTTTTATGACAAAATAGTAAAAGTACATGAGCAAGAATAAGGATAGGAATCACATGAACGATATCGCGTCATTTAAAATAAAAAAAATAGTCCTTCTTAAAATTATTTTTGCAGCAATTTTTTCCTGCACGATACTCAATGCCTATGCCGGCATGCAATCTTATCACATCAAATACCACAAGGACTCCAAAATAAACAATGTGCCCTTATCCAATACTGAGGTATTAATAGAGTTCCACCGTAATGGCAATTCACTGGGAAGACTTCTGACAAAAACGAATGATGTTCAAGACATCACCATCGACAATACTTATGGGAAAAATTTGGTTATTCACGTGCTATTCATCGATAAAGAGGGAAAAAGAGTAAGATGTTGGGGAGTATCTACTACTAAAACAAATACCATTGAGATTCAGTGTGATAAAGTGGTTTCGTTGAAAAAGGTAAAGGGAGAGGATGAAGAGTCTACTGACTCCACTAACTAAACCGTTATGAGCGATTAGATTAACAATCTATTGACACAAAGAGCAACATCGCAGGACACTATATATCCTTCATTATAAGGAAATAAACAAAAATGACCAATAAAATTCGTGGTAAAGTCAAATGGTTTAATAAAGACAAGGGATTTGGTTTTATTGAAAGCAGTGGCAAAGACTACTTTGTCCACTTTAGTTCGATTCAAAGTGGCGACTTTAAAACACTTCCCGATGGGGCAGCCGTTCTTTTTAAAATGGGAAAAGGACAGAAAGGACCTCAGGCTGAGGAAGTAGAAGTAATTAAATAACACCATTAATCCTGGGCAAATACCATTCTAATGACAATAAAGCTATTTTTACTGCATGAAACCATCAAAGAGGAGAGAAGTGAACCAACGAGTTGCTTTAGTCACAGGAGGCACTGGTGGTATTGGTACCGCCATATGCCAAGAAATGCAAAAGTTAGATTATCAAGTCATCGCCTGTTATTTCAAACAGGGCAATCATGATTTAGCGAAAGAATGGCAGAAAAAACAAGCCATGCAAGGTTTTGATATCGACATTGTCTATGGGGATATTTCTTCCTTCAAAGATTGTGAGAAAGTGACTGAATTGGTCATCGAAAAATACGGCAAAATCGATATTCTAGTGAACAATGCCGGTGTGACGAAGGATGCCACTTTGAAAAAGATGACTCAAGAACAATGGCAGGATGTCATCAACGCCAATTTGAATAGTGTCTTTAATATGACGAAAACCGTATTATCCAATATGTTGGATAATAGTTACGGACGTATTATCACCATTTCTTCCGTTAATGGACGCAAAGGTCAATTCGGCCAGTGTAATTACGCCGCCACGAAATCCGCATTGTACGGTTTTACCAAAAGTCTGGCACAAGAAGTTGCAAAGAAAGGCATTACGGTAAATACCGTCTCTCCTGGCTATATTAATACCGAGATGCTCGCCTCTCTTAGGGGTGATATTTTAGAAGCGATTGTTGCTCAAATTCCTGTTGGGCGATTAGGCAAACCCCAGGAAATTGCTCGTGTTGTTGCGTTCATTGCAGAGGAGCAAAGCGGTTTTATTACCGGTGCCAATTTTGATATTAATGGTGGGCAATACATGTAACTCACGCAAAAGCGTTCTATTTCTGAAGCACATAAGTTCCTGGTGCCGCTGGCAGTGACTGATTCATGACCGGTGGCGCAATGCGTTTTTTAGTGTTTTGCTGGACTAACCACGCATGCCATGCTTTCCACCAGGAGCCCTCCCGCTTCTCTGTCATCGCAAGCCAACTCTTGGGATTTAAGTAAGCCTCACCTTGTTTATGCTCATGAACACGATAAGAACGTCCTGGATGACCCGGCTCATTGATGATGCCCGCATTATGCCCACCGCCAGTAAGAACAAAAGTCACATCCCCTTCGATCATAAGATGGATTTTATAGACGGATTGCCAGGGTGCTATATGATCTTTTTCAGTGCTCACTGCAAAAACAGGCAACTTAATGTTCTCAGCAGCCACCGGCTTTCCTTCCACGGTATAACGCCCTTCGGCAAAATCATTCCTTAAAAAGAGTTTTTCAAGGTATTCACTGTGCATTTTGTAAGGCATCCGTGTGGCATCCGCATTCCAAGCCGTCAAATCAATCATCCCTCGCCGCATGCCATGCATGTAATCTTGGACCATTTTGGACCAAATTAAGTCATAAGCACGCAACATCTGAAAAGAACCCGCCATTTGCTTGGTATCCAGATACCCTTGTTCCTTCATCATGCTTTTAAGAAAATCCACTTGACTTTCAGTCACAAAAAGCATTAATTCCCCGGCCTCAGTAAAATCCCCTTGGGCTGACAAGAGTGTGAGGCTGTTTAAACGTTCGTCCTTGTCTCTGTTCATCGCAGATGCGGTAATCATGGCCAAGGTGCCCCCTAAACAATACCCCATCAGATTGATTTTGGTTTCTGGCAAAAGGGTTGATACCACATCAAGTGCCGCCATAGCTCCTTGCCGATAATAATCATCCATCCCCAAATCACGATCCTCTTTGTCAGGATTGCGCCAAGAAATGATAAATACCGTGTGCCCCTGCCTTACAAGCCACTTTACCAAGGAGTTATGTGGCGATAAATCCAAAATATAATATTTCATAATCCAGGCGGGTATGATGAGTATCGGCTCTTTATATACCGTCTTGGTTTGGGCCTCAAATTGAATCAATTCCATCAAATGATTTTGGAATACCACTCGCCCTGGTGTAACGGCCACGTCTTTTCCTGGGATAAAATGCTCAGAGCCTGTAGGCGGTGTGCCTGTTAGCTTTTCTAACCAATCCTCGAGTGCGATTTGGCTGCCTTGGATAAGATTAAGTCCCCCAGTGCGCATGGATTCATGGAATAAATCGGGATTAGACCAAACAAAATTGGAAGGGGATAGGGCATCAAGACATTGGCGTGCCCAGAATGAAACAGTACGTTCCACCTGGTTGGGTAATCCTGGCACGTCCGTTGTGGCACGTCGCCACCAATCCTCCATCTGCAAAAATCCTTCGGCGAATAAACGCCAAGGCATGGGCTGCCAACTGTCTTTTTTAAAACGCACGTCTTTACCATCCGCAGCACGCTCAACACAAACGATATTATTAATGCAATCGTTGGCATGCAAAGCCGGATAAAAAGCAAGTTCCCACAAAACCCCAGGGGATTGGGTCAATTGCCAAAGCCAGGTGGAATAAGAAGAACCGATGGCAGCAGGACTTATTCCTGCCGTCCATTTAGCCAGGTTGGCTTGCACTAATTGAGTGAAAAACGGAAAGACGCTGTCGGAAGTACTCATATCAGCCGGTGCACAACAAGAGAAATCTAGCCCTTCTTGCAATTCTTGGTTCTGAGTGAGCATCCTTTCCTTAGGACAACATTGTTTTTCTAGTCCCTTCATGGCCGCGACATCCTTAGCATTATGCCCTATAATCAACAAGATATAATACAGGATAGCACAAGATTTACCCCATCAATGCCATTTAAGGAGCCTCTCTTCAGAAATAGAAAATGAAAAGAATGACATCTTGTGGATTTCCTTGACCAAACAGTGCTTCTGTTTCCTGCAAGAAACATTACCCCATCGATTTTGGTCAATAAAGTGGTGCCTTATTACTTACTTTATCCATTTTATAGGCTAAATTACTTTTTGGGTCCTCTTTAGAAATGTAGGAACAGCAGGAAAACAATAAAAAGGACAAACAAATGAAAAACAGCCCAGTATTTCCAAACGGTGCTATATTATAAAAATGAGGTGGGTTGTTTTTATATTGATTCAGCCATCACATAATTCATTGCAAGGAGCATTGACATGCCAACGCAAAGATTTGTTAAGGCAGTTATTGGGGTAGTGGTATTATTAAGCTCAACATTTTTGTTCACCTCTTGTGCTTCATCGAAAACGACCAATGATACACACCGTGTTTCTCATACTTATGAAGGACACAATACAGGAGGGAAAGGTTGGCATTAATACAACGACTCAGTATGTCTTTTGCTTTTCATGGCCAGCTCTTATAGTACTGTGATAGGATGTTCACCTCGGACAATTCATTGAAAAATAATAAGGAGATTTCATTATGTTAAAACGGAATGTGTTCATTTTATTGGCCGCTTGCAGTTTAGTTGCTACCCCACTCTTCGCAGACGACGACATGTCTTCTGGTTCCCAAATGAATAATATGGGAATGCAAAGCACTAATCAGTCAACCCAGCCCCAAGAAGAGATGAAACAAATGCAGGAAGCACTCAAACAAATGCAGGAAATGCATGATAAGCTCATGAACGCCAAAACAACGGAAGAAAAGAAGTCATTGATGCAAACACAAATGCCCATGATGGAAGAAGGCATGCATTCGATGCAAAAAGGCATGAAGATGATGAAAAGTATGCCTGATGATGCAGCAAAACAACCCGACACGATGGAACAGCGCATGAAAATGATGCAGATGATGATGCAAATGATGCAGATGATGATGGACAATAAAATGATGGGATGCCCCATGATGAAAAATCAATAAATGCTCGATTAGAGGCCTATTCTAGGGTAATTAAATCCAATCACTGGGGCTCTTATGAGATTTCTGGGAGCCCTATTATGCTGGTAGCCTATTAAGATTGTCCCATTTAGAACCTACCTATTTCATCGAGCCCTACTAAAGGGGTGGATTGGTGTATCATTTCGCTCAGTGACATGGATATTGGCAGCTTAATGAGACTCCCCACATTGCTTTGTTTTTTAGATTTCCAGGCTAACTGGTATGGATTCGCATTTTGCTATCTGTTTTCAAACTCTGTTATATTAAAATTCCATAATGTGATGTAACAATAGAGAAAACAGGACGACACCTAATTCCTGGGTCACAAATAAAACTGGAAGATAATGGATAAAAACACGGCGGTTGCTCAAAGTCATGACAAACCAATCGGCAGAATTGTCGAAATCAATGGTCCTGTTGTCAAAATAAATTGTGACGTCTTACCTCCTTTGCATCAATCGCTTAAAACTCATACGGACCGTGATGAATACATTTTAGAAGTGTGTCAGCATCTTGATGAGCATCATGTGAGAGCCATCACGCTCCACCGCGCCTCAGGATTGCAAAGAGGTTTACTAGTCTATGATCAAGGCACTTCCTTACAAATTCCTGTTTCAAAAGAGTGCTTGGGCCGTCTTTTAAATATTTTTGGTGAGCCTTTAGACGGGGCCCCGCCATTAAAAACCAATGAATATCGTGATGTTCTGGCCAAACCCGTGCCACTTGAAATGACGAGCACTCAAGAAACCATTCTTGAGACCGGAATTAAAGTCATTGATTTACTTTGTCCTTTCATCAGAGGGTGTAAAACAGGATTGTTTGGTGGTGCAGGCGTTGGAAAAACCGTACTTCTGATGGAACTGATGCATGCCATTATTCAATTACATCAAGGAACCTCCGTCTTTGCTGGTGTTGGGGAACGCATTCGGGAAGGACATGAATTATGGCATGAGATGCAATCGGCTGGAGTCATGGATAAAACCCTCATGGTATTTGGTCAAATGGATGAATCGCCAGGAGTGCGCTTTCGCACCGGGTTATCGGCATTAACTTATGCGGAATATTTGCGTGATACGTTGGGCCATGAGGTTCTTTTTCTTGTGGATAATATTTATCGTTTTGTGCAAGCCGGCAGTGAAATTTCGGGGTTACTCGGCAGAATGCCGGCCAGTGTCGGTTATCAACCCACCTTAATGACTGAGATAGCGGAACTTGAAGAGCGCATGACGTCGACTGCCAAAGGCGCAGTGACTTCGGTGCAAGCGGTTTATGTTCCGGCTGATGATATGAGCGATCCGGCTGTGACTGGGATTATTACTCATTTGGATTCCATCATCGTACTCTCTCGCTCACAAGCAGGCAAAGGCATTTATCCTGCCGTAGATCCCTTAGCTTCCAAGAGTCAATTTATGGATAAAATCCTGTTGGGCGAGCGACATTATTCCATTGCACAAGGCGTACGAGAACACCTGGAACGTTATCAAGAATTAGAAGACATGATTTCCATGATGGGGATTGAAGAGCTTTCTCCTAAAGACCGTGCTATTGTGTTAAGAGCACGCAAACTGCAACGCTATCTTAGCCAACCCTTTCATGTCACCAAGCTTCAAACAGGAATGGAAGGGAAATCGGTTTCATTAGAACACACATTAACCGATTGCGAATCGCTCCTAAGAGGCGATTACGATGAGTTTTCAGAAGAAGAGTGTTACATGATAGGTGCCATGAATAAAGGGAGATAACGACGGACATGGAGCTTTTTACTATCCATCTTAAGAGTGCCACACAATATGAAAAAATCGATAAGATCATCAGTTTTGTGGGTGAAGATGCTTCTGGACAATTTGGGATTTTAGCACATCATGACCGAATGATGACGTGCTTAAAATTCGGCCTGGCTTGGTTTCGTTATGAGAATCAAGAGACGGAATACTTAGCCTTACCGGGTGCCGTGGTTTATTTCATTGACAATCAATTGCATATCGCGACAAGACATTATGTGCGCCATAAAGAGTACCAAGCCATACAAATGGTCCTAGAGGAAGAATTGCATTGGGAAGAAGACAATCTATCGCGTACTAAAGAAAGCGTGCATCGTTTGGATGAAGGCATGTTAAAGCGTTTATGGGAGTTAAACCGGCAGAACAGCTATGGAATTTAAAGATTCGAAAAAGGAACTGGAACAACAAGTGAAACGGAATGTCCGCAAAATCAATGAAGCCAAAAAGGGAAAATCGACTTTATTAGCCCAAACGGTTTACCTGGGGACTTTAGGCTTTGTTTTTGTTTTACCCATCATCGCAGGAGCCTATCTCGGGGTTTGGCTCGATGAAAAAATAAAAGGCTATTCCATGAGTTGGACCATCAATTTAATCCTCCTCGGTGTGATTATTGGCGCCATTAACGTGTATCTTTTAATTAAGGATTAACCGTGGAAGAAGGATTTTTAGCGTATTTTGCCTTTTCAATCGGTGGGCTACACATCACACAAAGCGTCTTGGCCACGTGGTTCATTATGATGGCTTTATTCCTTTTGGCATGGAGTTCCACTCGCAAATGCTCTCTCCTACAACCAAGCACGTACCAAGTCATTTGGGAGGGTGTTTTGAGCACGATGCACGATGCGATGAACGAAGTATTACCCGAGCACGTTGAGCTGATATTTCCTTTTGTAGCCACCTTGTGGATTTTTATCCTTGTTTCCAATTTAATCGGTGTTATTCCAGGACTTTATTCACCAACGGCGGATTTATCAGTGACGGCATCCCTTGCGATGATGACTTTTTTATCGGTACATTGGTTTGGAATTCGTGCCGAGGGGTGGCGAAACTATTTGAAACATTATCTTAAGCCAACTCCTTTTTTGTTGCCTTTTCATTTAATCAGCGAAATATCTCGAACCTTAGCATTAGCCGTCCGATTGTTTGGTAATATCATGAGCTTGCAATTAACCGCCCTGGTTGTCCTTATGATTGCCGGATTTTTAGTCCCTATTCCAATACTCATTTTACATATTATTGAAGCCATCATCCAAGCGTATATTTTTGGCATGCTGGCTTTAATTTACATTGCCGGGGGCATTCAAGCCCATGAGCTTAAAAGCCAAGGAGAATCGTTATGAATGACATGAGTTGGTTTAGTTTAGCATCAACCGTTATTGCAGCAATAGCCATTGCCATAGGAACCATAGGGCCGGCTCTGGCCATGGGGCGTGCGATTAGTCACGCCTTAGATGCTTTGGCAAGGCAACCTGAAGCCGAAAAATCCATCACCAGAACCTTATTTATTGGTTTGGCCATGATTGAATCATTAGCCATTTATTGTTTGGTGATTGTTTTGATTATCCTCTTTAGAAATCCCTTATTGTCTTATTTTGTAACGCAACAGGGATAAAGGCAATGGAACTCTCTTGGACCACTTTTTCATTAGAACTCATTAATTTTCTTATTCTCATTTGGATTTTGAAACGCTTTCTTTATGCGCCCATACAAAAAACCCTATTAGAACGAAAAAAAAGAGTGCAGGAACAATTAGAGACTGCGGAAACACGGCACAAAGAAGCAACGCAATTGCAAACAACCTATGAACATCGTCTTAGCGATTGGCAACAAGAGAAAGTAACTCTGCAAAACGAGTGGCATGAGGCGATGGAACAATGGAAATCGGAAGAAAGACTCAGATTTGAACAACAATTAAGCCAAGAAAAAGAACAGATTTTTTCCCATGAAATGCAAAAAGTCTCAACCCTCATTGAAAACAATGCCAAAGAAGCGTTTCTATTGGCTGGGAAATTTGCTGAAAAAGTGTTAATCCCTTTTGCGGATGCCCATCTTGAAGAAAAAATCATTGAAAAAACCATCAAGGATCTGAATCATGTTCCGATAGAACAATGGCAATGGCTCCATACTGTGCCTGAAGATGAGACCGTTGCGATACAAACGGCTTACCCCATCAAAGAACATCAGAAACAAGGGCTCTTGCAAGTCATTGAACAGTTGGCGCCTAAAAAACGTACCGTCTCTTTTACGGAAAATCCGAAGCTTCTCGCCGGATTAACCCTGCAAATTGGCCCCATGTGCTTGCAAGCCAACCTTCGTGATGAATTAAAATTCTTTACAGAGACAAAAAATGAACTGGCCTAACCCCCCTTCTTTTCTTGAGAAGCAACGACAACGCCTTGAGCGCTATCAATTTCAAATCAAGGTATCCGAACAAGGGCAGGTGGCTTCTGTTGGAGATGGTATTATTTGGATTAAGGGCTTACCAGGAGCGACCATCGATGAAATTCTTATTTCAGAGGATGAGTGCTGTATCGCTATGGTGTTCCACCTCACCGAAGAGCTGGTTGGCGCTGTGATGCTGGTACAAACCCAAAAGTTAAAGGCAGGCACCCTTATTTTTCCTCTGAAACGCGTATTGAGTATTCCTGTAGGCGATAAACTGCTTGGGCGGGTGATTGATCCTTTAGGTCATCCATTAGATGGCGGTGAGATTCCTTCCTATGAAGAACAAGGACTACTGGATAGGTTATCCCCACCTATTCTTCACCGCGACTTTGTGAATCGGCCATTGTACACAGGAAATAAGATGATTGATAATTTAATTCCTATTGGAAAAGGACAAAGGGAGTTACTTATCGGGGATAATGGGCTTGGTAAAAGTGCTTTGGCCATTGACATTGTGATGAATCAAAAAGATAAAAAAGTGTATTGTGTCTATGTGTTGATTGGCCAAAAGCGTTCCACAGTGAGCACTACCATACAATTATTAAAAGAAGCCAAGGCATTGGACTATACGACGGTTGTGGTAGCCCAAGCGACGGCCTTACCAGGATTACTTTATCTGGCTCCTTTTGCAGGGTGCGCCATTGCCGAACACTGGATGAAAAAGGGCTTTGATACCCTGGTAGTCTATGATGATTTGAGTGCTCATGCCAATAGTTATCGTGAACTATCCCTTTTACTGCGTAGACCTCCTGGTCGTGAAGCGTTTCCTGCTGACATTTTTTATCTGCATTCCCGTTTATTAGAGCGCTCCACCTGTCTTTCCCCGGCCATGGGTGGTGGCAGTATGACGGCGTTGCCTATTATCGAAACCAAAGAAGGGGAAATGGCCACTTATATTCCTACGAATCTCATCTCAATCACCGATGGGCAAATCTTTTTTGATGAATCCTTATTCTCTTCTGGATTTCTTCCAGCCATTGATATCACCAAATCGGTCTCCCGAGTCGGTGGTAAAGCGCAGCATCCGCAAATTAAAAAAGAAGCCGGTCGAATGAAACTCGATTACCTGCAATTTCTTGATTTGGAACTGTTCACTCGCTTTGGGGCGAAACTGGATGCCAAAATGCAACAGCAGATTCAAAAAGGGCGAATTTTAAGAGAAATTCTGAAACAAGAACGGTTTTCATCATTACCCATTGAATTTCAACTCGCATGGCTTATTGCTTACAATGAGGGCTTCTTTGACGAATCGAATTTAGAAGACATCCCCAAAATCCTCAAAAAAATAGAGGAAGAAATAAAACAGAGCAATTGGTCATTGGGAAGGCCACGAGAACAATGGGAAAAAGCGATAAAAGAATGGCTAATGGCATAAACTGACCCATTATCCATTCCAAAGTAATGAGTCTCATTGATCACTTGGAAGGTTTTATGACGAAGCGAATGAAACTAAAAGAACATCTTCATACTTTAGAAGAAATTAGCCACATTATGACGGCCATGAAAAATCTCTCTTTAATTGAACTAGGCAAAATCACCCAATGTCTTGTCCTGCAGGACCACGTCATTAAAACCATTCGTGAAGTGAGCCATGATTTTTTAAGTTTCTATCCCATGCCCCCCAATCAACAAGGGAATCTCCCCTTAGTTTCTATTCTTATTGGCTCAGAGCGAGGCTTTTGTGGCTCTTTTAATGATCATGTGCTTCATCAGTTAGAAGCGCACAAAGAGCAACATTCTGAATTGGAACCTGCACTCATTCTTGTAGGGCATAAACTGACATTAAGAATGGCTAATGATTCTCGTGTCATGGCAACAATCGATGGACCCAATGCCATTGAAGAAATCCCAGCCGTGATTTCAAACGTGTTAACCACGTTAGAAAAAGCCTTATTGCAAAGAAATAAAACATGGCATTCTTGGCAATGGGCTATTCTCTTCAATGAGGAAGAGCACAATCAAATTCAAGTAAAAACCTGGCAGCCCTTTAAAGAATTGGATACAAATCCTGTGCCTCCTTTTTCTGTACCACCCGTTTTGAATGTACCCAAAGAGCAGTTTTTCGCTGATCTGGTGGAGCATTATTTACTTGCCATGTGTTATTCGATTTTTTATCAATCGTTTTTTGCGGAGAATCATCAACGACTTGTTCATTTAAACCAGGCATTAGATCGCTTAGAAAATAAAAAAAATTCATTAACCAATCGACTCAATTTACTGCGCCAAGAAGAAATTACTGAAGAAATTCAGAATATTTTACTTAGCGTAGAAGCGATTGTTGGTCGTTCTCTCACTTAAAAATACCCAGGGAAACCCTCACATCGCCTCTTTATGAGGTCGTTTTCTTATGGGGGCTACAGACGACTATTAGTTTCAACTGCCCTGGTTTCGATTCCCCACGGCATAAGGCCTTGTATTTTTCCTGTCCCGAAATGGCGATGAGTTCGAGAGCGATTTGATCTTTATCATCATAACCTAGGATAAACTGTTGTTTTTCATCCGTGACCACTGAGAAATGTCCTCTGGGATACCCATAATAGTAGATTTTGATGATTAATGTGGCTTTTTTAAGCAGGATATTTTTTATAGGAGAGATCTTTGAGTACTCCACCGAAAAAACACCATTTCGATATTGGGCTAACGAAACCGTCGTCAATAAACTCAAGACCACACACCCTAATAGAACCATCCACCTCCTCGCCATTGGGAATTCCTCCATCCTGGCGCCATCCTGTTCACTACTGTGTCTGAATTGGCGCTTAACCGATTGCTCCCAGTAAGGTTATCAAAGCGAGCTTTCCCTTCACTTTTTTAAGATTCACATAGGACATCTCTTAAAAAAGCTTCTATTATAGAATAGACGGAAACCGCAAAAAAGAGCAAATAATGTACTGATTTGGCTGAGTTTCTAATCCATGCAATGAATTGCCGCACGAATTCATAGGCATACCCTTTTGAGTTATTGGAAATTTGTTACAGAATATGGGATAAACTACTATGAGACGGAAAAACAAATCATCTCAGCTTAAAATACAAGAGGGTCTTTTAGTGAATAAGAAAGACTCTCGTGCGGACTGCTCCACTTAAAACCATGTCATGAATCGACAGTTTAAGTGAGCTTTGGAGGGAACGGATGCGGTTTCAATACATTAAAAAATTTATCCACCTTCGATGGATTCAAACCTTATCCATTTCGTTCCTGTTGGCGGTGGCTTCTGTCTCCTTTGCACAAACCACAACGGAAGAGCATGCCGCACATCACCCAGGAGGCGAAAAAGAGAAAGAAGGCGAGGGAATGGGTGGTATGATGAAAAACATAGGGACTCCCTCTAAGGACCTTTATCCCTCTTTAATGAATTTACCCACATTATCCCCCGAAAAACGCCTTGCAATTCAACAAATGGCACATCAACGCATCACATCTGGCATTGCGCTCATGAAAGGTGGGCTAAACGAGCTTTTGTCCGCAGCCAACAAGAACAATTACGCTAAAATGCAGGAGGCCTTAGAGAAATTACGGGAAGGGATTGCACAATATGAGAGTGCACTGGCCGCACTTCGCGCCCTTTCTGAAGGAAAAAATCCCAGTGACATCGCATTGCAGTGGTTTAAACGTGAAATGAATCTTCTTCCAAGTAGTCCACAAGCCAGGAATGTCTTAGGGGGGCCTTTTTTTCATTTAACGATTATCGCCCTATTTGGTCTGTTTTTTTTGGTCATGATTTGGATGTATTTTTTCAAAATGAGAAGAGCTGCTGCTTTGCTCGATCGCTTAACGAAACAAAATGCGGCTGCTCCTTTGGATGACTCACCCCAATCTTCAAAAGCAGCTGAACCAACCCCTTCCTTGTCCGTAGAGCCCATTAAGCCCTCTCAAGTTTCTAAAGTGCCATCAGAAACCACAACCACTGCTCCAGCTACCTGTTGTCCTGTTCATAAATGTCCCGTTCCCCAATTTCCAGTCATGCGATCGCTCACCGAACCGGAAGAGAAATGGGAAGGAACACTTCGTGTTTGCCGTATCTTTCAAGAAGCACCAGAAATCAAAACGTATCATTTGGCCTCACTCCATGAGGTGGCGTTGCCATTTACCTATTATCCTGGCCAGTTCATTACGCTCACCGCAGTGATCAATGGTAAAACGGTAAGACGCAGTTACACCATGGCGTCCACCCCAACCCAATTGCATTATTGTGCCATTACGGTCAAGCGGGAAGAACAAGGCTTGTTTTCCCGTTATTTGCATGACGAAATTAAGGAAGGAGATGTACTGGAAGTGATGGGGCCTAATGGTAAATTTACTTTTACTGGTGAAGAGGCAAAGAGTATCGTATTGATTTGTGGCGGGGTTGGTATTACCCCGATGATGAGCATCATCCGCTATCTCACCGATATTGGATGGCACAATGACATTTATTTGCTGTACTGTTGTCGCACAACGAGTGAGTTTCTCTTTCGCGAAGAATTAGAGCAACTTCAAGAAAGATACTTAAATCTCCATGTGTATGCGTCGATGCTGCGCTCAGAGGGAGCCGTTTGGATGGGGTTACAAGGCCTATTCACCAAGAATATCATCAGCCATCTTGTCCCTGATATTGCCTCTCATCGTATCCATGTTTGTGGTCCTCCTGCGATGATGGATGCCATCCTTGCTATCTTAAAAGAACTTAACGTGCCTGCTGATTTGATTCTAACGGAAGCGTTTGGACCAGAAAAGAAACCAGCAATAATCCAGGAAGACATGGATGCCATCAAAGCCGATACCCGTGCGATGATTTCTTTTCGGAAATCTGAAAAAATGGTTCCAATTCTTCCAGACCGTACCCTTCTTGAAATCGCTGAAGCCAATGGGATTGCTATTGATTATGCGTGTCGAACCGGGCAATGTGGGTTATGTAAAGTGACATTGCTGTCAGGAGAGGTGACCATGGCCTGTGAAGATGCTCTTTCCAAGGAAGACAAACAACAGGGGCTTATCTTAGCCTGTCAGGCCAAAGCGACAAAAAATATTGAGGTGGATGCTTAATGAATGCGCAAGGACGTTTGATGGTTTTGGGCTTAGTACTGTTCATGCTTATCACATGGCTAGGCTTTGCAGTCCATACCTCTTATCGTTTTGCCGGGAGTTTTTGGGGTGGTGTTTTTGGCGTGAGTGGCTCGATATTGATGCTCATACCCCTACTCTACCTCTTTATTAAGCGCATTTCATTTTTGAAAAATTGGGTAACACGGTACGTGTCCATGAATACCCTGTTGTCATGGCATATTTACACAGGCATTATCGGCTCTATTTTAGTCTTGATTCATACAGGGCATAAATTTAATAGCGCTTTAGGTATTGCTTTGACTGCTATGACGCTCATTGTCACGCTCAGTGGTTTTATTGGCCGTTATCTCATGGGCTTTATGACTCATGAAATCGATGAAAAAAAGACAATCTTGATGGGATTACAAAAGCAATACCAAATCGTGGCTCAAGAATTACAAGCAAGCGCACCCTCTAAGCAAAACATCGGGAAATTACACCTGATGACAGCTCGCTTTCTTTCCTGGTTGCTTGAAGACACCGCATTGGATGGTCAGCTAATCAAGTCAGCAGAAGTCCGCGTTTTGTGCTTGGCGGATGCCATCTCTGAGCTGGAATACGCCATTCGTTTTCACGAGCACTTCAAGCGCCTGTTTCAAAAATGGTTAACGTGTCACATTATTACCGCACTGGTATTGTATGTTCTGCTGGGTCTGCACGTGTGGTCTGGAATTTATTTTGGATTAAGGTGGTTTCAATGAAGCTTCGCTGGGCTACATTCGCTGCCCTTACCGTGATAGCGGCACTGTCTTTTCTGGCCTATTACCTGTCTTATCATGGAGAGGAGGAGAGCAGCTTGACTCACTTGGTCGAGTGGCAAAGAATGGCAAGCCCTGGAGAACTTTCCAAGGCTCACTCTTTTCTTAGTCACAACTGCACTGCGTGTCATACCCCAGTCAAAGGAGTTGAGGCCGTGAACTGCATCGCCTGCCATGCCAACAACGAATCTCTGTTAAAACGCCAACCGACTTCATTTCATGCCAACATAGACGGCTGTGTCGCGTGTCATAGAGAGCACCAGGGCAGAACAGCACGCATCACTCAGATGGATCACAATGCTTTGGTTTCATTAGGATTGCAGCAACTTAAAACCTTTTCAAATGCAAATGATGATGAAGAGCAGTTGATTATTAATCAGGTTATGCTCTTTTTAGAGCAGAATGAATCCAATAGGCCCACATTACGGGTCAACCCCCAGTTATCACCTCAAGAACAGACTTTACGCTGCGCCTCGTGTCATCAAAACAAGGACAAGCACTTTAAGTTATTTGGCGACGATTGTTCTGCTTGTCATGAAACGGCTCATTGGAGCCTCTCTGAATTTAGGCACCCATCCCCGAGCTCCATGGATTGTGCTCAATGCCACCAAGCGCCACCCAGTCATTATATGGAGCATTTTAATATGATTTCAAAAAAAGTGGCTCATGAGCATGAAGCCCGTGTAGATCAATGTTTCCTTTGCCACCAAACCACTTTATGGACTGATATTAAAGGGGTTGGGTTTTATAAGCATCATTGAGGTAAGGTTTAGCCCTATTAGTGCCTTTATTCTATTTTTGTTCTTAAGCTCACCTCTGCTCTATGGCATTGTTTATTCAAAATTCACTACTCTTTTTGTATCCAGTTTTGTGCCATAAATTTGTTATGCACTGACTGAGCTATTGATTGGATGATTGATTATGACTCGACGTTTGATGGGGCATCGTCATGTGCATACTCGCAGGCGTTTGAATATATCCCTTATACCAGTATACAGTGGCATAATAACCACTACAAATCATTCCTAAAATCGCAAAAATAACGATGAGCCAACCAAAAACTTTTGCCAGCGAAATACCGAGACCCTCGTTGCGTGAAGCCCAGACGACCAAAATAATACCAAGTGCTATAGCAACCAAAGATAACATCTGAGCGGTATGGAATATAAAGGCTTCACCTTGTATCATTGGCATCTGGAAATAACCGGCATACCAGTACTTAATACTGTAATAAGTACTGCATAATTCCCCTAAAACCCCAATAATGACGATGAGCCAGCCAAATACTTTGCTTAATCCAGTACTGCTCCCTTCATTACGTAATGCCCAAACTACCAACATAATCCCAAGCGCTATTGCGATAAGGCCGAGCATTTCGGCACTGTGAAACATAAACATCATGGCGCATCTCCTTTAATCTTATTTTGCTTACTCAAATGAGGTATAAATCCAGGAGTCATTGCAGCGTAGCGTTGATACTCCTCACCAAATTCGGCCAAGACTTCTTTTTCTTCTCTACGCGCGAGACGAACATACATATAAACCAGTATAGGAAACATGATTAAGGTCAGAATGGTTGGCCATTGCAGTAAAAAACCAATCATTACCAGAATAAATCCATCGTATTGCGGATGACGAATTTTGGCATACAGCCCACTGGTGGCAAGTTGATGCTTCTTTTGAGCATGATAAAGAGTACCCCAGGCCGATGCAATCATCCAAAGACCACCGATAATGAAGACAAAACTTAAGATATGAAAAACATCAAAATGAGGATCACCTTTCAAGCCAAGCAGGGTATGGAGTAAATGGCCACTGTCATGACCGTATAAATCCATTCCAGGATAATATTTAGAAAGCCATCCCGACAGTAAATAAATGGTTAAAGGAAAACCATACATTTCAGTAAAATAGGCAACCACAAAGGCAGAGAAAGCCCCAAGGGCACGCCAGTCTCGCCTTGTCTTAAACGTGGTAGTACAACTGTAAGCAAACAAAATGAAAATCGCCGAATTGACAATGACCAATAACCACAAACCATAAGCATACGAAGTATGTTCCATGTCGATTAATCCTTATTCTCAGAAGAATCATTGTCCTTACTATCCGATTTATGGTGATGCTCCTCTCCATGCCCTCCATGTCCTCTATGCATAAACAGATGCATTAGTGGACAGAGTAAGACTAACAGCAAAAAAGGCGAAGCCCCAAGAAAACTCGCAATGTGAGCACCATGCTCTACAATCAAGAAATAGCCAATAATCCCAATAATGACGATGGCCACCATGCCAGAAGGAGAACTCCAAAAGCGCATCTCTTTTTGTGGTTTTGGTGGCTGTGGGTGATGCTTAGGTTCAGGCGACATGATGTGCCCTCCTTTGCTCATTAATTTTTATTAGTATAGACCATCTTGATAAAAGATTGCGCCACTAAAGTAGCACCTTATAAATTGTTCAAATATTGAACTAAAGTGCTCTCTTGTCTATACTGAAAATAATAAGTATTGGATTTATAGTAGTTTAGAATAGCGCAATCACATCCTTTACAAGGAGCGGCAATATGTATAGACCGGGCACATACTTGACACATGTCCGGGGACATAGCTGACACTTTACAATAAGCATATTGGTTAAAACAGGAGACCCAATATGCCTTGGAAAGAGGCTACAGTTATGTCCCAAAAAAAGCAGTTTGTTATAAGAGCTTTAAAAAAGGAAATCTCGTTTAAGTCACTTTGTGCAGAGTTTAAAATAAGTAGAGAAACAGGCTACGAGCTATTACGTCGTTATAAAAAAGAGGGGTTAAAGGGATTAGAGCCACTGTCTCGAGCACCTCAACACATCCCACATAAAACTCCACGAGCCGTTGAAGAACAGATAATTAAGATAAGAGTTCAACATTCTAGCTGGGGAGGAAGGAAGATATATAGTCATCTCTTGGAGCAAGGTATAAAGGGCTTACCTAAGCCAAGTACTATTAGTGATATTTTGAAAAGAAATGGCTATATTTCCGAAGAAGAATCATTAAAACGTCAAGAGCTTGGTCGATTTGAAAGAGAGCATTCTAATGACTTATGGCAAATGGATTTTAAAGGAAAATTTCGACTAGCTAACAAAGAGGTGTGCTTTCCTTTAACTATTTTGGATGATCATTCTCGCTTTTCAATCTGCATTCAAGCCTGTCCTAATGAACAGTATTTAACAGTGAAAAATCGTCTTATTGAAACGTTTGAACAATATGGATTACCAAAACAATTTAATGTTGATAATGGTAATCCCTGGGGAAACTCAAAATTGTTTAAACATACTAAACTTACCGTGTGGTTAATGCGTTTAGGTATACGTGTAACTCACTCACGACCTAGACATCCTCAAACCAATGGCAAACTAGAGCGCTTTCATCGTACCTTAAAAAAAGATGTATTAACCCAACACATTATTACTGATTTTAAGCATGCTCAATTTCTCTTCAATGAATGGCGAGAAATTTATAATTATAAACGCCCTCATCAAGCTATAGACATGCTTGTTCCGGCTAAAAAATATCAACCCAGCCAACGTGCTATGCCTCATCAATTAGAGCCTTTTGAGTATTGTGATGATGCGATCGTTAGAAAAGTGCGTGGCAATGGACGCATCAGTTATAAAGGACAGGAATACCCTATGGGGGAAGCGTTTGCAGGGCATGATGTTGAACTCAAACTCAACCCTTTGGGTGAACAGTTCGACATCTACTTTGAGAGATTTAAAATTTATACGTATAATTTATTGAGCTAATGTCTCCTTTAGCTCAATAAATTCTGTCAACTATGTCCCCGAACAGTGTCAGGGATGTACCCGGCTATACAAATATGTGGACTTTAAAGACGTTGAAGCGGTTTGTTGCTGTAGCCGCTTTGATGGGCTCAACTGCTGTAGCTGCTGCCTTTGATACCTCAGTTAAAAATGATTCCCAATTAGGTTCTATGATATTGGCTGCCAGTGTCCATCATCCACCTCATTGGACACCTCATGGTGGACATGGTAAGTGGCATTGGGATGGACATAGATGGCATTGGATTCAATACCACTACAAGTGGCATCATAACTGGCATCAAAATTGGCATCACGGTGGACAAGGTGGACACGGCTGGCAAGGCGGGCATGGCAGCGGACATTAAGAAGATGGGAACTCATTCTCTTGATGCGTGAGTACTGTATTAACATGTTGTTAAGAGGTTTTTTTGTGCTAAATATACTCAGTCAGATAAATCAGTCACCGTCATAAAGACGTGAGGAAGGACCTGCTATTCTTTGGGGAGAGTAAGCCTAATATCCCAATCAACACCAATAATCAATGAGTCCCAGTAAGAAGAGACATGAAATTCAAGCAGGATAACTCTCCTTATAGGCTTAGACTTCAATTTGAAAAATATCCGCGAGTTCCTTGGGCCGTAACTGCTTTATCGTATCGACTCAAGGCATGAATGTAAGCCGCTTGCCGCATATCTGTTTGATATTGTTCCATCATCTGCCAAATATTCTTGAATTCACGGGATATGATAGTCTGTAATTCTTCTTGAACTTTTTCCATAGTCCAATAATAACCTGATTTATTTTGCACCCACTCAAAATAGCTTACGATTACCCCACCCGTATTGGCTAATATATCGGGTACAATTAATAGTCCCTTTTTCTGCAATAGTGCATCGGCCTCTAAGGTTATTGGACCATTTGCAATTTCAACGATTATGGGCGCCTTAATTCTTGCTGCATTTTCTTGGGTAATTTGATTTTGTGCAGCAGCTGGGATAAGTAAGTCGACATCGAGTTCCAATAATTCTTCATTCGTGATTCTGGCTTCCTTCGCAAGGTCACAAATAGACTTTTTGCAATAGATAGACTGCAGTTCTTTAGAGTTATTTTTTATTTCAATCATGCGAGGTATATCGATGCCTTTGGTATTATAAATTCCCCCTTTCGAATCACTTATTGCAACAATTTTATAGCCATTGTCATAAAGCAGCTTAGCGATACTTTGTCCCGCATTACCAAATCCTTGAACAGCAACTCGTAGCTCAGAAGACTGCCATTTTTTCTTTTTTTCAAGAATTTTAATGCAATAGTAGGCACCTAGACCGGTCGCACCCTCACGTCCAAAGCTCCCTCCCAAAGGAATAGGCTTACCTGTGATTACCGCTGGACTATTTTGCCGAACAATGATGGCATACTCATCCATCATCCAGCCCATGATCATCTCATTGGTATACATATCAGGAGCAGGGATATCTTTGTCTGGCCCAATAAAATCTGCTATTAACTCAATATAGCTTCGACTTAATCGCTCCAATTCCATGCGGGATAACTGTTTTGGATCAACAATTACCCCACCTTTTGCGCCACCAAAGGGGATGTCAACGACAGCGCATTTTATTGTCATCCATAATGCAAGAGTTTTCATCTCGTCTAAATCCAATTTTGGATGAAACCGTATTCCCCCTTTCATAGGACCACGGCTGTCATTATGATGGACTCGATAAGCTTGAAAAATTTTTAATTCACCATTATCCATCCGAACCGGGAGAGATACTTCCAGACAGGATTTAGGGTGTTTCAGTTTCTCTAAAGCTTCAGGGTCAATACGACAAAATGAAGCAGCCTTATCAAGCCGTGAAAGAGCATCTAAGTACATACATTCCTCCAATTAGTGCATTCACGAGGTTTCTTCTGAACAAACCACGAGTACTAATTATTTGTTATTTGGCCTACTCTGAACTCAAAATAATTTCAACCCCATGAGCAAGAACGTGGGCTTAAACAGATGCTTTTATCTAGTGCACTAGGACTCCAGTATCTAGGTATCAGCAACTCACGTGACTGTTTAAAAAAGAACAGCAACTCCTAATGTGATTGTATCTTGAGTGGTAGCCTCTCCCTGACTTCGAAGAATCCTCTTAAGAGCACCGTATTCTTCATCATGTTCGTACTCTGTAAAAATATTAAGCCCTGGCTTAATACGATAATAAGGTCTAAGGATATAACGCATTTGGTTTAAGCCATTGCCAATTTCATTTTTGACTACAGTATGAGTAGCCAAAATGCTGCGAATTCCTGTGAGGAAGAAGAAGTTATTGGTCAGCTGGTTAGCCCGAGCCAACTGAATGTCAAACTTCACGCTGCCATCACGGTAATAGGTTCTAATGTTGGTATCAATGTAATAAGGCATCACCCCTTCAATACCAATACCAGGTTGCCAATAAGGGCCTCCCGGGCGATAAAAATAATTGACCCCACCTTTAACAGCCCAAAACTGACTAATCAAATGCCAATAAAACACATCGATGTCCGCATTTTCAACGGATCCTTTATAAATTTCCGCATCCTCAGTATACAACTGGAGCTTATTGTAATCTGGGCCATAGAGGCCTCTAAAAGACATTTCCTGAGCATTATGAAAAGGATCTTCACCCAGCTCGATATAGCTTGAGCGATAGAAGCCTTGATGATGCCCTGCGGGGTGTTTGATGAGCGCAGTATCCAGCGGCATGACTTCGTCTTCTCGTACGATAGGTCGATTGATGTAGGCTTGCTGAACAGCGTAATGCTCTGGCTTTCGAGTGCCGTTGGCAATCTCAATGATGGTGGTGTATTGAAATACGCGTGCCATGCCCGCCGTCATGTGCAGAAGATGGTGGCAATGGAAAAACCACTGACCGCTGGCTTCAGTATCAAAATCGGCAACGGCAGTCGCCCCTGGAGGGACTTCAATGGTATGTAGTAACGGATCGTAAGCCCCATGACCATTGCGTAAAATAAACCAATGGCCATGAATATGCATGGGGTGACGCATCATCGAATTGTTGGTAAAAATAATCCGATAACGCTTTCCTGGCTCAATCAGAATCGGCTTGGCCTTGTATTCCGGTAAGCCATTAATAAACCAGATATAACGGTCCATGTAACCAAACAATTCCATTTTAATAATCCCATCGACTGGTATATTCGGGTTGTTGGTTTTCACTGCTCCTTTTAACTCTTGATATTTGGTTCCTAGGGTGCTGGCTTTTGCTGAATCAGCCGGCTCTATCTTATCGCCTATGATGGTCGGCTCAATGGGCATCTTCATGTTCATGGAATCATTCATCGACATGCCCTGCTCCATAGGCCCATCAGACTTCATGTTCTTATTCATAGACATATCATTAGCAGAGTTAGACGTCTTACTCTGGCTCATTGCGCTATGATTCATGTCCGGCATAGCCATGCTCTTGTTCATTGCGGTCGATGAGGAGTCAGATTTCATTTGAGCAGCGTTAGACGTCTTATTCTGGCCCATTGCCCCATGATTCATGCCCGACATGTCCATGCTCTTGTTCATTGCGGTCGATGAGGGGTCAGATTTCATTTGAGCAGAGTTAGACGTCTTACTCTGACTCATTGCGCCATGATTCATGCCCGGCATGTCCATGCTCTTGTTCATCGAGGTCGATGAGGATTTGGACTTCATTGATGCGGTGTGTGCGGAATGATTGGATGCATTGTCCATTTTCTTTTGGGCAGTCATGGAGGACATCGAGTGATTAGCACTTTGCGAACTCATTGTCTTGGAGTGCGAAGGCATAGTCATGGAAGGTTTCATTGCCGGTGATGATGTTTTTTTGTTCATCAAGGCGTGTTGTTGATTTCCACTCATCGCCCCGCCATTCATAGACTGCATCATATTGGCCATCATTTCTCTTGTGACAGGAAGTGGCTCAGGGAAAGGAGTCACTTGCTGATAGTTGACGACTTGATTAGGATGGGTCATTAAGGCCCCATAGACTTTACCCAGAGTATCAATCGACTCGGCATAAATAATGTAAGGCTTGTTTTTTTGAATGGTCACCAGGATATCATAGGTTTCACCCGGTGCAATCCAAAAATCCTCAATGGGATAAGGGTCCACATCATTTCCCTGAATGTGCACCATGTCCACTTTGGCATCAGGGATTTTGACCCGATAAATGGTACTTGCACCTGCGCCAATGAAGCGTAGCCGCACCGTATCCCCTACTTTCACAGGAGCAGTCCAAGGATGCGATTTAGGATGACCATTTAATAAATACGCATCATACGCCACATCACTTAAGTCATAGATGCTCATACGCATTTGTTGCATCATTTTATAATCGGCGATTAATTTTTTTCGCTCTTCAGGAGAGGCGTTACGATAATCATGAAGAAATTTCATGAGTGAGGGTTGCAGGGGAAATCGAGGACTGTAATAGTCGCCGTCTTTTTTTAAATTCGCAAGCACTTGTTCCGCAGGGGTGTTGCTCCAATCGGATAACACCACCACATAATCTTTGGTGTAGTGATAGCTTGGAGGATTGGGTGGATCAATAATAAAAGTCCCATACAAACCTTCTTGTTCTTGAACCTTGGCATGGGCGTGGTACCAATAGGTCCCCCTTTGGTACAGTTTAAAGCGATAATGGAACACCCCTCCAGGCGGAATTGGTTTTTGACTCACCTCATCCACCCCGTCCATTTGCCAAGGGACTAAAAGACCATGCCAATGAATGGACGTTCCCTCATCCAAATGGTTGTACACATTGATGGTGACATCATCCCCTTCTTTAAAATGCAGAGTCGGTGCTGGAATTTGCCCATTGACGGCAATAGCGCGTCTTAGTTTGCCTGCAAAATTCACCGTTTTATAAGCGACTACCAAATTAACCGTACGCTTTGCTCCACCTGTCATAGTGAGCGGTTTCACTGTTCTGACAGATTGTTTTTTAGCGATAGGTTGTTCCATTTTGTATTGTGCAGGTTTCGATTGAGACGGTGTAGTCTTGGGAGAAGGTAACGGTTGTGTTGAAGCACCATGTTGCTCATGCTGGGCAAACAAAGCAGAAGAACTGAGCAGTAAAAAGGAAAAAATGAAGCAATAGTTCCTTATCGAACAACGCAAGTCCTTATGTACCATGTTTGTATCCTTCCATAAAAATTGTATTAATGCGGCGATACCGTCTGTTTTGCTTTGACAGGTAGAACACCATACCCATACCGATAGACTAATTCCGCTCCATACCAAGCCGTCGTAAGCAACAGCACTTGCACCAGGAACAATACCATTAAGAAAATCAGCGTCGGTTTTTGGCGTTTAATATAACGCCAAACCACCCAGAAAGCCATAAGTAAAATGGCACTCGCGCTACCGAGTGCCCAGTTGCGGTGAATCACTTTTACGGCATGCACCATAGCCCCATGTTTCACCGTATAAAAAGCATAAAACCCAGCGGACACCGTGGTCACCGTGCTTAATGCGGCCAGCCATAAACACCAACGAGCTACTATTTCCAATTCGACAATCAAGGGCTTGGTGTTCCAATGAGTGTAAGAAGCTAGGTAGATTAGGGCATAAAGAATCACCGAAACAGTAAATAAGGCCACAGTAAAATGGACAAAAATGGGGTGCCAATTGGGGATAATTTCTATCATGGTCGATGCGTTCCTTATTCCAGTTAGGGAACCAACATCCCATTCCCTCGTTTCTTCTTATAAAAAAATAGCCAAATGGCTATTCGGTTAACCCCTTTTAATTTCTTATTTTTGTCAATTGAATCGTTATCCGTTATGCTAAATGCCAAAGATGGAAATAGCAACAATACACCCTGTTGTTTTTTAGTCGTTGGCAAGGACAAGAACAATCATTTTGAAGGAATGATTATGAACGCTAAGGATTGTTTTACAGAGAATGACTACGAAGAAAAAACTAAAGAAACTAGCCCTCTTTTTGATGAGAAAGAGGGTCATGAAGCCAGGGATTTAGAGAATGAAATGAACCTTGACGAGGAGTTTGATGCCATACGCTCCATGAATTAGCTTCCTCGCCTGTTAATCAGGATCCTTATAGAGCGCTTCAAACCAATTCGTCATGACATCATTACGCATGATTCGGACCAATTCCAACGAATCCCTCATCATCTGCGCAAAATCATGCTCTATTTTTTTAAAACAATTGTTCTCTGTGACCATGCGACGATTGGCTTGAACGGGTGGGCCTAATCGTTCGATTGCTTTCATCAACGGATTCACTTTTTCAGAAAACACATAGCGACTAAAGCGCATGGGATGAGTTTTCTCAAGCCACCAGGATAAGAACGGATTACTTAAGCCTTGTACCAAAGATTGCGTTGTTTTTTGGTAAATCGAATCATTGGCTTCGGATGTTTGGCGAACCTTGTCAAACGGCTCTGTGGAGCTCGTTGTGCAAAGCTCTGTGAGTTCACGCTCTTCAAAACGCACATGATATTGTTCTTTACTGCAATCGGGATCGCCCGTTGGGTTAATAATCATCATTTCATAAAGCCCCGGCGGCAATTGCTCAATGGCATCACTATGCTCTAAAATGGCGCGATGGTGCAAACGAACGACTTTAGCTGAGACAAAAATCCCTAAATGCCCAACGGAGGGGTGAAGAAGATAAACGACTCGCTGTTTGGCTTTTTTCAATGCGTGTGTCGTAGGATAAATCGTCCTTATCCAATGCAAAGCCTGCCTCGGTGGGGTAATTTGATCGCCTTGGGATGCAAAAAGAACGATGGGACTTCGAATGCGTTTCAAATCGTAAACACATCCTTTATGAATTGGCATTTCACCACGCTCCAATTGATTGCCAATAAAAAGTTGAGTCACTGTCGCCATTATCTCTTCTTGGCTAAATTGGTAAAAACCATTCCACCAGCGTTCAAACTCTAAAAATCGCTCACGTTCTGCATCGATTTCATCAAATAAACCATAATACTTATCCCAAATGGCCGTGGTGGGATTGAGTAACTCAAAATTAGAGACCAACCAGGCCCCATCCAATATCCCTTCTTTTAAATCCGATAGAAAACGGGCACTCCAGGCACCACCCAAGAGCCCACCCAATAATTGCATGGGATTGGCTTCTTCTTCACTATTGGACCAATAAGAAACCGGAGAACCATTCATGACCGTCAAGCCAACCGATCCCACACAATCAGAAGCCAATAAGGCCAGCATCCAACCGGCTTGGCAATTGCCATAAAGAATGGGGGCTTTGCCTTCATGCCAGGCTTGGACTTGTTCAACAAAATGGCGCAAAGTCATCAGGACATCGGCGAGCGTTTGATGAGGCACAGGATTAGGATAAAAAATAACAAAGTACACCGGATGACCACTGTGCAGGGCAATGCCCACTTCAGAGTCCCGTTTAAACCCACCAATCCCTGGCCCATGGCCAGATCTGGGATCCACAATAATAACTGGATGAGCATTAGGATCAAAACATTCCTCAAAACACACATCGCCGACTTCAAGAATCTTAGCCAACGCATAATTCGTTTTGGGTTCCAATGAGTTCCCATCCAAAACGAATTCGTATTTAAAATGAAGCAGGGGTGGCAACCCTTGTTGTTCGTGCTCCATCATGTTATTGGCACGTTCACGTAACGTATCGCAAAACAAAATAGAACGCTGCCAAAAATCCAGTTGATAAGAAAAAAAATCATGCCCCATTTGATAAGGCGAGTCGATGTCTTGCTTGTCCATGTGTCACCACCATCCTGAATCATCCACATCTTATCTATTGTGGACTAGGAATAAGATTTTTACAAAAAATGTTTTCTCCATCGGATGACCGATATCATCAAGATACCGTGGAGACAACGACTGCTCAAGGAAGTAATTAAAGGGAATTAATTAATACAAAATCAAGTCTCAACCGTTTGTTGTTGGGCAGTAGATAATCTATTATGGTACTCAATCATTTGATAAAGAAGAATCTCATGAACAAGATAAATTTTCTATTCTATTTATTAACCATGCTCGCCATATCCTTTGTCACCCTGGGTCATGGAACTACTGAGACCACAGAGAATGCGAACCAAACGAAACACATGTATCGTGGTTCCTCGATTACTCGTGAAGAGTTAACCCAAGTTGCGGATTTATCCTCGGCACGGGATCAAAAAGGCAATCCCGTGACCTTAGAAGAAGAAAGCTACTCGATTGGCTCTTTTACAAAAGGCACGGTGACTATCGTTCCCAAAAGCGGGAAAGCGGACGAGGTCATTACCTTGGATTTAAAACCCAATTAATACATAAAAATCTGATCTTGCTCAATAGGAGCTGAAAATCCACTAGTCGCTTTGTACGTCATGATGTCTGTGCCTCTGAAAAGGGCCATTTGCTTCTAAAGCCTCGTTGCTTAAGGCGACAGTAATTGACAAATAAACCTCGAGCAACACCCTACACCATGACTCATTCCTTGATTAATTAGGGGCATCTGAAGGATACAAAGCACGCAGCTGCGCCAACACTTTTTGTAATTTTCCCCAGTTGACTTCAGTCCCTTTTTTATCATTGGCATCGCCTGATTTATCAAGACGAGTGGCCAATTGACTGACGTAGCTTAGATTTTGCTGCAGTGTTTTTTTCTGTTCCTCTGACAAATTCGTGCTTAACGCAGGTAATGCGTTGACTAAATCACGAATGGCAAACGCATGTTGGTGAATGGAGGTTAAATCATCACCACGGAGCACTTGATTCATCGATGCCGCATGCTTATCTATTGCCTCCCAAAGGGCTGGAATCGTTTTGGGAATGGATTTCGTTGGCTCCTCAGTAGAATTAGCCATTGCTTGAGAATACCCAAAAACCAGCAAAACACTGGCGATAAGCCCCAACCAAAAATGGCTTTGTTGTTTCAAAGTCGTGTGTTTCATTTTTTTTCTCCTTGCTCTGTTTTATCCTTTTGTCTTCGCTTTTCTCGCCATGCTTCCATGGCATTATAGACTGTAGGTACCACTAACATATTGAGTACCGTAGAAGTCAATAATCCCCCCAAAAGCACCTGAGCCAAAGGGCGCTCCAATTCCTTACCCGCAGGCGAACCCCACAACAAGGGAATTAAGCCCAGGGCTGCTGTGGCAGCAGTCATTAATACCGGCACCAAGCGGTCCATAGTGCCATTAATAACCACTTGTTCCCGAGTTTTTCCCTGCAATCGCAGTTGGTTGTAATGACTCACTAAAATGATTCCATTTCTCGCAGCAATTCCAAACAGCGTAATAAATCCAATCATGGCCGCCACACTCATCTCGCCACTCACCAAAAACAGAGAAATGACCCCGCCAATGAGTGCCAAAGGCAAATTAAACATCACCAATAACGCTTCTCTAAACGTGCCAAAGGCTTTATGCAACAAAATCAACATAATAAAAATCACCAAGCCACCAAAGACCAAAATCACTCGAGAGGCTTGTTGCTGACTTTCAAATTGGCCGCCGTATTGAATAAAATAACCGGTGGGGAGTTTGATTTTTTCCTGTACTTCTTGTTGCACTTCGGCAATCACGCTGCCTAAATCGCGGCCCTGTACATTGAACGAAATCACTAACAACCGCTGCACGTTCTCACGATTAATGGCAAAAGGTTGCGGTTCCAATGCAATCTCTGCCACAGCTCGCAATGGGATTTGTGCATTGCTGTCTTCTCCTACGCCATGAGCATCGATCAACATGTTTTGAATGTCCTTGACGCTGTCACGTCCTGGTTTATCCATGCGCAAATACAAATCAAACGTTCGTTGCCCTTCTAAAACACTGGAAACACTCACTCCATTCAAAAGCACCTGTACGTCTTCCGAAATCTGTCCCACATTGACCCCATAGCGCGCTGCTTTTTCGCGATCAAGTTGAATCACCAATTGGGGTACTTTAATCTGCTGCTCCTTATTCACATCCACCACCCCGGGTACTGATTGTAACAAAGCCTCCATCGATTGCCCTAATTCATTGAGGGTGGATAAATTATCCCCAAAAATCTTAACGGCCACTTGAGCTCTTACCCCAGAAAGCACTTCATCCATACGATGAGCAATAAACTGTCCCACATTAAACACAGCACCTGGAATATTGGCCAAATCGGCCCGAATTCGACGCAGCAATTCATCAGGCCTCATGGACTTGTCTTTATCAAAGTTAAGACGCACATCAAATTCACTGATGTTAGGGGGTAGAGCATCTTCATCCAATTCACTGCGCCCTGCCCGCTGCGCAATGGAAATTACTTGCGGATAGCGAAGTAATGCTTTTTGCACTTGTTGTCCTAAACGCATGGATTCATCCAGTGAGGTTCCCGGCAAGGTACTCATCACGACAATAAAGTTGCCCTCATGAAACTCCGGTAAAAAGGAAGTACCAAAAAAAGGAAGTAAGGCCAGGGCAAAGACAAAAGCCGATAAAGCAAACGCAAGAACCGTTTTGCAGTGTGAGATAGACCATTGAAGTGCCGTTAAAAAATGTTTTTTAAGCCACAAGACAAAGCGAGTTTCGCGCTCTGCCTCATGGTTACTTTCCTGTTCTACCGCATAATGCCGTTCCTTTTGCGACAAAGCATGCAAGCTCACTTCGGCATCGTGTTGTTTTTCTTGACGACGTACTAACAACAGATAGCATAAGGCGGGTACCATGGTGATGGAGACCACTAAAGAACCTAACACTGAGGCAATATAAGCAATCGCTAAAGGACTAAAAATGTTCTTGGCAATACCTGACAAAAAGAAAATAGGTAAAAAGACCAGACTAATGATGATTGTGGCATAAACCACGGAACTTCGAATTTCCAAAACCGCATCAAAAACCACTTGCATGGTGGGTAAAGGATGGGCTTCCTGACGATTAATTCGTAAACGATGCACGACGTTTTCAACGGTAATGATGCCGTCATCGACCACCTCACCAATGGCAATCGCCATACCGCCTAAAGTCATGGAATTAATACCAATGCCAAAATAATGAAGAACTAAAATACCGACCACGAACGAAACCGGCATGGACAAAAAGGTAATCAATGAAGCACGCCAGTTCATCAAAAACACAAAAAGAATGGCGATAACAATCACAGCGCCTTCAAGGAGGGCACGAGTTAAATTGTGAATGGCGGATTCAATAAAATTGGCTTGACGAAAGACATTAGTCCTTAAGGTCACGTCGTGAGGTAGGGACTTTTTAATTTCAAAAAGTGCTTTTTCGACGTTCTCTGTGGTCGTGACCGTATCGGCTCCATAGGCTTTAGAAATAGTCCCAATCACCGCATGTTCTGCATTATAAGACGCATCACCCCGCTTAATTTCACCGCCAAAAGCAACGTTTGCCACATTATTAATGGTAATAGGCACGCCATTACGAACCACAATCAGTGTTTTTTTGATGTCATCCAGTGTCTTAATCCGCCCAACAGTACTGACTACGAATTCGGTTCCTGCCTGATGGACAAAAGCACCAGGCACATTTTGATTCGCAGAAGTCAGTGCTTGTCGCACGTCTTCGACCGTGATTCGATAAGCCAACATGCGCTCAGGAATGAGGCGTACCTGGTATTGCTTGACTTCCCCACCAAGGGATACCACAGAAGCCACACCACCTAATGCTAAAATCCGGGGACGAATTGTCCAATCCGAAATGGTGCGCAACGTTTCAGGACTTGCCGTGCGACTCATCAACGCGTATTTCACGAGCCACCCCACAGCCGACGTAACCGGTAACATGATGGGTGACGCAACACCAGGAGGAAGGCGATTCACTACTTGTTGAATGCGTTCATTCACCAACTGGCGATTGCGGTAAATGTCGCTCTGATCGTCAAACACCACCGTAATGGTGGAAAGCCCCACGGACGTTTTAGAGCGCACACTGACAACGCCTGGCGTGCCATTAATCGCACTTTCCAAAGGATAGGTAATTAAGGTTTCCACATCTTGGGTCGCCATGCCAGGCGCTTGGGTTTGTACCACCACTTGGGGTGGTGCAAATTCAGGAAACACATCCACCGGCATTTGTTTTAGGGTATAACCACCCAGCAAGCAAAAAATAATCGTTAACGCCAAAATTAAGGGGCGATTATGTAAAGACCAGGCGATGAGGTGAGTAAACATTTAATGAGGCTCCTCTTGGCCTGAAGGCGGTTTACTGCCTCCACTGAGCCACAGAGTATAAATCTCGCGATTGCCTTGAGTGACAACGAGGTCACCGGGGACTAGGCCGTCTGTAATTTCGGTGTAGTCATCATCCACAGCACCTACTTTAACAGCGAGGCGATCATAAATATCCCCATTTTGCACAAAAATAAATTGCTCGCCATCCGCCTGCAACACGGCCGCATTGGGTACGGTAAGTGCTGCCTCATTACGCGTTAAAATCACATTGGCGCGTACAAACATCCCAGGCTTAAGGAGCCCATCCTTATTGTCCAAAGTAATTCTCACATTGACGGTACGAGTTAATGCGTCGAGATTGGGCTCAATTAAAGTCACTTGTCCTGCAAATACCTTCTTGGGGTAACTTAAGGCATGAGTATTCACTTCTTGCCCTACTTTAACGTTACCTAAATCTTCTTCATACACTTGGGCTATGACTAATAATTTATCGCGATTGCTGATGTGAAAAAGAACGGTGTTCGGCTCAACGGCTTGGCCTAAATTAATGTTACGCGCATCAATGATGCCTGCAATTGGGGCCGTGACCGCAACACTTGGTGGGGGATTACCCACTAATCTTGATTGCACTGTGGCTAAGCGTTGTCCTGTCTTGACGCTATCCCCTAAATTCACATCAATGGCGGTCACACTCCCACTAATCCGAATGCTGACATCCGCTTGCGCATCCGGTAACAATTGAACTTGGCCATTCAAACCCAGCAATTGCGCCATAGGACGATTGGTTGCTTCCACCACCTTGATGTCCAGCATTTTAGTTTGTGCTGGTGTTAAATGAACTGGGCCTTTGGCTCCTCCCTCACTCACTTCAATTTCTTCTCCATGGGCAAAGCACCCTTGAATAGGAACGAGTAGACTAAGAAACAGACTAATTAATGCCATTCTTCTCATTCGCTGCCGCCATCTCATTTGCTATCCCCATTCCTTTGATACGCTAAATAAGGGCAAAACCCATTGGTTTTACCAGGACCAATAGCCGTACATAAAGCCACATACACTTGCAAATATTTTTCTAAAGTATTGAGATAAGTCGTTTGCAAATCATTTTGTTGTTTTTGTACTTGCAATACATTCAAAAAAGAAATTTGTCCGCTCTCATAAGAATCACGCGCCAGTTTGACATTCTCAACCGCTAATTTAAGGGAGACCTGTTGCGTTTCTTTAAGACTCATTTGCAGAGCTTTTAATTGCCCATAGTTACTGGTTACTTCCGTCTCAATACTTAAATTCAAAGCACGTAATGCCATCAGGGCTTGGGTTCCTGTGTGACTGGCTTCCAAAATTCGCCCTTGATTACGGTTTAACAGAGGAAGAGGCACAGAAAGCGTAACCCCCAAGGTGCGATCGGCGGGTTGAGGAGGGCCTTCTTCCACCACAATTTTATCTTGTTGCACACCAAGCCCTACCGTCCAATCAGCAAAACGCTCCGCTTTGGCCAAACGGCGATCGGCATTGGCGCGGTGAATCGATAACACAATAGAGTGACGGTCCGGGCGATTTTTAAGCGCCAACGCTTTTAAGAAGGGTAATTTCAGGAGCGTTCTCTCAGCAATGAAATCCATCTTAAGGGATAAAGGTGAATTGGCTTCCCGCCCCATCAATTGATTCAGTAGGGCATATTGATTGATACTAAAACTATGCAAAAGATGTTTTTCTTGCCCAATCCGCAGATACTCAATGCGCGCTGCATTCTCATCCAGCTTTGAAATTTCAGCCGCGTGATAACGGTTGTGGATAACATCGACTAGCTCGTGGTTTATCCGTACTAAGTAATTCACCTGTTGCATGCGACGCTCGGTAATCGCGGCAGCATAAAACGCATTTGCCACTTTGCTACTTAATTGACGCTCCGCGTCCCTAATTTCTGCCATGGCTTTCAACACATCCAAGTGCGCCACGGTCTTTTGTTTCGCAATACGCCCAGAAATAGGAAATGCTTGGCTAAAACCAGCACTGCGTGAATATTCCCCTTCATCATTAAATAAGCGATCGTCGTTATTGGAGAGGTTAAGGCTTGGGTTAGGCCAAAGGCCTGCTTGGAGCAAACGGGCCTTGGCAATAGTCACATTATAGCGCGCCGCTTTTAAATCCTTGTTGTTCGCTAAAGCAATTTGGGTTATTTCTTGAAGAGTCAATGCCTTCCCCGCTGTGGCCAAAGAGGCATACAGCAACAGAAGGATTACCCCATAAAAAAAGCGCCAGACACAATGATGTTCCATAAACAATCGCTCAAGAAGTCACTCTATTGCCTTATCTTACAGCGATAAGCCCGGCCGACCATCCAATGGTCCGCTACGAAATCATTTTTGGGCTTGCCTTCATAAGTTTGCTGGTGTTGAGTCACCAAAACCGTATTGGCACCTAAGAGAGCCGCTTCATTTCTTAGGATATTCCGTTCATCCTGAATCAAATGCTCATGCGATTGATACGATTGGCTCATGCCGTTGCGATCGTAGGCTTTGACTTCCCCTAAAAAAGCACAGCCTTTTGAGGGCTTGCCGGACTGGAGAAGGGTCACTTTTTCTCCTTCAGGGGTTAGTTTGGCATTATAAGAACAGCCAACAAGAAGTGCAGGCACCAAAAGTAGGTGAGCGTGCTTCATTAGAAAATGGGTCATGAATCAATACCTTCTTTTTATTATTTTATTTCTTAGTATCTCCCACCTGATGCCATTAAACAAGAGTGGTATATTAATTGACGAGGTAGCGCAAAAACAGAAAGGTCACTTAAATTAGAACTTAATGCACTGCTGCAGTAAGACGACTATTTTGTGCGTTTCCATTGTCTATTCGGTGACTTGATGGATACCCAAATCGATGGGATTATTGGTTGTTGCAAGCATCGTACTATAGACACAAACAGAGCCATTGATTTTTCTTTGCTTGGCCGCGTAACACGCCAAATCCGCTTCTTTAATCACGGCATTCACTGAAGCCGAGTGAGAATTCATCTGAGTAATGCCAATGGAGCAGCCTAGATTAAGTTTCGATAAAATACCTTTTTTGAAGGATTGTTTGGTCACGGTGATAAGATTCTCAGCAATCTTTTTCGCCTCATCCACGGAGATGTGTTCCATCACGGCAATAAACTCATCCCCGCCATAACGAGCCACTACATCCTCCTTTCGCAATCGCTGCCTTAGGAGTTGTCCAAATGCGGTCAACGTGTTATCTCCCACATCATGGCCATAACGATCGTTAACCGCCTTAAATTTATCCATATCAATAAAAAGGACAATAACCCATCCATCATTGCTCTTAATGTGTTGAAACCGTGTGTTTAAAATATCAAAAAGAGTCTCTCGGTTATGGCAACCAGTCAGCGAATCGTATTTGGTATGATGCCTTAATAGTTCGTAGCGATTTTTAAAATCATCCATCACTTCCATCTTTTGAATGGTCTTAGTCATAAGACGACAAGACAAATAAACATAGGTGGCACCTAATAAAAACACACTGCCATAAAAATAATTAAGACAGTGGGGATCAACCAAGAGACCGTAAAAAATACTGGCCGAATAACTTAGAATAAAAGCGCCAATAAAAGCAAGGTAAACGAGCCACTGCCAACGATAATGGTTCGTTTGTTGCAATACGCTTTTAATTAAATAGGCACCACTGATGAGAAAGACAATACCAACCACGATCATAACCACTGGGAACACCATGATTTTGCCTTAAAAACAACTGACTGCTTCTTATCAGTATAGATCGATTTTGTTTTTTTTCTATGCGCAACCGTTTTTTTTCATCTTTTTTTCATAGTGTTATCCGTCGCAACTTAAGCGCATTAACAATGACGGAAACAGAAGACAGTGCCATCGCTGCTGCTGCAATAATAGGACTTAAGAGTAAGCCAGTGAGTGGGTACAAGACTCCAGCCCCCAAGGGCACACCCAGTACATTATAAATAAAGGCGAAGAACAGATTTTGACGAATGTTGCTCATGGTCATTTCTGACAAACGACGTGCTTTGGCGATGCCACGCAAATCCCCATGCAACAGGGTAATACCCGCACTTTCGATTGCCACATCAGTACCCGTTCCCATGGCAATACCAATGTCTGCTTTTGCCAACGCCGGGGCATCATTTACTCCATCTCCCGCCATGGCAACAATAAGACCCTTGTCTTTTAATTCACCCACGATGCGGCTTTTGTCTTCAGGCATGATTTCAGCCACTACCTTTTTAATGCCTAAGGTACTCGCTACCGCTTCTGCAGTTTTCTTGCTATCTCCGGTGAGCATAACAATTTCGATACCGCGTTGTTGCAACTCGCGTAGTGTTTCAGGAGTAGTCGATTTAATGGGATCTTCCACCACCAAAAGAGCGACTATTTTACCATCCACTGCCATGAACATGACTGATGCACCTTTGCTACGAAGTTCATCCGCTTGTTCAAGAAGGGAAGCATTGTCATTTCCATGCTCCTGCATTAATTTCACGTTACCAATGGCAATACGATGACCATTGATCTTCCCTATTACTCCCTTCCCGGTAGGAGCTTCAAAATCTTCAACTGAGCCCAAGGACAACTGTTTTTCTTTCGCAGCCGTTACAATGGCATTGGCAAGAGGATGCTCACTTTGGTGCTCAAGAGTAGCTGCAAACCCTAAAATAACCTCTTCATCAAACGCATCATCAGTCACAATGCGAGTCAATTTAGGACGCCCCTCCGTTAGGGTACCCGTTTTATCAACCACTAAGGTATTGACCTGTTCCATGCGCTCCAAGCTTTCGGCATTTTTAATTAAAACCCCATTTTGGGCTCCTTTTCCAACCCCTACCATGATGGACATGGGTGTTGCCAAACCAAGAGCACAAGGACACGCAATAATAAGTACGGATACGGCGGCAATTAAACCATAACTCAATGACGGTTGTGGCCCTAGAAAAGCCCATAGAATAAAAGACAATACGGCAACCAAAATCACTGCAGGAACAAACCATCCAGAAACGGTATCTGCTAATCGCTGAATAGGAGCACGACTTCTTTGGGCAACACTCACCATTTGGACAATACGAGCAAGCATGGTATCACTGCCCACATGCAACGCGCTCATCACAAAACTACCCCTCTGGTTTATAGTGGCTCCAATGACTTTGGCCCCTGCTTCTTTAGTAACCGGAATGGGTTCGCCTGTCACCATAGACTCATCGACAAAACTGCGCCCTTCCAATACTTCACCGTCCACGGGTATTTTTTCACCAGGACGAACACGCAATGTATCTCCAACATGAACCTTGTCAAGCGATACTTCTTCTTCACTGCCATCCTCTTTAATAAGATGGGCACGTTCAGGAGCCAATTTCAACAAAGCACGGATGGCACTACCCGTTTGCTCTCGTGCTTTGAGTTCCAGCACTTGTCCTAATAAGACTAAAGTCGTAATCACTGCTGCCGCTTCAAAATAAACAGCGACCACCCCTTCTTGATTTCGAAACGCATGGGGAAATACACCTGGCCAAAGAACAGCCACCACACTGTAAATCCACGCCACCCCAATACCCATAGCAATCAAGGTAAACATGTTTAATTGACGTATTTTTAGAGAGTGCCAACCGCGCTTAAAAAATGGCCAACCGCCCCATAACACCACGGGTGTTGCAAGAAGCAATTGCATCCAACTGGAAACAACGCCAGAAATAAAATGCTTCAAACCATGTCCACCCATCTCCAATATCACGACAGGACCAGTCAAAATCAATGCAACCCAAAATCGACGTCTCATATCAAGATACTCAGGGCTCGCTGCTTTTTCTGCTGATATTGTTTCGGGTTCTAATGCCATACCACAAAGGGGGCAATGACCAGGGGCAGATTGACGAATTTCTGGATGCATAGGACACGTATAAACGATTAGACCTTCCATTTTGGAGGAATCCTGCTGAGGCTTGTGTGCCTTATGTTCCTGATGACAACCAGCCTGCTCTTTACCAGAATGTATCTGTTTTTGATGAGGGTCTTGCTTCATCGGTCACCCCTTTATATTGTTTTCACTGATTACCCTGTCCACCCAGCACTAAAACCTCTGGCGACCCACTAAAAACCAATGGGTCTGTCTGAGCCCGTCACAATTCACTAAGAAAACGAATGGTCTTAATGCCCAGCTCCGCCGCCATGACCACCATGTCCGCCTGCGTTGTGTCCTCCATAGCCATCAGCCTCTTGTGAACTATGTTTCACCGCACCATCACAAGAGCTCAAAAAGGAAGTCGCAAAAACCAGCCCAATGAACACCATCATGATCCTGATTACTTTAAAAAATGACATGTGATACTCCTTCTCTATTAAGACTGTTCCAACTTATTTTTTATAAGTCTTTACCAACTTATATTGTGCTAAATCCGTCGCAATCAAATCACTGACATCAATCGCATTGGTGATATGACGGATGGTATTACAGGTGATGACTTGCACCCCTTCCATTCCTGATAATAGGGAGTATGCGTCTTGTGCAAACAGCGCATGCACCCCAATACAAACAATGGACTTAACTCCTGCTTGGTGTAAATGCTTCACCGTCTCTACCATAGTTCTGGCGGTGGAGATGATGTCATCCACCAATACGGGGGTTGACGATTCAAGCTTAAGTAGATTGGGTACCGAAATAGCCACCTCTTTATCCCCATGACGAACTTTTTCCAAAATTACATAAGGAAACGGGCCTTGTTCTGCAATACTAGAAACCCACTGCTCGCTTTCCACATCAGGGCCAATAATCACTGGGTTGGAAACATGCTGTTTAATCCATGCAGCGATAGGGTTTGTGGCATGTAAGACAAAGGTAGGAATGGAGTAGATTTCATCTAAAGAGTGGTAGCGATGCAAGTGAGGATCAATTGTCATCAGCCAATCCAATGAGGTGGATAACATCTCGGCAAAATAACGCGAGGTAATTCCTTCACCTTGATGAAAGCGCTTGTCTTGGCGTAGATAGGGAAGATAAGGAGCAATCAAGCCGATTTTTTTAGCGCCTAATTCTTTAGCCGCTTTGGCAAAAAACAGCAAAGGCAGTATTTTTTCATCAGGCTGGTTTAAGCTATCCACTACCATGAGATTGCGATTTTTAACCTCTGAATTAATTTTTAAGTACCATTCCATATCTGGAAAACGATGGAACGTCACTTCACCAACGTCCACTTGGAGTGATTCTTGTAATCGTCTTGCTAGTTCTGAGGAGTCAAATAATGAAAATAATAGTGGCTTCAAGAGTGTTCTCCTAAAACAATGACGTCTTGTTTGTCGCGCAAAACATCACAGGCGTAGTTTAGCTCCCCTGAAGACTCCGCATGAATGGTAAACAAAGGCTCGCCTTGCTCCACTGGTGCACCCACATGAACATGCAAATCCACTCCTGCTGATTGCGACTTAGGCGCACCAGCAAGCTTGGCTATTTTGGCAAGCTTTCGATTATCGATAAGAGCTATCTGCCCTCTTTGGGAAGCCACAACAGGATGAGTAAAGTGTGCTGTTTTCAATTCCTTCATCCCCCCTTGCGCCTCGCAAATGGCCTGAAATTTCTTAAACGCTTGCCCGCTGTCCAATACTTGTTGCGCTACGGATTGGCCTAAGCCTTCTGGAACTTTGGATGACAATTCAAGAAGAGCACCCGCCACCTTTAAGGCTCTTTCGCGTAAATCATTTGGGGCATCAGGCAACCCTTGCAACACGGCAAGAACATCACGTGCCTCCAACGACGGACCAATGCCATTTCCCACCGGTTGCGACCCATCAGTCAATATCGTATGGACCACAAGCCCTAACTGTTGTCCTACGTCCTCAAGCAAGTGTTTCAGAAGTAACGCCATAGGCTTATCCCTGACTTTGGCAGTAGGTCCTACCGGGATATCAATGACCGCATGCGTAGCCCCCGTTGCAATTTTTTTAGAAAGAATCGAGGCGACTAATTGTCCTTCGCTATCCAAATCCAAGGCTCGTTCCACACGAATCAGCACATCATCGGCGGGGCTTAAACTCACAGCACCACCCCACACAATGCAACCGTTTTCTTTTTCAACCACGTGACGCATGGCCTTTGGGCTTAAGTAGACTGGCGCTAAAGTTTCCATCGTATCGGCGGTTCCTGCAGGAGAGGTAATCGCGCGGGAGGACGTTTTGGGGATGATTAACCCAAAAGCCGCGACAATAGGCACCACAATCAGGGTCGTGCGATTTCCAGGCAATCCGCCCACGCAATGCTTGTCCATCACAAGCGGCGAAGACCAGGATAAGCGATCACCACTGTCTATCATAACTTGAGTGAGTCTCATGATTTCATTTTTTGTGAGATGTCCTGCGCTACTTGCCGCTAAAAAAGCAGCAATTTGCACGTCAGACAGTCGACCACTTAACACATCATCCACAATCCCTTTGAGTTGCTCATAAGACAGTTCATTGCCATAAATCTTGGTATGCACGAAGCTTAATGATTCCAACGGTTTAGGATGCGAGAGTTGAATTTCATCGCCTTCTTTAGCCTTTAAAGAATCCCAAGCATAATTGGACAAACTGGCCTCACCTGGCTTTAAAAGCTCTGAAGTCACGACATTGAGGGTGGCCATAATAGAGCGTCCACCTAAGCTCACTTGAATACGTGTTTGTACTTCAAACCCTTCCGAATGACAAACATGACAATCCTCTCGCATGTAAATAATGGCTTCATGATAGGTTTTAATCCCTAAATACTTTAAACAAAGCACATGACTGTTCTCATGACTCACGACAAATCCTCCGTTTGCAGATAAGAAGGAATGGTGCATGAAAAACCGAATTGTTGCTCAATCTTTTCTTTTAATGATTGAGCAGAGTGGTGCTCACCATGAGTGATAAAGATTTTTTTAGGCGGTGTAACAAAGTGCTTAAGCCAGCCTAACAGTTCTTGATAATCCGCATGTGCTGACGTACTGCTCATGGCCACGACCTTAGCACGTATAGGAACAAAACCCCCATGAATTTTGACTTCCTTCTCTCCATTCACAATCCTGGCTCCACGCGTACCCCCCGCCTGAAAACCAGTAAACAACAAAGTGCTTTTAGAGTCCGGGGCAAACGCTTTCAAATGATGCACAATGCGACCTCCTTGAGCCATGCCACTGGCAGAGAGGATGATTTGCGGCATTTTATGGCGGTCAATCTCCTTGGATTCCTCAGGCGTATGAACATAGGTGGCCGCCTGACATAACCCGCGACATTGTTCTTCAGTTAAATGATGATCTTCTTTATAAGTACACAACAAACGAGTAGCATCAATCGCCATAGGACTGTCTAAAACCACTGGAATGTCTTTGGGAATTTCCCCTGTTCGTTTCAGTTCATAAATAAAATAAAGAATACTTTGCGCACGTCCCACTGCAAAAGCAGGAATCACAACTGAGCCGCCTCGGTTGATGGTTTCATTAATCACTTGGCCAAGTTGGGGTAAGGGATCGGTGACCCCATGCAGTCGATCTCCGTATGTGGATTCCATCACCAGATAATCCACTTCTTGAATGATGGTGGGGGCTTTCATGACGGGGTCGTGAGGACGGCCTAGGTCTCCGGTAAATAAAATCGAGCCCTTCTTGGTTTTTATTTTTACCATGGCGGCACCTACGATGTGACCGGCACGATGAAACTCAAAATTCAATTCACTGAATAATTGGTGTGGCGTATCAAAATCAATCGTCTCAAAATAATTTAAGGCCTCTCTTGCCTCTTTTTCTGTATAAAGAGGAAGAGCTGGCTTATGCTTGGAAAACCCGTATTTATTGGCCAGTCGGGCTTCTTCTTCCTGCAGATGTCCACTGTCTGGCAATAAAATAGCGCATAATGCCTTGGTGCCTGGTGTGGCATAAATTTTGCCTTGAAATCCCTTTTTGATGAGCAAGGGCAGATAGCCCGTATGGTCAATGTGTGCATGAGTGAGAATGACCGCATCAATATCACGTGGGTTAATAGGCAAGGGATCCCAATTGCGTAAGCGCAATTCTTTATAACCTTGAAAAAGACCGCAATCAATAAGGATTTTTTTAGAATCCACCGTCAAAAGATATTTTGAACCGGTCACCGTCTGGGTTGCCCCTAAAAAAGTTAATTTCATTGTGCCTCCGTTAGACTTCCTTGTTTTTTCAAATCCACCTGATTCCGCCACATCACATACACCACGGGAATCACAATTAAGGTCAGCAAGAGCGCTGAAAAAACGCCACCCACCATAGGGGCTGCAAGACGTTTCATGACGTCAGCTCCAATCCCTGTAGCCCACATCACAGGGAGCAGCCCCAGGATATTGGCAAGACCTGCCATGACCATAGGTCGAATACGCGATACCGCACATTCTCGCACCATTTGAATCAAATCCGGCAAGGTGTTGAGTAATCCCTTTTCTTTTTGCGCAGTGTAATCGGAATCGAGGTAGGCAAGCATCACGGCACTTGTTTCGGCCGCAACGCCTGCGAGCGCAATCATCCCTACCCAGACCGCAATGCTCATGTTATAACCTAATACATAAAGCAACAGGAAGCCGCACCATACGCTGCACCCCAAGAGCTAAAACCACTGTGACTACGGCAGGCAAAACTTCAGGAATCGCAGCAACCGCAAGACTGACTGAACTCATGAACAGTTTAAAAATGGGAATGTTACGCAGTAAACCCAATCCAAAAATGGCAATCACAATGAAAAAACAAAGCCACAATAAACGAGAACCCACTTGGTTGAGTTTTTTCTGTAAAGGCGTTTCATCACAGGAGGCTTCGCCCAGCATTTTGGCAATATGGCCCATTTCTGTTTGCATGCCGGTCGCAACAACTAGTGCTCTGCCTGTACCATCGGCAATAGATGTTCCCATAAACACCATGTTTTTGCGATCAGCTAAAGGAGTGTCTTGGGCACAAAAATCAAGATGTTTAGCAACCGGTAGGGATTCTCCCGTGAGTGGGGCCTCATTGATTTTAAGTGCGGACAATTCAAAAAGACGCGCGTCTGCTGCAATTAAATCGCCGCTTTCAAAAAGAATAATATCACCGGGGACGACATCAGATGCAACAATTATTTTAGCATGACCATCGCGCAATACGGTGGCTTTGGGTGCCGCCATTTGTTGCAGGGCAAGCATGGCGCGATCAACGCGGTATTCTAATACGAAGCCAATGATGGCATTTAAAATGACAATAGCCAAAATGGCAATGGCATCGGCTTTTTCATCCAACAAAAAAGACACAACAACAGCACCTAAAAGCACCCAGGAGACCACACTTCCAAATTGCTGCAAAAAAATGAGGAAAGGAGACGTTTTTTTCTGTTGACTCAGCAGGTTGGGTCCTGCTTCTTTTAACCGCTGCTCCGCTTCTTTCTCAGATAGTCCTAAAGATAAGTCAGTTTGAAACAACAATGCCATATCTGCAGGTGATTTTTCGTGCCACTGCTCTACCATGACAGCCATCCTTTGCATTCGCCATCCATTATGATGTGGTGCGCATCATTTTATCCCAATTTTTAGTGCCCAAATAGTTCTTATTAATAGAGTGAGCGCTCATGTTAACCTTTAGGATTGAGTAAAAGATTTTAGTGTTAGCGACCACCACCGCCACCATGACCAACATGGCCTTGAGCGACATGCTCTTCCAGACTCTTAGTATCCTTACTGCTAGTGCCACTGCTCATGCACGCAGTAAGGATTAAACAACACGCCAAAACCATCCAATGACTGTGTTTCATGATGATTTCCATCCTTGATTTTAAAAGGAAATAATTACAATATAGACTCTTTGGCATGGACAAGTCAAAACAAAGTGTTCTCTGCTTTGACAGACAGTTAGCTAAGAATAACCTTTGAGAAACTCAACTAGAATGCCTTGAGGTATCCTCAATAAAAAACTCTTAAAAAGATTTAGCGTACAAAAGAAAAATTTTTCCCTTTTATTGAATTAATTGAATGATAGCTGAATTGATTTTAGCTCACTTTTTTGTGTCCTAAACCCATTCAAAATTGGTGCTGGATTTTCGAAATAGGACACTAATTAATTGACACGGATCACATCAAATTCATCACCTCAATCAATAACGTCGATGACGCTCCTAACAATCATTTTTTGGAGAAGGTACATTGCTTTCTGAACAATATCCAATAATCGAATGAACCATTAAAAGCAACATGAAGTTACACAATAAACATTTGGGATACCTCTACTTATATTTAATGTCTGTCTTAAAAGGACAATCATGATATCATTCTATGTGCTGATCAAAATAAATAGCCTACAGAATAGGACTATAAGAAATTATTTTATAACCAATTGGTTTTCTTGGAGACAAAAATATTGTGAAGAAATGTGCCGTCACCCTAATGAGCTTGATATTCATTAACTTATATTATCCTACTGCTTTCTCCGAAAAGCCTAATCAACGCATGATGAACAATCAAGCAACACATTCTTTGAAATCAAAAAATACCATGCAATTATCTATTCAAGAGATAAAGGATAAAAAGGACAAGAAACTGGTGTTAATCAAATTAATTGACACCAAAAGCAATAAACCAATCACCTTAAACGATCTTATTGAAGCACATACACAAAAGATTCATTTGTTGATTATCGATGATAACCTCCTTGACTACAGTCATGTCCATCCAGTCGAAACAACGAAACCAGGTATCTATCAATTTGAATGGCAACCTACTCTTAAGAACGCCTCCTATCGAGCATGGGCTGATCTGATACCGACTAATACAAAAACCCAAGAATATGTAGTTGCTGATTTACCTTCCCCAAAAACCAAAAAGAGATTGGAAAATCCTATTCATCGACAACCATTATTTGAAAGTAGTGTTGATGGCTACCAATTCAAATTGTCTTTTGATAAAACACCATTGCACGTCGGTCAAGCAGTCATGGGCAAAATTGACATCACCGATGCAAAGGAAAACCCAGTTCATACCTTAGAACCCATTATGGGTGCTTATGCTCACATCGTAGGTTTTAATGAGGACTTTAAAACTGTAACTCATGTTCATCCAATGGGCAAGGAACCTACAAATAATACTGAACGAGGAGGACCTGAATTACTATTTCATATAGAGCCTAACAAAGTAGGATTTATTAAAATGTTTGTTCAAGTACAAATCAATGGGAAAACACTGTTCGTTCCGTTTGGAGTCACAGTAAATTCATAAAAATCTTACTGAATTGTGAATTCACAGGGCCTTAAAAAATAAAGCAAAGTCCCCAGAATAATGATATCCACCAATTGAAGAGCTAAGGCGATTAGAATTGGCATTGCAGCACTTACAGCATCGACCGAATGACTTTCTGCCCTCTTTTTACTACATTAAAACCCATAGAAAATCTTCACGACTAATTCAAATGGGACTATGATTATCTTATGCGGTGCAATAATAATCAGTACAAGAAAATAATTACTTCTGCTATCATCAAGCAGTAAGTACTATTGAAGAAACCATTACCTATATTAAGGGTTGGCTGCAAAAGGATATTCCTTGAATAATAAATTGTTTCGTGCGCTCGAACGCGAGTGTTTAATTTATTTATCCAAAAAAGAGGCCACACTTGAACTGCTTCGCCCGTTAATTAATGAATTTCTTTCCACACAACCAGAGTATCTACTGTTAATCCTGACCAAAGAAGAGCAAACGACTGATGCAGTCAGTGAGGTAATCGCCCATCAATTCACCGATACCCATGATATTTTAATTCATCGAGTGATACACCACCTTAACGACCTGCTTTATGAAACCATCGAGCCTTATTATTTCCAGAATAAATGCTAATAAAAATCCACTCATCTCGCTATAACAAAAACCATTAGGAGTCAGTTAATGTATTCTCTTTCTTTAACTGTTCCTGTTTTCTTAAATAAATTTCTTGCCTGTTCACAGTCACCTGTTTAGGCGCATCAATTCCCAGTTTGAAATTTCCAGGTTCATGGGTTTTAAAAGGGGTAATCACCACCTTTTGATTGTTCTCCAAAGTAATAATTAACTCAGATTCAAAAGCTACTGTTCTTATTTACATGTTGACTCGTTTTAGTTCAAAATAATGGCCGAAAAAGGCATTCATTGATGGGTTTTCCCTATACAGATATTCTAATATGAAGACAATGCCTATTCCAACACCGTCTTCAAAGAAGAATAGCCCCTGTTATACTACAGCAACCATCGGCATCCCATAGGTGGAGACTGCCAAAAATGGAGGTTCTTTTTTAATTGCATAAAACCCATTGATGCTAGGCTTAACCTCATTGCTTAACTCCTGCACCTCATTGGATTGTTCTGCATCCAGTTGCTCCAGACGAATAATCTGTTGTTCTTGCCTGTCTAACAATGTGCGATACCTTTGATTGCTTTGTTCTAATTGTTTCGTAACCACTGCGAGTTTGCGTTCGGCCTCACATATTCGTTCCGCAACCTGATCAAAACTTTTTTCTTTATTGGTAAGAAACTCATTGAGTCTTAATTGAAATGAAGTTCTTTGTTCTTCATCTGCAATGACCGTTTTTGATAAGGCCTCCACGGTACTTCTCAGAACAAGGGTAATCGATTGTAATCTAGGTCTGGTAATCTGGAACAAAATTCAGGAAAAATAAGAGCTATTCCGAATTGGTTTATTAACTCCTGCTCTCACAGAATGGCTTATCCACAAGTCCATAGGCCAGTAGAGCCTTCATCGTCTCGGATAGGCCTGTGGACCCTGTGGGTAAGCCATGACACACCGAACTATGTTTTAGAAACCGTACTAGGGTGTCCGAAATACACTTGAGCTGGTGTTAAATATCCAAAAGACTGATGGAGTCTTCGGTTGTTATAATATTCAAAATACTCAGCTAATTCCAGCTCTATCTCTTCGATTGTTTCGAAATCATACCGATAGAGTTTTTCTTGCTTAACACTGCGCCATAAACGTTCTATGAAAATATTATCGAGGTATCGGCCGCGCCCATCCATACTGATAGAGATTTTGTGGGCCTTCAAGGTATTGATCCAATCATTAGACGTGAACTGAGCACCCTGATCGGTATTAAAAATATCACACCGCCCCTGTAATAACGCGTTTTTTAGCGCCTCTACACAAAATTCTGCTTCTAATGTTGGGGACACCGCCCATTGAAGCACATACCGACTATACCAGTCCATGATGGCAACCAAGTAAACATGGCCTCCCTTCATACGCACGTAGGTAATATCAGCAGCCCAGACCTGATTAGGCTTAGTGATATCGATGTCACGTAATAGATAGGGGTACACGGTGTGCTCTTTATTGGGAACGCTTGTATTTGGCTTTGGGTAGACGGTTTCTAATCCCATAGCCTCCATGAGTCTCTTGATGCGTCGTTTACCAACAGGATAGCCAACTTCAAGGGACAACCATTGTGCGCGCTTCACTTTACCTTCACATGGATACTGGAGATAATGCTCGTCTAACAGCGCCATGAGCCGCTCGTCCTCTGCTGATATAGGAGACGCTTTGTAATAATAACTGGAAATACTCAATCCGAGTAGCATGCATTGTTCTCGGATTGATATTTCAGCGTTGCTATCAATCAGCTTACGCTTTTCATCCAAGCTCAGTGGCCGTCTTTTTTTTTAACCATGATAATTGGGCTTGAAGTCGACCAATTTCCTCATACAAAGCACCAACAAGCTCGGCTTGCTCTTTTTTATCCTTATCATGAGAATTGGAAAAAGCATCTGAAATAGCCTGCAATGCTGTTTGCTTCCATGCTTTAATTTGGGTAGGATGCACACCGTATTCGCTGGTCAGTTGAGCCTGAGTCAATTTTCCTTCAATTGCCGCAACTGCTATCTTTGATTTTTTTGATGCCGTGTAATAGTTTCTTTTTTTGCTCATTCTATTCTCCTCTGTTACTTAGAAGAATAGCTCTTAAAAATTACCTTTTTTCGTCCAAAAAACCGCGCCTATATCATCCCGTTTTTGAGCAACGGCTTGTACTTGATTAAAAAACTCCTGATGCCAAGAATTATTCGCTAAGAGCTCATAGGTAATAACAAAGCTCGTTTCTTTAGAACAAACCTCAGTCATCGTATCAAAAATCACATCTCGGGCCTTGTTAAGCGCTGCCCATCCTTTATCATCAAGAGACCAAAATACTTGAGCATCGTTACCTAGAAGTTTTAGAACCGGATCGATCCAAGCATGGTGATGCGCTAATCGAAACTGAGAAGCCAGTGTTGTAATTGCCTCGCCTATGGTTTTTTTACCGGTACCTGCAATACCCATCAAGAGTATCATCATATTCGTCGGCATCATTTATTAAAATCCTGTCACAATACTGTACTCTTCTTTATGTGTAAGCACACGCATCAAGTGCGCCACATCATATGGACTACGCAGCTCAATGAATTTCACTTTTGGATATTGGTTCTTTAAAGCATTTAATAAGGGGTTAATCCGTTGTTCATAGTTCCACATATAACTTAATAGCGACCATCGTACCGTTTCATTGCAACCAGCGGCTCTATCATCGATTTCTGAAGCCTTATAAAACAAGCGCTTAAACACCCGCCAATAACATAGCCATTTGGGTAAATTAAAGTACAAGCACATGTCGGCTTCGCGATAACGCATCTCAAATGATCGACTGGAATTACCATCAATAATCCAGCAAGGCTTGGCAACTAATTCTTTTTGGAGTGACAAAAAATCCTCATATTCTCGTGGCACCCAGTCGGCAATAAAAAAATATTTATCTAAATGGAACAATGGAATATTTAGACTCTTTTGCAACATAACAGAAAAAGTGGACTTGCCACTTCCTGGTCTACCAATAATCATGATGCGTTGTAAGTTTATCATTTCATTCAGAGTGTAATTTACAGTTTTCTTTTCTTATAGATGCAAATGATTGTTGTATTCATCCGCTACACTATCTAAAATTTTAAGTAGTCTGTTCTTCACTTAACTGTTTAAGTACGGTTTTTATCGTAGCATGGGAAAAACATCGGCCACTTAAGAAACGAGCCAATTTTGTATTTATCGCCTCATCTGTATCATTTTTAAATCCACGCATTTTTTTCCGAGCTTCATCCAGGGCGCGAACTTCTTCCAGTTCAATATGTTCTAAGATTTGCTCAATCACCTCTTCTTTAACGCCCTTTTGTTTTAATATTTGTTGAATAAAACGGTTTCCTTTATGGATATAACGGGCACTTAATGATTCAGCCAAACGATTATCATTAATTAAATGTAATTCCCGAAGGCGAACTATGGTTGCATGAATCTGAGCATCTAACTCGGGCACATGCGAAAAATCCCTCTCTAATTGCCTTATGAGCTCTTTTTCACTGCAATAATGATTAAAAAGATATTTTATTGCTGAATCGATGAGTGTATTCATACTAAAGCTCTACCATAAACCACAATTTTATTTTTGCTTTTGCCAAGACAGCCTGATTTATTTAGAATACCATTATAACAGGAAAATATTGAGTCT
>NZ_LNYZ01000038.1:106367-265639 GCF_001468065.1 Legionella steigerwaltii
GTTGCCTTATGAGCTCTTTTTCACTGCAATAATGATTGGAAAGATATTTTATTGCTGCATCGATGAGTGTATTCATACTAAAGCTCTACTATAAACCACAATTTTATTTTTGCTTTTGCCAAGACAGCCTGATTTATTTAGAATACCATTATAACAGGAAAATATTGAGTCTTTTATGCCAAAAGAAGGAAAGGCCAGAGTCTTAAGTGAAGCAGAGTTTAAGCGACTGCTTATTGTTGCCAAAGATGGGCAATTCGCTATAAGAAATAGTGCCCTTGTGTATTGTTCTTTTGGACTTGGATTGCGAGTGAAAGAAATCGCCTCTCTCACTATTGCAGATGTAGCCGATTACAACTATCAATTACTTGAAGAGATTTGTTTGAAGCGCTCAATGACCAAAGGTGAAAAACAACGTTACGCTTATCTTGCCAATGAAAAAATCCGCAAAGCACTCCAAGCTCATCTCGATACCCTAAAACCTGTTGCACGAGACAAACCCTTATTTCAGACCCAACGTAAAAGTCGCTTTACACCCAATAGTTTGCAAAAATGGTTCAAGTCACTCTATGATAAGGCAGGAATTATTGGAGCAAGTTCTCATTCTGGTAGACGTACTTTCATTACCCGCTTAATTGAGCAAGGCGCTGATATTAAAGCAGTCTCTCGCCTTGCAGGTCATGCCAACATTGTCACCACCGCAATTTATGTTGAAGACAACCCTGATCGCCTGAAACGTATTGCTAACTTGGCTACATTCTAAATGACACCATGGTTTATTACTTTACCTTGGTTACACTATTTGGATTTTACCTACAATGAAGTCTACCATGAGGCACGCTTTGAAAAAGACAAACGCTATTATGTACTTCGTTTAGAGAAAGATTTACTAGATGATTGGACAATCACCGCTATTAACGGACGAATAAAATCCAAGTTGGGACAAAGAAGAATATTGGCTTTTTCAACGTACACAAATGCTTTTGCTCAATTCTTAATCATGATAAAAATCCGTTATCAGCATAATTATCGACTTAAAATTTTGTATAGTGAAAATATTTTTTCCCTTCACAATCTGCTGTTTCTTTTAGTATCACAAAAATATGCTAATAAAACCCATGCCAAAAGCAAGAGAAAACCAAGATCCGAGTTGAGTCAAAATAATTGTTCCACGACTGTTCAAAACAACTTATCTCATACAAAAGCATTCCAACTTGACTTATTTTTTTAATTTCTAAAAAGAAAAGTGATCATTAAATAATCAGACAGATTTAAGAGCGCTTTAATAGTGATTAGAAAGAAGCTGAGCTCTTGCCACACTTTACCATTCGCCGTAGTCCAATCGTCTCTTGAAGGTAAAATTTGGAGGTCATTTTTTTCCAGTATACCAGTAAAATTATAACTACAGACTCGAGGGCAAACATCTTCTAATTTTTCCACATAGTTATCCACTAATTTTGTGAATAAAAAAATAGCCCTACCCTTCCACCTTAAGATGGGCCATTAACCAATCTGCTTCCTCTAAAGAGTCAAAACTTATCACCACCCTACCTTTTCCTCCATCATTAAAATGCATGTTAACTTTGGATGAAAGTTTTTTCGATAATTGTGCCATCCAATCTTTCGTTTTTTGTTCAAATTGGGGATCTAGAAAAAACTCTTGTTTATCTTCTGGCATATTTAAGCGCCGAACCAATTTTTCAGTTTCCCTAACGGATAAAGACTTATTGATAATTATTTTTGCTGTTTCTGCTTGTTGTATGCTCGACAAACTTAATAAAGCTCTGGCATGCCCCATTTCTAGTAATCCCATTTTTAACATTTCTTTTACTTCATCCGTGAGAGTAAGCAATCTAAGAAGATTAGTAACTGTTGTTCGCGATCTACCTAAAGTTTCAGCAACTTCACCATGCGTCATGTAACACTCTTCTATTAACCGCTGTATAGCTTGTGCTTCTTCCAATGGGTTTAAATCTTCTCTTTGAATGTTTTCAATTAAAGAAACTGCCATCCCGTTTGCTTTATTATATTTTCTGATGATTGCAGGGATTTTTTCTAATCCTACTATTTTAGCTGCACGCCAACGCCGTTCACCCGCAATAATTTGATATTCATTCCTATTATGATCTCTTTCTTTGACAAGAATAGGCTGTATAATCCCATGCTGTCGAATTGACGAGGCCAGTTCTTCTAGTGAAGCATCGCTAAAAAACTTTCTAGCCTGATTTTGATCTGGATAAATTTTTGATAAACACAGATCAATTGCTTCCAAGGATTGTATGTCATTTTTTAGATTAATTGGTTCAAAGGCAGGAAATTTCATATTAAACCGCCTCCATTTTAATTGGCTTCTCTAAATAATGTTGCTTTAATTTTTCTCGGGTTTCCAGAACAAATTTCTGCATGTTTTTAACATGCTCTTGATTATCTCCAGCTTTAGTATAACCTGATAGTTTTTCCCAATGATTAAGCTCTGCCTGTAAAGCGAATAATTTCTTTTCCCACTCAATTTGTTCATTAGATTCTTTTTCTTGAGAACCGTCTGGCTTAGATTCTTCCTTGAATTTATAATCATATTTTAAAGCACTAATAAAATATGGAATTGGATAAAAACCTGTGCGCTCTTTTTTTGCATATTTCTTGGTATAGTTAATCTTCTCTTGAATATATTCTTCTGAGTAGTTATTTATAATATTTTCTAATATAGACTCATTTAATATACCAAAAGTTACTTTTATTTCTTTATGCATCTTCTCATTTTCATAATCAATACAGCTGACTTCTGATTTTATTGTATTTTTTTTATTCTGGACTAACACCTCAAATCCAGTAATTTTTCTACCAACTCTTATTGGATCCAAACTAACAGCAAAATTAGCTCGATCATTAACCTCTTCTAATGAAGGCGAAATGACATTTCTTGTAAGTTCCCGCATACTTGGATATTTATCTTCAGGAACTCCTAAAATTTTTCTAAATGTATCTAACGAAATAATTTTATTTTTTTGTAAGTTAATAAACCGTGTACTATTTTCATAAAGAGCATGACCATATTTCGATTCAAATTCAGATTGCAGATCAATGTCAATAGTACCGTATATAGATGGATTAACTAGTAAATCAAGCATGATTTTATGAAAAGAAAAATTGATGGTATTATCCTGATAGAACGTAGGTGCTCCATGTAAAACTCGTAAATTTAAAAAAGAGATATCTGTAGGTACCTTATCTTTCAATAAATTCCATTCTATTTTTAATGATGCCAACCCATCAATGGACTCTTTTAGATATTGGGTATTATTACTATTGAACTTAACTGCTTTTAACAGCATAGAAAAAGGCATATTGCATTCGACAGCGACCGAATTTTGATGGTTATTTATGCGGCCATCTCCTTTTATTGCTTCATACAAAAGCACATTGACAATTTTCCGTTGCAATACACTCATTAAAGAGTATGCATGAATAATTGTTACATGTTTACGTATTGTTTTTTCAGCGAACATTACCCATTCCGTTTGGCCTTTTTTCTTATTTTTTCCTCATCATTCTACTCAAAATAGCAGCGCGTATTATGGCAGTTTGAGGGCCTCTTATATCAGGATATTCCTTTACAACTTCATTTCTCATATCAGAAAAAAAACATCGTTGCTTAAATGTCATATAAATTTTATCAAATACAAAATTTTCACTATTCCCTTCTGCATTGAGTACCATTTCTTTGTAATCAGGATTTTCCTTTAACATTATGATGGCTTCGTTTACCCAATCAGTTTTCTTTTTTAAATTATATTTTTCAGAATTTAACAGAATTTCTCTGAGTGACTCTTTAATTTCTTTATTAATAGTAAATGTAATAATTTTCTTATCGTCTTCATTATTATTGAGTTTCAGTTTATTCATTTTAATCACACTTCCTGAGCAATTAGAGGAATTATTTTTTTAAAGCACTCCTCAACTGATTTACCATTATTCCATTGGACATTATTGCTTAACATATTCATTTGCTCGACGATGCTCTCGTGTAGAATGTTGCTTGAAACTAAGGCATCAAAGATAATTTTGGCAATATTGGGTTTTACCTTACCTAAACTAACATTTAATTGTTTACGTCCTCTTATTTCTTTTTTTGTAACTAACGAAAATTCAAGTTCTTTTTTTAGCTTAACAATTGCATCAAAGGATAGATTTTCTATGGCTGCCTTTAAGAGAACTTGTTGATGTTCTGCGTTTTCAACTGAAATAATTAATTCAATTAATTTTACATTCTCTATTTTTCCTTCAGCAATCGCCTGCTTTATCTCTGGACTAGCTTGCAAAATCAGGATATATCTTCGAGATTGTGTTATAGACATTCCCGTTAAATCACTTAATACTTTTGATGTTATTTTCTCGCTATCACTTTTTTCTTTATTTTCGTTTAAATACTCTTTAACAATAGCCTCAATACTCGCAACTCTTTCAGCCAGAGATAAGTCAACACGCTCATTATTCTCAATCCACTGTAGAACTCTTAACTTTGTACCAACAGGTCGTTGACTTGCAATTCTTGCTATAATTTCCTTTTTACCAGCAATCGCTGAGGCCAAGGTTCTACGTTCACCAGCGATTAAACGACATTTGTTCCCAAACCTGTATACAAATATGGGGTTAATTAACTGATCATCTAGTATAGTTTTTGCTAATGATTCAAGTGACTTCCAATCATTTTTCTTTTTTGCATAGTCAGGATCAGAAGGATCTATTCCATTCATAGCATCATGAAGAGTGAGTGCTAGTTCACGATTGTTTTCTGGATCAAGTTCTATTTTATCTAAGGATAATACTTCTATTGACAGTTCCCCGGCATAATCATTGGCAATCGCCAGTGTTCTTGATATGGCTTCCTTTGTCTCTCCGGTTTTGACTGGATTTAGTTTGAATTTACTAACCATAAGAAGCCTCCTTTTCTTCTATTTTGTTGTATACATTATGAAATACCCTGTCATATACATAAGAACACCATTTTTCACTCTCAATTCTAGCTAGATGTGTTTGCGGTAGGTTAAATACACAATTAGGTTTTGCATCTTCTACTACTAATTCTGAATAAATAGTTCTTTGGGCGATCGGAGGTAACAACCATTCTTCTGATTTCTCTATCGAACGCAAGTCATTAAGGAACTTAGTATGTACTGCTGTTTTACGAACTTGGTTAGGTAAAATTCCCGCTATTTTGATTGTGTCATCTTTTACTCTTCTAAGTTGCTCTTGTGAAATTGCTTGGATCATACCTATGGTTCCATTAATACCATATTGTTCTAGTTCAGTTGGCAATAGTCCATGAGTTGCTGCTCGCAACCCTGCCATTGTTAGTGGGCCAAACTGTGGATTCGTATCAATAATAACAAATTGGTAATCACTGTGGGTTGACAGCATTTCGGTAAATTCTTTAAGACGATTTATAACTTTTTCTTTTACATCAACTTTTAGAACACGTTGTGCATCTTCCAGTAATGAAGCAAAAGAAGGAAAACAATGTAAATTGTCAACCCATGTTGGATATGGATAAATAGATTTACCTATGAATATATCTGCAATACTACTAACACCATCCCAATGCGGATCATCTTCTGGTAAGTTATTCGGATCCCACTCTGGATGTGCTTTTGGCATGTAGCCAGTTGGGTGAGCTGGATCTCTTGTAGTTGGAATTAAGCTAGATGAAGAGTTGCCTTGCGGGTCTAAATCAATAAATGCCCCTTTCATGTTTTTACATTTAGCTAGATATTGTGCAAGAGTGAGAGCAATAGTTGATTTGCCAATCCCTCCTTTGTTCCCGGCTGTTGTAATTACTTTCATCCATCCCCCTTTTACAATAAGGTGCTCTGTACTATTTGTTTTAGACTAACTTTATTGAAATGAATTTGCAAGCGGTAATTTGTACTATTATTTAAATTTTTAAAAAAGAAAATATATATCTTTTTTCTTCTATTCATAGGTTCATTAAATGAAATCACAATAACTTATTGATTTTAAAGTATTTAAGAAATGATTATTGTGTATTTATTTGGGAATGATTGTGTAGGTTTATGAGTTTTTCTGTGTAGTAATATGGGGATTAATTGGTCTTAAAATTTTATGTGTAGTTTTATGGGGTGTTATGGTGTAGTTATATGGTTATGGTGTAGCTTTATGGGATGCGCTTTTAACTTTTATCCATACTTCCTAATACCAATACCGGAAACTGCTGGGGGATACTGGATTTTTGGCGGCTAGATTTTTACCCTAGGAGCTTTAAAATTTTGATTGGCAACTCGTATTGCGAATTTTGTCAAAAAATATTCTGAAGTTTCTTTGGGTTTATTTGTTATTTGTATTCACTGCCCTACTCTGAAATAGGATGTGATTATCTTGATAGCTGAGCAATATTGTCAAAGTTACATGAAACTATACTTTTTGAATTTTGACGAATAATTTATTGATGGATTTTGATAATATGCTAAATTCAGGAATGGATATAAGATAATGTTATTTTTTTATGCTTTAGATATCATTTTTAATTTTAAAATGAATAACTTTATTTACAATTAAAGAATTATACTGTTTGCGCACTTACGTCAGTGTATATGATTAATTCATGTTAAGAGTATTGGTTATTAAGCAATATTTGTTAGTAATATTGGCCTACGTATAGAGGTAATCTGTTGTATCTGTCTTTACCCATAGTGAAGAATATATTGTTTGGCGGGTATTGATCGGTAGTGGCGGGGCTGAGATTGGTTCTTCTACTTAGTGCACAAATCCCTTTTTTTATAACTATGCGTTTTATTATCAAGATAAATGGCTGTATCGTTTAATATTTTTCAGTAACCTATTTAACAATAGCCCTATTTCTTTTACGGTATTTTATTAACTCATTATTTTGATGGAATAGATTCATGTCTCTAATAAATTTATTCCTAATTTAAACAAGCTTTTTAAATGTTAAAACAATAACTGTACTAGGTGGATAGAGAATCAATTATTTGAAAAGTTAATTAATAGGGTTCCATCCTGATTTTATGATGGGGTTAATTATCTTTAGGGTGATGTTTTTTTGTTTTAGGTCGTTTAAATTTTATTAAATTTAATCCAGATCTGTTTTTAAATGGCACTTTAAATTTCACGGGACCACTGCCATGGATTATCGATTTAATAAATTGTCCCCGGGGGATAATTTAGCTAACTCATTGATTATTAATAATAAAAATATAATATATTCTGTAAATCACGGTTATGGATGGTGTAGATTTATGAGGAAGAAAATTAACAAGGAAGGATTCTAACTTAATCGCAAAAAGATAAACCACTATAACTTAAGTGATTAAATACGAAATTGGGGAGGAAAAAATTTGAAGAATCATTTATTATACAAAGCGACATCCATGTTAAGTATTTTTTCGTAACAGCCAATACATTATAATTAAAGGTCTGGAATATTGGCGACTTATCATGGGTGATGCAATTGTGGCTGTAATGTAGAGGAATTATTATATGACTATTATTGATGCAAGACCTACCTGTTTTTATCATCCGATAAAAGTCATTTTTTTAGATGATAACCGAGCATTTTTGGATGCGTTAGATTTAGAATTTGGCGAAAAGCTTAATATACTAACACTTACAAGCTCAGATATGGCTTTTCATCTTATTGATAACGATAGTCAAGATGTCACCCAATCAATTTTCAAATTAATGAATGATGTTAATTTAGATACTACTAATGATCGATTTATTGGCTTTGATGTTAGTAAAATGTTAAATCTGATTTATAGTAAAGCAAGGTTTGAGCATGCACCATTGTTAGTTGTGGACTATCAAATGCCCGCTATTAACGGAATTGAATTTTGCAAAAAAATTAAAGAGAAAAAAATATTTAAAATTATGCTAACGGCTGAAGCAGATAAAGATACTGCGATAAAAGCTTTCAATAACGGTTTAATTGATAAATTTATACTCAAGACAAGTGAAAATCTATATCCAGAAATTACATTAGCTGTGGATGACCTAACTAAGCGCTATTTCAGAGAGTTAACAAAAAATATAGTTAATGCGTATGAAAACTCCATTAATGATTTATTTGATAATGAATTATATCAACAATTATTTGCTAGTGTTCTAATACAAGCACAGGCTGTTGAGTATTATCTAGTTGATAACTCAGGTAGTTTTTTATTTCTTGATAAAGACGCCAAACCTACATGGCTTATCATTAGACATGCAAAAGAGCTATCTGAGCAATTAGATTTAATGCAGGGATATGAGCTACCTGAACAAACTGTGGCTGCTGTTGTAAAAAAAGAGAAAATATTGTTCTTGTTATCAGAAAAAGAATATAAAAAACCAATAGCTGAGTGGATTAACTATTTATTTGATGCGCAAAAGCTAGATAACAATTACTACTATAGTATTACCAAAGATCATTTAACTGATTCTATAGATTGGGGAAGGGTGGTTTCATATTCCTCATATCTAGCAGAGAGATAATTTGTCACAATTATTCATTAAAAAGAGATAGAAAATAATTTTCAATCTTTGAAGTCTGCTCACGTATAGCGCTCATGGAATATAAAAATTTTTCCATCTGCTTTTGGTTAATATCAACGGTATCCATTGACTGTGAAATTGTATTCATGAAACTCGAAGCAGATTTTGTCATGTTGTTGATGATAACAATTGAGTTTAAAAAATCGTGTTTTAATTTATCTTTATCCGTAGAGTTCATGTTAAATTCCCGTGTGCAAATTGAAAAGGTGGTTCTTTACCAACAATTGTTTTAATCCATGGCACTTGGCGAAATCGATCTCGCGAATGGCCAGTGGCAAGATGAACGTCAATAAACCCCTTATCAAAAAGGAGTTTTGCGCAATCCTCGCCTCTAACATTGTTTCCTAGATCTGAATCAATATAAATAAGAGTATTCTTACAATAATTATTTATTTCATTTACGAACTCATCAAATGACGAATAGGTTGAAATACTTTGTCCAGCCTCTTCAGCCGCAAAGATCCAAGTCATTCGCATCATTTCATCATCATCAATAAAAACCACCGTATTTATAAGTTCTTTCTCTGGAGTCTCAATAATTTTAATATAAGGTACATAAGATTTTGGTATGATTTTAACGCCAATATTTTCACATCGATTTCGTATAGCAATATCTTCAAAGCAACTTGTAACTAAAATAGCTTTACCATTTAAATTAAGCTCTTCAATCACATCTAAACCATTTTTAACATCAGCGAGCAACTCATAATCCACTAAATATAATATTGGAGTTTCTGGATCAACTTTATACTGACCTAAGTCGATCGCGTTATAAAAATGAAACATTTTAACGTGTGAAATATTTGAAAACCGTTCATTCCATGCGTCATGGATGGATATATCGTCATCTAATACGACAATATTAGTACCATACCTAATATTCATTGAGTCACAGAACCAACTAGGGGGGTTAGACCGAATTAGAGTGATATGAATTTTTGTCCCAACTTTTTCTTCAGAGTGAATATACATTGAACCATTGATCTGCTCTAAATATTGTTTAGCATAAGATAAACCAAAACCAGCACCAGTTTTCTTATTAAAGCTAAATCCTTGCTCTGTAACCTTTGGCAAGATATCGGGAGGAATGCCGCAGCCATTATCTTCAATAATAATTTCGACATGCGTAGTATTGCATGTTAGAGAGATAATAATAGAGCCATTAGAATTAACTGCCTCAATACCATTATTAATGAGATTGGATAGAACGCGCTTAAAAGAATCAGGGTGTATCTTAGAAAAACAATTATATGAGTGGTCAGACCCAAGTAAGTTGATTTGGATTTTGGTTGCGTAATATTCATATCTTTTTTCTGCAACGATATTATCTAAAACTACAAATATTAATTCTGGAGAATTATTCATATATATTTCGCTACTTTTACAGTCAAGCAAATTATTTTTTGATTGTAAGAGTAGGTTATTAGCAATATCATTGATTCTTTTAGCTGCATTTCTGATCATAATGCGTTTATTTTCAGGAATCGATGTTACATCAGATACTGCGGTGTTTATTGCCGCTAATGGTGATCGGATATCGTGAGCAACAAGCTCAGCAATATTTTTTCTTACCTCGTAATAGGCTTTTTCTTTCTGTAAATTGATTATTTCTCGATGTTCATCAATAAATTTATTAGCAATTTGTCTATATTCATTAATTTCAACTTTTGCAAAATCAACAGCATTATTAGTTTGATGTGATGAAATAAAATCAAGCAAGTATTCGGTATTGTTTGCTATTTTTTTTCTCATAGAAAGGAATAGAAATAAGAAATTAAAAAGAAATATTCCAAGTACGATCAATAAAATTAACAAAAGACCATAGGACACTGGCAAAGTATAGATAGAATTATATTGCTTACTTGCAACCACCGAGCCCAATATCTTTTCATCATTTTTAATTAATGTTATACCAGAAATTTGCCCATTATCTTTTTTGCATAGAAGGTAATTGCTTTTGCTGTTTTCTTCGCAAGTACCTACATCTTCTATTTTATTTTTTAAAGGAACAAATGTTATTGAGTCTAGTTTGCGTTCATTACCTAAATTGTATAGTACTAAATCGAGAGCATCCTTATTATTAAGCAGCAGATACCTACCAATTTCATCAGTGGTAAATGAGTCATTAATAATTAAATTTCTGGAAAAAACACTCATCTGATTATGAAAATAATCTTTTGCAAGCATGAGTATAAATCCAAAAATAATAAATTGGATTAGAGCAGAATAGGCCATTTTCTTGATAAAAATTGCTTTGATTGAAGAGCTTTTATTTTTCATAAGCATATCCATTGCTATTAACTGATAAAATAACGTAATTGGTCGATCGATGAAATTGACCATTATGTAAATAAGCCCCGGTAATGCCAATATAATCAGTACTTAATATGCTGTTTGTATTGACGATACCGGTTCTATTCAATGCTTTCAAAATAATCTTCATCGAATCATAAGTGTATGCTGCCAATACAGTGGGTTTTTCATGGAATTTTTGAATATAAATATTTTCAAATTTAGTTAAAGCATCATAGGGCTGTATAAAATCCAAATTGCGGATAAAATGAGAGTGAATTACTTTATCATTTAGTCGCATAAAAAATGTTTGACTAACTGAAGAACCAAAGTTTTCTGTGCCAATAAAAACAGTGCTATGGTTATTCATAATATTGGCAATTTTTGCTGATGCTATTGCACCTGACAATAAAAAAACATATTGATATTTTCGTTCATTCAAAAAAAATCTCAATTTTCCCTCTATATCGCTGTCATTTTCTAGAAAATCGAATGTAGAATATTGTACGTGTTCATTTTTTAGAATGCTGGAATACACTTCCTTATACTTTAGCATCTCATCACGGTTAATTTCCGTTATAAGCAACACGTTGTTTATATTTTTATAGCGCTCATGTAAGTAGCTCATCATTTTGTCAGCTTGGTAATTATAGCTTGGCATAAAGATGAAAATATTCTTAGGTAGTTGATCAGAGTTGGTGGTGCTAGCGTAGGAAGTAAAAATAGGTATGGTGTCATTTTTCTGTTCTTTTACAGCTAATAACAAGTCTGATAGATATTCAAACCCAATAATTGCAGAGCAAGAGTCATTTACCATTTGATTATAAATATGCATTGGCTCTAATGGTCTGTTATTATAAAAATAGCTCTTAATCACAACTTTGTTAGAGGGATCATTTTCTTCTTTGGCAAGATATGCTGCATTTAAAAAAGACTGACCATATGATTTTAAATTTTCAACAATCCTACCGGTTAAACATATTTTAATTTTAGATTGTGCGTGAACAACAGTGGATATTAATATAGAAAACAATAAGATGATTGCCTTAGAGCTATTTAATAAATTCATTTAAAAGCTCACTAAAACGATCATTCTCTTCTAGATGTGGGTAGTGAGAAGATTTATTGAAAGTTATAATTTCATGATTGTTCGCCAATGCTATTTGGTGTCCGTTCATGACAAAATCGTGAAAACCATTTATCCATAATTTACGGATTTTAAGCTCATTAATATTAACAGAAAAATTCGCTTCTTTTGAATAAAGATCTTTTCTTACACTGATAAATGTGTTCATATCTAATGGTAAGTTGATGTTTTTTTGGACATTTTGGACCAAATCATAATATTCTAAATTGGCCCAATATAAATAAGGTCTCTCTATATTTTCTTGGAAAACTGGAGTTAATTGTTCTGATAGTTCCCAGATTTTATTAAGGTCAAGATTATTAATTTCATTTAATATTTTGTTATATAGCTCTAAATTACTTTTTTTCAGATAGGATAGGTCTAGCATTAAATTATTCAAACGAGGTGTTAGTATTGATTGAGCGGTAGAAACAAAAACACCAGGGATGGTAGACTCATAACTTTTGTAGTAATCAAAAAGAAGTTTTGCACCATAGCTATGTCCAATCAAAGCATTGATGTTAAGATTAAAATGGTCATCAAGGTATAGAATTATTTTTTGCAAATCATTTATATTATCTTGCTGTAATACTAGCTTTTTAATTTTATTAGATTTACCGCAATTTCGTTGATCATATAGAATAATATTGCACTGCAGAGAATTAAATAAATTATGATGATCAATAAGATACTCTATGGTTCCACAATTGAGACCTGGGCCACCATGAATGAAAAGAGCATAAGGTAGATTGGAGCTTTTAGTAAATCTGACTATATAAAATTCTTGATGTGGCAAAATATCTTTTTTGTAAGCTTTCATTAGTAATTATTTTCTCGAAATATTCTGCGGATCCATACAATTGGGGCAGCAAATTTAATGGCGGTATTTTTTATTTCTTTTTTCACTAATGTAGTTTTTTCATTTAAACAAACTAAGTCATAGCGAGCTGGTTCTTGTCCATGTCTTAAGATCCTGACAAATACTTCATCATTGTCCGCAATAATAATACAATCTTTGCCAATGGCACTCTCAATATTGTTGACTATTATACCGCCAACATAATTCCCAGGGTATAAGAAAGGGATCATGCCATCATCTTTTATAACGGTGTCAATAGAGTGTTGTAGTTCTCTGAATAGGAGTAATTCTTTAGCTATGTGGCTTTCGTCAGCCTCTTGGATATCTAGATCTTTTGTGATTATTGTGGCATTTTTACCAATGCCATGCATTAACCATGATTCTGTGCAATAAATATTTAACTCTTTAGCTCGTTTAACGATTTTTACAGCTCCCTGCTGGGATAAACCTCCTCCCCAGGCCAATTCCCATCCCTTTAATGATTGAGCAGTAAAATTAGAATCGCGACAAAAATCTTCTCGTGTAAAAGACAGGAGATGCTCGCGTATGAATCTTATTCTCTTGCCCCGAGACTCGGGGGATGAAACATTGTCTATTACAGGATTGCTCATATTTAAATAATTCAGTCAGGTGCATGTTTATTCTATGATATACCAAAATGGTTAATAAATCTTCGTAAGAATTTACCAAAAAAATAGTATAAAAAACATCAAAATACAATGCGTCATAGCATATAAGGTGTAACAAATCATTATAAATTTACCTTATTGGTAAAAAAATTATTGTAATTTTTACCATTGAGTGATAGTCTTATCTAAATAAATTAGATAAATAAAAGGATTTGTTGATGAAGTTTGATGTTGAGTTATACATTAATGCTAGGAAACAAATAGAAAAAAAGTTTCAATTATTGCCCTATGGTCCTAGATTAATTATTTATGAGCTATTAAATCTTGCAAATCCTTTTACAGGAATTGTATCTGACATTAGTTATCGTGATCTATCAAGATCCTTAGAGATTAAAACCGCTCCAGGTCGAATCAACAGTGGTGTTCCATCTAAGCAAACCATCAGAAATTTCATAAAGTCTATAGAACATGAGTGTGGTGAATACTTTCAAGTTATAACTGAAGGGCAAAATTTAAAATTTATATTCCCAGAGGTTCCTAAGATCTATGATCAATTGATTAGAAGGAAAGAATTTAACACAGATCTTAATTCACCTAAATCCCTTATAGATTCTGATAGAGAAGGAGATTTAGAGGCAAAATCTAACGTAGAAGTTAACAGAGAAGCTAACACACTAAAGAACTCTGCAAAGAATATTAATATATTTAATATAACTAACTCAAACAAACAAACTGACATTGCGAATAATGATTTTTGTCGCAGAAAAAAACAAATTGATGACAACTTTTACCCAAACGCAAAAACCATCGAAATAGCATTTTCCATGGGGCTAACTAAAGTCACCGATTTTCACGAAATTCAGGCTTTCATCAAACACAACAAGAAGCAAAACACTCAATGGGCGGATTTTAATCCAGTATTCATTAACTGGCTGGAAAGGGATGCCCAATATACTCAAAACAAACAACAAAAGGCACAAGGACAATTAAGGAGTCATTACAATGAGCGTGGTACCAATCAAAGCACTCTTCACCAAACACCACTCCAGAGAGTCAGCGAGCAGCATGGCATTTCAATCGAATCACTCTGGGGCAACTCCGGCGATGAACTCAACTCCGGTGCATTTATCGAAGGAACACTTGTCCAGGCTCTGGATGAGACTGACTGCAATCTACGGACAGCTTTTTATTAGTAAGCATGGGGAAAAGGATACGGGTGTTTGGTTCGCTGCACTTAAAGATTTAACTCCAAAAGCATTAGACAGTGGTGTGGAGCGATTAATGACCATGAGTAAAAGTGATAAGTTTTGTGAATTTCCACCCAACTGCCTTCAGTTTCGTGCTTTGTGCCTTGGTTTCTACAGTGATTTGCGCCTGCCTTCTGCTGCTCAGGCGCATAGAGAGGTTTTAAACAGCGCCTATTCAGCGAACCCAAACTGGAGTCACGCAATTGTTAAATTTACTGCTAAACGATTAGGGGTTAAATTTTTGGAAATTGATAATGAAGGTCATTCTTTTTCGGTATTTAAGGAGGCATATGAACAGGTATGTCATTTAATGAGACAAGGTCACCAGATCCCGGAAATTAAAGAGCAGGTGTTGCTCGCAAAGCCCCAATCAAAAGACATTGCAACAACACATCTTGCAAAAATACGCCAGTTATTGGGGGTTGCATGATGAAACAAATTCCATGTTTAAAACTGTTTACAAAGGAAGAGCTGTACTGTCTTTTAAACGCCTGCTCTGAGTCTTTGGCTCTGGCCTACCAGGAAATTCATGAATGCGATTTATGGCACATTGCGATGGAGGCACGATTGGCATGTGAAGCGCTTCGATTCGAGATTGATTCACAAAAAAAAGAGCATTCAATTCATTAACTAATAAAAGGAACACAGCATGCTAATACTTATACACAGAATCGAAAAAGCATCGAATTAAAGTTGTTGGTTTGGTTTATAACCAGGATATAAAAGGGATCACTAATGAATATAATAAAAACACTCATGCTATCCACAGTGCTAATAGTCATGAATGGGGCTGCTTTTGCTGAGACTGAATCAACGCTGGAAAACAATCGGAAGACTCATCTCTTCTCCTTAACTTATAATAAAATGACTGCTCAGAGAGGAGTCGACACTTTTAACAAGATTCTTAAAGGTGGCGGTCTTTATGCTCTTTTGCTTTCAATGAACACAGAGCTTCCTGATATAGCAAAAACAGCGGAGTTTGTAATGCTATTCAATGAGATTAATTCTACAAACCAAATTCTGTCACGCCTTCTAATGGAAATGCAAAAAAACAATCAATTATTACGCAAGAATACGCCCAATAAAGGAGTTGCTATGGATGGATAAGCAATCCTTTTAAAGCTACAAAAAAATATTATTCATTAAGTAGGAAAGAATAAAAAATGAGCATTAATTTAGTCTCAGGGGATTTCTTTACCCAAAAAAAGGAGATTTATTAAAAATGAAACAAATGAAGCTTAAAAAATCATCAGTATTCCTAAGCACCTTGCTTTTATCGGGAGCCGTGTTTTCGGCCTCTCTGGATAAAGAGGAGTTGGCTTCAGAGTGCCAATTTTTGGGAGCTAGTTTGAGCCAATTGGCAAAAGCCAACCTCAAAGAGTATTGCACAATCGATGTAGGTTATTCAGGAAGCATGGTGGAGCAGTCTGCCTCCTTAATTCGAGGCGAACGCATGGAACTTGCACGGGATAATCTCGATTTTGCGAATAGAACATTAGCACGCGTTGCATCTAATTATAACGATTGTCCTTATTTCTCATCAATGACACGACCTTTTACACAAAAAATCAATCATTTAATTCACGAATTAGATTCACTCAATCAGCGTTCATCAAACTAAAGGAGAGCATTATGAATGTAAGTGCAGTAATCAGAAAGAGCAGTATCAAGCTCTATGAATTTATGAGGTGGTCTCTGCCCTTGCTGGTATTAAGTTGGCTTATTGTTTTATGCCTTACCAATATAGGTCATGCAGAAGGTCAAAATTATTTGAGTGGGGTCAAAAGCGACGTCAGTGCAACCTTCGGTAAGAATTCGGATTTGCCTGGGTATTTGTATGCAGGAGAAACGCTGGTGGCGGGCGTTACCTGGATGAAAACCAAAAGTCCTTGGGTGTTTGTGGGATTGCCTTTACTCATGATCTTCACGCATTGGGGTTTAAGTTATGTCGCATAACTATTCCACATTTATGTTGTCAGAGGAACCACGCATAGCAGGGATTCCTTTGACCACTGGATTACCCGTGTATTTGCTCACGGGTATTGGATTACTAATTGGTTATGCACCGCAGCTTTTTGTGATTGGGGCCGTTTTAAGTTTAATCATGCATGTTCAGTTTGGTGGGCTGCCTTTACGGGTTTTATTAGGCATTATTTATTGGTCCTTACCGCATGCCATGACGACGCTTATTTTTAGGTCATTCCCTAATTCCGCGCATCGAATCTACGTGGGGTGAGTTTATGAATCGTGTATTTCGTGACAATGTGCTTTCAAAAAATAAAGTATTGCTTCATCTGACATTGGCTTGGGCAGTCACATCCACCATTGCGGTGTTCATTTTGGGTGGGCTTTGTGTTCATGTTGTTAATAACAAAGAAACTCATTGGTTGCCCATCTGTACTGAGGATGGTTACTTCTTGAGTAACTCCTCCTTTTCACCTTCTTATATTAAAGACATGACTAAAAAGGTCCTTCAATTACGATTAACCTACAATCCAGACACGGTAGCAGCTCGATTTGCTTCATTAGTCCATTTAATTCCTGCGTCTCATCAAGAGGCATTCAAAACCATTCTGGACTCAGAGTCTTTAGTGGTGAAAGAAAAAAATATTAGTTCCGTGTTTTATGAAAAGAACATTCACATTGATGAATCCACTCTGCAAGCCAAGGTAGATGGAACGTTAAATCGAACCAGTCATGGTCTTGAAGTGAAACCACAAAAGAAAGTGTATTTAGTCCAGTTTGCGCACTTTAACGGGATGATGTGGCCTAAGACTATTAAGGAGATCCGTCAATGAACGCACTTCAAATCCTCGTGTTAAGTAGCGTGTTTGCTACCTCACTGCATGCAGGCAATACGGCAGCCACGCTTAAATTTGAAGAAGGAGAGCGATTTACGCTGTCTTTGTCTTCGCTTAACTTTAATCGCATTGATGTAGAAGGTGAACGAATAGTTAAAGTCAGCTTCCCTGAGCACTCCTTTATTGTAGAGCAAAGCAAAGAATCTGAGAATGATTTAGATGGTGCTGTGGTTTTAAAGCCCTTAGCGCATATTCCGTTAACCGTCTATTTCACAACAAATCTGAATCATCATTTCTCAGCCACTGTATCTCCCACTGAGGATTTAGGTAAGACCATTAAATTGGTATCTAAAAAATTAAAAGGGTTTGATTATGCTAAGGTGCAAGAGCAGAGCCAATACCAACAAAGTGATTTAATGACAGCGCTTATGGAGGGAACCACACCTTCTGGTTTTCAAGAAGTGGGGATTAAACCCGCAACTTTCCGTCTAAATAAACAGTTAAAAGTAACCCTGGTGAAACAATACCGAGGCAAAGAGTCTTCGGGCTATGTATATCGCATCGAAAATCAATCCAGTAAACCCATGGAATTAACGCCAACATTATTCGAACACTCCAAACTGATAACGATGGAGTTGTCCGAAAAAATGTTGCAACCCAGTCAAACCGCCTATTTTTATGGCATTTACCGTGAACAATCCAACATCGGGTAATAAGGAAGCGTGTCATGATGAAACCGTTTAAAAAGTTAATGAATAAAAGTAAAAAAGCCAATCTTAATCAAAGTGCCAAAATGGAGCAGCTTCGTAATGGCTTGGTTTTTCTACTGCTTGGTGGACTGTGTTATGGATTCTATTTTTATTCGTCAAAGCCACAATCTAGGCTTCCTGCAAATAAAAAGCCTGTGTTTGATGGGGTATTAGACAGCGCCTTTAGTAAATTAAGTGATGAGGCCGTACTTGAAAAACAACAACGCCAAATTGATGCACTCAAAGCCTTGGTAGAAAAAAATAAAAAGAGCACACCTAATAAATCAGACGATCTGGTTTCCGAAAACCAAGCTTTATTAAGCGCCATGCAAAAACAATTAGAGCAGCTTGCGCTTGAAAATAAAGAAATCAACGGAAAACTACAGGTGGCGCTTCTTAAAAATTCACAAACCAGTTTAGCGGCGGTGGTCGCAAGACCGCCTACGCGTGAAGAAATAGAGGCCCGTCATAAACAACGGATTTTGGATGAAAAAGCTTATTATGGCAAAGCAGGCCTTGAAACGGTTCATTTTAATTACCGCCGTCAGCAAAAAGAAGAGCGTACACCAGATAATTACGTATGGGCAGGAACCCATGCTGAAGGATTTTTACTCAGCGGGGCAAAAGGGGATGCTGGGATTAATGGTGCTAAAAATATGGGAACGGCACTGATTCGCTTGGATTCTAATGGAATTATGCCCAACAACCGTCATTCACGCCTTAATGGCTGTCTGGCTATTGTCTCTACGTATGGTGATTTGTCTGATGATGCGGTAGTGATGCACCTTGAAACCCTCTCGTGTGCGAAACCTAATTTAAGTTTTGAGCAAAAGGTGTATGGGGCAGTGTATGACTTGGATGCGATGCAAGACTTACGCGGTACGTCCATTTTAAAAACCAAACCTCTTTTAGAATACAGTGCGGCTGCAGGGATTTTAGCAGGCTTTGGGGATGGGCTTAAAAACCTCAATACGGCTCAGACCATTAATCCAGGTGCGGGCACCATTACGACTTATGGTCAGGCCTCCACCCTCATGCAATCAGCAGCAGGAGGAGCGGTAAGTAATCCGGCCAATAAAATCTCCGATTACATTATGAAAATCGCCGATATTTATCACCCTCTGGTGGTGGCGCGTGCAGGAAGACGTGTGTCCATCATGTTTACTAAAGGTTTTTGGATTGATAGGGCGCACCAATCCTTTGAATCGGGTAAATCCATTGATAATCAATCGGCTCAAAATGAAGCTGCGATTACAACAACCATTAGCCGAGCAGGTGGTGAAGCAGGGGAGAGTAGGAGTGGAGAGCCTTCAACGCCGCAATCCCCGTTTCAATCCGATACGCAAACGGCACAGCAATTTTTAAATCAGAATGGGATGCCCAATCAACCCCTCTTTTCAACCGTTAATCCTACAGGAGACGTACATGGTTAAAGCATGGCTTGTTTTGCTCTGTTGTTGTTCGGCAGTGACGCTTACGGGGTGTTCACGATCCATTTTTGATCATCAAGATGTTCGCTGTCCTTTTGTCGAGCGTGGTGGGTGCCAAAGCATGGAGCAGGTGAATCGTATGGTGGATGCACGGCGATTTACACCGGATGGGCAATACGTGCAACAAGAGCAATGTGTAGGCTGCAGCACCTACTCAAAATAAATGAAACGGAACTTTTTTAGGATTACCTATGTTCGCAACACTAAAAAAATACGTCCAGGGTTTTAGGGATTCAATCGATGACTATTTGGTTGAAGGGGAGGAGGAGTCGTCTTCCCAAAATGCCTTAAATGTTGGCGATCACCAATACCCTCTTTTTTGTAAGGAACTTCCTTATCATTATTATGATGAGGAATCGCACTTATTTATTAATCGCTGGAACTCAGGCTTATTGTATCGCATCACACCGTTAACCGGCGCGAATGAAAAAATTGCAGAGCAGTTGGATTCGATTTTAAGAACGAAGGTTTCTGATGAATTTAGCTTACAGCTCATCTTAGTCAAACACAATCAAGTGGGACCTGAGCTGGATGCTTTTTCAAATCAGTTCATGACTCACGATTTTGAGCAGTTAAGTGTGATGGGTAAAAGCCTTCGTTCGTTTTATGGTGAGGCCGCAGTTCATGGATTTAAAACCAATACCAATGTCAATCCTAGGATTACACAAACCGAATGTTATGTCGTAGTTGATAAAATCAATGGAAAAAACGAGGAAGACGTTAAAGCCCACTTTGCTCAATTTCGTATTGCTTTTGAAGCCTCGCTCATATCAGCCAAAATTGGTTTTAGAACCTGTAATGCTGAAGAGTTATTACGCTTACTTCATTTTTATCTGGCTCATGAACCCGATAATATTTACCCAAAATCCTCTTCTTATGATCCGACACAATTAATTAAACATCAGGTGGTTGGCCGTGATTTTGATATAGAGGTAGCCAAAGAAGGCCTGCTTTTTAGTGGGGTTAATAATCAAGGAGTGGCTTTTGAAACCGTGGCTTCCGTGATGACCATTGATGGCTTGCCAGGTGAATACCATCTTTGGGACAATATTAATAACAGCGCCAATATTTTTCACCCAGAGCAAAGCATTCCCTGTAATCACATTATTTCTGTTACCTACCTGGTTGACGAGCAAAACAAAGCGCAGGGGCGTGCGAATCGCAAGACCAGTGATTTGGATAAAAAAGCGAAGGGCGATTATGCGCTGCATGTTGCAGGTACCGAAAAAAAAGCGCGTGAATGGCGTCATTTTCGTGATGATTTGGCTTCCGGAAAGACCCGCTCTTGTAAGATGCTGTATAACGTCGTGCTATTTTCCAGACGCTCCGAATATGCCCGCGATATAGAAGCGGCGCGTACATGCTTTGCCTACAATGGTATTAAGCTTGCTTTAAGCCGTAGGATGCAATCCCCCTATTTTTTGGCAACCCTCCCTTTTTTATTTACGAATCATCTCCAAAAGGGATTTCAGCTACCCACGATGATGTGGCCTATTTCCTCATGGAATGCGACTCAATACATGCCCATTCTTTCGGATTGGGCGGGGACTGGGCGGGGCATTTTATTGCCGACACTACGCAACCAATTTTCCTGTATCGATCCGTTCTCGGGTAAGTTGGGCACGAATTACAACATTTCTGTGACCGGCACGTCCGGTGGAGGTAAAAGTTTTTTCATTCAAATGCTAATGCTCAACGTGCTGTTTAACGGAGGGGATCTCTTTATTGTCGATGTAGGGGGAAGTTATAAGAAGTTATGCCATGCCTTAGGTGGTGTTTATCTGGAATACTCCAATTTGGCAATGAACCCCTTTACCCATGTCACCAACATTGGCAAAGAAATACAGCATATTCTTTCTTTATTTCAATTATTAGCGTGCTCTAAGGATGGGGCCAGTGATGATTCCCGAGGAACGTTACGAGAGGCAATACTGCAGGCGTTTTTTGAGCATCAACAAACCACTTTAATTGATCATGTGCAGTCTAAGCTTCTGGAATTGCATCAGAACGACCGAGAAAAATACCCTACAGGAAAAATTCTGGCGAAAAATCTTGATCCTTATTGTACTCATTCAGAGCATGGGACGGTCTTTAATGCGCCATCTAAATTAGCGCCTGATGCACGCATTATTGTCGTGGATTTAAAAGAAATTGAGGACGATGAACACATTCGTGCGCCTGTATTACTGTCTATTTTGTCTCAGTTTCAAGGCCGTATGTTTAATTCTGATCGCAGCCGTCAAAAAATGTGCATCATTGATGAAGCCTGGTCCTTATTCTCTGGTGATCAAATTGCAGTTAATTTCATTAACCGAGGTTTTCGTACAGGACGGCGGCATAATGCTTCTTTTGTGACGATTACGCAAGGTATCGATGATTATTACGCCTTTCCTGAAGCACGTGCTGCTTGGGAAAATTCTGCAATCAAACTCATTTTTCTTCAAGATGCAGATTCGCTGGCCAAACACCAACAAGAACATAACACGTTTTCTGATTTTGAATTTAAATTACTTTCTTCATTTCCTAAAGCGAAGGAGGCTGGATTTTCACAAGTTCTGATTCGTGCAGACGGTATTTCTTCGTTTAATCGACTTTTTGTTGATCCGTTTACACGGGTCCTATTGTCTTCCGATGGTCGCGATTATCAGGCAGTAATGGATTATATCGCACAAGGGCGCTCGTATATTCATGCAGCCATGTTGGTAGCCAACAAACATTATGGTTTATCCAAAAGTGTGTTGGTAGAGGGAGGTCTTGCCGATGCTGCGTAATTATAAAGCCCAACTCTTAATTCTAGCGGGTTTGGTTTTGTCTGGCATGGTGTTATGGAGCATGCACAAGACCACACCGATTGCTGTAGTGGATATGCAGCGCTTACTGAATCAGCCGGCAGTTTTATTGAGCCAAAGTAACTTATCAGAACAAGAACAAAAGAGGGTGTTAAAGCAGTATTCGTCGTTGTTGCCTCAGACCTTGTCTCAGTATGGGGCTTCTCATCATGTGACCTTAATCACCGCAACAGTGATCTCCAGTGGACCCTTCGATGTGACGGATGAGGTGATTGCAGCAACCTTGGAACAGTTGGGTGCATTATGAAGAAAGTAGCGGGTTTGATTGCAGCACTCTTAATGAACGGAGCTCCGGCATATGCCAAAAACTTAGGCAATTACGGCCAGCTTTTTCCTGTTATTGAGCAGGACATCCGCCAGGTCATCATGGCGAAGCTGCATCGCTTAGAGCAAACAGGCGCCCTGAAACAGCATCAGCAACACATGGTGGCGCGAGTAGAGGAGCACGTGAGAAGACCAAAACCTCTTCATTTACCTACGACGAACACTCCTAAAACGCATGAATTAGATCCAAGTATCGTCGTGAATCATACGCTTTATACCCATGATGGGGCGATGATTGCGAAGAAAGGGGCACACCTTAATCCTTTTGAACGCGTGTCCTTTTCTAAAACGCTGTTTTTCTTCGATGCTGATGATCCGAAGCAACTTGCCTGGGCCAAAGCGCATTATAAGCATTTTGATCAGGTGAAATTTATTTTAACCGGAGGGGATGTTAAGGAAGCCTCTGAAGCTTTGGGTTCGATTTATTTTGATTTGGAAGGGCGCTTGAGTCGTTATTTTCACTTAAAGCATGTGCCTTCAATAGTCAGCCAGAAGGGATTGGTTTGGCGTATTCAAGAAATTGGGCAACACGAGCTACACAAATAGGAGTAGGTACTATGAATAAAAAAACAGTGATTAAAATAACCAAAGGCATTGGTTCGCTTAGCGTGTATGGGATTTATCATCTGTTTATTGGATTAATTCTCACCTTCATTTTTTCTCAACATCCTCATGAGTTACTTCATGAATTAAACGTAAACTCATGGCCTGCTTACTTAGCTGTAGCGGGTGTTGTGATTGGAATTTATTTATCCCTGTCTTCCTGCCTTTCATTTTGTGAGGGAACAGCAAACCATCAATACCGAATCTTTGATTGGAATAAGGTTACTTTTTATATAGAAATTTTAGTCCATATGACCTGGATTTTGCTCCCAGCACTCTTAATCCAGCATGCCGAATCGCTAAGAGCATTGAATCATTCATTAATTATTTTGGGTGTTGTTTTTTTCTTAAGCTTTGCAATGAGAAGACGCAATCGTCTGCAAATTATTGGTGGATTACTATGATGCGTCGATTCATTTCCCTAATAGCACTGCTTTTTTTACTGAGCCCGCTTAGCGGCATCTATGCCTCGCAGTGTAAAGGGCACTTCGTCAATCCAATTACCGATGTCTGCTGGAATTGTTTGTTTCCACTCACCATTGGCAGTAGTGAGGTGGTTAAAAGCAGTTATCCTGATACAAAAAATCCAGGTAATCCTTTGTGTTTATGCCCTACACCCATTGGAGAACGCTTAGGCGTCACTATTGGTTATTGGGAACCAGCGGCCTTGGTTGATGTAACTCCTAAACCATGGTGCATGGTCAATTTAGGAGTGCAACTGAATGTCACTAAAAAAGGGTTCGGGGGCTCACAAATGCCGGAGACGGATGGACGCGGTGCGTTTTATTACGTTCATTGGTACAAATACCCTCTGGTCTATTGGTTGCAAGTGTTAACGTCCTTAGGGTGTATGGAAACTGAAGATTTTGACATCTTATATCCGTCGGAGTTAGACCCCACTTGGAATGATTCAGAACTGGCCTTTGTTCTAAATCCTGAAGCCGTTTTATTTACCTCCCCGCCTGCAAGAGCTTCTTGTGCCTTTGATGCGACCAAAGCACTTGCAGGCACTGCCGTGAACAGTCTTTTTTGGTGTCAAGGTGCCCAAGGCTCTACGTATCCATTAACGGGGTTTGTTGCGCATCAAGCAAGTCCTATAAGTACCGCAGCCTTACTTGCAGAACGCGTTGACTTTAAATTGCATCGACCACCGACACCTGCGATTCGCGATTCAATAGGCCAAGATTGGCCTGCTGTATGTCATACCTATGCATCGAGCATTATGCCCAAAGACCGTTATCGTTATCAGTTGGTGAATACTTTGCCTGAAGCGCGTCAATGCCATCCGTTTGGGCAATCGGTGATTGGGTGGGAAGCAGGGCACACCTATCCAGGTGATGGAGACAATTTTGGGTTTTTGATTTGGAAGAAAAGAAACTGTTGTTTTCTTTAAATGATGGGGATGAATCATGAATGCATTTGGAATTTTTTTAAGTAGCCTGTTTTTAGTCACGGCAAGCCATGCCAATGTGAATGATTTTATTAATGCGGCATCGACAATGGGGAAGGCTGCGCAGGATTCAGTAAGCCAGGTCACGTTGGCTCATTGGAATGCGACATCCAATCAATCAAGTGCCCAAAATAAGACCTTGATTGATCAGATTATTGAACGTTCACGTCAAGAAGTGCCCGTTGCTCAAAAAGGCCAAACGGTTGATGGAGCCGTATTATTTGTTTCTTTTTCCATGCCAGAGCCCTTGTTGTTTTCACTGAGCAATGAGGCGGCTTCTTATAAAATTCCAGTTGTGATTAATGGTCTGATTGAGGGGGATTTTAAAAAAACCATAACAGCGTTTTCCAAGCTTCATGCTAAGGCCAAGGAGTCCAAATGGGCGTTTAATGGGGTATCGATTGATCCTCTATGGTTTGAACAGTTTCATATCACTGCGGTGCCTGCACTTGTTGTGAGCAAAAGGCCGAGCTCCTGTGGACAGCAATTACTTTGTCCCGAACAGACTTATGATGTGGTGTATGGCAATGCATCTATAAAAAACAGTTTACAACTCATTGCACAGAAAGGTGACAGTGCAAACGAGGTGGCGCAGGCGCTTTTGGAGAACGCTCATGTCTAAGTGGGTTGTGTTTATGACATTACTCTCTATGGGATGTTTTGCGAATCAAACAGGAACGGATTTTAAAACCTTTAATAATTACGCCAAATCGTTAAACGCCCAACCTAAAGATGCCATGCACGGGTTTGATCCCCATGCTCTTTTTGAACAGTACACAGAGCACCCTGAACAAGAAGGGTATTATCAAGGGGTTCAAAAGGAACAAACGGATTTATCCAGTCAAGCTCAAGCGGCGATTAAAAATGATCCTGGTGCCCAAACAGTCATTGATCATTTTGGAACAAACCAATTTGAACTCAATCTTGCCAATTCCGTATTGGCTCAATCCCAATTGATTCAGGATGAAAGTTATGCGATTACGCACGGTCTTTCCAATGATCGCGTTCAATGCTCAAATCAAAAGCCTGTCTGCACGATGAAGACGCATGAAGAACAATGCTTTAGCTCTCGTTTATTACCCGATCAAACGTGCACCAAGCACCTTAAGGTGCTGGTGGATTCTGAAAAAGTGGTGCAACGCGCTGATTTTTCGTTTTCGGTCGCTAAAAAATGGACCGGAGTGATTAGTGTGAATTTGGTGACTGGAGCAATCACTAATGCCGTGGCGGGCTCGGTTCCTTATCCCATTCGGATGAAGCATCCTTGTGATGGAATGAGTGCCACTATTCATTCGATACGAAATAATGGTGCGAATGCTTATTGGGTTCAGGTGATTGGCACCCCAACGTGCGCTAATAATGGGTTGTTGACCTTTTATATTAATAAAGGATGGGGCCGAATCTATCCCATTCAAGTTGCTTTGACGGTCACAGCACACTCCAAACCCTATATTAGCCAAGAGTATTGGGACAGTAATTGCACGAGCTTTGAAAATAAGGGCTCGCTGTGTCGAGTAAAAAAAGAACAATGCACGGATACTCAATCACCTAAAGTAATTGATGGCCTTCCTGTATCACGCGCTTGTTGGGCAAACGAACTGACGTACTCCTGTTCCAGTAGCGCCGCTGATGAATGCATCGTACAGAAAAACAAAGGGTGTTTTCAAACAGGCTCTGAGTGTGCTCGTTTTGATAAGCAGGCTTGTGCCCTGTATAAGCAAACGTACAGCTGTCAGGAAAATGTGTGTGAAGCACCTATCGAATGCATTAAAGACTTATTTTGTGCCGATGGTGACTGTACAGAGCATTCCCAAACCCAAAACAGTGATTTTGGGCAAAGCGTTTCTTCTTTAGCGGTTGTGGGGGAAGCGGGGCATGAATTAAGTCAACAGTCCAATGCATCTCTTTTTGGCGGACAGGCAGTGCAATGCAAAATATGGCCCTTAGATATTATTGATTGCTGTCATGATAAAGGATGGGGAAAAGACATTGACTTAGTTCATTGTCGTGAGGAAGACAAAGCGCTAGGAAAAGCTAAGTTAAATTATGTTGCGCATTATCTAGGTGAGTTTTGTAGTGAAAAAGTGGCTGGGGTTTGTTTAGAACACAAACGCTCTTACTGCGTCTTTCCAAGCAAAATGGCGCGAATTATCCAGGAGGCTCGCCTTATACAAATTAATGGTCATGGTTTGGGTGATGCAGAGCATCCAACCTGTTCAGGAATGAGTGTTGCGGAACTGCAGAAGATGGATTTGGGTCGGGTTGATTTTGTTGAGCCCATCTATCCTTTTGGTCATGGGACACCCAATAAAGCGGCAGGGATTGCAGGCGATCTAAAGATCAAATCTCAAGATCCTAAAAAATCCATTGATGAAGTAGCTCTGCGAATGCAAAAAAAGGCAGGTGAATTATGAGCCGCCTGTTGATGCTGATAGTATGGGGACTGTTCGTGGCATCGCTTCATGCAGACATTGTGCAGGAGCATGCAAAAGGATTTCATTGGTATAGCGTTGAAGAGGCGCCCAAACCGATTAAAAAAATAGTGCAGCCACGACCTGCAACCGTTGCGAAATCCCCTTATGAGCGCTTAATGGATAAACGTCAGGCCACACTGAATAAGTTGGCCGAGGCGTTGCTCTCTCCTTCATTTGATTCAACACATGAATACATGAAGGCGCAGATGGATTATTCAAAAAATAACCAGCAATTTGTACGCTATTGGCAACAAGTCTTATTAGTCCATCCTGAATTGGATAGCACGCTTAATTTTCCAACCGATAACTCAGCGATTGCAGTACGCAATGATGCACAAAAAGTATTAATCAACAAAGTCATTCATGAAAGCAGTGCGCGTTTCGGCTTTATCTTATTTTATCGTGGCACGAGCTCCATTTCACAAAAAATGGTCATGCATTTGCTTCCCTTTATTAAAGAATATGGTTTTTCCATGATTTCAGTCAGTACGGATGGCCAACTCATTGATGGACTTCCTAATCCTAAATCAATTCCTCTGGAAATGGTTCAAAAACAAGTAGCACTTGAGGCGAAGTACATGCCCGCTCTTTATTTTGTGGATTTAAAGAGTAACAAGATGTCGCCAGTGTCTTATGGGTTTTTATCTTTAGAAGAGTTGAGAGAGCGCATTTTTGATGTGATGACGCAGTTTAAACGGTTTAGTTATGAAGGAGTGAATGAATGAAAAAAAGGTTCTTTTTAATCGTGCTATTCCTTCTCAGCACAGAGGCGTTTGCGAATGTAGCACTGAATGAATTAACCCAGCTCTTAAATAAAAAACAAGAGCAACAGGAAATGGCGCGTACCAAGAACAAAAGAATCAATGCGCTTTCGGAACAACATTACTTTATTTTTATATACCGCTCCACATGCCCTCATTGTCATCAATTTGCGCCCATACTTCGTGATTTTGCATCCAGTTTTCATATCCCTGTAGAGGCTTACAGTTTGGATGGAGAGTCTTTGGATGGATTTGATTCAGCCAATTTAACACCCGAACTGTTTCAAACCCTATATGTGTCTGGTGAATACAAGCCCGTAGTGCCAGCCCTGTATCTCGTGAATCGTCCTACCAATCAAGCGTATGCCGTGTTGTTTGGTGAGGCAGAGCCTGCACAACTTGCAAACCGCGTGGATGAACTGATGACGCATTTGGAGGAAAAATTTCATGATGAGTAGATTCACAACTTCGCGAGATGACTATGTTTAAAAAAACCGTTGCCGCTTTTTTGTTGTTAGGGACCAGTCAGCTCTTTGCGAATGCAGAATCTGATTTATCCCATTTTTTTAATAATTTGGGGTTTGATGCCAATGTGACGGGATCGCATGCCTATCAAACACAAGCGGCGGGTTTCGCGGCTCTTGGTTCTGTATATGCCCGTAATCAAGTACGTACCATCCGCCTTGCGCATGTGGATGTGCCTGGGATGCGTTCTGGTTGTGGCGGTATCGATCTCTTCGCAGGCGGTTTTTCCTTCATCAAGTCGGATCAGATTGTGAAGTTCATGCAAAATATTTTATCAGGAGGAGCAGGCTACGCATTAAACCTGGCCTTAGAAACAGAATTGCCTGAAATTGCACATGCGATGCAGTTTATGCAAAAACTGGCGAATGAAATTAATGGCACCAATTTTAATTCCTGTGAAATGGGTGAAAATTTAAGTGCTGCGGTGTGGCCGCGAAATAGGGCGGCACAACAGCGTCTTTGCGAAGATTTAGGTCGCCACAAAGGAACCTTTACGGATTGGGCCATGGCACGTCAGAAATGTTCCACAGGTGGTGAAGCCGATTCCATATTAGCTGAGGCTAAAAATAATCCTGAATACAAAGACCGTGTGTTAATTAACACCAATATTGTTTGGGACTCCTTACAAATTAATCAGTTTATTGCACAAGATCCTAAATTAGCCGAAGTGTACATGTCCATTTCAGGAACCATTGTCTTTAACGCGAAAGGGGCGTTAATGACTTACCCCTCACTTGCAACCAATCAAGATTTTATTAAGGCCTTGTTGTATGGAGGAAAGTTACCTAGTTACCACTGTACTGATACAGGGCCACAGTCGCATTGCTTATCCATTGATGCCACAAGCACACAAGAAATCAGTGCCAAAAAAGCTTTGGTGGCTCAAGTCCAGGAATTACTGCAGGGAATTTATGACAACATTAAAATGGGCAAAGAGTTATCCGATAAGCAAAAGGGACTGATTGAATTAACACAACCTGCCGTTTTTAATCTTATTTCTGCCAATGCGCAACAAAACACGGGTATTCAAGGCAGTTATGAGTTGGCTCAAAGTGTGGCAACGGACCTTTTAGCACAATACCTTTCCAATTCCCTCGATATTATTCGTGCCTCTCTCTCAGGAAAAGAACTGGGTGCTCACAATGAAGAGCGGTTATACAAAAACCTGCAACTAGCACAACAGTTTGTAGCACGTTTTAGTACGGAGAGCCGTGAGCGGTTTAATGCAGCGTTACAGACGAATGAATTAATTCGCAACAACGTCAAACAAGCATTAAGTGCATTAACACCCACTTTAAGAACAGCCTATTATGGAGACGCGCAATGAGTCTTTTAACCATTTATACGCCTCAAAATGGAGAGTATCTAAAAACAGTACTGGATGCCATGGTCACGCTGCTTGGCACGTCAACCTACAAATCGGCTCAGGACATAGTGAGTATTCTTGCGGTAGGCATTGTCGGGTTTCAATACGTGAGTGGTAAAAGGATTCAAGCCATTAGTCGTTATGTTTTGTGCACGTTTGTCTTTTTGTTCTGTATTTTAGGAATCAAAACGCCGGTAGCTATCATTGACATGCAAACAGCGGATTCAGCGGGACCTGCACTAACCGTAGATCATGTTCCTTTAGGCGTTGGTCTTCCTGCGGCACTTATTAGTGGCATTGGGTATGGGATTACTCAAGTATTTAGTGACGTGTTTCATATGCCGCAGGATTTAGATTACACCCGAACTGGCATGTTGTTTGGTTCACGTACCTTCTTAGCGTCCACCAGTTCTAATTTGTCTTTGTCGCCTGAGCTCTCTCGTGATTTATCCACCTACATTAGGCAATGCATTTTTTCAGCCAAACTTTTGGGGAGTCAGCAAATTGCACCCAATGAGATGAAGAACAGTTCTGATTTAATTCGGCTATATTTTGAGCATCCATCTCCCATTTATCGTGTCTTATTTCATGATGGGTCTAATTTGAGCTGTATTGAGGCTGCAGCACGTTTAAAACCAGAACTTAATGAGGGAATAGAAAAACAACTCGTTCATTTATCCAATATTATGACCAAGGGCGACAAGGAGAAGTTTAGTGATGGTTTGGCGGCAGCTCATTCCTATTTTATGAACGTGTCCAAAGATGCAGCCCAAGTACTCACACAAAATATTTTAATCAATGCCACCCGAGAATCAGCCCTTGATGCCTTTGCTTTTGCTGGTGCGGATGCGGAGCTGATGAATTACACCAACAGTTCCAGTTTGCAAAAAATGCATGTGGCTGAAGCGAACAGTTTTTGGCTTGCAGGGTATCGGCTTCCTTATTATATGACCGTCTTTTGGATGTTGACTCTGTGTATTTTTCCTTTAGTGATGTTGTTAGCGCTGGTTCCCGCCATGCATGGGGTATACATGATCTACATGCAAACCCAAGTGTTTTTATGGTCTTGGCCTCCGATGTTTATCATTATTCATTTTTTTGTGTCCTTAGCTTCCTCTACCACACTGACTTTATTTGGTTCTAAAAATGGTGGGGTTACTTTTTCAACCATTGATTCCATCGCCAGTATTCAAAGTAGCTTTGCGTATACGGCAGGGGGCTTGGCTATTAGTGTTCCAGTGATTTCCCTTTTTATTGCCAAAGGCTTACCTAATTTATTAAGTGCTGCGTCTCAACATCTAGGAGGAATGGCGCAATCGTTATCTACAGGAGAGGCTCAATCGGCCACGCAAGGAAATATCTCCATGGCGTCTTACAGTGGTTGGAACATGAACTACAACAACACGCATGCGAATAAATGGGATACCAATTATCAGCATATGGAAGGGCGGGCTACTGTTCAAACGGATAATGGTGCCTTGCTTTCGCAAGGATTGGATGGGTCGCGCGTGATTAATGCACAGTCTGCAATGAGTCAGATGGCAACGCGATTACACGCATCCGACCGAATCAGTGCCTCATTGCAAGACAGTGCAAGCCAATCGTTCCAGAATGCCCAATCGCATCGAACCAGTGCAGACTCTCATTATCAACAAGCCTTGAGTGGACTCTCTCAATTTAATGAAAGCGATGCCAGTGAGGTACGGGAAGGAACGGGTATTAATAGAACGCTCAGTAATGCGTTGAATCAAGATGTTCGTCAAATGCAAGACGCGGTTAACCAATACAATCAGCATCATGACAAATCAGGACAAGTGTCGTGGGATGCGGCGGTTTCGGCCAGGATTGATACACGCAAAGGGGTATTTGGATCGTTCGCCCACGCAGTAACGGGTATTTCTGGGGAGGCGAGCACGAGTTTGAAAACAGGTTTGTCTGCTTCTAACTCGGTTCAAGCCTTTTTTAACTCCAGTGAAGGTCAATCATTCTCTAGCGCATTGAACCACATGGAGTCTACAGCTAAGACGCACCACATGGATGCCAATGATTCGTTTAACTTGTCGAAATCGGAACAAATCGCAGCCAACCTATCTCAAGGACATGCTTTATCCGATATGGCCTCAGCAGAATACAGTAAGGGAGAACATTATCAGCACATGGCTAATCGTGTGAAAGAGCACTCCGACGGGATGGATAGAGTATTGGATCAAGCGTTTCACGATTGGGCGGTGCAGCATCATGGGGTGCAAGCTGAAAAAGCATTGATGGGGACAGACGCTTCGAGCTTAGACACGCAACAACAGTTGGCTGATCAGTTTATGAGATCTTCCCAAGGGCAATCGGCAGTAACAGCGCAAGTAAGCCGTATGATCCACTCATCATCTGATCAAGTGAGAAGTCAATTTGAAGCGCAACGTGCTTCGATGACTGCTCATCAAAAAGCACTCATCAACCAAGCTCATCAGGATGGTGCTGGAGGCGTTTTAAATAAATCGCAAGAGAGACATTTAAGCCAGGTGCAAGACAACACCATCCAGCAAGCGCACGATCTGCGTATGGATAATCGAGAGGATTTATCGAAGGCCTATCAACACCAAGAGAGCAGTACCCAACAGGAGATTAAGGCATCTGAAGCGGATTTAGCGAATCGCCAAGCAAAACAAAAAAAAGATTATGTAGACAATGATCGCGGGTTTAAGGAAGGGCGTTATGAATAAGCAAAAACTCGCGCTTACGTGTGCGCCCAGTGCATTGGCTTCTTCAAGAAGAGTGGTCAAACCGATGGATTTAAAATCATGAAACAAAGCTCCTTGCAAAATATGTGGCAATTTATGAGTGGCGGTCAGATTTTTGACTATAAAACAAAAATGATGATTCAGGTAAGTCAACGTATTTTTCACTGGGCTGTCTTAGGTTTTGTCGTGCTTTTTTCGCTGATTATGGCGTTTTATGCATCGTCTGAATTGAAGCTGGTGGTGCTTAACCACATTTCAAGGTTCTTGGTTAAATTCCATTATGGGGAGTATGTGTTATGGACCAATCTGAATGGGAGTAAAATTACAGCGCTTTTTTATCAAAAAAGTCCCCTTATTCAAGCATCCGTGCAGCAGGCACAGGACGCTCTTTGGAGAAAAGCGCAAGTTTCTTTATTTTTTGGTGGAGCGGTGTATTTGTTGATTACGCAGTTGTTTTCCCGTTTCTTTATTAAGTTAGGTGAAAAATACACCAAAGATCAATTTGTTTCTGGTACGCGCTTAGCGTCTTCGCCTAAAGAAACCATCAAATCGGTCAATGAATCACAACGTGGTGCTTCAGAAATTAAACTTTTGAATCGCCTACCTATGCCTAAGTATTCTGAAAAACAAGGGATGTTGTTTCATGGCACAACGGGGGCTGGAAAAACGCAAGCCATGATGATGCTGTTGGAGCAAATTAGGGCGCTGGGCGAGCCGGCAATCATTTATGATAAAGAATGTACCATCAAACCTTATTTCTTTGATGAGCGCATTGATGTTGAACTCAATCCCATTTCAGAATTATGTGCCAATTGGAAAATGTGGCGAGAATGCGCCAATCCGTTGGAGTTTGGTTCCTTTGCCACGTATTTAATTCCTAAATCAGTTCAAGGTAGCGATCCGTTTTGGGTTGACTCAGCAAGAACCATTTTTACCTCGATGGCGTGGAAAATCAGGGATTATGTAGAAAAAGATCCGGTGTTTCTTCTGCAGTTATTACTCACCACCTCATTGGAGGAAATCAGGAACATTCTCAAAGGGACTGAATCTGAAAATCTGGTGAGTAAGGAAATTGAAAAAACGGCCATTTCCATTAAATCCGTGTTGGCAACCTATACCAAGGCGCTTCGCTTTCTTGAGGGACTTGAGAAGTCGGGTAAAGAAGACTTTTCGATTAAAGAATGGATTGAAAATACAACCGATTCTAAAAAATACAATAAAGGGTGGTTATTTATTACCTCACGCTCCAAATACCATAAAGAGATAAAGCCTTTAATTTCTCTGTGGTTAGGACTAGCTATGCAAGGGGTGCAATCCTTGGTGGCTAATAATAAAGGGCGTATATGGCTTGTCATGGATGAATTAGCAAGCCTGCATCGTTTAGAAACCATTTCAGACACTCTGGCAGACATTCGTAAATTTGGAGGGTGTGTTGCCATTGGCATTCAATCCATTGCGCAATTAGATTTTATCTATGGAACCCATGAGGCCGGAGCCATTGCGGATCTACTCAATACATCCATTTATTTTAGGAGTCCAAAATCGAAAGTGGCTAAGTGGGTTTCCGAGGACTTAGGTCCACAAGTGATTAATGAAATGAAAGAAAGTCAGTCTTATGGTCCTGATTCTGTTCGTGATGGTAATACGGTGGGTTCGCAACGCACCAAGCGAAATACGGTCGAAGAGGGCGATATTATGACTCTTGATGACATGGAATGCTATGTTCGTTTGGTAGGAAACCATCCCATTACCCGCTTGAAAAACAAATACATTGAGCGTAAAGAAATTTGCGTACCGCTTATTGAGCGAACCATCAATTTTGATGCATTGGAAAAAGTAAATCACCGCGCGTTAATGGTGCAGAATAACCCTCAAAGAAATGACGACGTTAAAAAAATCCATCAATTTGAAACATTGGCGCATGAGGTATCGGATAAGGATTTAGTACCTCCTGAATCACTTTATGCGGAACCCAAAGACCAAGCTGCAGCTAACAAAAACGACACCGATGCTATTGAGTTGCGTGAGGCGTCCATTGTTATAAAAGAAATTTTTTAAGTCATCCAGGGAGGTATTATGTTGACCTTAAATAAAATAAGTGCAGCTAAAGACGCGGTGCATTATTACACCAATCAAGATAATTATTATTTAAGCGATCGAGATTCGCTTAATAGTCTGTCACGATGGATAGGGAATGGTGCACAAAAGTTACAGCTGTCCGGTCAAATTGAGCCTTCGCAATTTTTGCAGTTACTAGACGGACAATTACCCAGTGGGCAATTGCTGGGTATTATTGATAAAGGAGAACGTCTGCATCGTCCTGGAACCGATGTGACTTTATCAGCGCCTAAGTCTGTATCCATTTTAGCCCTGGTGGGGCAGGACGCGCGCTTGCTTCAAGCCCATCAAGAAGCCGTGAACATTACCTTTGGTCGGATTGAGCAGCTGGCAGCAGAAGCACGCATTACATTTAATGGCGAAACCACCTTTGAAAAAACCCGTAATTTAGTAGCAGCCATGTTTGTCCATACAACCTCTCGTGAATTAGATCCCGATTTGCACACGCATGTACCCATACTCAACATGACCGAACGTTCGGATGGATTATGGCGTTCTTTATCGTCACGAGCAAAAAATGATAAAGAACATCTGGATCATGGTTTTCGTGAATTAATTTATTCTAATCAACATTATTTGGGATTGGTATACATGTCCTCTTTAGCGAAAAAAGTTAAGGAGCTGGGCTACGATATTCGCATTAAAGACAGGTACGGTAATTTTGAGGTTGTAGGTATTAGTGATGAGGCTATTACTGCTACGTCCAAAAGGCGCGTACAGATTCTTGATGATATGAAGGAACGTGGCACAAGTAGTGCGAAGGCTGCTGAAAAATCTAATTTATCAACGCGCAACCCCAAAACTGAAATAAACAGTCAAACGCTGCATCAGCAGTGGGTAGACGAAATTAAAGAGCTTGGTATTGATTTGAGGGCGATAATCCAGGATTCCAAATTAAATAACGGACGAGGAGCGGTTAAAAGCACTCACACTACACCTTTAAGCCCTGATGCGCAAAAAGCCGTGAATGATGCGCTAGCTCATTTGTCCGAATATTCTACGCAAATCCAGCATGGGGCTTTGGTACGCCAGGCCATGACTTTTTCAGCAGGTCTTGTGGGGCATGAGGACATTGAGCGGGAAATTGAATCGCTTTTGGCGGCAAGGACACTCCAGGGGAAACCCTTGGAATATTATACAACGGCGCCTCTTCTTGCCCGCGAGAAGGAGTTTATTGCAAAAACTACCAACGAGTTAAAAGTAAGTTTTTCGTTGTCCGTACCAAATCACGGGCTCACATCTTCAGTATTTAAAAATAACGAACGCATTCAAATCATTGATGTAGCCGGTTTTCGGTGCGAGAAAGAGCTGATTCAAGACATGGTGCATCTTGCAGAAGCGCATTTTCTCAATTCTTATGTACTTCACCCTGGTAGCCTAAAAACGCAGCAACTTCGAGCAGATATCAAGCATTTGGATACAGGATTTATTTCCAGGATTAAAAATTTGTTTAAAGACGATATTGTACATACGGTGTCTGGGTTTCAATATCATTATGGGAAACACATCAAATCGTCACCGTTTTTGAGAAAAAAGCAAGATTTGGTGATTGTCCATGATGCACAAAAACTTTCTTTTGATGATTTATCTGCGTTAAGCGATATTACTCAAGCACACAGAAGCAAACTCATTTTATTGAATAACTCGGCAGGAACCTTAGGCTTTAGTGCAGGAAATCCTATTAAGATTTTAAAAGAGCAGGGCATTCATTCGTATAAATCGTTAACAGCGCCTATCAAAGGGGAGCTCAAGCTCTCGATTGGAAAACAAGTTAATGAATCCATGAGTACCGCTTGGCTTCAATTGACTCCAGAACAACAGCAAAAAAGTGCGCTGGTTGCCTTGAATAACAAACAAAAAGAGGCCATAACGTGCCAGATACGAGAAGGGCTGGTGCAACAGGGTCAGTTATCAAGATTTATGAAAAAGGTCTCTGTTTTGACGACAGTTTCCTTGACACAAACGGAAAAAGGATACGCTCACTCTTATAAAGTGGGTGATAAAATTACGTTTTATAATGAAGGGCGAATACCGAAGCACTATAAGGTGTGTGAAGTTGATACCAATGGGCTGCATTTAGAAAATGCCCAAGGCAAGACAAGTCTGTTTTCTTATAACACCAAAGAAGACTTTCGTGTATCACGAGAAAAAATACTGGAAGTCGCTGTTGGTGAGCGGTTAATTAATGAACAATCCCTAGTTCATCAGCGCGTTAAATATGCGCCTAAGAGTTCGTTTGTTGTGTCAAAAATTACTGAAGAGGGAATTTATGTTCGCCATGAGTCCAACACCTTATTTTTGACTAATAAAGCGTTGTCCGAACATCATTTTGATTATGATTATTGTAAAAAACCGCATGAGATAAAACCAGACACCACACAAGTGTTTATAGCGGCAAGACCGTACCAGCTCAATCGTAATCTCATCGGAGAAATTGGTGAAAACGCACAACAGGTGCTTTTATTTACGGATGATGAACAAAAAGCACAGCGCTTTTTAGAGAGTGTGCAATTGAAATGGACTGCTTATGATGTGCAACAAAAAAAGCCCGATTTAGTCTACCGTGATATAGCCTATGCCAATAAGGCTTTGGCGCGAGAAATCAACTCGTTAATTCATCATCTTGAGCTTAAATCGGAAGACAAAGAGGGCATTGCGGCTACAGCGCTCACGTATGCGCTTGCGAAATGCACAGAACGCAATGCAGCCTTTAAACACAGTGATTTAATGACTCATGCGTTGATGCATGCATTAGGAGAGGCCGATTTTGAAGACATTGCCCCATTACTTAAATCGCGAATGGCCGAGTCGCTGGTGTATATGGATACCTATTGGACGACCAAAGAGGCGTTACATATTGAAGAGGCGATTCTTCGCGCTAATTACCAAGAGCAGAATACGGTACAGCCCATTGAGTTGTCATCGCAAAGGCTTTTGTCTTTACCTGAAACCTTAACACAAGGGCAAAAAGATGCCATCACGTTGGTGGTGAGCACTTCCGACCGGTTTGTATCCATTCAAGGGCTTGCAGGTGTTGGTAAGACCACAATGATGCGGCATGTGAAGGACATTGCTGAAAACAATCAATTTCAAGTCCTTGGACTTGCACCGACGCATAAAGCCGTAGAAGAGCTCAATGCAAATGGTATCCAGGCACAAACCGTGGATAGTTTTTTACGCAATGACGGTGGGTTGGGTGCCAGTCACTTAGTCATTGTGGATGAGAGTTCCATGATTGATAATGAGAAGTACCATGCCTTACAGCAAAAGTGCATTGACGCTCAATCTCGAATGGTGTTTACAGGGGATATTACGCAGTTGCAATCTCTAGCTTCAGGAATTCCTCACGAGCTCACTATCAAAAGCCAATCGCAAAAAACAGCGTTTATGACGGAGATTGTGCGTCAAAATCCGAACCCTGAATTAAAAAAAGCAGCGGAGTTTGCATCACGTAGAGAAATTAGCAAGGCTTTTGAACTCATAAAAAACATCGATCCTGAAGAGTATGTGCAGCGAAAAACATCGATACAGGGATTGAATCATTCATCACTGGTTGAAATTAATTGTACTGATGAGGAAGGAAAGAAGGACTATAAATCCATTTATCGTGCTATCGCTGATGATTTTCTCAGCCGAACCCATGAGTGTCAAAAAAATACGCTAATAGTTGCTCATGCGCATGAGGATAGAACACCCATTGAAGTGTTACTACGCGATGGTTTGCGCAAGCAACATCAACTACACAGTCAAGATATATTGTGTAAGCGCTTATTTCCAATCAGCCTGGATCAGGCCGACCAGATACAAGCACATTCTTTTGAACCAGGCGATGTCATTCGGTTTGGTAAAAACTATTCAGTGGCTAAAAAGGACGAGTATTTCACCGTCAAAGCCATTGATAGTGAAGCAAATAAATTGTTCTGTGTTGATGAGTCGCAGGTTGCGTTTACAATCAGTGCTTCTATTTTACCCAAAACAATGCCTTCCTTTTATAAATTGCACGAACGGCCTTTAGCCTCAGGGGATCGGATTCGGTTAAAACGAAATGATGACGTTCGCGGCATTATTGCCAATGAAGAATATACGGTCACACAGGTTTTTGGTGAAACAGTAGGCTTAAGCAACAGTAAAAATCAGGTCACGCTTAATTTAAAAAAACAATCAGATCTTCATTGGGATTATTCCTATACGAATACGGCTTATTCAAGTCAGGGTGCTACATCCAAGTTCATGATTGCCTTGGAATTGGAGGACCGTCTTGTTGTAACCACCCATCGATCTCATGAAATTGATGCAACTCGTGCCAGCCATCAAGCAACTTTTTATACCGATAATTTTGATGGATTGGTTAAAAGACTTGAAGATCCCCTGAAACAACGCGATGCGGATAAAACCTCTGCTGTATTGACCGAAGAGGATTATCGATTGAAGCAACAGAAACAGCAAAGAATCAGTACTCAGTTAATGGATCGTGCTCAAGAACACATTCTGGACGAAGCTAAGGAGCAGAGAAACGATTCTCGACCCGCAAAAAAATATGAGTCTGCTCAAAAGCCGTCTATTAATGCGGATGAACTGTATAAAGGATTATTGAACGTATCTGATTCTTTAGTTAAAAGCCTTTTTGGCGAGCCTAATCATCGATTATCAACGCAGTCTGAATATCGATATGGAGCCAAAGGCAGTTTGAAAATTGATCTTGATTCAGGTCTTTGGCACCATTTTGAGACAGGGGAGTCCGGTAACTTATTTCATCTCATTGAACGTGAAAAGGGTTTATCCGGCTTTAAAGAAACTTTGGAGCATGCGGCGCAATACATCCATTACATCCCTGAATATGAGCGTAAAGCACCACAAAAATTGAATGAGAAAAAAGAGATGTCAGTAAAAGAAGGGAAACGTCAATTAGCCCAAAAGCTATTTCAACAATCACAACCTATTAAAGGCACAATCGCTGAAAAATATTTAATCATCCATCGCGGATTGGCTCATTATGAGCATGCTGATCTAAGGTTTTGTAATTCGGTATACACCAAGACCCATGATGGGCAAAAGCATGTTCCCGCGTTATTGGCTTTTAGTAAAGATGAACAGGGTAATATACATCATGCTCAGATAACAAAATTAGATCTTCATTCTGCACATAAAGATAAGTCGTGTGAGCCTGTGAAACAAACGTTTGGTTCAATCAGTAATTATTTTGTCAACTTAAATCACCATGGTAAAGGCGATATGGCCTATTTTACTGAAGGGGTTGAGACAGGATTAAGTATACTTCAAGCCAATGAACATGCGCGTGTATATGCTGTATTGGGTAAAGCAAATTTTTCAAATATTGATCCAAAAAATACACCCAAACAGGTGGTTATTTGCTTGGATAATGATGGAAAAGACACTTATAAATACGCAAAAAATGAACAAACCAATACGATTATAAAAGCAGCTCAGAGATTACATGATTCTGGTATCCATGTATCCATTATGATTCCTAAGAAAGAAAATACCGATTTAAATGATGTTCTTGTTAAGGAAGGAAAGGATGAGCTAAAAAAACAATTAAACCGATGTCTGAGTTTCGAGGAATTTAAAAAACAATGCGCTTTAGAAAACAAGGAATCGGAGCTAAAAAAAATAAATCGGGATACACAAATTCAGTCTTTGATAAAGCAAGAACGCAAACTTAATGCACAAAGTGATAATGAGTTTATAACACTCAATCAAGGATTAATTAATGGAATTAAAGACCGTGTGTACAACAAAGAGTTTGTAGAAAATACTCGTACTTTTAATAAATCACAGTCTAATCGAGAAATGGAGCGAGAGATTTAAGAAATACCTTTTAACAAATTTGGAATCATCCGTTCAATCATGGCTAATGCAGTTTCTGCATCATAAGCACCGATTTTAGACAAATCTTTGTTATATACACTGTATAAAATTTCAGTAATAATTTGTATGGAGCGAACACTATTTTCGAGTAATAATTGGGTTGATTCATCTGTCTTTTTTTCTAAAGATTGTAGATAAATACGTGCGCCAAATGACAGCATTTCTGCTGCAGTCACATTTAATTCGTTGTTATTCATTTTTGCTATTTTATTCAACGAATGAAGGGTATCTGCGCCAATATCAATAGTTATTTCCATAACGATTCACCTTCTTCTATAGGGACTGTTTTAAGTCCAATTCCGTTCATTTTAAACCGAACTTCTTTATAAGTATTATTCTGAAATCCTGAGAAATTATCGTTTAAATATTCGATGGTTTTTTGTTTTATTTCTTTCAAAGAGTCGTCATTAATATTGGATGAAATAACTAAACTTTGATAATGATTGTGATACATCAAATGGGGTATGGATGCATGAATTTGTTCAATCATTTTTCTTATATCTTGTAATGGATTTTCATTTTTTCTCTGCGGTGAAATCTCATTATGTAAACAAAATTCTAAAAGAAATTTTAATGCTTTTGCAGGTGATGCGTCTGATGAGCCTCGTTTTTGTAACTCAAATTGATGTGCAATTTTATTTAAGTACTCGCGCTCATATTCTGAAATACGTAAGGTAATGACATCATTTTCTTTCATAGAGAGGCTCATTTATTGAATCAAAACAAGTATACAATAGTATCATTTATGTATACAACTGTATTTTTAAGTTGATATCCATTGATTTACAAGGGTTTCATGTATACAATTGTATACATGAGTGTTTTACTTTAAATTACTCGTTTTTTAATGGTATTGAATTATTTCAATATAAATCATATGGTTATGTGCACGTTTTTTAAGCAATCACATTGCGTGGTGTGTGTAGAATCAGAAAATACAACTAGGCACAATCCTTGTGAAGTACTACTATTAGTATAGTTAGAATGATGGATTATGGAATAAATAAAGAGCGCGAGCCTTTGCGCGTTTGTGAAGGAATAAATTAGTTATCTAAATAGGATAAAAAAATGAAACTATTTTTTCAAAAGGATGCGATAATTGATCGTATAAAAAAATTAATACAATTACTCATCCGAATTAAAGATTTTGTATTAGAACCACCACCAGGTTATCTTGAATATCAAAAAGCCATTGCATCAAAAAATGAACATTTTAATTACATGGAAAATGAATATTTTAAACGGCATATTTTACCTTACATGATTAAAGGTCATAGTGTAAATCAGGGCGACCATTCTTCCATTAATCAGCAGCAATTATTTAATAACCATTCACAAGATACTTTTAGAGTAAATCCTGTCACTGGCCTGCCTATGATTGGTTCCTATGATGCGGGAGGGAATCCATTTGGTTTTAATTACAATCACTCCATGCATCATCATATTAATCATCATACCAGCTTTAGCAATATACATACGAGTAACCAATTTAATTCATTTGATTATTGGAATAGATAGTTAACATGAAAAGCCAGCTTGGAGCTATTAGATCAGAAAAGGCATGCTCTTGAATCCAATCAAGCTGGTGAGAGTGTCAATCAATGTGTACGGACTTTAAATATCACGTAATGTAAGTACAAACAGCCCAAGCTTAGTTTTTGTGGTGAAGCTTAACGCGAATACTGCAAATTATGCTGAACAATTACCGATTAGGGTTTTTAGCATAAACATACAAAAATAGCATCAATTTCTATTTGATTGGTGCTGTTTAAATAGGTTTCAATTAAGTATTCAGATTGTTTGTTCGGATCTTCGTCATCTTCAAAAATGGCCTGAGTAATTTTTTCTATAATATTCATAGAACCGCCCCTTATGTAAAGGCCGTAATTTAAGTTTACGGCCTGTTTTATCTGCTTAATCAATCGCGGCATAAATGTCAGTAGCTTCTTTGTGGTATTCGATGTAATCCCGCAACAAATAATATTGATGGATTGTTTTATCCGATTTAGTTTTCCAACACAGTTGATTAAGAACACATAGGGTTGTAATAATTCCAGCAGCATCTGCACTCACTTCACCATCATAGCCGTTGCCTTCCACATATATGGGAAGTGGCTCGTCCATGTCGGGAGCTAAATAAAAACCACGATTGCTCAATTCGTAAAAATGCCAATAGCCGCCTTCGTAAGAAGAGCATATCACTTTTAATGTGTTGTAGATTGCTTGTTCTGCCCTTATCATCATGGTGCCAAAATGTTTAGGCAAAAAAGAAAGGCGTTGCTGATCGCTAACTAGTTTTGAAGTAATGATTGTTGTCATTTTTGATCCTTAATGTTTTCTATTATGTTCCTAAGTGAACAAATACATTATGGCAAAAACCAGTAATTTTGTCAACAAAATACATCTTTTAAATTGACGCTTTTTGTTATTATATGACGATGCTATTTCATTCCACGATGTAATTTATTAGCTTCATCGGAATTGATTTGTTGCGTTCTTGTTATAAATTCAGACGCGCTAAGCCTTTGACCTTGATCTAGCTCAAACCTGCTTATAGATGCAACAGGGTGAGGGGGCTTTCTTGTTCCCAAGTGACTCGCACAAGGTATTCATCCTGTATTTTTATATAGATAATATGCGCATAGAAAATTATTGCCTTTAAAAAATCGCTCATGCTCAATCCAATCTTGAGAGTTTTTGTCAATTGGCCAGCAAGGTGTGTGTATTTGATCGTTTTTATAATGATTTTTTCCTTTGAATAGGTCATTTAAAAAATTTTTAAGCCCCTGGCTTCTAAAATAAGTATGCCTCTCGTCACCATAATGTTTAAAAAATAGTTCGGAAAATCGCTCTAAGGGGCTTTTTTCGATAACAAAAAAATATGGTCAAAGGAGGGGTTTAAGAATCAAATAGCGTTTAATATCAGGCCTTTTTAGCAGCAAATTATTATTGTAATATAATTTTAAGCGTTGAAAATTGAGAAAGCTGTGGATAGAATAACTTAGGGTAATTAATCCACCTACTATATATAGCGTTATCAAAAACTCTTTTACACTCACATCCATTGCTTACTCCATAATTCCTAAATCAAAAATCTTTAAATGAGGACTTTTAACGATCGGTTAATTATAACATTCTTATGGGTAATTGGCGTGTACGGTGATTCAGTTACGTTGCACATTCTGTTAAAATTACATTAATGACAATCAATCTTATTTGATTTTGAGTGCAATCGGGTTATAATATAATTAACCATACCCGCCACGCCTCTTAACAATGCGGACCAGGGCGGGTTATTTATTTTATGCATTCAAAAATGGTTTTTAATAAACCACCTCTTTCCATACCAGAACAAATACATCACTTACGGCAAAAAGGGCTGTTGCTGGATAATGAACAAGAAGCTAGTCAGTATTTGACGACCATTGGTTACTATCGTTTGATGATTTATTTTAAACCTTTTCTCATTAGCTCTGCGACAAGCTCTCACCAATTTAAACCCAACACGCGATTTTCGGATCTTTTAAATTTGTATGCATTTGATAGGGAGCTGCGCTTATTAGTTATCGATGCCCTAGAGCGAATAGAGGTTTCTTTTCGTACCGCTATATCAAATGCCATGAGTTTGAAATATGGCGCACATTGGTATCTAAGCATGGATTTATTTTCTTCGGCTGAGCAACATCAAATGTTTTTGGAGGAGGTTAAATCACATCTGAAACGTTCACACGAAGACTTTATTAAAACGTATTATGCTAAATATAATCATCCAGAACACCCACCAAACTGGATGGTCATGGAATGCATTTCTTTTGGTACAGTGTCCAAGCTCTATGCCAATATTAAAGATCGTACTGTAAGAAAAGAAATTGGTGATACTCTTGGACAATATAGTGAGATCATCAAATCATGGATGCGCTCACTGACTTATACCAGAAATTTATGTGCTCACCATTCTCGCTTATGGAATCGGTTTTTCGTCAATAAACCCAAGGTTTCAGAAATAACAATATCTTTTGAACATAACGAAAGCCCTTTCTATCTTCAAGCTTATATTATTCATGCATTATTAAAAAACAGCTCGCCAGGCAATCATTGGCGCAAACAATTGTTTCATCTTATGCAAAATCATCCTTCTATACCCTTTTCAAAAATGGGATTTTCTGAGTATTGGGAACAAGATGGTTTATGGTTGTTGGAATAGATAATCTCAATAAACCAATTCGATAACACTTGATGGGAACACCTAATACCTTTTGTTATTGGGGTTATAGAGCACAACCCCAATAACTCCGTTATTAATTTTTTATGTCTGCGCTAGCTACATTGCCAGTTATAATACTTTGCTGCAATTGCGATGCGATATCATTCGGTAACTGCGGCAATAAGATCGTACTGGATTTGTTATGTGACCCTATTTCTTTTAATGTATCAAAATATTGAGTAATCAATACCAAGTTCATTATCTCTGCAGACGATACCCCCGGTACGGACTTTTGGAAATCTTCTACAGAATGGCTTAGCCCATTGATAATTGCTTTTCGTTGATTGGCTGTTCCTTCACCTTGTAATCGCTTGCTTTCTGCTTCTGCCTCTGCCTTTTTGACCATCAATATTTTTTCTGCTTCTCCCTTGGCTTGAGCGGCAACTTGCAATCGTTGTTGTTCGTTAATTTCATTCATTGCATTTTTTACTTTGGCTTCTAACTCTATGTTCGTTACTAATGCTTTGATAATTTCAAATCCAAAGTCTTGCATTGTGTCGGTTAAGTGGCTTTTAACGGCATTAGCAATGCTGTCTTTTTTTTCAAAAATATCATCCAAGATCATTGTTGGCGTTTCAGAACGAACTAGATCAAGGACATAGGCTGTAATTTGTTGCGTAGGATCTTCCAATTTATAGTAAGCATCATAAACTCCGCCATCTTTGATGCGATATTGCACGGAAACTTGAATTTGGACAATCACGTTATCTTTTGTCTTGGTTTCGACTTTGACATCTAATTGTTGAATTCGTAACGATAACTTACCGGCAATCCAGTCAATAAAGGGTATTTTAAAATTAAGCCCCGCATGTGCAATAGAGTGATATTTCCCTAAGCGTTCAATAAGTGCAACTTCTTGCTGTTTGACAATAAACAGACCTGTCAAAATAAAAATTAACAAGATAACAGCGATACCAATTAATAGTTCGATCATCATTTATATAACTCCTTATAGTTATAATTTATTATTTAGTTTTAAAAAAAAAATTCAGCAGTAACGGCAGGAATAGAAACGGCCATACATATAAGAAATAACTGACAAATTTTTCTCGCATGGATTCAAAAATGTCTTTTCTTGCTGCATTTGGAACGTAGTAGGCGTGGGATAATTCTAATACGAGCTTTTTATCCTTTTTATCTCTCAAATTTACTTTAATGGCGTTATCTCCCCACGTTTCTGAATAGGTAAATTGATAGGGATGTGTGTTATTGGGTTTCATTTCATTAATATTCACCACATCAAAATCACTTATTGGTTTTGGGCTTTCATCTGAAAACCTGAGCTCATAAAGGAGCTGTTTGCGTTTTACTTGAATATCCGGTTTTTCGTTAGGGTTATACGATTTTTCAATTTTTGATTCAATTACCTTTTCTTTGAGTGGAACCAATTGAAGAGTGAATGCGCTCATGTATCTTTTTTCAGCTAACGCAATTAATCTGTTTTTTATCTGTTGATTTCTGCGCTCTAGTGTTAATCGCTTATCCTGAGGCAAGCCACCTTGAGTCAATAATTGATTATTGCGCTCGTATTCACTATACAGCTCGCCATCAGGTGACTCAAAATCCGGCTTATTGTAAGAGAACGGATGTCCCTTCTGCGAAAATAAAATAGAGCCTGCAGCTAACCCAGTTAAAAATTTAGAATGTTTTACCGTGGGCGATATTCGCTGCGGTTTCGTCTTCCCATGGGTATGAGCTACTCTAAATGATTTAGAAGGCCCTGAATGAGCAGGAAAGGATAAAGAAGCCCCCATGAATAGGGTGAGGGCAAAAAGCCTATTTATAGCAATTAAATAGTTATAACTTCTTAAATAACTCATGTGCGATTCCTTTAGGTAATTTTTTATCAAACCATTTCCAGAGTTCGAATTTATTCGTTCCTTTTTCAAAATGAAGGAAATCTTCTTAAATTTCATCATCATCGTTTATTGGTACATCCACTAATTGGTGCCATAAATTTAAATAATCCATTGTGTTCCCTCCTAATAGCGAGTAGGCTAGAAAAAATCTAGCCTACTTAATTGAATTCCTCTTCTTCGGTATAGTGCAACCCATCAATAAAGGCTTGAGCTACAGAAACGGCCTCTGATTCAGTTTTTAAACCACAAAATCCTTGGACGGTATGGCCATCACAATCATCGATGCGAATATCCGCTATATAGCGTTCATCGGATTCTTGATAACTAATTTCTATTTCGTGTTCTTTATAACGAAGTGTTTTAATCACTCTAATCGGCTTTAAGAATAAATCGTCTGAAACGATTTCTATGACATCCCAATTAATGCCTATTGTGGCATCATGATTTTTTTTAAGGTGTTGTAATACGATACTTGCTTGCTCTTTGCTGAGTAGTGGCCTCACATCCAACACATCATCTATAGACCAAACGATGCTGATTTCTTGTATTAAACTATTTGTTCCGGCTGTTGATATATTGCTCATCAAAATCTCCAATTTTTTATTAAACAGTTAATTAGTGGTAACTCCCTGCTTATGCAGGGAGCATTTTCGAAGTCTAATGATAAGAAGAATAATAAAGAGGGGCGCCATCCCAAAGACTTGCATGCGAGAAGGAGTTCATGCGTACTATGCCTTGCGCGTTTGCTCTTTTTCGAAATGGTTCATCAATAAAACAATTAGGTTTGGCTTTTGTTTTTCCGCAAAAAGCATCGTTGCTGTCAGTGACTTTTTCTTGAGCAATTTCTCTGAGTACCACAGTGGAAGTTCCAATTAGCTCAATGACCTGATAAAAGTCAATGTTAGTTTGCTCGTAACCCCAAGAAGCATAGAGAATGGAACCGATTTGAAGAGGGTGTTTAATCATGATTTATTCCTTATTTTATCTATTATGTTCCTAAGTGAACATCTATAGTATGGCAGACCATAACAAAACAGTCAATATAATAGATGTTTTTAATTTATCTATTTTATGGATTTTATTTGTTGACAAATTTGGTTCTTGTAAATAAACTAAGTAGTGTCATTAGGACAATAAAAGAAAACGAGGTAATTATGATTCATCTAAATCAAACCAATGCACCACTTGAGCTGGCCTTTTCTTTAAACGATTTATTGAGAGCGTTAATGCTTACATCTTCATCTACCAGAAATCAGGATATTTCTTATTCTTACTGGAATAGGTTGTCCATTAAAGAAGCCATCGGCACTTATTTGGAATTAAATACTCTTGTTCATTACCCCCAGCTGTGCAATGCACTAAGGCGGTTGGAGCGTTTAGATTATCAGGTAGAACTTTCTCTGGGGGATATTCCTGAGATGAATCAGCAGGGTATTGAGTCGATGATCTATTCTTTAGAGACAATAAAAAATAAATTATTGGGTGCACGAACTCAAAAAGCCACTCTTGATGCTCAATTCAATAAGCTCGTTTACCTGTACGGACAAAATACAACAGTGCCTGTATTGCGTGCTTTTAAACCTTATTATTATTTGCGAAGAACAAATTACTATAACCAGTACACTACACGTGCCAGAAAAATAAATATTTCCGGTGTTCCTTATTTCATGCATTATCATGGCCACCGATTACAAAAACTAAAAAACCTTCATGAATTAAATGAACACCATTTATTAAGTCACTATTTTGATGCGACAAAACAGGATACAACAGCAATAACCCCAACAATGAGAACTTATTTGTTGGGAGGATTCATCAATACATCCGTGTTTGCGTTTCGTTCTAAATACGATTACAAACAAGCTGGTAAAAAATATTACATCGATTTGGCAACAAACAAAACGTACACGCGACTAAATGATGCAAAAGATTGTGCATTTCAATACTGCAACAGTTCATCACTTATTTTATTAGAGGCTTATTAATGAAAAAATTATTGCGATTCGAAGTGAAACAAAATTTGCGTAGACCCTCAAGGGTTTACGTCAAATCAACGGATGGGAAGAACATTTATGGTTCTTTTCATATGAATGAGCCGGATTTATTTGATGGTTGGGATAATCTTTCAATTAATCAAACGATTGAGTTAAAACAGTTCATGCAGAATCTTAAGGCCATTCATCAGCACTTGCATCCTTCACCAACAAGCACGTTGCTCGATTTGCGCTTTCGATTGCCTTATGAATTTATCGATGTTTTGGAGCAGATTGAAATTATTTGTGACGAACAAAAAGTGGAGTTAAACATCTTTGAACCCATGGTTAGTAGTATGATACAGCAAATTAAAGTTGTAGTAGGGAAGCTTTCAGGTTCCAGCAAAGAACAAGCGTTAACGTTACTGAATCGGGTAAATCTTGCCGAATATAAAAAGCAGGATTTTAGCAATCAAATAAAATCTATTTTTTCAGAATTACAAGCCGTTGTTAATCGTTCTGAAAAATTGCACCACAAAGCGAAGACTTTATTTGATAAGGATAAAAGCTATTCTCCTATGGCTATTAAAGGCATGGCTGGTGGAGAAACAACGCCATCAAAATGGCTAGTAGCTTGTGCTGTTGAAGTATTGCTCGATGAAAAAAACGATATGCTTTTTAAGATTCTCACCGAGGATGATGTGTTTATGCTATGGGCTAAACAATTGCTCGATCAAGAGCATAGTCCTGAGAGCATCATGCATAAAATAGATACGCTCAATAAAAATGAGTTAATTAATAAGATTAAATGCTATAAAAAATCAATATGATAAAATAGTAACCATTTGCATAGATAATTTTTACAAGAGAGGTATTGATAGTGTTCTTAACATTTACAAACGTCTTTATCATTTTGCTAGGCCTTGTGCTTACGTGGTGCATTCTATTTTCTATTTTCAATGAAAAATCATCGCAGCGTTTGGGTATAAAGCTAGGGATCTTGGTATTGTTCCTATCTCCATTCATCGCTAAATTAAGTTATGATTTTTATGCGACTGCTTCGCGTCAATTGTTTCTTATGGGTGCCAATGGTGAAATTCAATTAGCGTATTCACCATTAAAAGTGCCAAAGAACCAAAATAACCATTATTGCGATCGCTTTACAGACAGCAAAGGTAATTTATTAAACCGCTCTACAGTAGGTGATAAGCATCTATTTTGTGGTGTTTTTTGGAATATGGGGGAACATGATGTGGTGTTTTTGCCTTACAAACTTTTGGACAATAATAAAGCCATCTATTGGGCTTCACCAGAACTAAAAATTATCGGCCCAATGCCTCCTGAACTCCTTTTAATAAAAAACAAAGAAAAAAATACCCATTCTATTTCATCAGTAAAACCCAATAGAATTTATGTTGAAGCAGGTAAAACGGCGCATATTATAGTAACAAAACAATTTAAGCTTCCATCTGATACGGCTCATAAGGAAAAAACAGTTTTATCTGGGACAGTGTTATCAGGAGTTACTCTAAAACCGTTTTACGCTTCAGAAAAACAAAGCCAAAGACGTTTTAAATTATTTATTGGAAACACAACATGTATCGCATCGTCAGATACACATATTAGACCTGATTACGATACAGCAACTGCTATGGCTAAAATTATCAGCTTAAATTGTTCTAATGATGAGGAACATGCGATTCCTATAGAAGCAATAGCGACCATTTCTGGAAGAACACTATACCCTAAAGAATAAACGATGAGCTAAAGCACTCACACCATGATCAAAAAAGGGAACTGTTATAATGCGCATAAATCTAAAAACACCAATATACTACTTATCGTTTTTACTGTTGGTTTTGTCTTATTTGTCGCTTTCTTTTGAAACCGCTTTAAAATCAGGGGTATTTTCCTCTTATAGCGATTTATTTACCCCAATAACCCATATTTTTTACTGGCCAAGGTTTGCTTTGCTTCTAGCGCCTGCTCTTGTTTTGATTATTTTTACTTCTGTTAAAATGAAGAATTATGAGTTTATTTTAAAAGGGTTTTTCCTTTTTACAGCACCAGTTATTATAAGTAACAATATCAGTTTATTTTCAGCCCCTAATGTAATTCCCCATCTAAATCAGCCTCAACAATTCATACAGCTTTATTATTATGCCTCATGGATCAAATCAATAACTTGGATGGGGATTATTCTACTAGGCTTGATTTGGACTTTTCAAAAGGAACCACAGCCGACAGGAGCACAAGCCCATTAAGATATAGCGGATTCATTATCATTGCTATGGATCGGGCAGATTATTTATTACTCAACAAGTAATACAGTCTGGTTTTTCTCTGTTCCCAGCCTGTCTATAATGGCTGTTTTTATTGAAACACCTAATTTATCCGCTTCAATTCGCAGTTCTTTGTAGCCTTCATAACTATGTAACGCATCAAACATAAGCCAATGCTCATCCATTAATACACAGTTTCGCTGTTCTTCATTCATTTTTACCCCTTAACTGACACCATATTAATTATACGGTAATTACGTCTAACATTAGCAAGAACTCACATAATTGTTTTGATTGGTAAATGATTATTATCAACGATCCATGTGACATCATAAGAATTCAGTTTAATTTTTTGTACTTTCATATATATGTTCCAACGTTATCTAAAAATAAGACATAATTTCGACGTTGTACACGTTGGACGGAAATATCCTTAGGTCTGATTATCAGGATAATCAGATAATTTATATATTAATCAAGTGGTTACGTTATTGATTTTTTTAAAACTTCAGTGCCACTTAAGCATCAACAGGACTTACGAAAAACCCCACCTATTAGGCCAATAGATCAAAGAAAAACAAGAGAATTCTCAAGGAGAGGATGTCGAAAAGATCATTTGCAATGTAGTTTTATTTATCTAAGATGGCGTATATTTTTTCCGACAGAGCGCAGCCATAGCCCGCCCAAGAAAGTCATTTGGCCGATTAGAATATTGCCAATATTTGCTAAGTAGCCAAGTCAATTATACGCTCACCAATTATGCGGAGCATGTATCTGATGTAAGCCATGATTTGGTAAAATTGTACCTAGAAAGAGAGCGATTAACAGCCAGTGACGTTTGGTTACAAGTTAAGGCTGAGCTTGTGGCAAGTGAGGAAGGATTTATTGTATTCGATGATACGGTTCTAGATAAAAGCCATTCCCGCCATATCGAATCAGTACGTTGGCAGTACAGTGGTAATGCCCATGGCGTTATTCGCGGAATAGGACTGGTTAACTGCATCTACGTTAACCCACAGACCGAGCAATTTTGGGTTATCGATTTTAGAATTTTTGACCCGGAAAAAGACGGGAAAGGTAAAGCAGACCATGTGAAAGACATGCTTAATAATATTGTTTACCACAAGAAATTACCGTTTAAAACGGTGTTAATGGATACCTGGTATGCTACCAGCACGCTGATGTTGTTTATCAATGATCATAACAAAATATTCTATTGCCCCATGAGAAAAAATCGATTAGCTAAACTCAAGGGGTCTGATGAAACCTACCAGCCATTGCGTAGCTTTGAATGGAGCGAAGATGAATTAAGACACGGCAAGCTCATTAGGCTTAAAGGGATGCCTGAGCATTTACAGATGAAGTTGTTTTCTGTTGCTATTTCTTCTAATAGAACAGATCTTATTGCTACTAATGATACGTCACAAACTTGCGCTAATGACACGAAGAAAATTTGTGCCATACGATGGTATGTGGAACAATTTCATCGCGAAGTGAAGCAGCTTACTGGTATTGATAAATGTCAGTGCCGCAAGCAACGCATACAACGAAATCACATCGCCTGCGCTATTTATGTCTGGGTTAATTTGAAAAAAATTGCTTACCAAACGGCACAAACTGTCTATCAAATAAAAAAAAACCTCTTAAAAAATTATCTTATCAATGAACTAAAAAATCCTTCTGTTTTAATGAGTTTTTCGTAAGTCCTGATCAAATGAAAATAGCGGCTAATTTTTTGGTTGCTGATTTTGAACGATAATTTATGGATCTTTTGACTTTAACTCCCTTACTTCTTCTACCAGAGAAGCAATTTGATTTATAAAAAGAGGATGTGCCAGTATAATCCAATCACTAATGATGAGTGGATTATTCATAGAGGCTTTCCAAAGGTTTTATCCTCAATCTTTGGTTATTCTTTTTCTTCCTCATCTAATAACATTTCATTCAAATCAAATTCAACACCATTCAGAAATGATTCAATTCGATTGAATAATGTTTTATTTATTGAAGTTAAATGCTGGGGGTTATTTCTTATATCTTCAGCTATAGAATCCAGAAAATTATCTATAGTAGGCATCTTGATTTTCTTCCATTTTCGAAAGGAATACATGCCCATCAGGCTGAACAGTATCAGGAATAATAATTTGATATCTATCTGTTAAAGTAGATTCAATGTGTAATAGGTTGGCCACAATTTCTCTCCTAAATACCTCATATAATATATCGCAATGCAAATGCATTACCAAGTCAAGATCGGGTTTATAATAGATCAATAGGTGGCGGCTTCTTATGCCCTATCCTCTGTCGCAACTTGTTTTATGTAACGCGTTAATAACAGCGGTAGGGTTGCTTGCAATAACAGTTAAATAAGCTCTTGCAGATGATTCCGGCGTTCGTTCACCCCGCTCCCATTTTTCTAATGTTCGAACACTGAACCCGAATTCTTCACAAAATTTTTGTCGGCTCATATGCATTTTCTTTCTAATAGCCATAACATCTACTTGAGTAGGAACCAGCACTTCATGTGTAACTGCGCCTTCCTGATTACCTTTGGCATACTCAAGAGCTTCTTGGGCGCCGCGAATTAAACTTTCACCTAAATCACTCATGTTCAACCTCCCCATAAACCTTAACAATAGATTTAATAATGGTTTTTAATATGCTCTTCTCGCTTTCGGAAATATTTTCCTTCTTGCTCTTTCCGTAGGCAGTAAATAAAAAAATGGGTATTTTTTGGTTATGATAATAGTATATAACTCGAGCACCACCACTCTTACCCTGATTACTATCAGTTGTCCAACGAATCTTCCTTGCCCCACCAGTGCCGGGGATGAGATCTCCTTCCGTAGGATTTTGAGCAATATGACTTACAAAGTCCTCTCTGCTTTTCTTATCCATACAAGATTCTGCTTGCTTTAAATATTCAGCCGTTTCAACCACAACTTGTAATTTTTTTATTATTTTCATAATGACATTATGACCCCAAAGGGGTTATTTGTCAACCCTAATGGGGTTGTTCCTGAAAGTATATGCTTATTAATTAGAGACTAACCATGACATGTTTATATAAGTATATTGAATGTTAATTGAATAATTAAAACTAGCCATATCTCCTGCTATAATCAACTGAATTAATTGTGAAAGGATATACAATGGAAAGCCAAATAAACATTGAATATATTTATGATAAAAATATAAATATACTCCTTGGTGCGGGAGCCTCTTATGGCTTATTCCCAACCTTGGAATTAATGTTAGAAGGCGAGAATGGTAACCGATTCACTATCGAAACTTTAGCGGAAAAATTTGAAAGCCAAAATCAACCTAAACTAAAAACTTTACTATTTATGTATTATTTTAAATCATGTATAAAACCTGTTTTAGAATTTTGTATACATAATTTAGAGACTTCCAAACAAAATGTAATACTGCAATATAGTAATTTTATCCATACGATTTTAAGTATTTTATATAAACGCACATCGCCTAAACGAAGATGTAATATTTTTACAACAAACTATGATGGATGTATAGCTCTTTCATCGGAAGAAATATTAAAACAAGGGCAACGCGATTTTATCTTAAATGATGGAACAAGAGGGTTTAGAAAAAAATATTTACAAGCCAAAAACTTTAATACATTTTTATGCCAGACAGGAATTTTTGAGAAAAATTATATCGATGTACCTCAAATAAATCTAATTCATCTACATGGTTCGGCTTATTGGCAGAAAGAAGATGATCGCATAATTGTCGATTATCAATCATCAGGTAAATTTTCAGAAATAGGCCAAATTGTTACTCAAATGAGTCCTCTATTAGATCAATTCACAGACATAATTTCTTCTGATAAATCAGAATTTTCATCTTTAAACTCTATGCGCTTAGATGATTTAAGTTATGATTTGGAACAACAGTTCTGGCAGGAATACAAAAAAATACCTATTGTTAATCCTGAAAAGTGGAAGTTTCATGAAACGGTATTTGAGGAACATTATTATCAAATGCTCAGGGCTTTAAGTTATGAACTTGAAAAGGATCATACCATACTTATCTCATTTGGTTTTTCTTTTGCTGATGAACATATACTTAATTTGATTAAACGTTCTTTATCAAATCATCTACTGCAGTTATTCGTTTGCTGTTTTAATGATCAAGAAAAAAAGAATCTGGAAAAAAAGTTTCTTGGATATAAGAACATACAATTTATTTCCTGCAAGGAAAATTTAAATTTTGAAATATTTAATACCAATGTTTTCACTTTGGAACCCAATAACCCAGAGAGACAATAATGACCATTTTAGTAGGTGAGGTTATAGCGGTGCACGGTATAAAAATAATTTTAAAAATTTTCGATGAATCAAGTAAAGATACTATATTTTATAAAGGGAATAAGTTTAAAGGTGTATCTATTCGAGAACATTTAATTATTCAAAGGGGGTTTATAAATATTGCCTGTATTGTTGAAGGGGAATTTCTTGACGAATCTAGATTTGAGGCAGAGAGCAACAAAATCACATATATAAGAAAGGTAGAAGTTAAACCTATTGGTTACTTTAAAAAAGATATTTTTACCGAAGGAATTAAATTTTTACCCATGATTAAAGATCCGGTGTTTCTTATTTCTGAAGAAGAAATATCTAAAATCTATCATAATGACATGGCAAATCATGATCTTGTTATTGGCAAAATGTTAAAAGAAAATATACCTGTCTATCTTCAATGGGAAAAACTGTTCAACACACATATTGGTATATTTGGAAATACCGGAAGTGGTAAGTCGAATACTTTAGCAAAGTTATATACAACTTTATTTAATTCAAAATTAAATGAAATTAAAAATAAAAGCCAATTCATATTAATCGATTTCAATGGTGAATATACGAATGATCAGCTGGTCCAAGAAAAAGACAAAACCGTTTACCATTTAAATACTCGAGGAACTGGAAGGGAAAAAAATAAATTTCCCATTAGTCCAGAGAATTTATTGGATTCAGAAGTATTAGGCTTATTATTTAAAGCAACCTCAAATACGCAAAAGCCTTTCCTAGATAGATTAGTTAATTCTTGGAAAAAATATTATGACGAAGACACTAATAGTAATCTTCTCGCCTATATAAAATACACCTTTAAAAAATCATTTTCCGCATCATCCCAAAAAAAGGAAGTTAAAGATTTACTTCTCACTGCAATGGTAAATATTAATAATAAGGATATGGAAGAGTTTCTAAATAAAATATCGTGGCACTCTACTCAGGAACATTTTATTACTGATAGTAACCAACACTTCAATGGTAGTGAAGAGTCTTATAAACTAATAATGAAGGCCAATGTTGATAAAATAACGATTGAAAATATTGATTTTTTTAAAGAGCTAATTATTCGTGTTCATTTACAGTTAACTAATGATTTAACTTCAAGTCATTTTCAATTTGAGCACATACAACCATTATTAAAAAGAATAGAATCTACAGTAAAAGACTTGGAAAAAACTTTATCTGTTTCTTCGAAAAAGCATAATACTCACTTTTTGAAAATCATATCATTAAGAAAATGCAATCAAGATATTAAAAAAATTATTCCTCTACTTTTAGCTAAATACTATTATGAATCTCATAAAAAAACTGTTAACAGCCCACCGGAAAAGACTTTACATTTAATCATTGATGAAGCCCATAATGTCTTATCTCTGCAGTCAACACGTGAACAAGAAAGCTGGAAAGATTATCGTTTGGAATTATTTGAAGAAATAATTAAAGAAGGACGTAAATTTGGTGTTTTTTTGACATTATCAAGCCAACGACCCGCCGATATTTCCGCAACAATAATGTCTCAGATTCATAATTTTTTTATACATCGCCTCGTAAATGATAAAGATTTATTTTTACTAGATAATACTATAAGCACGTTAGATACATTATCAAAAGGTATGATCCCAAACTTAGCAAAAGGCTGCTGTATAATAACAGGTACATCTTTTAATCTGCCACTCGTAGTCCAAGTAGACAAATTGGAAAGACAGCATCAACCAGATAGTGAAGATGTTAACTTAGCTGAAATATGGCGATAAAATTCGTCATATTTCATAATTATGTAAAGTGAATTTTTAGTAGGGCATTCACTTTATGCAAAAAGATCTTCAATTGTTGACTGCATTTCTTCTTGGCTGGGCTTGGCGTATCGAAAAATTTCTTTAATAGAAACGTTCCCACTCAACTCTTGCGCAAAATGCACTCCATGCTTGTCGGTCACTTTCTTTAAAAAAGTATGTCGAAGTTTATGGGGTGTAAATTCAAATCGCTCATTTTCGGGTAAAAGTGCAAGCACTTGTTTTAAAACACGCTGACATATTCGAAAAATATTCCGTGTATTAATACGATTCCCTGCCCTATTTATAAATAAGGGTTCGTTAGGCTCTGAAACTCGGCTCTTTAAATAATTATCCAAATGTTCTCTGGCTTCTTGCGGTAACGCAATTTTAGTAGTCACCCGTTTACTTTTATGTCGAACAACAGAATGAAACCCTTTTGAATGATACTGGTGTATATTTAATGAGACCAATTCAGATTCCCGCAAGCCAGTTCCTAACAATACATAAAAGACTGCCGTCTCCAGTAATGCATTTTGATTTTTTCGAGTACACATTTTGGCACGCTGCTCACAGGCTGCTTTTAAACGCATAAGCTGTTTCGAACTTAAACCATTCCATTCTGGCGCATCGGTTTGTAAATCCTTAACCCCAGATAACGGATCACCAGCTATTAAGGGTCTTTGTTGGTAAAGCCATCGGCCTGCATGACGAATGGTTGCCATGGTTCGATTTATGGAAGTCGCCTTGTATCCTTTACCGGTTTTCTCAGAAATGGTATTACACAAGGAGCGTTGAAATTGTTTGCTGACTGCTGGTGTCCAATTGTCCACCTGGTCATGCCCTACTTCGACCTGGAAAAAATTTAAAAATTTAGATAAGTCTTTTTGTTTCGCCTGAACTGTTTTTTCAGGTGCGCCTTTGACATGAACCTGAAAATAAAATGACAACCAGGCCGACAAAGAATTGGTATCAAAATGAACATCCAAGGGATGAAAAACCTTATCTACCCCAAACTTTCGATTTTTGTCATTTTGGTCATCCAGGAAATTCAAGGCCTTCTCCATGAGTGTTTTTTCAATAATACCCTATTTGGGGTAGATAAGGTACGTTATCTACCCCAAATATTAACACATCCTACACCAACTTAAATCTCCCCTGTTTTTATAAATTTTTCTGGGATAAAAACTCAGCGCGCCTTATAATGGTGTATCAAGCTTTAACCCCGGATTTAATAATGAATATCAGCCAATTAGACGTAGAAGATAAAATAATCGAAATCAGAAACAAACATGTCATTATAGATAGTGATGTCGCTCAGTTATATGGTGTAGAAACTAAAAGAATTAACGAAGCTGTAAGCAGAAATCCAGAAAAATTTCCTGAAGGTTATTTGGTTGAACTTACCGAACAAGAAAAACAGGAGGTAGTCGCAAATTGCGACCACCTAACTTCTCTAAAATTTTCACCTAATTTGCCTAAGGCTTTCACAGAGAAAGGCCTTTATATGCTAGCGACTATATTAAAAAGCCCAAAAGCCACAGAAACTACCCTAGCTATCATCGATACCTTCACAAAGGTAAGAGAAATATCACGCACTATTAAAGCAATACCACAAACCCCACAAAACTCACCAAAGTATCAAGAGCTCATGCAAAAAACAGGTGATTTAATTTCAGATCTAGTAGTTCCTGATGACCTCGACACATCTGAAACTGAAGCTAGCATAGAAGTTAATCTTGCTATTGTAAAATTCAAATATTCAGTCAAGAAAAAAAACAAGTAATATTTTGTTGAAAATAAAGCATTTTAATGGGATTACAATATTTTAAATATTGATATGAGGTTTTAATGCTTAGATACCATTTAAATAATGGATTAAAGCTACATTCCAGACTATGGGGGACTATTTTTTATTAATCAAAGTTGCACTCTGAGCAGTAATCACCGGAATGTGGAAGAAAATTTATGTATGGAATATAATTGAACATCTTTTAAACCAAGGTGCTTTATGACAGAAGAGTTGTTTGTTTCTGCCTGGAAGAAAGGGATTAAAAAAGTAGGAGCTGAATTTTTTAATATAAAAGCCTCATCTCTTGATATGGCTCAGAAAAAATGGCAGTTAGAGCCAAACTACCAGTTTATCAAAAATGCAATTGGCAGCTACAGTCATGGCAAACAAGTTTTACTTGGTTTAATGTATTCGTTTTATGATCCTGACTGTGGTCAGGAACTTTTAGTCCAGGCTCAGTGCCCTAATTTCGTGCAGGCAATTTTCATTCTTGACGAAGAAGCACGGAACATTATCTCACAATTATGGTTACATCATACAGGTTGGTAATTTATCTTAAACTGATGTGTAATTTATCCTGAAACAACATATAATTTTATCAAAAGCCACTCACCATGGTTCATCATGCCAATAGCAGGAAGCATCATCCATGACAGGTTTTCAATATGTTGACGGGTAAATACAATTCTATTTATACCTCAAATCATCTCATTAATCACTTTTTCTGGGTTGAATACAACTTGTTCACTATGCTCCATGGCCTCTATTTAGGAGATTATCACCTGTATGAATAATTCAAATAAAGTAGTGGTATCCATGAAGAAATATGTTTGGATATTATATTTTCTTAAACGAGATCCTAGAGTTAATAGGAAAGCTAAATTAGTTGTACTAATGACTCTCGCTTATGCTTTGAGCCCAATTGATTTAATTCCTGATTTCATTCCTATTCTAGGATTACTAGATGATTTAATCATTATCCCCTTAGGAATTTACTTAGCGATTAAACTAATACCTCAAGAGGTTTGGAATGACTGCAATCGGCTTGCAGATATTTCTATTGATAAAGGTGAGTTATTACCAAAAAACTGGGTGGTTGCGTCAATTATTGTGCTCTTGTGGGTAATAGTTATTACCCTAGTTGCTAAATGGCTATGGCATTTTTTTCTTACTTAGTTGCCAATCCTTATTTGACCTAACTAGTTAATTCCAATTATAAGTTTAGGCGAGCAATCGACCTTTTACCTTCCCTTTATTTACCTCACTCATTCTGTATATAAAATTCACGCTCTTGTCTATTTTCACCTTGACTAAGAATGATGAGATTGTGAGTCCAGGGCAATTGTCTCGCCACTGGTGAGACAATTTTGTCATCCTAATAGATTTCGTACAATTGCCTCATGCTAAACAATTTGGTCTTGTAAATCCTCGAAGTCCCGAATGAGTTTTTTCTATATAATCAGCAAGTTGTGGTACACTCCAGGCCGTGAAATAGTAAAATAAATAATAATTAACACAAGATAAATATGGATTCATCTTCTTTACATGTATTGCCCACCATTAATATCTAGATTAGCGCCAGTAATAAAGCCTCTTTCGGGAGCTGCAAGGAATGTGACTGCATCAGCTACCTCTTCAGGTTTACCTAATCGACCAACGGGTATGTAAGTAACAATTGCATTGAGAATCTCTTCTTTGATAGAAGCTAACATGGGCGTTTCAATATATCCTGGAGAAATGGTATTGACTGTAATTCCTTTATTAGCTACTTCCAACGCTAAACTTTTGGTAAAACCAAAAAGAGCTGCTTTGGTTGCAGCATAATTGCATTGCCCAAATTGGCCTTTGCGACCATTAATCGATGAAATACTAATAATTCGACCATAGCCTTGAGCAAGCATAGCGGGTAACACATTACGCGTCATATTAAATACACTGGTCAAATTGGCATCAATAACCTGTTGCCATTGTTGGGAGGTCATTTTCTTTAAAGTCGTATCGCATGTGATCCCCGCATTATTGACCAAAACATCGATACGTCCATAGCGCTCCATCAATAAATCAGTGAGTTTTTCACAATCAGCAAATTGAGTCGTATCACCATAGAGAATATCCACATCATAGCCGGCCTCTCTCTGACTTTCTTGCCATCGTTTTGCTTCGTCATGTTTGCCATTTTTAAAATAACATGCAATGACTTGGTAATCAGCTGCAAGACGTTGGCATATTGCAGAACCTATCCCACCGGTACCTCCTGTTACCACTGCTGTCATTCGTTCCATAAACGACTCCTTCATTTAAATATTTCTTCAATAGATAAAAAAATAATAAATTATCATGCAATCTCAACTTCTTCTGCCTGCAAGCCTTTTTGGCCTTTACCCACTTTAAATAGAACACTAGAATTTTCATGAAGATTTTTAAAACCGCTACCCTGAATGGCACTGAAGTGCACAAAATAATCCTTGCCACTACTCTCAATAAAGCCAAATCCTTTATCTTTATTAAACCATTTTACCTTTCCACGTATTTTATCTGTCATAGCGATCGTCCTAATGATAATAAAATAGAGCTTACACCAAATGAAGAAAAATTACTCTAAATGGACTGCTGAATTTTATAGAAACGCTCCGTTGTTTTCTATTATGGGGTATTTTAAGAATACCCCAGAAACTGCCTCCTATCTGAATATAAATTATCAACAGCATCTCGAATATTTTGAATGCAAGGACAAATCCTGCGCTGATTGACTCCAATAAGACAAAGTTATAAAAATACTTCAACGGTTTATCTAGCTGAGTGAACTATGACAACTACTATAAGAACAATGCTGTCTTCTGATTGGAACGAGGTTAAAAATATCTATTTAGAAGGTATAGCCACTCAAAATGCAACTTTTCAAACAGCTGCTCCAAAGTGGCATGAATGGGATAAAACCCATTTAACCATATGTAGATTTGTAGCAACATCCACACAAATGATGGGTAGGGCAATGTTAAGCCCTATATCAAATCGTTGTGTATATTCTGGGGTAGCTGAAGTTAGTGTCTATGTATCTAAATATAATCAAAATCAGGGGATTGGCAGTTTACTTCTTTCGAAAGTTATTTCCGAATCAGAGAAAAATAAAATATGGACATTGGAGGCTGGGATCTTTCCTGAAAATTCAGCAAGTCTCATACTTCATAAAAAACTTGGTTTTCGTGAAATTGGTTTTAGAGAAAAGTTAGGTCAGTTAAATGGTGTTTGGAGAGACGTTATATTATTAGAACGTAGAAGCAAATTATTTTAATGTACTCTATGTAGATCATTTTTGGATTGCCGCACCTAATACATTTGACTAAATTTAATTATTCGACTATTCTGGAATTATGGACACAAAAGAATCTATAAAAATATTTGATACTCTTTCGCAAGAAACCCGTTTGCAAGTTTTTCGATTACTTGTTCAGGCGGGACCTGAAGGGTTATCAGCAAGTGCAATTGGCGATGAATTAGGTATCTTACACAATACCTTGTCATTTCATCTAAGCCACTTGTCTCATGCTGGAATTGTAACCTCTTGCCGTAAAGGACGTTATGTTTTTTATTCAGCAAATTTTGAATTAATGCGGGATTTTATCGCCTTTCTTGTTCAGGATTGTTGCAGCAAACAACAAGTCAGAATTCAACAACCCGATACAAAAAATTGTCTCGTTATTGAGTTAAATAGTTGTTGTCCTTCTACTAAGGAGTAAATCATGAAGCGTTTTCATATTCATATTGGTGTGAGCAACCTTGATGAGAGCATCCGTTTCTATAATGCTTTGTTTGGAGCTGAGCCTGTCAAAGTGAAATCTGATTATGCCAAATGGATGCTGGAAGATCCGCGCATCAATTTTGCAATTTCAACGCGTGCTGACAAACATGGGGTAGAGCACTTAGGTATTCAAGTAGATAATGCCGTTGAGTTAGCGGAATTAAGAAAACAATTTTCAGAAGCCAATATTTCTATGCATAGTGAGGGTGAAACAACCTGTTGTTATGCCAAATCAGAGAAGTCATGGGTCAATGACCCAAATGGAATCGTCTGGGAAGCCTATCATACCATGCAAGATGTACAATTTTTTTCGGGTGGAGATTCAACTGAAAGCTCTTGTTGTATACCAGAAAAAAACACAACAACTTCTTGCTGTGATACCAAGTCAAAAGCAACTGGATGCTGTGGCTGATGAATACTAAGCCAATTAGATTATTATTTCTTTGTACAGGTAATTCTTGTCGGTCTATTATGGCCGAAGCTATAACCAATCATTACTCCAATGGCCGCCATCTAGCCTTTAGCGCGGGTAGTTTCCCGACTGGAAACATACATCCCAAAGCAATTGAAACGCTTACCAATCATGGCATAAAGCCAAATGCGCCTCGTAGTAAATCCTGGAATGAGTTTAAATCAGAGTCTATTGATTTAGTGATTACCGTCTGTGATCAGGCCGCTCGCGAAAGTTGTCCCATTTTCCCTGGTCACCCGAAAAAACTCCATTGGAGTATTCCTGATCCTGCTAAAGCAGAAGGCTCTGAAATGGAAATTAATGCCGCATTTGAGGAGGTATTTAATCAACTGAAACAACGGATAGAAAAGGAGTTGCTATCATGAACACTTGTAGCACCCATCGCCTTTCTTTTTTAGATAGGTATTTAACCTTCTGGATTTTCCTGACCATGGCCGCAGGTGTTGGTATCGGTTCACTCTTTACGGAAACACCACAATTTATCAACTCATTATCTATTGGCTCCACCAATATTCCTATCGCATTTGGATTGATTTTAATGATGTACCCTCCTCTGGCCCGAGTGAAATATGAAGAATTACCGCTGGTATTTAGAGATTGGCGCATTTTATTATTGTCCTTAATTCAAAATTGGCTTATTGGTCCATTCCTCATGTTTGGGCTTGCTGTTTTATTTTTGCATAGCTACCCTGAATATATGACTGGACTCATTCTCATTGGGTTAGCGCGGTGTATTGCCATGGTCATTGTCTGGAATCAGCTGGCTGAGGGTGATAATCAATATGTTGCAGCCTTAGTCGCGTTTAATAGCATTTTTCAATTGTTGTTTTTTAGTATCTATGCCTGGTTTTTCCTCACGGTCTTGCCTCCTCTGATAGGCATGACTGGCCAAATAATTCACATCGATTTTATGACCATTGCTGAAAGTGTCTTTATCTATCTTGGAGTTCCCTTTTTTGCTGGATTTCTAACTCGCTTTGTATTGATAAAGAAAAAAGGGCTGTCTTGGTATGAAACCCATTTTTTACCAAAAATTTCTCCTATTACCCTAGTTGCTCTGCTTTTTACGATATTGTCAATGTTTGCTTTGAAAGGGGCTATGGTTTTACAACTTCCCTTGGATGTGATTCGTATTGCAACTCCATTAACACTTTATTTTATTGTGATGTTCTTTATCAGTTTTGCGATGGGCAAACTCGTTGGTGCTAACTATGAAAAAACAACAGCAGCGTCTTTTACAGCAGCCAGTAATAATTTTGAACTGGCTATTGCTGTAGCAATTGCTACCTTCGGACTAAATTCTAGCATTGCTTTTACAACAGTCATTGGCCCACTGGTTGAAGTACCTGTTCTTATTTTGTTAGTGGATGTTGCCTTTTGGCTACAACGTTCATGGTTTTCAGAAAGAAACCTGGAACCAGAAAAATAGATATAATCTAATATTGAAATTACTCAATATTAGACCAGATCATTTTTGGAGGTTCTTAACCAGAACCAGATGTGGGATTTATTTCATTAGCTTTTATAGCCACAATAGGGTTATTCACTTATGCATTTGCATTGCAAGAGACGAAGGAGATGAGTACTGATGATTGATCATTGCCAGTTTGGGCTTGATATGCAGGAAAACCCAATTATCTATAAAACAACTGAGGGCACTCTTTATATTGTACCGTGTCACTACTATTATTAGACAGTTAATTTTTAAGGTCAGTACATGAAAACAAAAGGTGTCTTTCGATTCTTTGCAGCAATGTTATACCTTTTTTGGGGAATAGCACCCTTTGCTTTTGCACAAAACCGACCACTGACTCTAACCGAAGCAGAACATCTAGCAATTAACCAATCTCCAGAGCTACAACGTTTAAACGCAAACAGCCAAGCCCTAAGACAGCAATCAATCGCAGACGGACAACTACCCGATCCCCAATTAGCCGCAGGGACTATTAATGTTCCAACCGATACCTTTAGTTTTACTCAAGACGAAATGACGATGGTACAAGTTGGACTCCAGCAACAATTTGCACGCGGTAGATCGCTCAAAATGAAATCCCAACAAACGCGCGCATTAGCCAAAACCGAACTGATTAAGATAACAGAACAAAAACTGACGTTAATTCGTACTGTGCGTGAAGTTTGGTTGGAGTTGTATTACTGGTCCCAAGCGCTACACACCCTAAAGACCAATGAATCACTTTATAAAGAGTTACTGCAAGTAACAGAGTCTCAATACAGCACAGGAAAAATCAACCAAACCGATGTAGTGCAAGTTCAGTTAGAACTATCAAAACTGAAGAATCAAATAATTCAAAACAAGCAGCAAATTGCAATTTTGAAAGCACAACTGGGTCGTTGGATTGGCATGAATAACGTCAATCGTCCTTTAGCACTGTCCATGCCCCGTTGGCCTGCCCTGCCTTCCATGGCAAAATTACAAGACAGCCTTATGAAACATCCTCTATTACAAGCAGATGCAGCAAATATCAAAGCCTCCTCTTTCGAAGTCGCTTATGCTAAAGAGCAGTATAAACCGGGATGGCAATTGGGTGTAGGTTATGGACTAAGACAAGGTAGAATGCCTGATGGAACACCACGCTCTGATATGCTGACGGCTCAAGTGACTATGGATTTGCCTTTTTTCACGGCAAACCGCCAAGACCGACAACTCAATGCAAGCCTCAATAAATTAAATGCAACTCAAATGGACAGACACATTCATTATCGTGATTTGCTGCAATCTCTTAATGTACAATATACCACCTGGAAACATCTTTTAGAGCGAGAACATTTATACAACCAGCAATTAATTCCAGATTCCAAGCAAAATGCTAAGGCGGCATTACTCGCTTATCAAAATGCTACGACCGAATTAACCACCGTATTACGCGCCTACAGCAGTGAATTGACCATTCAATTAGAGCACATTCAACTGCAAGTAGAGCGCTTAAAAGCTCATGCAACCTTGCTCTATCTCGAAGGAACCCCAACATGAACAAAAAATTAGTCACTTTTGCACTCGTTGTTCTGATTTTAGGCATTGTTCTTGGGCGATGGTCAACAGATGCCACTAATAAAAAAGCATCCATGGCCAAAGAAGAAAAAAAACCGCTTTATTGGATTGATTCCATGGAGCCCACCATTCACTACCCAGGACCTGGAAAATCACGCATGGGAATGGAATTAACTCCGGTCTATGCTGATGAACATCCAAATGATGGGACAGTGCAAATCTCTCCTGTCGTGAGCAATAATCTAGGCATTCGTCTTGCACCTGTGATGCAAAGTGATTTGGCAAAGCAAATTGATACGGTGGGTTATGTGGAGCCTAATGAAAACAAAATTGGTCATATTCATACCTATGCTGATGGTTGGGTAAAAAATCTCGTGGTTAAAACAGTAGGTGAGACGGTAAAAAAAGGCCAACTTCTATTACAGTATTACTCGCCGCAATTAGTAACTGCTCAAGAAGAATACTTAATTGCTTTAGAGAACAAAAAGCCGGTCTTAATCAATGCTTCTTATAAAAAATTACAGTCGTTACATATTTCCGAACAACAAATTCAAGAAATCAAAACAACTCATAAAGCCAATCAATTAGTCGCTATCTATGCACCTCAAGATGGCATTGTCGCCCAACTTAATATTCGTGAAGGCATGCGAGTCACTCCAGATTTAGAGATGATGAGCCTTGTAGATCTTGCTAGTGTGTGGATGATTGCTCAAATTTTTGAAGAACAAGCCAGTTGGGTGCATGTTGGGGATTGTGCCATCGCAAAAATATCTGCTTTTCCTAATAAACAATGGAAAGGTGCTGTAGAGTACATTTATCCGCAATTAGACACCACGACCCGCACTGTTAAAGTCAGATTTCGCTTTGAAAATTCGGATAATCAGTTAAAGCCTAATATGTATGTGAGTATTACCATTCTTACCCAACCTAAAGCCAATGTGCTTCATATTCCCATCGAAGCATTAATAAGAAGCAGCCAAGGTGATCGCGTAATCGTGGCGCAAGCCCAAGGACGATTTGAAGTTCGTCCTGTAACCGTGGGTATGGAGTCAGAAAGCCAAGTTGAAATTATCTCCGGATTGAAACGAGGCGAACAGGTGGTTGTTTCTGGACAATTTCTTCTTGATTCCGAGTCCAATTTAAAAGCAGGACTTGAACGGTTACAAACACCGAACCAAGACAAAAAGAATCAAAAATCCAGTGCTACCTCTAATACATCCGTTGAAGGAGTCGGGATTATAAAAAAGATAAATTTTGCCAATCATTCGCTCACCATTCAACACGAGGCAATTCCCTCTTTAAATTGGCCTGCCATGGAAATGAATTTTTCAGTAGCACAAGACATTGTATTTGATGAGCTTAAAATCGGTGACTCGATTCAATTTGATTTAGAAAAAAAGAACACTGATTTTATGATTACTAAGATAAAAAAATTACCCAAGGACGATAACTCTAAATGATAGCTGCCATTATTCGCTGGTCGATTAAAAATCGCTTTTTAATTGTATTAATGACCGGCATGCTCATACTGGGGGGAATCTATACAGTAAAACATACTGTAGTCGATGCCATTCCTGATTTGTCTGATGTGCAAGTCATCATCAAAACAGAGTTCCCAGGTCAAGCGCCACAAATCGTTGAAGACCAAGTAACCTACCCTCTAACCACTGCGATGTTGGCAGTACCGGGTGCGGTGACGGTACGTGGTGAATCGGGTTTTGGAGTATCTTATGTGTATGTTATTTTCCAAGATGGGGTTGACTTATATTGGGCCCGTTCACGGGTTTTGGAATATTTAAGCCAAATTACCAATCGCCTACCCCTAGGTGCCCAGCCCACTTTAGGTCCTGATGCAACTGGTGTGGGTTGGGTCTATGAATATGCATTAGTGGATCGCACAGGAACACACGACCTCGCCCAATTAACCAGTCTGCAAAATTGGTTTTTGAAATATGAATTACAAAAAGTGCCTGGTGTAGCTGAGGTAGCGACCGCAGGAGGCATGGTCAAACAATATCAAATAACCTTAGATCCTGACCGTTTACGCGCTTACGGATTAACCCTTCAACAAGTAAAACAAGCCGTGGTACGCAGCAATCGCGAAGCAGGCGGCTCTGCCATTGAAATGGGTGAAGCCGAATACATGATACGCGCCAAGGGCTATCTAAAATCCATAAAAGATATGGAGCAAATTCCCGTAGGACTTGGTAAAAATGGCATTCCTATTTTGTTACAAGAAGTCGCTCAAGTGCAATTAGGCCCACAAATGCGCCGCGGAATTACCGAGCTCAACGGTCAAGGTGAAGCTGTAGGTGGCATTATCGTGATGCGCTTTGGGCAAAACGCCATGCAAACCATCGCGAATGTGAAAGAAAAACTAAAACAATTGCAAGCAAGTCTACCCAAAGGGGTAGAAATTAGTACGACTTATGATCGCTCAAGCTTAATTCAGCGTGCCATTAATACCCTGCAAGATAAATTGATTGAAGAGTTTATTGTGGTGTCGCTTATTTGTATCGTCTTTTTATTTCATTTTCGCTCCTCCTTAATCATTGTCATAAGCTTACCTATTGGAATTTTATTGGCGTTGATGGTCATGCACCTTCAAGGTATTAATGCCAACATCATGTCCTTAGGAGGAATTGCCATTGCCATTGGCGCCATGGTTGATGCCGCCATCGTGATGATTGAAAACGCACATAAACACCTCGAGCATGAACCCCTTACAGAAAAGAATCGTTGGCACATCATGCAACAAGCCTCACTTGAGGTAGGGCCTCCTTTATTTTTTTCCTTACTCATTATTACCATTAGCTTTCTACCGGTCTTCAGTTTACAAGCACAGGAAGGACGATTGTTTGCCCCTCTTGCCTATACCAAAACCTATGCGATGGCCGCAGCCGCTCTTCTTTCGATTACTTTAGTTCCCGTACTCATGGGCTATTTTATCCGGGGTAAAATCAAACAAGAACATGAAAATCCTATTAACCGAATGTTACTTGCATTGTATCAACCGGTGTTATATGCCAGTTTAAAAGCCCCAAAAATGATTTTAGCCCTAGCCGCTCTAATTGTCTTTCTTGGTTTTTTACCCCTTCATTATTTGGGTAATGAGTTCATGCCGGAACTTGATGAAGGAGATTTACTTTACATGCCCACAACATTTCCTGGAATCTCCATCGGAAAAGCACAACAACTACTCCAACAAACCGATAAACTTATTGCGACTGTCCCAGAAGTCAAAACGGTGTTTGGTAAAATAGGCAGAGCAGAAACTGCCACCGACCCAGCACCTTTATCTATGGTTGAAACAACCATTCAATTTAAACCCCATAACGAATGGCGCCCAGGAATGACCATGGATAAATTGCGCGAAGAGTTGTCTTTACGGCTTAAATTGCCGGGACTTTCCAACGCCTGGGTCATGCCCATCAAAACCCGTATTGATATGTTGGCCACAGGGATAAAAACTCCAGTGGGTATTAAAATTGCGGGGCCTGACTTAAATACCATTCAATCCATTGGGGAACAACTGGAAATCATTTTGAAAAAAATTCCCGGCACCACGTCTGTTTTTGCAGAGCGCGTTGCAAGCAGCCATTACATCACCATTGATATAGACCGTCTTAAAGCGGCTCGTTATGGATTAAATGTTGAGGACATTCAAGAAATTATTGAAACAACCGTCGGTGGCATGAATGTAACCCAAACCATTGAGGGACGCGAACGTTATCCTGTAAATCTTCGTTATCCTCGCGACCTTCGCGATTCCTTAGAAAAGCTTCGTTTATTGCCTATTGTCACGCCAATGGGTGCCACGATTCCGTTAAGTGAAATTGCCTCTTTATCAATTACCGAAGGCCCCGACATGATTCGCAGTGAAAATGCCAGGCTTAATGGGTGGGTTTACATTGATATTGCCGGACGCGATCTAGGTTCTTATGTTAAAGAAGCTCAGGATGCTGTTCAGAGTCAAGTGAAATTACCCGCGGGTTACTCATTAACTTGGTCTGGTCAATACGAATATTTGGAACGCGCCAAACAACGCCTTTCTTTGGTAGCCCCATTAACCTTAGCAATTATTGCCTTTTTGCTGTATCTTAATTTTGGTCGATTAGCTGAGGTTCTGATTATTTTAGGGACATTACCCTTAGCGTTAGTCGGGGGCATTTGGCTCTTGTATTTATTAGGCTATCATCTCTCTGTCGCGGTCGGCATTGGTTTTATTGCCCTAGCTGGAGTCGCTGCAGAAACTGGGGTCATTATGCTTGTATTTCTTAACCAGGCCTTGGAAAAAGCAAGGGAAGAGGCGTTACAGCAGCAGCGTGCCCTGACTCGAGCGGATGTTTTTGATGCGGTAGTGGCCGGTGCTCTTTTACGGCTTCGCCCTAAAATCATGACGGTAACTGCCATTATCGGCGGTCTATTACCTATTATGCTCTTAGGAGGCACAGGCTCTGAGGTCATGCGACGCATTGCGGCCCCAATGGTTGGGGGTATGCTCAGTGCGACAGTACTTACCTTGATTGTCATTCCAGTAATCTATCTTCTTTGGCAACAAAGAAAATATAATGTGTAACCAAAAGTTATTTATATGTTTTTTGAATATAAGGGCCGGCGATCTCAGGGAGCGTTAAGACAAACAATCGTCGATTTCTGTCATAAGATTTATAAGGGATTGCCATGAATAAATCGATTTTTTTAATGATTATTTTCTTTATCATGAGTACCACTATTGGCTGTGTACCAAGATCCTTAAAACCCGGTGCTCAAAATATCACGATTCTCTATGATCACACTATTTCGGATTTAAAATCCTGCACATTTTTGGGCAAAATCTCTGGCAAGGATGTGCATGGTACGAAGATTCAATTTACCTGGGGATTAGAAAAAAACCTAGAAAAGGATGACATTAATTTTCTTAAAAATGAAGGAAAAAAATTAAATGCAAATGTTGTTGTGTTTGAAAAACATCAAAACTTGGTTAAGCGATATCAATTATGGAGTCCGAGCCGACATACAGACATCAGCAATCATACCATTGAAGGAAGCGCCTATCGATGTCCTTCGCAAATAATGTCCTCAATAAAACAGTTTGATATCCTAAAGGATTCTGTTTATGAAAAACCTATCGTAATCAAAGGTAATTGATAATACATGCATGACAGAAAATATCCTTTCAGGAATAGAAGCCAATTTTGAGTCAGAAAATATTAAATAGTATTATTTACAATCCCTTTTTGCTCTTTCCTATTTATTATTACATTTGGAAGCAACCTGGCAGAGTTCATAATGAAAATTAGTTCTGAAGAAACATGAATAAAAGCAGCCAATGGCGGATTAAGAAAGCCAAAAGCCGCTAATAAAATACCCACCGTATCTACCAAAAGTGTGCCTGCAAAATTCGCCATAATAATTTTGTAACATCTTCTTGCAATTCCAACTGTTTCAACAAATTTTGTTTCAACAAATTTGAATAAATCATTGCCTAATAATACAATGTCAGCGCTCTCTCGCGCCACATCCGTCCCAGTACCCATAGCAATACCCACATTTGCTTCAATTAATGCAGGCGCATCATTGATACCGTCACCAACCATCGCTATTTTTGCCTTTGCTAACATAAACTCTCGAATACGGATTGCTTTTTGCTCTGGAAGCAGTTCGGCTTCTACCTTGGCTACTCCAAGCTGCTTACCAATTTCCTGCGCAATCGTTAAGGTATCCCCGGTTAAAAGAATTGTGTTTAAACCCATTCTTTTTATTTCACTTATTGCTTCTCTGGCCTCTTTACGTATGATATCTGCAATTCGTATTACACCGAGTAATTGATTATTACGCGCGACAAACACCTCAGATAAATAGTTCGGGCCTGGCTTAACGTCACTGATATTGATCTGTTCCTCTTGAAACAGAGCCAAATTACCAACAATAATTTTTTCTTGATTTGCCCAACAAATAATCCCTTTTCCAGGTTTATAATCGAAGTGTTCCGGTTCAATAATATCCAGATCTTGCTCGCTTGCTTTTTGCAAAATAGCTCTGGCGATTGAGTGTTCTGATAATCGTTCAGCAATAGCCGCAGCCTCAAGTACAGCCTGCTCAGTAATGCCGGGCATAGGACAAACAGCAACAACAGAGGGTGCGCCATAAGTAAGGGTTCCTGTTTTATCAAAAACTACCGTATCCACTTTACTTAGCACTTCGATATATAAGCCACCTTTTATAATAACCCCCTTGCCCGCAGCTCTACCAATTGCTCCTAAAATAGCTAATGGAGTTCCCGCGGCTACGCCACATGCACCTGCTACAATAATCACAGATATAGTTGAGCGGATATCATGAGTAAGAAAATAGGTGAGAAGTGCGGCACCAATAGCAAAATAAACAAGATAGCCTGCAAGACGATCAGCTGTTTTCTGAATGGGAGCACGAGATTTTTCCGCCGCTTCAACTGCCTGAATAATTTTTCCAAAAGCCGTATCTTTACCAACTCGTTTTGTTTCCACATCAATGGCACCAGATTGATTGATAGATCCTGCGTAGACCTCAGATCCAGCAATTTTTTCTACTGGCATTGACTCACCTGTTATTGCAGATTGATCAACAAAAGTTAGTCCTCTAATAACAGTTCCATCTATTGGTATACGGGAACCCGGTTTAACAATAATAGTATCACCCGCTTTTATTTCCTCGATATTTTTTTTGCTCTCACCATTTTGGTGCCGAATGAATGCTTCTTTAGGCATGAAATCAAGAAGACTTTTTATAGCACGTCTGCCGCGCTCGATAGTAAGACCCTCTAGTACTTCAGCAATTAATACAAAAAGTATAATCACTAATGCTGTAAATACTTCCCCAATAGCTAAAGCGGCTAGCAATGCAATTGTCATGGATAATTCCATAGTCATTTTGCGTTCGCTTAAAGATGAAAATGCTTCCTTAAAAATAGGATACCCACCTATGAGTGCGGCAATAAAACCAATATATTTAAATGGTACAAATTGAGTCCCTAAAGGTGTCCAGCTCAATAGAAGAGAAATAAATACGAATCCTATGCGCAATCCCTCTACCAAAGTAAAAATATGGCTGTGATCATTATGTTCTTGATTCATTGACAGTTCCTCAATTTATTTAAACTTACTTTAAATAGGTCTTAACAACATCCAATAATTGCTGAGCTGCTTGTGCTTGGCTTGATGATGGACTTTTATCAGGATCAACCAGATGATTACGTATGTGACCTTCGATAACTTCGGCCATCAAACCATTCATTGCACCACGACATGCAGCGATTAACTGCAAAACACCGCCACAATCATTTTCTTCAGAATGCTCTAGCTTTTCTTTCAATGCATTCAGTTGGCCTTGAATACGGTTAATGCGATGAAGTAGCTTCTTTTTATCCCTTAATAAATGTGCCATAAATTAAATCTCTAAAAATGTATACTATACGTAGGTATAGTATACATCAAAATTCTCAAAAAGATCTTAATAATTGCACCAGGGCTAAATAAGCCAATGGATGTGATGAAATGAAAAGGGAATCAAAACCTGAAGCCCTACCCAACTCGATCTGTTTTATTGATACTTGAATAACAAGTGGACGGAGGTCTGATTGCTCTACTTAACCAGAACCCCCTGGTGCATGATCTATTACAATACAGCTTTATTATCAGCACTTCTAAAGCAGGCTCAACAAGGTGGTGAAGGGTCCTTATACAACGAAATGGAATTACCCCCTTATAAGGCAGTGGGTACTGCTTTAAGATTCAATAATATAGAAGTTGTTGCGGCACTTGTTTACTGTAGGCCAAACGTTAATAATACAGGTTCTAAAATTCCGCCAAATCCAATCATCTTTTACCAATCCTGAATGATGCCAACCGTGGTCTTTAATTAAGCAGGTTACAATCAATCCTATACCACTACCAACATATAATAATCCAACAAGTTCTTTGGCAAAAGGTATGCAACCACCAAAAACACAGCGGCACCCAGAGCCGCAAACGTTGGAGATATGATTCGTAAGTACATCAGCTAACCCTCGACCCTCTAACTCTAAATGACACCACTTTAATCTTTTGCTCAACACCTGGAATAGTACAAGACAAGGCTCATAATCAGAGTTGATTTAAAATAAAAAGCTCAAATTTCAATATTAATTGTCCACTTCTCTTACAATAACAGGGTAAGGCCAAATGTTACCGTATCTTGACTGGCTGCTTCCCCATTAATTATTTGTATGTTTTTAAAAGCGCCATAATCTTGCTCATGTTCGTATTCAACATTAATATTTAATCCAGGAGCCAGCCGATAATAAGGCCTGACAATATAGCGCATTTGATTGAGTCCATTACCGATATTGGCTTGAATGACTGTTTTCGAAGCCAGAATACTGCGTACCCCTGCCCTAATAAAAAAGTTATTGGTGATCTGGGTATCTCGCGATAACTCCAAATCCAGTTTAGCACTTCCATTGTAGTAATAGCCTCGAAGATTGGTATCGATAAAATAAGGCATTAACCCTTCAATACCAATACCTGGCTGCCAATAGGGTGTATTTGCTGGTTTATTGGTATAATTAGCACCTGCTTTAATCGCCCAAAACTGGCTGATTAAATGCCAATAAAAAATATCAATGTCAGCACTTTCAACCTTTCCCTTCAACAATTCCGCATCATTGACGAATAATTCAAGCTTATGATAATCAGGACCATATAAACCCTTGTAATTTAGGCGTTGTGCATTATGAAACGGATCAGCACCAGCATCGATAAATGAGGCGCGCCATAAACCTGCAGGATGGACCATCGGATACTTCACCAAGGAAGAATCGATAGGCATGGTTTCATCCACTCGTACAATGGGACGATTGTAATAAGGCGTTTGTTTTATAATATTTTGCGGCTTTCTTTTACCCTGTGTAATTTCTATTAATGTAGAATATTGAAACACACGCGACATCCCAGTCATCATATGATAAAGAAAATGACAGTGAAAAAACCATTGGCCACTGGCATCGGTGTCAACATCCGCGGTTATCGTAGCACCTGGTGGCACATCAATCGTATGCAATAAAGGATCGTAGGCATCATTCCCCTTGCGCAAAATAAACCAATGACCATGAATGTGCATGGGATGATGCATCATGGATGTGTTGGTAAATACAAACCGATAGCGTTTCCCAGGATCTAAACGTATGGGTTTCGCTTTATAAGCAGGAACTCCATTGATAAACCAAATAAATCGATCCATATACCCAAACAACTCCATATTGATTACATGCGCTACTGGAGTATTCGGATCATTTGTTTTCACTGCGGCAATCATGGGCTGATATTTTGTGCCCATTGAAGTTTTGTAAGAGGAGTTGGGTGGCTCCATCTTGTCTCCAATAATAGTTGGCTCCGTGGGCATCTTCATGCTGGAATCCATCTTCATGTTGGAATCCATCTTCATGTTGGAGTCCATCTTCATGTTGGAGTCCATTTTCATGTTGGAGTCCATTTTCATGTTGGAGTCCATTTTCATGTTGGAGTCCATTTTCATGTTGGAGTCCATTTTCATGTTGGGCATAGACGATGAATTATTTGCTCCCTTAACGTGTGATTTTTTCTTGTCCATTTCATGAGACATTGAACTCATGTTCATTTTAAGAGCATGTCTTCTCTCTTTTGTCTTAGTGGCTGATTTTGCTGTCTGAGGTAAAGTACCTTGATTCATATTCCCCATCATCATGGCCATCATATCTCGAGTAACTGGCAATGGCTCAGGAAATGGAGGTACTTTTGAATAATCTACAGAATGTTGCGAAGAGGTCACTAAGGCACCGTATGCAGCCCCTACTGTATCTAAGGATTCTGCATAAATGATGTAGGGTGTGTTTTTTTGAATTTTAACAAGCACATCATAGGTTTCACCTGATGCAATGGCAAAATCTTTAATCATATAGGGTCTCACATCATTCCCTTCGGCGTGCACCATCTGCATTTCAGACTCAGGAATTTTTACACGAAAAATGGTGCTTCCTCCAGCACCTATAAAGCGTAACCGTACCACATCCCCTTGCTTCACCAAAGCAGTCCAAGGTTTGAATTTGGGTTGACCATTGAGTAAAAATGCATCATAAGCAACATCACTAAAATCATAAATACTCATGCGCATTTGTTGCATCATTTTGTAGTCATTAAACAATCGCTTACGTTCCTCTGCGGAGCCTTTTTTATAATCATGCATAAATTTTAATAAAGAGGGCTGCAGCGGAAATCGCGGAGAATAATAATCCCCTTCTTTCTTTAGATTTTTTAAAATCTGCTCTGGTTTGGTATTACTCCAATCGGATAACACCACAACAAAATCTTTCGTGTATTTATATTTGGGTGCCTTAATCGGGTCGATGACGAAGGCACCATATAAGCCCTGTTGTTCTTGTAATTCAGAGTGTGCATGGTACCAATACGTTCCTGATTGCTTGAGTACAAACTGATAATGAAATACACCTCCTGATGGAATCGCTTTTTGACTCACATGCTCCACACCATCCATTTGCCAAGGAACTAAAACACCATGCCAATGAATTGTTGTGGGTTTATCCAAATGATTGTATACATTAATAGTGACCTTATCGCCTTCCTTAAAGTGTAGTGTTGGTGCTGGAATCTGATTATTTACCGCAATCGCAACTCGAGATTTTCCAGCAAAATGAACGGTCTTGTAGCCCACAACTAAATCAACAACACGCTGGGCAGAAAACACATTGGTCATCACCAAAAGACTGGTGAGAAATACACTTATTTTTTTCAGCACAATCCATTCTCCCTTCTTATTCTTCAATGATTGCGTTTTAAGATGTTTATTAAGAAAAAATCGACGCACTTTTCATGGGCTTTATTCATGATGATGTTCGGTTTCACCTTCGGTACTTGGTAGCGACAAGACACCCAATCCATGGCGATACACAAGCTCCCCACCACGCCAGGCTGTAGAGAGCAACAAACCCTGAACAAGAAACATTGCGACAAGGAACGTAAGAGTCATTGCTTTTTGCTTGTAATAGCGCCATAAAGACCAAATTGCAACAAGCCACATGGCAAAAGCAGTAGACAATGCCCAATTGCGATGGTTCATCATGGCCATGTGTGCTGGCTCATCATGCTTCACTGTATAATAAGCATAAAAACCGGCAATAACCGTCAAAATCGTCACTAAAGCCGCACACCATAAACACCAACGGCCAACAACTTCAAATTCTAACGTCATTTTATCCGAGACAAGAGGCGTGGATTTAGATAAATACGTAAGTAGGTAAAAACCAAATGATGTAGTAAATAATGCGACGGTAAAATGCACCAAAATCGGATGCCAATTGGGGAGTATTTCAAACATTATAAAATCCTTTTTATCATGGTCTAACTTATCATACTGAGAACAATTTCATTTTGCATTCATTATGGATAACCTAAGTGGTACCTTTGAGAATAAAAATTAGCATTTTAACTCCTACATAATTCATGCAGCACCGATAGGATTTCTTTGTCATTTACTTACACCGATAAGCCTTACCCTCTAAAGTATGTTTATCGACTAAATGTGTTTTAGGATTACCACTAAAAGTTGATTTATCTTTTGTAATAACTAACGTATCGCCTCCTAACTCGGCGGTATTATTTTTCAAAGTATTTAATTCGTCCTGATAAAGATGCTCATGGGATTGATAAGATTGACTAACGCCATTCACATCATAGGCAACCACTTTGCCCAAATCGGAGCAATGCTTCATATTGTTGCTCGGTGGAGCAACCCTGATATGCTGTGCTTCAGGCAATAAAGGTACATTTTTACTGCAACCAACGAATCCAAGAACTAGAAAAGGTACGACATAGCGGCTTATGGTGTTCATTTACTCTTTTCCCCTCTACATTTAAAATTGTTCTAATTGACTCTGGCCATTAGGGCACAATTTTCTTGGAAAAAATAGCTTTTTCCAAGAAAACCACTGCCTTTAACAGTAATAGTAAAACCAATCTTACTGAATGCATAATAGACTTAACCATACTGATTTAATTATTATTGGCAGCTTGAACGGGATCGGTGGAAAAAACCTACTTGCGTGTATTGACACATCAGATAATTTTTTACTCCATTTATTCTGTTGCTGCGGGATTCTTAGTCGTCCATTATAATTTTTTATTGAAAATTGATAAATGAGCTGTGCCTAAAAAATACAACCCGTTCTTAAATAATAAGGTCACCTAAAAACATGCGCTGCCTTCAAACTTTATATAAATTGATGTCTTCCTTTAAATGTTTGGCAATATCATCCAAATTATGAATAAATGCCATCATCTCTTTAATGCCGCTTGAAAAGGTTGAAGTGGTACGATTAATTTCATTCATACTTTCAACAATTTGTTCAATACCTACAGCTTCCTGCCGTATAGCCACCTCGATGTGTTGACTGGAAATAGATGCTTCATGAATCATTTGGCTGAGCGCTTGAATGACTTGGCCTGCTTTTTCGATAAGTTGTGTTCCTGAATCAAGAGTTTTTGTTCCTTCTTCCGTAACGGTAACGGCTTTTTCTGTAGTTCGTCGGATGTCCTCAAGAATTTTTTGTACTTGTACTGTCGATTGTTCTGATTGTTCGGCAAGATGTCTTACTTCATTAGCTACTGCAGCAAAACCTTTTCCTGCCTCACCTGCTTTTGATGCTTCAATTGAAGCATTCAATGCCAGCATTTTTGATTGTTGGGCCAAAGTATTGACCACCGATGTGATGTCGCCAATTTGTTGGGTGTGATTACTTAGATCAAGAATGGTTTGCGCAATAAGCTTCATTTTTTCTTCTGAATCTTTGAATCCTTGAATACTTTTCTGGACCGACTCTCTACCTCGTTTTCCTTGTTCATAGGTATTTTTAGCCACTTCTTTCAGCGCTTGTGCTTTGGTCATCGTTTCTTTTGAGCTTTTATCAATTTCTTCCAGCGAAGCACTGATTTCATTAATTGCAGTTGCTTGGGAGGTAATACTTTCTGCTTGTTGATTAGCAGACGTAATGACCGTCCCAACCATAGTTACGATATTATTACTTACTTTGGTGATTTTTTGGGTAATAGATGCCAAACCATTGGTCATCGAATTTAAATCGTTACCCAGCTCGTGTAAAATACCTTCTTTATCAACTTCAAGACGCTCTCGAAGATCTCCTGCAGCAACTTTACTGCTGTATTCTCTAAATTTTTTCGATGCATTAACGAGTTTTTCAAATAATTCTCGAGATTCTTCTTCTTTAGTACGAAGAATTTCTTCATTTTTTCTAATGGCTTCTTGCATGGCTTTGAGCGATAGAAGCAATTTACCTAATTTGCCTGCCGATTGAATTTGGATCACGACATCACGCTCTCCTGCAGCAATTCGTTCGGCTATATCAATCGCTTTATCTACTGGAATTGCTATAGCTCGTTGGGTTGTGTAAGGCACAACAAGGGTTAAAACAATGGCTAAAATGAGTAGCCAAAAGGCTGATTTTTTTAAGGAAATTAGGCTGTTATCTATTGTATTTACATTCTTTTCTATTTCACGTGCTAAGTCGCTGAATAATCCACCAGTTCTTTTGCCGGTCTCTTCATAATAAGGACCATCAATGATATTGATCATTGATTTTTCAAAAGCTCTTGTCTTATTTCTGCTGTTTTCTACATTATCTGGATTATTCGGGTCTCGAGAAGCATTGAGTACTGACGCTTGAGCTTGATAAAAAGGCAAATATAATTCTTGTAGCTTGCTCCACTCATGCCGTAGTTTTGGATCATCTAATTTGCGTATGACTCGATCCCACTGATCTCTAACATGAGTGATTTCATTCCAGATATGAGCAAAATAAACTTTATCCTTTGGATCTCCAGTCATTGCCCAATGTTCAAGAATGTCCTGAGCTTGATAAATTTGACTATCAAGGATTGGTGGTAAATTTTCACTATGAATTTTATGTGTGAGATCAATCACATCATTTACTTTAGGTAATAACAGCATAATTAATATCAATAAAGGCAAACTAAGAGCCATAAATCCAATCAGCAATCGGGCCCCTATACTGATTACAAAACCTTGTTTCTTGGTCGCAGTTTCCATGAACGACTCCTATTCCATCTTAATTCTTAAAGATTAGCAGTAATGATGGTTTAATCCGAAGCTCATCAAAGAGCAGTTCTTATTAGAAACCTAATGGCTTGAAAAACTACAAAGACCCTCTTTATCCAGAGTTTTCTTATGTTCCGTTTGTAAGGTCGTATGCCCAATATCAAATTGAGAGAATAAAATGCTCTGAACGCTCACTCTTATAGCTCCCTCTTCTACAAAGGGAGTAATGACAAGATGCGCTGTGAGGCTAATTTTGTCACTGGTAATCGCCCAAATATGCAGGTCATGTACATCCAAAACACCCTCAACAGCCATCATGTGGTTTTTAATTATCTCCAGATCCACTCCAGCTGGCACACCTTCAAGAAGAATATTCACTGTTTCTTTTAATAAAACCCAGGTGCGTGGCAATACCCACAAACCGATTAATACTGCCACAGCAGAATCGACCCAACTCCACTCTAAAAAGCGAATTATAAGTGCGGCAACAATAACCCCTAAAGAGCCCAACATATCACTCCACACCTCAAGATAAGCGCTTTTAAGGTTTAAGCTTTTATCTTTTTCTTGGGAAAGAAGGTACATAGACGCTATATTAACAACCAAACCAAGACTGGCAATGAGGAGCATTCCTAAGGAATAAATTTCAGGAGGTTGTTTGAGTCGCTGATAGGCCTCAAACAAAATATAAAGGGCCACTAAAAAAAGAAGGACCGCATTAAATGCAGCCGCTAAAATTTCAAATCGATTATAACCAAACGTGCGACGCGCATCGGCAGGACGTTTACTAATACGAATCGCAATTAGAGCAATAATAAGAGCGGTAACGTCCGTTAGCATATGTGCGGCATCAGAAATTAATGCAAGGCTTCCTGTGATAATGCCACCAGCGACCTCGGCAATTAAAAAGCTTCCCGTGAGCAAAAGAGCGAACCACAGTAACTGCTCTTTTGAGTATTTTTTTAAATCATGAGGTACATCCTTACTCATTATTGCTCCTCATCAGCACCAGCTAATTTAATTTAAATGAAACACCATGTAAGAAAATCGCGGCAAGGATAAGAAAAGTAATAAAAGCGGTGTAAAAATGGATGGTTTTCTTAGTTTTTCTGAACCACCAGATAAGACCAATCAATACAATAATTGCAATACCTAAAGAACTTAAAAACCATCCATTAGTAAACATTTATGTTTTCCTATTTAGTCGTTCTTAGGTTGGTGGTCATGACCACCATCGCCACCAAATCCTCCCTCATAGCTAACCTCAGGATGAGCTGGAGCAGGTGTTGTTTTAGGAGTGCAGGCAGTCAAGCCCAAACCCAATAAACCGATTAATACAATTATTTTAAATCCATTAGTATTCATTATTTCTCCTTAACAGCCAATCAAAATAACTTGAAACTACTTACATCGTAACATACTGAATAACAGAAGATAAATGCATCTTATCTTCTCCATTTTATGTTTGCACGCCACCTTTAAAAAAATTCATTTTTTAATATTTTTTAGAAAATAAAGCAACTGTACTGCATCCTTCTTGGATATGGGTTTTTTAAAATAAGTAGCGCTCTCATGAGACGGGTTTTCCTGATTATGGCTAGAAGTTAAAATGATTATGGGCGTATGGTTGTTTAATACCGAATTTTTTTGTATCTGGTCAATCAGCTCATAGCAATTTAAATTTTTATCCACTAAGATAAAATCATAAACTCTCATGAAAGCCAACTCTCTTGCCGATTCATCATCCCCTGCCATATCCACCAAATGCTTCAACTCTAATAAATGCATACGAATGAGAATACGAATTCCTAATGAGGATTCCACCACTAAAAAACGCAATGGATGAGCGCTATATTGTTCATTTTCAACCCAATCATTCATCATGCAACCTCTTTCGTGACAAACCCACCAAGACTCTCATTATCCCTTCATTTCCTGATACTCCGAATGCCCTTTATGGGAATTAAGTAAGCGCAGCCCATTCGCAACAACAATTAGACTCGCACCCATATCAGCAAATACCGCCATCCATAACGTTGCTAATCCTCCCAGGGCCAGAATGAAAAACACCCCTTTAATTGCAAGGGACAAAGTAATATTTTGGCGAAGAATACGCGCCGTTCTTCGGCTTAAATCAATGTATAAAGGAAGCATGGCTAAATTATCATTCATTAACGCAACATCTGCGGTTTCTAAAGCCGTATCGGTACCTTTGCCCATCGCAAAACTAATCGTAGCTTTTGCAAGTGCTGGTGCATCATTGATTCCATCACCCACCATTCCCACCGTTTTATACTGTTCCAAAAGCCGATTAATTGCTTGTAATTTTTCAGTAGGCAAAACATTCGCCTGCACTTCATCAATCCCCAGCACTTTGGCAATGGCTTTAGCCGTCAGGGCATTATCACCGGTTAACATCGCTGTTTTAAGTCCTTGTTGATGCAAGGTGTCAATTGCCCATTTACTCGTAGCACGAAGCGTATCGGCCACTGCAAAAACGGCTAAAACCACCGCTGAATTACTCAAAATGACTGTTGTTTTTCCTTCCTCTTCCAAACGCTTAAGTTCCTGCTCTACAGCAAGAGAGCACACCTTATTATCTTCTGCCAGTTGATGATTTCCAACGTAATACAATCCTTGACTAATAATTCCTTGCACCCCGCGGCCAGGAAGTGCTGAAAATTGCTCTACCTCAAGCAAAGACTCATTAGGTTGATTTTGCCGCCAGTATTCAACCAAAGCATGAGCCACTGGATGTTCCGAATGACTATCAAGACTTGCAGCAAGGACTAATAAGGACTCTTTCGATTGTTGTTTATCATAAACGATAAAATCAGTCACTACAGGTTTTCCCTCTGTTAAGGTGCCTGTTTTATCCAGAGCAATTAATTTAAGCTGGTGCCCCATTTCTAAATAGCTGCCTCCTTTGATAAGAAGACCATGTTGTGCCGATGAAGCCAATCCGCTGACTACCGTTACCGGTGTAGAGATGACCAAAGCACAAGGGCAAGCAATAACCAATAACGTTAAGGCTTTATATATCCAGTCATAAAAAGGATAACCAAACACCAACGGGGGAATAAGTGCAATAACCAGTGCAATCAAGACCATAATTGGGGTGTAGTATTTGGCAAACTCATCGACAAAACGTTGCGTTGGCGCCCGCTCACTTTGTGCCTGCTCAATGGCTTTACCAATTTTAGCAAGCAATGTATCACCCGAAGCCTTAGTGACTTTAACCTCAAAGGCACCGTGCTCATTTAAAGTCCCTGCAAACACGTCATCACCTACTTGCTTGCTCACTGGCATGGATTCCCCTGTAATCGGGGCTTGATTGACCGTACTTTGTCCCGATATCAACACCCCATCCAGTGGGATGCGCTCACCGGGTTTTACTTTAAATACCGCACCAACGGCTACCTCTTCTACAGGCAAAGTCTGCCATTGACCATTATCCATTTTAATCCGAGCCACCACTGGTGCAATTTGCATGAGACTGCGAATGGCAAGGCGGGCTTTATCTAAAGAATAACGTTCGATTCGCTCAGCAAGAGCAAATAAAACAGTGACCATCGCGGCTTCCGGCCAGGCCCCTATAATCATGGCCCCGGTGATTGCAATTAACATCAGGCTATTAATGTTCATGGCCTTAGTACGCAGCGCGATTAAACCCTTCTTAAAAGTAGAGGGACCACTTAAGGTAATGGCAAGCAGAGCGGGAAGAATGACCCAAATAAATTGCTCTTTAGTAATGAAATAAGCAGTTAACTCAGAGCAAAGCGCTAAAAAGCCTGCCAAAGCTAGCAATGGCCATGACGAATCAACTTGCTTCTTCTCTTCTTTTGCAGAGGAGGTGCTGCCTTGAACCCGAACACTCATGCCTAACGCTTCAATTTGTTTTTGCAACACATCAATAGCTGGAAGACGATGGTGCACGGTCACTTCCTCAGCAATGAAATTAAAATCCATCTGCGCCACTTCAGGAATCACTTTTAATTGGCGCCTGATTAATTGCTCTTCAGCCGGACAATCAAGGCCTGCAACAAAAAAAGTAGTTAAAGTTAGAGGCTTTGTCATAATGAGCTCCCACATTGGCCGCAAAAATTTGCCCCTGCAGTAATAGTGGCACCACAACTGCATTGAGTATTCTCAAGACCGCTGCCACATTGACTACAAAATCGTGCCCCAGGAGCTAGAGAGCTCTTGCAGCGCGGGCAACTCAATCCTCTTGATTCAGGATTGGTTGAGTAATTATTCTGTTGGCTTATTTGACCATGATGAGAGCGGCGATATCCGCCATGATGGCCGCCAAGACTTCCAAGCATTCGTTTTAGAAAACTCATGTTAATTCTCCATTTCTTCAGTAAAGTGCTTGAGCATGTCCTCTAAAATACAACGCACATGCGCATCATAAATAGTGTAATAAATATGTTTTCCCTCTCTATTTGCTAAAAGAAGACGTGCAGAACGTAATAGACTTAAATGATGGCTCGCCAATGGCACCGAAAGTTGCAGTTGTTCCGCCAGCTCTGAAACTGATTTTGGACCATCCAAACACGCGATAAGAAGCTTTAAACGATTGGGCTCACCCATCAAATGCAAGATATCGCTTAAAGTGATGATTTGGTCTTGAGTTAGCATAGTTAATTAAACAGTTAAATAAGTATTTAACTATTAGTGTAGCTCATTCACAGAAGTTGTCAAAACACTATCCGTGTCCTTTGCTCAAAAGAGCTATAATTAAATGAATTTATTTTTATACAAGGAAGAAGAATGACGCCCCTTCTTTCAAATCACAGTCTTCTTATCATCTTAGGATTTGTTTTTTTATGGGGCTAATTTTGATTATCCTGGCAAAAGGAAGCTCCGGCCATAAAATGAAATTTATAACACACTTGGGATTTTATCTTTCTCTTGCTGCCGCACTTATCTTTGCTATAGTGTTCTTTATGGATGTCTTTCCACTTACTTTAAAATGACAATTACTCATATTGTTACAGTTCCATCAAAGAAATCACTCATCTTTGCCTGATTTTTTAATTAGTGATTTCTTGTGCCGCTCATGAAACAGGTAATACAAACCGGGTAAGACTAAGAGTGTTAGAAAAGTGGATGAGATAATGCCACCTATGACCACGGTCGCCAAGGGACGTTGTACTTCAGAGCCCGTGCCCGTAGCCAAAGCCATCGGTACAAACCCCAAAGAGGCCACTAAAGCAGTCATGAGTACCGGACGAAGCCTCGCCAGAGAGCCTTGTAGCACCGCATCTTTTAAGTACATTTTTTTCTGTTCATGCAGTTTATTAATAAAGGTAATCATGACCAGGCCATTAAGAACTGCCACCCCTGACAACGCAATAAACCCAACACCTGCTGAAATGGACAAGGGAATCCCTCGAAGCCACAGTGCAAATACCCCACCAGTTAACGCCAAAGGAATGCCACTAAACACTAAGAGCGCATCTCGTACTCGACCAAAACTCATAAACAACAATAAGAAAATGCCCAATAGTGTGATAGGAACAACGATTTGTAGCCGTTGAGAGGCTGATTGCAACTGCTCAAACTGACCACCCCAGGTTACCCAGTAGCCACTGGGAATTTTGACACTCTGGTCAATCCGTTGCTTGGCTTCATTCACAAATGAGCTTAAATCCCGATTGCGAACGTTAGCACTGACCACCACACGCCGTTTACCACTTTCCCGACTGATTTGATTGGGGCTTTCACTGCGCACCATTTTGGCTACTTCACTCAACGGAATAAAATGTCGTTCGCCATCTTTAGCCTGTGGCAACGGAATAAATACTTGGCGTAGTACATTAGGGTTTGTACGTAACTCTTCAGGCAAGCGCACCACTAAATCAAAACGCTTGTCTCCCTCAAAGAGCTCGCCACCTTTTTTGCCGCCTGTGGCAATGACAATGGCATCTTGAACCGTGCCAATTTGTAAGCCGTAGCGTGCCAAAGCATCGCGATTGATTTCAACGGTTAGTAGCGGTAAACCACTGACTTGCTCTACTTTTACATCAGCAGCACCAGGCACTTTTTTTAATTGAGCACTGATGGCTTCAGCTACTTCGAGCAATGTATTCATGTCATCACCAAATACTTTCACCGCGACATCACTACGCACCCCTGAAATTAATTCATTAAAGCGCATCTGAATGGGCTGAGTAAATTCATAGTTATTCCCTGGAATTTGCTTTACTGCCGCCTCGATTTCTTGTACTAGTTGCTGTTTGCTTTTTTTAGGATTCGGCCAATCCTTCCGAGGCTTTAACATAATAAACGTGTCAGCGACATTGGGCGGCATAGGATCAGTGGCCACCTCCGCAGTCCCCAGTTTTGCAAAAACTCGTTTGACTTCGGGAAACTGGCTTACTCGCTCTTCCACTAAGTGCTGCATGGTAATGGCTTGTGTTAAACTGGTGCCAGGAATTCGCATCGCGTGCATGGCAATGTCGCCTTCATCAAGACTTGGAATAAATTCCCCGCCCAAACGAAATGCGAGCAAGAGACTAATCCCTACCAAAGCAACTGCACCTCCTATCACCAACCTTCTGGCATGAAAACAGCGGCGCAAGGCTTTTGCATAAACAAGTGAGAGGTAGTGTACCAACCAATTTTCTTTTTCTTGTACACGTCCACCTAAAAAAATGGCAACGGCAGCTGGAACAAAAGTCAGAGCAAAGAGCATGGAAGCAAGCAGCGCGGTAATAACCGTTTGCGCCATCGGCAAAAACATTTTCCCCTCAACCCCTGTGAGCGTTAAAATCGGTAAATAAACCACCGTGATAATAAAGACACCAAAGATACTAGGCCGAATCACCTCCGTTGTGGCATAAGCTATGACTTTCAAGCGCTCTTCTAAATTTAAAACACGATGCAAAGCATGCTGTTGTTCACCCAAATGCTTAATGCAGTTTTCAACAATAATGACCGCACCATCGACAATCAAACCAAAATCAAGAGCGCCTAAGCTCATCAAATTGGCACTGATTTTATTAGATACCATCCCTGTAATGGTAAGCAACATGGATAAAGGAATCACCATCGCGGTAATCAGTGCTGCGCGAATGTTACCTAAAAACAAGAACAAAATAACACAAACAAGCAATGCCCCTTCAATCAGGTTTTTCTTCACCGTATTAATGGTAGCGTTCACAAGCAAGGTTCGGTTATAGACCGTGACTGCTTCAATACCATCTGGCAATGATTTATTAATAACTTTCATTTGGGCCGCGACTCGTTCAGACACCGTGCGGCTGTTCTCGCCCATAAGCATAAATACTGTGCCTAAAACGACTTCTTTACTGTTCTCTGTTGCTGCTCCTGTTCGTAGCTCCTTGCCTAAAGCCACTTCTGCAATATCACGAATTCGGATAGGTGTTCCTTCAAAGCTTGCAATAACAATGTTCTCAATATCGGTGATGTTTTGCACCTGCCCTGGTACGCGAATTAAGTTCTGCTCGCCATTGGTTTCAATATATCCCGCACCCACATTGGCATTATTGCGTTCTAATGCCTCAACCACGTTGTTTAAGCTTAACCCATACCGAACCAGTTTCATGGGATCTGGAGTGATGTGAAATTGTTTTTCATAACCCCCAATGGTGTTTACTTCAGCCACTCCCTCCACATTACGCAGTTGTGGCTTGATAATCCAATCTTGAACGGTACGCAGTTCCGTTGGATTGTAACGCTGACTTACTGGTACATTTGCCTTGTTAGTGACCGTGTACATAAAAATCTCACCAAGCCCTGTAGAGATTGGGCCTAAGGTGGTTTCTACTCCTGGAGGAAGCTTGTCTTTTACTTCCTGCAAGCGCTCATTAATTAATTGACGCGCAAAATAAATGTTCGTTCCATCTTTAAAGACCACCGTGACTTGCGACAGTCCATAACGTGATAAAGAACGAGTGTAATCCAGATTAGGCAACCCGCTCATAGCCAGTTCAATAGGAAAAGTAATTCGTTGCTCCACCTCAAAGGGTGAATAGCCAGAGGCTTGAGTATTGATTTGCACTTGCACGTTGGTGATGTCAGGTACCGCATCAATAGGCAAACGTTGAAAATTATACACACCATAAAGAGCAATGATTGTCGTAAATAATAAGACAAACCATCGATGCTTTAGGGAAAAACGAATTATTTTTTCAAGCATTACCAATCCTTAGTGCTCGTGGCTCGCGCCATCCTTACCTAATTCTGCTTTCATAAAAAAGCTGTTATTACTGACATAGCGCTGGCCTGCATCAAGCCCCGAAACTACTTCGACCCACTCATCATCCCTTTGGCCTAAAATAACAGGCGTTGCCTCAAAATAATCTCCTTGCTGGATAAAAATTACCTCTTTCTCATCCATGCGCTGAATAGCCGACAAAAGTATGGCAACTGGAACCGTTTTTTCTTTAATGGTAATTGCGGCATTAATGTACATCCCAGGCAACCAAACACGAGGCTCATTAGAAAGAACTGCTCGTGCGAGCGTTGTTTGACTGTCTTCAATGCCTAAGGGCGCAATGTAAAAAATGGTGCTGATGGATTTTGGTGTTCCTTCATCTCCAGTTACCACCACACTCATGCCTTGTTTTACTAAAGGCACCTCTTTACGATACAAGGTAAAATCGGCCCACACAGTAGCCAAATTAGCCACTTCATAAATAGGTTTGGTGTTTTGCGCAAGCTCCCCATTGGTTGCGTATTTTTGCACGATGGTTCCGCTCATGGGGGCATTAATTGTATAATTTTGTAAACTTTCGTTACTCTCAATCGTAACTAATACGTCCCCTTTGGTGACTTCATCGCCTAAATTTTTAGTCATTGATTTAATAATGCCTGAATAGCGTGCATAGATGGGGGCTAAGGTATCTCGATTGGGAGCAATTTTGCCTACGACTTTAAGTTGTGTTTTAATTGTTTGGCTTTGTGCCTTAGCCGTTTGAATGTCTGCCGCTTTCAGAATGGCTGGCGCCATTTTAATGCGGCCTTCATAAGTCGCATAATGCCAGGCATAACGTTTATCCTGGAATTCTAATTGAATGCTCACATCAAAAGAATGAGGCTCTTCAATCGCCTCAACGCTTTGTAAAAAATTCTCGACAGGAGTGAACGCAATTGCTTCTTTTTTATCACCAAATCGCTTTAACTGAACGGTCAATTGCGCTTTCCCAGGCGCGATAGGCTCACCATTCTTATACAAATAAGCGCGAAAATGCGGTGGCATACCTCGTTCAAAAATTAAAAACTCAAGGGCTATATCTCCATCCTTAAACAAACGCCCACCTTGCGGACCCTTTTCCATGGTTTCTTGATGATTTTTTTCTTCATCGCCATGGGATTCTTCATTTGCTGCCCATAACGAAAAGGAACTTAACCCCAATAACAGAATTATAAAGGGCATGCAGGATAGGAATGGCTTTAAAACTCTCATTTACTCTCCTTAGAAGGCGCTAATCCTAAAAGCCCGGTCAGTTGAATTAAGGCTTTATGATAATCAGCATGAGCTTGTTGGTAATGACGCTCTTCTTCATACAACGAATTAAGGGCTGTAGATAATTCAATGTACGTATAACGTCCCATTTGGTAGCCGTCTTGTGCCAATTTGATTGATTTACGGGCCAAAGGTAATAATGAATTCGTCACCAAGCTTGCCTCATAATGACTTTGTTCGGCTTGTAGAAAAGCCCCATAGACATTTTGACGCACATCAAGGCGTGTACCTTGAAGCTCATGAGCCGTTTGGGTGTATTGTGCCTCAGCGGTTATGATTTTGCCTTGATTTCTATTGTAAACAGGCACTTCTGCAAAAGCAGAAGCCACTGCGGCATTACTGCCATCATCAGAGAAATGACGACCGCCTAATTGAATGTTTAAATCCGGCCACACAGATTTTTTAACTGCAGTAATAGTTGCACGCTTGGCGTGTAATTGCTGTTGAAGCTGCACTAACTGAGGGCTTTGCGGTAATTTTCTAAGTAACACAGCCCAGTTCAATGTCACTCCAGGAAGACCTTTATCCACCAATTGTCTATCAACTCGTAACCCATCACCTAATAGACGCGCCAATTTCGCACGCTGAAATAAAGCATCCCGTGCGGCTTTATTTTCTTGAATACGCGCTTCGCCTAAGCGCACCTGGGCCAAACGTAAGTCTAATTCCGCTCCTGCGCCTGCCTTAACTCGACGCTCGATTGCGCTTACGATGTCTTGATTGAGGCGAATAAGTTTTTGGGTTACTTGATGCCATTGACCTGCATAAAGTGCATCCACATAGGCCACACCAACTGCCACATAAAGTATCGCTTTTTGCACTTGAATTTGGGCAAGAGAAGCTAAGTAGTCTGCATAGGTTGCTTTTTTCAGATACTGTAACCGATTCCCCAAAGGGATGGGCTGGGTCACTGATGCCGTAGTTTCTGCCGCTTCATAACTCGAATAACTTCCCGAGCCGCCAAAGTTTTCTGCGGTTAAAGTCACTTGAGGATTGGGATAAAGCCCACTTTGGATAAAAAAACCGCGCATGGCTTGTGCTTTATCTATTTCGGCTTGTAATTCGGGATTATTGCGATAAGCAATGCCCAGGGCTTGTTTGAATGTCAAAGGGGTGGCCGCGAGCGCCTCACTCGCTACAAGGCTCATTGCACTCCATATAACATAATAAAATAAATTACGCATTCCCTACCCTATCAAATCCTTTTCAAACCTTATCGTTCAGTGTACCTTGATTTTGGGCCTCGATACACCCTATTGCTAAAAAAACCAGAAAATCATAGCATTAAGTCACTGAAATGATTACCAAACTGGTATACACTGATCTTTATAATCCATTAACTTGTTTATCCTATGTACCTACGATTATTATTTGTTTTTTTAATAATCTTGACTGCCGAACTGAAGGCTCAGTCATTAACTATTGGAATAGTGGCGTATGACCCGCCGTTTTCAATGAATGCCGACAAAAATCATTTCTTTGGGTTTGACATTGAGCTCATAACGGAGCTCTGCAAGCAAATTAAAGCTCAGTGTCAATTGAAATCCATGCTGTTTGACGAGCTGTTTACAGAATTAAAAGCGAGTAAAATTGACTTGGGCATAGCGGCAATTACCATCACCAACGAACGGCAGAAAACCTTTCTCTTTAGTCTTCCCTATCTGGCCAGTGCAGCACGTTTTATGACCATAAAAAACGACTCAATTACATCTCTTGAACAACTCAACAATAGATCAATAGGCATTATCAGAGGCTCTCTCTTCAAACAACTCATTACTCAGAAATTTAAAACCAATAGGGTTAGAGAATATCCTTCAACCAATCAACTCATCACTGCCTTAAATCAACAGGAAGTGGATGCCCTGCTGATGGATGATTTTTCGGCTGATTATTGGATAGCTAATAATAACACCTTGTTTAAAGGATTAGGCAAACCCTTCCCCGTCGGCATCGGTTATGGAATCATGGCCAAAATGGATTCTAAGATGCTAATGAACCAAATCAATCAAGCCTTAAAACATATTGAAAAAAATGGATTCTATTTGTCTTTATATCAAAAATATTTTCACACCATACCCATGCATTAATATATATCACTAACGGTTATCTTAATGTCACTGTTTTAATTTAATTTGGCTTAATAGTGTCCGTGACCATGACCATGCGGGTGATACCCACTAAATACTCGCTTAGGCTGTTGATTGTTTTTTGAATCTTCTTTATTAATAGAAGAAGCGCAGGAAGCCAACAAAAACATTAAAGAAATGAGCATCAATACATATGAGGTTACTAAACTAGATTTTTTCATCATTCGCATCCTTAGAATAACTCACTTGCTGTTATTTTTTAATATCATTATTATGGATGAAATAAAAGTAAATTGTACTCCTTTCGTTTTATATTCATTCAATATAAAACACGGAGTTAAATTGATGAAATTTTATTCCCGTCAACACCGCACAGGAGGCCAATATGAAAAAAGAGGTTTTTATTTCAATCTGTGGCGGCCTTATTTTTTCTTTAGCCACACAAACAATTCTGGCCGATGAAATTCCCAGACACACCTTACCTATGTCTGAAATTTTGAAAATTCTGCAGACTCGGGGTTATAGCGCGATAAGAGAGGTTGAATTTGATGATGGTTTATATGAGGTGGAAGCCTTGATGAGAAAGGGATTCAGCTTATTCTTCGAATGAACCCCAATACAGGGGACTTTATCAACACCAATTTAAAAACCACGAAATACCCCATCTCAATGCTTGAAGCGGCCCAGAGAATTGAAGACGCGGACTATCATACTATTTTCAAAATTGAAGCGCACGGCAGTCAGTATGAGGCAAAGGCCCTTGGTAAAGAGGATAAAAAAATTAAATTACGCATCGATGCTAATTCTGGCAAAATATATATCCTTGAATAAGAGAATTAGGGTTATTTATTCTGCAACCTTTAAAATTTTTCAATAAATACAGCAAACAACCTATTTAAGTTAAGCTTAAAGAAATTTAAGGCTTGACATCCCCTGTCCTTATCACAAGAGCCATCACGAATCAGCTGATGCCTGCCCCTTGTCCTTATTTAATTGCTGCCTGTTTTTTAAATTCAAGGAGGGTTTTTAGCATGCACTAAGATGGACTTTCGAGCTATTATGAAATTACAAAATAGTTCAAGCGCCATTTTTTATTCATCATGTATACTCTGCCCCTAAAATTACCTAAGTCCTTCATTGCTTTTTCTATCATGTCAGTTTATGACGCAAACGCAACGCATTGACAATCACTGACACTGAACTGAGTGCCATGGCCGTACCGGCTATCATCGGGTTAAGCAACAAGCCCGTGAGTGGATAAAGAACGCCTGCTGCAACCGGCACACCCAGTGCATTATAAAAAAAGGCAAAAAAGAGGTTTTGTTGAATGTTTTGTACCGTATGGACCGATAATTCGTAGGCTTCTAAAAGCTTGCTTAAATCACCTGATAATAAGGTCATGCCAGCACTTTCAATCGCCACATCACTACCGGTTCCCATCGCAATGCCAATGTCGGCTTTTGCCAACGCAATGGCATCATTAACTCCATCTCCCACCATGGCAACCACATGTCCTTTTTGTTGCAGTTCGGAAATCACTTTGCTTTTTTCATCGGGCAATACTTCTGCAATCACCTCTGTAACACCTACGCGTTGGGCCACCGCGTTTGCAGTCATAGCATTATCACCCGTGAGCATGATGACGTGAATACCCTTTTTCATAAGAGAAGCAACTGCAAGTTGGCTGGACTCTTTAATACGGTCGGTCACAATAAAAACACCCGCCAATTGTTTATCAACCGTTAAATAAATCAAAGTAGCCCCTTCTTCTTGTGCTTTTAACGCAGCAATTGGAATTTCATTGTCAGGAACAGACAACCAGTGCGCATTGCCAATGGCAACCATCGCACTATCGATTTGCGCTTGAGCCCCCTTTCCTCGGACTGCAATAAAATCGGTGGCCTCTTTCAGTGTCATCTGACGTCTTTGCGCTTCATCACGTAGCGCTCTAGCCAATGGGTGTTCGCTATGCCGCTCAAGGGAGGCGGCAAGAACCAAAAGTTCCGCTTCTTGCCAGTGACCACTGGGGATAATTTGGGTCAATGCCGGATGGCCTTGAGTCAGTGTTCCTGTTTTATCCACCACCAACGTGTTGATTTTGCGTAATTGCTCTAGTGATGCTGCATTTTTAATTAAGATACCACGTCGTGCGCCCTCACCTATCCCAACCATGATTGACATAGGCGTTGCAAGTCCTAAAGCACAAGGACAGGCAATAATCAGTACGGAGATGGCAGCGATTAAGCCATAGCTTAAGGAAGGCGCAGGGCCTATTAAAAACCAGACGAGAAACGAAAGTATCGCAATCCCTAAAACGATTGGCACAAACCAAGCCGATACAGCATCGGCCAAACGCTGAATAGGCGCTTGGCTACGCTGTGCTTCACTGACTTGTGTGATAATGCGGGCAAGTATGGTGTCTTTACCCACATGAGCGGCTTTTATAATGAGACTGCCATGTTGATTGAGCGTCCCGCCAATGACTTGATTGCCAACTTCTTTGGCGACAGGCATAGGCTCACCGGTTAACATGGACTCATCGACATCACTTTGCCCGCGAATTACCTCCCCATCAACCGGAATTTTTTCACCGGGGCGCACAAGCAACCTATCCTCTACCGCTACTTCATCAAGTGTGATGTCCTCTTCTTGCTCTTCATTATTCAATCGGTGAGCAAGGGTTGGATTTAAATGAAGCAATGCGCGAATGGCATCCCCTGTGCGCTCGCGTGCTTTTAATTCCAATACTTGCCCTAAAAGCACCAAGGTCGTAATGACTGCTGCTGCTTCAAAATACACCGGCATCATGCTGCTTTTCTGCATATGTAGGGGTGGCAATTGGGGGAAAATAACTACCGCTAAACTATAGCCCCAGGCAACGCCTGTTCCCAAAGCAATCAGGGTAAACATGTTCAAGTGACGGGACAAAAGCGATTGCCAACCACGAACAAAGAAAGGCCTGCCACAACCTAAAACCACCAAAGTGGTCAGTGCTGCTTGAAGCCACAAGGATAAGGACATTCGAGTAGGTGCGACCATCCAATACTCATCCATCGCTAAGAGAACAACCGGGATGCTGAGGATAGAGGACAGTATAAAACGCCTAAACATATCCTCATATTCAGGATTTTTTTGCTCAGCTAAACTCACCTGCTCAGGCTCAAGCGCCATGCCGCAAATGGGACAGGTTCCTGGTTTATCTTGACGGATTTGGGGATGCATGGGGCAAGTATACAGGGCGTTTTTTGATGTCGTCACAGTAGGCGCAGATGTTTGTGAATGCTGATGATTGCAGCAACTGTGTGCTTCTTTATGGTGCTGAGAACCGTGTTTATTTGTACTCATCATGCACCTCAATCGTATTTTTTAAGCAAGGCCATAATCTCATCCATTTTTTCCTGGCGAGATTCCTGATTGCCATGGCAGGCCGCTTCATTAAGGCAATTCAACACGTGGCGCTCAAGCACGCCAAGCTCAATGGTTTTTACCGCATTACGAACAGCGCGTAGTTGCGACAGAATATCCACGCAATAGCGTTTCTCCTCAATCATCCGCTTAATGCCTTCAAGCTGACCTGTAACTCGATTAAGTCGGGATAATTCGTGGTGATGCTCTGGGTGTTTTGACATGTATTTTCTCCTGTATACCCCTATAGGTATATACCCATAAGGGGTATTTTGTCAACGCTAAGATAGAAAATAAAAAACGACGAGCCGAGCCTATGACACAACAAAAAGCAACAAGGAGAACAAATTAATAGAAATAACGGATTCGGTTTATGAGCGTAAATTAATTGGATGCTCCACTTGCTTATGAACCATTGTAAATGCAAACCGAATCGTATGTGATGTTTTGTTTTGCAGCATAACAGGCTATATCAGCCTGTTTGATGATCTCAATGACTGATACAGAATCACGATTTAGTATGGAGATACCTACCGAGCATCCAACGTTAAACTCATTGGCATCATAAGACTTTGATGCAAGTTGCACGATATCTCGTGCTATATGAGAAGCCTCCTCCAAAGAAATATGGTTCATCACTGCAATAAATTCATCACCACCATAACGCGCAATCAAGTCGTTTTTTCGAAGCCGTTGTTTTAATAATGTGATAAAATTTTGCAACACCTTATCACCGACATCATGACCAAAGTTATCATTCACCAATTTAAAGTTATCCATATCAATGAACATGATGACACACATTCCACCACCTGTTTGTATATTCTGGAAGTAAGTATTGAGCACATCAAGAAGATGCTCCCTTGTGTTACAACCAGTGAGTCCATCATGTTTGCTTCGATGTTCCAATGTTGCAAAACGCAACGTTAAGTCATCAATCATTAATCATTTCTGTTTTTTTAATCGTTTTTTCCATTAACTGACACGATAAATAAACATAAAGTCCGCCCAATAAAAATACAGAGGCATAAAAATAATTAAGACAGTGGGGATCAATAAAAACACCGTAAAGAATGCAGCTTAAATAGCTCAATATGAACAGACCAATAAGAGTCAATTAGGCAATCCAGTGGTAACGATATCCATTTGTTTCACGAAGAAGGCCATGAATTAGATACCCTCCTTTTGAAAGAAGTAGAATACCTAAAGTAATCATACCGATGGGAATAAAAGTTGCACTCATTTTATCAAGTCAGTCATTACCCTTATCCATGAGTATAAAACCAGTTTTGATTTTTTTCATGAATAGCAGCCACACGAATGAGACACTATTGATTGAATTAGGATGTTTATGCTAGAAAGATCATTTTAGAGATAAAGGCCCATGGAACAAATAAAAAAACCCATTTTTTCTCAGTTAATTCATGTTTCTGATGCAAGATTATCCTAGAATTGAATAAGATGGGCATCCATTTTTGTTACAAAAGCTATTTTCTTTCATGAGAGTGTTTTGAAAAGATTTCTATTTGTGGAGTTCAAAAAACGTGACTATTTTATTGAATACACTCGAACGTGAGTGCTTAATTTTTTTATCCACGAGAATAGTGACTCAAGAAAATCTTCAGGGGTTAATTTATGAGTTCCTTTACACACAACCTGAACATTTATTACTAATACTGGCCAAAGAGGTACAGCACGACGATGCAATTAGCACGATTCTGGCTCAATCAAAACCCCATCAATCTAATATTTTGATTGAGAGAGTTATAGGTCATTTAAACGATATTCTTTTTCAAATCATCAAAACTTATTATTTTCAAACAAAATATTAATCGCAGCCAAATGAGTCATCTCTGTCGTTACCCTACCTAAATTGTGGCGCATCAATACCCAGCTTAAAGTCTTACGACCCATAAGTCCTAAAGGAATATATTGCCTTTTTATATCACAACGGTCATCTGTGCCCCATGGGTAGAAACAGCTAAAAAAGGAGCCTCTTTTTTTATTGCATAAAACCCTTTGATGCTTGGCTTAACACCATCAAACGATTCCTGTGTCTCTTCAGATTGATACACATCAATTTGTTCCAGGCGAATAATCTGTTGTTCCTGTCGGTCTAAAAGTTTGCGATACCGCTGATTACTTTCTTCTAATTGTTTGGTAACTATTGACAGTTTGCGTTCGGCATCACAAATTCGGTCTGCCACCTCAACAAAGCTTTTCTCTTTATTGGTTAGAAATTCCTCTAATCTTTTTTGAAAAGCAGCTCGTTGTTCTTTGTCTTGAATAACCATATTAGAAAATGTTTCAACTGTTCCACTTAATACCAGTCCAACAGCCCGCGCCTGTTCAACTTCTATTCCCATTTTTTCTTTCACGTTATCCAGTTCTTTTATTTTATCAGATAACTGATTTTGATTTTCTTTATACGCCTGAGCAACCTGTTCTAATTGTCTTTGAGTATTTTCTAAAGCTTGAGACTGCGCATCGTTTGAGTCTTTGAGCCTTTTGCTAGTAAGTTCAAGTTCAATCTGAGTGGCACGCAGTGCTTTTTCGGTATCCGTAAGCTCATTAATTTGTGACTTTAATGTTTTAATTTGCTCACAAAATTGATCAATATTAGCGGTTAGGCGCGTATTTTCTTTCTGGAATGCATCAATTTCAATTGCCAGCTGTTCGCGTAAGAGATCTAGAGTTGAAATAACCGAGTCCAGCAGATCAGCAAGACTTGAGATTCCTGCCTTTAAACCTTCGATATTGTCTGCATTTTGACTCTGATGATTTTCAAGAAGGATATGGCTTACCGTATAAACAATTCCAGTAACAATACTGAGCGTAATAAGGGCTGCAAGATTTGCCATGAGTCCAATCATCAACACTGGTACGGTGAGCACGACACCTGCAGTAATTTTTTGCCATAAGGGGATTTCATTCCAGAAACTGGCAGCACGCGATAATAAGCTTGGATTGTGATTCATCGCCTGAATCAATTGATTCAATTCTTCTTTGATTTTTTGTATTTTATTTTGAGTAATTACAATCTTCTCAAAACGTTCTTTATCTTTTTTTGTTTTTTGATTGGGGTTGTCCTGCTCCATGTTTTCTGACGGATGAAGGTCTAAAGCTAACTCAAGTTCCAATTTTTGATACGTCATGGTTCTTCCTTACAACGAGTGGGCATCCACTTTTTAATGCTAAACGGTGTCACATGAGTTTCGGACTTACCTTAAGAGAAACAAAGTGACGGAAAATCCCGTAATTATTGAATTAATTACCCGTACTTTTTTTATGTATTGGATTGAGGTGTAACAATCCTGTACATAAGGCATTAAGGTTGTGTATTGAGAGGTGAAATTGATTTTTAATGTTTAGAATGTTACTCATTACCATTTTCCTTAATTTGGTTTGAAACAACAGTCAACCGAACACTTTTTCCTGGAGCGGTTAAATTATGATCATTCTATCGAATAAATTGTGTTCAGTCATTCTTTTTTTAGTGACTCACCATTAAGATGTGACATCAACCATTCTGCTTCCTCTAAAGAAGCAAAAATTGTAACCACACTACCTTTGCCGCCATAATTAAAATGTATGTTAACCTTGGATGAAAGTTTTTTCGATTGTTGTGCCATCCAATCCTTCGCTTTTTCCTCAAATAGGCCTAGTGTAATGAAATGGACTCCTCTCCTTACAGACGGGATAATATCCCAGTTTACGGATTGGAATAAATAAGGAGTTCATTTCATTACACTAGGCCTATTTGAAGCCTAAGAAATTCTTATAAAAAAGATGGTTTCGCGAGCCCAAAGAGAGTGAAATAAAAATTGACATCAGCAACTATTTTGCATTAAAATATCAAGTGATATAAAAAACCATCAAAAGTAGGTTTATAACGCCATGAAAATTACATCTTAAGTACGCCCTTCTACAGGGCAGAGAGAGTAAATCATTTTTGATTTTCTATTTTTATTGTCCTAAAAGATATGCTTAAGAGTAAATCATGCATCATAAACCGATTCAATTTAAAGACCTAGGTCTTATCTACCCGCATAAAATCTGTTTTCAAGACTTCAGTGGTGAAATTCACTTTGGTGAGCGTATTGCACTGATTGGCCGAAATGGCTCAGGAAAATCAACCTTACTTAAGAGATTTGCTGGTCTTTGTTCAGCCTCTGCTGGCGAAATTAAAATGCCACAGGATGTTCGTATTGGTTATTTACCCCAAGTGATTGAAGAATGTCCTGATTTAAGTGGTGGTCAACGATTAAACCAAGCATTAACCAAGATATTGTCTGAAGATCCGAATGTGTTGTTGTTGGATGAACCCACAAATCATCTGGACAGACGCAATCGCCGTTCTTTAATGCGTATGCTCCTGCATTATCCGGGGACGTTGGTCATTGCTTCTCATGATACGGAGCTCATCAATACAGTCGCAGATACTCTATGGCATATTGATTTAGGTAAGCTCGCTGTATTTAGAGGGGCTTATTGTGATTATCAGCAAATGCTTGAAGACAAGAAAGCATCGATTGAACAGGAATTATCACGGATTTCACGGGAGAAGAAAGAATCACATCTTGCTCTAATGAGAGAACAAGAACGGAATAAACGTTCTCGTGTTCAGGGTGAAAAAAAGATAGCGCAGCGTAAATGGCCAACGATTCGGTCTCATACAAAGCTTGCCAATGCAATGACAACAGGAAATAAACGATTAAGTCAGATTAATCATAAAAAACAACAGGTGCTTGAAGAGCTTTCATCTTTAAACCTTCCGGAAACGATTAAGCCCAAATTTAAATTAAACGGTCTTGACCACCATAAGCCCCTAATCAGTATTCAAGACGCTTCTATTGCCTACGAGGCTTTCGATGTGATTCTTGAAGAGATTCATTTTCACTTGAATGGCTGCGAACGGGTGGCATTGTATGGGGACAACGCATCAGGGAAGTCCACCTTTGTCAAAGCGATCTTGGAGGATAGTCACATTAAGAGAACAGGTGAGTGGACTCTTCCAGAGCGCAATACAGTTGGGTATCTCGATCAGCATTATCAACATCTGAATTGTGACGAAACAGTTCTGGATTTGATGAAAAGTCAGATGCCCCATGCTTCTCATGCTGAACTTCGTGTCCATTTGAATGACTTTTTATTTCGCAAAAACATCGAGGTAGAAATAAAGGTCAAAGATCTTTCTGGTGGTGAAAAGGCAAGGCTTTCTTTAGCCTTAATTGCTGCCAATCCGCCTAAGCTAATTATTTTAGATGAGGTAACCAACAATGTAGATCTGGAAACACGCGATCATATCATTCAAGTATTACGTGAATTTTCAGGTGCAATACTGGTTATTTCTCACGATTATGATTTTTTAGATTCCATTCACATTGAAACTAAGTATCACGTTCATCAAGGGAAGATACATCATTTCAATGAGGAACAATCAGAGGGTGTTCATCATGACTAATCGTTTGCCTAACCACATAGGCTCTTTTATGTGGCATTTTTTAAAACCGTATCGACGCATGGTTTTTTTATTTATCCTGCTTGCTTTAATGGCTGGATTTTGGGGACCGTTTAATAGTTTATTGATTAAATCCTTTATTAATACCTTGGCAGCAAAAACAAGTACGGACTTCTCCTCTTTGTATTGGATCGCTGGATTACTGGTAGTGAACTTTATTGTTTTTGACAATATCACCTGGCGAACAATCGGGTACTTGAACTATAAATACGAAGCAGTGCTTAAAAACCAAATCATTAGCCAAATGTTTGAGTATGTGTTGGGAAGTAGTACGCAATTTTTTCAGGATAATCTATCGGGGAGAATTGCCACACAAATTACTACTCTTGCTGATAATCTTGAGATTATTTTGCATCGCGTGTCTATCGACTTTCTTCGTGGTGCTTCATTATTAGTGGTTTCATTTATTACAGCCTATTTTGTTAATGTCCTGTTTTTTTATATTTTATTTCTTTGGTTCATTGCCTTTGCCTCATTTAGTATTTGGATGTCGGCACGATTGGTTCAATTGTCCGATGACCATGCAAATTCCGAATCGCAGCTTTCTGGGCAATTAGTCGATAGCCTGGCGAATCAATCCAATATTCGTATTTTTTCACGCAAAATCTACGAAGTGGAACGTATGAACACGTTTTTTAGCTTGGTACAACGGGCTTTTCAAAGAAAAGAGCTGTTTATTGTTTTGTTATGCTGCGCACAGGGTGGAATGATTGCGGTAATGATAGGTTTGGCCTCGATTACCTTAATTCACTTGTATGGCAAGGGACTGATGAGCATTGGTGATTTTGCTTTGATTCTTGGGCTTTCCATGGAATTGGGACACATGATGTGGTACACCATGTACCAAGTGGACCAATTTAACCAAGCTTTAGGCAAGGCAAGACAAAGTTTAAATGCATTGGTCATCCCTCATGAGATACAGGATAAAAATAATGCATCCCAATTAGTGGTCACGCAAGGACGAATTGAATTTTCCAAGGTGAAATTTCATTACCAAGGTGGTTACTCCCTGTTCCAAAATAAGTCCGTCACAATTGAAGCCGGTCAAAAAGTGGGTTTGGTGGGCTATTCAGGAAGCGGCAAGTCCACTTTTGTTAATTTGATTTTACGACTATATGAGGTGGTGGATGGGCAAATTCTAATCGACGGTCAAAACCTATCCGAAGTGACTCAAGAGAGTTTAAGACAAGCCATTGCCATGATTCCACAAGACCCAATGCTTTTTCATCGAAGCCTGATGGATAATATTCGTTATGGCAGGACAACAGCTTCGGATGAGGAAGTCATTTCAGCCTCCAAGAAGGCCCATGCACATGAATTCATCAGTCTTTTGCCAGAAGGTTATGAGACCTTGGTCGGGGAACGTGGGGTGAAGCTTTCAGGTGGTCAACGCCAGCGCATTGCCATTGCACGTGCGATTTTAAAAAATGCGCCCATTTTAATGTTGGACGAAGCCACCTCTCAACTCGATTCTATTACAGAATCTAACATTCAAGACAGTCTTTGGGAGTTGATGCAGGGAAAAACAACCTTAGTCGTTGCACATCGTTTATCGACTCTGCTGCATATGGACCGAATTTTAGTATTTGATAAAGGCCATATCGTTGAAGACGGGACACATGCTGAACTATTAGATCGCGGTGGTTTGTACAAAACACTATGGGATGCGCAGGTAGGTGGGTTTTTACCAGATGAACGAAAAGAAGAGTCTCTTAGTGGATAGTGGGGTAGCAAATGAATAAACCACATACAGAGTTTAGGGTAGTGCATCATTTACTTAATGACTTACTATCCGGTTTGCAATCAATTTTAAAGGAACATTTGCTGGGCGTTTATGTGTATGGTTCATTTGTTTGGGGTGATTTTGATGAAACAACCAGCGACATTGATGTTCTTGTGGCATTAAACAAAGAAATGACACCAGAAGAATTCGCGGCTTTAGATGATTTGCATGCCAATCTGGTTCAGCATTTTCCAGCTTGGAATGACCGAATTGAAGTAGCTTATGCATCTTATAAAATGTTACAACATTTTAAGACAGAGCCAGGTCAAATTGCTGTCATTAGCCCAGGGGAACCGTTTCACCTCAAACAGGCGGGGACTGACTGGCTTATTAATTATTATTTGTTGCAAAGAGATAGCCTCATTCTATATGGTCCATCAGCAAAGTCGATTATTGCTCCTGTATCAAATAGTGAGTTTATAGAGCATGTCAAAAAACAGGCCATTGAGTGGCAAGATTGGGTTACTCATACCAAAAATTCTTTAGGGTACCAATATTATGTTGTATTAACTCTATGCCGGGCTTTGTATGTGCTCCAACATCAGGAACAAGGCTCTAAGTTAAAAGCTGGAACTTGGGCTAAAAATCAATTCCCAAAATGGCGAGTTTTAATTCAACGAGCATTAACTAAAGCTGAACTAAATCATGCAAGCGATATCTTGACCGAAGAAACCTATCAAGAAGTCACTGCATTTGTGGGTGAAATAGTTCAGCATATTCAAGAGAGAGAATAAATGATGGAAGTCAACCAAGAACAAAGACTCATCGAAGTAGTTCCTTATAATGCTAATTGGCCTATGCAATTTGAACAGGAAGCAAAGCGAATTAAAAAAGCATTAGGCAGTAATTGCATTGAAATTCATCATATCGGTTCCACATCAGTACCAGGTTTGGCTGCAAAACCAGTAATCGATATGATTCCAGTTGTTTTAGATATTAGCAAAGTGGACAGTGCCAATGCTGCTATGCAGGCACTTGGCTATGAAGCCAAAGGAGAATACGGTATTCCTTTTCGCCGCTATTTCCAAAAGGGAGAAAGTCTACGAACACATCATGCTCATATTTTTGAGTTTGGAAATTCCGAAATCGAGCGGCATTTAAAATTTAGGGACTGGATGAGAGCACATCCAGAAGATAGAGAAGCTTATGCTCGTTTAAAACAAGAGTTGGCCCATCAATATCCCTATGACATTACTGCCTATTGTTTGGGCAAAGAAGATTTTATTGCAACAATTGATAAAAAAGCAGGGTTTAATGGATTAAGAGTGGTGAAGGCATTAACGCCGCGAGAATGGGATAAAGTACGTCATTTCAGACAATTCTATTTTTTTGATAAAGCTGGGCTTTCTGACCCTTACACTTGGACTTTTGAGCATGATGCTCATGTTCATTTTGTTTTATCTCAAGGAAGCGACATCATTGGTTATGCCCATCTGCAATTATGGCCTCATCAGAGAGCCGCTTTGCGTATCATTGTGATTGATGAGGAAAAAAGAACCCATCAATACGGTAGCCAATTCTTGGCGTTATGTGAAAAGTGGCTCAAAAACCAAGGATATCAAAGCTTGCACGTGGAGTCCTCACCGGATGCTCTAAGATTTTATAGAAATAATGGTTATATCGACATGCCATTTGATGATCCAGATGGCTATGAAGGTGATGCGAGAGATACTGCGGTAGGGAAAATACTATGATTCAAATCGAAAAAATAACGGGAGATTGGGCTCAAACCTTATGTCGAACCATTACAAAGGATTTGCCAGAATACTTTGGTTTACCAGAAGCGAACGAGCACTACGCAATAGGTGTAAACACACGCACTAATTTTGCGGCGAAAGATGGAGATGACACTATGGGCCTCGTTTCTATTGATTTTCCTTATCCTAATAATGCCAATATTTACTGGATGGCTGTAAAACGTGATTATCATCGTCAAGGTGTAGGAAAGCAATTAATCGAAGCGGCTTGCCATTTTGCTGCAACACAAGGAGCTAAAACCATAACCGTTGAAACACTTAGCCCCTCTGAATTGGAAGAGAATTACCTTAAAACCTACCGATTTTATCAGTCAGTTGGTTTTAACGCTCTTTTTGATTTAAAACCTGCAGGGTATGAGTGGAATATGGTGTACATGATAAAACAGCTTGAACCTTTAGCAGAAAACCAACGGTCAATTGCCATTAAGCTAATGGAATTATCTGATATCCCCGTTTTGGTCGATGCGTTTCAAAAAGCAAATTGGCAAAAACCTTACGTCTTGTTTGAAGGGTATCATCAAGAACAACAACAATCTGAGCGAGTAGTTTGGGTAGCCTATGTTCAAGACCAAATTGCGGGCTATGTTACTCTAAAATGGGCCTCACACTATGAACCCTTTGCTCATAAAGAAATCCCAGAAATTATGGACTTAAATGTATTGCCTGCTTTTCGCAAGCTCGGAATAGGCAGTGCTTTACTCACTGTTGCTGAAGACAAGGCAGCAAGTCAGTGTGATGTTGTAGGTATTGGTGTTGGGTTATATGGTGGTTCCGATGGAGGATATGGACAAGCTCAACGACTTTATGTTACCCGTGGTTATATTCCTGATGGTTTAGGGGTAACTTATAGTTATAAACCAACCATTCCTGGGGAAACATATCCTTTGGATGATGATTTAATTTTGTGGTTTACTAAAAAATTAACCAATTTGCATGCAGAAAGTGATGCCGTAATTAAAAAAACAACTGATAGCCACGATGTGTATGTACCAAATACAAACTATAAATTGGAGTTCAATGCAAAAGATTCATTTAAAATTGTAGATCAAAAGTTGTTTGAGTTTAATACATCGTGCGTCCCTTCCACACAAAAACCTGAAGTAATTGATATAAATGTTACGATCAAGAATGGTGATGAAATAATAGCGGGTATTTGTTCGGAGGTTTATACATGGAAGATCCTGTACATCAGTGTCTTTTTTGTTGAGGAAAAATATCGCCACCAAGGTTTGGGTACCATTTTACTCAATAAAGTTGAGGAAAAAGCTAAAGAATTAGGAGTTACTTTAATTCACCTCGATACCTTTGATTTTCAAGCAAAAGATTTTTATCTCAAATATGGTTACGAAGAGTTTGGAGTTCTGGATGACTGCCCTAAAGGTCATAAGCGTTATTATATGAAGAAGGTACTATGAGTTTTATAAAAAAAGGAATATACCGTCATTATAAAGGTAATTTGTATGAAGTAATTGATATCGCCAGGCATTCGGAAAGCTTGGAAGATATGGTGGTGTACAGAGCGCTTTACGGTGATTTTAAACTATGGGTTCGACCTCTTAAGATGTTCCTTGAAAACATTGAGATAAACGGTGAGATCCAAAAAAGATTTGAATTAAATGAATAGATTAGAACAAGCAAATCGTTTTATCTTCACTGGCACCCCAGGCAGTGGAAAAACTTCTGTTATTTTGGCATTGAAAAGATTAGGGCATGTAGTGATTCCTGAATCTGCAACGGATGTCATTGCAGAAGAGCAGGCAAAGGGAACTATGCGCCCATGGGAGCAGGCTGATTTTGTAGATAAGATTGCCTTAACACAAAAATTAAGGCAATTGAATGCTAAAGGTGAGTTACAATTTTATGATCGATCACCATTTTGTGCTTATGCATTGGGACGTTATTCCGCTCATTGGCATCATCGTGATTTTACACCCTCACCTGTTTTATTAGCTGAAGTTGACCGCTGCCTAAAAGCGGGTATCTATCAACGCAAAGTATTCTTTTTTGAGAACTTGGGGTTTATTGAACCAACCTCCGCTCGCAAAATCAGTTATGAAGATGCCCTTATTTTTGAGCAAATTCACATAGAGGTATACAAAGAGTTTGGTTTTGAAATTGTGCTTGTGCCTAATAATGCGATTGAAGAGCGTTGCCGATTTGTCCTTGAAACGTTAGGTATAAAAAAATAAACATCCATTTTATGAAAAAACCGCTTGACCCTATTGTTACTATATATCTTACCTTTGTTCCTAAGGAGGTAATACTATGACTCAATGGTTCGTAAAAGACTTAAGCAAATTGACCGGTGTTTCGGTGCAAACATTGCATCATTATGACCGCATTGGTTTACTTAAACCTTCATTGCGACAGTCCAATGGGTATCGTATTTACTCCGAGAAGGATTTATTGAAATTACAACAGATTATTGCTTTAAAGTTTTTTGGTTTTGAGTTGTCACAAATCAAAACCTTGCTCTCTGAAGAACGTCATGCGCTAAACCATTTTGAGGCCCAAGCTCAAGTGTTAGAACAAAAAGCAGCGGCATGTACTTCCGGAGCTAAAACCTTAAGAAGCATTATTAACTCTGTTGATATCAATCAATCCATTCCATGGGAAACCATTATTCAGCTGATTGAGGTATATAAAATGGCAGAACATCTTGAACATGATTGGGTTAAGGAAATATTCACTCCTGATGAATTAAAACAATATGTAGCATTTGAAAAGGAAATGAAAACAAATAATAAGGCTGAGTTTGAAAAACAATGGCATCAACTCTTAGATGAACTGAAACAAAACGTGAAACACGATCCTGATTCCACTATAGGTATCCAAACAGGAAAAAACTACATGGAATGGGTTAACAGCGTATACGGTAAAAAATATGCTCATCTAAGAACCAAAAAATGGGAAAAAGGATTTGGAGAAGGAAAAGGTCTTGACGACATTGGATTAACATCAGAGATCATGGCATGGTTAGAAAAAGCTTTAGATGCTTATTGGAAGGATAGACTTTATGGCATTCTTGAACAAGTAGGAAAAACTTCAGCTTCCACTGTACTAATGCTTTGGAATAAGGCCTTAGATGATATGTATGGTGAAGAAATTTCACGAAAATATGATGTTTGTGACATTGCTTTGAATGATGACAAGGTCAGTCTAGAGGCAAAGACTTGGCTTAAAAGTATCTTAGATGCCTACAAAATGTAAACAATAGATGTAAATTTGGATCGGTGCTATTTTTACCGATCCAATCTTAATTAAATATCAACTTAATCCATCTAGGGGGATTCTGTTCGGTAAAAAGCCGCCAACCTGAGCATCCGCCAATGTTAAAAAATTCGTAAAAAAATGCTGATTGAGAATAAATTTTACGGCATCAGGTATAATTAAATCACTAGTTTGTATTTTGAGCAATTTTATGTCTTATGCAAAAATGGCAGAATTACTTTTGCTGGACGTCATGTCTAAAGCACAGATTCCAGGAGTTTCTATTGCCTTCATAAGCAGTGATGGAATCATATCTACTCAAGAACAAGGCCTTACAGAGGGTTGCGGTCTTTTTGCAATACCAGTTGATCCACTCAAGTGTCCCTTTAATAAGCTGGGATTAGGAACTAAAGATGCTGTAGTTTTATTTGACGACAAACTTTATTATGTAAATCAAACGACACAAAGCGTTCATCAAATACAGTTAAATGAAAGTAATCAATCCTCATATCAAAAGTTACGAAAAAGTTGTACTGATACCTATAAATTGGCCGATCCTCAAGAGTCTGAATTAATAACTACTCTAACAGGTCTTACACCACCTACGAGAGTGAAACCAGAAACCGTTTTTGGAGCAGCCTCGCTAAGCAAACCCGTATTTGCTTATTTAGTGCAAAAGTTGATTCAGTCAAATGCGACGAATCAAGCAGAGAAAGGGACAGGTAAATTTAATTTAGATAAATTCAACCTGAGTCAATTTGATTTAGATACCCCTCTTTTTCATATCTTGCCGTTAGAAGAATTTGAGATAGATGGAATGAAATTTGATATGTCTAACACATCTGCTGTTGTCTGTGCCCAAGCACTTACTGCAAGGATGGTGTTATCACATACAACAGGCCTTGCTCATGGTGAAATGAAGTTTCAGTTCATTCCTAATCCTAAAGAAAAAGATTCTAAAGAAAAAATGCATGGATATTCAAATGTTGGTATTGTGTACTTACATCAAGTGATTGAAAAATTGACTGAAGCAAATCTAGAAACATTGGCCAAAAACCATGTGTTTGATCATTGTGACATGACTCATAGCACTTATGAGCCACCAAAGGCCTATCACTTGCTTTTGCATGCTGAAAAAGAACCCTTGTTTGATGAAATGAAGCCTGGTCAGATTGTCATACTAAAAGAAGATGAGCAACTAACAGCCTATTGGTTAGAGAATGGAAAAATAGTCAATCGCTCTTTTCCGGAAAGAGTAGTTCCAGGAATTCTTAGACAGTTACCTGATAAAGGTAAACTTTCAAACAATTTGGAGTTGATAGAAGCTGTAATCTCGCAATATGGATGTAAAGAACCCAAACCATGTGCCGCCAATACACTACGAACTACAGCAACAGATTATGCAAAGTTTGTCAAACATCTAAGCCATGACAACTCCATTGAAAATCCTTTTGTTCCGCATGCCTTCATGACGCACGATAGAGGTTTAGCTGGAGCGATCGGAATTGCTAGAGACAAGATACCCGAGCTCATTTTAAGTCATGTCGCATGGGGCTTAGGTTGGGGGCTACAAACCAATGAAAAGGAGGATGTTGTTACGGCTTACCACTCAGGCGACATGAATGATTGTAGAGCATGGGTTGCAGTCAATTTAAAAGATAAGAGTGCCGTGGTATTCTTTGCTAATTCGCATAATGGACATATTCTTGCGGAACACATTATCCCTTCGACAATTCAAATAGAACTGGCTTCACACTATTTTTTCCCCAAATGGGGTTTTGCTAGAACTCTTGATGAGCTATGTGGTAAAACGAATAATTGGGGCATAAATCCATTTCCAAGACCCAATCCATCTAAAGAGCTAACAAGCTCCTTAGGTGAGTTGCAAAAAAGAACTAATATCCCAAGTATTGCTACAGCAATTATTTCTGACCGCGGAGTTGTTACTACGCAAGAGGTGGGTGTGACTAATGTCAACAAACCAGAAGAAGTTACTAGTTCAACTGTTTTTGAAGCCGCTTCATTGAGTAAGCCTGTATTTGCTTATATTGTATTGAAACTAGCGCAAAAAGGTCTCATTGATTTAGATAAACCACTTCATGAGTACGGTGATTTTGGTCCTCTGGAGATGCGAGCTGATAAAAATTATAAAAAATTAACCGCTCGTATGATCCTATCTCATCAAGCAGGGTTACCTAATGAATTTTCATCCCCAGAATCTCTAAAGTATGTTTCTGAAGTAGGAAAACAATTTGATTATTCAGGTGTGGCTTATCAATTTTTAGGTGAAATTGTGGAACACATTACTTCAAAATCACTGGAAGCTTTAGCCCAAGAAGAATTCGCTAATATAGGTATGACCGATAGTAGCTTCATGCCACCAACGGGTTGCAGTCTTATTAAACTGTCAGATGAAGAGGAAGAGCCAACGCCTGAACGCATTAAAAAATTATTAAAAGATACTTTAGATGTACATGGTCAATTAAGTATTATCCTTCATAAGGATAAATTATTTGTTGCTGAAAGAGCAGTAGACGGCAGCGTACAAATTACTGAAAAAAACTCCAGCCAAGTTGAAGAAAAAAGTCTAAAAGAAATCAAAGCCCGCTTTGCTCAAATACCACCATTTTTTTGGTCAAAACCCATACCGGTTGAAGCAAGGGAATTACCCCTTGTGACTACTATTTTTGGTCATCCCCCAGCACATGCTGCAACAATAGCAATAGGTCATGATAAAGATGGTTCAGTAAATCTTAAGCAAAAATTTTATATGGTTCACCCGGCAGGCTCTTTGTATACAACAACTTCTGATTATGCAAAATTTTTAAAAGCCTGTGTTAACGATCCCTATGTTAGGTGGGAAATGTTCAAACCTATTGTTTCATCATTAAGAGATAAAGATACTAAAGCAATGAGCCAGGGAGTTTCTACTGATATTTTAGATCAAATCTCTTGGGGTCTAGGCATTGGTATTCAGAAAAATACCGATGGAACCCGTATCGCATTTCATTGGGGTGACAATGGAACTGGACGCAATTTAGCAGCGATTAATCTTACTACCGATGAAGCGGTTGTTTGTCTCACCAATAGTGAAAATGGACCCGCTGTTTTTCGAGAAATTGCAGAGCCTATCGTTGGCGATTTAAGTGCTATTAGGCAATGGTTATCAATACGAGAAGAATTACCTCTTGATAAGCGCGTAAAAGAAAATCCAACTCAAGAAATGAACCAACGTGTACAGGAGCAGACGACAGTCGCTACTATAGGACAGCAAGAAGGAGAGCAAAAGCCTTCTGACTTAGGACTGTTCTAAGTATTAATTGAGTTGATCCGAAGGGTTTTTATCTGGTAAAAAGCCGCCAACCTGAGCATCCCACAGGATTTTGTACAAACCACCAAGCATCAATAGCTCTGTATGTGTACCGTCTTCGATAATATGTCCTTTATCAAATACTAAAATTCGGTCCATATGCAACAAAGTAGATAGGCGATGAGCAACGACCAAGGTTGTTTTTCCCTGCATCAACTCCCAAAGACTGTCTTGAATGTTGGATTCTGTAATGGAATCCAGCTGAGACGTGGCCTCATCCAGGATTAAAATAGGCGCATTTTTTAAAATGGCACGAGCAATGGCAATACGCTGGCGCTGACCGCCTGAAAGCTTAACTCCGCGCTCTCCAACCAAAGCATCATAACCATGAGGTAACTTGCTAATGAATTCATGGGCATGAGCTTTCTGAGAGGCTAAAATGATTTCCTCATCCGAAGCTCCTGTCCTGCCATAACGAATGTTATCCATCAGGCTTCGATGAAAAAGCATTGGGTCTTGGGGAATCATAGCAATCGCTTGACGTAAGCTATCTTGGGTAATAGATTGAATGTCTTGGTCATCGATTAGAATTTGACCATCAACTACATCATAAAGTCGTAAGATTAGATTCACAAAGGTCGATTTACCTCCACCAGAATAACCCACCAAACCCACTCTCTGCCCTGCTTCAATGACAACCGATTTATTCTGAAAAAGTGAATATCCCCCATGATAATTGAACTTAACCTTATCAAAGACAATTTGGCCCTGATTAACGACAAGGTTTTTTGCATTTTTCTTGTCTAGTTTCTGGGGCATTTCCTCAAGCATTGCTAATGCTTGAGTGACGGCACCCCAATCAACAACAAAGTCTCTTAATTTATGTGATAGTTCAAAGACTGTATTAATAATATTGAAGTTAAGCATTACAACCAGCGCAAAATCTCCTGGGCTTAAGCTGTCTTTTTGGTAACCGAGAATCAAAAATACAATAAATCCAAAGGCATAAATTGAAGTAAAAAGACCTAAAATGGCATAAAGCCAGGTATGATAAAAGCCGCCACGTTCAGCAATAGCAATAAAAGGCTTCTTTAAACGTTCAAAACGACCGAGCTCATATTGCTTGGTCGTAAAAGTTTTAACGCTTAGCATATTACTTAGATAATCTGCGCAAAGACCAATAATATTTGCTTTTTCTTCAGAATATTCCTTATTCAAAATGATGCTTTGTCGCAATGAAAAAAAGGTGATTAAAAAAAATAAAAGCACCCAGAGAGTTAATATCACCGCAAAAACTGGGGCAACAAAAAAGAGCAACACAAGAGAAATAGAAATGAGTATCAGAAAATAGCAAAACGGATTAATGAGAGTAAAAATAAGATGGGGCAAATGCTGAAATACATCATTTAGTTTGGAAGTTAAGCTTCCTGACAATTGATTCTGGAAAAAACTATAAGGATAATCATAGAGACGTTTCATAAAATGTTCAGCGACATCCAGCCTAAATTTGGCAACGTAACGGGTCAAACAATAATCACTAAGAGTCCAGCTGCTGACCAGCATTATTTGCAAAAATCCATAGAATCCAGCAATAAGCCATAGATTTGTGTTTTGTCTTCCAGAAACCGTATCGATAAGTTGTTTGACCAAAAAAGGCTTTAATGTGTTATCAATAGTGATAAGACACATAGCAGCAAAAATGCCGAACAAATACCAACGGTACGGGATTGCTCTTTGAATAATAAATTTTAATACACTCATAGTATCTTCTTATCTATAGCCCCAATATACTCATCTTGTTATTAGAATAGTTATAAAAATTGAAAATGGGGTGGGTTTGAATTTCTGCGACTCTTACATTTTATCGTCATTTTTTATTTGCTCAATGCCTGATAAGGTTTATTTGAGCTTGTTTCTTGCTCTTAACATGAATCGCTTTTAGTGTTGCTTCTGAGTTTGGCTACATCAATTGAAACAGCATTAAAATTAGCAAAAATGGTCAAAGTATATCTACATAAATAAGATAACATGGTTTGTGTAAATAGTTTGATGGTTTTAAATTGAGGAAAGCATGAATTACAAGCAACAATTAGAAAAAGTAATTGAGTTTATCGGCAAACATCTTGATGAAAAGCTTGATTTGACTCAATTGAGTTATATTGCCTGCTTTTCAAAATATCATTTTCATCGTTTATTTACTGCTTATACGGGTTTATCACTACAACAATATATTCGGTGGCTTCGTTTAAAACGAGCAGCCCATCAATTAATCGTAGATAGGAATAAAACCATTATTGAAATTGCAATAAGTGCGGGATTTGAATCTCATGAAGCATTTACTCGTGTATTTAAACAAAGCTGTGGACTGAGTCCTAGTGAGTTTAGGCTGCATTCAAATTGGAGTTTTTGGGAGCGTCCACCGTATTTATTGCCAAACCAGGGTAATATTATGAATGTATTGATTAAAGAAATACCTGCTAGACGTTTAGCGATTATTGAACATCGAGGTACGCCTGAAAAATTAGGTGAAAGTGTTAACCAGCTAATTGATTGGGCAAAATCTCAATCAATTAACTTAAAGCCAAAAGCAGGAGAAGCGTTTGGTTTTGCTTACGACGATCCTAAGACAACAGAGCCTTCCGATTTTCGTTTTGACTTAGCGATTACTGTACCAGAACAAATAAAACTTGAGGGTAATATCGTTGAAAGACGTTTACCTGCAGGACGTTATGCTGTAGCAACGCATAAAGGAACACGAGATACTATTAGTGATACCGTTTATAGTTTATATCGTGATTGGTTGCCAAGCTCCGATGAACAGCTGGGTGATTTGCCCTGTATTTTTTGCTATTACAACTTTGATCATGAAGTTTCTGAGACAGAACTGCTTACAGAATGTTGGCTGTTATTAGCATAATGCTGGTTTATACGGCAACTACTAAAAATTAATTAGTAGTTGCCCCAATAATTTAGCAATAAGAATTTACTTCTTGTATTTGATCTTCTATTTTCTTAGCTACAGAGCTTTTCAGTCCTCTCATTTTGCATGATATTGAAGCTAGGGTAAAATAAAAGTCTATTACAAAATACAATCCTTAAAATAATGACTATCGAACAAAATGAATTAGAGATCAGAAATAAGTCACATCAAAGCTTCGTATGGGGACAACCTATCCCGCTTTCTCCAATCTTAGCCCCTGACTGTCCTTATCCAGTTGAGGCACTTCCCTTAATTGTTAGAAAAGCCGTAGTGGACTATCAACAATATGGACAGCAACCGCTACCTTTAATTGCATGCAGCGCCTTGGCTAATATGTCTCTATCATGCCAATCTCTTGCCAATGTAGCACGAGACAACTATTTAATTAGTCCTGTATCGCTTTATTTTTTAATTGCCAGCGGCTCTGGTACTCGAAAAACTGCTGCAGACAATGTTTTTTCGAAAGCAGCGCGTCACTGGGAGACACTTATTCGTAAAAGGCGTGAACCTGAAGTGTTATCAGCGCTAACGCAACACCAAGTATGGCAAATGGAAAAAGACAGTTTATTCTCCCAAATCAAACGTGCAACTTATACGGGAGAAGATTCTGATTATGCCAAAGAAATGCTCGATGAATTAATTCATCAAGAACCGGAAATTCCTTTGCAACCTACTCTTTATTTTGAAGATGCTACCCAAGAAGCACTGGCTATTCATTTGGCCCAAGGCTGGCCTTCTGCATCCTTATGGTCTGATGAGGCAGGCATCATCTTAGGTAGCCATAGCATGCAAGGCAATCCGACTCGTTTTGTAGCTTTGCTTAATCGTTTGTGGGACGGCAAGACGTTTACGGCTCATCGTAAAACAACGCAAGGATTTACCATTGAAAATCGACGTTTAACACTTAACTTGATGATGCAACCACTTATATTACAACAACTTACCAAGAAAGCATCAGGTATTAGTCGACAAAGCGGGTTTTTAGCTCGTTGCCTGATGGCTTATCCTGCCAACAGCATGGGAAATCGATTTTACCAAGAGCCGCCTGCCTCTTTACATTCTCTAACCCATTATGAGCAACGTGTCACTGCCTGCTTAAACCAGTCAGAACAATTAAGCCATCAAGGTTGTATTCAACTTCCATTGTTGAAAATGAGTGTTGCAGCAAAACAACAATGGATTTTATTTTTTAATGCTGTAGAAGCTGGGTTAAAACCTCAAGGCCAGTGGGTCGATGTCGTTGACTTCGCGTCAAAAGCGGCTGAAAATACAGCGCGGCTTGCAGCACTTTTTCATCTCTTTGAAGGACGCCATGGGGATATTAGTGTAGAGCATACTGAAAATGCCATTGAAATAATTAGTTGGCATTTGCAAGAAGCACGACGAATTATGCCTACTGAAACCGTTTCTTTGCAGTTTTCCGATGCCCTAAAACTTATGGACTGGTTTATTGAAAAAAATATTAGTTCAACAACCTTACGAACTATTCAACAATTAAGTCCATTGCGAGATAAAATAAAACGCGACCAAGCGGTTGAATTATTAGTGGAGCACAATCAAATACGTATTGTAAAATCAGGTTCAAAAACGATGGTGGAAGTGAATCCACGCGCATGCAAAGTGCCAACATGAGTTGTTTAATACTTTTAACTTTATCACACCAATTTACAGGAGAAACTCATGCCCTTTAACATGCTAAAAGAATGGTTGAACAAGGAAAAAGAAAGAGGAATTGAGGACCCTGCCTGTGCTGTTTTAAGTACTTGTAGCAGCTCTGGTGAACCTCATAGTCGAGTGGTTGCCATTCGGGAAATTGAAACAGAGAGTCTTTTATTTTTTACGCAGCAAAAAACACGCAAGGTTGCTGAATTATTAAATAACCCTAAATCCTGTTTAAATTTTTTATTTGCGATGCAGAACCGACAAGTTATTTTAGAAGGTACAGCAATACCAATTTCTCAAGAAGAAAATGAAGCTTTTTGGAGTACTCTTCCTCGTGAACGCCAATTGAGATTCTCTGCTTATGCTCCTACTTCAGGACTTGTCATTAAAGATTTAAACCAATTGGAAACCAGGAAAAAAGAATTGAGTGATCAATTTGCAGGACTTCCTATCCCTATGAGCGAGTATTATTTCGGTTTTCGCTTTATCCCAAAAACATGGATTTTCTACACGGTCGGCTCTATTTCTTTTTCTGAAGTAATTCGCTATACGAAGATAGAAGATTCTTGGAAATCAGAATTAATTTCCCCATAGGTGATATCATGTACATGCTTTGTTTTTGTGTTCCAGAAACACATTTAGAAATTGTTAAAAATGCTATTTTTGCTACAGGCGCAGGAAGTGTTGATCATTATCAACATTGTGCTTGGCAAACATTGGGTGAGGGGCAATTTATGCCATTACCTGGCAGCCATGCTTTTATTGGAGAAATCAATCAGCTTGAAAGAGTACCTGAATATAAAGTAGAAATTATCTGTACTGAAGAGCAAATCAAAGCTGCTGTTGCAGCCTTAAAGAAGGCTCATCCATATGAATCACCTTCTTATCAGGCTTTCCGTTTTGAGATGTTATAAACAACATTGAGAAGTGCGGCGATAATCACCTGCCTATAATTGAAGTTTCTTGTTAATTCTTCTTCTATCCAGTAATTAATTTATGCTGTTATAAGTATCATGAGTAATATAGCGAGAACCGCAATCTTTTCCTGTCGCATCATCTGATTGATGATTGATTAATCCAATCACATCGATGTGATTTTTTTCTTGATCAAAATTACCAACCACACTATAAATTGAGCCACATTGCTCATAAACAACACTAAATGTCAGTGTATTCCCTGTCCATAGTCCAGTAATGAGTTGCCTTTGGCCAATAATTTGCTGACATTCTTTGGAAGCTACTGCTGTTGTAAAATAGCCCTCAAGCTGATTATTAGGCAAAAGCGTCAATTCAAGAATTGAGTCACGTTGATTTTTAAATTTTTTTGATAGCATTGTTATAGTCCTTTTAATTAATTCAGCGGTAGTATAATCACTAGGATTTTGAATTTTTATCCGGAAAATGACGGATAGACGCGGGAAAAAGTCGCTATTAATTCTGCTCTGGTGCTGACCCCTAGTTTGTATTTCGCATTACCAAGATGAGTTTCTACTGTTCGAGGTGAAATAATTAATTGTTTCGCAATTTTTTTATCAGTAAATCCTTTAGACAAATAATAAAGGCATTCTCTTTCGCGAGCACTTAAAGCAGCAATACCATGCAATTGTGGTAATGCAATACTGAATCCGATTAATCCTATTAATTCGCTAGAACTGTCAACAAGAGGAGATTTTTTAGTAAGGATATTAACGTAAGTTCCATCGTGTCGAATAATTTGCTCGTAATGGCTTTGGCTCTGCCTGGCTTCTATCACCGACCTATCATTGTTACGTAGTTGTGTAGCATACTCATGCCAAGAAAAATCAGTATCAGTTTTATTAGTGATTTCTCCAAGTGAACTATAGCCCGCTGAACGGCTGATAAAAAAAGCATTTGCCCAAAGATAACGGCCCAATTTATCTTTGATAAAAATAGGAGCTTCAATTAAGTCATAAGTAGTTAAAGTTAATGAATTTGAATAAAGCACTTGATCTAAAGTAGGCTCATATTTTTCTTTTTCTATATGATGATGGGTCATAGAAATTATTTAAAGAAAGCTGAATTTTGGTGATTTTAGCATCGTTCAAACCCCGATTACAGTCAGAATTTACATAACAAATTACATCGCTACATTTGCTACACTTTCTTGGTTAGTAATCTGTATTGCCTTGATAAAGGTGAGTATAAAAGGATTGTGGCGCTATCTCTGTATCAAAATACCCTGCAAAAATGTAGCAATGATAACGCTACATAACCGCTACTCTTTGCTACATCACACAATCCCAAATAAAATGCTCGCGCAATTTCGTTTTTTACTATTTTCCTTTTTTATAAAAAATTATTATAAATAAGGAACTCTTTGCAAAAAATGGTGGTGCGTAAAAATGAACAACTTAAGATAATCCAGTCCAGAACTGAAGACGTCCTCTTTTGTCTATTTCAGGATGTGTTTTACAGCATTTGAAATGTAGCGTGTCGTAGCAATACAGTAGCAACTTTTTTGCTACAAATAATTAATCGTATTTTTAACAAAAAAATGCGTTACTCTATGAATTCATAGATAATTTCATCTAGATGGTTTGAATGATTTGATGAACGTGTAGCAATGTAGCAGAATACCTGGAAATGACTGAATAAACCTTAATGAAAATCATACTAATGGCAGAAATCTTAGTCTCCTGCCCTCTATCTAGGCTAACTTTATTAAGGTGCAAGGATCTTTTAGATTTATTGATAACTTTTGATCCGTAATTCTAGTTAATATAAAATCAGCACAGGGTTTTATAAGCACATTAATATCATCCCAATATTCGTCTTCCAAACCAATGCATATTTGTTTCGCTCTGTTCATGACGGGCTGGTACATTTTAGGTAGACGCTCAATTACCCAATCGGCTGCATCAGGTTTCGATCGAATCTCATTAGTTTCTAATGTACTCCAAATCCGTGCATAGGTTAGTAATACATTTCGAGTGTCCTGTTCAAGCTCAGCTGAAAGTCTCCCAAGATCATGAAGCATCGCTTTTATAAAGTCGCTATATGGGACAGGGGCTAATAGATGTTCAGGTCTTTCACCCAGCAATGTATGGCTCTTTAATAAGACTTGAGTGATAATCAGCGCAAGATCGGGCATTTCACGACCAGGCCATGGTTCAAAACTACCCATTTCAAATGATGGACGAAGCCATTCACCGTATTGAAAATCAAACAGAGGAGGATAATGCCAAGGATTGATAGCCTCCCTTTCCACAAGGGTCATTTCTATAGGTGGCTTTGTACTTTTCATGTAAATGCCTGATATTTGGAGAAGATGGGTAGTCAACTTCATCTTTTCTTTTGAGGTTGTAGTACGATTTGTTACAACAAATAAATCAATGTCACTGTATTTTTGCAAACCACCTACAAGATAAGAACCATAAAGATAAACACCCAAAAGATCTGCGCCTAAAATCTTTGTTAGTACCTCAAGACATTCATTGAGTTGTTGCTTTACATCACTGTTGTTTTCCATCTTTAACACTCAGCCATTTTTTAAAATCTTTTAACAATGCTTCTGCTTGAGCAATACAAGTTATTACTGCACTCTCAGGAATAATATCGCCAGAATAATCTGCAATATTGCGTTGTTTACGCATAGCATCCAATATAATCACTGTTTTTTTATCAATACCTAAAGTCTGAGGCAATAACTGAATCATCGTTTGATGATGTCCTGGTTTAGAAGTCAAGGTTCGATATCCATGAGATTGAAGTGCTGCATTTGCTATTTGCATAATTGCTTTATAGGCAGCATCAAAGCGATTCTCCGCGCTAACCAAGTCAATTTTTGAATCCACAATATTACGTTCAGCAGCATTCAAAAGCCGATTTATGGTATCTGGGTGAGGTGGTATTTTTTCCAGGGTGATGCCAATTAAATTATCCAAGGTCATGTTCAGCTCCCATAATAAATAGCTTGGGATTATTTAAAACCTCCTGAATGAAAAGATCTTGTTTTTGTAAAGATGCCTTCCATTGTTCCCTGGAATATATTTTGGGATTAATTTCTCTCCCTAAACTAGCTTGAGCAGCATAAAGAGCCTCAACTGCTTCTGTAAAATCAACCTCACCAATAATAAGCACATCAATATCACTTCCAAGGTTTTCAGTTCCTTTGGCCACCGAACCAAAAACAAAAGCTACTTCAATTTTTTCAGCTAATGGAGTTAAAAAATCAAACAACACATCCACCAAACCAGACGTTTTCTTTAAAATGCTTGTAAGCTCCGTATAAATAGGAAAATTTCGATTTGCTTGGTAATAAACTTGATTACCACTCTGCTCGCGCAGAAGTACTTTGGATTTAGCAAGTTTGGATAGTTCTCGATGAAGTGTACCCGCTGTGGTATTCGTTAACCGCGCAATCTCTCGGACATGATAACGCTCATCAGGATGAAGCAATAAAAGTGCCAGCACACGCCGCCGATATTCAGAAAACAATATTGAAGTATCAAACATGATTTTTATATTGAAGCCAACTAAGCTTCAATCATAGCCTAAAAAGCTACACCATTCAATCAGATAAATAAGAAAACCAGAAAATAAATATCAGTTATAAATCGACGCCCCACTGAAGAGCATCAACACTACAACCAATGACCTCAACGCTCTTGGGTCAAGACTTAAGGGCTCCGTCTTGGAGAAAGCATAAAATGATATTTCCCAATTACGTAATCGTATTATTGGATACGAAAGGGGATCTTGAATAGTTCTTTTCAATAATCAATAAACCTCTGCTCTTTATTACCACGGCTTCATATTAAAAGGAGAGGGGTTAAAAATTTCTTGTTCCCCATCTTCAGATTTATTATGTATCTCATTAGCTTCTTGTGTGGAGGATTGATCTTTATTATACGGCCTGGGTTCTCTCGAAAGTGGACTTGGAGCAAAGCTTTGCTCTTTTGTTACTTCATCTCTTTCTTGTGCTTTCGGACTGGGTACGGGTACTAAATTATTTGCTAGCTGTTGGATAAATGCATCGTATAAAGCTAATGTGGGCATGGTAATGCGAAGAGAACGTATGTTTCCCTCCTCATCTTGAAGGATTTGTATGCAATCATCAGAAAGATGATTTTCTTCTTTAAATTCACTGAATTCGTTTATAATCGCTTCCATGAATTTTTTTAATTCATGTCGTTGCTTTGGAGTTAATTCATTAGGATCACATTGTAATTCAAGCTTAAGAGTCATTGATTCACGATCACTATCAACCAACAATTTCCCATCAGCAATTAATTTTTCAATTATTTCTGGGTCAAAACCAGACTCTAAATCAAGTTCTTCTGAACCAAACACTCCTACCAATTCATCTTCAGACCCAACTACTTTGCCTGATTTAGTTAGGAATTTATCTTCACCAGGACTCGCTTTTTCCTCAGATGTCTTCTTATCAGAGGTGGCACTATCACCTCCGTTACCACCTGCGCCATGTCCTGAACAAAGGCGCTTAGGTGCGATTTCTTTAAAACAAGTCGGACAGCGTACTTTTGCACCTTCCTCAGCAGCCTCTTTTTTTTCTGCTTCCTTTCTAAATTGTTGTAAAGCTAATGCTATAGAAGAGGTTTGGGGTTCATCTGCCGTTATGGATTCAAGGACAGGCCGATGCTTTTCTTTGTCTTTTTTCATGAGAATACTCCAGTGCAAGTTCATAATGGTTTCATCCGAATAAAGATTTACTTATCTGTTATTATACCGAGTTAAAAAAACCCAATTGTATATAAAATGTACATTTATTGGGTTACTCGTTTTTTTGACTTAAAACATCGAGTACATAGTCCCAAATTTTACCTGCTACATTAATTCCTTTCCCATCAGACGGATTGAGATGTAATTCAATGTAAGGGAAACTATTATTTTCAATAATTCCAAATTGTTGCTTATGCCATGGAAGAGAAATATCCTGACAAATAAAATCAAGACCCGTAAGCGGTATATTGAGGATTTTATGTGCTTTTTCCAATAATAGTTTGTTCTCAGGATGTATCAGATCGGTAACATCACTGATTTTTGCACCACTACTCATAGTAACTTTTTTTGCAATAAAGATTTGTTGTCCCTTGTTTATTACCGTATTAAGAGCAACTCCCTGGGCTGACAAAATGTTTATCAAGTTGCTATTTGGAGTAATTTTATATGGATATTTACCATGACCTTCTTTCCACGTAACTTTATTTTTTTTATCAATTAACTCTTGAAGTGTAGTTACACCATCGCCAACAATGCTCTCAGGTTGTCTCCTCACACAAGCGATTAATGAATCATTAATAATTAATGACCGATAAACATCCCCAGGTATGTGTTTTTCAACCAGCACGCGAAAATCAACTTGCTTTACTATGTTTATCGCTTTTTTTAATTCATTTGGAGTTTGAATAGTACATGAAGTGTGAATACTTAGAGATTCAGATAATGGCTTAACCACAAGAGGAAATCCCAATGAAATGCCATAGTTGTAGGCTTTTTTGCTGGAAATAAAAACCCTCCCTAAGGGACAGGGAATTTGGCTATCTAATAATTTTTTCTTGAGGATCCATTTATTATCATATTTAGTATCCTCATCAAAGCGTGTATTTTTTTGAGAAATAAGAGAGATTGGAGTCTGTATGAAATAATATTTTTTCCTATTGTAGACCAACTTAAAATACAGAGTATGCAAGTTAGATTCCTTAAAATTATACAGCTCTAGCCCTCTTTTTTGTGCTTCATCCCAAAATGCAAGGACACTGTTATTGAATTGTTTCCTATCAATGGTCTGAGTCTTGGTATATAGTTTTAGTTTTTGAAAAATATTAATGACCAACTGATTTAATAGGTTATTGAATCGTAAAAAATCATGCTCTGATAGGAGAAAGAGTTTAGATAAAAGATAGATAAATGGATTGAATATAAAATAATGGAATAAATTAAAAAATTTTCTTCGAAAATGAGAACGTTTTTCGGGATAGCAATGCTCACAATGTTTATTGTCCATATATGCTGTGGGAACCGGTTTTAATGATTTGCAAATGTCACGTGAAGATTTGATTTCTTTATGTTCATCAAAATTTTTAACATAAGCGCTCATAATTTATCTCCACAGATTCGCCCATTAGCTATCATTATATCGAGTTAAAACAGATCAATTGTATATAAAATGTACGGATGCACCGTGTGTTTGCTTACCTACTGATATCTATGTAACACTGAACTTAAAAATCAATTCAGACTAAATTTGTTTAGAGAGTTTTCTTATTTAAAGAGGCTTAGACAGAACGAATGAAAGATAAATCAATATTGCTTGTAGAAGATAACGTTAAGTTAGCCAATTACCTCAAAGAAAGCTTACAAGAAGCAGGTTATGATGTTTCTATTGAAAAACGTGGTGATAGAGCGGTCTATCGCATCATTCGTGAGCAACCGTGCCTAGTAATATTAGATATAATGCTTCCTGGCATGAATGGTGATCAAATATGCCATACCATTAGAGATGAGTATTTGGGGAAAATACTCATGCTAACAGCAATTAATGATATTGAAAGTGAAGTATCCTCTTTAAATTTAGGAGCAGATGACTACTTAACTAAACCTGTTGCAGACGAGGTTTTGAAAGCAAGAATAGAGGCATTGTTACGTCGACCCAATTTAGTTAATAATCAAAATCAATTTCAATTTGGCAATTTTTCTATCAATTTTAGTACTAAGAGTGTTCATCTCTTTGATGAAGAAATTTCAATAAGTACCAGTGACTTTGAAATGCTTGCTTTGTTGGTTAAGAACCATGATAGGTTGCTAAGTCGAGATAGCATTATGTATGCTCTTTCTGGGCATGAATATGATGGGGTTGATAGAGGTATCGATTTAAAAATATCACGTTTAAGAAAAGCATTGAATGATAATAATAAAAAGCCCTATCGTATAAAAACAATTCATAAAAAAGGATATGTATTTGTATCAGCGGCTTGGGAATAAATACTGATCACAGCCACCGATCTTATGTAAGACTTATGAAAAATAGTAAAAAATTCTTTTGCCTCGACCTTGAGATTTTTCGTCCAGTGATGAAAGCTTCACCAAATATATCGCAAATCTATAATCATTTACCCTCGACAAAAGTATCATTTTAGAACGTTTGTACAATATATATACATTTGAGCTGAGTGTTTTTGATAAAATCAACCTATTATTTTAAGTAATAGTCGAGATGAGCCATGAAAGACGCTGCAATAGAAATCTTAATATATAAACCAGATCCAGATCATCCACTGCCTGAAAATCAGAGAGGTGTGGTGATAAATCCTCACTTAAAACAACGGTTCAAGCAATTTGTTCCAATTGGCGTCTATTTAGAAGGCTCTGATTTGAAGTATTATTTTTTCGATCAGTGTGATAAATCCCCAAAAATCTATAGTAGTTTGGATGAACTCAAACGAGACTTACCGGAAGAACTAGACAATATATTTGAGAAGAACCCAAAATTATTTATTATGGGCCATGCTGGTGGTGGCGAATATGGTATGGGTAATTGCCATGGCCCAAGTGAGCAGTTATATGATGATAATTTTGATAATTTATTACATGGTTTTAAACGAGCATTGCCCGCACATCATGGTGAAGTTTTTGTGACTTTAGAAGGTTGTAATACAGACAATCAACTTAATGCTGCAGCAAACTCACAGGAAAAAACATTTTTAGAAAGAGTATCAGTGAAACATCCAGAAATCACGTTTGGTGGAACTGGACCATGGAATGCGCAAGATGTACAGACCGGCTTCCGATCCCTTTCGCCGGCATCCCCTATCACATCGATGGCAGGAAATATTTGGAAGGCTGGAAACAGTGTTATTTTTCATCATGGTGAATATCAAGTTGCCGTTCGAAAATCTTTATTTGCCTCAACACAAACAGCTAAAGAATTAAAAGTGAACACCATAGAATATGCACGTGCAATGCTAGGTAAAGACGGTAGCGATGAACTGATAGCAAAAATCGCTTTAAATCGAGATATTCTAAACATTCAAGATTTAAAGAAAATTGAGGGTTTTCCAGAATTGCGATTTGAAGGAGAAGATGTTTCAAAGTTTGTTGAACAGGAAAATCAAATATTAGGTAAAGAACAAGAAAATTATTTAACACGTGTCCGTCATATCTTAGGTCGGGCGGACCCTATAGAACAACTGACAGATAGAGAGGTACTAGAACTTCTCTTAGGTTTAAAAGAACCTTCTGTATTTAAAGGTCATGAAGACTTGCTAGAGTCAATTCTAGCTAATAAGGCTTTGTTAAACCTGGCAATGGTAAGTTGTGGAAAAGTCCTTATTGGTGGCCCAAGTAATGATAGCGTCATTGCTTTATTATTAAAACATGGCGCTGATATTAATAGTGCTGATAAAAAAGGCATGACGGCTTTGCACTATGCGGTACAGAATTTTTATAATTATAGAAAAGAGCCGTTACATCTCATTAAAAAGTTATTAGAGTGTGGTGCTAGTCTTGAAGTGCGAAATGAAAAAGGACAGACTCCTATCGAGACAGCGCAAGATCATAGCAAAGATGGAAGAGTAACTGCTAGTGATAAGCTTCTCGCATCTTTGAAATCTAGCAATTCGCCACCAACTCCCATAGAACTAAAACAATCTGTTAGACAAATATTTCAGATGAGTCAACACAAGGCTGATGAACTACTTTCATTACCTATTGCGAAACGTGAATATAGCAAATGCAGTGAAGGCACTCTTTATATTCCTGAAGATGTAGTGGAAAAATTGCATGGAATCTTGCAATCTGCAACGGGGAGTAATGAACTATTATCGGCGTTTGAATCAGAGCTTAGTGTGGTTATCAGCGCTCTTGAAAAAGGCATTGGAACTGGAGAAGCGATTGATGGTGAGGAAGATGAATTTATCCCCAAACGTTTTGAAAATGCAAAACTCCAGTTAACAGCGGTTATCGACTCACTGGTTGGGATGAAACAAGAGATGGATACTTCAAAAGATGCTACAGTTGAGGACCAACTTCCAAAACTAAAATCTTAATCATTAGGAATATATTGGAAGTACTATGGTGAATCGAGCACCTTTTAATATCGGTGATTGTGTAGACATGACCTTTCCTCCGTGGAGATTAACAACTTTTTTAACAATAGCTAATCCTAACCCAATATGTTTATCTCCAATTCCTGCGTCTTCAGCAATTGTATATTCAGAAAAAATGTCATCCGCACCCTCCTCCGGCAAGCCTGGGCCATCATCGTCTACGTGAAGTAAAATATGACTATTATCCAGCGAAATGGTTAAAGAAATAGTGTGCTCTGCAAATTTCATGGCATTTGTAATCAAATTGGTAACAGCGTGTTTTAAAATATTTTCATCTATGTATGCTTTCAAAGAATTTAACTCATTAGAATGAAATGTAATTTCAAATGTTGAGGAAGAATAAGACTCTAATAACTTTCTTAACCATACTATTATATCGGTCTCAGACTGTTTTAATTTCAATTCGTTTGCATGCATTTTTGAGTAAATCAAAAAAGTGCTGACGAGCCGATTCATATCTGCAATATCTTCTTGTATGCTGTTTATCTGTTTATTGAGCAATGCATCTTCAGCGTTTTTCCTTTTGATACTATCCGTCGCCATTTGTATGGTTGACAAAGGGGTCCTAATTTCATGCGCGACAAACCGGCACAATTGTTTATGTGATTCAATCAGTTCTTTTAATTGCTCACCCATTTGGATGATATTCCTATACAGCCCATACAAAACAGAGGTAGCACCTATTTTCCGATGAAAATCAAAGTTCCCTTGACTGAAATTTTTAGTTATCTGATACACCTTTTTCATATTTCTAACAAAAAGCAATGAAAATAAGGCAATAAGACAAAGGGATATAAAAAAGAAAGTTCCTATAAAATAATACATAACATCGCTGATTCTTGCCATAACTGGTAGATAGCTTAGTGGGCCAATTTTGAGTATTCCACCACTAAAACTATAATAGAGAATAACAATTTGTGACGAGTTTTTATTGGTTTCAAATACTAGACGCTTTGTTGATAAAGAATTAATTATATTACCTGGTAAGTATTTACTTTTAGTTTTATAAACATGAAGAGGGAAACCATATATTTTTTCTAAATGTAATAGTTCATTACTCCAGGTATTTTTTGATTTTGATAATAAATGTTGAACGATTTGTTTTAAAACAGGATTCATATAATTAAAAATAATTTCGCCAGGATCTGAAAAATTGTAAGCTAATGCATATGGGGTATTACCAATTTTTTTATACGCAGTATGTTCTACAATGACCTCGTTTAGAAATTGATAGGTTGTACCTGATAAAAAAATGATTTCACCATTATTTAATTGATTATTCTGCACCAGGGTGAGTTTTAGACTGTCGATTGCTATAAGATGAATAACATTATCTGTTTTCTTCTTTATTATCGCATCCCAGTTTGATTTCGGGTTATTAATTAACTCTTTTTCTAAACTAATTAAAAGCCCTTGCGAGGTCGTTTTTCCAGCATTAACAACTATCTTTGTCTCAACTGACTTTAAATATTTAAAAAATGCCAAAACAAGAATTAAAAAAATCACAAAGAACGCAGTCAAAATTTTAATATAAATATTAAATTTCATTACTAGGCACTCTAAATAAAAATAATAGATGCCTTTTCACAAGAAAGTACTCTGGATTATCTTTGATAATTTCAATATCTAATTCTGGCATAATTATCCTACGTTTTGTCTATCTTTATAACTCTTGTAATTAGCCTATTTAAGGCATCCAAATTATCGATATTCGTTATGGCCTCATCAAATAATGATAAAGTCTCTGGATCGTGTGTTTCTAAATACTTGAATGCTTTTTTTGGACCTTGATAACGCAATTCTTTGAATACAAAATAATCCTCTAGAATTGTGAAGATTGACCAAATATGGCGATATTTTCCTTCTAAATCTCTAGTATACGCCCTTGCCAGCATTTTTTGATACCACACTCTACGTGCTGTAATTTCATCAGGAGGGAGGGACTCAGGCAATATTAAAAAAGCAGAGAGTTTTTTTAATAACTCTGTGCCAAAATGAGCTTTTTCAAGAACAACGATGCCATCTGACATACATAAATGTTCATCAGAAATTGAATCAAAAGCATTCTCAGGATAAACAAAAATATCATGATAAACTTGATGTGCTTCATCAAAGTGTGCTATTCGTTGCTTATCTCCTTTTTCCCTAATCCCTGCAACATCATAATCACTGGTTACTGCGAAGTCTCCTCGTGCGCGCGAGCCATATAAAATAATTGTATGGCAATGATGTAAAGATATTAATTCATCAACAATGAATTGCAGAACAGCATCATTTTCTAATGATATTTTCTTTTGTGTCATTCCCTTACCTTCTTATTTTGTAACCATAATACCAACGGCTTCCTGTGGTGGAACTGGTTTGAACCGTATGATCTACTCCTGCTGGAATCAATACTTCTTCTCCAATAGCAGGTTTTAACGTTTTATTGCCCACGGTTAAAATAACTTCACCTTCAAGCAACATGAATAACTCATCCGTTTCATGCCTAAAATCCTTCCAAATTTGACCTGGGGGATCTTCCCAAAGCTCAAAACTAAAGCCACGAGAGCGCCAATTGTTCTCAATTATTGTTGTATCCAGCATTTTAGGCTTATTATTTAAAATCATTCTTTAATTTTACACCACTGAAGAGCATCAACACCACAACCAATGACTTCAATGATCTTGTGTCGAGACTTAAGGCCTCTCTTTATTTTAATTTGACTTTTAGGGACTTTGAATAAGACAGACAGGTATCGCACTAATTCCATGTTGGCTTTATCTTCAATAGAAGGTGCCGCGATTTTTATCTTTAGTTCCTCTCCAACAGCACCTACTACTTGATTGCATTTGGCACCGGGTTGAATAAGCAAACTAAGAATTAATCCATTATCCTTTTGTTTATACCACGGATATAGGTAAATCATCTTACTGTTCCATTATTTTATCCTGCTTTTACTATTCTATTGAGACTCGCTTTTTTATGTATAATATTCTCTTGGTAACTATTTAAAGGGAAGTTTTTTATGTTAAGTAAGACTTATATTTTTCTCGTCATTTTTTATGCATTTTAACTTCCAAAAATGAATAATCTACTACCACTTTTCAAATGGGGAACCGATTACCTGGTTTCTAATGGCTACTCAATAGAGCACTCACCAGAAATTGTATTGTCAACACCGTGGTCTCATGTGATCCGATTTGCAACATCAACAGAGAATTTTTATTTAAAACAAACACCACCCTCTCTTTTTCTATCTAATGAGCCCAAAATCATTCGAGTATTGTCATCCCAATTCCATGCCAATGTGCCCGATATAATTGAAATTAATGAGGATTTACATTGTTTTCTAATGAGGGATGCGGGTATTTCTTTGCGTCAAACGCTTAAAACCAACTTCAAGCCAAAGCTATTATGCGAAGCAATAAAGCAATATGCCACAATCCAACTCAGCGCAGAAGAATGTATCGCGACATTTCTCAAACTAGGCGTACCTGATTGGCGATTAAATCAATTACCCTTTCTTTATGATCACATGTTAAAGCAAACTGCTTTTTTAAAAGCAGAGGGTCTAACGGATAAAGAATTGCAAACATTACACAGTCTAAGTCCGAAATTTTCAGCGCAGTGCAAATTATTAGCAAGCTTTAGGATTCCTGAAACCATAGGTTATCACGATTTTCATGATAAGAATGTTCTTCTTGATCCAATTACTAAAAGAATGACGTTTGTTGATTGGGGAGAGACCGCGATCATTCATCCATTTTTTTCGTTACATACCTGTCTAGAACAATCGATTACTCACTATGGAGTAACAGAAGGTGATTCAACATACCAGAAACTTCAAGATGCTTGCCTCGAAAAATGGTTAGGATTAGCGACAAAGGAACAGCTATCAAGTGCGTTCCTTTTAGCCAAACAAATCCGGCTGTTTTGGAATATACTCGCATCTAATCAGTTTATGCTAAGTGTTGATCGACAGGCCTACCAAGCCTATTATCCCAATCAGAATAGCCCGATCGCAGGTGGCTTTAAAGCGTTTCTTGAGGGCATGCATTAAACCCAAGGTTTGTTGCTATTAGAATAATCATAATAAGCAAATTATTAGTTCTATAAGTATTCATGATACACTACTGACATGATTTGGCAGCAGTATTTATTACAATAATGTCTCGAACTGAACGTTTATTTGATTTAATTCAATTACTACGACGTCATCGATTACCCGTGAGCGGCAAAAATCTTTCAGAAGAATTAGGCGTGAGCCTACGGACTCTTTACCGAGATATAATAACCTTACAATCCTTAGGCGCGCCAATTGAAGGCGAGCCCGGTGTTGGTTATGTGCTTAAATCTGGTTTTATGTTGCCTCCTTTGATGTTTTCAGATGATGAAATTGAGGCAATGGTGCTAGGGTCACGTTGGGTTGCACAACGAGCGGATACTCAACTTAAAATCGCAGCTCAAAATGTGCTTGCAAAAATTTCAGCACTCCTTCCTACTGAATTAAAACACCAACTAGAAACTTCAGGACTCTTAGTTCCCCCAGGAAAATGTGCCGAAAGTAAGGATAGTGATCTTATTCTCATTCGCAAAGCGATACGTTTAGAACGAAAAATCGAATTAGAATATCAAGATCTCCAAAACAATCATTCGACACGAATACTCTGGCCTATTGCGCTCGGCTTTTTTGAGGAAGTTCATCTCATGGTGGGTTGGTGTGAGCTAAGGCAGGACTTCCGTCACTTCAGAACCGATAGAATTCTTCAAGTATCCATTAAAGAACAAAAATATTCCGAACGCCGACAATCCCTTTTAAAGAAGTGGCGCACCCTACATAATATTCCCCAATCCTATTGAATGATACTGACAAAAACTGTCATGAGTCTGTTTTATATTCTCCAATGAATTTAACGAAAAATAAAAAACAGGAGAAATCATGACATTCGACCCCAATTTAGTTCTATTTTATGTGAGCAATATAGATAACAGTACTCATTTTTACTCAGAATTGCTCAATGCCCAGCCTATCCACACTGAGCCTGATTACGCCATGTTTCTATTAAAATCCGGTTTGCGATTGGGATTATGGTCTCAAAATTCTGCGTTACCCGCACCAACTGCATTGGGTGGCGGTAGCGAACTCGCCATTTTGGTTCCCGATGAACAAGCCGTTGATGAACTTTTTAGAAATTATCAAACTAAGAACTTTAAAATGATACAAGAACCAACACCAATGGATTTTGGTTACACGTTTGTAACCTGCGACCCAGATGGTCATCGAATTCGCTTTTTTTCAAAGAACTGATCATGAACCAAAACTGGCTGGCTGTCGCCTGCGCGTCCCACGTACGGATTGGAGTGGAAGGAGGCTTTATGCAAGTTTGCCACGGTAAACTTGCGCCTCTAAAAAAAATACAAGCAGGTGATTGCATCATCTATTACTCACCAACTCTGCACTTTAAAGGGATTGAGAAATTGCAAGCATTTACAGCACTTGGAATCATTCTACCTGGTGACCCCTACCAGGTAGATATGGGCAATGGTTTTTTTCCATTTCGACGCAATGTACTTTGGGCCAATAAAGGATTTGATGTTCCCATACACGCGCTCATTGAATCACTTGAATTGACAAAAAATAACAAGAATTGGGGATACCCCTTTCGTTTTGGATTATTAAAAATCACTGAAGAGGACAAACGCATCATTGCGAATGCCATGCAGGCTTATATTAATTAAAACTTCTATTTGGAGAACGGTATGACTGTTATTATCCCCCAATTGACTCAGATTCAAGAATTTACAGTAACTGGAATGAGTGTAAGAACAAAAAATGAAGAAGAGTTTAATCCTCAAACGGCAAGACTGCCTCAACTATGGGAACAATTCTTTGATTCAAACATCAGAGCACAACAAGAAAAGCCGGTTTATGGCGTATACCACCATTATGAGTCCGACTCATCAGGGTACTATACAGTCACCGCGGGAATAGAAATTGTGAATGAATCTAAAGCTACGAACTTAGATAGAGTCGCTATAAAAGCGGGCAACTATCTGGTTTTTGAAGCAATCGGTCCTAATCCCTCAGCAATCATTAATGCCTGGCAAACTATTTGGAGCTATTTTAATAAAAAATCAATATACGAAAGAACCTACCTCACTGATTTTGAGCTCTATAAAAAGCCTCATGAAAGTGCAGTATACATAGGCATAAAATAACCAACATAAGACATTAACTATGACAACAACTCTAAATAAAATCGAAATGATGGAGTCACTCAAAACACTTAGAAGCGAGCTCGAGTTACTCAAAAAACCTGATTCGGAGCAAAAAGCAATCTATTATAAAACGGGACCAGGAGATTATGCAGAGCATGACCAATTTATGGGTGTAAGCGTCCCTGATTTAAGAAAAGTCGCCAAATGCTATCAATCATTACTACCCTTTTCTTTGTTACAAGAATTGTTGTATTCACCCATCAATGAAGAGCGATTATTAGCCTTGTTGATTTTAGTAACCCGTTATCAAAAAGGAGATACAGACCTTAAGCAAACGATTTTTCAATTTTATTTAACTCACATCAATCAGATTAATAATCTGGAATTTAGTTGCCTAAGAAGTAAATCCAGGAGAGTGAAATATAATTTTCTTGGCTAAGGTTACATGCTCTAATACTACACGCAGTATGACCATCCCCAATGAGTTAAAAAAGTATTTTTGTCCTCTTCTGACTGCTGAGCAGTTCTATTTTTTCCAGTCAAAACCTGTTCAAGATAATAGCGTCCATCCCCAAAAAATCGTTGAAGTTGGTAAAACCGGCACAATTCATGGTTAATGCTACAGTTGGGATTCAGTTTTAAATAGAACTCAGTCAATGGAGCCTGTTCATAATGCCAAAGGTCTCTCTCAATTGGTGCAATTTTAACTCCATCCCAATCAACCAACCAAACATCAAAAGGAGTTTGTAGTACATTATAGTGGTGAGGGTCACCATGAGTTAGAGCAAAAGGGACTGGCTGCTGAGTGAACTTCTTTTTCCATTCTTGTAATTGAGATAGTCCTTGTAACAATTGCTTTTTATAACACTCCAGTTGGGACAACATCGATTCTGCATGCGTTTCCTCAATCACCTCAACTGAATTGTTAATCCAATCCTTTATTCCTAACGCATAATTGATATCAAAATGTTCTGTCTCAAAAAATGAGAACTCATGAACTGGAATTTGATGTAATTGAAATAGAAGAGTAGCCATTTTATCGGCCAAAAGCTGATTGGGCGAATAGGCTGGATGAATTCCTTCAATGTAGTCAAACAATGTCAAAATCAATTCATTGGTCCTAAAACAATAATGGCCCTGAACATCTGAAATCATATAGGACAAGTTCTTCATACCAAATTCGTTTCTGAATCGATTTAAAGCGATACCGGTCTGGTTGAGTGATTCAATCGTAGGATGGATTGGAACCAGCGATTGGCCTTCAGGATAAACTTTTAGAAAATATTTTTTAGTCGTATTCGTCGAAATAACAAATCCATAAAAAGACCCCACCTCAACAAAATGGAGCTCTGAGGCCATAATCTGGTAGCCTTGATATAAAAAATCCATCAGCTGTTCATCAGAATAATTTAATTCTCCACGGCGCATCTCTAGCCCTCTAAGATTGTTTGTCTAAATAGCAGGTGTAACGTTTACCGTGCTTATTTATAAATGCCTCACATCGAAATCCACATTGCTGATAAAAACCGTAAGCCTCATCGTCTGTTTCAGCGCGAAGCGTTTGTATTGGAAAATGATTGAGTACATATATCAGCATGTTCTTACCTATTCCTTGGTTTCTATATGCTTCAATTACCGAAATATGTCTGATTATGGCAAAACTCTCCTCTAAATGAAGACCAATCACACCAACCAAGTCATTTTTTAAAAACGCCCCTATAAGATACTGGCCAAGTTGAGTATAAGATAGAAGTACCTGTTTCATTTTTTCAGGTGTTGGGCATCCAACGCTTGGTTTAAGGAGATTGGACAATCCTGGATAAGAAAGTGAAATCTCTTTACACTCAATCTTGAACTGCCGTTTTTTCCTAACCAACTCCATAAGTTCCATGGCAAGCGTATTGATGTTATCCTGCGAAGAATCGAGAATAATGCCACCCATCTCAACAGTTTTCTTTTTAAGAAATAGAGCCCAATTGTTCATAGGGACATCTGCTAACTCAGGCTGATTGCGAAGTACACTCAACCGATGCTCTCGTATGGCTTGCTCCGTATGCAAACAAATCAGTAAATAATTTTCTATACCCTGCTCTCTAAGTGGTACTAAAGCAAATTCTGGATTAAATTGCCCCTCTAGGAAAATCAGCTTTTTATCATGAATCTGACTTAAACGCTCAATCCAGCATCTTGTAGTGACCTCTTGCCATTTTTCGGTTGAGCCGTATTGTTGGATCATGTCATCAAAACTGGGAACACCAATGCTATCAAAAAAATGAGAAGAAATGATCTCCTGAGGATATTGCTGTTCGATTTCTTTAAGCAATGTTGTTTTTCCAACCCCAGATGCACCCGTAATGAGTACAATCAATGGCTGTAAAGATTCGCAGTCGCGCATCATTTCGACCCATTAGCGTTAAATTTTGTTTATTATAACTGATTTGTTTTGTTGTGATGGGATTGCCACTTTCCTGTGTTCAAAAATGGTTTTTATATGAACAGGCAAATTGGCACACCAACAACCATAATTATGACCGCCAATAAATTCAGACTTATGGATAAGCATTCCTTTCTTTTCCATTAAATCAGCAATTCTTCGATTAGCTTCAAATGTTGCGATAGATTGAGTAGAGCCATCTTCGAATTCTAAGTCTACCGGAATCGTTTCATAAGTACCAATATCAAAAATAAATTGCATATTAGGATTTTCTTTATGGTGTTGTTCAATCTTTTGTTCTAAATCAGTCAATTTTTGCATTTCCAAGGAAGGTGATAAAGCAATAGCATTGCCAAACACAGTTGGTTTGGTTAAAGCGGCATAAAAAGCAGCTAAGCCACTGGCACTTTGCCCAACAATCGTTATTAATCTTGCGTCTTGAGTGATATTTAATTGGTTTTTATCATGTAACATCGGAATAAAATCATGCCCTAAAAATGAGGTGAATGCGTCATTACAGTTGTATTCATGCATACGATGAATGCTTGAGTATTCCAGAAATACTGCAACACAAGGAGGAATACTTCCCTCTTGAATGAGCTTATCTAAAATAAGCGGTGCCGGCATGGGATTTAAATAATCACTACCATCTAAAAATAAAATCATAGGGTAAGGTGTTGCCTGTTTATCGTAATCAGGAGGCAAATAGACCCAATATTTTCGTATCGATTGCTCAGGATTTTCGTAATAGCCTGGAACATTTTTTAAACGAGTTTCCAAGAAGTTCAGCTCGAAAGAAAAAAATCGATGTTCTTTTTTACATCGCTCAGGATGTTCCTTTGCTTTATCTAAAGAACAATCAGTTACAAAAGTTGGTGCATTAGGTAGCTCAATAATGGATTCCTTGCCAAAAAATTCGCCGGGATTGTCATAATCCATATAATAGGTTATTTCCCGTTTATTTCTTGGATCAGTTTGAACGCAGCCTTGATTAAATAAGTGCATTAATAACATTTGTGATTCTTTGAATTTTCCTGTTGGAACGGGGTAGAGGCTTTTAGTATTTTCTTGTTCTGGGAATTCCTCTTTTGGGGTATCTTCATCAACAATGAGTACGTTATACGAAGAGCGAAAAGTGCGCGGCAATATCAAAGTTAAGTATCTAATATCAGTGTTTGGAATAGCTTTAAATTGACTCTGCAAAGAACAAGGTAATCCAGTAAATGTAGACCACAAATAAATTGTTTTTTTATCGCTTTCCTCTCTATATAAAAAAGTGACCAAACACTGCTCTGGCTGATTTGGAACATCTTCAATAATGGGTGTTTCAACCCTTTGCCAAATTTGATCGTTTTCTTCTGTAGAAGTCGCTACAGCTAATTCCTCAATAAGATGTTGTAAATAAGGTGAATCATATTTTGGCATAGATACTCCAGGAGAGTTAGCATTACATCATCCTATCCATTTTAGAGCCTTTTTAAAGAGATAGGTTTAGCTTTATGGTTGTTCATGATATAAAGCAATTAATTCTTTACTCGAAGAACATCCTAACGAATCCATTAATTTAGCAATAACTCCTTCGACTGTCCTATAAGAAACATGGGCTTCACGCGCAATTTCCTTAGCCGTTTTTCCTTGAGCCAACAACTTAAGGTATATGGCTTGTTGCTCAGATAAATCAACTTTCGTATGACATACTTTATGGTATAATGTGAAATCTTTTTTCTCCAAAATTGTTTTTTTGGGCAGCATTTTTTCATTTCCCAAAATAGCCTTCGCAATACAACGCGTATGCTCTTCTAATTTGCCATCATCACCATGAATAGTCAGTGTAGCCACTTCTTTATATAAACTATCGCGCTCGTCATGTAATTGATCAAAAAAATCACTCAAACTTGGTATAGGCAATAAATTTGCTGGATTGCGTGCAGTACGCTCGATTTGAACCGGAGTACTCACATCCAAAAATACAGTCATTTCATTTCGCAATAATTGACAATTTTTTAAAGCTAGAACAACACTGGAATCGGTAGTTACGACAATGTGCTCTTGCGTGCAAAGGGACTTTAATATGTCAAACTGACACTCATAAAAAACATCACTTCCGGGGCTTCCAAGTATTTCAGACAAATGTCGTCCAACATGAGATTCTAACCCTAAATCTGCATCGACAAATTGCCACCCTAAAGATTGCGCCACAGACTTAGCTAATAATCCTTTACCAGCACCATGATGACCAATAATAAAAATTCGTTGAGGTTGATTCATTCTTACTAATCTCCTAAATCCAAATGATATAATAATTATACAAATAGGCCATAAGATGCATCAATACGTAGAACTACGTGAGTATCGAATACGTGATTATTATTTTAATCTAACAGAAGAATTAGTTTTGGGAAAAATAGCAATGTTTTTCTCTTACAAGCATTCACTTGAGAAGATACTCATTGCTAAAATAACAAACAAATCATTGATAACAATTTCTACGAGTAAGTATTCTATGCCTAACTATCTGTATCTCACCTTACAATCCGAACGACTTCAGTTAATTCCTGTTTCACTAAAATATGCAGAAGATTTATGTAAAGAATTTACTGCTGAAATTACAGAGCACATGTGGCCAAGTGCTCCGAAAACACAAGAGGAAATTAATCAGCACATTTCTGAACAGCAAATTAAAATGCAAGCAGGCTCAGAAATCGCATTGGTCATCATCAATAAAGAGAACCAGAATTTTTTAGGATATGCTTGCCTACACCAAGCAAATACAAAGACACCTGAATTAGGCATTTGGTTAAAGAAAAGTGCTCATGGATTTCATTATGGTTTTGAAGCGATGAATTTATTAAAAACCTGGGCTGAAACTAATATGGTTTATGATTATCTAAAATATCCTGTTGTAAGACAAAATATCTCTAGCCGGAAAATTGCTGAAAAAATGGGTGGCATTATTGAAGATGAATACATTAAAGCAAGTGAGTCAGGCAAGTTGCTTGATGAAGTAGAATATCGATTTTATGGTGCAACAATGACGAATACACAATCCAAAATAAATATTACTGCAGCCTTAGTACGTGAGCTCATTACGCAACAATTTCCACAGTGGGGTCAGCTACCTATTCAAACTGTAAACAATAGCGGTTGGGACAATAGAACCTTTCATTTAGGTACAGAAATGCTCATTCGCATGCCCAGTAGCGCCGAATACGCAGGGCAAGTGGAAAAAGAACAAACATGGTTACCCAAATTAGCCCCACTTCTTCCTCTTCCCATACCCGCCCCACTTGCGATGGGAAAACCCAATGAACTGTATCCTTGGAAGTGGTCCATTAATCGTTGGCTTCCTGGGGAAACGGCAGCAGCTACTCCCATTAATGATTTATCTGAGTTTGCACATGATTTAGCTCTATTTCTTAAGGCGCTCCAAAGCATCAACTCAATGGGTGGACCTCTTGCGGGTCCTCAGAGTTTTTATCGCGGTGGTGATTTAGCAGTTTATGATTCAGAAACACGAAAAGCCATCGAAGATTTGAAGGACACTATAGATTTCCGTGCTGCAACAGAAATTTGGGAAAAAGCATTATCAACTTCTTGGCAGAATCCACCCCTTTGGGTGCATGGTGATGTCAGTGTTGGCAATTTGTTACTTTCTCAAGGAAAATTAAGTGCAGTTATCGATTTTGGCCAACTCGCCATCGGCGATCCTGCTTGCGATCTTGCTATTGCCTGGACATTATTTGAAGGAAAAAGTCGAAGCATTTTTTTAGAAACCCTGGAACTTGATCCAGACACTTGGGCACGAGGACGTACTTGGGCTTTATGGAAAGCAATGATGTATCTTGTTAACCAACAAACCGAGATGAATTTTGAAGCAAAAAGAGCATTACGCACGATTTATGAAGTGATCGAGGATCATAGACAATGATTATGAAGACTCCTCACATAGAATGGGCACTCAGTGCCTTAAACGATTCAGGATATCAACTTGAAACCTTGATACCCGAAATAATTCTCGATACAGCTTGGTCAGAAGTGTGTCGTTTTCAAACAAATTTTGGGTTGGTCTATTTGAAGAAAGTGCCTTCTGCATTGTCATTAGAAGCCAATGTCATTCAGCTATTGCAGAAACAATTCAATGCCCCTGTTCCGCAAATCATAGCTCATAATCAAGAACTTCACTGTTTTTTAATGCAAGATGCTGGCATTTCTTTGCATGAGGTCTTTAAACAGGAAGTTAAGCCCAATCTTTTAATTGATATGATGCATCATTACACAATGCTGCAAATAAACTCCGCAGATAAAATAAGCTTGTTTCTTGATTTAGGTGTCCCAGATTGGCGCCTGCAGCAATTGCCAAAACTTTATCAGCAATTACTATGTGAAGAAGAGCTATTGATTGGTGATGGATTAACCCGAGAAGAATTAAAACAATTAAAAAGTTTAGATGGTAAATTAAGAACTTTTTGTGAGCAATTAGCCAGTTTTAAAGTACCTGATACTTTTGGCCATGCAGATTTTCACGGTAAAAATATTTTAGTGAATCCCCATACTCATCAAACCACGATGATTGATTTAGGGGAAGTTGTTATTACTCATCCTTTTTTCTCATTCGTTAATTGTTTGTATCGAGTAACAGAATTTTTAAAATTATCAACCAGTCAATATAGGCAATTGCAGGAAGCTTGTTTTAAAAATTGGCTATCGATAGAGTCATCTGTGCATTTGTTTGAAATTATTGCAATTATTCAGCAGTGTTGGTCTATTCATGCGGTGTTGGGCGAGTATCGCCTAATTAAAAGCATCGACCCAATCGCATTAATAACATTGCGCCGACAAGGCCGATTTTCTGGAAAATTAAGAGCTTGGATAGATCATTAAGTCATTATTTATTGTCGAATGAGTCGGATATTTTTTCTATCAAAAGTATTATTTTTGCTGGAGCGATAGGGATTAATATCCAATCCTCCACGTCTGGTATAACGTCCATAAACTGTTAATACTTCAGGTTTACAATAATTCATAATATCCACAAAAATTCGCTCTATGCATTGCTCATGAAATTCATTATGGTTTCTATAGGAAACAAGGTATTTTAATAAGCCTTCCCTATCTATCTTTTTTCCTTTGTAAGCGATGTACACACTTCCCCAATCCGGTTGATTGGTGACTAAGCAATTTGATTTTAAAAGGTCAGAATACAACTGTTCTTCCACCACCACATCTTGAACACTAAGAAACGATGGCTCAACCAAATAGACAAAGCACTCGACATCGAGGTGATCAATGCACTCGCCCGTCAACATTTGTGATGCAGCGTATTGACTCGCTTGTTCCAAGGAATAAATTTTAACTAAAACTGGTGATTCAACACGTGCCTCCAAATCTTTTTTAATCGTATTCTCTAACTCATCAATACTTTTTATTTTGGTGTTATTGAATGAATTAAAATATAATTTTAATGACTTGGATTCGATGAGCTTTGGCGAGTTACAATCATAAAAAATTTCACCAATCCCGACCACCGGTTTTCCTTTCTCGTTGAGCCAGGAAACTTCATAATGATTCCAGCAATCAAAACCCACAAAAGGCGGATGAGCAGGATCAATGCCAATTTCTTGCCGCTTACCCGCTCTGGGGATAGGATAGAGCCGATTAGGATTGTAGGTGGAATCGTAGTCCGATTTTTTACCTAACTCTGATTCACTAGCTGCTTGATATTTTTTTAATACAGGATCGCTCATAGTATTTAACTCCAATATTTCAATAATTTTTGCACTACTTTGCCAATTGATTGGCTGGTTTATTTCCAATTGACTGGCAATGTAAGTTAACAAAGAGGCTGCTTCATTTATTTTATTAGCCTTTTCGCTCAATTCGCGTGCTTGAAGGCTCATTGATGCAGCCAGATTAAAGTTTGGATTCCCAATGATTTCTTTGATGGTAGATAAAGAAAATCCAAGGAATTTTAAAGTGATAATTTGTTGTAAAATGAGTAAATCAGCTTCAGAATACAAACGATAGCCAGAATCAGAGCGCTTTGTTGGTTTTAACAAACCTACTTCATCGTAGTATTGCAATGATCGAATTGAGAGAGAGGTCATTTGGCTGATTTCTTTAATTTGATAATAGTTCATAAGCATCATCTCCTTAATTGATGATTCTAAGCTATCACGCAACGTGAGGGTCAATACTTAATTAGTAATAAAGAATAAAGGAATTTTTTGTTTCATGTTAAAATGTGCGACTCTATAGTTGTATTTACCACATAGTGGCTATTATGAGCTCAGATTCTATTCAATTAAATCAAAATCATGGGGGACCGCTCCATTATCTGGGAAATAGGAACCTTACTCTTCCAGATTTGACAGGGCATATGTCCCCTGATACTAGCTGGTTGAATGAGCATTTCTCTGTATTATTGGCAAATAGTAAGGGCCAAAAATACAAGAAAGCCATTGAGCCTTTTGCAGGTTCTGCTTCTTGGAGTCTGGCTGCAATGGAGATTGGCGTTGCAGAAGAATATATTATCAATGACAGCAATAAAATTTTGATTAATACACTTCTTTTAATTAAAGATAACCCTGCTCTTGTCAAAACTTCTTATACTGCCTTAATAGAAAAATATGATGCCTCCCTATCGAAGAAAGATTTTTTCCTTGAAGTGATTGGGAATTACAACCAAACAACTGATGAAGAAAAAGCGTTACTGCTCCCTTTCATCATTAATCATTCATGGGGCGGAATCCTTTTTTATGATAAGGAATTGAATATTATCTATCGCGAAGGTGAACTCTTTGAAGGAAAAAATGCTAATCGATTTCTTGAGCATGCGAATTTGTCCCTAGAAATGTTCTTGAGTGAGATTGACCGAGTATCTAACCTTCTTAATGCGAATCAAGTTTCATTCAGAAGTGGTGATTTTATGGACGTGATTTCGATTGCGACACCTGGTGATTTTGTGGCACTGAATCCTCCTTATCCAGAGAATGAACATTCGACGCTTGAAAAAGCTGGGATGTATATTGAACTTTATTCGCCTGAAAAACTGCACCAGAATTTGGTGCAAATCATTCAACATCTTGAAAGCCAAGGTATTCATTACTACATGACTTATGGATTTTATAATCCAAAATTCAGAAACTATGTCTTAGCTAATGAAAACCAGCGGCCAATTAATTACTTTCGTGTCCTAGGCTATGAGCATTGTGCTTTTGGAATAGGTCTTGATCAGATGTATTTTACGTCCCAATTTTCAATTCCCAAAGGTATAAACATATTCAAAGCGGAGGGAGTTTTGGGTGCCCAGGATATAACGCCTGAAGAAGCACTCAAACAATTTAAGTTGCTTTCAAAAAAATGTTTTGCTGTTATTTACCGAGCTTTTATTAAGCCTGAGCTTGAGATGGAGTATCAAAAGGCCTGGCATCAGGTCGCTTCCTATTTTGTGCAATATCGCGGTGCATTAGGTTCTTGCCTGCATAAAACTAACGATGGTATGTGGCTTGCCTATTCTCGTTGGCCTGATAAAGCTACTCGAGATGCTTCTTGGCCAGGCGAAAATGCCCCATCTGAGATGTTACCCAATGAAATTAGAAAAGCGGTTATAACCATTCAAGAGTGTATTGATCAAACGCAAAAACTACCCGAAATTACTATGGAAGTTGTCAATGATTTATTGTATTCAAACTAATAGAAGATGTAACTCATGAATCAAGCGCAAATGAATTACCAACTAGAGCTTGTTATAGACGCTAAGCTACTAGAACAGCAAGATAAAATTATTCGTGATGGGATAGTAAATTTTAATGCTCCTTTTACAGGAACCAAACCAGAGCGTTACTCAATCTATGTGAAAGATAACGAGGGTATTATTATTGGCGGAGCTATTGTGTACGCTCATAAAAGCTCAATATATGTTGATGTCCTCTGGGTTAAGGAGGAATACCGTGGTCTTGGTATCGGTGCTGAACTATTGCACAGCGTTGAAGCCGAAGCAATTACACGAGGAATTCCAGCATCGACATTAGATACTTTTTCTTTTCAGGCAGAAAGATTTTATTTAAAACAAGGCTATCAGCATTTAGGCACAATTAAAAATTATTTAGAAGGGCATGATCGGATCTATTTTAGGAAGCAATTGTAGAGAGGAGAGCATATCCCCCATAAGAAAATATGCCTTGAAAAAAGAACAGAACAAACGAAGCATCTATTCTCCAAAGTTAAACTTTTATTGGAAATGCTCGTAAAAGTTCATAAACAAATTAGAAAGGAAAAGGAGGTAACTTATTCCTATCTTTAAGCCAAAATGGATGATGCCATTCTTCATAGATGGAAACAGGCATATTGCTTTGTTTAAATTCATCAAAAGATAAGTCGCAAAGAAACCATTTAAGGAATTCCGCGCAAGTTTCCGGGCTTATTAATTGACCGGACTGATAAGCCTCATCAAACATTTTATGTAAATGAAATGAAGTTGTTTCTCTTAAAATTTTTTGAATTCTTGTATCCACCTCCCCTGGAATAACACAAGACACACCAATATTTTTCTCTGCTAGCTCTTTTCTCACAATAGCAGTTACTTCATCCAAACCCGCTTTGCTGGCACAGTATGTTGAGCTTTCTTTAAGTTTCAGAGTCGCTGCTCTTGATGTAACAAATAAAATCCGAGACTTCTCAGGCATCTGCGCGGCAAGTAGTGCTGTAAGTTTCATTGGAGCTAATAAATTAACCTGAAAAACTTCGTCAATACTGTCACAATCGTATTCGGTCAACGGACGTGGAGGACTTTTCATTCCTGCATTTTGAACTAAAAGATGAAGCGGTATTCCAGAATCATTAATAATTTTAGCAACCTGTTCGATATCACTATTGCGAGTAAAATCCGATTGAATGGGAACAAAACGAGAATATAGCGCTTTAGTATCCTCTAAGCTGCTTACATCCCGCCCTGTTCCATAGACAACCCAGCCGTCACCTAAAAGAATTTTAGCAAGTTCAAGACCAATTCCATGGCTGGCTCCGGTCACTAATGCAGCTTTATTATTGTTGATGTTCGTCATGAAGCATTCCTTGAAACTTAAGTTACGTTCGTGCGGTATGGTAATCAAAGTTGGCGAAAGTTAAAAGGTTATTCCTAATTCATGTGTTACTAATTGAATTAATTCTGGAATACTTGCCTTGACTTGAATAATAGTAGATAAAACCTGAAGCACCTGCTCAATACCAATGCCCTGCTGCTCTTTATCAGAACTAAAAGAACGGTTTATATTATATACTAGCCAATTGATCCAATTGCCAAGAACACCATAAAAAGCAGCTTCCAAATGATCCTGATTTATTGTTATTCCAGAAGACGCATATGTATTTAGCATTTTTATAAATAAAGTTTTATTAAACAGCGGAGTAGTAATTCCACTCCAATCAAGAGCACAATTGACTATTTCATAAGTGGGATTAAGTTTTCGCGCAGACTCCCAATCAATGAGAAATGGAGTATCATTTTTATCCCATAAAACATTTTTTTGATCCAAATCACCATGGCTTACTACACTACTACTTTGTAGAATAGGTATTGTTTTTTGATAGATATCGTTAAGCTCAATTATAACTCGTTGATTACTTTTTAATTGCTCCTTAAACACCAAATTTTTGCTTGCTGACTGGTCTATTAACACACTAATTTTTTCATTGGGATGAATATCAAATTCTTGAGCACTTAGCTGGGGAACATTAAGATTAATAGGATGAATTTCAGCCAAAAGAGTGGCTATTTTAAGCGCATGCATCTCAGATATAGCGTCTTTATCCAATGCTTTTGCTGTTATCCAAGGATAAACAAGAAAGGCCTCATCTTCTGAAAGGATTAAGTAATTATTTTCTAATTTTAGAGCATGAACTGCGGGAATAGTACGCTGGGAAAATTGGAAAGCTATCTGTTCTGTCAATTCATATTGGGATTTAACTTCTTCAGTCAATTGGATGCTGCTATTGAGTTGTTTTACAGCAAACTGCGAGCCATTGCACTTCAGATACCACATTTTATGTAAAAGACCGCCATAGACTCTTTGAGGCAAGTCAAAAGGTTGGTTCATCTTTAATTTTTTACAGATTGTTTCTAGTTGACTTCTATTCACTATGAGCCGCCTTAAGAATGCCTTGTGTCTCTGACTCTTCATTAAAAAATTTAACAAAAAATGTTTTGCTTAACTTGGGATTTTTTTTATTGATTCTCGTAAATTCCGGCATAAAACCGCACTTTTTATAAAACTCTGGAGCTTGAAAAGCACTGGTCACCAAATTGATATTATTAAAGCCCTGACCTTTGAAGTGATGTTCAAGAGCAAGTAATAACTGTTTGCCATATCCTTTACCACGATAAGCACTGTCTACCCAAATATCATCCACATAAATTTCTGCAAACGCAGTAAAGGCATTAAGCGCACCAAAAATTTCTCCATGGGCAGAAGAAATGGTCACTGAAAAACGTCGATAATTGACGTCAATACCATGCTGAGCCTCATAGGCAATAAATCCATTTGTCATTCGTTTTTCCGTAGCTTCATCAAGTTCATCAACAAATTGGATTTGATATTCTTTCTTGCTTTCTAAAGGCTTGCTGCATTCATGTGCTGTACTATCAAAACGAAAAATAACTCGTTGTGGTTGATGCGGATCATAATTGATTGTTTTAATTTCTTCCTGGAAATTGCCCATTGTAATTTTTGAAATAGTTTTGCGCCAAAAACTAAGCCCTCGCTTATTTTCTGGAATCACAGAAACCTCCCATAAGCCTGGATGCATTTTCCATAATTCAGAGGAAACTAAATAACCTAAACCTTTGCCTTGAAACTTAGCAGTAATAAAAAACTCGCCCATATTCCATGCAGTATAAGGGTAAACTCCTTCGTGATTTAATAGAGCAAAACCAGCTAATTCATTACCAACTTTAATCAGAAAGGCTTTTCTTGTCGGCTCTTCAAAGTATTTTTTAAAATCGAAGCTTTCATACAGGCCATCGGAAGGCAAAGCCCAATCATCTGAAATAAAACCACAGTCACGCGAGAGTTCATATACATAAAATCGTGCCATGTTTTGGATGGTAGGATAATCATCTAATGTTGCTGTCTCAACTTTTAAAGCAGAGTGTAATTCTTTGATGTTCACAGCATTTTCCTTAAATACAGTTTCGCCATATGACCTTCATTCTGATATCCAAGCGATTTGTAAAAATCATGGGAGCCCTCTTTCGCTCGCCTAAGTCCAGATGTCAAATCAATGATACAGGGACTAAACTTTCTGGCAAATTCCTCAACAGTAATCATAAGCTTTTTACCTATTCCTTGATTACGATATCCTTGGTCGACCACAAGGCCTTCAATATGAAATCTTGTTATTTCGGAAACAAAAAGATAACTCTTAGACCAAGCAATCCAACCAACAACTTTTCCAGCAATTTCCGCAAGAAGGACACCGTAATGCAGTTCACTAGTAAATAGCTCTAGTCGTCTTTGCAACTCCTTAGACGATTGCGGATAACCCAATTGCTCCATTAAAGGGTGAAGATGTTGAGCATCATCAATTAATGCTTTGCGGATAATCAGTTCAGAAGGCACTTTATGCCTCCAGATTAACTCTATCCCCGGATAGATTAGGAGATGAAATCACCAAAAAAGAAACCAAATTTCCAGAACTATTTTTCACTTTATGGGTTATCCCTGCTTTAATACTTATTCCTTCCTGTTCCTGTAACATCTGTTCATAGTCTTCAAACTCAATAACCAATTGTCCTTGCAAACAATAAAAAAATTGTTCTGTTTCCTGATGATAATGTTTTACCTCAAAACTGCCTGAGGGCATCGTTTCATAAAGAACGTTAAACTGACCATCATTTTTTAACCACCATGCATCACAATTTTGTCCCCACTTAAAATGAGGCGCATTGTTTATTGAGACAACCTCTTCTCTCACCGAAGATTCTGATACAGGCAGTTTTGGTTTTTGACTTAAGCTCGAGACTGAATCACCATTTAAGAGTCCGATTTCTCTTGTTGCCTGAAATTCTTTCCGCAAAAAATAGAATATAGAGTTTTTCTGAAACCCATGCCGTTCAAACTCAAGTTCAAATCCTAATTTTTTATAAAATTCTATTGCTTCCCAATCCATAGTATTAACTGTTGCAAAAGCACAATCTTTTTCATTGCCATACCTCAATGCCGCTTGCATGAGCTTTGTTCCCCATCCTTGATGTCTGATGGACTCACTCACCCAAAGATTATCGATATGAAGACCTCCATAGAGGGTTCCACCACTACAACCACCAATAATGCTATTATCTGCATCACGAATAAAGCATGCAAAGAAATCTAAGGATTCGAATCCTCTTTGTTGTTTGGCGTACTCCTTAATTCCATTTGTTAATATTTGAACATCATCAGGGTTTGGATTTTCTAAAAACGATAATTTTAAAGTCATCTCATTTATTCCACTGTAGGAGGCCAGGCACCATGCTCCACATAACTTGCCTCATCACTGCCTGACCAAGGTGGCATAGTAACGCAAATAAACACCAAATCTGCTGCATCACTTCGATATTGAAAATGTGTTCCCAAGGGAATATCGATGCTGACTCCAGCAGTTAAAGGGGTAATGCTCTCTTCATCGTTCAACTTACGCCAAATAGTTCCTTCCCCAGAAAGGACATGCCAAAATTCAGATACAGTTTTATGACGAACTGCTTTGGAAATTGTGCCTGCCTTCAAAGTACAGTGAGCCATTCCACCTAAATGATTATTCATCAGCAATCGAACCTCAGCTCCTGCTGGTGAAGTGTGTTGATATTCTTTGGGTATTTCTTGTGTATTCATTTATGCCTCTATTAAACCAATGCTCTCATCAGTTTTATCAAGTGGTTATTTCTTCATTTTTAATTTTGAATCGTAACGCAAGTAGTATCTGCATCTAAAGTAACTACTTTGCCAATTGGAAGAATGCAATTTTGCTTACCATGTCCATAGGAAAACTCTTTAATACAAGGGACTTTTAATTTAGAAGCCCATTCATTGATTACATCTTCTACCGTACCATCGCTCTGATTCGACTTCTTACTTTTACATTGTTCAAATGTACCAAAAATAACGCCGGAAACTTCATCAAAAACTCCTGCTAAATCTAATTGTGAGAACATGCCATCAATATTATAGGGCTCGACGCCAACATCTTCTACCAACAAAATACTTCCTTTAAAAGTAGGCATGTAAGGCGTGCCCATTAAATTAGTCATAAGGGTTAAATTGCCACCAAGAAGAGTACCTCGGCTAACGCCTCCATGAACCTTTATTCCTTTGCGAATTGTGTACTCTTGGCCTAACAAAGAAGAAAATAATGTTTTTTTAACTTGGGTACTTAAATGAATGGTCAAAGTAAACCCTGTATAACTTACTAAGCCAGTGTTTTTAAATAGGCCTAATTGCAACGCTGTAGTATCACTAAACCCGAATAATGGTTTTGGGTTTTTCTTAATCAATTCATAATCTAAGAAAGGTAAAAGTCGTTGCGAACCTTGTCCTCCTCGGGTTGCAATAATTGCTTTCACTTCTGAGTCTATAAAGAAATCCATCACATCTTGTGCACGGTCACGGTCTTTACCAGCTAAAAATCGTTCTGATCCAAACATATGCTTTGCATACTTTACATTAAATCCATTCGACTTTAATAAATGAACTCCTACTTCTATTGCTTTTTCCGTAATAGGACTCGAGGGAGAAATAAGCCCCACGATATCTCCTCTTTGCAGTGGTTCTGGACATAGAATATTCATTTATTACCTCAATTATTTTCTGCACTCAAAAACAATACTTTCGTCTGTTTCATTAGGCGATGCGCTTCGGTCAAATGCTTTAACCGTTCGTACATTGCTAAAACCAACCTCATTGAGCAAATTGAGCAAGAAAGAAGTGTCTTGATAAATTCGAATTTTGTATTCCTCAACCTCTGTTTGAATTATACGGTTGTTATCAATCAGTTCATATTTACCTATAGAGTAACAAATCTCCTCATCGAGCATAACTAATTGGCTGAGTAGGATGATTGTGCCATCTTCTTTTGGCCATCTTGTGCCTCTCCATATACCTAATTCATTAGGAACCGCATGAAGTGTTTCTACTTCAAATACAAAAAGTCCTTTATCTTCCATATGTTCATAAATGGTTTTTAAGGCTTTTTGAATATCAATCTTTTCTGTGATGAGACCAAATGAACCGCTGGGTATAAAAATTAAAGAATATTTATCGGTTTGCTTTAAATCTTCAATAAAACCATGCCAGGCTTTTGGCTTAAGATTTTTGCTCTTTGCTTTTGCATGCAGTCGTTCTAGCATTGGCTGACTTGCGTCAAAGCCATGAACATCAAATCCTTCTTCAGCCAAAGGCAGTAAAAATCGACCTGTGCCGCACATAGGCTCTAAAATCAAGCCTTTAGCCTCTGCGGCATAGCTTCGATAGAATGAGTATTCATCTTGTGGTGCATTAGGTTTACTTAAATCATATACTTCAGTACAAAGGCTCTGATAAGTTTCCAGTTTTTTCATGGGTTCCTCATTGAAATCCAATACCATTAAATATTCGTCATAGAAGGTACCATTAATTTTAAGTGCTTTAGGTTCGGTACCATAAATTCGAAATCCTTGCTTTTGATAAAAAGCGCAGGCCACAAAATTACTTACTACACAGGTTAGGTGCAATTGAGTGACGCAGGTCCTTGCATGCTGTATCAGGGTTTGAATTAATGCTGTTGCAATACCTTTTCCTCTGTATTCAAGACGAGTATACATACCCCAAAGTACACCTCGGTGTTTGGTTTTAAGTGAAATAAGCGTATAGAATCCAACACAAGACACCAATAAATCGTCAACAAAGACACCCAATACATATCCTTTACTTAATCCATGTTGAAAATCAGCATCGGACATAAGCACTTCCTCTTCATAAGAAGAGCCAAAGCTTTCAGGTGAATTCTTTAGCGCTTCTAATCGAAATGATTTCCATAGTTCCCAGTCTTCTTGCATTACCCTTTTTATCTTCATAAACTGATCTCCATCACCGTTACAGGATGAGATTTAAATTCATCCATACCGATTTTTTTCCACCCAAGGCGCCTATAATACTCAGGTATGGTAGGATCAAGAGCAAACAAGTACAGTTTTTCAAAGCCAAGTTCTTTTGCTTTCTCGACTGCGGCATCAACTAATATTTTTCCGATCCCCTGTTTTTGATATTTTGGATCAACCACCAAATCACCAATCCACGGCCCTAAATCTGGTCGAATATCTTCGTTTAATTGCAAAGTACAAGAACCTACAGGAATTTCATCGTATAGCGCAATGTAAGTAAAAGGCATCTCTTGGTTCAGCTCTTCGTAATACAAAGATTCAATTTCTTCAATTCCGATCTCTGGCATCCAGATTTTACCTAAAACTTCATGCCAAATCTTAGCAAGCTTTGGAATACAGTCTGAATATTGTTTTAGGTAGGCTATTGTTATCATCATAATACCTGTAAAAATGGATTATTCCTCGCACTCGTGGCAAGGCGTTCCTTGATGAAACACCATTTGCCAACGATTGTGTTTGTATTGCCAGAGCGAAGAACGTAAAGAACTTTTTGAGGCAACAGTAACCTTATAAGTTGCCAACATGACTTCAGGCGACACCTCTAAAACTGAAAAATCATTAACCATATAGCTTCGTTGCTCTTCTTCTGGAAGAGAATCAAGTAGGTCGTTCTTATTGTAAATTGAGCCAGAGGCCCCATACTCGATAAATTCATCAGCAATCAATAGTTTCAGTTGCGCAATAGATTTTCTCGTTTCCGACCTTAATAGAGAAATTTCTAGCTCATAAATCAATTGGTGTTCTTGTTTCATAGCGATTTTCTCATCAAATAAACGTTGAAATCCAAAAAACAATTATGCTCTGTCATGGATATGACAAAATACCCAAGCTGTTCATAAAAAGATCTTGCCTGAAATTCGGCCGTCTCAATGGTAATCACTTGGCAATTCTTTTGTTTTGCAAAAATTTCCAGTTTTTCCATGAGATTTCGTCCTAATCCTTTTTGTCTAAAATCCGGATGAACCCAAATGCAATCGACATAGCAATTGGCTCGAGTGACATCCCCATAACAACCTGCTAAAACGGTCCTTTTGTCGATAGATTTTATGTAGATGGTAAAGGGAGTATGATTGTAAGCACCAATCATTTCTTCATTGTAGATCTTTAAGCCGTCAGATAAAATGGCAGTGATTTCTTGGTTGGTTCGTTCTTCGAAACAAATCTCATAGTCATTGTTCTTGGCTAAAATTATAAGCTCTGGTATTTTTGCATCTTCTGGTGCATCGGAATGATAACCGCTCCAAAGAATACCTCCATAAGGTTGTAGTATTTTTTCAACCAACTTTTTTAAATGAGTTGAATCACCTTCCTTATAAACTCGATTAAAACTTTCAGAAAACTCCCTGGCTAAATTGGGATTTTCTTGATGCAAATAGCGAATGATTGATTTACCATTGGCGCACCATTTATTTTGAGCTCTAAAATAAAATTGAGACAATGCTTCAAAAAGCCATGAGGCTGAGGCAATTTGTTCTTCATAAGACTTAGGAGATAAAATATCTTCTAAGACATCCGTAATTAAAAAACGCTCTTTATCAATTTGATTTTTATCCCAAGAAAGAGGTCCGCGCTTTAAGTAAAGATGGGCCTCCTCTCTAATCCCGTTTGAAAAATCGCTAGCTGGCATCATATCTTTTCCCGACAAAATCATTTGAATGGTTCCTGAAATACCGGAATTTATTCTCGATTCTTCAAAAAAATAACGAATGGATTCTCTGTCGTGTACAAAAGCATCAATAGGCCAACCTTCATAAACAAAGGCTTCACGATAAACTCTGATTAATTTTTCATAGACGATTACGAGATCTAAATCTGAGACTTGGGTTTCTTCCCCTTGAGAAACCGAACCGGCCCAAAAAACAGCACGTGCTTCTGAGTAACGTTCATGAATTAACTTTTGAATTGTTTCTTGAGGTGAGCAACGCATGTAATCTGTTTCCTTTTTTTTCGCTAAAATCACCTGATTTCCAGGTTGATCTATTTTATTTGATCAGTCATTTCGACATTACCATCAATCGGTAAATCTTTTTCGCATTTTTTACTTTGTACTTTTTCTTCTTTTGCAACAACGACGTGACGGTGATTTGGCAGAAGTTGGGCATTCAATTCTTGCAATGCAGAACCAATAATTCCTTTTTGTGGCTTTTTATAACGATAATACAACCATCCTTTCTGTTCTAACCATAAGCAGAACCGATTAAAAACATATGCGGTAAACAGAATCCCAATCAGATAAATAAATAATCTCATAATTCTCACTATTTCATTAATTTTCGCCAAACTCAAAAAAGTCTGGCGAGTTAAAAACCATCATTGATGTGTTTCTAGTGCTTTACTTATCCAAGCTGATGCTTCTGCATTGAACAGTAATTTAATATGCCATGGCTTTATCATCTCCTGAGGAGGCGGCATTGTTTTTAAGGCTTTTACTTCATGCTCTTGTCGCGAAATTTCTTGCCATAATAAAATACCGATTAAGTAATCTCTATTTCCTGCAGCTAAATAATTATCGATTAAGTCTTTCCATTCTTGAGCAAGCCTTTTCCCATGCTCTCCTTCAGGTGGAGAGTTCATGTTATCGATGATTTGGTTGTACAGATTATTCCAACGCTTCAATGAATAGGCCATCATCGCACGCGACAACCAATAAGCACCTTCCGGGGTGATTTCCAATTGGGTTAGTCTCCCAGATTGTATGCTTTCCAAAAGACTGGCTCCCAATTTGACTTGCTCAGTAAAAAATTTCTTCATTTTTTTTGATAAATCTTCCATAACAGCAGCAATTCGCTCACCATCTGGTCCTTCAGGATCACCTACCTTTTGTTGGTTCATTTCCTCAATAATAGAATCTCTAAGTGCAAATTCTTCAGGAAATTGCTCGTAAAGAAACAAGTAGTCTTCAAATTGAGAAACAGTTAATTGTTTTCCAGCCCACGTTTTTTTCAATTTATCTCGTAGATTTTCTGTCATTTTATACCCCTCTATGAGTAACAACAAATCTTGCCAATTAGGAAACATTGATGCAGAACGGCTTTTTAGAATTTCTTCAAGCACTTGATTCACTTTCAGTAAATCTTCACTTTGCTTTCTGATTACTTGGTGTTGTGCTTGCAGGTGAGCATAAACGTTGGAATGTTTTTGCAGAATATCCTTTATTTTGCTTAATGAAAAACCAAAATACTTCAAAGCAATAATCTGCTGTAACTTTGCCAAATCCGGCTCGGTGTAACAGCGGTAACCATTGGGCTCAAGATAAGAGGGTTGTAACAAACCTATTTTGTCATAATGCCGCAACATGCGAACCGATGTCTGAGTTAACTCACTGATTTCTTTTATATGCCATTTTGTCATCATGTCTCCTCCCAAGATTGAGAATAGGGCATGACACTATGTTAGGGTCAATAGTCAAATTCAAAACCTGTTATCCAATGAGTTTTTTACCAAATAATGGTGTAAGCACCATTTGCATCATTCCATGATGCCACTCATCGAGTGGCTTTACTCCTGATGCTGTTTCCGGAATCTGTCAATAAAAATGAATTATTCCGTCTTGTCTAGGCGTGCCTTCTTAAGCACTCATTTATCGAATAATTAAATATTCTTTTATTATTCTTGTTCAAATGCAGTATAAAATTTGAGAAAAGATGTTTCAGGCCAACAACGTTTTAATTCAGCTAACATGGCTTGAGCCATCGCTCGTAAGTAGGGTAAATGTTGATAAGCATTGCTACTATCTATAAATGCTTGCAACCTCGATAAAACCCTAGGTCTAACCCAGTTATCTTCTTCATTCCATAAAGAATCCTTCGGTACAGGACCTGAAGGTCCAATCCTATCTTTTTCCCAAGTTGAATTAATAAAAGGTATCGTTTGTTGTAAAAGCCAAAAACCGCAGGCATAGGTATAAGCTTGATTGTATTGTTTATCATCAGTTGCTTCTGAAATCGTTTGTTTGAGTTCCTCCCTATAGATTTGTTCCATATGCTCAATAACATCCGTAGGAATGGCTTTAGCACACCAGCACGTTGGCATACTCATTCGCAAATAAGTCCCATCTAACAAAGCATTACGCACAACACACCATTCAAAATCAATAAGCTGCAAATCTTTAGTTTCTGCATGATCAAATACATTATCAGGACAAATGTCCCCATGAGTCAGAACAGTAAAAGATCCGGGCTTTATTACATATTCAATTAAAGATTTCGCTTCTTCAATGCATTCATGAGTTAAAGTTAAGCCTAAATTTTTATTTGCCAATCCCAGTTTCGGTAATAAATCATTCAATGCGAAATTAAGCTCATCATCAACCGTTTCCGCCTCAGGATGAATCATTTGCAAAATTTGTTCATAAAGCCCGGTATTTCCAAAACTTGCTGCATGAAAACTTCCCAAGGCTTTCATAAAACGGGTCAATGCAGCAATAGCTTTTTTGCGATCAGCTACAGTAAGTGAATCGACTAAACTAACATGCTGAACTCCTAAATCTTCAATCAGAATAAATCGATACTCTTTACTTCCACCAAAAAACTTTGGGACATTATGCTTGTTTTGCTTAATCTCAGAGGCAAATTCAAGACCTGCCCAATCCCTTGCAAATCGTGCATAAGCTTCCTCATCATTAGCATCGGTGTCTTCTCGTAAAGATTGTTTTAAAATAATACTTTCAGGGATTTCTTTCGTTTGGCTTGATAAAAAGAGTCTTACTATGCAATTTCTCCGTTCAGGCTCACTTAAAAACTGAGTGGAAATTATCTTAACCTCTGCATCAAATCTCTTATTTAATATATAGGTGATTTTATCAAGAAGATTAGAATCAAGAATTCTGTGTTCATTTATGGAGCTTGCTTTCATCTTTTAAACCTAAGTTGGGATCAAGGAGCTTTATTTCTATGCGTTCTTTTCCGCTGCCAATATTAACCCTTTTTAGGGCAATGAATCCAACTTCCGCGGTTGATTGTACATGTGTTCCACCACAAGAAACCTTACAAAATCCTTCAATCTCCCAATAACGTCTTTGACTCTTCTCATCAGAAAACCCAGTGCGAATAAGCATATCTTTTGCAATAATTTGATTGTATTCAAACAAAAGAGAGTCAAAAATATCCGAGATATTGTGCTGATAGCTAAAGTCGATTCTAGCCTTATGTTCAGCAATATGCGCACCTATTTTTTCAATGGGAAGCATTCTTTGAACAAGCTCTAAGATTAATTCAGCAGCAAAATGAAGACGCATCAATTTGTAACGACGAACAAAATCGATTTCCATAAGGACAACATCTCCTTCAGAAAGTCCATGCCCCGAAGGTAACGTATAATAAATCAAGTGATTTTCTATTTCAGAATGAGTGACCATCAGGCCATTCACGAGAACTGTATCACTTTCTTGACCACCGGAAAACGAAAAACCAATAGCCTCTGCAAAAAGTAGTCGATTCTCATTTACCGACACCACCTTAGTCATTAATTGGCATTGATAGGGATTATCCCAAAATAGTTTTTGCATAACTTACTCTCTAATCTTTACCACTATCCCATTGGTTAGCTGCTTAAGTGTTTCAGGAGACAATGAAAATACGGCATTGGGCGTTCCGGCTGCGGCCCAAAGGACTTCATGGCATAACAAATCTTCATCGATAAGAACCGTATTAATAACATTTTTGTGGCCAACTGGAGGGACCCCACCAATCGCAAAACCAGTTATTTCTCGTGTAAAATCTGCATCAGCCTTCCCAATAGATTCATTGATGAGATTCCCAATCAGGCTCTCATTCACACGATTAACACCACTTGCTAATACCAATATCGGCTTGTTGGTTTTTTCAGTGCAAAATAATAGTGACTTCACAATTTGAGCAACACCACAACCCAAAGTATCAGCAGCATCTTTTGCAGTGCGTGTGCTCGAATCAAGTTCCTTGATCTCACACGATAGACCCTTTTGAGATAAAAAATCCTGTATGATTTGCGCGCTTTTACTTAAATTTTTACCTTTATTCATCATGATCACTTACTTATCATCGCCACAAAGAACACTTTCTAGTAAGCTCTGTTACCACATCCCAATCCCCAAATAAAACAATGCCATAGTAAATCAGATCGTTCTCTTTAACCTCTGCCGTTCTTTCAATTTGCTCTTGATAGGTACCCACAGTCATCGTATCGGTAAAATCATTAAAAAAAACATTTTTTGCTAAAGCATTCTGGCGTAATGTTCTAATTTTGTTGGAGTTCTCACAAAGAATGATAAAAGGTATTTCTGAAATATAAGGGTGAGATCCTCCATCTGCATCTCGATAATCGGTTAAACGCAGTTCTTCTTCACCAATTACGGAACCTAAACCAATACACATATGAGCAAGCGCATTCATCACTTTTCCTGGCTCAATACGCTTATTAAGTACCGCAACCAGTTTGTTTTTAAAAGGGTGTTCAACCATACAGTCCTCCACAATTTACTTCACAATTCGTGCGTTATAACGCATAATAAACCAGTATATACTCGTGCGCTAAAACGCACAAGCTTTTTATTAAGAGACATCATGCAAGAAATTTCAAAACGTATTGCAAAAACATTAAAATCATTAAGACAAGAACGAGGTTGGAGTTTAGAAAAAACAGCGCTTGAAACCGGCGTTTCTAAAGCGATGCTCGGGCAAATTGAACGAGAAGAATCAAGTCCAACGATTTCTACCTTATGGAAAATTGCGAGCGGCTTTCAAGCCTCCTTTTCTTCGTTTATTGAAGACAGTCTGGATAATTCAACCAATCCTGCTTATAGGGCGGGACATGCTGAAACCTTGCATCCAGATGATGAAAAAATACGAGTACTGCCTCTATTTCCTTTTGATGAGCAGTTACATTTTGAATTGTTTGTTATTGAGTTATTGCCCGAATGTGAACATCTTTCACCTCCACATAAACATGGAGTCATTGAGCATGTCATTGTTGTGGATGGAACCATTGAGCTTTTGTTAGGCGGGAGCTGGAAAACACTTTCTAAAGGAGAAGGGCTTCGTTTTAATGCCAATCAACCGCATGGCTACCGGAATCCAACCAATGAACTATCGCGCATCCATGATATTATTCATTACCCACCCCAATATAAATCGCCTTAATCGATTATGGTACATAAAACAAAGGCGTTAATGCCATAGTTTTTAAGTCATGAAGCCACTCATTGCGTGGCTTTCCTCCTGGCGCTGTTTCTTCAAACCAGTTGTATTTACACCAAAGGTAGATATCCAAGCTTTTCATTTGCGAAAAATGATTCATTTCTTTTAATTCGTCTGAACTCAATGGCCGGATTTGCCTATACCCTTCTATAAACCATTCAAACAAGGGTTTCCAGAGAGGCCATGGCTTATTGCATAAGTCCAAAAAAGGTTTAGCGATATCGGCAAGATACCAATGATAAACTGGCTCATCAAAATCAATCAGATGAACGCTCTCACCATCATAAAGCACATTCCCAGGACGATGGTCCCCATGGGTTAGGCCAAAATGTGCTGAGTTTTTTGAAAAAGTTTTGAAGCGTGTCGTGATGGTTTGGTATAAATCCTGGATCAGAGCCTCTTCTTGACGCGCATAATCCCAAGTTTCACGCCACAAATCTTCCCAAGTTAAAAAATGATGTTCCGATGCAACATAACTTTGCGAGGCTTGATGCAATAGACCTAGGGCGCGGCCCCATGTTAGATAAGCTTTTTTATCTGGATAATCAAAATTCATGATTTGCCCTGGCACCTCACGGCAAACATGAACAAAAAATTCCAAATCATCTTGGTGTACCGTTTCGACATCATTTCCTTCTTGGGATACAACCGGTTCACAAATAGGAACTTGATGCAAATATAAATGCTTCTGAAAATCAATGGCACTCAAAAGTTCATGAGCTTTTCGTATTTTTTCATGCGTCATGCGAAGGTAAAAGCCTTGGTTCTTAGATTCAAATCGATAAACACAGTTAATTTGATTATTGATAAGCTTAAGATGGGTAGGGTTTTTTACCCACTTATTAGCAGCACGATTCGCAGTTTCATCCGTAATTTTTTTTAATGTGGTCTCCCAAATCATTCTTGAATACTCTTGTTTTTCAAATAATCAGCCCTAGATAATCGATAAAGCACATGCCGTTTCAAGGGACTGTTTTGCTCCAATTTGGGATGGTCAAAATCATCCTTTGGGTTATGTTGTAAACCAATTTTTTCCATAACACGTTTCGAAGCTAGATTATTTACTGCTGTAAATGAAACTACTTCGGGAAGATTTAAAGAGGTAAATGCATAATGCAAAACCGCTTTTGCTCCCTCCGTAGCATAACCCTGATTCCAATGCGTTGAGGAAAGTCTCCAGCCAATTTCAACAGCGGGGGTAAAGTGTGCTTCAAAAGAAGGTGTCATTAATCCTAAAAATCCTATCATTTCCCCAGTATTTTTTAGTTCAACAGCATACAAAGAAAATCCCTTCTCTTTATAATGTGCAATAATCCGCTCAATGCCTGCTTTTGTAGCACTCCTGTTCCCTATTCCTGGTAAAAATTGGCATACCTTTTTATCTTGATCAATAAGTGACATAGGATCAAGATCAGCTTCTCTCCAAGTACGTAAAATCAGACGGGAAGTTTCAAGAATATTCATAGGAGCCTCTATAAGAAAGCATGTTTATCATGAGTAGGTAATTAGCGTCTTCACTGTATTGCGTGGGAAGAAAACCAGCCTTTTGATAGCACGCAATGGCTTGCTCGTTTCCAATTTGTGGATCAACCACAACGGCTTTAAATTTGTAGAGTTGTTCGGCAATAAAACGCCTTATAATTTGTCTGCCCAACCCTACTCCACGAAACGATGGCTCTGCAATAAAAAGGTCGATACCAGCCAATTGTTCAGGTGTTGCCTCGTCAAACAAGGAAGCATTATTTCCTGAAATTCCTTCGGGTAAATGGTCGGAAAGACAGTAATATTGAATAAAACCAATTGGTTTTTGATTCAAATAAATAATAAAACTTGGAACTGGATCAATGCCTTCAATTCTGGGCAAGTACTTAGTAACAATATCTTCTAAAGAAAACTGCTGATTTCGTGCATAACCTTGTTTCACCGTAGGCTCTGCAAACCATTGGGTCATTAAGTTCAAATCTCTTTGGCTCAATGGTTTAAATTCCAGATTCTGATTTTTACTGCCATAAATTAAGGAAGTCCAATCCAAAATACGACGCGCTGACTCCTCTGCTGAAAGGAGGCTCACATCTAGAGTCATTTCATACGGCTCTTTGCTAAAATAAACGTCTTCTTCAAACAGTCTTTTTGTAATGAGTGCCTCATCCTGTGTTTTAAAATAGCCTTTTCGATCTGAATATTTTAAACGTTTAACAAGCTCTGCATCATTACAAATCAATCGGATAGGAACAAACATAGCTTCCCGTTTTTGAGCAACGGTTTGTACTTGATTAAAAAACTCCTGATGCCAAGAATTATTTGCTAAGAGCTCATAGGTAATAACAAAGCTCATTTCTTTAGAACAAACCTCAATCATAGTGTCAAAAATAACATCACGGGCCTTGTTAAGCGCTGCCCATCCTTTATCATCAAGAGACCAAAATACTTGAGCATCGTTACCTAGAAGTTTTAGAACCG
>NZ_LNYZ01000039.1 GCF_001468065.1 Legionella steigerwaltii
GCAAATACTAAACTTTTCACTAGCTAATTACTTGCAAAAACGGATGAGTCCATATACGTAGGCTGGGCTGAAAAGCCCAGCATCATCTCATTCCCCAAGCCTCAACTGTCCAAAAACATCATTACAAGCCCAATCCTTTTTTAAAATCCCTTGACTGATAAAACGATGGATACTCGAATATCTCCAATCAGAAGGAGTAACAACATAACCATGTTTGACTGGATTGAAATGAATATAATTTACATGATGCTCATAGTCTTTTGAGTTTGTGATGACGTGTTCCCAGTAACGGCGTTGCCAAATACCACGCTCACGTTTATTTTTCCGAGATTGAGATATCTTTTCTCCCAAATCAATTTGCCTGGAAAATGCAGATTTGATTAAACTTATCCGAATAGAATAATTCATATCTCCTTCAGGCAAAGTCATAATCATATGGTAATGATCCGGTAAGATGACTATCGCATCTAAATAGAAAGGATGTCTCATTTGAACTGTTTTAAAAGCAGCTCTTAGGGCATCAATTCGATGCAGGAGTAAATTACTCCTTCGGTCTTGCAGATTTATTGTAAAAAAATAACTGGCATTTGGTATTAATACTCTTCGGTAACTACGCATAAGGTTGGTTTTATAATTCCATTTTGGGGTTTATAACCGGTTTAGGGTTGATATTCAATATATGTTGCTGGGCTTTTCAGCCCAGCCTACGTATATGGACTCATCCGTTTTTGCAAGTAATTAGCTAGTGAAAAGTTTAGTATTTGC
>NZ_LNYZ01000040.1 GCF_001468065.1 Legionella steigerwaltii
CTTTTCGACATCCTCTCCTTGAGAATTCTCTTGTTTTTCTTTGATCTATTGGCCTAATAGGTGGGGTTTTTCGTAAGTCCTGATAAATTAAAAAATTTAAAATCACCACCCAAATCACACAAGAATTTTTTTTTTCGGTTAAAAAACATATAATCGAATTCAAACTACTCTTCAATAAAGGACTAATATGATTTATCCCAATATTCTTGCCACCATAGGGCAAACCCCAGTAGTGAAAATTAATCGTCTTGGCCATGAGCTCGATTGTGAGCTGTATGCAAAGTGTGAGTTTTTTAATCCTGGTGGCTCCGTTAAAGATCGTATCGGGTATGAAATGGTTGTTACTGCAGAACGAGATGGTCATATTAAGCCAGGTTATACGCTGATTGAGCCTACTTCTGGGAATACAGGAATAGGAATTGCCCTCGCAGGCGCGGTATTAGGCTATAAAGTAATTATTACTATGCCTGAAAAAATGAGCCAAGAAAAACAATCAGTACTTGAGCGTCTAGGAGCGAAGATCTACCGTACCCCAACAGAAGCAGCTTATAATGATCCGGAAAGCCATATCTCTTTGGCTAAAAAACTGAATGCTGAAATTCCCAATTCTTATATCCTTGATCAATATGCCAATCCAAATAACCCTAACGCGCACTATCACGGCACAGCCCAGGAAATTATTGATGATTTTGGCAAAGACTTACACATGGTTGTTGCCGGAGTAGGTACAGGAGGAACAATTACTGGTGTTGCAAGACGTCTTAAGGAATATAATCCTGAGATTAAAATCATTGGTGCTGATCCCGAAGGCTCTATTCTTGGTGGTGGAACTGAAATTAAATCCTATGCAGTGGAGGGAATAGGCTATGATTTCTTTCCAGAAGTTTTAGATAATAGTTTGATTGATAAGTACATTAAAACAAATGATCTCAATTCATTTCGCACTGCAAGAGATTTAATTCGAGAAGAAGGTTTGTTGGTAGGTGGTTCTTCCGGATCTGCAATGTGGGCAGCACTGCAAGCCGCAAAATCGTTAGGCAAAGGGCAAAAATGCCTGGTTATTTTGCCTGACTCTATTCGCAATTACATGTCTAAATTTGCAAATGATGAATGGATGAAGGTACAGGGATTTTTGTAATTGCATAACCTAAATTGTAGCCTGGGTGCAGCGCAGCGGAACCCGGGTTACGATACTTTGACTACTTAAGAGCTAGACCTACTTAATGCCTAACGAAGCTGTGGAGCGCGCTTCCAGTTCATCAAATATTATGTCTGCATCAACTTGCTTTGTGGCAATCGAGTACGCTAAAGCATTTACTAATGACGTAATCGTTTGTTGTTTCTCTGGGACACCAGCAATAACCGGTTTTCCTTTGGATTGTTCTAAGGCAGATAGAGACACCGTACTGTTCGATTGAGGTGGGTGTCTCATGTAGAGGTTCAGTAATCGTTCAAGGAATTGTTCAGGAGTTAAGTCTGCATCTACAGCGGTGTTTAAAATAGCTTTGCGACATTGATCATAAGCCTGCAACAGCTGTTTATTGTCTTCTTGGATTAGATGAATAATTTCACGCAGAGTTTCCCCCTCCTCCTTTGTAATCTCAACAGGATCAGGTCCATGGATGGCTAATTGACCAACATGAGCAAAAGATTTTTCATGTGCTTGTGTAACACGAGGATAATATTGACTCCCTTGCACTTGGAGCTCTAAATTAATTTTAGTAGACATCATGCTTCTCCATCATATATTACCCTGGCGTCTAAAAGTTGATTATTCCCATGCAGCATATTTAGTCTCATTTTTCTTAAAAAAATTCATAATTTTA
>NZ_LNYZ01000041.1 GCF_001468065.1 Legionella steigerwaltii
ATTATATGCTTTTCACAATACAAGACGCTTGTGTTACCTCTTTATTTACCCTAATTTTTAATGAACGTCTGGTTACTCCAGATTAAAGTACTCTCAAAAAAATACTTTAATCTGAATAAACCCATGAATAACCCTTAAATTGGTGGAGCCGAGGAGGATCGAACTCCTGACCCCCTGCGTGCAAGGCAGGTGCTCTCCCAGCTGAGCTACGACCCCAATTTTTACTTCGATATTTTGTTTTACTCTGCGTTGCTCATGCTCCCTCACTCAGTCACATACTGATGTATGCTCCTTCATTCATTCGCATGTGCGCCTTGATTAAAACAAAATCTCTCGCAAAAATGCTTCGACTTGCGTTAGCTTTCGCTCGCGCTTTGCTCTCGCTTTCTGAGCATTTTACCATACCCTTCCAGGTATTTAGGATTCTTCATCATTTCGAAAACAAACTGTGTGGGCACTTTAATTCTCTTTAGTGCTCTTAATTTAAGGAGGTGATCCAGCCGCAGGTTCCCCTACG
>NZ_LNYZ01000042.1:0-40533 GCF_001468065.1 Legionella steigerwaltii
TGCGCTGCACCCAGGCTACATTGCATCGCCTTATTTGTAGCCTGGGTGAAGGCGAAGCCGTAACCCGGGGTTCAGAAAAAAAAATCATGCTCCCTTAACCCGGGTTCCGCTGCGCTGCACCCAGGCTACATTACATCGCCTTATTTGTAGCCTGGGTGAAGGCGAAGCCGTAACCCGGGGTTCAGAAAAAAATCATGCTCCCTTAACCCGGGTTCCGCTGCGCTGCACCCAGGCTACATTTTTTACACAGCTACATTCGAGATATGGCTCCTGGGCCAACTTTGGGGCTGAATGAATCATCCATTTTTTCTTCGCTAGAAAAGAATGAGAACGAATTAGGTTCTGTGACTTTGTTCTGCTTCATCGCTTGGTTAATCAGGGTATTTATTTCCCATTGGGTTGAAGTCCAACCATATAATCCACGTATTTGGCGAATAATCCATAGCCTACTGCGTAACTGGCGTATGTATTTCACTCCTGCAGCTTCTTCTTCAGATGAGTCGCCATTGATGTCGTCTTTTAACTGCTGTAACTTATCTTTAAAACCAGGACGTCCCTCATTAACTTCAATAAAATGCTCAATGCATTGAAGTGCTAAATCCTTTTTAAATTTCAAACCAAAACGATGATCTTCACCTATATCCCTTAAAATATTTTTAAACGCTTCATAACTCATATTCGCTTTTATTCCGTCTAAATAAGGATTTTTAAACGTGTATGATTTAATGGTGCTCAAGAACTCATCTTGGTATTCTCCAGCGTATTGCGCCCCGTTTGTGAATAAATGATGGGCTATTAACATGCTGTTGTTCTGCACCTCTTTTTCATCAGCCAGCCCAGCTTGCACTCGTTCCAATGCAATATCTAAAGGAGTCTTACCTGCTTTGTTGGGTACATTAATGAATTTTCCAAACATACTTAAGGTTTCTTCATAGCGGTATTCGCCAAGCCTAATTGCACTATGTAAAGGGGTATCTTCTGGATCAAATTCATCATCTTGTTTCGATAAATCTTGATAACGAACAATCGACTCTCGAACTTGGTGCCGGAGGGTCTCTGTTGCCCAACACGAGGGAATGATTTCTTTCACTAAATCACGTGTTTGTTGCTCATCTAATTGAGCCACATAATCACGAAATTCCTGGATAGAAAACAATGCAGCACGCAAACGTGTAAGCCTGGCTAGAGTGGCATGAGTCATTAAAGCAACTTCCGCGCGCTCTGAAGCCTTCTTCATATCAGCACATTCCCATAAGGTCTTCTGAATGAGTTCCTTTGGCATTAAAATATGCTTAAAAAAGGATTTCCATTTTGCTCTGTTAAATTTGGGATTATCGCTTAGCTGGGAAAAAGCGTTGATTTCGGCGTAACTATGATACTCCTTATTATCAAAAGGATTAGAAACATAACCAAATTTCGTAGGCCAATAGTTGTTGGATGAAGTGCTTAAACACATGAGCGACTGGAGGTCATCCGCAGTGATGTCAAACGCATGAGGACCATGGAATAAATGGAAAGGTCTTCGGGTTTGAAAACCCATGATGCTGTCTACAAACATTAAATCATGATCGATTTTGAAAAACACCGCATGAGGCTTGCCCTCACGTTCTACCAAATAAAAACCATAATTTCCTTTATGTAAATCATCCTCTTCCAAGGTATAAGAAGTCGCAAAAATACTGGCCAGTGATTCATAATCAATGCTTAAACGTCTGGCCTCCTCTTCTGCAACTAAGCGTGCAAAAAATCCTTGAGGAAGCTTATTTAGAAAATAAATAGGTATTTGGGTGGGATCATTCGCTGTTTTTGCAGCGTAATCATATCCTTCATCCGTTTTTTTTAAAGCATAAAAATCATGCGTTAATCCTTCTCTATTCGCTATGACATAGCAAAGATGTTGGACCGCTAAACCACAAACATGATTGTCTTTATTAACCACTAAATGATTCGAAGGGGTCAGATCAGATAAAAGAAAAAGACGAGCTAATTGACCAAACATCACTTCAAGACGAGAAAGCTCCGCTCGACCGTGCTTATTTTTTTTATAAATGATTTTGTAAGGAGGATTTATTTTATCGGGAGGGGTATAAATAGCATCGAGATAGGCCACATGTGCGGATGCCTGTGTTGCGGGACCTTTTTTTATGTCTTTAGTATGGAAAAATTCTGCCATAGATCAAATGGAAGCCACATTATGTCCCATATGGGAATCAAATTGTGCTAAATTTTAACATGAAGCATAAAAAAATCAATTCTCTTCTATGGTCAGACTGCCATCTTGTGCATCCAAGTCTCCTGCGCTATTCAAACGAATTTGCAAACCCACATTATTTTTTGAGTCAGCATATTTGATCGCATTTTCCTGGGAAATAGCACCACTTCGATATAATTTTAATAAAGCCTGATCGAATGTCTGCATGCCTTGTTCCGTGCTGCGCTCCATCGCTTCCTTAATGTCATCAATTTTCCCTTTCTCGATTAAATCAGCTACATAAGGACTATTTAATAAGAGTTCCACAGCCGCCATCCGTTGGTTGTTCACCCCCGGAACAAGTCGCATTGAAATAATCGCGCGCAGATTAAGCGAGAGATCCATTAATATTTGTTTTCTTGCATCTTCCGGGAAAAAATTAATGATACGGTCCATTGCCTGATTCGCATTATTGGCATGCAGCGTTGAAATACATAAATGCCCTGTTTCTGCATACGCAATGGCTTGTTTCATGGCGTTACGCTCACGTATTTCACCGATTAAAATCACGTCTGGCGCTTCGCGCATTGCATTGACTAAAGCGTTATCATAACTCATCGTATCAATGCCCACTTCCCGTTGATCCACGATGGATTTTTTATGTTGATGAATAAATTCGATTGGATCTTCAATCGTTAAAATATGCCCGCTTTGATTTTCATTGCGATAATCGATCATGGCTGCCAAAGTAGTTGATTTGCCTGATCCGGTAGCCCCAACGACGAGAACCAGTCCACGGAGTTCCATCACGATTGATTTTAAAATAAGAGGTAAATTTAATTGCTCAATTGAAGGGATTTTATTCTTGATGTAACGCACCACCATGGAAATATCACCACGCTGACGAAATAAATTAATTCTGAAACGCCCAACCTGAGGAATGGAAAGCCCCATGTTCAGCTCCATAGTCGCCTCAAATTCTTTACGCTGATCATCATTCATCAGTGATAAAGCAATTTCAGCCATTTGTTGCGCTTTGAGGGGTGCCTGCCCCACAGGCGAAATAACTCCTTCGATTTTAATATTAGGCGGTGCACCGACACTAAAAAACAAGTCCGAAGCACCTCGATCAACCATTAATTTAAAAAAAGGAGTTATGTCCATATATCACCTAGTATAATTTAGAATATTGTAGCCTGGGTGAAGGCAAAGCCGTAACCCGGGTTTTCCGGGCAAAAATCAAGCTCCTTAATCCCGGGTTACGGCTTTGCCTTCACCCAGGCTACAAATTTACAATACATCGATTTTAACTAATAACTAAATCATGTAATCTTCGATTTTCCAATTCACTCTGACACGTCTTTAAAAATGCCGCCTTCGCATTTTTTGCAGCGTCATTATGCACTTGCATTAACTCAACCGCGTCACATAGACGGTTCAAAAATTGTATGTGCTCCTCTTTAGTATATTCTATAGTCTGCTTTTTGGGCGGAAGAAGCTCTTCTTTTGTGCTTTTCTCTTCCGAACTTTTCTCCTCCATTTCACTGGCCAACTGGGGACTCGTATCCAGCATTTCTTGGAAATAATTCGTATTATAAGGAGCCATAGCCAAACGCTCTGCCCCATCGTTCTCCCCTGGAGTTGCATTCCAACGCTCCGCTGCATCGACAAATTTCTTCATATTTTTTGGATCTAGGAACTGAGAATAACGAACCACCCCAGCAGGAAATTCTTTTCCTAAATGATTTCTTACTTCAAATCCTTGTTCTCTTAAATACCCTAAGAATTCTTTTTCAAAACGCGCGATACCTCTCGCTTGGGGATGAGTCACAACATCCAAAGCAATAATACGTTCATCTGGTGCATGAGTACTGGTTGGAGACAATCCCCCATTCGTACCTTTCAAATAGCGCACATAAATCGCATAAGTTACCGGGTTTTCTCCTCGTTTTGCGGCATTATTTAACTGGCTTTCTATTTGCCGCAAAATTTTTTCCAACTGTTCCCCAGCCTTGTCGTCTTTTACAGGGATAAAATAATCCACGTCGCGCAATACCTTTGGAAAAGCAACTTGTGGATGGGTAATATGGTTTTCGAAATCGACTATAGGCTTTGTGCCTCGTCCTTCAATTGATTCGGCTGCAGCGATTAACATGAATTCCGGTAATAAACTCCTTAATTCCGAATTAACCAGAAAATTCATCAAATCAGCCCCCAGTCTTAATCCCAGTTCTTGAACAAAGGAAGTGCCCGTAGGAGCATAAGTCGCTTTGCTGGATTGAGTTGGCTTTTCTGTAGTGAAGTTCCACTTACGTATTTGCCATTGATGAATGTTTTCACTGAGTTCCGAGTTGGCAGTGCTTGGCATTCCCATAATACTCACGTATTGATTGTTCTTTAATATGTCCCCCAGTTTGCCCTTCATTTCTTCGGTGTTATGAAACACATCCACTGTTTCACGTAAATTAAAGGCTTTCACTGCACGTATCTTGACGCTCAAAATAATGCCTAAAAACCCGCTGTTTGCTGCACATAGCGTTTCAAAATCAGGATGATCAGGAGTCAGCTCCCGAATGGTTCCATCCAAATCACATACTCTGATTGATTCAATCAAGCCACTTATTGCAGGCTCATCACGACCTGTTCCATGTCCACCAGGGGTAAATAATCCGACAAGACTCGCCCAACACAACATACTGATTGTCGATGAAGATAAATTATTTTTTCGTAAAAATTCCGCATATTCAGCGACTTGCATGCCTGCGTTGACTTCAACCAGCATGGCTGGGAGTTGATGAATGGGATTGTCAGGATTAATCCATGCAGGTTTTGTAGTAGCTGGCCCTAACACTTTCGCTTTATGAAATTTCTTTTTAAAGCGAATAATAATGTCTGTACCTTCACTTTGAGGCGATGCTCGACCTCCCACTACTTCTGAAAAAGAGAAACTGCTTCCATATTCTGCTTCCTGAACTTTAGCCCAAGGAAATAAGCAACAGCTGTCACTCTTCTTATCATCCCAACCGGCACACGCTCTCAAGGTAATTTTATTCTTTGGAGTCCGATTTTCATTCATCTTCTTGATCTCTTTCATGATGAATTGAACTTGTTCTTCTGACTCTACATCAATAACCACAGCGGCTGGATTCTTCACAGTGCCCATAAAATTCGACCAACCTTGGCTGTAAGACATTTTTTTGCGGGTTAACCTATCCATAAATGCACGTTTTAGCTCGGTGGGAAAAGTCATCATTGCTCCTATGTTGATTGGTTTCAATACGATAAAGACGCTGTCTTAAACTCTTAAAACGTTAACAACAAAGACTGTTTTGTAACCTTGTAGCCTGGGTGAAGGCAAAGCCGTAACCCGGGTTACGAAAATATACCCTCACCCTAGCCCTCTCCCGCAAGCGGGCGAGGGGATTTTTAGTGCCCTATTAATATTATTTCATCAACCATCCCCTCTCCACCTTGGGGGAGAGGGTTAGGGTGAGGGGGGCTACATTTTTTCCAAAACTTCGCGCAAATATTTGACAGGCTCAATGACCATTGAAGAATCGTGTTGTTTGGGAGCATTTGCAAAAGGTAATATGGCTCGTTTAAATCCATGTTTTGCGGCTTCTTTTAAGCGCTCCTGCCCACTTTGTACTGGTCTGATTTCACCAGCCAAGCCAACTTCACCAAAAATAATGGTTTCCCTGTCAAAAATCCGATTACGCAAACTGGATACAACAGCTGCTAATAATGCAAGATCTGATCCAGTTTCCGTCACTTTCACCCCACCGACTACATTGATAAAAATATCTTGATCGTAGGTAGCTATTCCTCCATGTCGATGTAAAACCGCAAGTAAAATGGCCAAACGATTGGATTCAAGACCCACGGTCACCCGTTTGGATTGTTGTCCATGTGCCTCATCAACCAAAGCTTGTACTTCGACTAACATGGGGCGTGATCCTTCCCAAGTTACCATCACCGCACTCCCTGAAGTAGGTTCTGGTTGGCGCGATAAAAAAATCGCTGAAGGATTTGCTACTTCTTTTAATCCTTTGTCGGTCATAGCAAATACGCCCAATTCATTGACTGCACCAAAACGGTTTTTAATGGCACGAATGACCCTGAAACGACTGTCGCTTTGGCCTTCAAAATAGAGAACACTGTCCACCATATGTTCTAAAACCCGTGGTCCAGCTAAAGCGCCCTCTTTAGTGACATGGCCAACCAAAAACACTGCCGTCTGGGTTAGTTTCGCAAAACGAACCAATTGTGCTGCCGATTCGCGCACTTGACTTACCCCGCCTGGAGCAGAACTGATACTCTCTGTAAAAATAGTTTGGATGGAATCAATCACAATCACTTTAGGATTTTCTTTTTGTGCGTGTGTAATAATGGACTCAACTTGTGTTTCAGCTAAAAGTCTTAGCCCCGCTAAAGGTAATCCCAGACGTTTGGCGCGCATGGCTACTTGCTGTAAGGATTCTTCACCCGTGACATATAAAACCGTTTCCTGCATGGAAAGATTAGCCAAGGTTTGCAATAACAAAGTGGACTTACCAATACCAGGATCACCTCCAATAAGAACCACTGAACCATAAACCAAACCACCACCAAGGACTCTGTTGAGCTCTGATAAGCCACAATCCATACGTAGTTCTTTATCCATAACAACATCTTCTACTGCAGTAATTACAGAGCGTTGATTAACCCAAGAGCCACTGCGTGAATTACGATTTACTGGCATACCCTCTTCTGCGATCGAGTTCCATGCGCCACAATGTGTGCATTGACCTGCCCATTGCTTAGAAATCGCGGCACATTGGCTGCATACAAATTGGGTTTTTGTTTTCATGCTTATTCCATCAGATTAAATTGAAATTAATATACACGATTTATTCTATTGAATCCTCATTGCACCTATTTACGTGCCCTATCACGGTAGCCTGGGTTCAGCGCAGCGGAACCCGGGAATGCACTATTATTGATCCCGGGTTCCGCTGCACCCAGACTACATTGATTCCTTGAACGCATACTAACGGGACAAATCCAGGAACCCAACTCCAATAAAATTAATTCACTTACATTGAATCCTGAGAACAACTCAGTATAATCAGTTCATTTTGAACAATCAGGACAAAATCTATGAGCCAGGGCATGCATTTTGAACAATCGATCACAGAGTTAGAAGAAATTGTCAGGCAACTAGAAAAGGGAGAGCTTTCTTTGGAGGACTCCTTGAAGCAATTTGAGAAAGGGATTAGCCTGGCCAGACGTTGTCAGGAAGTGTTACAAAAGGCCGAACAAAAAATAGAAACATTAACCTCTGCTGAACCCAGCTCGGATGAACAATTAAGTGATAAGTAACTATATAAAAAGGCATGAAGAGTTTCTTAGAGAACTAATCAAAGAATCCTCTGTACCTGCAACAACGATACGTTCTGCAATAAACTATTCTCTATTTCCTGGTGGGAAGAGAATCCGGCCCATCCTAGTCTATTTAACCGGAAGCTTACTTGAATTGGATCTGAAAATTCTCGATGTTATTGCAGCAGCTATAGAATTAACTCATTGCTACTCTTTAATTCATGATGACCTCCCCGCTATGGACAATGATGATCTTCGTCGTGGCAAGCCGAGTTGTCATAAGGCCTTTGATGAGGCAACTGCAATTTTAGTTGGCGATGGCATGCAAGCCTTGGCCATTGAAGTATTATTAACCAATCTTTCTCTTCTGCTACAACCCGAGCAAGTGATTGCGGTCACGCTTGAACTGGTTAAGGCCAGCGGGATTAGTGGAATGGTGAGTGGACAAAGTTTGGATTTATCTGAATTAGCCAAATCATCCACTGGTGAAGAACAACTTAGAGAAATTCACTACCTTAAAACTGGACGACTTATTTTAGCGTGCATTGAAATGGTTCTGAATGCTCGTTCTTCCATACCTGAAGCAGATAAAGTCGCTTTACGAACTTATGCCAGTCATCTAGGCATAGTTTTTCAAATGCAAGACGATTACCTAGATCGTTATGCGCCTACCGAAGTATTAGGTAAAGGACGTTCCTCTGATTTAGCAAATCAAAAAACCACGTTTGCAAATCTTTATTCTAAAAATAAATTAGAAGAAGAAATTAGTAAACATTATCAAATTGCTCTTGATGCATTAAAAATATTTGATCAAAAAGCATCGGCATTGATTGACTTAACTAAGAAATTACAAGACCGTAGTAAGTTGGATCGCTAATATATAGTTACGAAATTCACATCGTAGGCTGGGCTGGAAAGCCCAGCAACATCTGTATCAGGGCATCATTGCTGGGCTTTTCAGCCCAGCCTACGTTTAATTCAACCCCGCTTAACTCTTACTCCTGACTATCTGTGAAATAGGAATCATAGTTTCTATCCCAAGTTCTGTTTTTCTTTGTTCTCCCTTCCAGGCGTGCCCGTACACCACTTCATAAGTCAACGGATATTTTCCTTTATCCGTTTGTAGTGTGGAATAATTTTGTTCAAACTGTCGCCAAGCTGTTTTACCTGTTAGCCCCTGATTTCTTTGGGAGTTAATGTTTTTTACTCCCTGAGCTTTTAAAGCCTGTAATAGCTTAGGCAAGGTTTCATAATGCACTGCCAATAATTCCATATCCATTACTGGCTCTAAAAAATGCTCTGCCATCAAGCAATCACCTACATCATGCATGTCAGCAAATTCATTCACATGAGCGAAATGATTTACATCTGCCCAAGCGTGCTTCAATTCCTTAAATGTATCAGGACCCAGAGTAGTAAACATTAAGCAACCATTGGCTTTCATGACTCGATTCAACTCACGAAAAACTGGAATCAAAGGACCACCCCAGTGAATCACTTGATTGGCAAAAACCAAATCAAACGCACCTGTAGCAAAAGGCATGCTTCGCATATCTGCTGTCACTAAAGGCCATTTTCGTCGCCAACTTTGTTTTTTTTGTGCCTGAATCAACATAAACTGCGCTATATCCAAACCTACAACCTGAGCTTTGGGATAAATTTGGGTCAGCTCATAAGAAAAGAAACCTGGTCCGCATCCAAGATCAAGAATACGTTGTGGCTTAATATTTAAATACTGCAAACGCTCTAATAAACGCACCCCAATTTCTTGTTGTACTTTGGCAGCAAATTCATATTCAGTGGCATGCTGATTAAATGCCTTGCTAATTTCGTAGATAACAGCCATTATAAAACCAGGAAAAATTAAAGGAATCCAACACTTGTGCGCCAGAAAATATGGAGTTTAACACAAAGTTTGCGCTTGTACTCAATATGTACTTTATGTAATCAATTTCATGACAATAAAATGGCAGTTTGTACTCATTGTATCGAACTCATGCCTTATTTAGGCCCGGCATGCCGGCACTGCGCTTATCCCTTACCGGATGTACATTTACTGGTCTGTGGCCGTTGTATTAAAAATAAACCTTATTTTGACCGTGCATTCATTAATCACACCTTTGAAGAGCCATTACGCAATCTTTTGCATCAATTTAAATATCATGATGGCCTTTATCTGGGTTCTTTTTTAAGTCATTTAATGGTTAACTCACTGCCAAACGATGAAAACTTACCTCAATGTTTAATCCCAGTCCCTATGCATCCACAACGAATCAAATCACGTGGATTTAACCAAGCAGCAGTTCTAGTTCGTTTCCTGGCCAAAACATTACGACTGCCTTACGACTTAAGCAGTTGTCAGAAAATTCGTAACACTGAGCCTCAAGCAAGTCTTGATGGAGAACAAAGACAAAAAAATTTACACCATGCCTTCAAAACTAAAAAACTCCCTTGGCAGCATGTGGCAATTATTGATGATCTCTTAACTACAGGCAGCACAGCCAATGAACTGGCATTCACTTTAAAAAAATCTGGAGTAAAACAGGTGGACATCTGGTGTTGCGCACGAACGGTGAGTAAATCGTAGTAAATTGTAGCCTGGGTGCAGCATACACAAAGTATGTAAGCATCGGAGCGCAGAAAATCAGGGCCGTTTGCCAAAATAGTAGAAATGGAAGCAGGCCCTAGATTCTTTGCAGATCATTCATCAATAAGTGAACCAAAAGCACACAAAACACAATAACGACCAGTCGATGCAATAAAATCTCCATGGGTACAGAGACTGCTTTACCGCGAACTTTTTCAATAATCGCATAAACAATCGAACCTCCATCCAATCCTGGGATAGGAAAAAGGTTAATCACGGCAACAGCAAGACTTAAGCTGGCTATAAAAAACAGGAAAACAGCTGTTCCTTGCATCAGTGAAGATACTGAAGCTGCAAAAATACCAATAGGACCTAACAATACTGAAAAAGGAATCACTCCAGTAAATAATTGTTTTAAGATCATCATAAAAAAATAAACCATGTTGCTCATGAATGCATTGGTTTGATGTATCGCATCTAAAAGTGATGGAGCTCGTAGTTTACTTTTGGCCGCAGATAGATTGGGATTAATCCCTAACTGAGTTAATAAAGATACTTTTGCCCCGTGAAAGTGTTCGTGACTTAAATCAAACATTACTATTGATTCATTGCCATCAGCGCGAATCAAGGTAACCGGGATGTCTTTTTTCCCCCAAAGAATAACTAGCCGCATGCCTACGTCACTCCATGTTGGCGTTGCAGTACCATCAATGGAGATGAATTTATCCCCTGGAAGCATTCCTGCTCGGGCTGCGCTGCTATTAGGCAGAACCTCTTTGATTTCCGGCACAGTATAAGTCAGCCCAATACTGTACACTAAAACAAAGGCCAACCAAGCAGTAATCAGATTTGCAACTGCCCCAGCCAATAAAATTAGAATACGCTGCCAAACAGGTTTTTTATCAAAACATTGGGAATATTTTGCAGGTTCCACTGGACTAATACGTGTATTTTCCAACTGGACATAACCCCCTAAAGGAAAAAATGCCCATACCCATTCACAACCGCTGCGACTCTGCCAACGTAATAGCGGCTTACCAAAACCTATGGAAATTTTTTTGATTTTTACTGAAAAAATGCGCGCTACTAATGCGTGTCCTCCCTCATGAATGCCTACTACCAAGATTAATGTCAGTATTATGGCGATAATTGCCAAAAACATAAGTTACTCCTTCACCGAGGGCGTGTGTTATCTACGATCAATTGTAATACTGGTGTTCCTTTTCTACCACCTAACTCATAACCTTTACGGTATACTTCAAACACTCGATACGCTTGATTCGATTCGCTATCAACCAATTCAACATCATCGCCTTGTTCATCAATTAATGTGACAGTTAAATGAATTTCACGAAATCCAGCGATATGATATCGCTCTTTAAATAATTCTAATACACGTGCCAAACTTTGCGCTGCCTCTTCGCCACTGTGTTCACCTTGTAGAATTATATCCATGATCGTCTCCCCATAACTTGGGATTTATGTATAAAACCCTCTATTATTGTTAGCGGCTGAACAAAGATGTACTTTAATTTTACAGATGATTTTTTGTAGTCTAGTGGTAGGAAAAATATAACTGGGGTTTCGAATAAAAAATCAAGCTCCTTAATCCCGGGTTCCACTACGCTGCACCCAGGCTACAACGTTCAAAAACTTCAATTGTAGCCTGGGTGAAGGCGCAAGCCGTAACCCGGGTTTCACTATGCTCCACCCAAGCTACAATCAGAAATAAAGAAATAAAGAAATAAGGTAGAGTGCACTACAAATTTAATGGCTAATCGTTTACAATCCCTCGATTAACTTAATAATTCATATTCAAATAATTCATATTATATGGTGTTTGTTGCTTGCGGGTTGAATCATAAAACTGCTCCAATAAACGTGCGTGAAAAAGTCGCCTTATCTCCTGCTACCCAGGATTTAGTGCTGGAGAGTTTGTTGCATCTTCCTGAAGTAAGTGAAGCCGTTATTTTATCTACCTGTAATCGCACAGAAATTTATTGTGACACCCAAGATCCGCAGATCCTGACACACTGGCTTACCAGAGAACATCAGTTACCCTTGGATTCATTGTCTCCGTTTATCTATATGCATAAAGGTCATCAGGGAATCAAACATCTTTTACGGGTTGCCAGTGGTTTGGATTCTATGATGATTGGCGAACCTCAAATCCTTGGGCAAATGAAACAAGCATACCAACATGCGTGTAGCCTTGGTGCAATAAAATCAGAATTACGCCCTATTTTTGAATATGTGTTTAGTGCTTCAAAACGAGTACGCACTCAAAGCAGTGTCGGGACAAATCCCGTTTCTGTTGCCTATGCAGCAACACAATTAATAGGTCAACTTGTTACAAACTATAAATTGCTCAATGTTTTTTTAATTGGTTCTGGAGAAACTGCTTCATTAGTTGCTAAATACTTGCGCCAACAAGGTGTTGAGCGTTTTATGATAGCGAGTAGAACGTTAGAAAATGCAGAGAAACTTGCCAACTCATTTAATGGACAGACCATTCCGATCACCAACATTGCCGAATATCTGCCACAAGCAGACGTTATTGTTTCTGCAACAAATTGTCCAATTCATTTCATTAATAAAAATTTAGTTGCGCAAGCATTAAATCAAAGAGACAACACTCCCATGTTCTTTTTGGATTTATCGGTTCCCCGAGATGTTGAAGAAAGCATCAGGGAATTAGAACACGTACAACTTTATAATATCGACGATTTACAAGCTATGGTCGACAAAGGAATGGAAGAAAGACGTCATGCGGCATTACATGCAGAGCAATTAGTCGATGAGGAATTAAATAAGTACATTCACAAACATCGTTCGCTTAAGGCCAAAAAAGTCATTTGTGATTACCGCAGTCAAATGCAGGATTTGGCACAAAAAGAACTGGAACGTGCCTTAAAAAAACTTTCTGCTGGACAATGTCAGCACGTCGTTTTAAATGAGTTTAGTGAACGCCTAGTGAATAAGCTCACGCATAATCCTACTGCGGGTTTACGACAAATAGCCAAAGATGGTCGGGAAGATTTATTTACTTTAGCTCAATATCTTTTTAATACAACAACACATCAATCATCCTATGAAGAAATCTCTTGAACTCAAACTGCAGCAAATGCTGGAGCGATATCAGGAAGTGGGCCGTTTATTATCGGAAGCTTCCATAATTGCCGATCAAAATCAATTTAAAACGCTTTCAAAAGAATACGCTCAACTTGAACCTGTTGCGACATGTTATGAAACCTACCTTGAAGCCCAAAATAATTTATCGTCACTACGCGAAATGCTCGAAGGTGATGATAAAGAATTAGCATCAATGGCGGCAGAAGAATTAGAAAGCGCCCAAAAGCAAGTGGAAGAACTTGACGAACAACTACAATGGCATTTGATTCCCAAAGATCCAGACGATGAGCGTAACGTTTATCTCGAAATCAGAGCAGGAACTGGTGGTGATGAAGCAGCAATTTTTGCCGGGGATCTGTATCGTATGTACAGTCGATATGCGGAAGGTCAAGGTTGGCAACAAGAGTTAATCAGTGCCAATCATGGTGAACATGGTGGATATAAAGAAATTATTGTACGGATTAGTGGTCATGCAGTTTATTCACAACTCAAATTTGAATCCGGTGCGCATCGAGTGCAACGTGTCCCTGAAACTGAATCTCAAGGACGTGTCCATACCTCTGCATGTACGGTTGCAATTATGCCTGAGGTTGATGAAATTGATGACATCCAAATTAATCCCGATGATTTACGAATTGATACATACCGCTCTTCAGGTGCTGGAGGTCAGCATGTCAATAAAACCGATTCGGCCATACGCATCACCCATATCCCAACGGGTGTCGTAGTGGAATGCCAAGATGAGCGTTCCCAGCACAAGAACCGTGCTAAGGCGATGTCATTACTTAAAACCCGCTTACTGGATGCAGAACAAAGCAAACAGAAGAAAGAGCAGGCACAAACGCGTAAATCGCTGGTGGGTACTGGTGATCGTTCTGAACGAATTCGTACCTATAACTACCCGCAAGGCCGACTGACAGATCACCGCATTAATTTGACGATCTATCAACTCGGTGATGTGATGGAGGGTAATTTAACAATGGTCATCGATCCATTAAAACGTGAGTACCACGCAGAATTGCTCGCAGAGCTGGGACGAAATGATTAGTATCCGTACAGCTCTGGGAAAAACTCCGGATCTGGAAACAGAAATTTTACTCTGTCACGTTTTGAACAAGACCAGAACGTATCTCTTTGCACATCCTGAAAAACAATTAACCTCATTACAATGGGAATCCTTTCAAAATTTAATGGCCCAAAGGGCCCAAGGGATCCCCATTGCTTATCTCATAGGAGAGCGTGAGTTCTGGTCACTCAATTTAAAAGTCAACCAACACACGTTAATTCCGCGACATGAAACAGAACGATTGGTTGAATTAGCTTTGGAGCTTATTCCCAATCAACCAAATACCTATGTTCTTGAGTTGGGTACAGGGAGCGGAGCAATTGCCTTAGCTCTTGCTAAAGAAAGGCCTCATTGGAGTATTGTTGCTGGGGACATCAGTCAAGAGGCCTTAAATATTGCAAAAGAAAATGCGCAAAATCATAAAATACACAATGTAAGTTTTTATCTATCCAATTGGTTTGAGAACATTCCGCGACGACAATACCATGCTCTTGTTGCTAATCCGCCTTACGTTGCGGAACACGATCCACACTTAGAGCAAGGCGATCTACGTTTTGAACCACGAAATGCTTTGGTGAGTAGTCAAGAAGGCTTAGGTGATCTACAATGTATTATTAAACAAGGTCATGAGTATCTTTTACCTGGTGGCTTGATCTTGTTAGAACATGGGTACGATCAAAAATTAAAAGTACAGGCTATACTTAACAAATTACAATATAAAAACGTAATGTGTTGGCAAGACATCCAAGGTAATGACAGAGTAAGTGGGGGTTGGCGATAATTTTATTGATGATACAATAGTTTTTTGATATACCTAACCGCTTTCTGTAAACCCAGGTACGAGTTGGGTGCGGAGGCTAAAATGACTGAACAATTAATTGAAAAAAACAATGAGAGACGACACAACGTGAAAAACGACGCGATAGGTAGTATGGGAATCACCCCCTACAAGGAAACTCCAGGTGAAGAATATATGAATGAAAAGCAGTTGGCACATATTGAAAAAATATTGCTGGCTTGGCGTCAATCATTGATGGAAGAAGTTGACCGCACGGTTACGCACATGAAGGATGAAGCGGCTAATTTCCCTGACCCTTCAGATAGAGCGAGCCAAGAAGAAGAATTCAGTATCGAACTGCGTACTCGTGATCGTGAACGTAAACTGATTAAGAAAATTGAAGATGCTTTAGAGCGCTTGCGAAATGAAGATTTTGGTTATTGTGAAGCATGTGGCATTGAAATCGGTCTCAAACGTTTGGAAGCAAGACCTACTGCAACTTTATGCATCGATTGTAAAACCTTATCTGAGATTAAAGAAAAACAAAATCAAGGCTCCTAAATAACTGCTTACCTCTTCCGCTTGGGAGAGGTTCCATTTTCAAATCCCTCTCTTATATAGACTATTCTCAATATCCGGAACCCGGGTTACGCTTCGCTTCACCCAGGCTACAATAAATCATAACCGTTCAAGGGATATTACTTGAATCGTTGAGAACGGCTGGATTTGAGTGCAGGTTGCGCCAAATACAGCCGTTCGATGAATAAGGCCGCCCCCCTAAATAACCCCTTCAATTTGTTGCAGATGTCGCGTGACTGATCCCTTATTTTTTTCGAAAACTGCAGTGGCATTCTTTATCATCTGCTGACGAAACTCTGGATCCGTATGCAACTTAATGATTCCATCAATCACTTCATTTGCCTGCTGTACTAATAAAATCCCCTGAGCTGTCTGTAGATCATTGCAAATGGCTTTAAAATTATGAATCTGACTTCCACTTAACACCGGTATATTCATCGCGATGGGCTCTAATACATTATGTCCACCCACTGGAACTAAGCTACCACCGACAAAAGCATAATCACTGATTTGATATAAGCCTAAAAGCTCCCCCAAACTGTCTAATACTACAATTTCATTTTCCGGATTTAATGTATTTAAATCAGAGCGTAACCCGGTCTTAAATCCCGATTGAATGCATAATTGATATACGGTTTGAAAGCGCTCTGGATGACGTGGGGCTATTAATAAAATCACACCAGGGATCGCTTGTTGTAACCGTTTTAAATGGGACAAAATCTGTGATTCTTCATTCTCATGAGTACTTGCTGCAATCACCGCAACTCGATCTGCTCCCCAATGACTTTTTAAATCACTAAAACGTTTGCTGTCGATTGTATTAGTTTGCAAATCAAATTTAATATTTCCCAAAACGTGGACTATCTCTTTTCTTGCTCCTAATGTGATATAACGTCGTGCGTCCTCTTCTCCTTGCGCCAAAATAGCAGAAAACTGATTTAGAATCGGTTTAATTAAAAATTTAATCTTTTTATACCCATTTAATGAATCATCGGATATCCGTGCATTAGCGAGCAGTAAAGGAACTTGTGCTGCCCGTGCCTGATAAATTAAATTCGGCCATAGCTCAGTCTCCATAATCACGCCAACTCTCGGCTGAATTTGTTTAAAAAAGCGTTTAAGCACACTGGGAAGATCATAGGGCAAGTACTGATGGGTTACCTTATTACCAAAACGTGCTTGTACTCGTTCAGAACCAGTTGGCGTCATAGTAGTAACAAATATAGACCAATTTTTTTCCAACATAGCATCAATCAAGGGAATAGCAGCAATAACCTCTCCCAAAGATACCGCGTGAACCCAGACGTCAACCGGTTTATACTCATGTTTACCAAGAAAAAAACGTTCTGATATACGTTCCCTGTAAGCAGGTAAGCTTCTTCCTTTCCACCATAAACGAACCAGTATAAAAGGAGTAAGTAAATACATCAAAAAAGAGTAAAAAAATCGCATATAAAACCAAACCCAAAAGTCGACAGTATATACTTAAAATGTGGTATAAAGCGATAAAATCAGTTTAATGAACTAATTTAAGGAATCATTTGAATGTCTTTTCGGGACTTCTTTATCATATCAACTTGGTGGGGAAAGATTATTGGCGCTTTCTTTGGCTATTTAATCGGCGGTCCTACAGGGGCAATCTTTGGTCTCTTGGTGGGTAATTTTTTTGATCGCGGCTTATACAGCTATTTTTCTAATCCTCATTGGTTATATTACACTGAAAAACGTAAGACAACCCAAAAAATCTTTTTTGAAGCCACCTTTTCCATCATGGGACATTTGGCCAAGGCAGATGGCCGAGTTACAGAGCAAGAACTGCAAATGGCGCGTTTATTCATGAACGAAATGCGTTTGAATAGTGAACAGAAAACACGGGCAAAACATTTATTTAATGAAGGAAAGCAATCCGAGTTCAACCTCGATGCAATGCTTGAAAATTTAAAAAAGACCTGTAAGGATAACCGAGACTTGTTACGGTTATTTATCGACATTCAATATCGAGCCGCTCAAGCTGATGGACTTGATGTCAAAAAAATCCAGGTCCTGGATAAGATTTTTTCCAAGCTCGGCTTTGCCCCCCTTCATAATCAATATAGATTTTATGAAGATTTTGGCAGGAGCTATTCATCAGAATCACAAAATAATGCCGAGCAACAATCGCAGCAATCGCAACAGTCCTCTTCGTCATCCCATTCGTATTCATCCTACAGTAGATACAATTATCAACCTACAAAAACAAACATGGATTATGCTTACGCTCTTTTAGAGGTGTCGCCGGATGCCAACAAACAAGAAGTGAAAAAAGCGTATCGACGTTTATTAAGCCGCAATCACCCTGACAAATTAATTGCTCAAGGCTTACCGCAAGAAATGATTAAAATAGCCAATGAAAAAACTCAGAAAATTGTGAAGGCCTATGAATTAATTTGTACCAGTAAAGGATGGTAAACACATTAGGTCATGAGGGATGCATAAATCTTGGTGAGCGCACAAATAAAGTCAGTAACCGTTCAGGGGGCATTCTTGAATCTTGGAAAACGGTTGGATTTGAACGCAGGTTGCCCGAAAATGATGCTGAGGAAACGCAGCATACATCAGTATGTGAGGCTTCCGAAGTATTGTTTTCGAGCAAGATGCGCCAAATACGGCCGTTCCTTAATACAGGGTGAGCATTTACTTTCAATCAAGTTCAGGAGGATGCTCAAGGTATCCGCTCCAATCCGATTCCTTATTTTTTGCCACTTGTTCCTTAAAAAAAGGGGTAATTGGAGACAAATAAGAGTACATAACTGGAGGCGATTTCCCTTGAAACTCAGGAAGCTTTACCATCCAACCATGGATAAATGAAAACAGCAGTTGTCTCGAGTATTCATAATCATGGTGAGCCCCAGGAATCTCTATAGCCAGATAATTATCTTTATTCGATCCAAATTCCTTTTTTCTGACGGCCATTTCTTGTTTTGTCATATCATAATCAAACTGACCAACGATATCAAAAACAGGCATGTTCAATTTTGGTTCCTTATCCCCTGAGGGAGGAACATCGTAAGCAGACAATAAAATCAAGCCTTCAATTTCAGGTATAGGAGGTTTACCTAAGTAATCAAACGTTTGTTTTAATTGCTCCCCATAATGCAAGAGCACAACACGTATGTTTTTTTGTTTTCGTAACGTAGCAATTACTTCAGGAAATTGTTTGATCCAGGGCACAGGAATACCGCTGTCATTATTGAGTAAGACAACCTGCCATCCATTTTGGGCCAATTGATTTGCCAAATTATCTAACAATGAAGTAGATTGTGTTTGCTCACCACCATTCACTAGGAGTACAGCCCCATATTTTTCTTTTTTTGCAGGCCAGTAAGGTAAGTCAATGTTTTTACCATCAACCTTAATTTCTAGTTTGTCTGCAAAGGCAACTGAAAAGAGGCAGAAACATATCAAAACAATCCTTGTAATGTATTTCATAGCATCCTAATAAATTAGTCCTAATCGATTAAAAACGAAATATGTAGCCTGGGTGCAGCGTAGCGAAACCCGGGGTATGGATAGTCAATTTCCCGGGTTTCGCTACGCTGCACCCAGGCTACATTTGAAAGATCACCCTTCCTCTAATCTGTCAATTCGATACCCGCTTGATCCAACATTTCTCTAGCTCTGTCCCCAAGAATTTTATGTGCTAATGCAGTTGGATGTACTAAATCAAAAAACAAATAACCTGTACATGCATCCTGTGCTGCTCGAGGTTTGACTGATGCCACCATTTCTAAGACAGATGTTTTGGTAATGTCTTCAACCACTGAATTAACACAAGTACCCGTTAAATTGGTAAAACCATAATCTTGTGGATGAGACATCACTTCTTCAAAAGCTTGATGCAGATCATAATACAACCACTCTACATCAGGATGTTCTTGCCTTAATTCATCAATCGACTTATTTATCATGTTATTATGTTCTTTGGCAAAATAGGTCATCGCATCCACCGAGCCAAATTCAATTGCTGCAGGAGTTCGCCCCAAGTCTGGCAAATTAACCACCAAAATATGCTTAGCACCTTTTTCTACTAAACGCTGTATGCTGTTTATAATTCCTTTATGCACGTCGTGTAATGTTTGTTCGATCTCTGAAGGAAATGCTAGATAATTGTTTGAGCCTATCCATATGACAAACAGACTGTCTTCACTTGCTTTATCATGATGCTCTGTTAAATAATTGCTCACTTCCCTTCTTAAAGTAAACAATACATCGTCAGCCCCTTCTTCCTCAGATACTCCAGCACCACCATAAGCATAATCTAATAAATGGGCGGCCGGGTCTTTAGGAAAATAAGAAGCGATTACATGTTCTATCCAGACAGGCCCATTGGAGAAACGGCCTTTATAATAAGGAGGGGATGGAGGTAATTGATATTTCATAAATTTATATAAATTACCGTTATCAGACAAACTATCTCCAAATACAACTATATTATGAAGAGGTGTAGCCCAAACAATCCCAGAGAATAAAAAAGCCCCTATAGTTGCAAACAGTTTCATGTATACCCTTAAGTTCTAATCCCCAAAAAAGCAGTGACATCTTGATTAAGAATGACTACCGCACTGAATTTTGAAGAGTTTATCTGGTTATTTTAAAAACAAAAGCCTTCCGCATTATATTATGAAAGATCCTTTATAAGCAATTACGCTTGCTCTCCATATTTTTCATTTATTTATCAATAGGTTAAATATAAACAAACTCCCTGGAAACAGAGGTATAAATTAAAGTTATGCTTATTTCGTGGACAAAAAAATGGCTTTGAAGTATTTTTCGATTGCGCCTCAAGCAAAAGTTATTTTATATTAGGGCCTGTATACATTTCGCTAGCTTGAGCCAAAATGGCCTGATTTTTCGAGCACCGAAGCGCAGCATACACAAAGTATGTGAGCATCGGAGCACAGAAAATCAGGACAGTTTGGCCAAGATAGTAGAAATGGAACAGGCCCTAATATTTTTGCCACGGAGGCTCAAACAATGGCTTTTGAACAAAATTTTATCCTCAAGTGTCTAGATTATATAGAGCAAATACTTTCTAATAAGGAAGAATTAAAAGAAGCAATTTGTCATTTTACCGAAAATAAAGCTGATATTTCGCGCTATCAACTCAATTCTAAGATTACTGAATCATCACAATGGAGTGAACATGATAAGTTGTGCTTTAACGCCTCCGTTTTTGAAGCAATTGCCCGCACCTCTTTATCCTTTTACTCAGAGAGCGAGGAACGAGCGCATGAAATAAATGCGGCTAATACAGCGTTTAAGGAGCATTATTTACCGATAATGACTGAAAAAACCAATCCTAGTAACCGAATTGATTCAGTAAAAGAAAAGATAGTACAAATGAAAACAGATCTGAAAAATAAAATAGAACGGTCTGAGAACCCCTACACTTTCTTCACCCCTGTCACCGCAGGTTTAGCTGTGCTGGCTGTCGCAGCTACAACAGCAGCTTTATTAGCTTACAAAGCATAAGTCTGATATCAATAACCCGGGTTCCGCTGCGCTGCACCCAGGCTACGTGATTACGAAAAATTAAATTGACTCATTCAGTGACATCAGAATAATAAAATTGTAGCCTGGGTGCAGCGCAGCGGAACCCGGGGTGTTTTCATATCACAACCCCATCCTTCACCAAGATGGTTATTGAGCGCTCCCTATTAAGGTAATTTTTAGCTGACGTCCACAGACCCAAGCTTTAGTTAAATCACTCATTACCTCTTTAGGCATGCCTTTGGGCAAGCGTACAGTTGAATGATCTTCATGAATTTTAAGACCAGTAATATGCTTACTTTGCAAACCAGCTTCATTCGCGATGGCACCAACAATATTACCTGGCTTCACACCATGAATTTTGCCTACATCAATTCGAAATAAATCCTGTTCTACAGATTCATCACTAAATTTTTTACGTCCGTCGCGGAACCCTTTTTTATCCGCAGCAAAACCTTTTCGCTCATCTGCTCGAGAGCGTTCGAATTTGCCAACGCGTTCAGTACGCCCCTCTTTAACTGGACGTGGTGATTTAGGTAATGCTTGCTCTTTTTGCCAAGGCAGGTCCTTGTTTAACAGCAAAGCAAGTGCTGCAGCAACATCTACTGCAGGCACATCATTTTCTTTAATGTATTCTTCAACGATTCGTTTGTATGAAGGCAAGTTTGCATGCTCTAAACGTGACGTGATGTTTGCCATAAAACGTTGTTGCCGCACCACTTGAATCATATGGTCATTAGGGACAGTTACTTTGGCAATACGTTGGCGCGTATGTCGCTCAATACTGCTGATTAAACGTGATTCTTTGGGAGTTACAAATAAAACAGCTACCCCAGAACGCCCTGCTCTACCTGTTCTTCCAATACGATGAACATAAGTTTCATTATCATGCGGTAAATCATAGTTAATCACATGGGTTACTCGATCCACATCCAGACCTCGTGCTGCCACATCTGTAGCAACTAGGATATCAATAGCCCCTTGTCTGAATTGCGCAATAATACGCTCACGCAATGCCTGGGTAATATCTCCATGAATGGCCATAGCGCGCAGCCCTTGTTGCTGCAAGACTTCAGCAACTTCTTCGGTACTGCTTTTAGTACGCACAAATACAATCACACCCTGATACTCTTCTACAGCCAATACACGCAATAATGCATCAGGTTTTTGATGTCCTGAGGCAAATAAAAAGCGTTGTTCGATACTTTTTACCGTAGCTGTTTCTCCACGTATTTCGATGGATGCAGGATTATGCAAATAAGTATTGGCAATTTGTCGTATACGATGAGGCATGGTCGCTGAAAACAGACCAATTTGTTTTTTTTCAGGCAATTTTGCCATGATGGTTTCAATGTCTTCAATAAAGCCCATGCGTAACATTTCGTCTGCTTCATCAAGAATGAATGTACGCAAATTGTCTAGCTGCAAAGTACGTCTGTCGATATGGTCTAAAATACGGCCGGGAGTTCCTACCACAACCTGAGCGCCAGCCTTTAATTGTTTTAATTGACGGCCATAATCTTGTCCGCCACATAAAACAGCTACAGTAGTACCCCGTTGTTTTGCACTTAATAACTCAAACTGTTCAGCAACCTGAATCGCTAATTCACGGGTAGGAGCCAAAATCAACGCTTGAGTGCCCTGCACATTAGGAGATAAATTTTGCAATATAGGCAAAGCAAAAGCAGCTGTTTTTCCTGTTCCTGTTTGTGCCAAAGCGATCGCATCACGACCTTCCAACAGTAAAGGAATTGTTTGTGTTTGGATTGGAGAAGGAGTGGTAAACTTCATATCCTCCAATGCTTTATTTAAAGCATCTGAAAAATTAAAGGATGCGAAGCTTGTTATTTCTTGAGACATAAAAATCCTGATCGATTAAAACATAACCTACAAAAGGCTAAGTGATATAAAAATTGGACATTATAATAACAAAATAACCAGAATAATGCACGATATTTATGAAATTATCATAGGACATCAACCGTAGTTTAAGTGTTTGGTGACCCGGGATTCTCTCACAGTAAGTTAAGAATTTCCCTTCTCCCTTAGGGGAGAAGGTGCCCGTCAGGGCGGATGAGATCATTGATTACAGCTAATAAACGGGGATTCTTAACTCAATGGCAGTAAATGGGATTTTCATCAAATCAAAGCAGCCAAACGACATGCCTGATCAATCGCATGGCGCGCATCCAGCTCTAAAGCTTTATATGCTCCACCTACTAAATGCACGTTTTTTCCTGCCTCTTTTAAAGGAGTGAACAATTCAGCCAGTTCGACTTGTCCGGCACAAATCACTACTGTATCCACGGGTAGAATCTGAGATTTCTCATTAATGTGTACATGCAGACCTTCATCATCAATCGCATCATACTGCACCCCAGAAATCATTTTGACTTGTTTATGCTTCAAGCTGGAACGATGAATCCATCCCGTTGTTTTACCCAAACGTTTACCCATTTTTTCCTTTTTACGTTGTAACAAATAAACTTCGCGCGGGCTTGGAGTAATTTCAGGAGTTTTAATCCCACCTCGGAATTTCCCGTAAATATCAATACCCCATTCATTGTAAAACTGTTCCTTGGGAACTGGATGTTGGTGTGTTAAAAATTCGGCTACATCGAAACCAATCCCACCTGCACCAATAATAGCCACTCGTTGACCTACATCTTTTTTACCTGTGATCACGTCGATGTAACTTGCTACCTTAGGATGATCAATTCCGTGAATCATAGGAATACGCGGCCTAATCCCACTGGCGATAACAACCTCATCAAAATCGTGCAATTGCTCAACTGTTGCTTCGGTATTTAAACGAATCGTAACCTTAAATTTCTGCAGCTGATAATTAAAATAATCCAGTGTATGCTGAAAAATTTCCTTTCCAGGAATTCGTTTTGCCAAATTAAATTGTCCGCCTATTTGAGCATTTTTTTCAAATAACGTTACTTGATGTCCTCGCTCCGCAGCAACTGCAGCAAAGGCAAGCCCTGCTGGACCCGATCCCACAACGGCAATGGATTTAGGTTGTGCAGTGACCTCATAGATTAATTCCGTTTCGTTACAGGCGCGGGGGTTCACCAAACAAGAAGCTGTTTTATTTACAAAGACGCGATCAAGACATGCCTGATTGCACGCAATACACACATTAATCGCTTCGCTTTCTCCTTTTTTAGCTTTCTCAGCAAATAATGGATCCGCTAAAAAGGGTCTGGCCATGGAAACCATATCCGCTACCCCAGACTCGATTATTTCATTGGCTATTTCGGGTGTATTGATACGGTTTGAGGTAATTACTGGAATTTTAACTTCCGGTTTTAAATGGTGTGTGAGATGGGTAAACGCTGCAGCAGGAACCATAGTCGCTATTGTTGGAATTCGCGCTTCATGCCAACCAATTCCTGTATTTATGAGCGTAGCCCCCGCCTCTTCAATCGCTTTAGCAAGAATCACTACCTCGTCCCAGCTACTACCATCCGCAATCAAATCAAGCATGGACAAACGGAAAATGATAATAAATTTTTCGCCTACTGCTTCACGCACACTGCGAACCACTTCAATAGGAAAGCGAATGCGATTCTCATAACTGCCACCCCATTCATCCTGGCGTTGATTAGTATGCGTGACGATAAATTGGTTCAGTAAATACCCTTCACTACCCATAATTTCAATACCATCGTAACCCGCCAATTGGGCAAGACGAGCACAGCGCGCAAAATGTTTAATGGTTTTTTTAATACGATGTTGGCTCATTACCCAAGGTTTAAAAGGACTAATCGGCGATTTGATACCGCTGGGTGCAACAATAAATGGATGATAGCCATAACGACCAGCATGCAGGGCTTGCAAAATAATTTTGCCTCCTGCTTCATGTACTGTATGCGTAATTAATTCATGTCGATGTTGTTCTTTACTGTTCGTCAACTTAGCAGCGAAAGGAGCTAAACGCCCGGCACGATCCGGAGCAAAACCACCTGTTGTGATTAAGCCTACGCCCCCAAGCGCTCTTTCTCGATAAAATTGTGCCAACCGATTTAAACTGTCCTTATCTTCTTCAAGGCCAGTATGCATAGAACCCATCAACAAACGATTTTTTAATTGAGTAAAGCCTAAATCTAAAGGCTGAAATAAAGCTTTAAACGGGGTATTATCAATTCTCAATTCCATGAGTACTCTCACAAAGGGACATCAAAACGAAAAATAAAAGTATAAACCCTGTTTGCATCTTTTCACAGAGAATAAGCAAGAAACTTGTAGCCTGGGTGCAGCGTAGCGAAACCCGGGTTACGGCTTCGTCTTCACCCAGGCTACCTGGCAAAAGAAGGACGCAACTGAAAATGATTGGCAATAAAAGCACCTAGTAAGGTAATGCTGCATCCAATCAAAGAACGAGGAGAAATTTGTTCATCTAACAAAAAAGCGCCCATCAAAGTCGATACGATTGGAAGTGCATAAAGCGTGATGGATGCATTGGAAGCAGATAAATATTTCAACACGTAGCCCCATGCTAAGTAAGCAAGCGCGGCTGGAAAAATACCCATATAGATCACCGCTAAGGTAGTTTGAAAATCAGCAATTTGAATTTGCTGAAGCATGTCAGGCAAAAATATGGCTAACAATAATGTGCCACCCCACATAACCCAGGCAATGATCGCGACAGGATGATAAACACTCACAAATTGTTTTTGAATGATGGTTAAGATCGCGCCCATCAATGCAGAAACCAAAATTGTCAGAATTCCTTGTTGCATTCCAGGCTCTGAACTCTCACCAATCGCTAATAAAGCCAGGCCTAATATACTGATGAAAATGCCGAACCAAACACCGCGCGTCAGTTTCTCCCGTAAAAAAATCAACGATAAAAGTACGGTCATCACCGGCATTAAACCCATAACAAAACTGGCTATACCTGCAGAGACGCTTAACTCGCCATAATTCAAACAAATATTATAAATGCCAATACCAGCCATCCCAGCAAGGAGCAATTGAATGCGATCCTTCCATGCCACTCGTTTTTTAATTCCTAAACTATAGTAGATGACAAACATACACAGTGACGCAACGATAAATCGCAAAAGAGCAAGCGCTCCTGGGGTGTAGCCGGCTAAACCAATACGTATTCCAACGAATGCTGAAGCCCAAAAAACAATGGCAATAATAATGACACAGCTTACTTTGAAAGACTGCATATTGCACACCTACTTTGTGGAAAAAATAATAGGCTTATTGTACCAGAATTACCCTAGACAATCACATCACATTATATTGAGTCAAAGCCAAAAAATTTCTGACCTAAAATGCTGCACTGCACCTAAAAAACCCTGATTTTAAGGCCTTTTTTTGTAAATTCCAACTTTATTAACGCCAATATGTAAAAAAGCTTGGCATTTTCTTTTTTTATAAACTACTTTTAAAGAAGGGCCTTCTCCTATTGAGGATGAATCTATGGGTGACCCTTTTGACCCCTTTTCAGAGCTAAAAGAAGCTGTTGAACCCGTTTTTCTTCACGTGCAACCAAGAAGCAACGGAAAATATACTTATTCTGAAATCCAAGAGCTTAAGGATGCTATTGAAAATTATCAGCCCAATAAAAAAGCTACGTTTATTGAACTAGCAAATAAATTAAGTGCGGCATTACCCCTTTTTGAGGGGTGGCAGATTAATTTTCAGCCGATTAAAAATGCAATAGATTCTCTGGCTGCAAAACATCAAATGCCTCCTTTTGACTTTGCTCATCCTAAAGTTTCTCCAAGATTCCAATTTGGCGACTCACAAAAAGAAATCGAGCTCATCCCCTGGCTTGACACCCTATTAGATAAAACTTTTACTCTGGAAGAACCAAGCTTGCATTCTCAGTTAATTGCGGGTACAAGTGAGTCTGGATTTACTCAAAAATTAAATTCTCACTTGGATAAAGATCCAGAATTTTTATCGCGCTTGATTATGGAATCCAAGGAACATTTTTTCGACATCGCTGAATCGAAGCTTATTTTTCATTTAACTGATGAAGATATAGCCAAAGCCATTATCAAATACTTACCTGTTTTAGCCCAAGAGAATCCCTCGGTTCCGTTAAAACAACTCATGGATGGTTTGAATGAAAAATTGTATAGACGTCCTATTCCTATGCTTTTACGTAGTGACAAAGCTAAAGCGATTTTAGAGAGTTCAGAATTGTTTCAAACATATCAGGAAACTCGCCAAGAACACCCTTCATTTGCAGAAAATGTATCTTCGAAACCACGCTAATTTTGCAAGGTGGTGAATTATCAAAGCCCTCATCCGCCCTACTGGCACCTTCTCCCCAGGGGTAGAAGGGATTCAAGAGCCTCTATCTCTTTTGAAAAAAATCTCCTCTCCCGTCATCGGGAGAGGGGCAGGGGTGAGGGTTAAACTTACCCTTAATCCAACAGACCTAAAGACTTAACCGTATCACGCTCTTGTCTTAGCTCATTCAATGTTTTGTCAAACATATCACGACCATAACCATTAAAGGATAACCCTTCAACTACCCTTAACTCTCCATGTTCGCGACGGCAAGGAAATGAGAAGATCAACCCTTCATCCACACCATACTCACCTTGAGAGCTACGACACACAGAGAATGACTCACCTACAGGAGTATCATTAACCAAATGATTCACACCTGTGATGACCGCATTAGCAGCAGAAGCGGCTGAAGAAGAGCCTCGTGCTTTAATTACTGCTGCACCACGCTGTTGTACCGTGGAAACAAAAGTATCTTTCAACCAAGATTCATCAATAACTTGAGCTGCAGAAACCCCATTGATTTTCGCATTGTAAAAATCAGGATATTGAGTAGAGGAATGGTTCCCCCAAATGGTCATTTGAGTGACTGCAGTAATATCAACACCTGCTTTTTTAGCCAACTGGGTGCGAGATCTTAATTCATCTAACGTAGTCATTGCATAAAAGCGATCATTGGGTACATCTTTGGCGTGATGCATTGCGATTAAGCAGTTTGTATTGCAAGGATTACCCACTACGAAGACGCGCACATCATCACTTGCATGATCATTAATTGCCTGGCCTTGTTTGGTGAATATCCCACCGTTAATTTGCAATAAATCAGAACGTTCCATGCCTTGTTTACGTGGCACAGAGCCAACCAGTAACGCCCAGTTCACTCCGTCCATTGCCTTATTCATATCTGCAGTACAAACAACGCGCTTCAATAAAGGAAAGGCACAATCATCCAGCTCCATAGCAACCCCTTCTAGAGAAGGAAGCGCTGCTTCAAGCTCAAGCAGATTTAATTCCACTTCAGTGTTTGCACCAAACATTTGTCCAGAAGCAATCCGAAACAATAATGCATAACCAATTTGCCCAGCTGCCCCAGTAACAGCAACTCTAACTCGTTTATTTGCCATGTGATTTCCTCTTATTTTTTAGGTAATTCATGCAAATTCTTTCTTTTGAATTGGAAAGAAAGCAAAACGCATGATTACATTTTTTGTTAGAAAACTCGCAACATGATACTATTGCATTCCCAAACAAGCCAGTATAAAAAAGAGTAATGATCCCTTTATCGCTGTACATTCACATTCCATGGTGCATTCGAAAATGCCCTTATTGTGATTTTAATTCTCATAAAAGTCCTGAAACTTTGCCCGAACAAAACTATGTGCAAGCACTTATTGCTGACTTAAAAACAGATTTACAACACGTCGAAGCCCGCGAAATTTACTCTATTTTCATTGGTGGCGGCACCCCAAGTCTATTTTCTGCACAAGCCTACGATACTTTATTCACCGAATTGAAGCGTCTTTTGCCCTTTGCCAAAGACATTGAAATCACGCTGGAAGCTAATCCAGGCACTGTAGAGCAACAACGTTTTACTGAATACCGACAAATTGGCATTAATCGACTTTCCTTGGGAATTCAAAGCTTCAATCCAGAGCATTTATATGCCTTGGGCCGGATCCATGATGCACAACAAGCTCATCGTGCCATAGAGTCCGCACGTAATGCTGGATTTAACAATTTAAATCTAGACATCATGCACGGTTTGCCCAAACAAAGTGTCGTTCAAGGAATCGATGATTTACGGACTGCAATCGCGCATCAACCGGAACATTTGTCTTGGTACCAATTAACCATAGAACCTAATACGGTATTTTACAAAGAAAAACCTCCATTACCTTCTGAAGATGAAGCCTGGCTTCTTGAGGAGGAGGGACTCGCATTACTTAAAGAATCCGGTTTTGAACGTTATGAGATTTCTGCCTTTGCTAAATCTGGGCGACACGCTCGACATAATTTGAATTATTGGTTATTTGGCGATTACTTAGGCATAGGAGCTGGAGCTCACGGCAAAATCACTGCTGAAAACAGAATAATTAGAACACGCAAACATCGTCAGCCTAAAGATTACCTAGCTCCAGAAAAGTCTTACCTGGCAAGTATGGAACATGTGAATGCCCAAGATCTTCTCTTTGAATTTATGCTCAACACGACGCGTTTGGAACAAGCCATTCCATTAGCACTCTTTACCCAAACTACCGGATTGCCGCTAAGTCATCTCCTCCCTAAACTTCAAATTGCAGCAAATAAAAAGCTTATTACCCTAACAGACACACACTGGCAAGTAACTGCGTTCGGTAGACGTTACACAAATGACTTACAAGCTCTGTATTTATAGCGATGATGAATTTGTAGCCTGGGTGCAGCGCAGCGAAACCCGGGTTCCGCTGCGCTGCACCCAGGCTACGAAGTACTCAGTCATGCGCAGACACTTGCTTGCAAATAAAGATTAATTGATAATAAGTTACTTTCCGAAAAAGGAGCAATCGGTGATATTATTCATATTCTTGGTAGTTCTTGCTTATTTAATGGGATCTATCTGCTCTGCAGTCATTGTCAGCAAAACGTTTTCTTTACCTGATCCACGTATCGAGGGTTCACAAAATCCTGGCACTACTAATGTATTACGACTTTCAGGAAAAAAATACGCAGCCTTAGTTATGGTTACCGATATACTCAAAGGTACCATTCCAGTACTCATCGCCAAAATCTTGGATGCAAGCCCAGCTACAGTAGGATTTACTGCTTTAGCAGCAGTTATCGGCCATATGTACCCTGTGTTCTTTGACTTCAAAGGTGGAAAAGGAGTTGCAACAGCAATTGGAGCGCTCTTAGGATTTCATTTTCTTGTTGGTGTTTTAGTCGCCGCAACCTGGTTATTGGTCGCTAAATTTTCCCGCTATTCTTCTTTAGCATCCATCACCGCTATTGGTTTGTCTCCATTCTATTCGCTGCTACTCATCCAACGTTTGGATATTTTCCCACCCATATTCATCATGGCCCTCTTGGTTCTCTACAAGCATAAAGACAATATTGTGCGTCTTATTGATAAAAAAGAACCAAAAATCAAATTAAAAAATAATGTTATTGACGAGATTATGCAGGATGAACCTGAAGAAACCGTGATTCAACCTAAACGGGCAGAAACCCCTGTCCCAGAAGTAGCAATTGAAGTGGAAACCATAACAATCACTGAAACCGTAGTAACTAAGCCTAAAACAACAAAAACAGCTAAAACTACGAAAACAACCAGTAAAAAGACTGAGACATCTGAAAAGAAAACCAAAACGGCTAAAAAAACTGCTACATCCAAAGCTGAAAAAAATAAGCAACCTAAAGAGGAATAAAAATAAACTGAATAGTCAAAGCAAAAATCAAATTAAAAATCTCTGAAAAACCGATGCAGTAATCGATTTTTCAGAGATTCAGAAACTATGGCTGATAATTTTGGTTATTTTTTGGTATTGGTATTTGCTTTATCTTAGTAGGTGCTTTAGGAACAATTGGCGCCTTCATTCCTGCGGGGGCCAAACCATTAACTGGTGCCAAGCCTGAAGTAACTTTACTCCCTACTCCATTTGCTTTTCTGCATTTATCGGTATTGCATTTAATTTTACAGTTGCCACCAATACATCCATAACAACCCCAATTTGACCAGCAACAAGCCCAATCCCCACCTTCACTCCCTGTAAAAGTACCTCCTGACATTTCACAAGAATCTTTCAAGCCACCACCACCTCCACCACCGGATGGTGCTGCAGCTGCATTAAACGACAATCCCCAAAAGAACAACATCAAAGCAACTAAAGAAGATCGCATGATATCCTCCTTGATTGTACGTGATATTTATTGAACATAATATTCAATTGATTGCTCAATAAACAAACAACTTAAAGTATGGCATAAAGTTGACAGATGATAAAATACAGCCTCTTCTTATTGGCATGATGCAGGAGAAAGCGTACAAAGTTGAAATGCAGAGTCGCAATTGAAACAAGAAAGTCAATTAAGCCAGCGGCCATCTCGCCTTAACTTCTACACTGGAGCTCAAATCCTTTTCGCCTCTTAACATTCGCAAACACCCAGCGTAAGCAATCATAGCCCCATTGTCAGTGCAATATTCTAAAGCTGGAAAATAAATTGTTCCGCCAATGCTCTGAATCCATTCGCTCAAACCTGAACGTAAGGCTTTATTCGCCCCCACTCCACCTGCAACTACTAATTCCTTACATCCAGACTCTTGCACGGCGCGTTTGCATTTAATCATTAAGGTATCAACAACAGCCTGCTGAAATGCCTTGGCAATTTCAGCGCGTGCGCGCTCATCTTTAGTGCTTTGGCTCCAAGTGTTTAAAGCAAATGTTTTCAAACCGCTGAAACTGAAATCAAGACCGGGACGGTCGGTCATAGGACGAGGGAAACGATATGGAGTTGATTCGCATTGATCAGCAAGGGCTGCGAGTACAGGGCCTCCTGGATAAGGTATCCCCATTAACTTGGCGGTTTTATCAAACGCTTCGCCTACTGCATCATCGAGAGTATCCCCGAGTATGTGGTATTCACCTAAATCTTTAACTTCAACCAATTGACAATGGCCACCAGATACCAAAAGCGCAATAAAAGGGAATTGAAGTGAGGGGGTTTCCATTTTAGCGGCCAAAAGATGTGCTTCCAGATGATGAATGGCCAACGCAGGAATTTGCAGTGCATACGCCAAGCTTTTGGCAAAACAAGAACCAACCAGTAATGCGCCAATTAACCCAGGCCCTGCCGTATACGCAACTCCATCCAGTGCTTTTTTATCAAGCCCCGTCTGTTGCAATACTTTATCGAGCAAAGGAACCAAATAATTAATATGATCACGCGAAGCAAGCTCAGGCACTACCCCACCATGCACTCGATGGGTATCAATTTGCGAATGCAAGGCATGCGCTAACAAACCAGCATCTGAATCATAAATCGCTACTCCAGTTTCATCACAGGAAGATTCAATACCTAAAACCAACATAGAAAGAGCCTGATAAAAAAATTCAGTGATTGTACCATACATCATGTAGCCTGGGTGAAGCGCAGCGTAACCCGGGGGTTCTCAAACCCAAAGGAAAACCATAGTCCCGGGTACGCTACGCTTCACCCCAACTACCAAACATCACCCAGCCACAGAAGTTAAAATAAAATTTATCTATTAAAACTTGACGAGGGCTTCAACTAGCACTAGAATTGCCCACCTATTAAGATCAAATAACCAGAGGATTAGTTTAATGCCTACCGTTCGCGTCAAAGAAGGCGAAAACCCAGAATACGCATTGCGCCGTTTTAAGCGCTCTTGTGAAAAAGCCGGTATTTTAACCGAATTACGCCGTCGTGAATTTTATGAAAAACCAACTGCTGAGCGTAAACGCAAGCAAGCTGCTGCAGTAAAACGTCATCTGAAGAAAATTTCTCGTGATATGACAGCAAAACAACAAGGCGGAAAACGCCGACGTAAATAGGATTTTTTCTGTCCTGTATTTTTTACTAGGCCACATGTACTTCGCATAGTCACAATTTGATTTATGATTATGATGTTGTATTTAGTGGCCTTTCGCTTTTTAGATTATATTAAACTTCTTCCTCACGTAGTGAGCAAAATATGAGGAGAGGTTCCTTACATTAGGGCCGAGCTGCTCATTGGATTTTAAGGAATAAGAAATGACTATTAAAGAACGTCTCAATAATGATGTTAAAGACGCAATGCGTGCCAAAGATAAAGAATTATTAGCCACACTTCGTTTAATTACTGCTGCCGTAAAACAAGTTGAAGTCGATGAACGGATTGAAGTGGATGATGAGCGCATGTTGGTGATTTTGGATAAAATGAGCAAACAACGGAAGGAATCCATTGCACAATACGAAAAAGCCAATCGAGATGATTTGGTTGCTCAGGAACAATTTGAACTTGAAGTCCTGAAAAAATACTTACCTGAGCCTTTATCTGCCACAGAAATTGAGAAAATGGTTCAAGATGCCATTGCCTCAACTGGTGCAGAAAAAATGGCAGACATGGGTAAAGTTATGGCACTCTTAAAGCCCAGTCTGCAAGGACGTGCTGATATGGCTCAAGTCAGTGCCATGATTAAGGCTAAGCTAAGTTAAGGATCACTATGTCTGGCTTAATCCCGCAGCCATTCATTGATGATCTTCTTCACCGCACGGATCTGGTTGAATTAATTGACAGCTATGTTCCCTTGAAAAAACGAGGGAACAGCCATATTGCGTGCTGTCCTTTTCATAATGAAAAATCCCCTTCGTTTAATGTTGTTGCCAAAAAGCAGTTTTATCACTGCTTTGGATGTGGTGCCTCAGGAAATGCCATCAGCTTTGTCATGAACTACCTCAATCAGGGCTTTGTTGATGCCATTGAAACCCTGGCCACTCGTGTGGGTTTAACAATCCCTCGGGACAAACAAACTGAGAAAAATAATCCATCGCAGGATCTTTATAAACTTTTGTCAGACGTGAGTCTTTATTATCAAAAAAAATTGAGACATGAAGGACAAGTTGCCATTGATTATTTGCGAGGCAGGGGCTTAAGCGGAGAAATTGCCAAACTGTATCAGTTAGGTTATGCAAGCGAAGGATGGCACCATCTTGAAAAAGCATTTCCCCGCAATCAACGCGAACTGCTTGCAACTGGGATGTTGATTAAAAATGAGGACGGAAAAATCTATGATCGGTACCGTAACCGCATCATGTTTCCTATTCATGACCGCCATGGACGTATCATAGGCTTTGGCGGACGCGTACTGGACAAGGAACAAAAACCCAAATACCTTAACTCACCTGAAACTGTCATTTTCCAAAAAAGCAGGGAATTGTATGGTTTACATCAAATTCTAAGCCAGCAAAAAACGATAGAGTACATCATTGTGGTTGAAGGCTATATGGATGTCATCGCATTAGCCCAACATGGAGTTATGAACGCAGTTGCAACCTTAGGGACAGCGACCAGTACATACCACATTCAACTTCTTGCCAAACATACCAAGTCTCTCATATTCTGTTTTGATGGCGACAACGCTGGAAGACAAGCAGCTTGGCGTGCTCTTGAAAGCAGTTTGCCTCATTTGAATTTAGGACTGGACGCCAGTTTTATGTTCTTGCCCGATGGACATGATCCAGACAGTTTAGTTCGTGATGAAGGCAAAGACCAATTTTTAAACCAACTCAAGCAAGCCATACCATTGCATCGCTTCCTTTTTGACAGCTTAGCCAAAGATCTCAATCTGCTTCGACCTGCAGGAAAAACTCAACTGATTAATTTGGCTAAACCGTTTTTACAAAAAATGAATGAGGGTTCGTACAAACAACTTCTCATCGAAGATCTAGCTCGTTTAACTCATATCGAAACACATCGCTTAAATCAGTTGATTACAGAGGAATCTAAAGCGCCTCAGCAAGAACAAACCATGACTATTGCTCGTACGCCAATGCGTATTGCGGTAGCTTTACTCCTACAACATCCTGAAATTTATACGCAGATCAAACCGCAAATCAATCTAGAGCTTCTGGACGCTAAAGAACATGAAGTTCTGCTCAGTGTATTAAAGCAACTGGCAACAACCCCTCAAGCAACTACTGCGACACTGATTGAATCATGGCGTAATCATTCTTATTTTGATTCCTTGAATAAACTTGCTGCCTGGGACCATCTGGTCCCCGAACAAGAATTAGTGAAAGAATTCATTGATATTATCCTGTTTTTACAAAAACAAAATCGTGAATTAACTATACGCCAGCTGATTAATAAATCACGTCAGCAAGGATTGAATGAAGCTGAAAAAATAAAATTGCAAGAGATGTTAAAAGAGCGACATATTTAAATTTAGGGCTATCTGAGCATAGGGCACAGAAAATCAGGAGAGTTGAGCCAAGATAGCAGAAATGGAAGCAGGACCTAATGATGCCCTAACGCCAACGCAACACTTTGCTGCTGCAAAATCAATTCGGACATTTCAGCTTTGGAAATCATAATCTCTTGAGAAGCCCCTTCTAAGCCCTCTTTTCTAATGCTAATTTTAAAGCAATCAGGATCCTCAGTAGTGCTTATCTCCTCTACCCTAAAGTACCCTGCCAAACAATCAAGAACATGAATACCAGTACCTCCTAGATTACCATTTAGGTAATCGACTATAGTTGGTGAATCAAAAACAAGAGGTAATTTTTCTAATGCCAATTCATGTCGATGTATCGTACTGTAAGACCAATTCATGACAGCAAGGAATTGAGAAGCTGGGATTAAAAAATTTTGTTCCGCATCAGTCGAATATGGGCTTTCTGCAAGAAGTTTAAAGAAATAATGGCCATTATTATTAACGTATTCAACTTTGGTAAAATCATAGGAAGAAGAATTGAGTTTTATTTGCAACATATTACAGATATATTCTTTGTTTTGATTATTAGACATAAAATTGAGAGTCTCAATAAAATAAGGACTTAACTGAGATAATTGGGAATTTTCAGTAAATTTTCTGCCTACAACTACATTCATTGGTTTTGATGATTGAGACTGCGACAAAATTTTGCATATTTTACTGAAAAGGCTTGCATCATGGTAAGACTCAATGACAGTGGGCTGTATCCCCATCTGCGCAAAAGCCTTTGCATTCTCGGCAAAGTTTTCCAGATCCAAACTTAACAGTTTTTGACAGGCCGTTAAGCGGATCAAATTTAACCGAACTGCTAATGGGATATGATCACTGTTAATTATGATATTATCCACACCCACACCGTGCAAATCACCCGAAAGAATGCGATCCCCTTCCCCGGCCCTGTTGTAACACATTCGTTTCAAATTAAGAACTTTTTGTAATGAAATGGAATGGCTTGCAAAAAGAGTACTTGTTGAGCCTAATTGAGGTTTATGTTCCTCTCGGAAATGAACACTTAGTTCTTTGGCAACAACATATAAAATACAATACTCCTGTTGTTTATGAGTGAGACTTTGATAGCCTTTGCTTTTTAATAATGCTTCAAGGGAATTAAATTCTTTATATAAAGATAATCCTGATTGTTCTAAGATACCGTCAAGAAGAGTTCGTGCTGCAACAATTTTTTCAAGAGTGCTGCGATTGTCTTTTGCTAACATAGGAGATGGCACATAACTGAGTTCCTGTCCATTGTATTCGAGAGGAAATTCCAGTGATTTGCTGGTTTTTTTTATGCAAAATTGCTCTATGGTTCCCTTTTGATCATTTAACGATACAGCGATGCAATGACCTTGTTTCCTTAGATACGTCACAATATCTTGTAATCGCCCCTCACAACCTTTGAGCGTAAATTCATCAATCACTAAGATACCGCCAGGTTTGAGTTTATCGTAAGCTTGAATTATTGCACCAACCGGATCAACAAGGTGCATGAACGTTTTACTAGAAAAAATATAATCGAATTGCTGTGAGGCAATCGTTTGAAACTCTTCATACCCCGGAGTCCCTAAATATTCTGCGTTGCCAGTAAGATATTTTTCGTTTGGGATAATAGTACCACTAGGAGGACGTTCATCCGTTGCTGAAATACCAAATACTCTCACCTTATGCTTGTGTTTGAGCATTTTATTTAAATCTGTATCGTTCGCAGCAACAAATGTTCCATTTGAAGTACCAATATCCAATACCGTGATATCTCGTTCATGAGCTGCTTCTTCAATAAGATTTTTGGTATTTAATTTCACCCCCTCTGCATATTCGAAGTTATAATCACTCGATCCTACCCAAACATATCCGTGTTTCATGTCCTTAATGCGATCATAAGCATACTTAATTCTCTCAACAAAATGTTTGGGTCTCTCTTTCATGTTGACGCCCCCTTAATCTACTTCATAAGCGCAATAAAATTATCTATTGACCATTGTAATTATAGATTTTATTGAACATTCTGTATAAAATATGATAAATAAAACTTGGCAGGGAATGAGCCAAAACCTCATAAATAGGATGTTCTGAAAAAAGCAGGAAAAATTACTAGTATGTTGCAAACTCCCGGTTTATAATTGTAAGATTTTGTAATCCTAAAAAAGCGATCATTTCAACTAGTGCTTTAAATGCTGTACGATTCGCTTATTTTTTAGGATTGTGTCTAATTGTCCCTAGAGAAGTGCCTATGACCACGAACGATCAAGAACAGCAAAGCTCACAAATAACCAAAGTCATTAGCTTGGGAAAAGAGCAGGGTTACTTGACTTACAGCCAAATTAATGACCTTTTGCCTAACATAGTTGATACAGAGCACTTTGATGTCATTATCAGCATGCTAGAAGGCATGAACATCAAAGTATTTGAGTTACCCCCTGGTGATGATGAATTGGCACTTCTGCTTAATACAGAAGAAGTACCCGATATTGAAGAAGCCGCAATGGTACTTGCCTCTGTGGACAAAGAAACAGGACGAACGACCGATCCTGTTCGCATGTACATGCGTGAAATGGGTACAGTAGAACTGTTAACCCGCGAAGGCGAAATCCGTATTGCGAAACGCATCGAAGAAGGTATTTACCAAGTACTTAAATCTTTGGCAAATTACCCAGAAACCGTCCAATTAGTGCTCGATGATTATGAGCGATTTAACGCTCAAGAAATTCGTCTCAATGAAATTATTAGTGGCTTCTCTGACGTTGAAGATGAAATGGCTCCTGCAGCAAGTATTGGTTCCATGTTGGATGAAGAGCAACAAATGGATGACCTAATGCTATCTGATGAAGAAGATGAAGATGGCGAAGGCGGTATCAGTGAAGTCGATGACGGTCCAAATCCAGAACAAGCCAAAATTTATTTTGATGACTTGCGCGATACATTTGAGGAATCAATCGCTGCTTTAAAAGAGCATGGTAGAGAACATGCCAAAACGCTCAAGGCATTGGAAAAAATGTCTGAATCATTCTTAAAGCTTAAGCTCACTTCCAGACAAGTCGATCGATTAACGCGTCACTTCCGTCAATTGCGTAACCACATCAGAGAATTTGAGCGCGGTATTATGCGACTTTGCATTGAAAAAGCGCGTATTCCACGTAAACTGTTTATTGATACATTCCCAGGCCAAGAAACGGATATGGAATGGCTCAATGGCATTATTGCCAAACACGGCAAAAAACTCGATATGGATCGTATCCAGGAGTATACTGACGAAATTTTGCGTATCCAATCCCGCTTGGTCGCATTCGAAGCTGAATATGGATTGACGATCGGAGAAATTAAAGACATCAACCGCAAAATGTCTATTGGCGAAGCCAAAGCACGCCGCGCAAAAAAAGAAATGGTTGAAGCCAACTTACGTTTGGTAATTTCCATCGCGAAAAAATACACCAACCGCGGCTTGCAATTCCTTGATTTAATCCAGGAAGGTAATATCGGTTTGATGAAAGCAGTAGATAAATTTGAATACCGCCGTGGTTACAAATTCTCTACCTACGCAACCTGGTGGATTAGACAAGCAATTACCCGATCCATCGCCGATCAGGCACGTACCATCCGTATTCCGGTACACATGATCGAAACGATTAACAAGCTCAACCGTATTTCCAGACAAATTCTTCAGGAAACCGGCCGTGAAGCCACTCCCGAAGAACTCGCGGAAAAAATGGAATTGAGCGAAGACAAAATTCGCAAGGTTTTAAAAATTGCAAAAGAACCCATCTCCATGGAAACCCCGGTCGGTGACGATGATGATTCGCATTTAGGTGACTTTATAGAAGACAACAACATCGAATCACCAATTGATATGGCAACCGCCGAAGGTTTACGCGAAGCAACTCTGGAAATCTTGGAAACATTAACCCCAAGAGAAGCCAAAGTACTTCGTATGCGTTTTGGTATCGAAATGAATACTGACCATACTCTGGAAGAAGTGGGTAAACAATTTGACGTAACTCGCGAAAGAATTCGTCAGATCGAAGCAAAAGCGCTCCGTAAACTGCGCCACCCTTCTCGCTCGGAGAAACTGAGAAGCTTCTTAGAAGGTGATGAAGGCTAATCATTCAAATAAAAGGAAGGATAAAAAGGATTTGTGACCTCTTTGCCTTCCCTACCCCTCTCCCGAACGGGAGAGGAAAATCCCTAAAAAAAACACAAAAAAAACTAGAACATTAAACAAATTAAGTTTAAAATGACCCCCTCTCCGGGCCCATAGCTCAGTTGGTCAGAGCAGCGGACTCATAATCCGTTGGTCCTAGGTTCAAGTCCTAGTGGGCCCACCAATAAAATCAAGTAGTTACGGTAGTTTTCAGAAAGTTTGAAAAAATCATGTAGACGCAATGTAGACAGATTATAAGGAAATTTTGGGGTCGATATGGGGCCGATAACGCTTTTTGATAAATCATTCATACAGGCGCTTTCTGTGGATGAATCTGTATGGTTCGGACATTTTTTTTATCCCATCATATGCCCTATATTTTATGTTGAAACTTTAGCAGACCTAGCAAAAACAAACGGCAAAATTCCGCCAGAAACTATTGTGGAAAGAATCGCTAATAAGTTCCCAGACGCAAGTGGTTCACCTTGCGCATTTCATTTAGAAATGGCACTAGTAAATTTGCTCGGCTCTCCCATTCCCATGCGAAGAGGTATACCTTTAAATAGAGGTAACTTTGTAAAAAAGGATGGAAAATCGGGGATAGTACAAAAAGTGACATCCGAAAATGACGCTTTTAATCGATGGGTCAGCGGTGATTTCCAAGAGATTGAACGCTTATATGCAAAAAATTGGCGCGCTCAATTATCGAATGTAGATTTAAATAGTACAGCTAATGAGCTTAATAAACTGGGAATAAATACCAGATCCTGTAAAACGCATGCTGATGCTAAAATTATTGCTGAAAATATTATTCATGGAGCAGATAAAATATTTGAACGAATGCATTTAGTCTGCTTACTATTAAGAACACCAAAATCATACATGCATCAAATATTTGCTCGCTGGAATAGTTCGGGCAATATGCCACTTAGTCGTTATGCCCC
>NZ_LNYZ01000042.1:40543-100373 GCF_001468065.1 Legionella steigerwaltii
TAAGAACACCAAAATCATACATGCATCAAATATTTGCTCGCTGGAATAGTTCGGGCAATATGCCACTTAGTCGTTATGCCCCTTATGCAGCTTATGTAGCAACGGTGGAACTGTTCTTTTACATTTTAATAGCATCAAACCTAGAATCGGGAGAGAGAAACTCACATTTAATGGATATGGCATACCTTAACTATCTTCCATTTTGTGACTTTTTTGTTTCTCAAGATAAGCTTCACGAAAGATGTGCACCGTTATTTTTGAAAGACAACCAGTTGTTTGTTCGAGGAACTGAATTAAAAGAAGGTTTAAAACAAATTGACCAGTATTTTGATAATTTTGCCCCTGAAGAAAAGGAGAAAGGAATTATCTCTTTTGCGAAAACACCACCAAAAGAAGACAGTTTTCTAATTAGCAAAATTTGGGATAGATATTTTTCCGATTGGCGTACCCAGAAACCTATCAATGAAATTAATCCAAAAATACTCGAAGAAATTCAGAGCATGATTAATGCAGAGCCAATACCAAGAGAAAAAGTAGATTTTGACCCTCAAAACCCAGACACCTTAACTATCCATCGCTTGGTTCGAAAAAAAAGAGGGAAATGGTATCAACTCCCTAAAGATTTCAATCCTGAAAATAACTCATAACGATATCTTCATATATATTTTAATATCAAGATTGGAATTCATCAAACTCTTGTCAGATTGGGTGAGCATTCGACTAAGTACATGGTAACAGTTCTTGCATTGTGTTTGTTGGGTATATGCTGACTGGCTTGGGCATATCAAAATGCTCCAATCCTAATCAAGACATACTATACTAAGTGAAATCATTTTAGGAGTTAAAATGAGAATTCTTAAAAAAATAATACACAAGGGATTATTTTGGTTGCCCATGAATGAAAATAAATTCGAAGGGAATTTAATAATAACTGATGGAGGAAGAATTAAATTATTAATGGAAAAACCGCTTGGAAATTCCGAAGATAATTTTGATGTTATACACGGCCTAATAGATAATAGGCCAGTAAGTCTTATTAACTCCTATTATAGAAGATACCCTTTTTTATATCCTTTGGATAAACAATTTGAACTACATGTTCATGAAGCACTATTTGGTAAACATTATCTAACTGCTGGTAAAATTAATTTAATCGAAGGGACATTTAGGTTTATTTCACTTTACAAATGGTTCAATAAAAAAATCACAACTTCAATTAAAATAAACGATGACACTTTATTAACCCTAAAAGTAAATAAAAATAACACTAGTTTTGTATTAATTAGCTCAACTCCATTCACACAAGAGGAATTTTATAAAAAAATAAAAATAGTTGAATACTTTTTTATTCTGATATTGAATCAAATAGTAAATTTAAAAAAAATAAGTATGGTTGATGAAAACAAGTGTAAGGTACTTGTTTACCACCAATCAACTATCTTTGATAAGAATAAAGATTTTCAATCTAGTGAATTTTTAGAATTTTATGATTTTGAGAATTTTTTACTAATTTTGAAAAACTTCATAGATCTCTATGAAACTCATCACCCTATTTTTTATTTGTATTTATCATACTTGAGTGAACAATATCATGTGCTTGAAACTAAGTTCCTCGCATTAGCACAATCTTTAGAGGCATTTCATCGTATTGATCTAGAGAAAAAAAATCAAACTTATATGGACCCTGTGCAATTTAAAACTTTAAAAACTCATATGTTAGAATGGTGTACTATAGAGGGAAATAATATCCATCAAGTATGGTTAAAAGATGTAATATCTCATATGAATGACATAACTTTCAAGCAAAGGCTCAACCAATTAATCGAGCCATTTAAAGTATATTTAAAAGATAATGAAGAATGTGACAATTTAATAACTAGAATTGTTCGAACAAGAAATAACTTAACCCATATAGATGCTAAAAATATAAAAAAATCTTATGAAAACAATTTGTTAGAACTTTGTTTCAAAATGGATGTTCTATTATGCTTTTTAATTTTTTCAAAATTAGGATTCTCCTCGGATGAATTTCAAAAAATATTTCAATCAGAGGCAATTAAATTTAAATTAAATTTAAAGTAAAAAATTAATTATATTGAAGCAAGTAGCAACTGTCCTGAATTAAAAACTCAGGACAGTTGTTACGCCTACTTGATTGTAAATATGACAAAAGCTCGATGTTTACGATAGATAACACTATGAATATTATATAAACAAAAATGAAACTTATATTTCCATATAATAAGGTATATATCGAATCAGATGAGCGAATAAATTACCCTGCGAACAATTTATTCGCTCATTTCATATGTTAGGCATACAACTAACTTAAGGAGTAATATTATCAAGTCTATAAATGATGGAGCATTGGCTTTACTTAAAGACACAATAGAAATACTTTCAAGTTTTCCTGATCTTGAATATATGGTAATTGGGGGCTGGTGCCCAGTATTAAGGAATACTTCAAGTATAAAGCATCCAGGAACTCTAGATGTTGATATATTGTTCAAAGAATCATACAAGTCAGGGTATTTACAAAATGTGATTAAATCCTTTATTAGCAAAGGCTTTATGCCTTCTGCTAAACATCCCTTTCAACTACTAAAACCAAAAGAGATAAATGGCAAGCGATTTATCTATAACGTAGATATTCTTCACCCTAACATGACTGAATGTTCAGACCAAATTGGGATGTTTGTGGATCATTTAGAGCTGGATGTACCTTTAAATAACTCTGAAACAGAACTAAAAAAAATGATGTCTATAGTCCTGCCGAATTCTGAAATATTATTTAGAGAAGGTCTTTTTGATGAATTTTCGCAATCTGGCGAGGTTTTTAAATTGGTGTCTTTTTTGGGTATGTTTATTACAAAAATGGATAGTTGTCAAAAGCAAAAGAGAGAAAGGGATTCCTTTGATATTTACTTGGCATTTTTAAGTGATGGAATTGATGTAAACAAAATAGAAACCATAGCATTAGAAGATGATCGTATCAAGGAGTCATTGGAAAAGTTCAAAAAACATTTAATTAATGATAGTGAGACTTTCAATAAAAATATACAACATTTTTGTAAATCTATTGAAGGCTCACCTGCCAATTTCATATTGAACAAACTAAATGCCAAACAAATCAGTTAGCGTAGCCCGGATGCAGGCGCAGCCGTAATCCGGGATATTGGGCTTCGAACATCCCAGATTTCGTTTAACTTCATCCGGACTTTCTGATTACAAGCATTTACTTTTTTATACAAAGCAATTTTTCAGGATAGATTTTTGTAGAATATTCTTCAATTGCATCTATCGAATTAAAATTCTTATATTCACAGAAATATTTATTATCTTTAGTGCTCGTGTTTGGGTATTCTCTTAATATCTGAATTAATATAAAAAATATTGAAAGGAGTGATTGCCTCGCAATATCTAAACGAGGGTAAGTTAAATCACCATCTTTAATCTGATTTGGATGATGCTCTCTATGGGATAAATATTTATTTCTATATTTCACTAGGCACTTTTGATAGGCGCAGAAATCTTCAAAAGATATGCTCATTGACTCTAATAGTTTCTCTCGAAGCTTATTCTTGTCAATTTCCTCACCCAAGTATATTGTTTGTAAATTACTTTTAATACCAGTGTAATCCAATAATTTATGATAATGGGTTGGTTCATCATAAGTTCCAAATAACATACACCAATTGCGCAAAGATAAGTCATAATAACCATTTACAGTGTATGTATACCATCCAGAGTCTATCTGTTAAATGTACTGTTCATTCTCATTAAACCACCTTTTGTAATAAAGATACTGAAGACCATCACCAGCGATACCATACATTTGCTTTAAAAGCCTACATTCTGGCTGAGGAAGCCATGCCTCACTAAAACTATCTGGGTTATTCATATATTTCCCTTAACCATCAATATTTTTATTAACAGTTCATTTATTACAACACGTAATAAATATTTAAGCGGTTTCCCTGTTTGCTTGCAAACAGGGAAATCAAACTATCATTCCTAAAAAAATAATAGTTTATTTGCATACATATAAAAAATACAGGGGACAAACGGGACAAGTGGGTAGCCACCTAAATAAAGGATTAAATGCGTCCCCACCCTCAAATTTGAAGGTGGGGCGTAAGGGACAAAAAATTGTTTCTTTCTATTAATAAAAACACTGTTCGTCTAGCGCAAAGCCAAGCGTTCACAATAAATCTTTTATATTTGGAATAGGGTTATATTTAAATATGGGGAAAGAGATATCCTTTTTCTCACTGGAGTTTACAGCTGGGTTCTTAGTTCGAACTTCACCAGATTCCTTTTGCGAATAACCGGACTTTTGACCATTCAGGTATTTCAATACGTATAACCTGAATGTATTGTAAGTTGCAGTAAAGCTTCCTTCATCTCTAAGAGTTTCCCATATGACCGTAATAGACCATCCCTTTTCCAAGGCTTCGGATATGTCTTCGCGCATAACCAGGAATGCCACTTTATTTTTTCTGGAGTACGTTCTTTGTTGGCTCTGTTTAGACGTCATTATGTTTTCTGTTAAGGATTTTTTCATAATCTACTCTCCATATTACTGGTTATTCAATCCTTTGAGTTTTATCGTTTATTTCTATTTATTTTCGACCTTTTTGGTCACTGGCAAAGTCCTTTTTGGTAACTTTCGGTAATTTATTATTTATTTTTGTTTATTCATGATTATTTTCGTTTTTAATCGTTATATAACGAACAATTACGAATAATTACCAAATGAAGGTTCCAAAATAAATTTCAAAATACAGGGCAAGATAGGTGAAGTTAGCTAACCAGCAAGCTGGTTACTAAACTTCACGAGTCTTATTCGCACCTTCGGTGCTCAACGTAAAAAGCATTTTTATAATCAATTTTTATTCACATCCCCAAATCTTACCAGTAAAAACATACAGTCTTGGGGTTCCAACTCCTTTGATTCTTGGCTTGTGCGAGGCTTTACCATCAGGTGCTGGTTTGAGCCAACCAGCTTGTAATAAAACCCTTGTCACTGTGCGTTGATCAAAGCCTTTGCACAGTTCATTTTTGTACGTCTCGGTTAATACCATGTAGATTCGAAACCCTTCCCCATCTGTATGATAAAATCCTGCTCGATTGAGGATCTTGTCATTGTTGGGTGAGTTGGCATTATCAAATCGGCTGGCACCATGAGATTCAAAGAAAGCGCGTACTTGCGCCATAATGGCGCGATCTTCGTGATGACCATCAGCCCCAAAAGCATCCTCCCATGCAATAAAGCAAGTCTTCGCAGCTTGTTGGAACGATTCACCTTTTTGCCACCCAGTCAGTCCAAAATGACTGGCTAGTTCTCCGGCAGCAGCAACCAGTGCAAAGCGTCTGGCAACACGGATTATCTGCCCTGTTGCATCGGGTTGAATAACTGCATCAACAAAGGTTTGAATAGTGTCGGTAATATATCGGCTGATTGTTTGCCGGTTGGCAACCACTTGATTCAACCACGCCATACCGATTGCACCATGATATCGGCTGCTATATTTCTTAAGAGATAATGCCATGCTGGCGGGGCTTAGTTGATCATGAATTGTTTCAAAAATCCCCATCTCACAACCTGCATCGGCCTCAATATCAGCAAGCCTGATTTCCTGACCTGCGTTTATGCGTTGTCCTGATTTTGCCATGAGTGCTGTCAAAGACTCTTCACCAGCAGATAAGAAGAATAAAGACCATCGGGAAGATTGTCTGACTGTGCCTGTACGAGAGGCACGTGTTTTTCCTTGACCGTTAGCCAGCAAATAAGCCGCCTCCCCTACTTCCCTGGGATCCATTTGGCTGAGTTCATCAAGAATCAGCAACCCATCATTATGTAATGACGCCAAGCCTTCAAGCCCATTGGTGGTGCTGCGCCATAAACGGCAATAGGATTGTGGGTTTCCCCAAACCGAGGCTGCCAGACTCAATGCAGTACTTTTTCCTGATGAGGACGCACCTCTGAAATGAAAACCGCCCGAATCTTCACCTACAATTTTTGACAGTACAGGTGCTAAGGCTACTGAAATGGCAAACACTAATCTTGAGTTGCCTGATGCCAGCGGACCTATTGAGTCTCGCCACTCTTCAACGCTTCCCTTGATAGACGCTGCTGGTTCAATGGCATTGGTATTCTGGAAGACAATCTTCTCTGTTGATTGCCCAATACATTGGGAAGCAGTTACAAAGACATCACCATGCCAACCCAGTTTATCAACACACCGTGCACGTGCGTCTACTGGAAAAACTTGTAAATAGGAGGCTAACAAATCGCGAGCAATCCTATTAGGCGAAATACTCAATCCTAATCTTGCCAACTCTCGCCTCACATCGGAGGCATCACCCTGCAACAAAGCAAGTGGCATCGCCCACTGATGAGTTATTCCGTCATCATCCTGCCATTCCAGCAAACGCCCCCATTCACCACTTTGGGCATCTCGGGTCTTTGCAACAACATGCAATGGCGCACATATCCACCGAGGTGGTAATAGGTTGCCGTCCTTATCAATACCGATAAAAGTTAATCCCTCAGCAGTTAATCGAAAGCGACCACCGGCATAGTCACAAACAATTGGACGCTGCTTTGATGTATTCGGTAATTCAATAACATGATTTTGTGACATACATTATTCTCCAAACAACAGTAAAACCATCGGAATGAAGCAATTCATTCTGACAAATTTTAAATTTATGCATTCTCAACGAGCTGTAACTGACCTTCGTCACTGGTTGAGTAATAAATTTTTTGTTGTTGGAGAAAATTCAACACATCGCTTTTTCGGTACAACACCTTACGACCGATTTTCAAATAAGGAACACCACCACCCGCCCAACGGTTACGTTCAAGTAACTGGGTGGAGCAGCTTAATACCGCAGCAATGGTTTGTTGATTAAAAAGCGCAGAATGTGGCGCAGATTCAAATTCGTTTAATAGATGTAAACGGGATGGTTTTTTTAAAGTCATAGGAAATTCCTCAGTTATTTACACCTCAGCCAAATGCCGAGATGTATCTTCCTTGAACAGAACTCAACGCATCATCCAGTATCACCCTGGACAATTGATTGATATTCTTTTCTCCTAATCCTTTGACTTCCAACTGCCTACATTTTGTTGGAACATCGGGCTTACTCCTTAAGCTTGGAAAAAGTATCTCGTATTCCCTCAAAGAATGTCAAGCACAAAAGATCAATTTCAAAGAGGTGTTATCGAAGGATATTGATTGATACTAAAAATGAAATATAACATGTCATAAATTCGCGAATCGCGAATTTATCATAACTTTTAGTTTTATTACTTAAGCGCAGGAATTATCCGTGTCCCATACGTCCCAAAGTTCCAAATAAGCTAGGGACGTGTCTAGCCCAGTAATGACCTGGATGCCCCACGTGTCCCATTAGTCCCGGATATTTTTATATGTCTACCAATGAGCATTAAATAAATCGGAAAAATTCATTTACATTCCATTTTGGACGAAGCTCTATTCCATATTAGACGGACATATAATCCATTTTGGACGAACTTATAATCCATATTAGCCAAACCTTTAATCCATAATGGACGTATTTTGAGGCTAAACATGACTTTTTGTTATTACCCCTCAAATTTACCGCGATAACAGTAATTTTTGGGAATTTATAATAAATAAATATGGGAAAATCAGAAAATCAATCAAATTTACCGCCATAACAGTAATTTATGGTAAATTAATGCAAAGAAATGCAATAATAAATTTATATTTATCATTTTTACTGCTATAACAGTAATATATAATTAATTTTTGGTGTTCCATGCCCACACACGAAATTGCCAATTTAGTCCATTACTACCGCAAACACAGCGGCTTATCGCAACAGGAATTAGCTCGGTTAGCTGGGGTCGGTAAGACGGTTATCTATGATATTGAAAAAGGGAAAGAATCGGTGCGGCTAAATACATTGCTAAAAGTATTAGATGTGTTAAATATTCAAATGAAATTTGAAACGCCTTTTCCTCAAACAACGGATAATAATACATGAGAAAAGCATACGTATCAGTCAATGGCATTAGAGCTGGAATATTAGAGGAGTTAGAAGGTAAAAAATATCAATTTACTTACCTTAATGATTATCAGGGGGCACCTGTTTCTCTCACCATGCCGTTAACAAATAAGATCTATAATTTTGACGTATTTCCCCCTTTTTTTGAAGGATTGCTACCTGAAGGTATTATGCTTGAAGCATTATTACGCAAATATAAAATCGATAAAAATGATTATTTTGGCCAATTGATACTAGTTGGCCAAGATGTCGTAGGCGCAGTGACTATTGAGGAACTAAGATGAAACGCTGCCCTATTACTTATGACGTAATTAGTGACCAAGAAAACTATTCTCAACGTGGATTGCATTTGCTTTCCCCTCAATTAAAAAACCTTAGCCCATTAGATTTAAGTGCTGATGAGCAGCGACAGGAAGCAATTGCTCGTGTAGGAAAGATGTCTATTCAAGGCGTCCAAAAGAAACTAAGTGCCAAACTAAAGATTAAGGAAGGAGGTTTTGAAATCGTTGATCAAAAGGGTCAGTACATTTTAAAACCACAAAGTGATATTTACCCAGAATTGCCGGAAAATGAAGCCATTACTATGACCCTTGCAAAGGCCATTGGCCTCGAAGTTCCGGTTCATGGTTTGGTTTATTCTAAAGACAACAGTTTGACCTACTTCATTAAACGCTTTGATAGAATAGGCCATAATAAAAAGTTAGCTTTAGAAGATTTTGCACAGCTATCAGGTGAAGATCGACATACAAAATATAAAAGCTCTATGGAAAAAGTAATTGCAGTCATAGAACAGTTTTGTACATTCCCAAAAATTGAATTCGTGAAATTATTTAAGTTGACGTTGTTTAACTTCTTGGTCGGCAATGAAGACATGCATCTAAAAAATTTTTCATTAATTACTAAGGATAGAAAAATTTCCATGTCACCAGCCTACGATTTACTTAACTCAACCATCGCTCAAAAAAATACCAAAGAAGAACTGGCTTTACCTCTAAAAGGAAAAAAAAATAATTTAACAAAGAGTGATTTTCTTAAATATTTTGCCATTGAAAAATTAGGATTAAACCAGAACGTCATCGATGGGATCGTACAAGAGTTCCATCAGGTAATGCCAAAATGGCAAGAGCTGATTGGTTTCAGTTTTTTATCTCAACCGATGCAGGAAAAATATCTCGAATTGCTAGAGCAACGGTGCAAGCGATTAAATTTTTTTGATTAACTAATATCCGCAGTCTCCATCATATGCTTAAGTATAAAATTAGCCACTTGTTGCATGGGTTTTCTTAATCGCTCAACGTCTTTCATGATATACCCTGCTGTTACATCGTTATTCATTTTATGATTGAGTAACCTTTTTAACGCATAAGCAGGTAAATCAAGACTATCAGCAATAGTGGCGAATGTTCTTCTCAAATCATGCAAAGTAAATGGTACACCGGATAACTCCACCACCCTATTCACCGCCTTTTTAGGCTCATAGATATAGCCCGTTTTACTTTCCGCTGGAAATACAAATTCACTGGTTTTATTCCGGCTCCTGCGTTCCATTAACTCATAAACAAAATCAGACATAGGTAATGTGTGGATTTCGTGGTTTTTAGTATCTTGCAAGGTGATGGTTTTGGATTTGAGATCAATATCCGCCCAACGTAAAGAAGCTGCTTCCATTTTTCGCATGCCGGTGAACAGGAGCAATAAAAAATAATCATGCCACAATAAGGCATTGCGGTAATTATCAGTCTCAACCAATACAATGACCGCTTTATACCAGTCAGATAATTGATGCGGCTTGATGACTGTTTGTTTTCGATCTACTCGATACCATGCCCGGGTATGCGAGAGGTATTTGACTGGGTTAATAGTAATAATTGGATGTCCGTTGCCATCTTGATATTCATACATGGCGTAATTAAAAATGGCTCTTAATACTCTCATGGCATTATTTGCACGTGCTTTACTGTTTGCCTGGCCATGTTTGGTGTGCCGTTTGGCAATCATCTCGCGGGTAATATTCACCAGAGGTTTATCAAGCCAATCAGGTACTACTTCATGCAGCACACATTGATAATCGTTTAAGGTGCGTGGTTTTAAGTCTTTTCTTGCTTTGAGGTAGTCATTCAATACCTGCTGTAGGGTCATAGCGTGAACTTTCTTGGTTTTCTTCTCCGCTATAGGATCATCGCCTCGGGCTACACTACCCAACAGACTTTTGGCTTGTTTTCTGGCTTCTTCAACCGTCAAATTGCCGTATTTGCCTAAAGTGACTCTTTTTACCTTGCCATTGATTCTGGTTTCAACGATGAAACTTTTAACACCACCAGAAGTAACTCTTAAAGCAAAACCTTTTAAATCATTATCACGATAAAAGGTTTGGGTTTTGCCGGGAATATGCTCGAGTTTATCAACGATGGTTTTGGTTAATTTAATACCTTTTTCAGTGACTGCCATTTTTACCCCTAAAATTCCATGTAGACACCATGTAGACAGTTTATTTAAAACCAAATATTTGTCAATAAAATTAAAAATGGCTTAATAACGTTGATTTTAAAGGGTTTTTAAAAGAAATTCAAAGTTGGTAAAAGTAGCTAAAACCCCTATTTTACAGACTCATAATCCGTTGGTCCTAGGTTCAAGTCCTAGTGGGCCCACCAACAAAATATTTAAAAATCAATAACTTACAATTTATACCCTTCATTTGTCTAAAATATTGCAGAGATTTTGTGTCGAATATTCCCCACAAAAGTTACAACACCAGTTAGTAGGAAGTAGATAACATATTATTTTATATAATATTTAATGATCAGAAGCAGCGGGACTATTGGTCATCCACTTGGGAAACATAAAAAAATTACCCTCGAGGTGTTCTTTATTCAAATATTTTTGTCTAAGATTTAACTTTTATTCAATAAGTTGCTTTGTTAATTTATTAAGTTTTTACAGGAAGTTTTAAATTTGAAAAAAATTATTTTTTTAGGGACATTCTTTTATTTCATTTTAACTACAACTACTATTTCTGTTTGGGCAAAAGATAGAACTCAAACTACCTCAAAATGCAATCCTTATGACAACTACGCATGTTTGGACAGTTATTTAGGTGAGAATTTTTTTGCCCGTTTTTTTCGTTATTATAAATTGGAAATGGGACATGCCGCAGCTCCTTCTGATCCTCACGCACCTCCCTCTCATAGAGTCGGCTGGCCAGCCACGCCGGAATCCACCCCGCCTATGCCATTTACAGAATGGCCTTATGGGGCTACAACATCTTTAGGGGTCAGCCTACCTAATTCCGTTGATAGCCCATTCATGGTTGGCATTGCTAAAACCTCTGCTGGAAAATGGTTACAAAAAAATCATATTCAAGCTTATGGTTGGGTCAATGGTGGAGGCAACATAAGCACCAACACTGTAAAACCAGGCGGCAATGCACCTATGGCCTATATGTATACGCCCAATACTGTTGAACTGGATCAAGCTGTTCTCTATATCGAACGCGTTCCCGATACGGTTCAAACAAGCCATCTCGATTGGGGTTTTAGACTATCAGGAATTTATGGGGAAAATTACCGCTATACTACCGCATATGGGATTGCCAGTTATCAGCTTTTAAATAACAACTCGGTTTATGGCTACGACTTTCCCATGGTTTATGGTGAATTATATATTCCTAAAGTGGCTCAAGGATTACTTTTTCGAGTTGGACGCTATATTTCAATTCCTGATATCGAGGCACAACTCGCGCCCAATAATTATATGTATTCACATTCTATGTCGTACAGTTTTGATAACTACACCAACGAAGGTGTCGTCGCGAGTTTAGCAGTTGCCAAAAATGTCATTTTCCAATTAGGTCTAGTAGGAGGAACTGATACCGCGATTTGGAATATAGGGAAGAAAGTGAATAATCCTGCTCCAAACCCCTTATATCCGAATTCAACCTTTCTGAAAGACCCAGGAGCAAGATTAACAGCTGTTGCCTGTGCTCGTTTTACTTGGAACGATGGCAAAGACACATTCTATCCCTGTATGGATGGCATCAATAATGGAGTGTGGGGTTACAATAATCTGCAGTGGTATGGCTTCACTTTTTACCACAAATTCAACGATCGTTGGCATATTGCTTATGAAATTTATACACTCCATCAAAACAACGTTGCTAACATCAACAACCCTGTTGTGGCTGCTGCCATTGCCGCTGGAGGAACCCCTTTTTCACCTCAATACATACCGTTTAATGCGCCAAATGCAGCACAATGTAATAGCACATCGGTACTTACTTGTACTGCTTCAGTCTTAGCTACCGTAGCTTACATTAATTATCAATTCTCTCCTCTTGATAATATTTCCTTTAGACCAGAATTTTATGATGATAAACAAGGCCAACGTACTGGTGTAAAAACTCGCTATCTTAATTTCGGGCTCGGTTGGCAACATTGGTTATCACCGCAAATCGAATTGCGTCCAGAAATTGATTATGACTATGCCCTTGATAGAAATGCATTCAATGGCAATGTCAATGCAGGAATTCCACCAACCAAACGTTATACTGTACTGGGAGCAATGGACATTATTGCACATTTCTGATGCCTAAAATCTCGTTTGTCGATAAAATAGGTCTGTTTGGCATTTAGACCCAATACAAGGCTCTATCTAATAAGAGTGATAAATGTAATCGTATTCCGATTAAAGATGAAATACAACACAACAAAATGTTGTGGGGATTTTGTGTAAGCAGGTCGAATTAAATATCTAGAAAAAACATTGAATATAATTTATGCTCCGAGTTATTTTTAATTTCCATGAAAAATAAGTTTAGAGACGATAACAATTTGTTTTAAAATTGTTTATTAAATCGCTAAAGCTTGTTGAGAAGAATATTAAAAATATATTTCGAATCACCATTGATCAATATTAGTACATTTTTATTAGGTGTTATAAATGCAAGAAAAAAAAGAAGATGCACCAATAACAAACGAGGACCTGTCTTATTTCCCTGAGATTCCATATCAGAAACTATTTCAGCGACCATATCACTGGCCAGTATTAATGTTTCAAAAATTTGAGCCCCCTGTTATGCCCGATTTTTCTCTTTTTAACAATATATTAAATCTTGAACCTTCCAGGTCAATAAAAGCACTAGAGTTAATAATTGCGGATAAAATTTCTCCAGAAGATAACATTGAAGTCAAAGAGGTATTTAATACTATTATGGCAATACGTAAGATGCATTCTGCAAAATCAGTTGAACTTTCACCAACCTATGGAATGCCTGTTAGTAAGATAAAAGAAATATTTGATAATGAAGTTCATAAACTGATTCACATCCAAAAACAACAAATAAATCCAGAATCTCGACAACAAATGTAGCTTGGTAAAGAGATCTCTTAATATGCAGGTCGAATTAAAATCTATAACAAATCAGAATAAGCATCGTAATTGAAATGAATTTTAGAAACCGTTCTCCCTTCATGAAAATGCCAGATTAATTTATGTATTTGCTGTATAAGCTCCTCCATAGTTGTAAATGATTTACAACCATAAACTTTCTGCTTGAGCCAATGCCAAAAGCGCTCAATTGGATTGTATTCAGGTAAATAGGCAGGAAGAAAAAACAACTCTATCCAATCATGTTTTTTGCCAAAAGCTTGCACTTTTTTGCTTTTATGAATGGAACCATTATCAAGAATAACCATTAACTTTTTATCAGGATTAGCTTTATGTAGCTGATGAAGGAATATAATAAATTGCTGGCTATCCCCCTTGTCTGCTTGTTTCCAATAAAAATCGGTTTGTTCGCATGTTTAATGCACCAAAAATCGTTTTACTTAACCTGTTTTTAACGTTATTGACTACTTTTTTTCACCGTGCTTAAACCAACCTCTGCTTACATAAGGTTGATTCGAAAAGTGGGATTCATCAGCGAACAATATTTCAATATCCATAGTGTGTTTTGGCTAATGTCTTCAACAATTTCATTAATGCGTGCTTTCTTTTCAGCAGGTGATGGGATATTCAACGGCATGGTTTTTGAAAAACGTTTGTACACAAATCCCAGCTTATTCATAGACTTTATTATCGTTTTATCACAAGCAGGTATTCCTTGCTTTATAAACCAATCTTGTAATAGGTTTATCTGCCAACCCGCCTCTTGATAACCATAGTCTTGCGGGGATTTGCTCAAAAGCTCTGGAAGATGTGATTCAATCAAAGGCGCTTTCTTTGCAAGACGGCCTGGCTTTTTTCGGGTTTCTAAGCCCATCAGTCCATTCTCTATATAACGCTTGAGCCACAGTCTGATGGTATGTTCATTACGGCTTAAATGGTTGGCTATTTCAGATACTGATTTTCCTGAATTAGAGAGTAATACATAATGAACACGTTCCCCTATCTTTGAGCGCTGACTAAGCCGTAACTGATTTAGACCCGCTTTTCCCTTTTCATTGAGCAATATCCTTATCATCTTTTTTCATGAGAATTAAAAATAGCTCTGAGCATAAATTATATTCAATGTTTTTTCTTGATATTTAATTCGACCTGCTTAGTTGTTTTAGCTGCCAAGAAACTCATTTATGCTTATGTCTATGATGGATATCTGGATAATGAGGATGAGAGTGTTTCATAAATTCATGGCGATGATAGTGTATATGTGGCTCCTTACCATCCCAAGGAAAATCATGCTTATGTTGGTGATGGTCATCATGAATATGACTATGGCTATGAGCAAAAGGTTCGTGCGTATGTTCATGCTCATGGTGTTCTGTAAGATGTAACCATATACCAATCCCCATTAATGTAGCCGCAATCCAAAATAAAACAGACGTCGTTTCATGAAAAAACAAAATTGCAATTGCTGCTCCTATAAAGGGAGCTGTTGAAAAATAGGCTCCTGTTCGCGCAGTACCTAGGCCACGCAATGCAAAAACAAAGAGAACAAGGCTGGCACCGTAACCAATAAAGCCTATTAAGAGTACATAACATCCAGTCAACCAATGAGGGAATGACATACCTAAACTCAATGCAAGACTTGTGCTCACGGTTCCAGAGACCAAGCCCTTGCTTCCTGCAATAAAAAAGGGATCACCAGCAGAAACCCTACGAGTAAGATTATTGTCAATCCCCCAACATAAGCAAGCACCTGTAACTGTAACTGCTCCAAGTATATTTTCTTGAGTTGTGTTGCTATAGGGCCAAGAGAGTAAAATACCGCCTACTACAATTAGAAACATGCCAAGCATAATTCGATAAGCGGTGCTTTCCCTAAAAACAAACCATGCTAATAAAGCAGTAAACACTGCTTCAAGATTTAACAATAACGATGCCGATGCTGCACTTATTTGTTGTAAACCAAACATTAACAGAATCGGTCCTAATATTCCGCCAAAACCTATGGCCCCTAGCAACCAAATCCAATCTCCTTTTACTATTCCAGAATGACGCCAGCCACGGTCTTTGGCCAAACGTGTGAATAGTAATCCTATGCCACTTCCAGCATATAACAATCCGGCAAGCAACAAAGGTGACATTTGCCCAACAAGTTGTTTCGCAAATGGCGTGCTAGCCCCAAAGAACAAAGCGGCTCCTAGTGCTGAACTAGTAGGAGAAAATAATCGGTTATACATGATTTATATTCTTTCCGGGCTTAAATAGATTGAAGTACTCATTCATATTTAAATAATGATACATAATTCGTTAATTACAAATAAATAAAGAATATTTGTATCAAATGGATTTGCATTTGACCTTATTCACCTTTACATCTCAAAAATTACAGTTTACGAATATGAGTTATTTTGAACGAGAAGAAATTAGAAATGCTTTGTTGAGATACTGTGAATTAGATAGATTGGCCATGGTTATGATCATAGAGGCATGGCATTATATGCTTTAAACTTAAATACTTATCATACCGAGAAAAAAATGATTGCGATAAAAAAGCTAGAAGAATTGCACATAGATGAATTGTCATCCTATCTCAATCATTATCAAGAAACGACTATGTTCATTAGGAATAATTTATACCACTCAGGAATAACCTACCAAGATGTGCCATTTCACGGAGAATATTATGGTTCCTATGAAAACAACAAACTTAATGGTGTTTTAGTTCATTATTGGAATGGTAATGTAATGATGCAAGCTGAAAGTTTCTCTGCATTATCAGCTTTGATAGACGAATTTAAACTTAAAAAAATAAGACCAATTGGTGGAATACTGGGTGAAGACACTCAAGCCAATTTTGTCATTGAGAGGCTGGGCTTACAATCATCACAATTTGCTATTAATTATCAGGAAAAACTATTCCTGCTCAATCTTGACAAAATGATTATTCCTCAATCAATGGACTCATATAACTGCACACTAAAAACACTCCAAGATTGTGAAATGGATGTCATCAAAGAATGGCTTATCGCTTATCATATAGAAGCACTTGGAGATGATCTGAATAATCCCAAACTTGAAGAATCCATTATTGATGAAATTCAAGATACAAAGCTTAGCCAAAATCGATGGGTTTTATTTGTAAATAACATACCTGTTTCATTATGTGGGTTTAATGCCAAGTTACCCGATATTGTACAGCTTGGTCCTGTTTATACTCCTCCTTCTTTAAGAAATAAAGGGTTTGCTAGAATTACGGTATATCTTTGCTTAGAGCAAGCTGCTGCCCAACAAGTCAAAAGAGCAATTTTATTCACCAATGATAATTCTGCTATATGTGCTTACCAAGCTCTTGGTTTTCACGAAATTGGAAAATATCGATTGGCCTTGTTAAAATGAGCGCTTGTTAAAAAAAATAAGGTACCGTTTAAACCTTCTAATCCACTTTCCTTATAACGATCATAGATCTTGTATCCAGTTTTTCGAGAAATACCAAATTCCTGACATAAAGAAGACATTTGTTCACCATCTAATAATCTTGCTACAAATTTTATCTTTTCATCCACCTTATTACACTCCTTTCAAGGCATTCCCTTCTCCTGAAATGCCAATGAGTGTAACCTATGTCTCCGGAATATTTTGTTACCTATGTCTCAATAAGGACATTCTCTAAATTCAATAAGTTACAATTGATTCTCTCAACCCTCTAAAGCCCATTGTGGGGATTTTGGGGGCTCTTTGAAAAGCTGCTAATACTACGGGCTCATTGGGGGAGGAGCACTATCACTCTCTTTAGATTCACCCTCCATTATTCCCCGAGTCAGTTCAAGAACTTTATTTACACACCAAAGATTATGTATCACATGTTCAGAAGGTTTATCTGCAATACGTAGAACTTTATCTAATTGAAATAACTGGTCCACCGGCAATTCAAAAAAAGCTTCACGATTTCCTCCTGCTATTATGCTCTCAAAGATACTAGAGAAATGTGTGCGCTCAAGCCCTGCTAAATTTTTATCATATTTGCAAATTAATTCACAACGAGCACAAAATTCGTCGCGTGTTACTGGAGATTGGTTACCCATTACTACAGGTAGGAAATCATGCTTAATCTTATTATCGTCAGTGATTGAACCATAGAAATCAAACTTTCTAGAGTCTATGAGAGCTGGTTGTTCTACTGCCGCATGAATGCACTGAAAGTCCGGATTTTTTTGTAGACCTGCTCGTTCAGCTTGTATAAAGTTAAAACAGAGACTGTACATCCCTACCCCATCATATACCACGGTAACAACCTTCTTTTCCGCCAATTTTCTAAACCAAGCCTCTAACCATCGTTGGGGAATACTTGCAATATCCACTTTATATGCATTAACTGAAAAATTTGCTTTTGATTTATCCTGAGGGAGAACTTTGTGAAGAATACTGGAATCCTTATTGAAACAAAACCCTACCACCTGTCGGTGTTCTCCTGCTTCGTTAAAAAGATTAGGGGGAATAAACTCTTGATCCTGTGTTGCTCCAAGAGAAAAATAAACAATATCATTTTCTTTTAAATCTTTAATTCCTTTTAGTATATCTTGGCTTAGACAAGCGATATTCTCGAGTTCTCGAGCGAAAAACATTCTACCCTTCCCCATTGACTGGCAATTCTTTGGATAATTATAGCATAGTCATAAGATGGTTTCTTGAACTTTCAGACCAAATATGTTGCATATGCTATAATTAGTCGCAGTATCTAAACTACTCCACGATAGCCAATGATTCTGCTGGATCTTTAGTCCGCAGTCGCAGTGCCACGTCTTACCTTTTGCTCAATAATATCATGTCATAACCAACCAAATTGAATATCAAACAAAAGTGACTTGCGCCTCATAACCTCTTGAAAAAAAGCAAGAGTCAAGATGCGACCCCATTGTGCACTGAGTTATGAGATGGGGCGGACCTACACGAAAGTACATCACCAGTTATTTAAAATAAAACGCCAGAATTGCTCCTAAAGCTTTTGTTTTTTAATAATCCTATTAAAGGTATTCAAATGCTTTAAAAAAATCATCGACAATACAAAATACTTCCGATAAATTATCCAGCATGCATCTTTTGGATTAAATTTGATTAAAATTAGGATGATTTAGTCAAACTAGATAATAGGTAAATAACAGCGTATTCATATTGAAGTAAAAGGAATTATTATGCTTTATGAGATTATATCTCCTAATGGTAGCAAAAGTTATCTTTTCGGAACAATGCATGTTAATGATGAAGAAGTTATAACCTTACCATTAGAAGTAAAAGTTGCCTTTGATAGCTCTAATTGCTGTGTCTTTGAGGTAGATACAAGTCTCGTTGATCAGGAAAAAATTAAGCAGGCTATTAAAACTTGGAGTGCTAAACAACCTCCGTTGACTCTAAATGCTACAGGTGATCTGGAAATTATTTCAGGGGAGTGTAAACCTCTTATCCCGGAAGCTTTGGCATTAAGTATTGGGAGTCATTCTTCACGACTTATAAATCCATTAGATTTACAACTTATCTCTGCAGCTAAAAAAAAAGATAAACGCGTTCTTTATCTAGAAGACTGGGAAAAACAAATACATTTATTGTATGGATTGCAGTTTGATTTTGTTTTTCACTATAAATTTTATAACTATATTACGAATAACTTACATAGGACTCAAACACTTTTCAATTTATCGAAAGAAGCTTATTTAAAACAAGATATGAAATTCTTTAAAGCCCATCCTCAAGAAGATAGACATACACCAAGTGTGGTGCATCAATATCATAAGGAACTGAGTTATGATAGAGATCCCACATTAGCTGAATCCATTAAAAAATGTTTAGAACAAGAATTAGGCATAATATTTATTGCTGTTGGTATAGCCCATTTATGCGGCATTATTGAAATATTAAAACTAGCAGGCTATACAATAAATTCGATACCTTTAGGTCAACGATTATATCCCATTGCTGGCTCAATTGAGGATGGTAAGAAAGTTGAAGCTTTTAGAAGAATTTATCATGCCCTCTATTCTGGTCAAAGTAATGCATTAAAAACTAAAGGGCTATTTTATGAGCCAGAAATGATTCTGTCTTACGATCATATTGTTGATTACGTCATGAAATATCCTAATACAAGAGCAGCAGAAGCTTGGCGATTAGCTAATATTCATCTTGATGATGTATCTGCGCAAAATGTAACTTTAGTTAAAGATATACATAAATATGCACTGAATAACAGCAGCTTTAGTTTTTTCAAGAAGTTTATTTCGAATACTCCTGGTGAACATTCCATTCAGAACGCTTCTGAAAATTCTCGTACAGAAAGAATTGTGACGGCGTTAAATGAATTTCACTAGTCCATGTCTTGGTATCTCCGCAATTTATTTGTTGTATTGTGAATACTTGATAATTTGTTATAAATACTTAATTAGAGCAAAAAATGGAATCGCGTCTTCATTTTTGATCTAAAAGTTTCTTTAAAATCACACATTAGCAAACATCCATCGATCTATTCGAGATGGGATCCTTCCTTCTCATTGGACGTATCAAATACAACCTTTATTTGTATTTGGGGAATAGGTGGTTTAAAACTCCTATACCCTATTTTTGATACATCACGAGCCAGCACGGGAAATGGAAAAATAATATTTGGTATGCTATACCTTAATTTATAGTGGATGTAGATAGGCTATGACTTAAACATGACTAGCAAAAATACAATTAGAGATTTGGTAAATTGTTTACTTACTAAAGACTCAAAAATCAGTCCGCATACACCCTCCAGCATCGCTGAAAGCTCAGGCCTAGAAGTACCATATCATCATCCGCTTAGGGAAGAAGCAAAAAACATTCCCTTAGAGGGAGAGCCTTCATTAAAAGACGCACAACAATTAGCCAAAGGTTTTTTGGGGTACGATAAATGTGCTCCAACGGCAGGTAAGGAAGCACTCCAAGACTTAGATTCTTATATCAAATCCGCCCCCGATAATTCCTATAATCCAGGAGTTCAAACACCATGATTTCCACTTCTGAAGAGTCCAACGCATCAGGATTTGTAGACAACGAAAAAATCGCGATTCTTTCCCTGCGGCCGAAACAATTGCTAATGAGTTATGTGCGTAACATAGCGAAACAGGTGTTACACGAATCGGATAGCCTTCTTGGTAAAATTTTAGACAATGATTATCTGGAGGAGCATGCGGTACCAGTCTGTACCGGCCTCTACGAGACAAATACTGATCTTGAAGATTTTCTTCAAAATAATAGCGATGTACTCGTGAATTTAATGCTCACTTCTTGGATGTGGCCTTTAAATAAATGGGGGTTCGATACAAAAGACAAAGGAACTGCACAGTCTCTAATGGCAATCGAATATCGACCTTTTGTATATATGGCCTCCAGAAACACACAAAATCCATTGAAGCTTGCAGTGACTTATGCGAATCCAACACGTGAACTTGCAGAAGATCTAGCTCGAAATTTAGATAATCGCGCAGATAATGAGGCTCTGGAGAGCCTTAGATTCAAAGTGCGTTATGGGATTGCAATTATCTCGGATAATATCGATAGAGAGCAATATCGTAACCCAGTAGATTACTGTGGTGCGCTTGCTAATCCGTTAAGCTACTTAAAGCCTCTCAGTGACTGCATGATGAAAGAACTACTTTTGTTCTTTTATGGTACAGAAGAGAAATTGCCGGCTCCCACCGACATGGGGCACATCAATAAGTGGTTTAATCTTACTACCAATCAGGGACTCTATATGTTGACAAAACCCTGGATGGCATCACGCTACCGCCGAACTGTGAATCTTAGTGATGACAACAATTTTTTCTAATTTAACTAAGGACTCTAAACGTACTTAGTTTGAATTTCCTTAACATGAAATTTATCTATAAAAGTAGCCAGAGTAACATGAAGCATTTCTCTACGTTTGGATTTTCAGTGTAAAACATTGACTCTATTGTAATGGACCTACCATCAGTTAACAGGGTTGGAATTCATCTTTGACTTCCTGTACATCAAAAGGAGCAATAAATTCCAGTAAACTGTGACTCCCCATCACTGCAGTGAGTAATGCAATAATAGCGATACTAATTGATTTGATTTATGAGAAAATTCGTGAAAGTATTATCTCTGGTAATCTTCATCCAGGGTAAGATTATGCGTCACATGGGCACATCAGTAGGAAATAATGATGCTATTAAATGTCGAAATTGCAAGGAGATCCAGCATGCGCAGAATGACGGCAATTTTGTTTTTTGCCCTCAGCATTTTGCTGGACGCTGTTGCTCCCAGTGCCCATGCCGCAACCACAGTGCAGGTAGTTTCGACCTATCCGTCCAGTAATGTAGTCACGTTGGGCAACAAGCAGAATTTCTACTTGCACCTATATTATCAGAGCGATCATCCAACCCGGATCTGGGTAAAGCCATATTTTCATGGCGAGGTGGTAAATGCAGGCAGTAACCCATCGCGGGTCTATCCAGCCGGCAGTGGCGAAGCTCTCGGCTGGTTCTTTCTATTCAAGCCAGGTACACAGGTGGATGAGGTTCGAATTTCTGCAGGCGATGGTTCTTTTGGGGGAACCTCCGTAGTTGCGACATATCCGGTCCAGGTCACTGGTGGTAATCAACCGACTACTTCGCAGGGTAATCCGGATTGGGTAACTCGATTGGATGCGATCGATACTGCGGTGCAAAAAGCCGATTACGAGAGGAGGATGAATACGCCGTTATCTATTGGTGACAAGATCATGTTCAGTGGTTTCATGCTGGGCATACTCGCACTCGGCGCTTTGGGCATCGCTATGCCTGCATGGGGATTATGGCGATGGCGTGACGGCTGGCGCATCGCTGCAGCAGTACCGATGGCACTAATGGTATTCGTGGTACTGCGTCTTTTTATCGACGTCTCGGTCGACCCAACCTCGCATAACCTGTGGCCATTTGAGATCCTACTAACGGGCTCACTCAGCGTGGCCATTATGATCGCTTTGGTGATAGCAAGAAAAATCACCGGCGCAAATTGTGCATCATGATGCCTCACTGGCTGAGTGTATTATTCTTGCTCGCAACCGGTATTGGCATACTGGCGGTTGCCTATCACTATGTGTATGGGGACTGCTTGCACTATTAGGCATGGCGCCCGACCTCGAGTGGCGATGATGGACCAGTATCAAAAGGACGGGATGCTCCGGGACGGACTCCGTTAATTATTAGTCAACTTGTTCAAAACACATAGGGGATCCGTCCCGGACCGTCCCCCACACAACCAAGCTTAAATCTAATGAGTAATTAGCCAATATTTACGGAGAAAATTATAGTTTTTCTAATTTCATCATGTCCAATTTAATCATATGCTACACTAAATAGGCTTATGCGTTTATTGCACAACTCAAAAGAAGATCAAATGTTGATATAGAGTGAATAACTAATTTTAAATTATGGAGAGCCTTTATGAAAATAAAAGAGATAAAAAGAACTTTTATATCTACGTTATTGGTGTCAATTTTAATCGCAACATCATCATTTGCTAGTTCTGAAGAAAGCACAGTTAATAATAAAATAAACGCAGTCATTACTCCCAAAATTTTTGAAATGGCAAAACGGAATGAAAACTGGAAGCTAGCACTTGTGACGGGTAAAGATGCGCAGGTTGTATTTATGAATATCACCCCTAAGACTAACCCCAACAATGAGATTGGGATGGAAACCCATAAATTTGATCAGGTCATATTTGTTGTTGAAGGCCAGGCTAAATCGGTTCTCAATGGTAAAAATTCAACCGTCACAGCAGGTGATATGATCTTTATCCCTCAAGGAATTCCTCATAATTTTATTAATCTCAATGCGAAGAAACCATTCAAAATAATAAGTGTCTATTCATCTACAGATATTCCTGAAAATGCAGTATATAAACACAAATCTGATATGCCACAAGAGTAACTCGTGGCATATCGATTCAGATCTTCCACATAGGAGTTTTGATGTATATGCAACATAAAGAATATCATCGAATTGAACGAATTGGCTGGTTACGCGCTGCGGTATTGGGTGCAAATGACGGCATTATTTCTACTGCGAGCTTGTTGATTGGTGTTGCTGCTGCTCACACGCCATATAATGGAATACTTGTAGCAGGGATTGCAGGATTAATTGCTGGCGCTATGTCGATGGCTGCAGGTGAGTACATATCCGTAAGCTCACAAGCAGATACAGAAAAATCTGCTCTGCAACGTGAAAAGAATGAACTTGAGTCGAGTTTACCAAATGAAATGGAAGAGCTAACCACTATATACATCAATCGTGGATTAGAGCCCACTTTCGCAAAAGAAGTTGCAAAACAATTGATGGCTAAGGATGCATTAGGTACACATGCTCGCGACGAACTTGGTATTACAGAAATATCGAGTGCACGTCCTCTTCAGGCAGCAATATTTTCCGCTTGTAGTTTTACTCTGGGTTCATTATTACCGATATTAATCATTTTTATTGCTCCAAGAACCTATCTTATTCTAACAATATCAGTGATGGCAGTTCTATTTTTAGCATTACTCGGAGGAGTGGCTGCAAAAGTTGGCCAAGCTCGCATCATATTAGGAGCACTACGTGTTGTGGTCTGGGGAACGCTAGCGATGATGGTGAGTGCAGGTATTGGCTCACTGTTGGGCATAGCTGTATAGACTACCTTTAATTAAATGGTGGGGACGGTCCGGGACGGACTCCGTTAACTATTAGTCAACTTGTTCAAAACACGTAGGGGTCCGTCCCGGACCGTCCCCTAAGCGCTATAAGCGCTAGAGTGGCTATAGTGAGTATTGATCATGGACGATTAGTAGTTAGTGACTCGAGTATTTTATCTCCTATAGCACTCATTATTTGACCACGAGTAGGAGTTTTAATGCACTCAGGTTGAGTTTTGCCAAAAATGGATGTTTTTAGAATACTTGTAAAATCTGGGGTTTTAACACAAGCTTGATCACCGATTTGTGGCTTTGGAATTTTAACACAACCTTCGCGGTTTTTATCATGCTTAAAGAAGCTCATATAATTTCCTCTTATTAAATATTGCTGATATGTCAACTCCTTAATTTAAATAAATCAAGAGTTGCGCGATTATTATACAAATGCTTTCTTAAGGAATCATTAAAATAGGGGAATTGTTGATTTTCGATTGCCTCAAGTTACCTGTTATTGAAGAGAAAATGAGGGTACGTGAGAATGGGGACGGTCCGGGACGGACTCCGTTAATTATTAGTCAACTTGTTCAAAACACATAGGGGTCCGTCCCGGACCGTCCTCCCGGACCGTCCCCACTGATGTTACTAAGCAAACTCAGAATTGCCTGTAAATTCTGATTTACGATGCCTTGAGGATTTCACATGCCAGAGTGGCAGCATCAAAAAAAATGGAATCAGGCAGCAAATAAACAATGTGAGGAAGAAATTATCCCAGCCGTAATTTTTGATAATTGCACCTAATGGAGCACCAGCCAGAACAGCACCTAAACAATAGGCAAAAAATCCGGCAAAGCCAGTTGCAGTCGCCGCTGCTTTTTTATGTGCTAACTCCGCACATGCCATACCAATCATCATTTGCGGTCCAAAGATAAAGAAACCAAAGAAAAAAAGAAACAAAGAATCGAGGAATGGGGTATATCCTCTAGTCAAGGTAAAGAGCAACAAAGTGGCAAATACACCAGCAGTAAAGAGTACATTGATTGGATTGCGTTTACCTTGAAATAGTTTATCAGAGGCCCAGCCGGCAACCAGGCTTCCAAAAAAACCACCCACCTCAAACCATATGACACAACTCCCTGCTGTGATTAAGGAATAATCCTTCACTTCCGTTAAGTACATCATGCTCCAATCATTAATGGCTGTTCGGACAACATAAATAAACAAATAAGAAATGGACAGTATCCAAATATATGGGTTGCTTAACACATAATTCCAAAGAATTTCTTTAACTGATAGTTCTGTTTTTTCTTGATGTTGATTTGATAATCCAGAAAAATCTTGCCGATATTGCTCTATCGCAGGTAAACCAAGCGACTGTGGAGTATCTCTTAAACGATTGATTAAAAAAAGACCTCCTAAAATGCAGAAGATTCCAGGCACAAACATGGCTGAACGCCAGCCGAAATACTGCGCGCACATAGCAACAATCAATGGAATCAATGCCCCCCCAACGTTATGTGATGTATTCCAAATACTCCACCAACGACCGCGTTCTGATTGAGAATACCAATGGGTTAATAATTTAGTACATCCTGGCCATCCCCACCCTTGAAACCAACCATTCAATCCCCAAAAAATAGCAAATAACCACCAGGTGGAAGACAAACCAAACAAAATATTAAAAATACCGGTCAAAATTAGTCCAATCGCCATTAAATAACGAGGATTTGACTTATCGCCAAGAATTCCACTCAAAAATTTGCTGATGCCATAACTTAAGCTCAAAATGCTAGCAATCATTCCCAGTTCAGTTTTGGTCATCCCCAAGGTGCTTTGTAATGCGGGCATCGCGAAGGTAAAACTTTTTCGCGTAAAATAAAACAAAACATATCCTATGTACATTGCATAAAAGGTGCGAATACGCCAATAACGATATTGCCGTTCAACAATAGTTTTATCCTGAATTTCATTAAGATAAGGGGCAGGTTTTAGAAAAGTCAAAAATGCCATGAAGTTCCCTATCATGATAAAAAAATACGATTAGAATGTAACTCGCCAAGTATGTCAAATCATTTTTAATGAAAATGGTAGCGGCATGCTGCCTATTGATAATTTTTTAAAAATTTAAATGGAATTCTTATGAAATTATAAATAAGCTACGCACTTTGTATTAAAAAGGGATTTGTTGGAATGAAAGAAATAGTTAGTTTATTAGAAAAAGAGCAAATCAATTCTGCTGTTCATAAACGTCCTGATGTCATAACGGTTTTGAGAAGAAAATTTCGTACTCAAAAAGATTGGATTATTGCTTCGTTCAATCAATATCAATTTACTGAGGAAGAATCGCAAAAAGTTCAACAAGCCATTCTAAATGGGGATCTTCGCATAACAGATATTTTAATACGTCCGTTTTCCCACTTTTTTTGGAGCTTCCTTACCTTTAAGTGGGGAGAGATACTTTCGGGTGGAAAAAGATTATCTAAGCAAGAGGTCTTACAAATTGCTACCTGCTCTTGCAATGGCCAAGAATTTACAAGAACCCCCATTCAAAATAGAAATAGGCTGATAAAAGGAGTGCCATTAGTCATTGGTAAAGTGGTTACCTCCATGGCGCTTTGTATGGTCTTTTGTCTGGGATTATTAAGTACTTTAGGAGCGCCCTTTGGTTTTAGCCTCGGCTTAGCGATAGTACTTTCCTTATGTAACGGGATAGTGTGTTTATTAAGTCGTGGGAAGGCCATGCTTGATAGTGCTGGCTTTCAACCTAGCAAACAGAAAACGTTTAAGACCCCTGAAGAAAATGAAAAGGAAAAAACAATACTCGATAGAGGTCAGAAATTACTTTTTGGTATTGTGACGTTGTTGGCATGTATTTCTGCCGGCATTACTGGATATGCTGGTCTCGTTGGGCTTCTTACTTTTTTAGGGGCAGGTTTGCTTATCTCTAATCCTCTAGTTTTGGCAGCTACGATTGGATTATCTGTGATTGCAGCGATTTCTTTTTATTCGTTTCAAGCTGTAGGCATACGTGAAAATTATGCAAAATTTAAAAATCTTTTTATTGAAGATTATCAAAAACCTTATGGTCTTTTGCGATGTGTCTTATTAGGAATCGTAAGTACGATCTTTTTAGCTGTTTATGCGACGTTAACTTGGTTTACTACTGTATCAGGGGTTAATAAGTTTTTTAATGCTGTAGGTGCGACTCCTGATACCCTCTTAGCACATACTATTGCTATGATATGTACTTCGACAACTATGTTTGTTAATACTTTTTCACAAGTATATAAAGTCTTTAACCCGAAAACATATGTCGATCTAAAAGAAAAATTTGAATCACTATATCAACCACCGGAAGAAAACCAAACAAAAGGACAAAAGATAAAGCATGGAGCCCTCAATATGCTCAAATTATGTGCTTTGATAGGTGATTCTCTTGCTTATTCTGTTGCCGGTGGAATCCGAAGCGGAATTCATGTTGGTGAAACGCTGGGTGAAGCAATAGGGGAAAAATTTGCATTAACCATTACCATGGCAATATTGTCTCCAGTCATTTTAGTATTCGTATCGATAGCTTTTACTTGGCCTAGCGTTTTTCATAGAAAAAAATCGACTCAATATCCTTCACAGGTGGAGAAGCCAGTGAGTCAAAGTCATGCTTTAGATACACTTCAAAACAATACTCGATTACCAGTATCAGAAAAATTTCCCAAACTTAATAATTCTAAAATTAGGCAAACTGGGCCAAGATTTTTTGATACAGAGTCGAATGAAGAGTTTGCTACTTTAGAGAGAAGAACCGTTTTGACATCCTCCTCGCCATAAATATGGGGACGGTCCGGGACGGACTCCGTTAATTATTAGTCAACTTGTTCAAAATACATTGGGGTCCGTCCCGGACCGTCCCCATTGATACTAATTTGGATTTTTCACGTTAGTTGCTGAGCTCCACTCATATACTTCAAATCCATCGACTGTGTTTTTGGTAGGTTCAAATAGTTCATGGGACTCAATGGGCTTAACGAGGTCTTTAGCTATGAGCACCGTATCAATTGGAGCATGTTTCTGCATGTGTCCCGCAATATCAATAACTCTGTCACTAAACTCTTCTAAAGGAGTTGATAAATCATAATACACAAAACCAGTATTTATGCCACAACGAATATGAAAGTCACGTTTCATCATTTTAATTGATTTATTAAAATCGGTCAGACTTAACAATATATCTCTTGCAGCTGCAATGGCTTGTTCAGTTGTATTGAAACAAGCCATAACTCCATCAGGGGTCCAGGATGCTTTAATGAAGCCATTTTCCTTAAACTTACACGAAATAAAATCGTGATATTGATTAAAATCATGCTCAACAACAACAGGATCTTCCCCGACTTTCATTTCAGTGGATTCAACCACGTCGATTGCTAAAAATGATAGATCTCTTCCTGTTTTTTCAAGTTCCTTTTTTAGTTCGACAAACTGCTTCACTAACTGTTGCCTGCTTTTTTCCTTAAATTTTGAGCTGCCGATGGTTTCTTCCATACTGTGTATTAAAGATTGTTGTTCTGCTGTCATTGTTTTATTTTTAAATTCCTTAATATTAGCCTTAATTTTTGCTTTTTGTATAACAAAAATACATTTAGAAATAATGGAAGAAACAATTAATAGGCCAATAATTGTAATTAATCTGGAAATATCCCAGCCACCTACCCTTGTGGGAATATAATGTTTTATATTCTCATGAATTGCATGGTCTACACCAAGTAATGACGTTAAATAAGAGTAAGAATGTATGTGGCTAATATAAGGGGCAACAGCCCCCAAAATAATCGTAAGTATTAAGCACCAAACTAAAAACTTTAATGCCTTTAAGATAAAAAGAATTGGGGGGTAAAGCATTTTCATATCTTTTTACATAAATTAATTATTTTAAATTATAGCTTATTTTCTGACTCTTGATTTCCTATTCAGAGCTCATGAAAATGCAATGAGTGTAACCTATGTCTCCGGTATATTTTGTTACCTATGTCTCAGAAAGGAAGTTACTGTAGTTTCATAGGCCTTTGGTTTAAAATCTGTTGTTCATTAAGCCAATTCTCTAGAAGTGCCCTTGCTTGTAACGGCTCACTAATTTCAAATGAATTACTCGCTGCTAATCCTTGACCAAGACTTGCATTATGGATAGAGCTTTGACTTTTGTCTAAATAAGTTTGAGCTAGATCACAAGCTCTTAGTGCAGCTTCGATAGAAGCAGAGACTCCACTTAGATTATCTTCTCGAATAGCCCAATTGGCATAATGAAAATAAGCTTCTGCCAACATCATATAAGCATAGCTTCCATAAAGCTCAAGTAAGTTTTTACAATTTTCTATTGCCTCTTTTAATAGTTCGTCACAATAGTCGCTATCCAGCTGAGATTGCTCAATTTTGGAGTAAAGATATTGATTATATCGCTGAACTGCATGCACTGAATTAAAGGTGATTGCTTTTTGTAACCAGAAAATTTCCTCTAAAGAAAAATGGTCTTGTTGTTTTTTCACTTGCTGTGCTTTGTGAAAAAAATAAGCCCCTTGTAATAAATCGAACACATCTACATTTTCATGTAGCAAAAAAACAGTCTGAATTTTTTCTGATGCCGATAAATAAAGTCCGTATAAACAGTATTGTTGCTTCCATAAAGAGTCGTAGATGTCCTTTTTACAGAGTGATTTAAAGATTGGACTTATATTGGCCAGTTTAATAATCAAATTGAGATTACAGGACTCTCTCATTCGGCTAAAAAATGCTTTTTCATCGAATGTATTATTTTTAATTTGCTGCAACAGTAGTTCATCGGCGGCGTTTAAACGATATCTATTTCCCGATACCACTTTATTTTCCACACAATCGAGCATTGACTACCTCCACAGCATAAATGTGTCAATAATAGTACAGTTATTTGTATTGACAATCAATTCAAATTGACACGTTACGCTCCACTTCGAGCTCCAGGTAACCGCCATTCCACAGAGGCAAAAAGTCTACTGGAACATCAACCATTGTTTTCTCAAAAATAATGAAATTGCATTTAATGACCAAATATAATCCTAATTTAATAAAATGTTAACATTAAGGCATTATCATATACAAAAATAAATATGACAGGTGTAAAAATGCAATTAAAATTTGAGAGAAATAGTCGATTAAAGAGAAATATTCCAGGCCAAAGGTCAAACGCCAAATTAACAAGTGTGCAACATAATCATGCTCCTGTAATTACTGTCCCACATTCAACAGAAAATCTTAAAAAAGTAACTGCTTTGGTGACATCTACTTTTTCGACTTACGACAAACACGCGCAAAAACATCTCCAAATTAAACCTATTGTTCAAGGAAGTATGGGGCTTTTGCTCCATGGGGTCGATTTTCAGAAAAATGATAATCCGGGTGATGTAGATATCCTTGCATCGAATGTGAAACTAGCGCATCAGATAATCTGTTGCTTAGGAGAGCATCTGGAAAAAACGGGTTCACCTTATAGAATAGTTACCCGTGGTAACATATTAGTTTATGATTGTACTTTTGTGGATACAACTAAAGAAAACCCAGATTTAACAGTTCAACTGGTCAATAAAGACGATTTTGGCGCTGGCCATATAGTCTCTGTAGAAAAGGAGGGAATTCCTGTCTTACCACCGAAAGAAGCCTTCATTAGCTTACATCAACGAATCAATCGTGAGGGTGGTAGAAGAAAAGATTGGTGTGCGTTTTATACGCTCATAGAGAAATATGGTGAAGAATTTCTGCAAGATGGCTCATTGCAAGAAGAATGGCGAAAGGAGATTAAAGAGTACTTGGCTCTGCCTCAAGATGAAAAGGAACACCGTAAATTTAATGGAGTGGCTCCTACCACGGACGTGGAAGATACTTTTGCTGTTCCAAAAATTAGTACAGAGCAGCTTGCTAAACCAGAATTACCACCGGCAAAAGGTCTAATTGTACAAGTCAGCATGTTCAATAATAATAAAGAGAATGAAAAACAAACAACGACAACTAATCCAGATAATATTACCGAATTATCAGTGGTGATTTGACCAGTAAATATGGGGACGGTCCGGGACGGACCCCAATAATTATTAGTCAACTTGTTCAAATCACATTGGGGTCCGTCCCGGACCGTCCCCATCGGATCCTAAGTGCCGATCGAGTCTAATCCAGCTTCCTCTTTGGGCTTATTCAATTCAGCAGCAACTTTTTCTATATCGAGTGTTACTTCAATAGTTGGTTCATATTTTATTTTCAAATTAGACATGATCCCATCTGCTGAAAGACCGCTCTCTTTTAAGGATTCCATTGCTTTCATAAAGACTTCCTCGGCGTCTTCACGTTTACCTCTAAAGCTTATTAGATCCGCTTCTATTTTAACTGAATGCATAGATTTCCCTGTAAATAATTTAGCGACTAAGCTGGAGATGTTCTCATCTTCAAGCGCAGATGATTTTGGCTTTCTATCATAGAAACCAAGACCTCCTGTAGACGCAGGCACAGGAGAAGCTAATGACCTAAGTAGTTTAATATCAAACGGACCATATAGATTTTTAAGCTGTTCTGATTTCTTTAAAAGTAAATCTACTTCTGCATCAGTATTTTTACAGAAATAAGCTATTTCCCTAAAATCGCGAGTTACTAAAGCCGGCCTTACATTTGTGAATCCTTCAAAAAGCTTTTGAATCACTTTACACGCGTCGCCAGTGGGTTGCATTACAGATAAAAAACCCACCCCAGCATTTTCATCTTTGCCCATTACCAAACTACTAGCCTTCTTAGGCCGCTCTGAAACGGCTACTTTAAAATAGTCTTTTGGATTTTTTTTAAATTGTTCAGGATACTCCTTGAGAAGCGCTGTCATAACAGCTTGTATATTTGTAACGCATATTTTCTTTTTTTGATCTAGGCTTAATGAAGATCCTTTCTCTTCTTTTGTAGGCTGACTCTTTTCTTGCATAATAATCCCCTACCAATACTGATAACATAGATTAAATAATAATAGCATATTGCCATGTTGCTATTATCCTGTAAGGATTACCATGCGAGTAGAAGGATAAGCATGCACAGCAACTGCCTTCAAATAAAAATTTAAGACAGTTACTAAACTGCTAATTTTGAAGATTATCTTTTTCTTGTTCAAGCCATTCCAAAAAGGCATTACGATCGGCTTGAGACAAGTTAAAAAATTTATTTTTAATTGTCTCAATAGGATGTTGTTGTTTTCTGGGAACTCTGACCCACGCATCGTTTAGATTTATTTTTCCTTGTATCACATGTTCATAGGCAATAGGATCTTTCTTTTTTAATTTCAAAAGTTGCCCATCTACAGATCTCGAACGAGAGGGTAAATACGTAATATTGTTTTCCTGATACAGATTAGGATTCGTATTATCTTGCTCTCTAAGGTCATTATTCAGATCTTTAATAGAGATTTTATTTTCCTTTGCATATACCCTGGCACAGTTATCCACCATGCTAAGAACATCCCCCCAATGAGCTACATGCTGCTTATTTATGTCCATGGCAGACCGTAATAACCACAACATTTCATTGTTGGTAATACCCAGGCCGTCTGCTGATTTATCAAGAGCATATTCCCCAAAATTGTTATAGGAATTATTTCTTTTTTTCCAAATTTCCCGTTCAATAATCTGTGATATCACGGGAGGAAGACTCTGAAAGATAAGTTGATTAAATTCACCTATATACTGATTCGCTTGAGCATGTAGTTCTTCATCAGAGAGGATTGCCTTTTCTTCATTTGATATTTCTTCTGATTGCATTGTAAATCCACAATTGAGTAATAACCGTTCGGTATCTAAATGGCTATCTTAAGCTGATAAGCTTATTGAACTCAATAAGTGATCCCAAAATAGGGTATTACAAATTTGAAAAAAATCATGATTTGTTTATACTAATTTATATTATCCATGAAAGGGAAATCAGGAATGGACAAGGGTAAAAAATTACAAATTGTGACCTCATTAGCCATTATCAATACTTTTGCATCTCCTATTTGGGGAAACATAAATAACGATTTGCAAAATAAACCTCAAACAATATCTCTGGAATCTGCTGATATAAAAAACGCCCGGGATGTTTCTAAAAGCACGGTAAAAATTAGATCAAAACATTTGGTAAAGCTTAGTAAACTAACGAATAAAACGGCCTATTCTACGACGCATACAGCCGGAACTACCACACATTATTAATTGATCTGACCTATAGCAATCACGTGAAGCCAATGCAATTTATCGTGGAAAAACAGGATATTACTGCAGAAATAAGCATTTTGTTTCGCGAAGAAACTCTATTTACTCTCAACCCCATGCCCGCCTTAATATGGAATAAAAAATTGCAACAGTCATTATTGCAAGCGGAGCACTATTTAAATCGTCTAAACACTATTAGTAAATATTTTTTAACCCCCTCGTTACTTCTAAAACCATTCATAACTAATCCATCGCTAACTCAAAAAGAAGAAATTACAGACCAGCATAAAATAATCGTTTGTCCACGTGGAAATTTAACTGATTTAAGTACATTGCTTCGCTATCATGTAGCGATTGAATACAGTTTGGAATTATTAAGCACTAACTTGATATCCATAGAATTATTACAAAAAATACACAAAAAAATGACGCAAGATGATTCGAATAGTCAACGTTTTCATCCCGGAGAAATCAGGGCAAAACAAGTCGTATTAAAAAATCATAAAACAGGGAAAATCCAATATAAACCTCCGTCTGCAAAATGTTTACCTTATTGCTTGATAAATCATGATTTATTTCTTCAAGATAAAACGTTTTCTCCAGTACTGCACGCGGCTATTAGCCACGTTCAATTTATATCGATTCATCCTTTTTATGATGGAAATGGTCGAATTGGAAACTTATTAATTGGATTATTACTTGCTCAAAATAAACAATTTCCGGAGCATTTTTTATCTGTAGTCGTGTTTTTCATATACAGCTATTTTTATTCAACTGTAGGGGCCTATTCGAAAGCAATTAGTCAAGCGCGCAAAGGGTATTGGTATGAGTGGCTTATTTATTTTTTTGATATTATTTCATTAGTCTGTTGTGAATTAGTCTCTAGAATGGAGCATATCCAACAAATACTTAAAGAGTATAAAATTCGTGCCTCTACTCATTTAAAAACTATTGAAAATAAAATCATAAATCAGCTATTCAATACTCCTTTCTTTACCGCTCGTGAGATGGCTAATGAATTAGATGTGTCTCTATCAAGAACCTATTATGCTATTCATAATCTTCAAGATAAAAATATTTTAACAGCACTTTATCGCTCTGGAAGAACAATCATATATGGCTCTGCTGATATTATACAGGTGCTTGACAAACCCGTTATATTGAATAAACAGCGCATGGTTTAAATAAGTAGTTTTGAGTTTAATGAGCAATAACACTTAATACCCTCTTAATAATGTTCATTTATAATACATCCTGTACTTTTAAAACATATAGTGTGTATTATGCAAAAGAAAATAGAAATCGAAGTTGTCGAAAGAACTTCAAAGGTAGTGGTAAATTACCACAAACATCCCGAAGTCGGTGGTACTGGACATGTTTCAATAGTAGCGACTCATGGGGGTAGAAAGCACGTGATTAGTGTTTATCCAACTTCTGAGTTATCTGCACTAACACCTCTTGCAACGGCTACGTTCCATGTTTTCCCTACAAAAGCAGTAAATCATAGTTCCCCATCTAAATCGGACAGTCCTATTCATTCCTCATATGACGTTACTGATAAGATAGAGAATATAGGTGCGGTTATTGAAGCGATGGAACAATTAAACGAATCAATGGATTCAGGACTGGCTAGCTTTAGCTTAACCCCGGGTTCACTTACAAAAACTACAGCAGCAATTTTGAACAGCAATTCTTCTACCACGAATATGATGTTAGGATTGAAGACGTTCGATAGAGATCTCATTGATTCTGAAATTTCAAAAGTTGAAGTAATTAATTGTGCCGAAGCAGTAAGCAGAGTCCTCGAAGCAGGTGGTATGGAGAGACCCGAAGGCATAATGTCCTTTCCTGCACCAGCAAAAATTAATAGTCATTTTGAGTCTCAGTTTAAAGCAACAGAAGATACTGATACAGAGCAACCCGGTCTTTTTAGAAGCATGTTCAATTCTGTAAGAGACTTCTTTACTTCGAAAGAAACTTCGAAAGAAACTTCGAAAGAAACTTCGAAAGAAACTCATTCCAGCAGAGAAACAACGTATGGAAGCTCGATTAGCTACGATTATGATTGGTCTGCTCATGATAGTGCGCCTTCCGAGGAACCTAAAAAAGTGGAGGTGCAGACAGACACATCTGAAGAGCAAGTATCTAGAGATGAAGATACCTCTACTCCAGAGCCAGCATCTAGAGATGAAGATACCTCTACTCCGAGAGCTTCAGAAAGTTCTGAATCCTTTTTCAGTGAAACTATTCCTCAACAAAGGGAAGAAGAAAGTGATTTGAATTTTTCTCAAAGATGTGATGCCACTGTTGGGTCTTATTTTTAACTTAATCAAGCTGCCGCCCTTTTAAAGGGCGGTATGTTTTTGTGCTAGAGAATGTCTCTCATAGTTTTCATGAAGGCGTGCCTTAGCTACTAACCTTGCAACCAGCCCCATTGTTCCATATAATCATTTGGGCAATTTTTATCAAAGATGTTCGTCGCATCAACAGCATTGGTTTGGTTTGCTGTTAAAATAACCAATAAAGGGAGGAATCCTTTATGTTAAGTAAAAAGGAAGACGCAAGTATAGGATCAGTCCAATTAGAAGATCTAATAGAAGACGATACAGCCATCATCTATGTTTGGTCAAGCGGATTCAATAGCCTTGGTCATGTCTCAATTAAGTTTAAAGACGATTATGGGAGTATTTGGCCAAAATCAACCCCTGCTGGAGGTCTTACGTCAATATGGCCATTAAAAGCCACTTTAGCTACAAAATTAGAAGATGATTGCATGCAGGAAGCAATTAGACCCAAAGAAGAGTTCGCAAATCTTATGGAGCCTGTCGAGATTTTACCTGTAAAACCCGATAAAGTATTTGTAGTACGTGGCCTTGATACACAAAAAATGAGAAATGAGCTCACCCGAATAAAAGAAGGATTTGATACAGGCGAAGTATGCTACCAACTTCTCCCTGGAGTAAAAACATCTGGCTTTCTACACAGCATTCTTTCAGGGAATCCTAAGAACACAGAAGTATATAACTGTGTTACGCTTACAGGACATTTATTAGCAGCTGGTGGCAAGTCTTTAATTAACGATCCTTGGGCAACTCCATCTAATTTTGCAGAAAAATTAGACAATCTAGATCAGGTAAAACTACTCAATCCCCCTGCAACTGACACTGAAAAGCCACGTATTCAGGAAGATGCTCCCAAAGCTGAATCAGCAGCTACTTCGATTAGGAACAGACTGACAAGCCGTTGGTTTAGCGATGATTATTTTGATGCGGATACAAATAGTCAGGAGGCAACCGATACACGTTCGGAAACTCAAGAATCTGTATCTAGGATGGAAGATACACCCAGTCCAAAAGTTTCAGAAACTTCCTTTTCCTTTTTTGACAATGAAAATAATGGTTCATCCTTTTTGCAACGAAGAGATGAGGAATCTGATTCAAGATACATACAAAGAATAGATTCAATGTCCAATTAAAAATCCATATCGAACCTATGGCCCGATTTCCCGGCTGCAAGCAGCCGGGCTACATTTAGGCCATCTCGAGCCAACATATGTTTTTTTATAGAGTATATAATCGTGCTAACTCTGATAAGGATTGCTCAAGGGTTTCGAGTATGAAATTTACTTGCTCCTGATTAATTGTCAAAGGCGGTGCTATTCGAAAGACATTACCAAACTGTCCTCCTTTTCCAACTAATAACCCTTTATCCTTACACAAATCCATTAACTGAAATGCTTCATCAGATGCTGGTGTTTTTGTTATGGGATCTTTGACAAGTTCAATCCCTAAAAGCAAGCCGCGACCGCGGACATCGCCAATGATAGGGTATTTCTTTTGTAATTGCTGGAAACCATCTTTTAGTAGATTGCCCATAAGACGTGCATTTTCAACAAGCTGTTCTTCTTTAATAATTTCCAATGTGAGTCTAGACTGGATCATTTGCAATGGGTCACCTGCAAACGTATTAAAATACGTTTTTCCAGTCATTGTTTCAGCAACCTCAGTTTTCATCAGTACTGCCCCAACTGCAGCGCCGTTACCTAATCCTTTAGCCATGGTTACCATATCTGCATCGATATCCAAAGTTTTGGTAAGCAAAACATCACCACCCCCACGACCTGCTCCGGTTTGTACTTCGTCACTGATGTATTTACCACCGTAATTATGAACAATGCGGGCGACCTCTGTAAAATACTCATCAGGAGGAGTAATAAAACCACCTACACCCAGCACGGGTTCCAGGATAAAAGCAGCGATTTTTCCGTGTGTTGAATTTTGAATGGTTGTTTCAACATTTTTCGCACATGACAGATCGCAACTATCAGGTTTTTGTTTGAATGGACAACGATAGCAATAGGGTTCAACAGCAGATGTTACGCCAGTAACAGGCTGTCCCCTGAAACGCCAGATTGAATGGCCACATGAGGCAAGTGCAGCAGAAGTACCCCCATGATACGAGTGACGTACATTCACTACCATCGTTTCTCCGGTTGCATGGCGTGCTGCCATTATGGCAAGTTCATTAGCTTCGGAACCGGAATTAGTAAAGGATACCCTGTCCATACCATTAGGTGCCTCTTCAAGCAACCGTTCTGCGGTTTCGATGGGTTCCTTATTTAAATAGAGTAAGCTCGTGTGTTGAATTACATCATCTTCGAGTGCGTCAATAAGCGCTTTTTTGATCTTAGGATGATTGTGTCCGGCTGAGATACAAACAATTCCACCTATGGCATCAAGGTAACGTTTTCCTTCGGAGTCCCATACGTAAGTACCCTGCGCTTTAACAAGTTGAATTGGCTCTTTATGGTAAAATCCAGCAGTAGGTAAAAAGTGTTTTTTTCTGAAATCAATAAGTTCTTCGTTTGAGCGTAGTTGTCTTTGATCATTGTTTTCATTCATGAGGGTTGATTCCTTTTATGTTTATAAAGACTTGAACTTGTAAATAAAGAGCTTTTGCAGACTCCTTTTACTTCAAATTCTTGTTGATTTATTTTAAGACTTACATCTTTTGCTCGTGTTTCTTGAACACTATATGTTTTTTTATGGTTCATATCTTTATCCTTCTCCTTTTTACATTCGTTATTAAAACAAGTTATACAACATATTTAAGATACCTGAAGTGGATTATGCGACGATTCTTGGTATCGATCAAACAGAGAATTTTCCAGCAAATAGGTTGGATCATTTTGACCCAACCTACTTCTTGTTTTTCAAGCACTAAACGTAGCACTAACTGTTGCCGAAAATGCTGGTGTGTTGGTAAGCGGGTTACATGGACCAGCAAATCCACCTGTTGTAGCATTCATTGGACATTGCCAAAGTGTTTGAGTTGCATCGCCGATATAAGCGTAAGTAGTGCCAGAAAATGTATAAAATGAATTGAAGATTATATCAAGAAATGCTGGGCTATTTGTAAGCGCCGTGCATGGAGCAGAAAATCCACCTGAAGCATTCATTGGACACTGCCAGAGTGTAGAAGTGTTATCTGCAATATAAGCATAGGTTGTACCTGAAAAAGTATAAAACGCCACGTTAACCGTACTATTAAATGGCGATGTTGGGTTTGTAAGCGCAGTACAGGTACCACTAAAACCTCCGGTAGCATTCATTGGGCATTGCCAAATTTTACTTGTTGTATCACTTAGATAGGCATAGGTAATACCAGAAAAAGTTTGAAAGGTTAGAAATCTAATCGCATTAAATGCTGGTGTGTTGGTCAGGGCTGTACAGCTACTGGAAAATCCACCTGTTGTTGCATCTATTGGACACTGCCATAGCGTATTAGTTAAATCACCAACATAGGCATAGGTGACACCTGAAAAAGTATGAAATGAAGGGGCAAAGGCATCAAAAAATGATGGTGAATTGGTAAGGTTAGTACAAGTACCGCTAAAGCCACCTGTAGTAGGATCGATTGGGCATTGCCATAGTGGATTGTTTTCAGTACCAATATAGGCATAAGTGGTACCAGAAAATGTATCGAGCGTTGCACCAGTAGTCGGAAATAGTGAGGGTGTATTAGTCAAGGACGTGCATGTACCACTAAACCCACCCGTAGCATTCATTGGGCATTGCCACAGATTAGCGGATAGATCCGTAATATAAGCAAATCTAGGGTGGCAGTTAACCGTTACATTATTAATTGACGAGCCATTAATAACTCCAGCACCATTTGTAATAGTGCAGGTAAGGCCTGTAGGTTGACTCAATATTGTAACGAGATAGGAACTGTTATTAGTCAGTGCAGTTGGGAATTGGAATATTTTGTCATTAGCACTTACGGGTAAATTATCACCGCCGTTGTTTTGTAAGACCAATCCATTTGTCGTCAATCCAGAAATTGTTCCACCTACAGTATACGTATTTACGGTGCAAGAAACACTTACATTGGTCACATCAGCGGTTATATTAGAACCCGAGCCATTAGTAACCGTACAGGTTAAATTGGCAGGTTGGCTCACCACAGTAACATTATAACTCCCTCCGTAGGGAACCAATGAAGGAAATTGAAATGCGTTGGCATTGGCACTGACAGGTAAATTATCGCTGCCATTGTGTAATACGAGTCCGTTTGCTGTCAATCCAGAAATACTTCCACTAATTGAATAAGCGTTCGTTTTTAAAAGGGTAATCGCTTTGGGAGTCTTATCGCTAACTGAAAATAGACAGTACCCATTAGGTATTGGCTTACACACGACACCTAGGTCAGCAATTTTATATCCTGGTGTATTGATTTTAATTCCAGCAGATAAATAAACGTGATTGGGCACAGTAGTTCTTATATTGAGACTTAATGCGGAGACATTCGTGTTTTGGCACGTGGCAGTACCCCTTTCCCATCTAGGCATAAATTTAAATTAACCGCACCAGGATTTCCTGTAGCCGACACATCAAAAACAGAGCCTGCAGCAGCGATGCATACTTGCGTTAGTATCAGGCATAGAGCAGCGGTAAGTTGGGTTAAAATTTTTTTCATCGAGGCATATTCCTTTAAAAAGATTAAATAGTTCGGTAATCACCACAACATATTGATTTAATCGATCCTTTTTTAAAATTAGTTTGTAGCGTCTAAGATTACGTTCAAAATTTTTAGAAAGTTCGAGTTAATATAATCAGAAAATTTTAAATTTGATAGTATTTAATTGACTCATATCCCATCTCCAAGCCATGGCTATAATTTTCTGCCTATTCAATTTTGAACATATAGATACTGGAATAAGCGGAATCTTCAATATTGAATTAAATTGGACCAGAATTTCCATGTTTATCAATAAACTTTTTTATTGAATCAAAGTTTTGCCAATTAGATTCTATAATTTTTAAATAGACAGGAGTTTAATTAATGGATTATTGATGATAGCTCTGATAAAAAAATTGCGTTTCCTTTTTTTGTTCTTTGTTATTTTAATTTTTTGTATGCTCAGAGCTATTGACGCTCTAACTGGCATACGACCAATAGCAGATTTGTTTTTAATTACACTTATTATTACGAGCTTGATAGTAATTGCTGAGCATAAGCAAAAATTTGTTTACGCCCTATTCATTTTAGGAGTATTCGAAATAGGTTTGATTGCAATTAACATATGGATAATAAGTTTTCCTGAACATATTTTAAGATTACTATTTGGAATACTTTTTTTCCTATTGATGACTATTACCTGTATCCAACTGACATTGCAGGATAAAACAATTAGTATTACAACCTTATTTGGTTCTCTCTCTGCTTATCTATTTATTGGATTAACTTTCGCCTATTTATACTTACTTATTTATTTACTGTATCCTCAATCGATATCAGGTTTGGAACCCTACGCTGATACTAGAGCAATCTATTTTTCTTTTATCACATTAACCACGGTGGGATTTGGCGATGTGGTAGCTACAGACCCAGTCATGCAATGCCTGTCCTGGATGGAAGCCTTCTGTGGACAAGCCTATTTAGCTATTTTTATTTCCCAGCTTGTAGGAAGATATATTGCTACGAATAAATAATTATAAAAAATAGCATAGTAACCGAAATTGAACGTAGCATATAATTTTCGTTGGCCGCATAATGTCCTTAAGACGCAAGGAGTAAAGCCCATTCATGCAAAACGATATTGCCATTTCAATCACAGCGCTTAAAAAGATTTATGATAATGGGTTTAAAGCACTGGATGATATCCACCTTGAGATTCGTCGGGGTGAGATTTTTGCGTTGCTTGGGCCGAATGGAGCAGGCAAAACGACTCTCATTAATGCAATTTGCGGCATTGTACAACCCACTGGTGGCACTGTTACCATAGCGGGCTATGATAACATCACCCAATACCGTGAGGCACGCACTGCTGTCGGCTTAGTTCCACAAGAACTCACGACTGATGCATTTGAAACGGTATGGAACACAGTAACCTTCAGCAGAGGTTTATTTGGCAAGCCAAAGAATTCTTTATATATTGAAGGACTACTGAAACGTCTTTCACTTTGGGATAAAAAAGACGAACAGATTCAATACTTGTCGGGTGGGATGAAACGTCGAGTCATGGTAGCCAAAGCGCTATCACACGAACCTCAAATTCTCTTTCTTGATGAGCCTACAGCAGGTGTTGATGTGGAGCTGCGCAAATCCATGTGGGCGCAAGTAAGAACCTTACGTGAAACAGGTATTACGATTATTCTTACCACCCACTATATCGAAGAAGCACAACTAATGGCCGACCGTGTGGGTATTATTAACAAAGGCAATTTAATTCTGACTGAAGAAAAAAAAACGTTAATGCATAAAATGGGTAAACGGCAGATGATTTTCATGTTACGCGAGCCACTAGCAACCATACCATCAGGATTAAGAGACTACCCTTTGACACTAGAAGAAGATGACAATGGTGGCAAATTGATTCTGACGTATGATGTTGAAGCCGATAATGATATTTCAGAAATATTGGATAACCTAAAATCACATGGCATACGACCCAAAGATATCTACAGTCATCAAAGCAGTTTAGAAGAAATTTTCATTGGATTGTTGGGGAAAAAATGAATATACGTGGTGTTTGTGCAATTTATACATTTGAAATGTCGCGCACGTTTCGTACGATTGGACAAAGCATTGCCTCTCCTGTTATCTCAACTGTCCTGTATTTTATTGTGTTTGGGTCTGCTATCGGCTCCCACATGCAAGCGATTAATGGCATACCTTATGGTGCTTTTATTGTTCCAGGCCTTATTATGCTAACCGTTTTGGGCCAAAGTGTGTCCAATGCATCATTCGGCATTTATTTTCCGCGTTTTACAGGAACCATCTATGAAATTCTCTCTGCCCCGCTTTCTTTTGTCGAAATAGTATTAGGTTATGTGGGGGCAGCAGCAACTAAATCGGTGCTCATCGGTGTGATTGTGCTCGCAACAGCCTGGTTTTTTGTACCGCTGCATATTGCACATCCGCTTTGGATGACATTTTTTTTAATTATGACCAGCATTACCTTTAGCCTACTTGGTTTTATCACAGGAATATGGGCCGATGATTTTGAGAAATTACAATTGATTCCTCTCCTAATCATTACCCCGCTCACCTTTCTTGGTGGCAGTTTTTATTCCATCCATATGCTGCCTTCGTTCTGGTATCAGATTTCACTGGCAAATCCAGTGGTTTATTTGGTGAGCGGATTTCGCTGGAGCTTTTACGAACACAGTGATGTGAGTGTCACAATCAGTGTCACGATGATTTTAGCATTTACCGTAATATGTCTGGCAATTATTAGCTGGATTTTTAAAACGGGGTATGGATTAAAAAAATAAAGCAGAACATACAGATGAATAAAAATTTAAGTGCTTTGAGTTTACTTTGGATTTCAATTACCAGCATGGTTGGTTCAGGCTGGTTATTTGGCTCTTTATATTCTGCTCATTTTGCCGGCCCTGCAGCGATTATCGCTTGGCCACTGGCTGGGTTTTTACTTTTATTTGTTGCCTTTTCTTATGCTGAATTAGGAACGATGTTTCCACAGTCCGATAGTTTGGCTTGTTTACCTTTATACACTCATGGGCGTTTAACCAGCGTAATTATCAATAACATGACCTGGTTTTCCTTAGCCATACTACCTGTAATTGAGACTCAAGGTGTCATTCAGTACGCCAGTAATTATATTCCAAGCCTAGTAACCCATTCTGGTGCGTATTATAAAAATACTCCATTAGGTTATGTGTTGTCCTTAGTTGTATTAATGAGTTTTGTTTTGTTTAATTATTTCGGCATTGGTTTATTTGCTCGCATTAATGCTGCGTTCACAGTTTGGAAGATAATAATCCCTGCCCTCACCATAATAAGTTTAATCACAGTAAGCTATTCTCCAGTTAATTTTTTCCAATACGGTGGTTTTATGCCTTATGGATGGCAGGGTGTTATGGCTGCGATGTCAAGTGGGGGTGTGCTTTTCTCCTTATTGGGATTTAGGCAAGTGATTATCATGATGGGAGAAATTGAGAAACCTGGAAAATATATTCCTCTAATTTTGAGTGGCTCATTATTATTCACAACGTTACTTTACACAGGATTACAATGGTCTTTTATCTGTAGTGTGAGCGAACATGCGCTGAAACAAGGTTGGCTAAATTTATCATTTACTGGCGACGCAGGGCCTTTCGCAGCTCTGGCTTCACTAGCTGGAATGCTGTGGTTGAGTGTTTTATTGTACGCTGATGCTTTTATATCGCCTTATTCAACCGGTTTGGTTTATTCAACGACCGCAGCTCATATGTTAAGCAGTATGGGATCAGTTATTCACGCACCTAAAATCCTTGCCAAACGAAATAAATACCAAGTGCCTTGGATTAGTTTAGGGATAAACTTTTTACTTGCTGCCACAATGTCACTCGTGCTACATGGATGGCAGGAAATGTCGGCTTTTCTTGTCGCAATATTAATGATTAGCTATTCCATGGGCCCTATAGGACTTGTTTGTTTACGTAAGCAATTACCAAACTATAAAAGACCTTTTCGTTTGAAGGGTTGTAATATCGTTGCATTTATCGGATTTTATGTTTGCACGGTTGGTGTTTATTGGGCTGGTTTCCACAGTATGCGAAAGTTGTTCGTGATCACCACTCTGGGGCTAATGTGTTCCTATCTTTATTGTTTCGTTAAAAACACGCATCGCGATCTTGATATAAAACAAGCAATTTGGTTTGTATTATACCTTATCGGTCTTTTTATTTTCTCTTATCTTGGTAATTATGGTGGCAAACAGATTTTGCCTCGGTATTGGGATTTAGGCTACTTATTATTGTTTAGCTTGCTTGTGTTTTGTTTGGCGCTATTATCCAGAAAGCCTGCCATTTACACACAAAAACTGGTTTCCGAAAGATAAAGGCCTCAGCTAATTGCGTCAACCTAAGAAATCGTAGCCCTGTAGCCTGGGTGCAGCGAAGCGAAACCCGGGTTCCGGCTTCGCCTTCACCCAGGCTACAAGAGGGTAGAATGCTCTTGCTCGTTGAAATTGATGACACGATGTGCTCGAGCTTTATGCGTTTGGTATCAGCCTCCTTTTACACTTTTTTCTATGCGTTCACCGATTTCCTGGTCAATTTTCTTCCAGTATTCAAACGCTCTCTCTAGAACAGGTTGGGTTACTCCATCTTTTAAATGGCCGACTACGTTACTGATTAGTCTGTTACGGGCTTCATCATCCATCACTTTGCGTACTAGCGTATTCGCTTGTGCGAAATCATTGTCATCTTTACGCAGTGTGTATGCTTCACGTACAAAATCTCCATGTGCTTCCCATGTTGCTACTTCAGGATTTCTTGAACTGTCTGCTTTTGGCCCCCCCTTGGAATTAGGGGCGTAAACAGGATCAGAAACATTTTCAATGCGCATTGCGCCATCTTTACTGTAGCTGTAAACAGGGCATTTGGGTTTGTTAACCGGTATTTGCTTGTAGTTCACTCCTAATCGTGCTCGATGTGCATCGGAATAGGAAAAAACTCTAGCAAGAAGCATCTTGTCTGGGCTAATTCCAGTACCAGGAACCATATTGTTAGGCTCAAATGCAGCTTGCTCGATTTCAGTGTGATAATCAGTTGGATTGCGATTCAGAGTTAGCTTACCCACTTTGATGAGAGGATAGTCGGAATGTGGCCATACTTTTGTGAGGTCGAAAGGGTTAAAGCGGTATGTCTCAGCCGCTTTGAATGGCATAACCTGCATATACAGTGTCCAACTTGGATAGTCGCCTCGCTTAATTGCTTCATACAGATCACGTGTGTGATAGTCACCGTCGGTGCCTGCGAGTTTATCCGCTTCTTGCTGGTTCAGGAATTCGATCCCCTGATCTGTTTTGAAGTGGTACTTTACCCAAAATTTTTCATTTTGAGCGTTCACCCACATGTAAGTATGGCTTGAATAGCCATTCATGTGACGCCAGGTCTTCGGAATGCCGCGATCGCCCATCAGCCATGCTACCTGGTGCGCAGATTCCGGTGAAAGAGTCCAGAAATCCCACTGCATGTCATGATCCCGTAAGTTATTATTTGCACGACGCTTTTGAGAGCGAATAAAATGCTGAAACTTCATTGGATCACGCAAAAAGAAAACCGGAGTATTGTTTCCGACCATGTCGAAGTTACCCTCGCTGGTGTAAAACTTGACTGCAAATCCGCGAGGATCGCGCCAAGTATCAGGGCTTCCGCGCTCACCTGCAACTGTTGAAAAGCGGATAACTACATCTGTTTTTGTTCCAGGTTGGAATACTGCGGCTTTTGTGAATTTACTTACATTTTCTGTTACTTCGAAATGACCAAATGCTCCGCCACCCTTTGCATGTGGTTGACGTTCTGGGATTTTTTCGCGGTTAAAATTTGCCATCTGCTCGATCAGATAGTGATCATGTAGAACAATTGGCCCATTGGGTCCGATGGTTAGAGAGTGCTCATCACTGGGTACAGGTATTCCTGCGTCTGTTGTGGTGAATTTTTTACGGTCATCCTTGTCTGTCATTTGAATGGCTCCCTTATAAGTTATCATTCTAGAAAAAGCAGCTGAAAACTTATTCACTGGGCTCAGCTGCTTCCTCTAGAAGCTCAATTTCAGCTACTATACATGCTACCTGATTATAGACAATAAAGGGAAGTTATTAGATATTCTACAGAGTCAGACTCATTAGAAAAATAACAAATACATCTCTATTATTTTTATATGAGAAAAAATTTTGTTCTAAAAAAATAGAATAAGGAAAAATCGGAGTTTTCAATGAAACAAAATGTCTCCCATCTGCCAAGAGAGCTCAGCCGTATGATCTCCTGGTCACTTACTCGTTTAGGGAAAGCCATCGCAGAAGTCTACGGAAAAGAAACTTATGAGCGAATTGAGCAAATGCGACTATCCATGCAAAACACGATTGGGAGTGAAAAGTCTGCACTGAGAAATGCACTTTCTAACCTTCAAATTGAGCTTTCCAAACTTGATAAAAATCAGCTTTATCAAATTGCTCATGGGTTTTCTCTCATGATGGAACTCATTAATGTCTGTGAAAGTGCTTACCGCATTTTTCGCATCAACCAAAGGGAAGAAAAGGTCTATCCTGACAAGCCTCAGGGCATTCATTACGTCTTAACAGCACATCCAACAGAAGCCCGCACAAATGAATTTTTAACGCTGTTTAAAGCAATTCGTGATTATTTTGTTGAGGTTCTTAAATCCCCCTACCTGATGGCTGAATCTCATCTTGATCAAATGCTTAAAATCTCACTTCAGATTAATATTTCCTATTATGAAAAACCAAGCGTAGTAGATGAGGCTCAATACATCTATCAATACGCACTCAATCCACTCAACATTGAACTTTATCATTCCTTTTTAACTAAAGGCGTCCCTATTCAATTACGTACTTGGGTAGGCGGTGATAAAGATGGACACTCAGGTGTTAATGAAAAAATTATGGTTAAAAGTCTTGAGCTTTCTCGATCCTTTTTTATTGCATACATTCAGGAGGCCCTAAAAGAAATACTAGAAATTATCAAGCTCTCAACCGCATTAAATGAAAACAAAATAGTGACAAATCAGATCAATCGATTGATTAAAAAAGCACACGACCTTAAGAAAATACAACCAAGAGATTATGAAAAAGTATCTACATTCGAAAAAGAATTAGCTGCGATACAGACAGAGACCCTGAAATTTTTAAATTTCAAATTAGAACAATTCTCTATCATTTCCAGCATTTTTCAACTCTATCCCGCACTGGTCATCCCTATAGAACTCAGAGAAGATTCGGCCGTTGTAAGAGAGAGTTTAACCAGTATCAAAAAAACAACAATCTCCAAAATGCTTGAGCAAGTCTATTCTATAACCCATGGGACTGATCCCAAAAACTATATACGAGGCTTTATCCTCAGCATGGTTGAATCCGCTGAAGATATAAAAAATGGAATTAACCTGGTGAAACAAATTTTTAGAAGCTACGCTCTACCCGTTGTGCCCTTGTTTGAAAATCACCGTGCGCTCACCAGCGCTGATACAATTTTAAATAATTCAATCACTGAAGATATTAGACAGAAGCATCTTAGGCAGTGGGATGGAAACTATGAAGTCATGCTGGGTTATTCTGACTCATCTAAAGAGAATGGAGTATTGCCCTCCCGACTCATGATTGCGAAAAGCTTAAAAAGCATTCAGTCTACACTGGAAAATAAGAGCCTTAGGCCTATCTTTTTTCATGGTTCAGGTGGCAGTATTGAGCGAGGAGGTGGAGATATCAAAGAACAAACCGCTTCCTGGTCAAAGGAAACGATGGCAAATTATAAAGTGACTATCCAGGGAGAAATGGTTGCAAGACTCTTTGGTTCGAGTTCCATACTCAAAAGTCAGATTGACAAATTCCTTGATATCTATTCACAAAAAGATAAAAACACGGATATTGATTATCCTGAAGAACTGTTATTATTTTCCACAAAAGTCAGTGAAAAATATAAAGCGCTGATACAAAGCGAATGGTTTTGGTCCACAATTGAACAAGCCTCGCCCTATCATTTTTTGAATGAACTGAAGATTGGCTCTCGTCCAACCAAACGAAAATCAGGATCTGAGCAAAGAAAACTTCGGGCTATCCCATGGATCCTATGCTGGACCCAAACACGACTTCTTTTCCCAACTTGGTGGGGTGTTGGTTCCACTTGGCTAGAGCTAAATAACCTTGAAAAAAATAGACTTAAGATCCTCTATAAAGAAAATGCTCTTTTTGCTTCCTTTGTCAAACAATTGGGTGTAACCCTTTCTAAAGTGTACCTCCCCATCTGGGAACAGTACTTATACCAATTGACTGGCTCCAATAAATATCTCAAACCTTTTCAAGCAGAACTGGAATCGACAATCCTATTCTTCCATCAAATAACAGGTGAGAAGGATTTTTGTTTTCATCAACCCTGGCTTGGGGAAAGCATTCAATTAAGATCAACCCTGGTCCATCCCTTAAATCTCATTCAGATTGAAGCTATGAAAAGGAAAGATTTACCTCTTTTAAGAAAAACCGTCACCGGCATTTCTTGTGGTATGTTGACAACAGGGTGAGCGATTCGTACAAATTTTAAATCGTTCTGGACAGAAATGTTTTGAATAGTATTAAGACTCGGTACAATAATTTTAATCTGCAAGAAACCTGAAGCTTTTGGCACATCAAACAAAAGCAAAAAACAATCTATACTACAATCAAAGGGGTAAAAACACGTTTTAAAAAGGAAAGAAAATGCTCTAAAGAGCATTAAGTAAGGTAATTTTATGTCTTTTTTTCGTTTCTTAAATAAGCTCAATCATTTGTTTCATCGAACGGATGAGAGGAATTATAGGTCAATAACTCCTCGTGAATTAACCTTGCAGCACATTCGAGATTTCGAGAAACAGTTTCAACAAAATCGAGAAGCAATTCACTATTCCAAAGAAATACTACAAGACTTAGTCAATAAAAGACTAAGGGCATTATTGCAGCATGCAAAATCAAAATCTCCTTGGTATAAAAATACTCTCGCAAAAATCAACATAGAGCACTTCACCAAAGAACGATTAGAAGAACTTCCTACGATAAATAAAACCATTTTAATGGAAAATTGGGATGCAATTGTTACCAATCCTAAGCTTTCATTAGCCTTAGTTGAAAAGCATATGAGCCAAAAAAATGACAGGCTCGACACCTTGTATCTATTCTCCAATTATCATGTCGTGGCCACTGGAGGAAGTAGTGGAAAACGAGGCATATTTATTTATGATTGGGATGAATGGATTTCATTTCACACTGCATTTATCCGCTTTCCACTCTATAATCATGAACGCACCCAAATGGTAACTAAAAAGCTCAATGCAAATTCAAAAACAGTAAGCCTGTTTGTGGCAAACACGGCTATTGCGGCCTACTCTTTAGCAAAAACCTTTTGGCGACATAATGAAAATACATATTTCCTACCTATGGCTGTGACCCCATTAAACATAGTCATTACTCGTCTCAATCAAATTCTTCCTGATATCATAACTGCCGCTCCTTCATACATTCACAAAGTATGTCAACTTGTTCAAAAAGAACATATAAAAATCGAACCAAAGATTCTTATCCTTGGTGGAGAACCCCTTTTTGAGCAAACTCTAGCTTTAATCAAAGAAACTTGGCCTAAAGTGGATATTTTTAATGTATTTGGCTGTACCGAGGGTATGGTAGGGTTAAGTTGTCGAGCGAATACCGATGAGATGCATTTGAATGATGATCAATGCATTGTTGAGCCTCTGGATGCACAAAATCGTCCTGTGGATAAAGGAATTATGGCATGCAAAGTGTATATAACTAATTTATATAATTATACTTTGCCACTAATCCGCTACGAAAACTCGGATGAAATTTTATTTTTAAATAAAACCTGTGATTGTGGCGTCCAACATCAGCTTATAAAAGCACCTAAAGGTCGACCTGGATGCGACTTTAATTATCCTGGCAATATTTTTGTACATCATTCCCTTTTTTTAGGAGCACTTTTACCCGAAAAAAATATTCAGGAATATCAAGTTGAACAAACAATAGATGGAGCTAATATTAAAATTGTAAGCACTGGTTTTATAAACAAGTTCGAATTACAAGAGAATATACGCTTACGATTAAGCAAAGTAGGTTTGTTTGACGCCAAAGTAAATATTATTGAGGTTCCTGAAATGATCTATTTGTATTCGGGGAAACTGAATCGGTTCATACCATTGAAATCGAATTCGGTTGGTGAATGATCGTAGATACTGTCTTTAAATGCAATCTTCTAACGAAAATTTAGGTTTCCTGTGATCGTTGTAGCCTGGGTGCAGCGCAGCGAAACCCGGGATATAGGAGCGTGATTTTTTACTCGAAAGCCGGGTTACGGCTTTGCCTTCACCCAGGCTACAACTATGAATAGGATAGTAGAATTTCCAACAAGCTCTAATAGCTACGTAAAACCAGATGTGTATTGCTTCCACCTGCACCATAGCTAGAAACACCCGCTAAATAGTGTTTCTTTATGCTGGGAAAATCTTGAAATTGTGTGGCAATATATAGGGGCGAATCGTCCAACATAAAATCTGGATTCGGAGTTTCAAAATTAATTGATGGCACAATCGCTTTATTTTTGAGCATAAGTACTGTTTTAATAATTGAGGCCATACCCGATACTATGCCTGTATGACCTAGATTACTAATTACAGAGCTTATTGGACAATGATGTGTCTGTGTAACATCCCTAAGTGCTTTTTTTAGTGCATATATTTCTGTTGCATCACCCAGTTTGGTTGAGGAACCATGGGCTGCAATATAATCAAGATCACCTGGCTCAATTCCTGCATTTTTCCAAGCGGATTGAATGCAAGTATATTGGCCATGAATTCCTGGCGCCATAAATCCTTCTTTTGATGAGTTACCATCATTACTCATTGCAGATCCAATAATAACCGCATGGATTAGATCATTAGCTGCAATTGCATCTTCAAGTCGCTTTAAAACAACCAACCCAGCACCATTTGAGTATAAAGTTCCGGATGCTGAAGCATCAAAAGAACGGCAATGACCATCAGAGGAAAATAATCCGTTCTCTTCATAAATATATCCAACTTCCTGGGGTAAATCGATCAAGCACGCACCAGCAATGGCCATATCACATTGATAACTATTTAACTCGCGACAGCTTTGTATCACCGCGGTTAAAGAAGACGAGCATGCCGTATATAAATCAATAGAACTTCCTTGAAACCCAAATTGATAAGAAATATAAGGTGCAATTACTTTTGAATAATACCTTTCTATCGCTTTTTGAGTATCGATCGCTTGGTAGTACGCGGCTCCTAAGAAATGGGCGGCTGGCTGATTATTGGCGCCAATATAAACAGCAGTATTTTTGAGAAAGTTATTTGCGTCATTTGCCTGACTTCTCATGGCACTCAAAGCACGATAAGTTAAATGAGACATCACTTTGCCTTGAACACCCAACAATTCAAAATTTTTGGTAGTACTTTTAAATGGAGGAACATCAAAAGATTCTAAGTCATCTAATATGCCTCTGTATGGTTTGTAATAAGGAGCGGCAATTAATTGCTCTGAAATACCCGACCTTTGTAATTGCTCTGCAGAAAATTGACTCACAGCCTCTTTACCAGACTTCAATAGATCCCAATACTCATCAAGATCATTGGCTCCAGGAAGTTTTACAGCCATACCTACAATAGCAACTTTGTTTGAAAGAGAATTTATGTTCATAATTTAAAGGACCCTTGCATTGCTTTATCGGTATATTTTAAATATAGGTCATTTTTTATTTGAATAATAAACAAATTGATCATTTTATTTCGTGTATTGCTTAAGGATAGGGTCTGTTTACAATTCGCTGGATTGAGCCAAAATGACTTAATTTTAGAGCACCGAAACGCACCATACACGAAGTATGTGAGTAGAGCAGCGCATAAAATCACGTCCATTTTGGCCAAGATAGTCGAGTTGTAAACAGACCCTAAATGAAACTCAATAGTTTCTCTTTATCGATTTTTCCATTTTCTTTTATTGGCAAAGCATTTAACCAGATGTAATGCTCTGGAACCATATAATCTGGAATTCTGGTTTTTAAAAACGATTTAAGTTCAGCACTACTCAACTCAATTTGTTGGTTATGAGCAATTAAAAAGGCGATCAGCCTATGATCAAGAAAATCCACTTTCTCACAGACAACAACTGCATCCTGAATGTTGGGATGCTCTAATAAATGATATTGTATTTCTCCTAATTCAATACGTATTCCATGTAGTTTTACCTGGTCATCCTTGCGGCCTAAAAATAATAATTCATGCTTTTTATTCCAACGGACTATATCTCCAGTACGATACATTTTTTCTCCAGGCATATAAGGATTGTCTATGAATGATGCTTGAGTAAGTACTGGATTATTTAAATAACCCTGAGCTAAGCCAATTCCGGAAATGAATAATTCTCCGGGTTCAAAACCGGTTGAATTGAGCTGCTCATCTAACACAAAAAATTGAGTGTTCTGGATGGGTTTTCCTATTGGAATAGTCCGATAACGCGTGTGCTTTTCACAAATAAAATAAGAAACATCTATTGTAGCCTCTGTGGGGCCGTATAAATTGACTAACTGTGTTTCTTGATCTTGAAATAGCTTATTAAATAGATTAACACTTCGCGCATCAAGCGCCTCTCCGCTTGAAAAAACGTACTTTAAAGAGCTTAAGCGACTTATAGCAAAATCTTGTTCAATATAACTTAAAAAGATATGGAATACGGAAGGTACAAAATGAATAACATTAAGCTGATATTGCTCAATCATATGAATGAATAACTTAATATCATGTTCTTTTTTTGGTGGTAAAAGAGCTACACCGGCGCCCACAACAGACCACCAGCAAATCTCCCAAACTGAGATGTCAAAACAAATGTGCGTTTTATGAAACAAGACGTCAGGACTTTGTAAAGGAAATGTGTTTTGCATCCATAGAATTCGATTAACTAGGGCCTGATGCGAAATCATAACCCCTTTAGGTTTGCCTGTAGTACCTGATGTATACATCACATAAGCTAAATCGAGTTTTCCTCGAAGCAGGTTTAAATTATGGCTTTTTTCATGACTCACATCGTCATGAATGCTTAACACTTGAAGACCGGGTTTTGCTGTCGCTAATGACTGATCATCAACGATTAGAAATTGGATTTGACTGTCTTCAAGAATGGTTTGATTTCTCATCACAGGAGCCAGAGGATCGATTGGTAAATAAGCTCCTCCTGCCTTTAATACGGCAAAGATTGCCACGAGCATTTCAAAAGAGCGTGGGAGTTGTATGCCAACAATTCCATTTAATGGCAGCCCTTTTCGTTGCAGATATCGTGCATATTGATTGGCCTGTTTATTAAAAGCATCATACGAAATCTGACGATCTTCCAGATAAACAGCGGTATTTTCCGGATTTTGCTTTACTTGCTCTTCGAATAAAGAGCAAATTGTTGTGCACTGATCAGAAGAGTTCATTTTATAAAAATATCCCCTCATAGGAGACTAGAAAAATAATGCATGCTTTTATCGCCTCCTTAATTGATGCAAAGCTTCGAAATGAGTATCTCGTGCATTTGTGAGGTTCCTTCGATGATCTCCATTACCTTAGCATCTCTATAATATCGCTCAACAGGATAAGTTTCATCAAACCCTGCTGCGCCAAATATTTGCAATGCATGATTGGATACAAAAACAACCATTTTTGAAGCAGCGTATTTTGCTACTAATGTTTCCGCAATGCATGCCGGATTTTTTTGTTGTCTCAGTACTCCGGCGTTAAAACACAATTCTCGAGCAGCTTTAACGTGTACAATTATTTCCGCGATCATTTTTTGAATTAACTGATGCTCATCGAGTGTATGAGCGAATTGTTTTCTTTCTTGAGCGTAGCTAAGCGCTGCATCCAAGCATGCTTGTCCTAAACCAACACATCCATATGCTGTGGTATAACGCCCTTCATCTAAAGCAGTTTGGGCAACATAGGCGAACCCCATACCGATACCTCCTAATACATTTGTTTTAGGAATTCGGCAATTATCAAAAATAATTTCTGCCAGCATATTGGAGCGTAAGCCTAAAAAATTAGGCATCGCTGAAATAGTTAAACCTGGCGTGTCCTTTTCAACTAAAACTACAGTGGGTTGTCCTTGGTAGTTTGCTAAAACTAAAAACAAATCCGCTATTTGTCCTAAGGTAATGTATTCTTTATTCCCTTTTAAAATAAATTCATCATTTTTATCCAGTAATTGAGTTTCAACATGTTCCAAATCACTACCAATATTAGATTCAGTAAATGCTAATGCTGCTAAAATATTCCCTGATGCAATCTGAGGTAACCAGGTTTGCTTCTGCACTACTGAACCAAACTGCACGAGTGACTTACTCACCATACCCAATACAGTTAAAATATTTGCCAAGGAACATAGCTCTTTTGCAAATGATTCATGCATGATGCCAAGGGTCAATTCATCCCATTGTTGCCCACCAAATTGTTTGGGAATGCAAGCGCCTAAAAAGCCATTTTGAGCTAATGTATAAAAAAAATCGCGTGGAATGCTTTGTTCTTTATCAAAGATTTTTGCATGAGGGTGAAGACAGTTTTCTACGAACTGATTAAAGAGTCGCTGTTGTTTTACATATCGAGGGTGGTAAGTGGGCAAAATTCCTCCTTAGGATCTGCTTACAATTTGCTATTTTGGCAAAGAAAGTAGAATTGTAAGCAGATCCTATTCATATTGGTAAAATCCTTTTCTTGTTTTCTGTCCAAGTAGCCCCGCATCGACCATATTTTTTAATAACCAGCATGGCCGGTACTTCGGATCATTGAGCTGTGAATAGATTGATTCTAAAGAATAGAGAACCGTATCCAAACCAATTAAATCGGCAGTATGCAATGGTCCCATTTTATGTCCAAAACATTGTTTAAATAGAATATCAATGTCTTCGATTGATGCAATGTTTTCCTGGACCATAAAAATAGCTTCATTAATAAAAATCATCATGGCTCGATTACTCACAAAACCAGCGGAGTCTTTTACAACAATCATTTTTTTATTGACTTGCTCGAGTAATGATCTGGTTTTTTCTATGGTTAATTCGTCAGTGTGATATCCCTTAATCACCTCTACCATAGGCATTAGTGGTGCCGGGTTCATAAAGTGGACACCGATAACGCGCTGAGGGTGTTCAACGAATGATGCTATTTTAGTAATCGATATGGACGAAGTGTTTACCCCAAAAATACACGTTGGATTACATTGTTCATTTAATACCTGATATAACTCTTTTTTCAGTTCCCAATTTTCAGGGATATTTTCAATAATGTATTCCGAATGCTTGAGTTCATCGAGTTTTGTTGTAAAAGAAATTGATCCCAATATTGTTTCAGGTGAAGGTTTCGATGGTAAATTCTGAGTTAATACCAGATAGTGTAAATTTTTAGCGATTGTGTTTTTTGCTTTATCTAACTGCGATTGACGATTATCAATTAAGGTGACATAAAATCCACATTGCGCGAAAAGTTGTGCAATGCCTGTACCCATTGTCCCTGCACCAAGAAGAGTCAGTTTTTTTTGTTTCATATCGATGCGTCCATTCTGTATGCATTATACGGCCAAAACTCTATCACAATTATCCGAATTGAGTTAATTATAGTTTACTGGAAATAAAACCAGCGATCGCATCAATACTCGTTAACTGTTTTGGATCAAACTCCCCGACCTCAAGATCAATTTTATATTTTTTTTCGATAAAAACTAATAATTGAATGAAAAATAAAGAGTGCATTGCGCCTGTATCAAAAATATTATCCGAATAACCAATATCCTTAATTCTAAAAGAATTGAGTAAAAATTGTTTCACGTCTTTTTTAATGTGTTTCATTTCCATCAAATCTTCCTTTTGATAAGGGGCATTTTATTATCCTAAAAAAGTTGGCATCTACCGCAAATGAATCATCCTTTTTCTTCAATTTGAAGTAACAGATCAGAAATAAGAAATTTTAAATGGTGCTCTCTACTAGCGTATTGATCCGCTATTTTCAAGAAGAGACTCAAAAGGATTCTTTTTACACTGATCAATGACTTATATTGTTTATATAAATCCAGCAAATGGGACATAATAAAATCCAATATACTACATTAGTTAAATTATAGACCTGATTATTTTGATAGGAGGCATCTTATTAATACGGAAAAATAAAATGAGCTCAATAGCTATTTTTTAATGATTACTAACTTTAAAAGTGATTTAATCCTGCGGATAAACGATGAAAGCCAAAAAAGTTTTTTTGAAAAAATTCATATTATTGAACCAATAACTTTTGATACGACCTTGCTCTCATAATTGATAGAGAAATATTCCAAAAATTAGGTAGCTAAAATACATCGCACACTGTTTACAAAAATGCAGAATAATTGTATTGTCCGCTGGGATTTTTTAGGAACCAAATCGAATTGTCCTATACGCCCTGTGGGAAAGTTGACCGTAGGGATACCTTCATTTTCACCTAAGAGGTTTTTAATATGAAATTGTTTCGAATGATGTTGCTGGGCTTTTTATTTTCCACCGCTCTGATCACCCAAGCAGCTACTGTTCCTGTAGAAGATTATGAGTTCCAACAGGAACGAATGAAGCTCACTCCTGATTCTGTGATGGTTCTTTCATCATTTGATAGTGAAGATCATGTCACTGCCTACACCTATGCGGGAGTACGCTTATGGAACGTCCCCTTCCACGCTAAAATATTATCATGGCAATTTGCAGGTGATTATGTTTTTATTTTTTCTAAAGACCGTAAAGGGACAAAAACTTACATCACCTGCCTGAACAGGCATACTGGTGCCCCAATTTGGCAAAAGCCTTAAGTACTTTCATTTAAGCGTCGGGCCTTGGCCCGACAACTATATAATCCGTCCTACTCGCTACACATTCTTATCAGACATTAGCAATAATAAAGCCATCCCTATAAAAAGCCTAAACCCAGTTAGCCGACAATTAGCTGAAAATGATTATGTTGCTTCATCGACCGGCCGATAAATTTATGTGCTAAAATTAAACAAAATTCGACATAAAAGGAGCACTACATGATCGACATGGAAGTAAAAAATTTAAGCACCCCTGATGAACTTCGTGAGCTACCCAAAACCAAAATTGAAGTGGTGAACTTTGAAGGACTTACAGTAATGCGGGCTACCTTTCAGCCAGGATGGAAATGGTCTGAATGTGTAAAACCAACAGCTGGAACCAAGAGCTGTGAAGCATCGCATATCAACTACATTATCTCTGGGCGAATCGTTGTGGCCATGGATAACGGGACACAAAAAGATATTGGCCCTGGCGATCTTGCAATTATCCCTCCTGGCCATGATGCTTGGGTAGTTGGTAATGAGCCTTGTATTGCTATTGATATCAGTGCAGGAAAAATGTACGGAAAATCTTAAATTCAACACCAACTGCTTATAAATGTACTTGTATCCGGGGCGAAACGAAGTGAAACCCGAGTTTTTGGTTTTATATAGTTCATGGCAAGAGCAGGATGAGATGCTATAAGTTATAAGATTAAAAAATTTATCTGACTAAGAATTGGGGAGAATTATCATGCACACAAGGGTTGATTTTTATAAAGCGGCACCTGATGCGGTTATGGCCATGTTAGGTATTGAAAAGTATGTAAGCAGTTGTGGATTAGAACAGTCTCTTCTGAATCTGGTTAAACTGCGTGCTTCACAAATTAATGGCTGTGTGTATTGCGTTGATTTGCACAGTGCTGAAGCCAAAAAAGAAGGGGAGTCAGAACGCCGTCTTCATTCAGTAGTCGTATGGAGGGAATCTCCTTTTTTCACTACTCGTGAGCGAGTAGCTTTAGCTTGGACTGAAGCAGTGACCTTATTATCAGAGACTCATGTTCCTGATGATATTTATAATCAAGCCTTAACTTGTTTCAATGAAAAGGAACTCATTGATCTTACTATGGCAATTATTGCTATTAATAGTTGGAACCGCTTATCAGTTAGCTTCCGTAAATTACCCAGCTGAAAATTACAGCAAAAATAGATAGGCTTTGCCCCATCATAACACTTTTAATAAAAATCCACATTCAGCACGTGTCGGGCCAAGGCCCGACCCACGCCATTTAATTGACAACGTCTTTTTTAAAGGTACTATAACAACTCTTGACTAGGGCTAGTTCTTATTGATTCGTTTTACGCCCTGTGAAGCCAAAATACTTAAAGGAAGGTGATTAAATTTATTAATCACGGAAATGTTTGTATCTGATATTTAAAGGAGTAATTCACATGTATAGCCATTTAGACCAAATAAATAATTCTGATGAGTCTTTCTCGAGTGCTTATAACATGTTGTTCCTACTTGCTGGTCTTGCTGTAGTGACGTATGCCATTGCACGATTCGCTGAGTCTAACAATCGTCTTAACTATGACAATCGTTTTGCCCGTATAATAGCTGGTCTTTTGGTGCTTATGATGCGCATGATGCATACAAAAAGTGGCGATTTAGAGATTGTTAATAAAGAAACAGAAAATAAACTCATCGCAGTAGGTCCGCATCGAACTGGCTGGGAAGCAGTTGTAGTTGCCTCAAAAGTTAAGGGTACCCCACCTCGGTTTTTTGCCACAACTGCTTTTAATGCTTTGCCCGGCGTTTCTTCTTTTCTGAAGATGTTTCAGACGATACCGGTAGATGCAAATGCTAAAAGTGATAATGGACGATCTGCAAATGCCGGCTCACTAGAATTGGCGAGTAAAGCACTTAGTGAAAATGGCTGTGTCGCCCTTTTCCCTCAAGGTAATTTTTCACGATTAGGCCAAGAACCGCCCAGAGTTTACGCCGGTGTAGCCAAACTTGCATTGATGAATAAAACACCGATTCAAGTTATTAGACTTGATGGGTTTTGGAGCTTACAAAATCCGCTTATTCCTGTATTTGTTCGAAATAGTCTTTATTATCGTGCGTTTTTGTCTGCATTGCATATGAACAATGTACGCGTCACACAATGTTGTGTCATTGATTTTCACCTGCAGTCTGCGAATGAGAAGCTTAGTGAAGAAGAAAAAATTGAGGAGATATGTGCTCAACTGTATGCTTTCTATCGTCATACACAGGAACTCACTCCAAAACAAATTGAAGTGATTAAAAAGGAAATAGCTGATGGAACTCATCGCAAAATTTGGGACATTAAAGTCCAGCGAGATAAATTAGGAAAAGAACTCATAAGCTTAAAAAAAGCAGAAGACAAGCTGGAAGAACCCACATTCACTTCAATGCAATTAGCATAGCAACTGCCTCTTGATCACATCTTTGCCTACGCGCCGCGGCTTGTCCGCGGGGTCTAGTGCATAGAATGGTGATGTGGTAACACCATATTGATCCTGACCTTGATGTTTCGACAGGTTTCCGTTTTACCAAGGCGAAGTAGCACTTTTCACCGCCTT
>NZ_LNYZ01000042.1:100383-102545 GCF_001468065.1 Legionella steigerwaltii
TTGGTAACACCATATTGATCCTGACCTTGATGTTTCGACAGGTTTCCGTTTTACCAAGGCGAAGTAGCACTTTTCACCGCCTTTCGAGCGATTCAGATAGCGCTCATCGGTGTATCGGTAAGTAATGATATTCCCGTTTATTCAACAACGGGAATACTGGAAAGATAAAGCGGGACATAAGAAATTATCTCGCGGAGAAGAAGTACGACGCAAGTCCCCATGGCTGGCAGGATAGCAGTCAGCAAACAAAGAAATCGTCGAGCCAAGACCCAACTGACCTACGTCTTATTGTCCCAGCAACATATTCGCTATATTTGCTGCAAACAAATAAGCTGTGGCCATAGGAGTACCGTCCATTGCAACAGGGGTAATAGACACATCTGCAACAATGAGATTTTGCACTCCATATACATGCCCTGTACCGTCAACGACCCCACCTTGGCTTAAAGGAGCCATACGGCAATGGCTTTGGAAAACCATATTACTTCCCACTTCTTGCTTTATAAAATCCGTTAATTGCGCAACATCATCAAGCACCGCTGGGTCAGGGAAAACCATCTGATAGGTCGGATCAATACTTTGCAACTGTGCATTGATATTCTTAATATAATTTTGAAATGTATTGATATAAAGAGTGAGATCAGATTGCACTGAAAACTCACCCAAGTCCATATTGGGTTCTACAAAAGGATCACGACTGCGAATCACGATAGAACCACGACTCTGTGGTTGTACCTGATCAACCAGGAGAACGGTGATGCCTGGAATTGGATTAACTGAAGCCAATCGTACCGCACGTACTCCTGGATTTGCTCCACTGGGATCCGGCAACATCGCAATTTGCGAAAATACACTATTTGGCACACTCACCTGGGAACCAATATATTTAATAAGTTGTTGGCCGATAGGGGTATTTGCTAAAGCAGAAATAATATTGCCTGTAATCTGAAGCACTGGCGATGAAGGGGTATCATTAGGATTTGACGTATAAATCAGTACGACATGAGGCTGATCTGCCAATCCTTGACCTACATTGGGATTATCATAGACCACAGGAATGTTCAGTGATTGTAAAAGCGATGCGGGCCCCACTCCAGAGCGCATAAGAAATGCGCTGCTCTTAATCCCAGCACTGACAATCACTCCTTTATTTGCATAAAGATTTTTCAATTGAACACGTTGATGATTTTTCAATCCATCACGTTGATAGTATCGAACACCTACTGCCTTATTACCACTCCAAATCACATTATCTGCTGTAGCATGAAACAGCACACGCAATTGACGCCCATTAACCCCATTGCCTTTTTGATCCATGACATTATTGTTTAAAAACACAATACCACTACTTGCTCGTAAATCCCCATTGGCACCCATTTGCGTGGATTGCAATTGAGTCGAGGCCCCAATGGGAGTATTGGGATCATTATAATCGAGTACGAAGCCCACTCCCGTAGCATTCATAATAGCTTGCGAAAATTTAACCGAAACTTGGCTAGGATTCGTTACTTGATGAACAGGAAGTGGTCCATTAAAACCTCGAGCACTAGGATTAGTCGTTTGCCCAGTATACTTTTCTAATTCAACATAGATATTCTGAATATTCGCCGCAGACCAGTTTGGTCCTGCTAGTGCTTCCCATTGAGAATAAACTTGATTCGTGCCGCGAACCCATGCCCCTGCATTAATCGCTGATGCCCCGCCTAGCGGTATTGCATAAACCCAATTTAACATCCGATTATTAGCAAATTGTTGCGTGATCGTTTCAGAAAGCACAAAAAACGGAGGCCCAATCAATCCTGATAGTACCGTTATCACAGCATTTTTTGAACGATTAATCAGAGGGTCCTGATCCAAATTGGGCCCATTATGCAATGCAACAACGGAAGTGTGCATATCATCAGTTAATTTTTTTGCTAACACTGCACCCGCAGTACCTGCACCAATAATAATGTAATCAGGAATCTTTATTTGAATCATTGCAGCTGAAGTGTTGCTCACCGAAAACATACAAAATCCATTGCTTAATGGAGTACAACCTGAACCTATTGAATAATATGGCGAATTAATCTTAATTCCTGCAAAGGGATAGGTATGCTTTGGCACTGTGGTCAGTACAGTTAAATCGGTAGCAGAAACATTATAATCTTGACAACTTGCGG
>NZ_LNYZ01000042.1:102694-117798 GCF_001468065.1 Legionella steigerwaltii
AGCTTGATTGATAAACACGAGAAAAACAACACTCCATATCTTTTTTATCATCTAGCATCCCTGTCGAGTAAAAGTTACACAGTCACTGCACACACAAGCGCATTAGCATAAGTGTCACCAGTAGATAAGTTATCGAGGTATTGATCATTAATTCGATTTAAATGCCCTTTACCTAAATAAAAGAAACGATAACCACATTCCAATGGCATTGGTCCAATAATATTGTTTAAACGAACTCCGGCCCCTGCTGTAACAGAAAAACTGGTTGTAGAAGTACCTTTAAACGCATGATCAGGTATCACGAAGTCTTCTAATGGTGTTTCATGATAGCCAGAAGTCCACATAAAATTAGGGCCTATCCCTGCATCAACAGTCAGGTTGAACATTGGATTATTCGTGTAGATCAGTGCCTTAGCTGCGGCATAAACCGGCACGTTTTGAATGGTGTATTTATAAGAAAGATTGGTGAATAGATCTTCCTGAATAATGTCTCCACGCACTGTGGTTTGACCTAAATAAAAAGCATCGACTCCATATGAAAGCTGAAACCGATTGTAAGCAGGACCATTGAAATATAAACCAAGACCAACAAGTCCACTAATTTGGGAGTTGTTATCTACGGTATATTGATTGCCTATCAACCCATCAATATCAATATGTTGCTCTTTGCCCTGAGATGCTCCAAAAAAGCCTCCTTGAATAGAGAGAGACCAGAGCTTAGAGGGGCCTACATTGCCCATAGTCCCTGCGGAACAAACAAGTGGTAATGCAAAACTGGTAAAGAGTATTTTCGCTAAACGCATAATTATCCTTAATTATCTGATCCATCACATCATACATTTTGGATACCCTATTATATATCGAAACAAACGTCAATTAGCTTATCAAACTCGTGGCCGCGGGTAATCATGTTACAAATTCTTTAATCAGTATAATTTCAAAAAATTTCGCGAGTTCATGCAAGCATATGAGTTGAACTATGATACTCATATTTATTAAAAATAAGAGCAGAGAGGAAAATAAGCTCATCCTATTTCCGATTAGAAAAATTTGAGTTTAGCAGAGGCGATTTATGATCTTTTTAATGAAATTAAAATGAAGATTTTCTCCATTGATCTCATTTAAATACGGAGAGTTATTGGCTCATACAACAGTTTTAGGTAGCTGTATAGCTCGAACCTTGCTCATATCCTAGAAAAGCCCGATTTGTAGTCTGGGTGAAGGCGCAAGCCGTAACCCGGGATTAAGGTATTCATTGATGTCCGGAAACCCCGGGGGTCCGCTTCACTGCACCCAGGCTACGATACTGATGATGTAGAAGTTCACCACTGTGGTATCATCCAGATTTATATCAGGAGAATTTTCAAGAATGGTATCCTGAGCGTAAAGAAGTCTGGGGTACCTATTAATAAGACACACAGGGACCATTATACCAAATTTTGCGAATAAAAATTCTGCATGACCCATTAAGACCACACCTTAAGGTGTAGTCTTAAGAATTTATACTCTCTTGGCGCTGCTTGCAGACTGATATCAATCCGGATTCCATAGATATGCTTAGTTAATGAAAACCCACTTATAACCCTATGCATTGAGTCGATTGAGTTTTTAGACCTGATTATTCCTCAGGTCTTTAGACCCAACACGGCTCTATGTTCATCATAGATTGTTAGGTGAAAATCTCAACCTTCTTGCCAAGGTTTTCATGAATAGATTTTTGTGCTTCTTTATCATTTTATGTAGACTCTATGTTGAAACATTTTGAAAAAACCTGAAAGGAGAAAATATGGGAAGCTATGGATGTGCTCAAGAAAAATGCCATTGTCCATGTCATTATATGCATGAAGAACATCATCATGAACACGACCATTGTCATCATGGTGACCATGCTCATGGAGAAGAAATGGAGGCACACTACTTTTTAGAACTTGCTGATGAAGCATGGGAAGAAGTGCTAAAAGAGAAAATTAAAGCACTCATTCTGAAAAACCAAGGTGCTCGCCTAGATAAACTAGCTAAAATAGTTGCCGAAGGAAACCATCAGCGTTGGAAACATAGAATGGAAGAAAAACAAGGTTATACAGATTTTATGGAAGAGATCTGCAAATTTTTTCATGAATCAAAAAAATAAGTAAACTCTCCAATCTAACTCATAAAATAATTGGATCGGTACAATAATACCGATCCAATACATTCAGACATTTCAAGAATCCAAGATACTTTTAAGCCAAGCTTTTGCCTCTGGACTAACCTTATCATCATTGAAGACGATTTCGTATATGGCTTTTTGGCGTGACGTCTCTTCACCATACATATCAACCAGCACTTCATTCCAAAGGGTTAACAGAGTTGCAGAAGGGCTTTTTCCTACCTGTTTAAGAATGCCATAAATCCGTTCTTTCCAGTAGGCATCCATCGCTTTATCCATCCATGATACCATTTCTAGAGTTAAACCAACCTCATCAAGCCCCTTCCCTTCGCCAAAACCCTTTTCAAATTTTTTGGTCCTTAAATGGGCGTATTTTTTACCGTATACTCCATTCACCCAATCCATAATTTTCTTCCCTAAATCAACACCTATTTTTGAGTTTGGATCCTGCTTAAGATTATTGTTTACCTCTTCCACCAACTGATGCCAATTCTTTTCAAAAGTGGCTTGTTGCTCAGGTGTCGCATTGGCTTTCATTTCTTTTTCAAATTCTACGTACTGTTTTAATTCTTCGGGGGTAAATATTTCTTTAACCCAACCATGTTCAAGATGCGCTGTCATTCTATATACCTCTATAAGTTGAATAATAGTTTCCCAAGGAATCGATTGATTGTTGTCAACAGAGTCAATAATGCTTCGCAAAGTTTTCGCTCCCTCAAGTAAAGCGGCTGCTTTTTGTTCTAACACCTGAGCTTGGCTGTTAAAATGTTTTAACGCGCTATGTTCTTCAGTGAGCAAGGTTTTGATTTGTGACAACTCAAAACCAAAAAACTTCAAAGCAATAATCTGCTGCAATTTCAATAAATCCCTCTCAGAGTAAACACGATACCCATTGGCAAGTCGCAATGAAGGAATAAGCAAACCGATGCGGTCATAATGATGCAGGGTTTGCACCGAAACACCGGTTAATTTACTTAAGTCTTTTACGAACCATTGAGTCATCATGTTCCCTCCTTAAATTCAAAGGTAAGGTATATAGCAACAATAGGGTCAAGCATTTTTTTCAACTTTTTAAATAGGAGCCTCTAATTCATTAATCAAATAATGCAATTTAATAAGTACCTCATTTTTCGCTCTAAAACTCGCAAAGGTCGTTTTTTCTTTGCTGTCAGCGATATGGTTTACAAAAGTAATCACGCGACCATCCTTTTCTATCCAACCCACAAACCATCCATGTTGCAAAGGAAGTTTATGGCTTTTGTCTTTCGTTAATTGTCGACCAGTTCCTGTTTTCCCATACAGTTTCCAGCCACCAGCTAATTCTTGGATATACAAAATATCTTTAGTCATGGTAAAGGCCTTTTGGCTCACGGGTAGTTTTTTATGAACTATTTTTTGCAGGAACTTAATTTGCTCTGCCGGCGAAATGGCAAGCGAGCTTGAAAGCCAGGCATGGGTTAATCCATTATTTTGACCTTTATCGCCTGATACATCTTGATTGCCGTAATGAAATGCATCGACATAACTCTTAAATCGATTCATACCTAATTGTTGCGTCAACACTTGCGAATACCAAACACAAGAATCCCTTATCCAAGTGTGTGGGTTATGAGGATATTTCCATACATTGAGATAGAGTTCATATTCTTTTTTATAAGGCCATTCAGGATGAAGCGCATCTTTTAATATTCCTGCATCAAACCCCATAAGACTTAAGGCTATTTTAAAAGTCGATTCGGGTGCATAACGCAGATTACACTCATTGCCCTCGTGTTTTAACACCGTTTGATTTTCATATGCCAAAAAGCAGGTACCTTGAGCCCAAATCGTGGTGCAAAATAATAGTCCCATACATAAGAATAAAATATTTTTTTTCATGACAACCTCAAAATCGTTTCAATTGATACTGGCAGAAGCCCTTCTCCCTACGGGGAGAAGGTGCCCGCAGGGCGGATGAGGGGCCCCTCACCCCTACCCCTCTCCCTCAAGTGGGAGAGGGGATTTTAGGAGCTATCGATTTACACTATTCAGACTATTCATCGCGACATTACGAAATACAGGAGCGGCTAATTCCCCGCCCGAAGTCAATGTCTCGCCTTTTTTGCTTAAATGACCATCTTCAATCACAACTAACATAACGTAACGGGGTTTATTAGCTGGCGCATACCCAGCAAACAAAGCAAGATGTTTCTCATTGTTTTCGATAACGGTTCCTGTCTTACCCGCCACAGCAACACCGGGAATAACTGCACGTTTTCCAGTACCATTTGTAACCGCATTCTCAAGCATATGATTTATTGAGTTTGTTGTTGTTTCTGAGATAACCGGTGTATCTCCTTGAGCAAATAAATGTCCCTTATTGGCAAGAATGGCATAAGATTTTGTTAACGACTCAATGGTGACAGGAATATTCTCACCCAGTGAAGCCATTGCAAGTTGCAAGTCTTCGCTTTGATTCGCTTGCCACCAAGTGTCCATGTCAAAACCAAATTCAGTAAGTTTTTTACGGATTACTGGTGCTCCAGCTTCTTGTGAAACCTTGATAAGACAGACATTAATCGATTTTGCCATCGCCTCTGTTAAAGTAGCAGTACCCACATTAGGATTGTAGTTTGTAAATGTTTTACCCTCTAAGGAATAAGGCGAATGACAATCATAGTTTTTTGTTGCAGAACTTGTACCTGAATCGATTGCTGCAGCGGCAATAAAAGGTTTTATCGTCGAGCCAGGTGAAAAAACACGTGACTTCCAACTGTTTTGTTCCTGCTGACCTGATTCAGCAAATGCAATGATGTGGCCCGTGGTTGGATCGGCCATTGCAATAACCCCAGATTTTGCGTGATAACGTTTGACCGCTGCAGTAATTTCTTTCTCCGCAATGTTCTGCATTTTAGAATCTAAATGAGTTGTATCAATTCCTTTAGTCTTAGGACTGGTTAAGGATCCCACTGCTGAATAGGCGACACACATGGGTGCCAAAATAGAAAACCCAGCAAATGCAATCCCTAACAGCAAGGGCTTAGATGTATTAAATGGATAAGTTGATAACATTGAAATTCTCCTTATGATAAAAGTACAGTCTTCATTTTCATTGTTCAAAGCCATACCCACCGTGCATGCTAATTCTCGATTAGATGACAGAGAACTTTGAGATACTGTCTGGATCACTTGGACCAGACAGTGGCCATAATCATGTGCCGAAATTTTTGGGTGGCCAACCAGTACTTCATCACATGAAAATTCTTGTAATTCACTTAAAATGCTGCTCCATCGAGTAACACCTGGATTCCAAAAAAAGATAATGCGCAAAACTTCAATAAAATAGGCCCATAAACAATCTCCATTACGATGGTGTTGCCCTTCGTGCGCAATCGCAATCCTCACATTCTTGGAAGAAGAAAATAAGGATACGGGCAATACGATATAAGCTTTATTAAATAAGAATACCGAGAATGGAATATGACAAAGGTGAGAAACTTTAATGACTAGTCTTCCAGCGCTTCGATAAGGAATTGCTTCAGCTAATAGCGATCGTAAGCTACCTAAGCCCGATAATACCTGATAAGCACGAAGTAGGATGATGAAACAAAAGAGTACATAAAAAAGCTGGCGATAATTTACATTTCCCAGTGTCACAGCAGTTACTGATTCGCCTGCAAATTGTGCAGGTTCTTCCTTTAAAATCGGCTGATTAGCATATTCTTGCAGGGCATCAAATGATATATAGTTATGTCGCTCAAGTTTTTGATTAAAACTTACACAATGAACAATTAATGGTGAAACCACACAGCATACTAATAAAAAACGGGCCAGTTTAAGTTTAAAAGACGGCTGATTTGTAAGCCAACGACTTCCGATAAGCCATGAGCTTACCAAGAGTAAGCAGTGGATACTCAATAAAATTTCTATAAATAACATTATTCCACCCCTACTTTTTTTGTGTCAGTGGTTAATTGTTTCAGTGCTTCTTCTATGGCGTGCAGATCATCGTGTTGTAATTTTTTAGCCATCAGGAGTCTTTGGACAAGAGCTACAGGCTCACCATCAAAAACATTGGCAACAATATGATCCAGACACGTATTTTCATAGTCAGACTTTGTAACAATAGGCACAAAAACATGGGCATAAGAGTTTTTTTGACATTCAAGAAATCCTTTTTGTTCAAGCACTTTTACCACTGTTGCTACAGTGGTGTAAGCTAAGGGTCTTTCTTTAGCTAGATGTTTAACGACCTCTTTAATAGTTACTTTATTAAGGTTCCAAATAATATTCATTAATTCAAGCTCTACCTCTGTAAGCAGGCGATCATGGACTGACGATACTTTTTTTATAGACATTTTCCTCTCCAGAAACGAAATAGAGCATGCTCTACTATTTTTTTAGTAGATACTACTATAAAAATAGTAGGATTGAAATAGCTTTGAAAAAAGTCTTATGATGGATGTCTCTTTGCCTTTGAAATTCCTGATACAAACCGCCCGCTTCGTTGAGCGGCTTATATCACTGAGACGTCTGATAAACTGCTGTTTATCAAATTTTTAAAAATGATGAATAGGTATCTTCAGCAATATGGCGTTCTGTTGCCTCTTCTAACGCTTGATTACCCAAATACCCAACAATTTTCACTACAATTTCCTTTTGTGACTCCTCGACCGTCTTACCTTGCTTAGCCTTTATAAAATCCTTTCTCTGCTCAGAAGACATTCCGGTGGAAAAAAGTCCTTGTCTATAACCTTGACACAATATTTTGGTAGTTTTACGGATGGTTGAAAAATCCTGAGCCCCAGGGTTTTTAAGGGGAGAGTTATCTTTAGGAAAGGGTTTTCCACCTAAATTTTCTGCTAAAGCAACCGCATTAATAGGATCAGACATCAATGAATCAAAATTCAGATCATCTAATTTTCCAACATTCGCCAAACACTGGGCACCACTATCCAGTGTCTTAATGAAGGATAATTTTGACCAGAGTATATCCAAGCGTGGTTGAACTAAAATTTTTGACTCAAGCATAAGATTTAGCAAATTAAGTAAGGCTTTGCTTGTTAGTTTTGCTTTACACACAGCAAGAACATTCTTTTCATTATTAAGTTTATGTTGTTGTAAAAACTCAATCACTTCAGCGGTGTAGGAGGCGCATTGCGGTCGTTTCAACATCGCTGCACGTTGGGATGAGTCGGAACATTCTGCATTAGAAAATTGAATCCAAAATTGAGCCAAACCCAAAGCGTGTTCTGGACTTAAACAAATATATACTTTGGTGGCTTCATTGTAACATTCTGCTTTTTGTAGCGTCACAAGCGCTGCCGCAATCCTGTCGGAAAATTTGGGTACTGCAAATGCAATTTTGAGAAACTGTTCGTCTAAGCCCGCTTTATGCAGCGTTTTTACCGCATCCATTAATTCAGTACTTTCGTGGGAATGGCTAAAAATAGTTTGTACAATTTGGGGTAAAAGTTCTGGTTTTAATTTCAATTCAATTAATTCTTTTAAGGCTCTTCTCACAGCATAGCCTTTGATGTTTCCGCTTAGAATTGTCCCTAAATAGGGGTGTAAATCCCAACCTGCTTCTTTAAAATTTTTAACGATGTCTTCGAGCCAAAAATGTTGTCCCAAAGTATACGTATCATCTGATTGAAACAAGCTATCTAGAGTTTCCTGATCCTGCGGAAGGATTTTTAACAAAGTATGAAAATCAAAGTGATGTTTTATTTTTAAAAGATGAATCACATTAGGCTGGGTAATTAGCGATGGATTTTTTTCTGCTAAGGTTTCCAGTATTTGGTAAATAAATATAATACTTGCATCAGCTCCTTTTAAAAAGGGCATTACTTCATCGCTATTTAAATTATGTTGATTTAAAAGAGATAAAATATTAATGAAGAAATATGCATTTTTTGAGTGTGAAATTAATTCCAATTCTTTAAAAACAGTAATTAATTCTTGTGGATTTTTCAATTTTTCCGCTATGGAAAATACCTTCTTTATATCGGTACCTATTGGAGTTTTTGAGATAGATACGATAAGAGGAGCTAAAGCTTTCGCTTCATTGGGGTGCCTTTCCAGAAACACAACATTATCTTCAGTTAAATAGTTTGCATCGTTTAAGGTATCAAGCGCTTCATACCCTCCTAACATATTAACCAGCCCTTCGAACGCCTTACCGCTTTCACTTGCATCTGTCCGTGTATTTTTACCAATTAAAATCAGGGCTAATTTCTGTAATGAGGAAGGAGATAAATCATCCTCCTTCAAATCCCCAAAGAAACTTCGCAATTCTTTAATATGAGGCTCTTCTTTAATAAGGGTTCGTCTATATCCTTTCTTACTATCATATTTACCCAGAGCTTCCTGTATCGTGACTCTTTTCATTTACTACTCCTATAGTTTACTAGCTCCTGCTACAAATAGTTACTTTGGTCTTTTTGTGGTAATTACACCGTTAGTACTATTACTTTTAGCAACATGAAAATTTGTGAATTTTTTTTCTTCCTTTTTTAGCCGTTCAACATTACCAATAATTTTGATACACGTCACATAATTATTAGCAAGAAAAGCATTAACAATGACTGAATCAATAAGATGTAGGCTTTTGGCCCAACCTACATCAAATTCAGCAATCATGAGACTAAAAGCTCTTGGCGGCCACATATTCTCTAAAAAACCCAGCGAGTCGATTGGGCCTATTGGCATAAAACGATTTAAAGGACTGCTGATCCACACTATGTAAGATACGATAAAAAACAAGTGCGGAATAAATGGGCCATAACTTTTTGGCCAGCATAAACCCATCGAACAGCTGCTTTTTTGTCGTCAATTGCAGCCAATTTTCGCAACACGTTTCCTGAAGTTGATGATAGATTTGATCGAATTCTTTTATGCCATGATGTGTGATGGCTTGACGAAGGAACGTCTGTAAGGAAAAAAATGGATGGGTGATCACTATTTCTCCCAAATCAATGAAGGTCAGTTTTTTAGTATTCGGATTAATCAGAATATTGTTAGTGTGAAAATCAGACTGAACGATTGTTTCTGGGATCTGGCATTGGGATAATGATTCAATTTCTTCGGAAATTTGCGGGCTTAAATCGTGCAATATCTGCAGTTCCTTGTCGGTCATCCCCTCTGTTTTTAAAAAAGTTTCTTGATTGATCATGTGATCATACAGTTTGGGTAATTTGTCCAATCGCCAATCGGGAACTCCCAGTGCAAGTAAAGATTCTATATGATGCTCTGTCGATCGCTGCATCGCGGTATATTGCAGAATGGCTTGGCACAATAAGTCCGGCTGAAATTCTGTTTTTAGATATTCACGCAATGGTTTTCCGGCATCGTGCATCAGAAAACAATGCAGTTCATCGTTAGCCGCGATTACAATCGGGACACTGGCATGACATTGATCCGCCAAGAATTGTGTAATCTTCGACTCTTGGGCTAAGGACGGTGCCGGTTGTTTTAAATAAACATCACCTTTTGAGGTTGAAAATCGGATCACATTAGACCAAGGTGTTTCGAGCACAATTTCGGGTAAACGTTGTAGGAAATACCCTTTGGAGATCAAATAATCAGTTGCCCACTTGAGAATATGTGTATGATTTTTCATTTTTAACTCATTGAAAAAAAAGTATTTTTAATTATCAATTTTCATTGATCTCAATTAAGTATTCAACTTAAGATAAACATCACCAAGATAATATCCGAAAATGGATTTGAAGATGCAAATATTTAAAGCCAGTTTGCCTCAGCTCTTTATCGCTGTGGTTGCTTTTCTGTTCCTGACAATAAGCCATGCAAGTAAACCCGTGTGGACTTTTACACCTGACCCTAATTACCCACCAACTGTTTCTGTCACATCAATAGGATCGGCGACGATTAAATACACCGTAACGAATAAATCACGCGAAAGAGCACATACCCTGTCTATGAAATCCATCACCGGGGTTACTCAGGACACTTCAGCTGGAAATTGTCCTAACCCATTTACATTGCGTGCTCATCACTCCTGCACTCTTAATTTGATTGTAAATGGAAGCATACTGACGGGTAATGTTAAAGGGGGTCCTGTTGTATGCGACCAACGAAATGGACTGGAATGTTATCAACCTGCTTTAGCTGACATTTTAAATATCACGATTATTCCGATAGCACGCTATGTGATCACTCCAAATGCTCGTGCAAATGGAACAATTAATCCCAATACACCGCAAACTGTTCTTGCTGGAAGTAGCCTGACTTTTACTGCAACCCCTAATGCGAACTATCAAGTGGATGAATGGATAGTGGACGGAGGTACAGCACAAAAAGGTGGCACAACATATACCTTCTCTAATATTGATGACAATCATACCGTAGAAGTAACATTTACACGGCGAGGTACAATATATGCAGGAACAGCAAGCGGTTCTGTTTATTTTTCTACTGATAATGGTTTCACTTGGACTGCTACATCGGTACCATCGGCAGGTAATGCGGTGAATAGTGTATTTGCAACACAAAGCACTTTATACGTAGGAAGTGCAGATGGCAAAGTATATTACTCAACCAATAATGGTACTTCTTGGACCGCTACAACAGCTCCTTGTGACGCAATAAATAGTGTTTTTGTTACAGCCACTTCAACAATTTATGTCGGAACTCAAGAGGGAGAAGTTTACTATTCAAGTGACAATGGGATGACTTGGACTGCCACCACAACAAATCCAGGCATGGCCCCTGTAAACAGTATATTCTTGACTCCCACTTCGATTTATGCGGGAAGTGACGATGGTAATGTCTATTTTTCAACGGATAACGGAGATAACTGGAATCAAATCAGCGGCCCTGAATCAAGCGTCCCTGTACCCATCCAAAATGTTTTTGTGGTGAATGATCAACTTTATGTGAATACACGACAAACCTCAGCAAACGGCACCTTGCCGCCAGGAACCATTGGCTTTGAATATGCCTATTTCAGCAATAGCTCGACGGCTCCAAATCCATTATGGACTCTTTTATCCCAAATCACATATACCTTGTTTGTGAATTCAGATGCAAGCATCCTGCATGCTGGCACACAAAATGGTCATGTTTTCTCCTTAACCACTGGAGATGACTTGGGATTTATCACGTCTAGCCCAATTACTAGTTTATTTTTTTTCGGGTAGCATAGGGAGATAATTATGTTGAAACTTAAAAAAGCAGGATTCCTTTTATTGTCACTCAGTTTTGTGACAATAACTTCCTATGCAAAACCAGCAAATGACTTATTCCGTTTACCAAATCCAGGATTAAATTTACTGAGTCAGGCAACGCGAATTAAACCTGTGCCTCCCGAGACAAAAATTTCATTTATAGTCTGGTTAAAATTACGTAATAAAGCAGAGTTAGATAAGCTTGCTCGAGACGTTTATGATCCCAATAGTACACGTTATCATCAATTTTTAACTGCAAGTCTTTATGAACATGAATTTGCACCGAGCAAAGAAGCGGAAGAGACCGTGCAACAGTTTTTTTCGTCTCAAGGCATGCAAACAAAAGTGGTTAACCATAGTATTCGTGTAACTGGAACCGTAGCGCAAATCGAGCAAGCACTTCATGTGCAAATAAACTATTTTGAATATCAAAATAAAATCGTTCATGCAAACACCAGCCCTCCCCAATTAAATCGGGAGATTGCCCAATATATTGCCGAAATTACTGGTCTTAGTACCATTCCCCAATTTCACTCAAACATAGAAGAGCTACAAAATAACTCTAAAGAGGTTCATGATTTAAACTTCATCTGGAATACTTTTGTTCCTTTTGCAATTCCTACAGATATTTCATTGCAAGGCTTTACGGGCGCAAATTTGCAAAAGACTTATAATCTGAAAAACATTCCACGTGTTAATGGAAAACATCTCGATGGAACGGGACAAACATTAGTCATCGTTGATGCCTGCGGTACGAATACACCCCATCAAATTGTGCATGATGCAAATCAATATTTTAATGCGAATAATATAAAGCCCTTTGTGACCTCAGGAACAGCGAAAAATTTTGCGATCATTAATCCTGATGGTACGCCTTTTACAACATGTCCTGGTGCATCCTCTTTCAGTAATGAAATCGCACTAGACATTGAATCGTCCCATACTATAGCGCCTGGAGATAATACCGTTTTGGTGTTAGGCAAAGATCAAAAGAGCATCTTAACAGATGTAATTCACACACTGATTCAGAATAATTTTACTATTGCAGGTTTTTCTAATGCTTATGTCATTTCTAATAGTTGGAGTGGTCAAGAAATTTTAGATACTTCATTCGAGCAAACCTTACAATTAGCTGCGACAGCAGGAATCAGTGTTAATTTTTCTTCTGGCGATTGTGGCGACAATACATACATCACGGAAAAAAAATGCACTCCACCTCGGTCTCCTTCACCAACGGTTGAATATCCCTCCAGTTCTGCTTACGTTACTGCGGTTGGGGCAACTGCTTTATTTGTAGATACAAATTACCGTTATGCATTTGAAACAGTCTGGGGATCAGTTAAAAACGTTAATGGCAACTATTCTTACGATGGCGGTACTGGCGGTGGCATTAGCCAATTTTATAAGCCAGGTAACTGGCAGAATTCCATTAGTAATTACACGGCTGGGGGTTATGGAGTGATTAGCAATTATGGAAAGCGTCGTGCATTACCCGATATTGCCATGCTTGGTGATCCGCAGACAGGATTATTGATTATCGCTGATGGCGCACAAGTTCAGGATGGAGGCACCAGCTTAGCTTGTCCTTTATTTTCGGCAACTTTAGTTTTAGTAAACCAAGCACGTAGTTTACTGAATAAAGGAACACCAATAGGCCAGGCAGCACCCTATTTGTATCAAATGAACCAGGTGTTACTCTCCAGCAGATCAATTAATCTGATTATTCCTCCCGCACTGATTATTAGTGGCGCAACACCACCACCCTCGACAACAATCCAGGGGACTCCTGCTCCTGCATCGGCATTTAGCATTAAAAACAAAACTTTTGGATGGGATTCATCACTAACCATCGAGCCTGAAGATCAATTTTGGAATGATGGGGTTGGGATTGGTTCGCCTAACATTCCAAATTTTGTAATAACAATGGCGAATATGTAGCTGCCACCATGGAGCCCTATACGCTCGATAGACGAAATAGTATAACCTTTTGTAGCCTGGGTGCAGCGAAGCGGAACCCAGGTTTTATTGGCGTTGATTCCCCGGGTTCCGCTTCGCTGCACACAGGCTACAATCTCTACAATCTCTTAAGTTGGCGCCATTCCAAAATGTAATCGATCAGTACTCTAACCTAGAGGTGTTGACAGGCTCTTCTGTAGTCTCAGCTTGTTTTGTTGGATTTTTTAAAGAGTCTATAGTAGTTTGGAACGATTCATCCGCATGACTTAGAAACTCAGATTTTTCGATTTTGGGGCCACCATTCATTGCATTGGTTCTATTTGTTTTCCAAGATGAATCAAATTCTTGTTTTTCACCTGTTTTCGGTGACAAACATTCTGAGTAACATTGTGCAAGCTGGTTAACACTAGAGTCTTCATTCTTGAGATTTTCAGAGGGGCGATTGACCCAAGTGACTTGAAAAACTGTAGGCGGCCCAGGTGAATAATGGGTCTGTACATTATCATCATCAACATTTAATCCAAGACCTTTCATGAGACCAAGCATGGCTTTTTTGCCCGCTTCCTCACCCTTCGCTGGATGATCTAAATCCTTTAAGCTCCCAAAAACTTCTTTCATTCCAGCGTGCAAATCTCTATCTACTTCTGCCGCTCTCTGTTTCACCTGTTCTTCTATATATTTCTTTTTCTTTAAAATGTCTAAAGGATTCGGGAATTGTGAGTTCGCATCGTCCAATATTTTTTTTGCGGCTTCTTCTCCTTTTTTACCACCGAAAAGATAGGCCATTTGATTCGCATAACTATCATCTTGAAATTTATATCCTTGAACCTCACCATTATGTAATGAAGCTTCTTGAAGTAATTTCCTTTTTTCACGTTTAGCCTTCATCATGACTCTCATTTTTTAAACATACTTTAAATTATAGCTTATAGCTAATTGTTGCTGCCATTGAAGGGTAATTTTTGAATATTTTAAGAAATCGTCACCTACTTATTTTGATGAGTCAGAATATTTTGCATATAATTTGAATATATATTATTCAGATTGAAAATTATGAAGGCATTTAAAGGGCTTTTTAAAAAGAAACCTGCTGATAACAAAAAAGGTGAACCTACTAATGAAATGAGTAGTTCTCGCGATGAAGTACCACCCACCAGTAACCCCCTGTTTTCTGCACCTCAACCTTCGGACTTTTTTTCCCATCCGGATATGAAGGATTTAGCTCAGGTTGGAAAAACGAAGGCGTTGGGATATTTGCCATTAGATGTAATTCGTGCTGCTGGATTTGAGTCATTTCAAGTTTCCCAATTATTGAAAAAAAGAGGGCTAAAATTTTTTATTATTCCTAACCCTACTGATGAAGAGATGTATGCTTATAATCCTGATAAAAATAAATACATACATATGGCAGATAATAGGGAATACAAAGTAATTCCCAAAGGTGGCTTTTTAAGCATTCGCTCTGGAGCTCTTGTAGCGTATGACGAAAAAGCAGTAAATGATTTTTTAAAGGAAAATGAAGATCTTATCAATGAAGAAAATAGCAATGAACCAAATCCCGAAAATCATTGGCCGCTTGTAGCAGAAGATTTTGTTAATATGTTGTTTAGAAAAAAAGCTGAATCAGAAAAAATGAATTATTTTGTACATCAAGTTTTTGAAAAAATGCCTGAGCAATCAAAATTGAACCCGACTCTAAAATAGAAATTGCTCGCGATTTAAATCATAAAGTCCTGGTTGCAAGTACCTCCTATTACCCTGGCGTCTAAAAGTTGATTATTCCCATGCAGCATATTTAGTCTCATTTTTCTTAAAAAAATTCATAATTTTAA
>NZ_LNYZ01000043.1:0-38110 GCF_001468065.1 Legionella steigerwaltii
AAAATTATGAATTTTTTTAAGAAAAATGAGACTAAATATGCTGCATGGGAATAATCAACTTTTAGACGCCAGGGTAATAAAACACTCGGTTTATACATTAAGACGAACTGGTCCTCTCCTTCACCTATCACAGGAAGCTTAAAGTGATCACATATTTTATTTACTGCATCGTTAGTGATTTGGTATCGGTCCGCAATTTCTGCAATGGTCCATTTGCAAACGAAAAAAGAATTTTTTTCCAATTTCTGCTTCAAGCCATCATGCAGATGGTTGTAAATTTTTTGTGTATCAATCAAACCCGTTTCACCACCTAATTCTGATGGTTGAAAACAACAAAAACAAAGATAACTTGGAACATCAGTGGAATAATAATTTTCAGTGTGAAATCCACCTAGATAAAGTGTTCCTCCCGTTTTATAAACAGTATTGGTGTGTAAAACGTACTTGAAATTATTGACATGATCTCGGCCATTTTCAGACATAAACGCTTCGCTAATACCTCGAAACTCTGGGATACTTAAAATGATCCTTTCGAATTGTTCATCAGTTTCAATATTAAAGCCTCTTAATAATACAGCACCATAACGCGCCATATCATCAAGAATTTGCTGGGAATTGGATGCTAAAAACTGTTGCAAAAATCCGAAATCCGAAGAGCCATTTGCTTCGATCACCAATGGCATTTCATTTTCTTCAGATTGAATGAGTCGTTCATCCTGGCGAAGAAACCGTGTGACAACACCGTGGTACTCCTTGTGCATACCCCCAAACTTCCTTATTAAATTGCCATAAAAAACTATACCATAAAAAATGAAAATACAATCAATAGAACGCTTATTATGTTGATTTAACTAATTGCGTTTTTTCAGAAAGGGTTATTGCCAAATAATATTCTTGTTGCATGTAAAAATCAGGCCAAGCTTTAATAAATTGTCTTAAATTTACATTATCTACAAGGGACTTCCCTCTAATATCCTGACTGGTTATTGGATCTGGAATAGGAACAGTATTACTTACTGAGGGCAGATCAACTTGTTTACTGCTAATCCATTTCGTTATAGAGCTTTTTTCAAATGAATGTCCACTAGGACTTAAAACGGGTTCGTTCATCGTGTTAAATAAAATTGGATCCTTGATATCTTCTTCTACCTTTTGCAATTTCGCCCAATACTCTTCAGGACTTAAAGAAGTTGCAGAGACGTAATTAATAATGGTCTTGAGTTTGAAATTTGGATAAAAGTGTTTTCCTTCTTCCAAATCAGGGTATTTTTCCAATAGATTAGAACGTTCATAGCTAATGCCATCACGTACCAATGTAACCGGGTCTTTCATCACTTTTATTTGCCCAGACTTTATTGTTGTCAATGGGCAAGAAAGTGCAATCAGCATACCCTCTGGCAAATTGACCGTTGTAGGCTCCAGTTTTGAGCTAAGAGAGTCTTCTTCGGGAAGACTTGCGTCCGTACGGTAGGATGTATAACCTATGGATGTTGTTTCTTGCCCTACTTTTGGATTAATTCTATTTTCTACTTCATAACCATTTTCGGATAGAATTTTTAATAATCCAGGAAGATGGGGTTGTGTATTCTCATCGGTCATTTGGATAATACCACCCGCTGAATCAACAACAACAAAAAATTCATCACTTAATGGGGCGGCATTATTCACAATCCATCCTACGCTATTTGACAACATATAACGTTGAGGCACATTCATTTGCCATTGAGCGAGCTGTTTATTCCAACTAATGGATTGAACTGTGAGTAATCCGTCTACTCGGCTATCCCGTATCAACCATAGCTTACTGCCGTTTTCTTGCAATTGAGTGACCTTCGTAGAGGATACTTTTAACCATTCAGCTTTAGAAAAAAGAATGAGATTGGTTTCTTCTGGTCCCATTTTACCGTAGATAAAAACGTTCGCATCGTCCATGTCTTCAACCTTAAGCTGCATTTTTTCTCCTCATTATCAATGTTGCATTGTATGCTTGGATTAGAGCACACAGATGTATTTGGAAGGGCAAAAATTGTTTATAGACTTTAGCTGCAAATTTTTCAACTTTTTGATAAAAAAATATCTCAAAAGCTAATTAACTTGTGATCATAGTGTGAGTAGGATTCTATCCAAATAACGATTCCGCAGTAAAAGATAAAGGGCACATGCCAAAGCTCAATTGAGTTTTAGCTTGTGCCGTCATGTATATTAATTACAGCATCGCCGTAGGTTTGGACGTATGCGATTCATCTTCTTTTTCGGGAGTATTTGATTTTTCTTGCCACCAATATTTTAGGCGTTGGGCACCATGCAGTGCTGCTTTATATAAATCGGGAAGAATGGATACAATGGCCTGAAGATAATCAGTAAACCCACCTCGATTAAAGCCATAAATACAACGACTAAATTCGGCACCCTTTTTACTTAACGCAATCGTATCGTCTTGCTTAGCATTTTGTTTAGAGAAAAATCCTAATTGAAATCTACTTTCATACGCTTCTAATTCCTTGCCAAATTCTTTTTCAATATCATCTGCAATCAAATGATTGACTTGATCCTTAGTAAGAACAGGATAAAGTGCCGCCATCATATTACGTATTGCTTCATTCTTTGTGAGATTAGGGATAGAATTTTTTCGCTTATCTGGACCTTCCCCAAGACACCAATTACATACCCCGACTAAAAGTGTTAATGATTCATGATACTCGGCATATGCGGTAGCACGTTGGTTTATAAAGTAGGCCGTTGCGGCCCAGCCTATCCAACCTAAAAAACCAACAACTGGAAGAAAAGACAAGGCTGTTGCTGCGACACCAAAAGCCACGCTTCCTGCAATTTTTTGATCAATACTTTTTAGTTGCGTTGATTTTTCTTTAAAAAGTGCAGTGCATTTATTTAAAAATTCGATATGATTTCGAGTAGCTATTCGAAAATTCTGCTCATCTTGAATGTGAATAGCAAGCTTATTGCCATCAGCAGCCTTTGCGTCCTTTTCAATAGTAAAATATTGTTGTGACTCTAATTGCCGTGTGTACAGATCGCTAGTGATACCAAGTTGAGGAACTGGTGTTTCAAGTTGCTTTTTTATCCCAAAAGTTTCTAATAATGATGCTGTCATTTTGGCCTACTCTTAAATAAAAGAGGCATTCTAAATTTTATTTAGCCTAATGACAATAAATAAATAAATGTGCAAAAATAGTTCTTATAACTATTTTTTAATACCATAATGAAGCGTAGTGATTTTCAAGACACTGAATGTGCTGAGGCGTTGGCTGAATCAATGTTTTTAATTTTTTTTAGCAATTAATTGTTTAATATCAATTGCTATTTCACGGATTGTTTGCCCTTTATTGATATCATTTCGAATATCCAGATCAAACTCATCCTCTAAGTCAAAAAATAAATTAACTAAATCCAGAGATCTAGGGACAATCTGGTCAATTGATTGATCCAAATCAATCTTCTCTGGTGGGATTTCCTGCGTTCTAGCAATTAAATTAACAACACGACGTTCTACTGTCTGCTCCATAAAAAATCCCTTTTTGGTGTTCGACTGTTAATGCCACTTCTATGGAGTATACAACCTGCTTTCATTCAACTCCATTAATATTTATCCGTCCCTAAATTCATTAAAAATTTTTTCCCATTTGCAAACCGCAGTATCGATTTAAAAACCAAATCGTTTAAAGCACTGAGCTCCCAATGATTTCATCGCACTGCATTGAATGATTGTGGTTGTTGCTTCTGCATCATTTGCTATTTGAATGACAAAAGAACGACCATTGGAACATGCAACATTCCAATATGCGGCATCATTTATATCGAGACCTTGATAAAAAGATCCAATTGGAATACAGGGTTCACCGGCTGCATTGATAATACCGCTTAGAATTTGTGTTTTCTGTTCTGATGTTCTGCTTAATAAAATACTGTTAGCGATATTGGCATAATTACAAGAAGTAAATGCTAATAGGAAAAGCATCATCATAGACTTACGCATAATGCATCCTTAAAATTGAGCTGCATCCCCACAGGAAAATTTTGGTCTATATGATGTTATTCTAGAATATGGAATGGCTTTCTTCATTTCAATTTGAAAAATTTATAATCAAAATATTAAGATTTTTTGCTGATCGGAATATGGAAGAGCTACTCCAAAGCTCATTCCAAACCACGAATCAATTAATGCTTAGCGTTCGTCACAAACAGTATAATATCCATGGCGAAAAGGATTATTGCGTGATCTAAACCTATAGTTACGACAACGTTGTCCCTGATCATCGGTGTATCGTCTATCCAATCGAAATGAAAAATCACCGAAATTCATATCTTGTTGCCATTCTCGTTGTTGACGAGCTCTATCTTCTTCGTCCATGTGTTTCAAATATTTACTGAGCTTGCTGGCATGACCTACTGAAAAGAAGGAAGCAAGCAGTAAAAGTACGATTATTTTTTTCATAACTAGACCTTAAAAAACACAAAAAGCACGCTATTAAACCACAGTTGCCTTTAATAAACAAAAAATTAAAAGAACGAGAAAGAATGTGTATACTAGAGATATTTAAGTTATTGAATTATAGGAATTCCTACATGCCAGGACAGCCATTTAAAATCACTATGCCTTTCATTTTGTTCAGCATGGTACTTTATCTTATCTTACTTTCTTTTATCCAATATCCTTTGACCACTTTACTTAAACCCATTCCCATTGCTTTACTTATGCTTTTTACACTACAAGTCAATTGCACGAATCAGGTAAAAATCTTGTTACTCTTTGCCTTAGGATTTTCATTAATTGGTGATGTTTTTTTAACCTTGCCAATAAAAATGGCATTGCAAATAGGAATCTTAGCGTTTATGGCAACGCACTGTACCTATATCTGTTTGTTTTTAAAAAACATACAATTTCGCAGCAAAAACGTGCTTTCTTTTTTACCTATCTTAATATTTGTCTTAGTAAGCTTCTACTTTTTATCCCCCTATTTGGGAGAAATGAAAAAACCGGTAGCTGCTTATCTCTGCCTGCTCACCTTAATGGTCTTTTGCGCATTCCAAGTAAAACAGCAATCCCTGTTGACCCGGATTGGAGCTTGTCTCTTTTTGTTGTCTGACTTTGTTCTGTCCCTAAACTTATTTGTTTTATCAAATAATAAACCAACAGCCGTGTTAATTATGTTGTTCTATTACATTGCCCAGTTTTTATTGGTGGTAAGTATCACTCAGACAAAAGAACTAATGTTCCTCAAATTACACAGAGTATTTCGTGGTTTAAAACTGGCGTAGACTATTAGATAACAAGAGAAAACAATCTTAAAAGATAGAATAACCAAGTCGTCAAAACAACAATTGCGATGTTGGCAATCAAACCAATCTTGTTTTTTCCTAAAATTAGGGAAAAAACATATCGTGCCAATTCAGTCACAAAAAATAAAATTAAATAGGTCGCAAATATTACGAAAAATGCCCAATAGAGACACTCTTGGTTAATATAAAAAGGCACAAATTGTGTCGTAAGCCCTGCGCCTTTTTTATAACATAAACTAAAAAAATAATGCCTGTCATAGATAACTAAAAAAATTATCGCGTACAAACGAAGAAAATTTATAGTGTATAACATGGTATATTTCTCTGATGTGCTCGATATGACAAGACCTGTGCTATGAATGCTGAGTGTTTTGTAGTCTGGGTGCAGCGTAGCGGAACCCGGAGAATACTATATTAACGATCCCGGGTTCCGCTACGCTGCACCCAGGCTACAAAACTAATCCAGGCCACAATTCACCCAGGCTACATCCATTTTTTATCCCATTTTTTTGTATGCGTCATGACCAATAAAACGGGCTCCTGGGCCTTCATGAGCAATGTCGCTTGCTTGCTTATTCAGTATGGAAATTGTATCAATGGCTTGTTGATTTTTGTCAAAATGACCACTAACACTCAATACGGACTCACACATTGGGTAAACAACACTGAAGGATAGTACGTTACCTACGGTATAACCCGTAATAGGTCTTTTTTGCTTAATTGCTTGTGGACAGGTTTTTGATGCAACTGCTGTAGTGAAATAACCTTCAACTTTATTATCTGCCACAATATTAAGCTCTAAAATTGAACCTCTTTCATTTTTATAGGTAACTGTTTTTTGCGCTGCAAAAACAGAGTGCGTGCATAAAGAAGACAGTGCAATTGTAACGCAAAAAAACGATTTAAAACTCATTAAGATACTCCTCGGCAATTTTTAAATTCTTAGCGATTTAACTTCGAGTTGTTGTTTAACATGTTACTAAGGTGAGGTCAAATAGTATCCGCATTCCTGCCTGGCAATATAAGCTAGCTATGTCATTACTTATGATTTAATTCAATTGGTTCACTCTTTTTGACACACAGAATTCTTGAGCTTAATATACATATTTATTTTCCACAGGTAGCATATCTGCTGATATTCTCGCAGTATTAACTAAAAAGCACAGGATGGATTTGAAATGCGTAAATTGCTGTTCATTGGATTGACTGCCTTACTGCTAACAGCCTGTGGGAAAGAAAATAAGTCTTTTAGTGGGTATATTGATGCGGATCTTGTCTATTTGTCCGCAGATTTTGCTGGACGACTGACTGACCTCGCCATACTAAGAGGGCAACGGGTCAAAAACAATCAATTTCTATTTAGACTAGAACAAACCAGCGAGCTTTATAATGTACAAATGAGCAAGTTAAACAAAAAAGATCTGCTCGCTCAACGCCAACAAACTTTGACCCAACTCCAATACAATGAAATCAATTATCGTCGTATCCAGGAAATGCGGAAACAAAATGCAGCCAGCCAAAATGATCTCGATGCTGCACAAAGAGATTTAAACATTTCAAAAGAACAGCTTACTGGGATTGACGCTAAAATTAAAAACAATCAGGCTGATACTGCTGATAAGAAATGGCAAGTGACGCGCAAAGAAAACTTTGCCACAGATAATGGAATTATATTTGATACTTATTATACACGAGGTGAATTTGTTCAGGCAGGCGCCCCCGTTCTTTCCTTAGTTACAAAAAAAAATATTAAAGCCGTATTTTTCGTTCCTGAGGAACGACTCGATCAATTACGCCTTAATGCACGAGTTAAAATCAAGACGGATCATAATCCTAATTTTGCAACGGGTCATATCTTCTACATCTCAAACATTGCTGAATACACGCCACCTGTCATTTACTCTCGTGAAGAGCGTCAGCGCCTTGTATTTCGGGTTGAAGCAAAAATCAACTGTCCTGATCTAGAAAAAATTCACCTAGGCCACCCCGTTACCTTGGAATTAGCTAATGAGTGATCTTGCAATTGATGTAAAAGAATTAACCAAAAAATTCGATGAAAAGGTCGCTGTAGATCGCATTAACTTACAAGTAGAGAAAGGCTCCATCTTTGGATTCTTGGGTTCAAACGGTAGTGGTAAGACCACAACGATTCGCATGATTTGTGGACTGTTAACCCCCACAGATGGTGAAGGGACTTGTCTTGGTTATGATATTCGAAAACAAAGTGATGAAATAAAAAAACGAACAGGCTATATGCCTCAAAAATTTAGCTTTTATATGGGATTAACGGTCAATGAAAATCTTCGCTTTATTGCAGATATTTTTCAGGTAAAAAATTCAGCTAAAGCAATAGAAGAAATTATAAAAGATTTAGGGCTCGAGGACTATCGCAAGGTGCAAGCGGTCAATTTATCAGGAGGATGGAAGCAACGTTTGGCCTTGGCATGCAGCTTACTGCATAAACCTCAATTATTATTCTTAGATGAACCTACTGCAGGAGTTGATCCTAAAGCGCGTAAAGAATTTTGGGATTATTTACATAAAATTTCTTCACGTGATGGCACCACCATTCTCGTAACAACGCACTACATGGATGAAGCCGAAAAGTGTACCGACCTAGCATACATTAATATAGGGAAATTATTGTATACAGGCAGCACAAGAGATTTAATTCCACACTCAAAAGTCAAAACTTATGTATTAGAAACTGATAGGAAAAAACAAAATCCTTTAATGGAAAAAATACAGAATTCATATCCAAAGCTGTTAGCTTCAATTGTAAATAATGAATTACGTATTTCATCAAAAAATCACCAATTATTAAAGCAGATGATCGACGAAAACAGCGACCTGTCATTTAAAGAAACTACACCTTCTTTTGAAGAGGTGTTTATCGGATTAATGCGATGAAGTTTAAAAATCTACTCCATGGACTATCTTTAGCTCGCCTCGATGGTTTAATACGTAAAGAATTTATTCTGATCACACGAGATCGCGGCACTATAGCTATGTTAGTCATCTTACCAATTATGTTACTTATTCTCTTTGGCTTTGCTATTGAATTTGATCCCAAACATCTCCCCACCACCATTATTAGCTATGACAATTCTCCATTAACTCGAAGCTATGTCAGTGCTCTTGAGGCTTCAGGATATTTTAAAGTGATTTATGATGAGCAAATGACTGAACGTAAAAAGAATCAGGATTTCGCCAATGGGCAAATAAGCTTTGCCTTCACCATTCCCCCTAATTTCACTCGTAAATACATTCGTAACGAAAATCCACAATTACTGGTTGAAATCGATGGTTCCGATCCAGGAAGCAGTGCCAGCGCACTCAGCAACGCGCTCCCCATACTGAATCAAACTCTGGATGCATTTAATAAACAAGGTTTAGGCTCCCCATCAATCACTAATCCGAAGCGAAGTGTCGATCTCACGATTCACCGACTTTATAATGAATCGAATACAAGCTCTTATAATATCGTTCCTGGACTAATTGGCGTACTGCTCACGCTCACCATGGTGATGCTTACATCAACCGCCATCACCTCAGAAAAAGAGTCGGGGACAATGGAAATGTTGCTAAGTACACCATTAAAACCAACAGAAATTATTCTTGGTAAAGTAATACCCTACATCGTTTTAGGTTACTTACAACTAACCAGCATTTTAATTTTTGGTAAAGCACTGATTCATATTCCTACTGAAGGAAGCATCGTCTTGCTTTATATAGCGGTTGCACCATTTATTATTGCCAATTTAATGGTGGGTATGATTTTTTCCACACTTGCACGTACCCCGATGCAAGCAATGCAACTCAGTGTTTTTTACCAACTGCCTTCAATGTTTTTATCAGGCTATATTTTTTCTTTCTATGGCATGCCTAATTGGGCACAAATGATAGGGTATTGCGTGCCTATGACGTACTTTATCCGGATTGCGCGTGGGATTTTATTGAAGGGAAACACGTTCAGCCAGATTGTTCCTAATATTTTTCCCATTATATTGATTGCCCTTATTTTGATTTTCTTGACGGGAAAAATATTTAAAACGAAGCTCGACTAGGGTCTGTTTACAATGATAAAAATTAAAATTATCTTATTGAATCTATTTGCTATTTTGCTTTGGGGTTGTTGCAAAAACTGCGCTATTCCTGAAAAAGTGAATTATCCTAAAAATTCGCGTAATGGAATAAAATACATCGATAATAAAGCCGACTTAAGCCGAATCGCATGGTGGAAAAAGCTGCATGACCCAGAACTTAATCAGCTTATCCTGCACGCATTGGCCTGCAATGATACAATTAAAAGTTCGTATGCAACGATTGAGCAAGCACAAGCGCAACTTAAAGCAGCTCAATATGCTTGGATCCCAACTCTGGATGCAACTGCTACTGGTTTTGCTGGTGGGACCTGGAATTCACATGTGACGCCCAGAGGCCAATTAGCGAACAATCCTTTTTTTTCTCATCTTTCCAACGTAAAGTTTAGAGGATACTACACCGGCTTTACTCCCAAATATACGGTGAATATTTTAAATAATATTTATAATGTTAAATCGGCCAAAGCGTCATTAGCCATGGAACAAGCCCAGGCACAATCAACAAAATTAGTAATTATCAGCCAAATCAGCGGTGCTTACTTTATGCTCTTAAGTCAGCGAGAACAATTGGCGGTTGAAAAAGAACTGAGTCGTGATTTAAGGAAACTGCATCAACTGGAACAAATTCGTTTCAAGAGAGGAGCCAGCAATATCGAAGTACCAATAAATATTGATCAACAGTTGGCACAGGAAGAGGCGAAGATTCCCCAAATTGAAAGTGTCATCGCGCAAAATGAGAATACCATCCGCCTCTTATTGAATCAAAACCCTGGTCCAATTACAACTCATCGAAGCTTGCTTTCATTGAACGTAAATCACTTGATCCCTAAATCATTACCGTCATCGGTTTTAAAAAATCGTCCAGACATCATGATTGGTTTAAATAACTTAAAAATAGCTCAAGCACAAATTGGGATGGCTTATTCTGCTTTTTTCCCAACCATCGCCTTAACCAGTTTAATTGGCGGTGCCTCTGTTGATTTAAGGAATCTTTTAAAATTGAGTACGAATATCTGGGTTGCAGAAGTTGCTGCTTCAACAAAAATTTTCAATGCCAGTTCCTATGAAAATATCAAATCAGCTAAAGCTGGATTTAAAGCAACTTATTATGAATACTTGAACACACTCCATTCCGCATTTGCAGATGTAGATGATGCGCTAACCAACGAACAGAACGACAATTTATCCTATTTGCAAACTCAAAAAGGATATTTGGCAGCGAAGAAAGCATATGCTGTTGCATTAGCTCAGTATAAAGCAGGCTCCAAAGACTATCGTAGTGTAATCAATGCAAAAATTAATCTTGATCGCAGTAAATTAACTTTAATTCAAGAAAAAGCACAATTACTGGATAGTATTGTTCAAGTCTATAATGAGGTAGCCGGTGGGTATGATTCTGTTGAGTACACGACATAGGTACTGTCCTATAAATCTGAGTACAGTGTGGTTCTTCTAGGAATTTTTTTCCCTCACCCCTGCCCCTCTCCTGTTTCGGGAGAGGGGATTTTTTTGTGGAACCCACCAATTTCCCTTCTCCGCCTTGGGGAGAAGGGGCCCGCTAAGGCGGATGAGGGGATTAACTAAGCCTCTTCATCAAGCGCTTTTTCAACTACTTTGACCAATCGTCCTGCCTCAGGAGAGGTCGTTGAATAGAAATAATTAATAAGCTCACCTTTCCGATTAATAAGGTATTTATGGAAATTCCATTTTGGTGCCGTGCCAAATCCTAATTTCTGTCTAGCCCAAAGATAAAATGGATGTGCATGTTTTCCTGAAACCACTTCTTTAGCAGTCATTGGAAAAGTAACCCCATAATTGACTTGACAAAAACTAGCAATTTCTTGCTCTGTTCCTGGTTCTTGGCCGCCGAAATCGTTTGAAGGGACTCCCAGTATCACCAAACCACGGTCCTTATATTTTTCATAAAGCTTCTCTAACCGAGCATATTGTGGAGTAAAACCACACTTTGAAGCCGTATTCACAATAATTAAAACCTTCCCTTGAAATGATGATAATGGTAATGGCTCATGCCCACGTAAAGTATGAAATGAATAATCATAGGCATTATCATTGAGTCGAGATGACTCAGCAGATGCGATATTAGAAGTCATAATGTAACATCCTAGTAAAATGGTTAGAAAACGCATGGTTATCCCTTGTTCGTTCCAGAACTGAATCGCTGGGATGTCTAATACTCATTTCATCATATACTATTGATCGAGTATTGCAAGAAAGCTATATCCGTGAGTAATTAGTAGCCTGGGTGAAGGCATAGCCGTAACCCGGGATTATTCAAGTCTCGATCCCGGGTTACGCTTCGCTGCACCCAGGCTACAACTCTTAAGTTTAATAAGTGTTCAACTGATGCTTAATTTTTTCTTGTACTTCCTGCATATGTTGTTCATCTTTATAATGAGTTCGTGGCCAAAAAAAACCCTTAAGCCCATCGTGTTTATTTCTAGGAACAATATGTACATGAAGATGGGGTATACTTTGGCTAATGGTGTTATTCATTGCAATGAAGCTCCCTGCTGCTCCCATTGCTTTTTCAACAGCCCTACCTATTTTTTGAGTTAATGAAAAAAGCGGGGATAGCATTGAGTCAGGCAAATCATAGAGTGTTTTAATATGCATCTTAGGGGCTAATAAGGTATGTCCTGGAAAAAGAGGACGAGAGTCCAAAAAGGCGATAAAACCCTCGTCTTCAAAGATAATAAAAGCTTTTTCTTTTTTCGCCACAATTAAATCAATAACACACTCAATTGCCATTTTATATCCCTATTCATGCAAATACTGTCACCTTATCTGTTGTATTATATGTTTTCCCTTTATGTTCCAACAAATTCTCTTTTTCATCCTTATATTTCATCTTGAGTAATCGACTAAAAAAACCCTCAAGACAATTTGCAGAGGATGTAAGTGCACGAGGTGGCTCTTTAACAATTTGGGGTGCCTCTTCATCAATTTGAGGTGTCTCTTCGGCAATTTCCTGTATTCTGTCCGAATTGATGCGATTGCGCCATCTATAGGTTAATCCAGGAAGGGCAATAATCACTCCTCCAGTATAGCCTGCAGCCACACCATAAATTCCTAACTTCGTTTTAAGTCCAAGAAGAGCTGATCCTGTTATTCCCAAAGATAATGCGGAAACTGAAATAATAGTTGACCCCTTGAGGTCTCCTAAAACTCTTAATTGTTGTAATAGATTATAGCGTGCTGAATCCAAAATAACCCCAGTCGACATAATAGGCGCCAAATATTTAAGAATATCTTTTATTTGGTTCGAATTATTTCCCATAACCAGCACGCCCGGCATCACAGCAAAAAATAAAGGAACTGGAGTTGTATAAATCAGCGTAGTTAATAATCCATATTTACCCATGTTACTTGCACTTACGTATCTTTTTGCACCAATCAGCCGGTTAATTTCTTGTGAATTACCCTGCCCAAACCCAGCTAATAATAAAAAATTAAAAAATATGTACTGATTTAAATTAGTTATGGCTGCTTGTTCTTTAGTACCCAACGCGCCCGACAGGATACTTACTGAAAGAGACATTGCCATTTCGCTTGCAACCGATAAAGTAATCGATCCGCCTATTTGCAAAAGCTCTTTAAGCTGTGCAAACTGCCCGCTAAATTTTTTAAAAATCTTGAAAAATTCGTACTGACTAAAATCTTTATGCTTGGCTAAATAAAGCGCATACAATAAAGAAGTTAAATAAGCTTCAAAAACATAACCACCGATAATCCCTGCGGATCCCATCTTAGGTATTCCTAAACCACCAAATCCAAGCCATGCAGAAATTCCTGTTCCCACAGCAAGACTTGCTAATCCCATAAGCATTGCTGGTGTAGAACGTCCAAAGCTAAACATCATTTGTTCCGTTGATATTCGTGTCAATACTCCTGCTACTGCAGGTGAATAAATACGTAAAGCATTCTGTGTAAGTTCCGCTACATGGTCATTCTGGCCAAAAAGATTAGTTAATAAAGGTTTGGAGAAGATCATTCCAGCCATAATTGGTGGGGTAAGAAAGGTAGACAACCAAAGACCATTACGACTGATGCCAGCAATATACTCACGCTTTTCCTGCAAGACGACTTCATTGGTTTCACCATTTTTTTCAGCTTCAGTGAGCTCACCAATTTTATTACTAGCCACCACACTCATAGAAAACAAAGGAGCCATGCCGATGACTAAAAGAGTATTGATCATCGTAGAAATTAATGTGGCTGCAGCAACTTCGTCTTCATTTTCACTGAGCGTATTAAGTAATAAAACAATTAAAAAAATCTCAAAACTAAAAGTAAATGAGAGTGCCATCGGAAGAGAAAGTGAACTTAGCGATTTAAAGACTCTCCAAAATCCGTATGAATTATCATCTATATCCTCAGAAGCATTAAACAAACCGAACGAGTTAAAAATACTCCAAAGTCCGTATGAATTATCATCTATATCGTTAGAATCATTAATTGGAGTTCTTTGCTCAGGCTCGTCATTTTTTAAAGGGATATTATCTAACTGATCCAGTGCATCAGAAGCAGCAAAAGCTTCAGAAATTTTGATTGCTATTTCGTTGTTTTGTGCATCTTGAGATGTTGAGTTAATACTTCTTGGTTGTATTTTTTCATATTTTGATTCAACTTTTTTTTGCATTGTAATTTCCTTTAGAAAACAACTAATTCCGATATTAAGGCCTGTTGTCAGTTACCTTAGATTACTTACGTTTCTGGCATTTATACCCTGAGAGGATCTCAAAAATTTTTTCACCCTATATACCTTAGACTCCACATATAAAACCAACATGCCAATAAATTTAATTTAGTGACAAAATATTAGACTAACTTAGGGGCGTGGATTATATCAATCTTTAAAATCTTTTCATCTGAATTTTTTTTATTCGAAAGAATATGGAAGTACCTAATTGAAGATAAGTAAGCACTGCAATATCATTTACTTTTCTAGTTCATGAATTCATAGCAGTATTTTATTGTCTAAATTAGCTAATTTTTAAATAAATTTGGAGTAAAAATAAAATGAAAAAATATTCCCTGCTTTTGCTCTTAGCGCTCTCTTTTTTTCACTGCAGCAGCTTTGCGAATACGTTTACCATCGAAAGCTCGTCCTTTAAAATGAATTCAATGATCCCGGACCAATATACGTGTAATGGACTCGACCAATCCCCGCCTTTAAGCTGGTATAACATTCCACCCAATACACAGTCACTCGCTCTAGTAGTTGACGATCCGGATGCAACTGGAGGGACTTGGACACACTGGATAGTAATTGATATACCACCAACTACAAAAGAATTAGGTGCTGGAGGCCCAATTCCTCCAGGAGCTGCAAATGCAAAAAACAGTTGGGGAGGCTTAGGATATCGAGGCCCTTGCCCTCCTCCTCTGGGAGGAGTACATACTTATCACTTTAAATTATATGCTCTGGATACCGTATTAAATTTAGGTGATGGTACTACTCGAGACATCGTTTTAGATAAAATGACTGGACATGTTATCGGCACTGCAGAATTGGTCGGACTTTATCAAAACTTTAAAAGTAATGCTCCTGCTCAAAACAATAGTCCTACCCAGTGACTGGGACATTGTAGCCTGGGTGCAGCGCAGCGGAACCCGGGGTTCTAAATACGAATAACCCCTTTAACCCGGGTTCCGCTGCGCTGCACCCAGGCTACAAATTTAGTTCTTATTCGAATCGTTGCCAAACCATTTCTTATAAATTTTTTCATAGGTTCCATCTGCTTGCATTTCTGCTTGGGCTTTATTAACGGCTTTAACCAGCTCCTGATTAGCTTGATTCATGCCAAACCCTAATGGTTGGGGGGCATTGGGGACAGCAGAAAGGATATGTAATTCAGGATGGTGTTCCACATAATAATAAGAAACAGGAAATACCTTCATCACAGCTCCTACCCTACCAGCAATTAAATCCTCTATCGCCAGATTAAAATTTTTAAATGGATATATTTTTATCCCATGGATTTGTCCCTTTTTTTGCATGTGTTTGGCGATATTAAAATCTGTCGTTGCTGCCTGTACCCCAATAGTCAGTTTGCTTAGATCTGTTATGGTTTTTACCTGAGGTGTTTTATTTTTATTAATCACAATGCTTAGAGTAGTCGTCATATAGGGTTTGGAAAATGCGATTATTTTCTCGCGATCCTTATTAATCGTAATCGCCCCCATTATTAGATCGTAATGATTTTCTCTTAACTCATTTATAATTTTTTCCCATTGCGTTTTTTTAAACTCAAGATGTAAATGCAATCGTTTGGCAATCTCTTTGATCAGATCCACTTCGAAACCAATTTCCTTTTCATCTTTTAAATATTCAAAAGGAGGATTGGTAAAATAAGTAGCAACTATGAGTGTTCCCGGTTTCAGAGTATGTAATACCGGATGGCCTTCATTATCTGAATAAGCGAGCTTGGTCATAAGTACAGAACATAGAAACACAAAAAAACAAAGAACTAATTTTCTTAAAAATTGTCCTAACATATACACTCCTTTACGTTCATGTAAAAGCTATCTCACTAGGGCATCTCTCTTGGTTTGTGAGCTCCTTTTGCATAACGAATTAATAGGGGCACAAATCCCAGCAGAATACCGCCTACTGCAACAATATCCGTCACCAAATCAAATTTAGGGATGCTAAAGCATCCGATAAAGATCAAAAATAAAGCACTAAAAGTAGGCCAAATAATATAGCCAAGTAATTCAGCAACATTTTTCCATAAAAATCGATGGTACCAAGCACAAGCAAAACCAGTTAACGAATAATAAAAAGCAACCAAAAGACCAAGCGCATGCACAGAGTCTTTAATAATAAGATTCACTGTTGAAAAATTAGAAGATAAAAATAATAAAATCACGCCCAAAAACCAGATAAAAAGAATTGCTATCCAGGGGGTATTTCGGGTTTGATGTAGGGTCGCATAACGTGGATGAATTATTTCATCACGTGCCTCAGCAAAAAGAGTTCGCGTAAATTGCACAATTGTAGTCTGTAAGGTGCCGATTGTACTGACCATCACGCAAAGAACTGCTAAGTAGCTCCATGGACGTGGCACTATTTTTTCTGCGACAGCAAAGATTACATTCGTTCCAGCATGCTTTATTTCATCATCATTGAGCGCCAGGAGCGTTACAATAGCAAAACTTACATAGATGCATACAATAATCAATACAGACCAAAAGGCTCCCAGACCCGGCGCATGCCGAGTATTTTTTGTTTCCTCATTTAAATTAAGGGTAACATCCCAACCCCAATAGAAAAACACTGCAGTTAATGCACCTGTTGCAAACAAATCGGGAGTAAAGCTGGTAAATGAGAGCCATGAAAATGAGAAAGGATGTGCAGGAAGATGGGAAAATTTGACTAACCCCACACCAATAATTATAAATAAGACGATCACTTCAAAACCAGTCATCAGAATCTGAAGGTATGCTGTGGGTTTAATCCCTGCAATCGCTATAGCTGAAATCATGGTTATCCAGAGTATGCTGGTAAAAGTCACCCACCCAGGACTTTCTACCAAATGAGGTGCGACGAGTAAGAGAGTTGCTGTAGCTGCAGGAATGGAACCTGAAACCATAAACACAGCCGAAGAAACTAAAACGGCCCAGCCAGCAAAAAAACCTAAATAAACACCAAAAATTTTGGATATCCAGGCATAGGATGCACCTGCATTAACAATTACTTTATTCAGATGAATAAATGCTAAAGAAATACCAAACATGATAAACCCGCAATATAAAATACTTCCCGGGGCTAAGGTACCGACAGTAGCGACAAGTGTTGCTGTCGCTGCAGCAACACTAAAAGCAGGTGCTGACCCTGCTGTTCCCATGACGATGGATTCACCTATTCCCAAAGAATCCGCAGCAAGCTTCCGTTCATTCTTCACATTCATTTCGTAAAAGTTCCCAACGATAAAATTAAGTTCTCTTTTACTAAGCATATCAATTTTTAGTGAAATATGTTCTTCGTGCAAAAATTTATCACACAAAATTAAATTTATTTTATTTTTGACAAAAAATAAATCAGAACAAATAATTAATTATCAATTGCAAATAAAAATCGATCACAGGAACAAACATGCAAGCAGATCTCTTTTATACAGTAGATAGCGTCAGGCCAATTCCCCTTTATCTTATGTCTCAAAAACAATGGGAAGAACAAAATCCTACATTCACTTCGGTTGAGCATAACTATTTTGGGCAAATGCAATTTACAGGAACAATTGGTGATTGTTGCTTGTTTTATAACAATGATGGTTTATTAGAGAAAGCCTATGTAGGGACTGGAGATGAAAATCAGGTCTTGGCAATGGCTCATGCAGCTCAATTATTGCCCGCGAATACCTATCAAGTTCAAGATACTTGCTCTCAGGAAGCGGCCTTATATTGGGGATTGGCACAATATCGTTTTGAAAAATTCAAAGAAAACACTGCGCCACCCCGAGTCTTAGTGGTTGAGCCACAAGTGTTTAATGATTTACTTCTTTTAACTCAAACACACTTTTTAGTACGTGATCTAATCAATGAACCGGCCAGTGATCTGGGGCCTAAAGAACTGGCAGATGCAGTTGAAACATTAGCCCATACCTATGGCGCAAAATTTGAACAGTGGATAGGTAATGAATTGTTGCGTGATAATTTTCCAGCCATTCACGCTGTAGGCCGTGCAGCTCAGTCAGAACCACGCTTGCTCTCTTTAACCTGGGGTGATGAGAAAAATCCTCGTGTTGCCTTGGTGGGCAAGGGGGTTTGTTATGATACAGGAGGCCTGAATATTAAATCTGCTTATGGCATGCGGATAATGAAAAAAGACATGGGCGGTGCTGCACATGTGATAGGACTCGCTCAATGGATTATGGCGCGTAATTTACCTGTTCGCTTACATTTGCTTATCCCTGCCGTAGAAAATGCCACAGGACCTAATGCATATAGACCAGGTGATATTTTAGTTATGCGCAATGATTTAACAGTAGAGGTAGATAATACGGACGCAGAAGGACGTTTGATTTTGGCCGATGCTTTGGTCAAAGCATGTGAGGAACATCCCGATCTGTTGATTGACTTCGCGACCTTAACCTCCTCAGCCCGTGTTTCTGTAGGCACTGAAATGTCCGCATTTTTCACAAATAACGAATCATTGGCCTCAGGAATAATTGATGCATCTCATAAAGCAGCTGATCCGGTATGGCAATTACCTCTGTATGCACCTTATGAAAAATTCTTGCGGTCTTCGATTGCTGATATGACCAACTGCAGTGATTATCCTTATGCAGGAGCAATTATAGCGGCTTTATTTCTCCAACGTTACATCACCAAAACAACACCATGGCTACATTTTGACATTATGGCCTGGAGTGAACAGAGTAAACCTGGTAAACCAGAAGGTGGTGAAGTCATGGGATTACGTACTGTTATGGAATATTTGTTACGTGTTTATGGTTAGGGTCTGTTTGCATTTCTACTATCTTGGCCAAAATAGCGAAATGGAAACAGCCACCTAAATGTTTTGTTGTTCAGCAAAACTAAGCTAATTTAAATTCTGCCAGCGGATAGTAATTTTGCTTCCCTTTTTCAGGCCTACTTTCGATGAGATAAATCTTACCTACTGCAATTGGTGGAATAATCGGCATTTTTATTGTTTCTAATAGTTCGTGGGGCACCTTATGCCGAATCACTCGTCCCAGAGTTAAATGCCCACGAAATGGGCGAGTTTCAACTGGAATATTCAAGGCAATTAGAGCGCTCCCAATCGCATCTGACAGTGCAGCTAAAGTAGCCTGTGGTTGAACTGATAATGCAAGAACTTTAGGATGACGTGAGGTTGGAAACCATTCCCAATGCCCCAATTCAAGTTGAAATGTCGGTAGATTTTTTATTGTCGTGTGCACCTGCTCAATCACAGATATTAACTGTTCCGGTGGTAAATTACCGAGAAATTGTAATGTAATATGCATTTTTTCAACCTGGACCCAACGAATATAGTCTGAAGAGATGGTTTCCTGTAAAGAGTGTAAACAGCTCGATAGTTTACCTTGTGTTTTATTTGGAAAGTTAATTGCAAAAAAAACGCGTAATGGATGCATTATTCCCTCACAAAAACCGTACGCAAAGTCTCAAGATACTTTATTTTATTTAATCGATTCATCGTATGAAGCATGATTGGATATCCCTCATCACAATAACACGGCTATATACTATAATAGTATCAAAATTGAACAAATTAAATGGATGTGCACTTAACATTAAAAGATAAAAACATCACAAAACAACATCCTAATTAAGTCTTTATAAAACTTACTTAATGAATTGATTCACAGGCAATTCGATCTATCCCCAATAATCATGAGGTTATGGATAAACTATAACTGAGATGATAGCATTGGTATTTTGTTCAAGACGAATGAAATACCGACCCGATATTGATGGACTCAGAGCCATTGCGATTGTACTGGTCTTAACTTATCACGGAGGACTCTCCTTTTTTCCATCAGGATTTATAGGGGTTGACGTATTTTTTGTTATCTCTGGCTTTCTTATTACCCGCATTATCCATGAATCACTTCAACAAGGTTCCTTTTCTTTTTCAGACTTTTACAATCGAAGACTATGGCGTTTACAGCCTGTATTTATTTGTTTGCTCCTTTCGACTACTGCATTCGCTTTATTGTTTTTTTTACCTGATGATTTAATGCAATACAGTAGAAGTGCACGCAAAACCTCTTTATTTTTATCTAATTTATTTTTTGATAAAACGACCACTGATTATTTTTCACCAGATACACATCAGATTCCTTTGCTCCATACTTGGTCTCTTTCAATAGAATGGCAATGCTATTTCCTTTTACCGTGTCTTATCTATGGATTGCATCGTTTTTCCCCTAAAAGATACTTGATTCCGCTTCTAATCGGACTGACTTTTATCGCTTTTCTCGGCTCGTTATACAATTCGAAAACTTTGTCTGCACATACATACTACTTATTTTCCAGCAGAATTTTTGAGTTTTTAATTGGCTCTTGTGTCGTCTTCATTCCGGTGACTTTTTTTGTCAAAAATAAATATCTTTTAAACCTACTTGGAAGTCTGGCATTAATCACCCTACTGTATCTTGCCAGCTCTAATCCTATTTTGGCCGGTTACCCTAATGAATATGCTTTTGCAGTGTGTATTGCAACAGGATTACTTATCCTCATAGGGACATGTTCTCCTAGAAATATCTTGAGCCAATTCCTTTCGAGTAAGCCTCTGGTTTTCATAGGACTATTATCTTATTCTCTCTATATTTGGCATTGGGTTGTTTTTTCATTTCTGAGATATCAAAGTATCTTAGAAACCCCCTTTGTTTTATTAGGTGCATTTGGCCTAACTTTTGTTTTAGCTTATCTCTCATGGCGGTTTATTGAAAAACCTTCAATACGCTGCAAGCAAATGCAATTTCGTTATGCTTTTGTGCTCCTATTATTAGCTCCTATAATTGCCCTACATCTGACTGACTATTTCATTAAAATAAATCAGGGATTTCCTCAACGTTTTAATGATGAACTATTAACCATATATCAACAATTAAACCAATACGACAGCCCACAAAGAGCTTTATGCATGGCTGACTCTTCGAATAAAATCAATAGACAATGCACCATCGGTGCCAAAAAATCAGACAGCAAACATGCATTAATGATCGGGGATTCATTTGCCAATCATAATTGGGGTTTTATGGACGTTCTAGGACAAGCAGCAAATGTCTCCATTTTAATGCAGACTGTATCTTCCTGCTTAACCTTACCTGATATTTATCTTTATGATTGGTGGAATTTTAAAAATCAAATCTATCCACTCTGTCATGAGCTGACCAAAAAGTTTTATCAAATGATTCAAAATCATCACTATGATTATGTCATCATTGGAGAATTATGGAGTAATTATCTCGGTGATAAAATCATAAATAACTTGGGTGATAAACGCTCTTATCGTTTAGCCCGAAAAAGATTTATAACCGCTTTAGACAGAGCACTCTCAATCATTATTGCCTCAGGAGCAAAACCTGTACTCATTCATGCAACGGCGACAATGCAAAACAATTTCCATGATTGTTTTTTTAAACATATAAAACTAAGAACCTCTTATAAGCCTCACGAATGTGATTTTACCTTTAATGAAGTTCAATGGTTAAATCAGTTGTTTAAGCAAATGAAAAGTAAGTACCCACAATTAATCATAATCGACCCTAAAGAAGTACAATGTATGAAAAATATCTGTAAAGCAGACGTTAACGGCATTCCCATATATCGTGATGCTGGCCATATTACTGATTATGCGTCTTATCAATTTGGGAAACTTTACTTACAAAAATTTCCCAATCCTTTAGTGTAGCCTGGATGCAGCGCCCAGGAAACCCGGGGGGCCTACACCAACAAAACCCGGGTTCCGCTTCGCTGCACCCAGACTACAGAACTAGCTCACCGTTCGGTGATTAGGTTATGGACCCTGATCTTCAATCCACCGCCACATCAGTCTCTTTTTAATAATTTCCACTAAAAAAAGATAAGTTAGAGTTGCAGCAACTAAAAACAAGAAATAGGATGGCGGTAAAGGGACAAATCCCCAAAATGTAGCAAGTGATGTAAAAGGCAATACAGTAGCAATAAAAACTACAGATAATACCATGATGATTAAGGGATTACTGGGCTTACTTTGCCAAGGGCTTTTCACTGAGCGAATCACAAATACTACCAGTGTTTGAGTCGCTAAAGATTCAACAAACCAACCAGTTTGAAACAATGCTTCGGTTGCCGCAAAAACCTTCAACATCACAAAAAAAGTGATAAAATCAAAAATGGAGCTGATGGGGCCAATATAAAACATAAACTTGCGAATAATCCCTATATCCCAATGTTTTGGTTTACGCGCAAAACTAGGGTCTACATTATCCGTTGGAATCACAATTTGCGATGTATCATAAAGAAGATTATTTAAAAGAATTTGCGTTGGTAGCATCGGTAAAAAAGGCAACAGAAGAATAGCACCCGCCATACTTAACATGTTCCCGAAATTAGAACTGGTACCCATCATAAGGTATTTCATTACATTTCCGAATGATTTGCGTCCTTCGAGAATCCCTTTCAACAACACGCTTAAATGACGTTTTAATAAGATAATATCCGCTGCTTCACGCGCTACATCCACCGCACCCGCAACAGAAATTCCTACATCAGCCGAATGCAATGAAGGAACATCATTAATTCCATCCCCAATATATCCTACTACATGTCCCCGAGCACGAAGCACACTAATAATACGTTGTTTTTGCATAGGGGAAATTCGAGCAAACACATCGACCTCTTCTGCAATCTCTCCTAATGCCATATCCGTAATATGATTCAATTGCTCACCAAGAAGCATCCGATTTGCATCAAGGCCAACTTGCTGACAGACATGGCGTGTAACCAATTCATTATCACCAGTCAAAATTTTTATTTTGACCCCTTCTTTAAATAATTTCTTGATGATTGTCGGAGTTTCCTCAAGAGGAGGGTCGAAAAAAGCAAGGAACCCTGCCACAACCATGCTCTTTTCATCCGGAATATGATAAGAAGCTTTTGTTTCGATTTCACGGTAAGCAACAGCCAATGTGCGATAACCTTGCTCACTTAAGGATAAAAAAGTGGATTCAATTTTTTTACGTGTCGTGTCATCCAAGGAATGGATTTTTCCATCCAGCTCATAATGGGTACAATCGCAGATCACAAACTCGGGAGCACCTTTGGCAATCAGCATGTGCGAACCACTTTTATCGACAACAACACTGGAGCGACGTCGTTCAAAATCGAAAGGAATTTCATCTACCTTATGATAGGTTTGTACGTCTGGATGATCGTGTTTTAAGATCGCTGCATCCAGAGGATTAATGTTTACTCTTTTTAATACCGCCATGTTAAATGGATTAGGAATCTCCGTACCACATAAACTATTTAAATAGGCCAACAACATCACGTTCTCGGATTTATTTCCCAGAGGGTCAATATATTGCTCCAAAATCATTTCACCAGTGGTGATAGTACCGGTTTTATCACTACAAAGAATATCAATACTGCCAAAATTCTGAATTGCGGATAAATTTTTGACAATCACATTTTTCTTTGCCATATGTACTGCACCTGCGGCGAGCGTCACAGTAGTAATCATCGGCAATAGCTCAGGAGTAAGTCCAACAGCTAAGGCTACTGCAAATAACAGAGATTCAAGCAAAGAGCGTTTTAAATAAATATTAACCGCAAACACGAAGACCACGAGAAAAAAAACCACCTTCATAATAAACAAACCAAAGCGGGTAATTCCCTTTTCAAATTCGGTATGCGGTGCAACTTTGGAAAGACTTTTGACAATATCACCAAACTGAGTATTCTGTCCGGTTGCTACAACTACAGCTGTAGCAGTACCACTAACTACTGATGAGCCTGAAAAAACCGCATTTTTTGCCTCTTGGGGATTTTGAGGAGTACTACTCTCTTGAATTGCTTCTTTTTCAACAGGTAAGGACTCACCAGTAAGCGCAGCTTGTTGAACATGCAGGTCCTTCGCTTTTAGTAGTAGAGCATCAGCAGGAATCAAGTCGCCGGCTACAAGACGGATAATATCGCCAGAAACCAATTCGCGGCATGGGATTTCGCCCCATTGACCATCTCGTAAAACATTTGCAGTGGATGCAATATGCTTCTGCAATTTTTTCATGGCTACCAAAGAGCGATGGCTTTGAAAATAATCCAAGCCAATACTCATAATCACCATAATAATGATAATCACAGAGCTCACAACATTCCCAGTAAATGCTGAAACCACAGCCGCGATTAACAATATCGCAATAAGAGGATTCGTTGAGTGCGAAATTGCCTCCATAATAACCAGTCGATAAGGGCTTTGTCTCATTTCATTAAACCCATACAATGCTTGCCTTTTTTGGGCTTCCGCATGAGTTAAACCATTAAGAGAACTACTTAGTTTGGTGAGTACTGCTTGATTGTTCAAAGTGACTAACGACAGTAAATCCATTTATTTCTACCCATTCTATGCTTCGCTTGTTTGCGTCATCAATGCAGTTGATTTTATGATTTTGAAAAACATTTATAACTTACTAAGCCATGCATAAATTTTTGCACTAAATAATCTTGGTGCAAGCGGTTCGCAATGGCCACCCGTCCCCTCTTCCTCATTAAAAAGAATGTATTCTTTTTTGCACTGTAACCGATCATAGAGTTTTTTTGCCTGACCTAATGTGATGTACTCTAAAGTATTATCACAAACCAACATGGGACATTGAATGTTTTCAACTAATCCTGTCACAGTGTAATCACGAGCTTTAGTAAGCATTTCTTCAATGGTTTTAGCACCAAATCGCCATTTTCGGCTTTCTAACATAAAGCGTAAATGTTCATCTTTTTTCATAATTTGTGTTACAGCCTGCTCTATGGAAACATTGTTTAAATCAGGAAACTTCGCCACCAACGAATGAAATTTAGCTTCTAGATTACCACTTGCATCCAATATTCCAGGATCAACAATACATGCTGCAATTCGTTTTTCTTTGGTTACAGCCCGGGTGGCAAGATAACCACCAAAGCTGCGTCCAATTAAGAAAATCTTATTGGGGTCGATTTCCGGGCGCTTGATAATAAAATCAACAACGTGTTTGATCACGCGCTCCCAATCAGGAATAAAGGGTATTTTATTTAAACGCAACATACTGCCTTGGCCAGGGCCTTCAAAAGTCAAACAATGAAAACCTCGACTTAATGCTTCAGCCGCCGTACTAAAATAAGCTTCTTCCTTGGTGCTATCCCCTCCACCAGTATCAATTAAAATGGGCCTGGGATGATTTGTGGCATGATTCAGATACAAATAACCAGGTAAGGGGGTTTGCTCAAAGGGAATTGCTACCTTTTCCACAGGACTTTCAAAAAACTCAAGCGCCTGATGGAAAGCGCGAATACTGCATTGCAAGGCGCGTTCAATTCGCGGATCTGAAGGTTCATCCTCTAGGAAAAAATAAGCGGTTCGATAATAAGTAGAGGCGCGCAGAAAGGCTAATTTTGCATCAAAGTGCAACCCTTGACTACGACAAGTTTCAGCCATGCTGTAATTATTATCAGCAAAAGCAGACCAACGCGCAAACCAACTTTCTTTATTGCCAGGTTCTATTTGATTCGCGATTGCAAGACACTCACCAATTTCGGCTCCCTGGTAGGTAGCACACCCTAAGCTTCTGAGTAACTGGGCATTAAAAAGCGTCGATTTAATTAGCTCTTGCATTTATAAATGTCCTTATTCCTTTATCTGGTCTATTGAAATCTAACGCAATGGCAAGTTCACTGGATTTTTATAGTAATTTTTAATTTTATTGGCAAGCCAACCTCCATCGTCACTAGGGAAACTACCTACACTGGTCGTATTACCTCCTCCCCAAAGAATTGCGAACACGTTACTGTTGGCCGCTTGTTGTAAATTACTTGTTTGCCAAATATAAGTATTCCCCCCGTTAGCATCCATCATCAAATAATTTATAATATTACTCGTACCATAAATTGAACTTGATAAAGAAGTGCTTGCGATGTAGGACTTTAAGTTAAGTAAAGGATTATGTGAATCGCCAAAGAAAAAGTCAGGTTCGGTTGATGCATGACTTGTTCGAGTATCCACATCATTATTTTGTTGTAAATGACCTCCTGGGATTTGCCATAGCATCACAGGAACATTGCCCAAAGAAACGCTAATGTTGTTGGCGTAATTCAATACATTAAACCAATCACGCGCATTAAATAAATATCCTGAGCCAACAGCACCAGGAATCGCATCCATTTCATATTTATCAAACACGATAAAATCTGGTTTGTAATTGCCTTGATAAGCAGTAGTCGCCTCAATTAAAGCAACCGTTGGATCAGAAACATTGGCTTTTAATGTCACTGCATCATAGTTTTGATGCACCCAATTGGAACTGCCAACTCCCCATAAATTCACTTGCCAGCCAAAAGTAACATTGGGAGCAAATTGACGTATAAGCCAATTAGTTGATTGTACCCAACCTGGAAAATCATTGGTAAAACTAGGTATAGTTATTGAAGTTGGAACAGTCGGGTTCGCAGTACAGTTATTAAAATATTGCATCTTATAACCATCCCAGGTACTCATTGCAGACCAATTATCCGTAGTTTTACTACGGATTGCCTGGAATAATGCTTCATAATTTAAACCCGGACCATAGTTTGTATCGATTGTTGAAGTTGCAAAACACACTGCTGTTTGTAATGCTTTTTGCAGTTGCACTTGACTGATCGCCGTATTGACATCACCCAGTAAATTTTCTTGTTGCAGCATGCCGAATAAATCCGGATTTAAGATAATCGCCCCCGGATAATTAAACTGTGCTGATTGAAATGATTGGAGCTTTTGCGCTTCCATAATCAGATTAATATAGTGCATCACCATATTAGTGTATTCAAAGTCAGTAAAACTGGTTCCACCACTCATCTGAGCAGTATAAATAACCATTGTAGGAATCACTTTATTGGGCAATTGTTGTTGCTGGTAAGAGGCAGAAAGCGCTTGCGCTTGTTGTGCTGTTTCCAAATCAAAAATTGGATAAACAATCTGTCCTGGATCACCATTTCCACCTAATCCACCGTATTTGAAAATGGCATCGATTGGACGTGATTGCAATGAAGTTTGCGTGATCGGTGAATCATCAGTGACTGCCCCCATAGCAATATAATTTGGCCATCCAGAAACTTTGCTTGAACTTGCTGAAAAAGTAATCGTTTCAACAGCACCAATAGCCCCCGTCAAGGGTTGAGGGCTAAAATGTGCGGAATAACCTGGAATAGAGCTGGTTGACAAAGTATAAACCGTTCCTGAAGTCAACGAAACCGATGCAGAACCAGAACCATTGGTTAAATTGACACGTTGAGTCAAAGCGGCAGATCCATCATTAGGAGTCAAAGTAACATTAACTTGCGTAAGGGATACAGGAGCCCCACTGACATTTATAGTTGCTGTTTCTTGTGCTACGGCGGAACACACATAGGTTAAATTGACAGTTGGCGGTGTGTCACTGGCCACTACGGATGTAGGAGTAAACGTAGGAACGCAATTCGCTCCATTAAAAATAATGTTAGGAGTAGAAAGCGTGTACGTGCCACCACTTTCGAGTTGTGCAATCGGAGTCACTGCATTCCAGAGTGCATTTGTATTTACTGAGGCTCCAGTATCTGTTTTTGTAGCGGTGACGTTAGGATTATTTGTATAGCCATTTAGTTGCGACGGTAACGCTTGTACACTAACGGCAATACTCCCTGTATTAGGTGGGGAGCCTAAATAAACATTAACACTATTTGCTACATAATCTGCTGTAGGTGCGCCATAATAGAGCACTACGGAACTGCCTTTAGGTAAGACGCTGTTTGAGCCGGTTGTCGTCGGAAAATGTAAATTAAGTGTTGCTAAAAAAGTTCCATCTGATTGTGTTTGTGAGGTAATTTGCAAGACGTTATCCGGATAGGATAAAGAAGAAAAATCGCCCCAAAATGAGGTATCAAGAGAAGAAGCATCCACAAATGTTATTTTGGTATTCTGAAAATCGACGCTTTGCCCACAATTATTCGTTAACTTAAGCGAAATGTTTTTCCAATTTGCATTACCGGTTGCACTGAAACTGGAGTTGATACACGAGGTGGGTTGTGCAGCAAAAAAGTCGCTTGCGCGTGCAGAATTAAATTGTGCAGTAACAAAAACAGCCAACACAATACTTATAATTTTGTTCATTAATTAGGGGCCTTCTCTAATTTTCTGGATTAGTAGTAACCAATTAGGTTAATGTATTATTAATTTTTTTACAATCAATGATAGGTTGGTGGCTCTTGATGTTCGAAAGAACTCTCGGTTTTTTTATCAGGAGAAGAGGCCGCCAAGAAGCTAAAGCTCGCAATTGAAGTAACAGGCCTGGGATTCGAACGCCATTTACCTAAGATTAAAAATGAACCACTCATGAAATCAATGCGGCGTCGCCTCACTTAGGTACCGTTCATCCCCTTCTTTACCTTCCTCCTTGGGCCTTTTAAAAAACTCACTATCCCTTTTTCTATCTGTATCGATTAATCTAATTTTTTCATCCGGTTTTTCCCCTTGAACAACTAAATAATCAGGTTTCGCTTTCATTCCAAGCTCATGACTTTTCTTAACACGATAAGTTACCTGCCCCTTACCTGGAGTTAAAGGACTTAAAGTAGATAATGCCTTGATCTCTTCGAAGCCTAAACTATATTGAATGTCCCAATGACATAGTTTTTTATAATATTCTTCCCCTGTTCGGAAATGTTTTGCATAAAACCATACCTCAAATGCTTCTTTGATTTCCATGGATGTAAGAGAAGCCTTATGAGTTTCTGATTTTCTTGGAACCGAAAACATTGGACTATCCTTTAATATCAGAGTCGCTTTCTTATCACGCCCAATACTCCGGCTCGCCACATCATAATAAGGATCTTTTTCTGATTGACCACCATCCCTGATTTGACCTAAAGACGCATCGTGGTTTTTACTGAGTTTATAAGTCGTATTCTTTTCTGGATCAAAATATAAAGCTTCACGTTTACTGGAAATTAAATTTTGAATCAAACCATATTCGTAATCTTCTTGAGGCATCAGATCTTGGACCACATCACAGCGAATTTCTATTGATGGATAACTGGGAGTAAATGGACTGAAACATCCTATATCGGGGGCGATTAAAAAATCAATGGATACTACATCTTCAGTGATTGCCTTGAACACTACTTTGGGGTTCCCCTCTTCGCTAAAACCAATCTCTACTCTTATTGGATTGGTAATCCCTTCTGACTCTTGCTTCACTTGCATTTTCTTTATCTCTTTTCATAAGCAAAAAGCATCTCAAAGGTTATTTTTTGCTTACTGCAACTAGTTCCTTGGTATGTATACTCCTTTTGTAGCTAAGAGTCATTACTGCATTCAAAAAAACTTATTTGACTTTTTAATGTGATTGAACTTTGCGCTTGTAGAGCCTGTTTTTAAGGCAAGCGCTCTTCTCCTACTTAGAGGGGAAGAGCGCTTGAAACATTAACAATTGAATGCGTTACATGCCACGCAAACCGTGGTATTCGGAATATTTGGAAACTTGGCTGGCCCAACAGCCGCAGGGCCAGGGAATGTACACGCTGGGGGGATTCTAGAAGGAGGTATCATATCCGCGGGAAAAGGAAGACTTGTAAGTTCATCAATAAGTGTCATCTCTGGCGCAATCTGTGAAAAATTTCCCATTTTTGGCGGTTGTCCACTAATACAAAGGGCATTTACAGCCCCAGTTCCACTCTTGCAAACCAAATTATAACCAAAAGGACAATTGGCAACCCAACCTGCAGCGTTGATACTAACAGTACTAGGATCTAGTGGAACGGGAGCTACCTCACCTGTACTCTCACTACAAGGCACACTTTGTTGCATGATGGTCGTCGATAAGGTAGGTAATGGAACGACATTATTGTCATATCTCAACGTAAAAGAAATGTTAGATGCACCGATTGTCACAGGTTGAAATGCCACCGTGATGGTACATTGCCCTCCATTTGCCGTTAGCGTTTTATTACTACAGGCATCATTAACGGTGAAACCACCACTTCCATTGATCGTATAAGATATTTGCTTAAGTGATTCATCAAAGGGCAAATTGTTAGTTAAAACATACTTAAATGAGTAACTTCCCCCTAAAATTGTAGTTGCGGGGAGTCCATTACCGGGTATAACCATAAAATCAACAGGATTAGTGCCAGCCCATACCATCAATGATGACAATGCAAGACACCCTCCCATACCTATACGCAACATCCTTTTAAAAAACATCACCTTTTGCTCCCATGCTCGATCGTTTTAAAAATTACTTAAGGACCTACTAGACCTTATCAAACATTGTATAGACCATCCAAGATTCACCTTTTCCAATTTTATCGTAAAGAGTTTGAGCCACCTGATTATCTGGTCTGGTGAGCCAATATACTCTACTCCAGCGTCTTAGGCTACTCAGTTGTTTTAACTCATCCATAAGTTTTTTGGCTACTCCTGTTTTTCGATGTTGCGGTTTCACGTATAAATCATGTAAATAACATTCTGGTTCTATAGCCCAAGTACTTATATGAATGATGAAAGTTAGAAAACCAACCACTGCATTTTGAGAATCACAGGCGATAAGACAGCCAGAATTTTTATCATCAGTGAGCAGGGTATGCAGCGTATTATCTACTACCTCAGGAGGCAGAGATGTTTGATAAAATTCCATATATTCCTGCCACATCGTTAACCAATTTTCTTTATCATCAGGGTGTAACCACCTCACCTTATAGTTTTTCATAAAAAAATTCCTTGTGTTCACACAATCCCTACCAATAGATAGAACAGATGAGCAGAGGGAGTTGTGTGTGGTTACGGATTTGATGTTGTTTAAACGATGCAAAGAAAAAAATATCCTGTGCATTCAGGAAATAAAAAACTCCTTCATAAGTCAAAATACCACTTCCATTTAATACAATCCAAACTTCTTGTTCTTGATGATAATCCAGTGGGGTTTCACACTGAGGCAACACTTGAAAATAAGTTGCTTGAAAAGGGGGATATGCCTGATTTGCAACAAAATCCACAGGCTCGACTACAACACCAGGAACAAGATGTTCAGGACTAGAAAAAACCAATCTTGGGTTTGTTAAAGCATCCGGCTCAAGCAAGTGAAGCATATTTTTGCTCCCCGTATACTTGTTCCCAATCTAAGAGCGTATTCTCATGATTCAGATCATAGATTTGTGATTGCGCGATGCTGTTAATAATTTTTGCACTTCGCCATGCCATAACATTTAAGTTAGGATCAGCAACTCCATGAGAATGACGTGCTGCGTTTTGTACATAAATGCGATGTTGTTTCGGCCCTTCCCAAGTGATGGAAAAGTCCTGATTCACACAAAATGTTCCATCAGCATTTAACGGTATTTTTTCAGACAATGAAGAAAGATAAGATGGAAACTCCCATTGGTACCCCGTGCACAAAATCACAATATCTGCTGAAACCATGCTTTTTTTCTCAGTCCCAAGCTCAGTTAACATAAGCTGATATGCCCCTAATTCGTGATCCATATGAGTTAATTCATGTCGAGATAAAAACTTAAAAAACTTATCCTTCTGTTCTAAAAACTCCAAGCTATAAAGCTTTTGATAGATAGCTTGTAGCAAATGAAAAGAAATACCATCGCTGGCCAAGAGCTGTTCTTGTAATAAAAAAGCTTTTTCTTTCTCCGGTAAATGAAAAAAATATTCAGTATATTTTGGGGTGAAAAATTCACTCACAAAAGGAGAAGTATCCATAGGTAATAACTGATGTCTTTTGGAAATCCAATATAATTCTGAGGGTAATTGAGCATTATGAGATAAAATGTATTGCACGATTTCGGCACCACTCTGCCCGCCCCCAATAAGCGCCACTTTTTTTCCTTGCCAATTCATTGGATTGATTAAGAAATTCTTATTATGAAATACATTTCGGCCCAGATAACGTTTGGCGCACGCAGGAATTTTTGCCGTTAAACCATTGCCTAAGATAAGATGCTTTCCTTTGATTTTTCTCTGCCTTGTTTGCATGACAAACTGTGACTTATCAAAATAAATGTCCTCAACATTTTCTTTAAAAAATAAATTAGATAATGACCGGCTCACCCAATTTAAATAATGACTAAATTCAGTTCGTAATACGTTTTTGAATTGGGCATTGATAAAACGATACAATCGTTTGTGCTTTGCAAGATAGGCAATAAATGAATAGGAATTAGTGGGATCAACAAGCGTCACTAAATCATTTAAGTAACTGACTTGAATTTCTGCATTGGGAAATAGCATCCCTGGATGCCAAATCATCTCCTCATTTTGTTCAAAAAAAACACTGGAAATCGTTTCGACAGATGACAAAAGTGCGGCAATACTCAAATTAAATGGTCCGACTCCTACTCCAAGCAAATCAAACAGTTCATCATGACGCATTTGGTTCATAACTTAATCCTTCAGTATGCATTTCAAATTCATGAGTAATTCGTTTTAGAGTGAGTTTTATTTCTTTCTGCAATGGGCGAGGCGGCTTGGAAAAAAAATCAGCTTGGACGGGTAATTCATTATATCCCAGCGCATTCCAAATTTTTTCTCCCAGTTCCGGCATATAGGGATAAATCACCAAAGTAAATCCTTTTAACCACCAAAAATAATCATTTGAACTTCGCTCTAAATTTTGCCCCAGTATCATCCAATCATTGAGCGAACGAATCCCAAGATGTGGAAAAAAATGATTGGGTTGTAATGCATGCTCTTGGATTGCAAACAAATCGTGTAGTTGATGTTGTAAACGCTCTTCACAAATGGAGGTGACCACTTCAGGGAGCCTAAGTATTCCCTGAGCAATATAGTGTTCAAGCCAATCTATGGTTTTGTTGTAATAATGGATGAAATCATCCAAGACAAAATTACCCGTTTGATTACGGACATCGATTGAGGCCAAATAGAGTCGAATGAGGTCACTGGAAAGCCCCTTTTGATTAATGGCATCATCTACACCAATCATATGCTGCCGACTTGTTGAAAATTTACTGCCATCAAGATAATAAAAATAATTAACCAGATAATAATCAAATGGCTTGTATTGAGGGCATCCGGCACTAATCCCTAAGGCACTGCTTAAAAAGGGCAATGAATTATCGATACCAAAACTGGAAATCGTAATCACCTCAGAATCTACAGCAAATGCATTTTGGTTGATACCCATGAGATTTCCTGCGATTTCTCCAAACATTAAAAAATAGGTAAATACAAAACCATAACTAAACAAAGTTCTTGAATGAGTATGATCTGTGTTATCTGCTAAACCCCACTCACACTGGGTAGTGAGCCTGAATCGATTATTTTGCAAAATTTGATAACTTTGAAACAGTGCCTCTATATTTTTATTGATTCCTTTGGAGCTTAGTTCAACGTGTCTTGGCAGCTCTAAAAATATATTTTCAACTTCCCTTTTAGGTGCATGAGGATCGTAAATCATTTCTTCAGGCCGAAAATGTGCCCCACAATTTTCGCAAAAATAGCTTGCTGTTTTTTCAAAGCATGCTGGACAATTGCCTTGGAGCCAGTATCCATTCAAATAGCGCTGATTCTTTTCATCCCAGGGCATTTTCTCTTTTAATAAAACCGTGGCCTTATTTTCCAATAATTGTTGAAAAATCTGCTCATGCCATGTTTGATAAGGTGTTCTCCACTGCTCAGCAAGTGGATTAACAAATTGATCACATTGGATATGCATTGACTTTAAATCATGGGCAATTAAGCCATGATAATGATGGCCTGTTTCCTCAGGAGTTACATATTCTTCCTCTGCTTTTCCTGCAGCATAGGATTCATAACTGTCTGTCCCTGAGATGATCCAAGCTGAATGTCCACAAAGACGTAAATATCGTGCCAGTATATCGACACTTAAAAAAGGTCCACCAATATGCCCCAGATGCAAGCGTCCATTTGGAGTAGGTACAGAAGGAATGAGTAAATAATTTTTTTTATTTTCAGGCATCACTATCCCTTAGTTTTTTTTATTCTTTAAACTCTCTGCCATAATTTTAATTGAGGTATCCCAGCCTACTTGTGAAATCTGAATTGCTTTTTCTTTATCTCGTGCTAATACCGCGGTGACCAGATCCTCATTTTCTTGTCTCAATTCAGCCAATACCTTTTCATCATGATGATGACGGCCCAAACATAAAAAACGATAACGTGATGAATGGTCGTATAACATCTCTTGAATTTTGAGTAGCCAAGGTGATTGACAGGCTTTGATAAGGGTAAAAGTAAATTCTTTTTGAAACGCATCCCATTCGACGGGATCCAATGGATTATTGGGTTGTGGGGTAAGATATTTAGCGTATCGATGCCAACAGGCAATAACATCTGCTTCCCAATATACATCTCCATATTGCATGGATAACTCTAGAGCATGTGTTTCAATCTGAATTCTAACTGCATAGAGGTCATATAACTCTTCTAAAGATAAAGAAGGTACAGAAAAACCACATAAATCCTCGAGGTTAACTAACCCTTGAGAGACCAAACGAGATAATGCCTCACGTAAAGGGCTATATCCCACCTCATAGCGTTCTTTTAGGTGCTCCATTTGCAATTTTTGCCCAGGATCGAAAAAGCCACTCACGAGATCACGGCGTAATTTCTCTAATACAGAGCTTGCCTTGGATTGTTTTGTTTTCATTTGGGACATGTTTATTACACTCGTTTAAAAACTTCAGACATTATTAATTATTTTCGAAAATTTGTAAATTATCGAAAATAAAATAATTAACTATTTTTTTGAGTTATTAGGTCTGTTTCAAACTCGTTGGCATCAACCCCAAACCTTACAATGTTTTGGGTGTTAAATATTCGCTTTCTGCTAATGCAGGTCTAGTAAATGCTCTGTCAGCAAACCAATGTGCATACACATTGCTATCTGGAGTTAAAAATGCTTTAAAATCCCATCCCAATTCATTCTGATTAAAAGGTCCTAATTCAATATTTTTTTCTTTGGCAAGCCCTCGGATCATCCATTCAACAATTGCTGAATTTCCTCGACCAACGGGTTGCAATTGAGCAAGACGATGTGCAAGTTTTCCTGCATTAACTAAAAAATCCTTTATATCATGATCAGGATTCCAATCGCAGCAAGCCTGGAAATAAGGTTCGATTAATTCAAATTGCACATGAAAATAGCTGGACCTATCACGATAATTTTGATTAAACGGGGTAGGCCGATGATCAACTACGATAGAGGTTCTGCTGTCTTCTTTACCGTAATCGTCAAAAGTAATCGTGAGAATAATGTCGTCTTCAACAAATGGAATTTGTGACGCTTCATTTTTTTGATGTAATAGCTCACGTTCCTCACCAGTTAACTTGATCGTAATCGTATATTTTGTACCATCCCCCAGTTTATGTTGTTGCTGTATTACCTCAATGTGTTCCTTGTTTTGATGCATTAAATCAATGAGATGCTCATAGATCAGATTCTTTTGGCCAGGCAGATCTTGAGATAAATTAAATGCATCAGTAGATACAAAACCTGCTTTATTAATTAACCCAAATTGATGTCTAAGCGGACCTTGTTTCAACATTTTGGCTACTTCACGTCGCTTATCGGCCAGCCAAGCATAAGTACAACCTACTCGCGAGTGAAGCATTTCTGCAGGGCAATGAATATCTTGATGAACGACAGGGGGTACTTGAGGAAAAGAGGATATTCTCGTTCCTAAATCTTGAATCACGTTTTTGCTAAATTCAAGCCATTGTTTCTGCTTTGTTGCGTCAAAATCCTTTAGGCGATCTTTAGAAGACGCCGTGCTACTTTCAGAAGTCGAAAATAAGGTATTACGATGTAATCCTAGCGATTCCTTTTTTTCGTCTGTCATCATTATCTCAAATGGTACATTCTCCTTAATTATAGATATAAAAATGAAACTGATCTTATTTGAAAATTTTACATCTCACTTCTATATTTAAACATTTACCCCTTCCTTTTATTAGCATAATACTGGAACAGCATTGAGAAATTCGTTGTTTTTTAGCGTACTAAAAATAAGAAAAATGGAGCTCGCTTATGGATACGACAGAACACACGGAATTAGGTGATGCATTAAATTTTCTAGACTGGGAGACCTTAAAAAATAATCCCTATACCCATATTGATCAAAAAGGGAGCTTGCACATACATTTGCAAGGGTTCAACCAATTTGGTCTGCCTGGGTCTATTGGATTAACTCTCTCTGCAGGTGAGATTATTGCCATGTCTGGAGACTATTTTGGCGGTCGAGAGGTATCTTTGAATTTACCAAGCATCGCTGAATTTAAGGCAAACCCAAGAGCTTATGACAGTACAGGTACTTGCGAAACATTAGGAGAATACTTAATTAAAGAGCCTGTTAGCGAAAACGAAGAACAAAAATTAATTAGCTCTTATAAACGATTAGCCAATAGCAACGTGCAGCAAAGTGATATAAATACGATTTATACGATAAATAATGCCAAATACATCCCATTTTCAAGTACTCTCAATTTTTATGTACAACAACTTATGTTTGCCCTGAGGGTAAAAAACTACAGTGAAATTTTGAATAGGAATTTATCCCATTTTACTCCATGGTCGGTCCGTGTTTACACTATAGGTCACCATATAGCGCTTAAATATGCACGCATTTATTATGAGCTAACCCAGTTACTCGCTCATTCAGATTATCAATCGGAGAATAGCGAATTCAACGCCTTACTCAAGACTCTCGAACAGATACCTAATGGCTTAAATCGTGATGCATTGCAGGATATGGCTCATCGTTATCAGGCTTTAGCTTTGGGAATGGAGTTTTTTTGTTTTCACTATTATACCGATCACTTTGCTGCAGGCCATATTGCATTTATGGGTGACCTACGTAGCTTACTGCCACAGCGCTTCGGAGTTTGGGGCAGTATTTTAGTCAATAATTTGCACGATGAATTAAACCGAATAACTGTCTACACCAAACGCGTTTATGACCCTACTCCTGATAAAAGCGAACCTCCAATTGAGGCAGGTGGTGATGGCGATTTTGATGTTTCGAATAATTATTTTAACAAGCAAGCCTGTTTGGCGGGGATGAGCGATTCGTTGCAGGATCTGCATCAGGTATTTAAAGGAAGTGAACTTCCTACGCAATCGAGATATGGTGGTCTGGAACAAATGCCGGATATTGACGATCAATATCGCCAACCGCAACCACTGCTTCTGCTAGGCGCAGATCAAAAAATTTATTATCGTACGGATCTGAACAACATCTGCCTTTTATCTCCATCCCAATTGCAAGCAACGTATTCAGCACCATTACAACATGGCTATACTGAATTAAGTAGTAAACTCGAAGCATTTTCCTTAGTGTTTAAACTTCGCGTGCTTCCTTTTGCCTATTCAAGTCAAATGAAACCACTTACTACCGAACAACTTAAATTATTGGAAGCAGAAGAAAGCGAACTCAATCCAGGAAGAAAACCGATACCTCAACCACCCATTGTGCTTGCACAAAAACCTGTCGCGATTCCAGCTTGGCAAAAGCCTGCAAGCGATCACGTTGTCATGCAAGGTCTAGCCAAGAATGGCTTATTGGCTGCTTCTAGTAAAAAAACCAATGTCTTGGACCAAGACATCACTTTAGATACAAAAGCTACATTAAGTTCTTCATTCTAAATGAAGGTTGAAAATACTGTCTTCAAACGCATCAAAAGCAATCTAAATTTTCGTGAAAGGTTGCTTCATGAAAAATTGTAGCCTGGGTGCAGCAGCGAAACCCGGGTTACGGCTTTGCCTTCACCCAGGCTACAACACTAATACTCGCTACGGCAATGTAGAACAATGTGTATCATCTCCTTGATGAAGATGATGGAAATCCTGAAGATTATTTAGAGACCTTGTTCTTCTAAGATGACTGAAATGAGAGAGTGTTTGAAGAAAGGTTGCTTCATGAAAAATTGTAGCCTGGGTGCAGCGCAGCGAAACCCGGGTTACGGCTTTGCCTTCACCCAGGCTACA
>NZ_LNYZ01000043.1:38120-74370 GCF_001468065.1 Legionella steigerwaltii
GCTGATGACGAGTGTTCTTCTTCTTTTTTAGAGCTTATTGATTTCTCTAGAATCAATTCTCCCTTCAAACGATGTATTTCTTTTTCCAACTCAGGCACTCGTGATGCCTTTTTTTCCGATTCTTGTATCGTCAATTGATCTGCTTCTTCTTTCTCCAATTGAGCAACGCCAAAATCAAGCTCTTTAATTAGTTTGTTCAGATTAGCGGTTTCTTCATCTACAAAGTCGGAGGTGCATAACTCATCAATTTTTTCTTTGTCTAGTCCTAACCAACGGCTGATCAGATTCTCGATTTTTGGACGTTCAACAAAGCAATAAACAGCTAGTGCCCCTAAACCGACAAGGATACTCGCAACAACAATAGGCCATGCTGTTGCAGCAATTGAAGCAACAAATAAACTTGCAATAGCCAAAGATACAGTCTGACCCGCAAAAAAACCACCACTAAAAAAGATAATACCAACAACACCCGTAGTGATGTATTTCCCAGCTTTTAAGTAAGGATTCTCTAACGCAGCATTAAACTTATCTCGCGCTTCCTTTAAACCTATATGGAGTTGAAGCAACTTTCTTGCGAGCTCAAGATCGGCGATTAATTGTTCCTTAGTTTTATCAGCAATTCCTGTCAGACGGGCCCTAATTGCTTTTATTTGTTTAAATTGCTCAAGTAACACATCAAGCAATTGCGGGGTATCTGAAGATTTTATACCTAAATTTTTAGAAATTTCGACTAAGTCAAAACTATAAAAAACAATCATGGAAAGGATTGAAAATAACGTTCCCACCCCAAAAAGAACAAGCGTAGGGATAGAAGAAAACATCCCCATAAATGCGGTAACACCATCAAATCCTTCACAACCAAAATAAATTGTTCCTGCAAGGGCTAATAACCCGTATTTGATTGCTGCAGACATACCTGGTTTCTTGGTTTCGTCTTCATTTTGTCCAGGATTTAATGACTTATTCAGATCCTTTAATAACGAGGCTTGCAATGAAGCGATTAAAAAAAATGCTTCATCATTAGTTGCGATCTTAGAAGTTTGTGCAAACCATTCTAACAAATCTTTTCTGTTAATTGTTGGTGCATTTTTTGGCAACAAAGCAGCTAGAGCAGCCAGAGCAGACTTGCTTTCACTTAATTTTTTAATTAGCTCTTGGCTGGTTGTACTCAGTTCAATTATCATATAGTCCCCCCCTAAATTACTGGCACTCTAAAAGCTAAGCCAAGGGATATCTGTTATATGATACTGACCATTTATTAAACAAATATTAAGTTGTAAAAGTTATTTGTAAAGAAATGCTTTTATTTTGTTAAATAAGAGTAAAATCAAAAGTATCTAATGGGGAAAAGAGACTTGTTTTATTTGTAGCCTGGATGAAGCAATAGCGTTATGCAGGATTAAGAAACTCATTTCTCTCTACAAAACCCGGGTTACGCTATCGCTTCACCCAGGCTACGGATAATTAATAAAGGGAGATTTTCTATGATAATTTTGTATTCCTATCCCGAGCTCTTTGGTGTACCAGATAACAATCCTTTTGGTTTAAAAGTGGATACTTTTCTTCGATTAACCCAAATAAAGTACCAGCATGAGCATATTATTAATACAGAGAACGTACCGCGAGGACAGTTACCTTATCTAAACGATGCAGGACAAATCATTACGGACAGTAATAATATTTTGCATTATCTGTCACAAAAATATGTTAATTTGGATCCCGATCTAACCAAAGAACAAGAAAACATTCATTTTTTAGTGACTCGCATGTTGGATAATCATTTGTATTGGGTTATGTCCTATTCACGCTGGCAGGATGATCAATTTTGGCCTTTATTCAAAGCGGAGTTCTTAAAACAACCTTCCGAATTATCAGGAGCTTCTCTTGAAAAAGTAAGAAAATACAATATTGAGAAATATCATTATCAAGGTATTGGTAGGTACTCCACTAAAGACATATATCAATCCGGTATTGATGATTTGCAAGCAATTCATCATATTTTAGGGGATAATGATTTTATATTTGGTAATGAAATACATGCTTTGGATGCCTGTTGTTATGGATTTTTGGCCAATATTTTTTATTTTGATATAGACACACCGCTAAAAGAATTTATGATAAAAACACCTTTGAAAGATTATACCAATCGAATCAGAGCATTATTGAACTATTGATGCAATGTCATTTAACGAGTAACCGTTCACGTAATGGAACTTAAGTATAATCAAACGCTCATAAATGTACTTATAGCCTGGGTGAAACGAAGTGAAACCCGGGTTTCGGTCCTTCGGACCGTCACCCAGGCTACTCTTAAGTTGACATCATTACGTGAACGGTTACTTTAGCTATTAGTCCATATGAGTTCGAGAGCTTGCAACTCCTTCTCGGTTAAAAGCTCATATTTGTTCATTGCATTGGCAGTATGATCTGGGTAATGTTCAAGACATTTTTTAATCAGTTTTAATAAATCAGCTTCATTTATAGGCTTTGTAATAAAATCAATCGCTCCTGCTTTTATCGCTTTAACCGCCATGGGGATATCTCCATAGGCTGTAATTATAATTACCTTAAGCAAGCTGTTCAGTCGTTTTAATTTTTCGAATAGCTCAAGCCCATCCATGTCAGGCATACGAACATCGGTAATCAAACAGCCTATATGTTGAGGATTATGTTGCTCCAGAAAACTTTTTGCATTCAAATAGGTTTTAACTTCAAAATTCATAGACTCAAAAAGCCATTTCAAAGCACGCAATACGTTCTCATCGTCATCAACAATATAAATGGTTTTATTCATTGTAAGGTCCCGAAGTTTGCTTAGGCAGTCTAAAAGAACATACTGTCCCCACATCTGAGGTATTTTTTTCTATTGTGAAACTACCACCATGGGCTTCAATAATTTTTCTACAAATGCTTAATCCTAGCCCTAAACCATATTCTTTGGTGCTGTAGCATGAAGCAAGTAGATTATCGAGCACATTTTGCGCAACTCCTGGTCCATTATCTGTAATAGTAACCAATACATCCGAATCGATACTTTTTATCTTAATCAACAAGATAGGATTCTTTATTTGCGCATCAACCATGGCTTCAAATGCATTATTGATAAGATTTAAAAATACCTGTCGCATTTGATTCCGATCTAAATAGACTTCATTCAAATGTTCATCAACCTCATATTGAACGGTTCCAGAAAAATTGGAATAAAATTTTGACAAAACAACAGATTGCTTCGCTAATAAAGCCAAATTAACACGTTCAAAATGCAATTCTCCATGAGTAACAAAACGCCTCATTCGCTTAATAATCGTATTGATTAATTCAACTTGTTCTAGTGCTTTTTGGAGCACATCTATAAATTCATTGCTATCTTTACCTTCTTGTTTTAAACGCAAAATACTCCCAAGAAGATAGGAATTTAGTGCCAATATAGGTTGAGAGATTTCATGAGATAATGAGGATGCTGACTCCCCTGAAAAATAACATCTTGATATACGGTCAAGAGTTGTCTGTTGTAACTGAATCAATTCCTGGTTCTTTTTTTGTTCTGTAATAAAACGCCAGGTGCCAATCATTTTAATCACATTATTTTCTGCATCGCGAATACAACGACCACGAGCCGATACCCATTCATAATGTCCTTGGGTAGATTGAATACGAAAATCCGCTATGTGATCCTCAAAATAAGCAAGAGAATCGATTAACTTATTAGCCACTTGCTCACGATCTTCTGGATGAAGTCGTGTTATAAAATTGTCTATATGACCTACTTCACTATCTGCGTTTAAAATGGATAAAGACTCAGAATAACCGAAATCAATGACTTCATTGGTGCTCAAATCCCACTGCCAAACATTTAATTTGCCGACGTCGAGTAATTCCATTAAATAATCACGAGAGATTTCGTAGGTGAGATTATTTGCGAATAGGTCTTCGGAGCATTTCTTTTTTGAATCGATAAACATCTTGGAATTTATCATTTATGTATCCTCTGTGATTGAGTCATCCATTCCATGATTTATACAGTTTGTCGCATAAGAAACCGTTCTTTCGCTTTTGAAATGATATCACAGGATCATCCCATAATATGAGTTAATATATACCATAATGTTTTTTTATATAAACGCTAATTTGGCATATAAAAAAGATACGGCTTGGATCATTTTATTCCAAGCCGTTATTGAAATCACCTAGATTTATCTTAGTCAGCTAGTTCATAAGGTATATAAACGGGATTCCATATGTTGGCAGCAAGTTCATTCTCAAACTCAGCCTCATTAACCCCAGCAAGACCTTCTAAAATCGCCTGTTTCCCTACAGCTTTTGCTACCTCAAGGCTAATTGAACGAAGATTTGCAATGGGAGGTAGAAGATTTGCCGACTTATTTTTCTTCGCCGGCGAACATTCGGCAAGCGCAAGCGCTGAAGCCTTGATCATCCCATCAGAAACTCGTTTTGCCTTCGCCGAGATAATGCCTAAAGCCAATCCTGGGAAAATGTATGAATTATTCGTCTGATCAATATGAAATTCTTTCCCATTAAACTTTACTGGCTCAAAGGGGCTTCCTGTTCCAATTAAAGCACGCCCATCAGTCCAAGTCAGAAGGTCTTTGGGAACTGCTTCACTATGAGAGGTTGGATTAGATAGTGGAAAAATAACAGGCCGGTCTGTGTATTTAGCCATGGTGCGCACCACCTCTTCAGTAAATGCACCTTGTTGTGTCGAAACCCCAATTAGGGCAGTAGGTTTCACATTACGAACAACATCCAACAATCCAATTTCCTCACGGTTAGTAACCTGCCATCCATCTACTTCGGAACGCTTACGAGCAAAAGCAAGCTGATCTTGAGTCAATCCTTTGCCACCTTCCACCAGCAGCCCATACCTGTCCACAGCATAGATGCGATCAGCTGCCTCTTGATCGCTTAATCCTGCATTCATAAGGGCACCGCGTATTAGTTGAGCAATTCCATGCCCAGTTCCTCCGAAACCAAAGAATACGATTTTTTGATCTTTTAGTGGGATTCCAGTCACATTAATGGCGGAAAGCAGAGTACCTGTCGCCATAGCTGCAGTTCCCTGGATGTCATCATTAAAAGTACACAGTTGATCTCGATAACGCGTCAACAATTGTGCTGCATTCGCACCAGCGAAATCCTCCCATTGCAGAAGAACATTGGGCCAACGACGTTTTACGGCGGATACAAATGCATCAACAAACTCATTATACTCAGCACCACGAATACGATTATGGCGCCAGCCAATATAAAGCGGGTCGGCCAATCGTTCTTCATTGTCTGTTCCTACATCCAGTAAAATAGGCAAACAATATTGAGGGGGAATACCGGCCAAAGCAGTATAAAGCGCCATTTTTCCAATCGGGATCCCCATTCCTCCGGCCCCCTGATCACCAAGACCAAGAATACGTTCACCGTCACTTACAACAATACATTTAATCAAGTCATAGCGTGGATGCGAAAGAATTTGATCGATCATGTTCTTATTGGGGTAACTTAGGAATAGACCGCGAGGTTTGCGGAATACCTCACTAAATTTTTGACATCCTTCCCCAACAACAGGGGTATAAACAATGGGGAGCATTTCCTCGATATTGTTAATGATCAATGAGTAAAAAAGAGTTTCATTGTTATCTTGGAGATCGCGCAAAAAACTGTATTTTTCTAAAGAGGTTGGCAATGCAGTCAATCCATCATGACGACGTTTTTGCTGTTCCTCTAAGGTACTCACCTGGGGCGGTAATAAACCATGCAGCGAGAAGGCATCCCTTTCATCATTAGTAAATGCTGTACCTTTATTTAATCTGGAATTGTTGAGCAGATTATAACCTGTCAATTTCGTTTTGATGATACCTTCTTTGAGATATTGAGTTTCTTGAGCCGATTTTTTCATTTCAAAATATCCTTTTTGATAAGTGTTTTTATAAAATTTAATAAATCAATATAGGGCCTGTTTCCATTCCGCTAGCTTGGTAGAGGTATAAATTCTTTATCATCACCGGGTATTTTCCCAAATTTTCCTTCTGTCCAATCTAATTTCGCTTGTTCAATTCGTTCTCTCGAACTGGACACAAAATTCCACCAAACAAATCGTCGCTCTTCTAAAGCAGCACCACCCAGAATAATCATATGCACCTCAGAGTCTGCGATAACTTTTAGCTCAGCTCCTGGCTTAAGAACTAACATCCTCATGGCATTATAAACTATATTGTCAATGATTATCTTACCACTTAAAAGATGAATTGCGCGTTCTTCTACCGTAGATGACACGATCAGCTCAGCATGAGCCTCCAAATTACATTCAACAAAAAGTGCATCGCTTGGAGTAATAACCGCGGATCTAAGTCCCATCCACTCCCCTGCAATTACCCGAAAATTCATATTTTTATCATTCTTCGTAGGAATTGCACTTTTGTCATAATGTGTAAATGAAGGATTTGTTTCCTCTTTATTAAGAGGTAATGCAAGCCAACACTGGATGCCAAAAAAATGTTGTGGATAGAAACGATCATGTTGTGGCGTTCGTTCTGAATGAGCAATTCCCCGTCCTGCTGTCATTAAGTTGACTTCACCTGGAACAATAATTTGATGACTCCCAAGTGTATCTCGATGTTCCAATCGACCCGAGAATAAATAAGTCATAGTGGATAAACCTATATGAGGGTGTGGACGTACATCAATTCCCTTGCCTGTAAGCAGTTCACTAGGTCCTGCTTGATCCCAGAAAACAAAAGGCCCTACTGTTCTTTTTTCTTTGGACGGTAGTATGCGCCCCACTTGAAACCCTCCGAGATCCACTGATCTCGGAATCAACTCCACACTAATTTGCCGGGGACAACCTTGGGTCTCACATATAGGGTCTTTTGCATTAAAATAACTCATTCTTAGTACTCTCCCTAGATCATTCGAGACCACAATATCGGTTGCAGCATTTGAAATAAGCATAGCCTATATTAAGAGTTCCTGTCGCCCCAAGAGAGTAACAAAGAAAAGGGATATGCTAAGAATGAAACATTCTGATCATCAATAACTTAGCCGTAAAGATAAAAATTATCCCATAAATTTTTTAATGGCTATACTTATAAAAATAACTGAATCAAGGAATGAATTAATATGAACTCATACTGCTTTGATTTTTCTGCAATAAAAGCGCGTTTCTTCAGTTTAACGATAACGCTTTTATTTTTAGGTTGTTTCAGCATGGCCTCTTTTGCCGTACAACCTAGTCTCATAAAAAATCCAGACGGATCATCTGTAGAAACTAAAGCTGATGGTACTGTAATCGTGACAAATGCCAATGGCTCATCAGTACAAACCAACCCAGATGGCACTAAGATTATTACCAATCAAGACCATTCTTCGGTGGTCGAAAAACCGGATGGTACTGAAATTATTACCAACCCTGATGGCTCTAAAGTACAAAAAAACCCAGATGGGAGCAAAATTGTAACCAACGCGGATCATTCTTCTGTAGTCTATAAAACCGATGGAACTAAGATCATTACCAACACAGACGGTTCATCAGTACAAGTTAATCCTGATGGAAAGAAAATTGTTAAAGATCCTAGTGGCAAAATTCTTAACTAGTTCGTGAAACAGACGTAAAAAGCATAACCGCTTTTTACGTCATAGCCCCTTTTACCAATTTTAATCAGACTTCTTACATGTTTGATTAAATTTCGCTACCAATTCATCGAGCATATTTTGTTTTAACTTCGTTTTACCAGCAGTAACATAAGAAGTGAATAATTGATTAAAGCATGGCTGGAGTGAACCTTGTTCGGGCATTTCTTGAATCTCTTTCACAGAGTCTAAATCAACGTAATTCAGTTGCACCTGAGCATTTAAGTTCAGCTCATAATATGCTTTAGCAACACAACAAATGGCACAAGCCGCCAAATCATCATAAGCTTTAACTTGTGGAGAAGCGTTTTTAGACAGTGCAATAAGATCGTAGGCAGTAAGATTTTGGCTAAAATTTAAATGATCATTTACAACAGCTACATCTTGCACTCCACCATTACAACGATCACCCCCTACTAGAGTTTCGATTTCCAAAGTATTTGTATTTTTTCTTTTGACTTTATATAGAGTAGTAAAATCTCCTGTACCTCCACCGCTATTAATGGTGTAAAGCCAATACACGTTTTTCCCTGCATTGAAAAATTTATAATAACTGTACCCTTCTGCTGGACCTGGATATTCAGGATCTTGCCAGTTATAACCTATATACCCCTTTGCAATTAGACTGGCATTTTGTCCTTTCACTGCGTATTTATCTTTTGCTAATCCACATTGCTCAAGATTAATTTCTTTCCCTTCCATGTTAAAAAAACACAAGGCATCGATGGGTTTATTATGAAACATCAAATCAGCAGGAACGGCTGCACTAATTTTTGCCGTACATAAATAGGAAAACAAAATAAACCAGAATATTCTAATCTTCATTTTAAAAGACATCCCTTAAATCCCTTAGCAACCTATGATGCGACGTTTTTATTCAACAGAATAAACTATACCCGTTTGCGCGCCCTCAACACTTTTGCTAAACGCCAGAGCAACGCGACTTGCTGGCACCGATTCAAAACCACGAAAAAAAGGTGCATATCGATTCATTGATTCTGTGATGACGGTAGGGCTTACTGCATTGATACGGAGATGATGGGGCAATTCAATCGCCGCGCTTTTTACAAAAGAATTAATCGCGCCATTTACCATGGATGCAGAAGTACCCATCAAGATTGGATCATGACTTAAAATACCACTTGTTAAAGTAAATGAGCCTCCTTTATTGATGTACTTAAGCCCAGCTAATACCAACCTAACTTGTCCCATTAATTTACTATCCAGACCTATAGCATATTGCTCTTCAGAAAATTTTGTTAGCGCTTCAAAATATACTTCACCAGTTACAGCGACAACCGCATCGAAGGAACCGATTGATTTATATAGCAATTCAATTGAATTGGCGTCTCTAATGTCAACTTGAAAATCACCAGTTGTATTCCCTACTGTAATTACCGTGTGGCGTTGAGCTAACTCCTTACAAACCGCTTCACCTATTGTTCCAGTTCCACCGATTACTATAACTTTCATTGTATTTCCTATTGTCAGAGGTCAGTCATAACAAGCATTTTACCCGTCTTGGGGCCTGTTGAAGTTCGTTAGATTGAGCCAAAATGGTGTGATTTCAGAGCACCGAAACGTAGAAAAGTCACCCCATTTCGACCAAGAGAGTATAATTGTCAACAACCCCTATTCTAACCCATATATTTGTTCTAGTATGTCATCAATACCTTTGCGGGCAGCTAAAATTGCAGGAGCAGTTTTGCAGTTCGTTTGGTTCGCATCCCCTAACAATCGGTAAGAACGATGCAGGTCGGTTCTGGCATTAAACCAGTATTCTTTTAATATGAACTGCCCGCTACGTTCTACTAATCGTGCCGATTCTTGTATCAAAGAGGAGCAATTGTTGGTTTGATCGACATTTAATTCTTCAATTTTTTGCGATAATTCATGACATTGATTTGCAAGATAAGCTTTTTGCTCTTCAGGCATCATACTGTATGCTGAAAGAGAACATAATAAAAATGGAACACTGATAAGAAGTTTTTTAAGCATTTGATCATCCTTTAACAATTTAAGTCCAAAATTTTCACACAGAATTCTTACATGCTATTTTTAACTTTTCAATGATCCTAGGAATTTACATTACATTTAAACGCAATAATTAATTTCTATTTAATAAGATTAAGGATCTGTTAATCATAAATTGGTAATATAAGCAGCAATTAGTACTAGGACCTTGAAGATGCTTTACTATTACGTTGATATTCAAAATAAAAATTATTATAAATGGGGCACTAACGAAAAGGGAGATCCTGAGTTTTATTATTTATATAACAGCAAATGGACAGAAATTCCCATTAAAGCTAAGAAAAAAACAAAACTTGGTTGGGAGTATGATCTTGGCCAAATTAATACAACTAAACTTACTCTAACGACATTTAATGATTTTAATAGCATTAGTTTGTCATTTTTTAGTCCTTCACCATCAAATCTTTTTGGAACAACCCAAACGAATCAACTTCATTTAATAAATAAAAATTTAGTACCATTTCAAGATGAGACAGCGAAGTCCCATAAACCTACTCCTTCCACTCAACCCAAAATCAGACTAAAAATTTATAACCTGAATGACCTGACTTCAAATCAAATAGAAAGACTGAAAGAACACAAAAAAATGCTTGAGGGACGTTGGTTTGAGCGTCGCATCCATGATTATTTATTTTTTTGTCAAGGACGTACCAAAACCGAAAAAATCACTGAGATCACTAAATTGCTTAGAGGGGAGGCCTGTGACCCCAATGTGGTGGAACAAGGACGTACTGGAAAAATTTTAAACAGATGATTTTTTATTTCTAGGTGAACTTAAAGTATATCAAACGCTCATCATCGCACTTGTAGCCTGGGTGAAACGAAGTGAAACCCAGGTTTCGGACCTTCGCCCAGGCTACCCTTAAATTGGCGCCAATGAGCGAACGCGTCCTTTTTTTCTTTAATTCTTTATTTCAATTTTTGATTGCATGATAATAAAAATCTGACAAAAAATATCGTATATTTTTTGTCAGGCATCCGAGAGGAATAATAAATAAAAAAGGACAATTATGTATCGATTTATCAAAAAATTATTATCTTGTGTTCTGGTTTTAATCAGCACTTCCGTTTTTTCTGCACCACTCGAAATCAATCTTGACCCCAATAAACCAGTTCTTTTAACCAATACGAATAAACAAACGCTTTCTCTATTATGTGAAGTACATGCGGTTGCAAGCGTAAAAAATTATATTTCCATTCAGGTGGTGAGTGGAAAAGGAATGTTTAATGGTACTACACTGAAACAAGGTGATTCTTTAGTCTCTGCGTTAACCAATTTGCAACAAATCCCCATATCAGCAGATCCTGGAGCCAAAGCTCACGTCACGAATTTAGGCACTCAACCAGTAAAAGCAATATGTAACTAAATGTATCTATCTTTTGTTCAGGCTGGTTTCCCTCCAGCCCTCAACTTAATTGATATCTGAACTATCACGCATCGAAACACCCAGAGTTAAAACAGCTTCTATAAAAAACGTAATTCTATCTAAAAATGAAGCAAAAGCTAAATTTTTAAAAATACTCTGGATAACCTGGATAACATTAGCTATTCTCAATGAGGCAGAAGTACCTATTACAATCAAAGGAGTGATAAATTATGAATTTTTTCAGGGAGATCGCTATTCCTGTTCTTTCCATAATGTTTTCTTTAACAACTTACGCAGCAGACACTGCACCAGGTGCTGGTACTGGTGGAGACTTTCAAACTCTTTGTACGAATGCTTGGATGAAAAAAGCAGATGAGGCAAAAGATAAAGTAGATTTTAAAAATTTTGGAGAAAAATATTGTGCTTGCGCTGCAAAGTTACCTTTAGATAGTGACGCTGCAGTTCAAAAAGCTGTTCATCTCTGCATGTCAAGAACCCTGCTGCATGATACAATGGATACAGTGGAAGATGAAGTAGGTTTAAGTAAAGCAAAAGACGGCGATATAATGGATTATTGCCAAGACAGATGGAGTCTTGTTGATCCCAAACAAACGGATGAGGATAAGAAATTAATTAGTTCTTATTGTGAATGTGCTAAGCCTAAATTAATGGATCTGCTGAAACGATCTAATGATATGACCGACAAACAATATGACGATGAGATTAATAGTATTGCAGATGCTTGTGCTGACAATGCTGTTGCCTCAAAACCCACACCTGCAAGTTAAGTCTTACCCTTCTCCCACAAACGGGAGAGGGGAAATTTTCTCAGCTCTGTTGAACGCTTTCAAATCAAGTAGGATCCGATATATTGATAGAAACTCCTTCCAGGAATAAAAGTGGTTTTTTTAAGGCCTTAGTCAACCTTCCCCAACATAATTGACAAGGAACAAATCTCCTGACGCAGGCAATTTTTTCTCTAGTGATTTGAATCATGCAGGTTCGAAAAACAATATGATATTCCAAACCAGCACCAATTTTTTGTGCTATAGCATCACAATTAGGCTCGACAATTTGTGTGGCTAATGCTTCAGAGGCAAGTAGGGATGCCTCCGGTGGTAAATTACTATAAATGCTTTTAAATTCGTTGTCATAAAAAACCATTTCTTTCTCTAAACAATAAGCATAACGATCCCGAGTAAGAGAAAATTGGCATTTACCGCTGTACCTCAAATAATTCGCATGTACATGAGCCGAAATTAAAAAAAGACAGAATAAAAAAACAATAGGATATGTTTTTTTCATCGTACCCTCACCTATTCCAGTAGATCGGCTTTTGTGCCTCGTTCGAATTAATGGGACATCCTAATCCACTATAAATGCTAATCACGCATTAATTCAACTAGGGTCTGTTGACAATTCTACTTTCTTGGCCAAACTAACGAATTGTAAACAGGCCCTAACCTATGTGTTATGATTTGCAACCTAATAAAAAAGTAGCGAACCCCATATGAACTACACAAAATATGGTTATAAAGTACAGCCAATCACCGAAAGCCCAGGATATACCTGGTTATTCTTACCTGGTGGCCCTGGTCTGGGTTCTGAATACCTCACCAATTTGTGCCGTAAATTGCAATTACCAGGATCTATTTTTCTTTTAGATTTTCCGCAAGATGGCATAAATACTCAAGGCAAACTTGATATTAAATATTGGCAAGATGGTTTAATTGATTTATTAAAATCCATTTCTAAACCCATATTAGTTACACACAGTTTTTCAGGGATGTTTGCTTTAAATTTACCCGAACTGGAACATCACCTGGCAGGACTGGTCTTAATGAATACCACAACTGAAAACAGTTTTTTTCAGCATGTAAGTGCTATGCAACAGCGACATCATTTACCCGATTTAGTACCTGCTGCCAGTAACTATCATTTGGCACCTTCGAATGAACTCTATAGAGAGTTTTGGAATACCTACAAACACTACTGCTTTACAACTGCAGAGTTGCAGGAAGGAGAAAAAATCATTCCTCTTTTTGCCTTTAATAATACAGCCTATCATTATGCCATAGAGCATTTTTATCCAGACTATTATTGTAAATGGTTTCCAGAAACTCTACCCACAATGACCATTGCCAGCGAAAATGACTTTATTTGCCCACCCCAAATTTTTCAGGCCAATAAAAAATTCCAGGGAAAAAATAGTATTCATAAAATAATTAGAAAGGCAGGTCATTGTCCTTGGTTAATTTTTTTTGATGAGGTTCAACATTGCTTTGACGAATTTGTATTGAAACTGAACTCTGTAACAACGAATGAATAAGCATTTTGATTAGGAGAATGAAATGTATCCAATAACAACCATTACCGGTTCCTTATTAGCTCTCGCCTATATTTATCTTTCACTCCAAGTCGTGACACTGCGCCACAGACATAAAGTTTCAGTAGGAAGCAAAGAGTTTGCTGATTTGGAAATGGCAATTAGAGCTCACGGCAATTTTGGAGAATATGTTCCGTTTACACTAATCTTACTTTTTTGTGCTGAAGCAAATAAAGCGAACTGGATAGTCCTTGTAACTTTGGTTTTTTTCTTTATCTTAGGACGCATCTTCCATGCCTATGCGTTTCTTAAAAGTAAGCATCACCTTAAATTTCGAGTTCGCGGGATGATCCTGACTTTTATCGTGATGGCCTTTCTTTCGTTTTTAAATTTAGTACTCCTCTTTCTAAAATAATAAAGGATGCAAATTTTGTATCCTTTTTGTCTTAATGAAATAAATTGTTAACTGGCTGGAAAATAATTATAGGGCTTGAAAATTGATATTTTTGCTGGAATCCATTATTTTTCTTGCTATAAAAAATCACATGACCAGGGTTAAGGAATGGCCAACCGTCTTATAAATAAGAATGTTAATATTTATAAGTATCCTCATGAGCTGGAAAACAATTTAGGTTCGATTACTCTTGGCGATTTACATGGTAATCCAATCAAACTTATTCATTTTCTTTTTCGTTATCAAATCATTCAATTTAACAATGAGGTTAAGAATGTTGAGGAAGCGTATCAACAATTTGTAACACTTTATGAGCAATACGGTGAAATTCTTCAGGAATATCTTGAAAACCGTCTTCTTTTACAATTCACGCAAATCAAAATAGATAATGCAAAAGAACGAATCGCAAATCTAGACAAACAATTATTAACTGCAGAAACTCTAACGGTTCAAACCTTGTCCCAATTGCGGGAACAAACACGAATAAAATTAAAAACAGCTGAAGAAGAACAAAAAATATTAACGCAAAAACTAACCGCCCCCAAAGAGAAGCTGTCTCACTGTGTTAGTCAATTTAATCACTTCATGTCCAAATTAGAAGTTCGTGATAATCAAACGCTGATTCGCCTCATTGGCGATGAAATAGCTGATCGTGGCAATTGTGATTATTTCATGTTTAGAATTCTTCATATGCTTCGCCGAAATCATTGTCCATTAAATATTCTGGCTTCGAACCATGGCAGTGAGTTTATTTATGCGTTTGAACAATTCATGGCAGGACATTCCTTTGCTCCCCCAGGGTATATTGGTGATGTTCAAATCCCTTCTTTTTGGGGTCTTAAACTGTTGCTTGAACATGATATTATTCGCCATGAGGAATTAACCCAGTTAGTCAATGAAAGCTATAAGCCCGCACTGAAGATACTGGATTACACACTGAGTGAACAGGGTATTACTTTATTTAGCCATGCTCCCATTCGCTTCGATGCCATTCAACTGATGGCTGCACGTCTTGGGGTAAATTATGATGATTCCACTGCGAGTGCGTTAGCAGCAACCATCGATCAGATTAACCATCAATTTCAATTCTATGTTGAAAACAATACCATACACTCGTTGTTTCATTCCGACGCGATTCATGACAGAACGAATATGTCAGAACAAGAACGAGCGACATGGCCATTAGTTTATCTGTTCTGGAATCGTTGGGATGCAACAAAAGAAACAGAAACAGCAAGACCAGCGACACACAATGGCTATAAGATTAACTATGTTCATGGACATGATGGTTTTCAAAGTCTACTGCCTCACATTTACAACCTGGATACCGCTTGCGGCAAAGACCCACGAAAAACTGAAGATGAAAAGATTGACAAAGCATTTCGCTTTATCAAAGAGAATCACAATAAAACCGTAGATAAAACACCTTCAGAATCCTATCTTCGTGATGTTTTAAAATTAAAAGTGTTTGATTCAGACGAACACAGTTTAGAATTCAAGAAGCAAAATAAACTGGAATCGCTAAAAACTTCTCATGGTATCGAACTCAATGACAGCATAAAAAAATTAGGCCTACTTGGAAAACCTATGGTGCCGTCTTCTACTTCATTCATTGAATTGAACACACCAACAACTAAGACCAGCCTACGAGAATTGATTATTACTTCAGAGGAAGAGGATAAAATAGTTTTCTTCTTGAATTAAATTAGGAATCAACTACTGAAACGTCCTCTTATCTATACCAAGTATTAAACGATACTGTAGATTCGTAGCCTGGGTGGAGCGCAGCGGAACCCGGGAACTCAGAATATGTATGAACTTCGCAATCCCGGGTTTCGCTGCGCTCCACCCAGGCTACAGTTGGAAACTTATCGTTGATGCTGAAAAAACAACTTCTTATCACCGTAATTTGAAGCCAATAAAGGGCTTTCCAGCATTAAGGTCCCTATATGGTATTCGGTTCCTTGATATTCTCCATAAACTTCATAGATTGGCCCCATAGGTATTTCTGAAAATGAGACTCTGAAGTCTTCTCGTGAATTTTCAGGGATCAAATCCTTAACGAAGTTAGTTGGTCTGAAATAGATCCGCTCAGGAAAGACCGGGATCCCATTAAATTTCCCTTCACTCGTCCAGGCAGCTAAATGCCACAAAGGAAGATTATTTGCAGGATCACGAGTCCATTCAAATATTTTTTCAATCGCCTTCAAGGTCCAACTTGTAGGATGAGGTATTTGATTCGAAAAGTCTTTTGCAAAATAATTCCAGTTGTCTTTTTGTCCCTCTAGCAAATTCATCACCTGCAAATTGACTGAAGGATGTTCAGAGATTAAAAATTTAATCGCCATACCAGGAATATAATTATCATCAGCAGGAGGCGTGGCTAGGGAAAGTCGAGCGACACCTATTGCCCCAGTTTGATAAATACCGGTGAATGGATGATCTGGTGCAGGAACTAATGCGATTTTTCCTACTGAACCATTGGCATGAATAATTTTTACTCGTCCCTCAGGAAGTTCATCACTGGCAGTATCAAATGTAGGATTTAAGTTAAATAATCCTTTTAATTTTTCGAGTACTTCATTAAAACTATTGCCCGTAAGCTGCGGTAAGGGATCTTCTTCATGACTTTCGATAATTTCATTCCATAGTAAATGACGCTTTTCTGCAGCAGATAATTCCTGGTAATTGCAAGGTAATTGAGCATATAAAGCAAAACTCATGAAAAAATAGATGAGTCCACTAAAAATCAAAGTCAAACAACGACACATCGTAACCTCCTTGTCTTCAAAGTTAATTTTTTTTGAACAGAGTATACGAAATAACGAAGCTTTTCTAGGCCGCGTATCCATTATGTTTTTTTAAAATTTGTAGCCTGGGTGCAGCGTAGCGAAACCCGGGTTAAAGAGACTATACTATCCCTGTTCCGCTACGCGGCACCAAGGCCACAAATTTGAGAAGCTACGACCTCATAAAATGGTCATAAATAGCACGACTTGCAAGGGCGATAGCACGACTACGCGGGTAATCACTGGCTGATTTTGATTTAACATAGACTGCAATCGCGATATGACCTTTATTATTAGGCAAAGTAATAATGCCAACGTCACTAACAAAACGATAAAGTTTTTTAGACCCTGGATATCTTAAATAGTCCCGTTCATAAATAGACCAAGTTCCTGTTTTATGAGCTACTTTAACATGGGGTGGCAATAATCCTTTTATTCTACTGCGGCCAGTTCGGCATTGCTCCATGATTTTCATGAGAAGATTAGTGCTTGATTCTGAAAGTGCTTGTTTTTTATATAATTTCACAAGCAATTTTGCCATATCATTAGGCGTCGTAGTATCGCGCGTGTCTTTTTCAAAACGTTGCCATGCTCTCTGCTTTTCTTTCAGGGGAACACGATTCGATATTTTTTGCCAGGAATATATAGGCTGACGTTTTTTTAAAAATGAACGATCCACATGATTTGTATCTACAAACATTTCCATAATGGAGCGATTAATAAAAATATTTTTGAAGCCCAGAGCACTCATACGTTGTGCTACATATTTAGGGCCATTAGCCGCCTGCAATAATGCATCACTTGCGCTGTTATCACTATTTTTGAGAGTATGCATCAGTATTTGTTTTAAAGAAATATTCAATTTTTTCTTTTCGAATAAATAATGCAGCGCTCCAGAACCAGGAACTGAATTACGTGAATCCATTTTAATGACACGATTCAAAGAATCTTTTTTCTCATCAACGCGGTGTAAAAAAGCCATTGCAATAGGTAATTTGATTGTACTTGCCATGAAAAATCGCTGATTGCTATTATGTGCAATCACCTTGTTTTTCTCTATATAAATTGCAGTAACCCCCATGATTGTATTCGATTTTTTTTCAATGGCATTTAATTTTTTAATTAGTTCTGCATCACTCTGAGCAGCAAAACCAGTTACTGAAAATACAAAAACCAAAAACCAACACATCAAGGTACCTTTTATACCTAGAGTATTGGTATACTGCGCCAGTAATTTTTTCATAAAATATTTAATCCATTTCTCATTATTTTTATTCAATTTAGCGTAATAACCAGCAATAAGTTCATTACTGTATATTTCAAATCGTATGATAAAACGTACGTTAGAAATTTCCCTATCAGCATGTAACAGTCCATAGTTTGTTAGGAAGGTTTGCGACCTGGATCAGGGATTTAATTTTCTTTACCGTACCAGCTACTTATCTAATATCTCACAATTAAGTGCCTGGATAAACAAAAACCAATAACCAGTTTCAGTAATTAATGAGACACGTCTCTATGGTGCCGGGGTTTCTGTTGCTTCTAAAAGTTTAGCCTTTTCCTTCTTCGGTGAACTAAAAATCATGCTTAAAACTTTGCCTGACTGTTTGAACTGTTCTCTTTTGTCAGTGTTTGGCGTGTCAGGTACTTCCCGTTCTTGTACAGTAGTAGATGAAGATCTCCTGAATATTGTTGGCAACTTAGCTTGAGAATATCGTCTCGATATTCTCTTAGGCTCAGTGTAATTTGAATTGGAGGCCCCCATACTTGAATTTTCCTCGGCAAAAGAAGGTGCTGATGATGACTGTGCAAGATGAAGCGCCTGCTCCAAACAAATCAGTGCCCCTTTAACCTCCATTCGTTGTGACTTTTCCTTGCTTGTTAAAGAGAGAATGATATCTTTTAAAACCGAGCCGACAGGACTTTGAAATACTTCATGCTCTAAATTCAAATGCTCGCGAAGATCTTTTTTTTGCATTTTCTCGAGAATTGCACTTAAACCTTTGACAGCCTCCCCGGATTGCTGTTGCAAAAAATCAGACTGGCTAGAGTCGTACTGATCTGATAGTCGTTGTTTTACTAAGTTCTTGATCGCAGTCAGTGTCTGTATATGTTCCGAAACAACAAAATGACCGGTAAGCACTTCATAAATACTAATCCCCAAGCTATAACGGGATTCGTAATCAATTTCTTGCACAGAAACCATAGGTTTATCTGAACTGCTTGAACCGGGGTTATTATTCACAGAATCGAGTAGGGATTGATACCCTATAGAGATATTATTACTCAGCTCATTTATTGGAATCGTACCTATTCCAAGCACATCCCGCAAAGACTTCACATCTGAAAGAACTAAACGTCCATCATCAGCAATAACAAAATTGCCGGGTTTAATGTCAGTAAAACAAAAACCCTCTGCATTCAGCGCGGCCATTATTTGCAACATATTTCTAACATACTCTATGCGGCTAATAAAATCGCTGTTTACTGTTCGCAAATCCTTTCGCCCACAATACTCCAAAACCTCTAAATAATACTTTTGGAATCTATGAGTAAATTCTTCCATCGCATATTGTTCAGGGAAATACTTGTTTAAATTGCTATGATTACGTGCTCTTGCATATGCAGAAAAATCAATATCAGCTTCAGAAATGACACGGAAAACAACAGTAACATCCTTATAGCTAATAGAATAAATAGGGATTGCAGAACCACCTAATAACTTGATTTCAACTGTCTGTTTTCCTACCTGCATTGTCTCACTAAACTGCGAAATATACTCAGATGTTTTTAAAGCAAATTTAACAATATTATCTGTAATCCCAGATAAAACTCCTGTCGCCTGTTCCTCTTTAATTTGTTTTTTAAGCGCTTCGGCTACTTGAAAAGCATGTTTTCTTTTCCCTTTTTCAGTTTTTTTTTGTTTGTAAAAGGAGTGCATTAAAAACCCTAAAAAAATAAAAATCTGGTCCCGAATTATGCATTAACTCAGAAAATCATCAAGAATTATTTTATTTGAACATCATGTCTGTTTTGAATAGGAAGTATTTGATTTTCCCTCAGTAGGTTCATTCAGTTCTCTTTAAGCACCAAAGGAAAATCAATAATGAATCATCTTGAATCACACTTCGGGGTTCACCTTGAGGTAAGTATTTTCCATATACCCCATTAACTCCTCTTTATTCACTGGCATCTGAGTTAATCCAATATATTTATCTGGCCGAATCAACACAGCAGTAGGTTTATTGATTTTAAACCGTTCGTGCATTTTTTGATTTTCATCAATCAATACTGAAATCGCTTCATCAGTTAGGGGCATTACAGAATTAGGCACTACAATATGGGTTTTGATTAACCCTTTAAATTGCTGTGCAATAGCCGTTGCTATTTCAGAAAAAACAGGCGGTTGATTATTATTGGCAAGTCCTGTAAATAAAAATAAATGATGCAGCGTTCCTTGGGTAATTTGCTGCAATTCTCTTTTTTCTTTGCTTTTCGCTTCAATAAAAGGAGAATTAATGAGAAATTCACCTATTTTGAACTGGGTTTTTTCACCCAATACTTTGACTATAGGGCTTTTCGCGTAACTCACAGACAACTCAGCAAGATTATTCATAATAAAATTTTTGATTGCGTCGAACGACATGGCCATCCGCAAGATGAAATTACGTAAAGAAATCATCAATGAGTTACTTATCATAATCATACGAGTCATAGCCCCAGTATCTTTTAATACCCCTGCAGCGATGGGATGCCGTTCGCTATGATAACTGTCAAGCAATCCATCACTTGCAAGCCCTTTTTGTACCAGCGCTAGTTTCCAAGCTAAATTATAAATATCTTGTAATCCAGTATTTAAACCTTGTCCCCCCATAGGACTATGGACGTGGGCTGAATCGCCAGCAAAAAACACTCGTCCATAACGATAGTTTTGGATTTGCTTGTGATCAATACCAAATTGGCTGATCCAAACAGGATCATGCAGGGTTGCTGGATCAGTGCAACGTGCTTTAAAAGTACGTGTAATATCCTCTATTGAGGGTTCTTGATGCATGACTTTTTCTGGTGCAGTCATTACCAAACGATAACGTTTGTCCCCCATTGGAAAACAAGCAGCCGGGCCTTCATCACTCACATAGATAATAAATTTATTCTCTGGTAGTTCCCAATCAATCAACAAATCAGCAAGCCACCAAGTTTGTTTAAAGGAGGAACCTATAAATTCGGCATTCACTAATTTTCTTAGAGTGCTGTGTGAGCCATCACAAGCAATAATCCAGTTTGATTGAACTTTTTCAACACTGCCATCAACATGTTTTAAAGTAGATACAATATGGTTTGCTGTTTGTTCGATTTCCGTGAGTTCGGTTTGCCATTCAACATGCAAGCCTCTATCAACTAAGCCTTGATGGAAAATATGCTCCGTTTTGTTTTGAGGTAGATCAATAACAAAATGATAATCTGCTTCAACATAGGCATAGGTTGCATGGATTAACTCTTTTCCTTTGGACTTAAACACGACTCCGTCTACTTTTTGTCCCTCGATGAGTATTTCGTCAAGGAAACTGCAATCCCTTAGAAGATCGAGTGTTCGAATATGAATAGCCAATGCCTTTGATTTATCACTGAGCGTCGATTTTTTATCAACGATCCGACAACTCAAACCTTGGCGCATCAATTCATTTGCGCAAAATAAACCGACAGGTCCAGCTCCAACTACCAGTACATCCAATAACTTATCAGACATATTTACTCCATGCATTTAATCAAGTCATTTAGGCAAAGAACGATTATTTGAACTGCTAAATCTGTAAGCTCATTATAGTCTGATTAATATGCTAAGAGTAGTTAATATTGTTTGCCTTTGTGAAGGGAAAGCCGTTCCGATCTGTCATGTTCCACGGCTTGTCTTGTCCGCGTGGTCCAGAATTGGAGCCTGCGAACAAGTCGCGGGGCGTAGTGGATGGTTTGGCGGTCAAAAATATGAACTTATGAATGCTGATGCCAGTCCAAAGTATTTTTGCTACTACGTACTAATTTCATAACACGATTGAGAAAATCGGGACCAGGATCAGTTTTATCTTTTTGGTAATTTGGATCTTGTTCGAGCCAAAGAGGCGTGTTCTTAAAATTCAAATATTCATTATGACCAATAACATATTTTATTTCTGGATATTTCTTTTTAAGGTAACATACTAAAAATGCATTTGCTTTTGTCTGGGCTTCGGTTAGATCATCTTTGCTATCGACCCCCCCTACATTTTCAATACCAATGGCATAATGGTTCAATCCTATAACATGTCTTGCCATCCAGTGGTCAGGCATGAGTTGATAGATGCTTCCATCACGGTCCACCAAAAAATGGGCTGATACGTTCAAATCGCCAGGTAACTCTTTAATGCGTGGTGAATTCTTAGGGAATGTGGGTGAATTAAATACACGAAAAGTTGCTTTAAACGTAGGAATACACGTCCAATGCAAAACAATCATTCTCGGTTCAATCTCAATGGATTTTGAGTCAATTCCATAATGAGTTAATTGATACTCTCGTGTTAAAGCAATACGTTGTATATCGAATTGAATCGGCGCTTTGTGAATTTTTTGTGAATCATAGCAAGAAAAGGCATGCACCATTGAGCTTATGAAAAATGAGCAAAATAAGAAAATTTTCATATTATTTTTTTAATACCATAAAATAAGCGGCCACATAATCAGGTAAATGGTGGGTAGCACGAGCAAACGCATCTCTCCCTGCATAACTACCTGCTAAAAAATCAACTTGATACAAATTATTTGTGAATGCTCCACCTGTGTCCGCAAAAATACCGGCTCGCGTCACTATGTTTCCCTTCTGATCAGGGTATTGCACCATCAATAATTTTCCTAAACCAAACTGTTCAAGATCTGCAGCAAAAGTCACTTCTGTATTCACAGTGATTTTATGATCTGCATCCTTTCCATAACCTTTGATGCCTGCTACCGGTTTAAAATACCAATAACGCTCTTGTTGATAGGGGTTTTTGGCTTTGTTGTATGCAACATTGTTGCAACGATGAACATTAAAGATTTTTGTCTGCTGGTTCAAGCCGAAATCGGCAATGACAGTACCTTGCATTAAGGCAGCTTCTATGTCCTCTCGATTGAAATAGCCCAGAACAGGAACATTTTTATTCGCTAATGCTCCTTTTAAGATTGCTTGTTTTCCATATTGGAAACGTATGAGCCCAGGCTTGGCATCCGCTTCCTCCAGAGTCAGTAACTCTTCATCTTTAGGAAGCCCATGAAGAGCAAAAGGATAAGCAGCGCTGCGTTTGTTTGATGCCTTAGCACGATGCACATAATACTTGGTCATCAGAATTTTATCTTTGGGTAAATGAGCAATAAGTGGTTTTTGCATGCTCAATGGCTTGGCTTGCTCAAGATCGGGGTACCAACGAATAAAATCGAAGTGTTCTTTAACAAAAGCAGGATTATTCAATTCGTTCTGGTGTTGGCAAATGAATACTAAGGTTGCTTTGACTCGAGCGAGAGGGAGCTTAAACACTTTACCTTCATGAATGACCCGAGGATCATAATGGACGCCTTTATTTAAATAAGCCAAAGTTTCTTTAGCTGTAGCGCATAAAGCAGGCCCGTTGATTTCATAGCGAGGTGTAGGTGATGGTGTAGCCGGCACAAAACGAGGTGCAGCAAAAACCCCAAGACTCATTAATAAGGATAAACTATAAGAAAAAGCTTTTATTTTCATTGCTTACGACAATTGTTTAAGAAAAAAAAATGATACCATAGATGTGTTATTAATTCTAAAAATTAGCTCGGGAAGGATAGAGCGACTATAAGATTCAGAAAACACACATTGATTAGATCATCCCCTATTTCCCCTGCAAAATATTCGCTACATTCGCCGCGATCAAATAAGCTGTGGCCATGGGACTACCATCCATATTAACGGGGACGATGGAGTCATCTGCCACAAGGAGATTTTGGACTCCATAAACATGTCCTGTATTATCAACAACACCACCTTGATTTAAAGGTGCCATCCGACAATGACTTTGAAAATGCATATTTGTTCCGACTTCTTCTAATATAAATTGGGTTAAACTTTGAGGATCATTAAGTACTGATGGATCAGGAAAAACCATCTGATAAGTCGGATCAATAGTCTGCAACTCTGTATTAATATTCGTGAGATAATTTTGAAATGCATTGATATAAAGAGTCAGATCAGATGGATCTTCAAACACCCCTAAATCCATACTGGGTTCTACAAAAGGATCACTGCTTTTAATCACAATAGAACCACGACTCTCTGGTTGTACCAGATCGAATAAGACAACTACGATACCTGGAATTGGATTTGCTGAAGCAAATCGCACCTTACGTACCGTGGGATCTCCTCCCGGTGCAGGTAACCAAGCAATTTGCGAAAATATGCCATTTTGCACGTTCACGTGAAAACCAATCAACTTAATAAGTTCTTTACCAATAGGGGTATTTGCTAAAGCAGAAATAATATTGCCTGGAATCTGAAGCACTGGCGATGAAGGGGTATCATTGGGATTGGACGTATAAATCAGTACAACATGAGGCTGATCAGCCAATCCCTTGCCTACATTAGGATTATCAAAGACCACAGGAATATTCAGTGATTGTAAAAGCGATGCGGGTCCTACTCCAGAACGCATAAGAAATGCGCTGCTCCTTATCCCCGCACTGACAATAATTCCTTTGCTTGCATAAAGATTTTTCAGTTCACCTTGGTGATAATTATTCTGTCCACGTTGATAATATCGAACGCCAACTGCCTTATTACCACTCCAAATCACATTACTTGCAGTGGAATTAAATAACACACGCAATTGACGCCCATTCATTCCATTGCCATTCTGATCCATGACATTATTGTTTAAAAAAGCAATAGCACTACTTGCTCGTAAAGGTCCATCTGCACCCATTTGCGTGTATTGCAGTTGAGTCGAAGCCCCAATCGGGGTATTGGGATCATTATAATCCAGGACAAACCCTACACCCGTCGCATTCATAATGGCTTGCGTCAATTTAACTGAAACTTGGGTGGAATTCGCTTCTTGACGAATAGGAAGCGGACCATTAAAACCTCGAGCAGCAGGATTAGTCGTTTGCCCAGTATACTTTTCTAACTCTATATAGGTATTTAGGATCCGTGATACAGACCAAAGTGGACCTGCTATTGCTTCCCATTGAGAATAAACTTGATTTGTACCGCGACACCAAGCCCCTGCATTGACTGATGATGCTCCGCCCAGTGGTAATGCATAAATCCAATTTAAGATCCGGTTATTAAGGAATTGTTGTGGAATCGTATCACTGAGCGCATAAAGTGGAGGCCCAATTAATCCTGATAGTACCGTAATCATACCATTTGCTGAGAGATTAATCAGCGGATCTTGATTCAGATTTGGTCCGTTATGCAATGCAACTACGGAAGTGTGCATATCATCAGATAATTTTTTTGCTAACACTGCACCCGCAGTACCTGCACCAATAATAATGTAATCAGGAATCTTAATTTGAATCATTGCAGCTGAAGTGTTGCTCACCGAAAACATACAAAATCCATTGCCTAATGGGGTACAACCTGAACCTATTGAATAATATGGCGAGTTAATCTTAATTCCCGCAAAGGGATAGGTATGCTTTGGCACTGTGGTCAGTACAGTTAAATCGGTAGCAGAAACATTATAATCTTGACAACTTGCGGGTCCTTTTGCATTGAGACATAAGGTCACATTAGCCTCAACGGGGGCTCCATTGTTTGCAATTGTAAAAAAACGACCAGGGGCTGCCGAAACGGCTTGATTGATAAACACGAGAAAAACAACACTCCATATCTTTTTTATCATTTAGCATCCCTGTCGAGTAAAATTATACAGTCACTACCTGCATTTCCTATAACAAGCACGTGGTAGCACAAAGCGCGTAAAGAGTACCTTTTTAATGAAACATTATCCTTAATTATTTAGGAAGTTACTTCAGGCACCCGGCTACGCTAGTATATTTTTATTTCAACGTCAACTCTATGGCCAGGAGGCGAGTATCACTCTTTGCTGTGCACAGAGACAGTGCAAACAGCGAAGAGCGAAGAGCGAAAAGCGAAAATAGGAAAGGGTAATTTATTTTCAGAAGTGAGCTGCTCTAAGAAAAATTGAACAACACCAAGCCATTATTGTCTTCACCATTACTAATATTACACTGCCAATCGACTACCAAGTGTTGCTTATGCAAAATGGGATCAAAAAAATTGACATGCAATGTTGCTGTATTATCTTCAAAAACACTTAAACGACCTGATAATGTTAAGAATTCCCCAGAGGAGTTTTGTATAAAAAGCTTCATGGATGTAGTCACCGTATCGATTAATTCGTTATTAACAGTCTCTTGGCCATGAAAAAAGTTGGTAAAATTAAATCGAGTGCTAGCGCCCGTTAATCTTCTCGTTATTTGAGTCGGCAGCGCAGGCCCTGTTAGCTGACAGTTATCAAAATGAATTATTGCTCGAACATCCTCCCCACCCTCAACAGCTTGCACTAATTGAGCAAAATTAGTGATATTGTTGTTGATCGTATTATTGATGTCGGTGTTGTTTTGTGCGTTAACCTGATTTAATGAAAGAAATAATAAAGCTCCAACTACAACAGATCGCCATATTCTCATTTAAATCCTCCATGACTTTTTCTTATTGGAAATAAGCTTCTTGACTAAGCACGAACCTTTAAATATCTTAAGTGTACAATCTGTTTATCAATTTTGCCAAATTTTTGTTTTTTTAATGCCCTAAGCAGCTTCCGCCCCATCAAATTCAGAGTCATTTGCCGTCAAGCGGTTAAAATACCAAGAACTATAAAGAGCTCCTAGTCCACATGCAATTAATCCTAAAGGCAATGCAATGAGTGTCTGCATCAGTAAATAGGCACTTATGATGGTTAACACCGATGAGCCAAACATACGTACTGTATGAATTATGGCCAGTGCAAGACCGGTATTTTCTTTATAATCAGCAAGCATGATCGACATTGTGGCCGGAGCAGTTAAACTAATTCCTAAATTACAAATTAATGCAAAAGATAAGGCATATAAATTAAATTCAGAGAGGTTTGCGCACAGTAACATCGCAAAGCCACCACTAATAATAAACCAACTCCCAAGATAAATGGTCGCAGCCATGCTGAAATACTTACGTAGCCAAATACCTAAGTAATTTCCAACAATAATATTTAATCCATTAATGATAAAAATAATACCGTACACTAAGGGCGAAAAACCAAATTGATCGATAATAATATAAGATGAATTAATCACTGAAAGCATGACTGCAGCAAAACTAAACATCATAATAAAAGAACCACTCCAAAGGGTGGGCGATGGAATGATCTCTTTATATGCATTGATTACTCTTTTTATAATAAAGGGTTCTTTAGGCTGAGTCCAAAATGGTGATTCCAATAATCCTTTTCGCGACTTCAACAAAAGAACCAAACCAATTACGGCCATCAACATGAAATTCGCTTGCCAGCTGCAATATGTAAAGACCAGAGAACCGAATACAGGAGCAAGAATGGGAGATATTGAAACAATCATAGAAACATAGGATAAAACCTTGGCTCGTTCTACAGTATCTTCAAAATCTCGCGAAATGGAGAAAGCAATTAGATTCGCACAGCACAAAGCAAATCCCTGTAACGCCCGGCCTAGAATGAGCACAAAAATATTCGGAGCAAAAGCACAGATTAAACTGGCGAGAACTGCGATAAGCAAGCTTCCGGGCAATAAACGACGTCGTCCAAAATGATCGATTAGTGGTCCCCAAACTAATTGAGTCGCCCCAAAAACAAATAGATAAATACTTAAAGTTAATTGGCTTAAGTTATGCGTTGTACCAAAAAAATTAGTGATGTAAGGCAGTGAAGGTTGATACAGATCAAATGTAAGTAAAGAAAAAGCCGATAATAAGCCAATAAATAAAATGGAGGTTTTTGGTTGCGACATAATATTCAATTTATAAAAAATAGCGGGGCATTATAGTAAAATCTTCATACTTTTGCTCTAAGTTTGCAAAAAAATCTGGAAATGCTTTGTAGCTTTGTAGCCTGGGTGCAGCGAAGCGCAACCCGGGATTGAAGAATTCATTCACTCCCAAAAACCCGGGTTATGCTTCGCTGCACCCAGGCTACAAGTCTACTGAGCAACTACAAATCCAATCAACCTTGACGAATCAGATAATTGCTTCCCGCATGAATTATTTTTTTCATGCGATTGTCTTCATCTGGATTAGGTTCGCATGCTTTATACGCGTCTTTAACTGATGCGACACTAATAGGCAATACAGGGCGACTATCGGTCTCTAAATAACCGTCTTTATTCTTAAAAATAGTAAACTGATCTGACGCAAACTCCTGGCAATCAGTTAAAGTTTCATCCTGACAAATCGAAAATTTAATGGACCGCTCTACTCGATATGCTTCAGCCACCTCTTCAGCAAAAACAATATCTCCATAAACTATGCTATGGCGGGTTCCACAAAAATAATAGCCAAACTTATATTTACCATTCTCAATAACATCAGTACGAATAAACCGTCCATCGCCTTGAGCTAAACCATTTAGCGTCACAATATGACGTACTTCTTCTTTGGGGTTGCTTGTAGCTACCGCCAAACCAGTTAGAGTCAATCCCATGATTAACAAAGCAACTTTTTTCATTTTCATTCCTTATCTGAAAAAACATCCTCAAGGAACATGTCTTTAAGGATCAATAAACTACTCTAACGTCAATTTAGAGAGAAAAACTCTAAACCAAACTGACATCGCAGCCATTATGCTAAAAAGAAAACCATTTGAACAGATGAAAAAATCTTACTTTTTGCACAATAAAAAAACAAAACTGCCATGACGGAAAAACATACAGCATTCTGTTTCTTGAATTTCATTTTGGCAGTTAGACTCTTTCATGGTAGAATAATATTTGTACATTAGGGGTGCCAGTTATGGCTGAGAGGATGAACCAACCCTTTGAACCTGATCTCATTCGTCTGAGCGGAGGAAAATGTGTCTATTGTTATGTTCTCAGGTCTTGTTGCTTTTATTACTTCTTTTATTGGTCTATTACCGCAAATTGTCAAATCTTTAAAAACAAGATCAACTCAGGATCTTTCCATGATAATGTTGATTAATTACCTCGTCTGTTCTGTAGCGTGGATTATTTATGGGAGCAGCACGGATTCCTTTTTTGTGATCAGCTCTAATGTCGTAGGCCTAATTGTCAGTTTGCTGCTTATTCTTTTAAAAAGACATTATGATGCACGATGTAATTAATTTAACAGGCTATCAATCGATTTTATGCCTCAACGGAGATTTACCAGAGTTGTCTTTTTTCACAGGGATGAATGTGCCGATTATCGCAGCTGATGGTGCAGCCAATAGTTTATTGGATCTTGGAATTCGCCCGCAATTAATCACCGGGGATCTGGACTCTGTCCGACCAGCTATCTTAGAAGACCATCCTTTTCTCCATTCAGCAGATCAAAATTACAGTGATTTTCAGAAAGCGATGCGTTATTTAAAAGATAATGATTTATTACCTGCCATAGTTGTGGGAATAAACGGTGGGCATTTGGATCATATATTGAATAATATTAACATTTTTATGGAAACAAACTGCCTTTTGTATGCTCCGCCCATACGCGGCTTTGTTCTTAATGAAAAATCCCATATAAATTGTTTATTACCTACTCATACAAAAATTTCGTTAATTGGAATACCCACAGCAACTATTTCTTCAAAAGGACTTCAATGGGAACTTAATAACTCACAACTTTCTTTTCCAGGAAAAACTTCGTGCTTCAATCGAACTCGACTCTCTGAAGTGGCTTTGGAAATTCATCAAGGCTCTGTTTTGGTTTTGATTTACGAACAAATGATTGAAGATGCGGGACTCTCTGTTCTCTAACACCAAGTAGATACATAACAATCATCTTCAAAACACAGCATCCCAAGTACAACGAGGGATCTCCGGGCTGTAGCACTGATGCTACGAGATGAGATCCCTCGTTGCACTCAGGATGACGTCAGTATTGGAGTACCTATTCTATTTCAATGGAACAATGATCTCCTGACGTCACTAAAGTCACTACACTGTCTTTTGCCAGCTTTTGTGAGCCACATAAAATATCCGGACCAAATGCAGAATTTTTTCGATAGCCAAACACATATACTCTATTTGCAGGTCCCTTGCCTGAATAGGATTTACCACGAGCACCTGATTTTTTACCATCTACAGTAAACCCTAAAGCAGCAGCTGTTTCTTCATTTGTTTTTACTTGGACACTGATTGTATCCTTGGCAATAGCTTGAATTGAAAACGAAAATATAATTAATCCGATGAAATTTTTGATAATGCTTTTCATCATATAAACTCTCCTTGTTCTATGATTTTTTTAATATAACTTATTTAATGTTTAAGGAATATAAATTCAGCTAAATATCGAAGATACTCTAATTCCAGTTTTTTCTTCATCACCCCTGTAAGAAAAAGATAAGGACGTAGTAATCGAATTAATAAATTAAATGTTTTCTTATCTTTCAACAACTAAAATTGAGTGTCTAAGCTCTTTCTTGAATTCCAACTCACATACACTATGATAAATATATATCCATATTGGTTTGATTATGAATTCTGCTTTTGCGAAGTTCGAGTAGGATTGGAGGTTTTTTCTACCTTTTTTGATAAATGTATTGATATAAGGCTCCATTCAGAGCCCTATGCTCAAATTTTTGTTCATGTTTGTTTGATACATGTACACAACAATGGGTATAGATAAGAGCAACCAGCAAAAAGGCATATTGAGCACAAAATAGCGCAAGGGTTTTGAATTATGACACTGCTAAAATTTTTTAGAGGAAAGAGCCATACTTCTGCAAGATATGCAGCAGAGTTTTCTGCCATTTTTGAGTCTTATGAAGCACATAAACCCAGTCTAATCAAGGGCTCTTTATCTGGTGAACGTTGGCGTCATGAAAGCATGGGCAAAACATTAAACGCGATCACTGACTTAAGAAAATACGAGGAATTAAAAAAGCATGCAGCAGAAAACTTAACTGTTTGGGCACAAACCAAATCTGAGCCACCCTCCGAGGTTGAAGTCGTATATCAAGATTGGGGTGACGCAGCGAAGCATATCACCCGAAAATATGCTCGACTTTATGCCGTATTAAATATGTCGAATTCACTTTACCCTGGAGGAGGCTCATTGGAAGGTGGAAGCGCTCAAGAAGAAAACATGTGGCATCGAAGCACCTGCGCACGTTCATTAATAGATGACATTGTCACATACGATAAGGACTACAATAATACGTTTCTTTATACTCCTAAAGGGAAAGAACTGGTCGAAGGCAGAAGAAAAATGACCGAAGAAGAACTCAAAACGCTAGAAAAACGGTGTAAAGAAGCCTATTCACCTAACGCGTGTAAAACATTCTATAGTGAAGAACCTCGAATTTGCTTTAGAGGTCCGGAAGTATTGCTTCCGCCTTCGATGGATGATTATGGAGCAAATAAAGTTGCTGATCCTGACATGAGTTTTCCATTTCTTCCTCCAACAAGTATTTTTTCTTTTCATGAATTAAGATCTGCAGCTCCGGAACACTTTGCTGAATCACATTCAAAAGCTCCTGAAGTAGTCAAAGAACACCGAGAGGATGTGCGACGGCGAATTGCTGCTCAACTGGATACATTAATTCTTGCAGGGAAACCCTATGCGTTGCTTGGTGCCTGGGGTTGTGGGGAGTTTAAAAATGAGCCCGAAGTAATCGCTGAGATTTATGCTGAAGAAATTGAGAAAAGAGCCTCATTTTTTCAACATATCATGTTTCCAATAATTAATACCCATTCGCAACACAATAATTTCGATATATTTGAAAAAATTTTGACTGGCATAAAACTTGGAGAGGCCAGCTCACCTCAATCTTCCCTCAGATCTTAAAAAAGTTTGAGACACTATTTAAGCAAAAAAACCTCTCCCTATGAGTGCACTCCTTAGGAGTTAGAAGCTTTTCTCATACTTTCCATTTCCTCCTCACTTGCATCATCTTCTTCCTCACTTTTCTCAGCTTTTTCTATATCCTCTTCAACAGGTCTCTTGATGATGGATTTAAGTAAATGGGGAGCAACTGCATTAGTTGTAGGCGTGGCAGTTGAATCTTTAGAAACTTCACTGCCTCCCCATGTTACGAGAAATAGTGCGCTGTAGAGAAGTTGAATTAAGTACATGACTTGCTTAACGATTTGATCATCATTAAATACCAAGCTGATGGCCAACCCAAGGATCACAGCAGAGAAAATCGCTTGGAGTCCTTGGATAAATTTTTCATTGAGGTGAGTATCAGAGCGTACGACTGCATATCCTGAATTGAGGGTCTGAGCAAACGCTATAGGGATTAAAGGAATAGGACTTGTTGTATTGGTAATTTGCATTCCAGCTTGTACTGTGAGTTGCGTCACAGCTAAACCTGCATTTCCTCTTTGCGTATTTCTATGGGCAGCGGAAGAAGTAGGCACACGAGCCTGAAGATTAGCTAAGATGTTTGAAGTTGATCCGGGCATTTTAAAATCCTTTTAAAAGAAACAAAAATGGAGGATTAAATCTTGGTTTAATCCACGAGTTGCTTTGAGCTGCTGAAAACGCTACTTCATTTTCCAATTAAGGTTTTCCAGAAAGCAAGCCGTTATTTTAACTAGTTTTTTTTCAACTTCAACCTTATTTATGAAAAGAATATAAGGGTTTCCATTTAGAAATTATCCGTATTTAAAAATCCACAACTTACTTTATAATGACGCACGAAGGAATGACTTTTTAATCAATAAATACAAAGGAGTAATGAAAATGGCTCATGCAAAACAAGAGACCCCAAAGTCGGTAACTATGTACAACCTGTTAAACTGGAGTACGGTGTATCGGGGCTATAACGCATTGGTTGCTACACTTGTTCTGTTTCAATACGTCAATAATCCAGAAGCTGCAGCAATAGAATATCTACCGGATGTTGCAATTCATGCGTTCGAAGCAATTGCCCCTAATTCATTAAATAATTTGGCCGCAGGCGCCAATATTACTCGAGGAATACAAGCGGGTCTGGCCTTTTTTTCAGGCAACTCGACTATTCCCAGTGTTGCTAACTTTGTTGATGTATTCAATCACGGTGTAAACACTTATCACCGACTCTCATAGTGACAAGCAAAATATATTCTATCGGGTTAAGGCAAACATCCTTAACCTGAGTTCAAAAGATATGCTTCATATATTTGCAATTTCCATGCTGCATCGTTTATCGTTACCTCCCTGGCCAACACACTTCATTTCTAATGAAATTTTTAAAAAATCATACTGAAAAAGATCCCTCCACCCAGCACAGCATGATTACTGCTAACTTATGGAAGAAAAATCATCAACGCCTGATCACTGTGATTAATAATGCCCCTTGGTATCGATCAACGGGTAGAAATTCTGGTTATGCAGGAACTTGGTTTTTTTTTGGTGGGGTATTGGAAAAGAAAGATAAGCGTCATGCTCGGGGCTGGTTAATTAAGCCAAGAGGTCTAGTTACCGAGCATTATAGTAAAACCCAATTTTTTGGCCGTGATACGACGCATTACATACGGAAACACTCCGTTCACAAACTCATTCATTTTTCACGCTTTGGTGACATTAAGAAAATTTGTATTTCTGCGTCACTTGATGGCGGATTTTGGTTAACAGACAAGGGTAAAAAGCTAAAAAAATACCTACATAAAAATTATCCCGAGTACTTTCTGTCTGAGGAATTGGTAAAACAGATACATGAAACGGCAATGCGTAACGATTTACCCGTTTATACCAAGCGTAAACAGGTAAATCAGTGGTTGTCTAAGCAAGGTGTTGCCACTGTGGGTGTATTGCATGATGAATCGCTCTTATTCAGACCTTAGTTATCCAGACAATGAATCATTTTGATTCTGGGCTCATTATAACTGGGTCTAATGTGCCACTTTTCCTTTTGCATCGCCAAATAACCAATCCGTACTCACTTCAAGCTCATCAGCGATTTTTTGCATGGAGTTGCAGTCTAAAGCAACAACACCGTGTAGCAATGCTTCAATTTTAAACTTAGGCAATTGGAATAATTTAGCACACACTTGTACGCGTTCTGTCATTAATTCAGGAACACCAAGTTCATCGAGCTCCTGGTTCAAACGTTCAGTTAGTTTCTTGTTTGACATGGTAGTCTCCTCTTTTAGCTTTTTATCAGTGTAAAACAAATAAGCTTAAGGATTGATTAACAATAAACCAAAAAAAATTTATGCATTATTTAAAAACTTGATAACAAGGGGGAGAAGAAGTACATTCAAGAGACCAACCAAAATCATCGCTAAGCTCGCAATTGTTCCCTCGGTGTGCCCTATTTTACGAGCTTGAGCCGTTCCTGCTGCATGTGCTCCGACGCCTAAAAACGCACCTCTCGCAAAAGATGAATTAAACGACTGGTACATGAGGATGAGCTCACCAATAACCGCTCCCAATATACCCGTAATAATAACGAAAATAGCAGTCAGATCCGGTGTACCACCAATTGCCCGGGAGACTTCCATCGCAAAGGGAGTACTAATCGAGCGCGGTAATAAGCTCATGCGTAAATTTTCATCAAGACCTAAAAGAACAGCTAATGCCCAACTTGAGAGTATTGCAGTGAAACTTCCGGCAATCACACCAATTAACAGTACCGGCCAATGTTTTCGAATAAGTGCACGTTGCTCATAAATAGGGATTGCAAAGGCGACCGTCACGGGTCCAAGTAATAAGACTAACCATTTTGTTCCGCGAAAATAGTCCTGGTAACTGACATGCAATACATGAATCATGACCGCTACAAGAATTGGGGTAAGAACAAGAGGCATAAGCCACCAAAATGACCATCGACGATGTAGGCGTTTGACAATAAAGTACATGCCTATCGTGATAAATGACCAGAACACTGTTTGCGACGCTGATTTAACCAGCATGTAGCTTAACATGATCCGTTCTCCAACGATAACAGCTATCAACAACAATCGCAGTGACTAACATCACCAAGAGCGTACTCAACAAAATAATGAAAAGAATTTTAAGACCCAAGACACTAAAAAATTCATGATGTTCTAGTATCGCAAGCACTGCTGGAATAAAAAAAAGCAGCATATCTCCAAGGAGTAGCTCAGTACCACGTTTTATACTGTCTAATCTTATGCGTTTGGTCATTAAAAGAAGTAAAACAACTACGAGGCCAAGGACTCCGCCAGGCAAAGGCAGTTTGGTAAGTTTAACGACAAGATCGCTAGTTAGCCAAAAAAGGCAAACCAATCCAACTTGGAATAGAGGGTTTTTCTTAAATTTTAATGACATATATTAGGCCGCTGTGATCATTATTGCTTCAATTAGTGTACATCTTTATTTATTATGAATAAAATGAATTTATAGACTTATAATCATTCTATTATGGAATAGTTATGGAATTTAAACCGCTTCGTACATTCATTGAAGTTGTACGCCAAGGTAGTTTTTCCAGAGCAGCGGAAATTCTTTTCACGACCCAATCCACGGTGAGTAAAGTAATAAAGCAGCTTGAAGATGAATTGGGTATTCCTCTCATTGAGCGAGTTAAGAAACGTAATGTACCAACGAAAGCTGGTGAAATTGTTTATCGTCGAGGCCTCAAACTGATGGCCGAGCGGGATGATCTTCTTAAAGAGCTGGATGAAATACGTGGTTTAAAGCAAGGACGATTACGTCTAGGTATTTCTCCGGTAGGCAGTAGCACTTTATTTGCTCCCCTTTTTGCCCGTTATAACCAGCTCTACCCAGGAGTTGAGGTAGAATTGATTGAACATGGGAGTGATAAGCTTGCGGAACGTTTGCGAGCAGGAGATATAGACTTCGCTGGAACCTTATTACCCATTCCAGAAGAATTTGATTATCAACCGATCCGCTCTGAACCTTTGGTTGCACTCTTAACATCTAGCCATTCATTAGCAACAAAACATTCAGTTTCTTTATCAGAACTTAAAGAGATCCCTTTCATTCTTTTTGGCAGTGGTTTTGCCTTACATCGAATGATCATGGATGCGTGCCATCGGGCAGGTTTCGAGCCCAAAATAGTTGCTCAAAGCAGTCAAATTGATTTTATGTTAGAACTTGTTTCTGCGGGTCTTGGCGTTACGTTTTTGCCACAAATGATTGCCATGCAAAGGCAAAGCACGCAAATTTGTTCCCTTTTACTTAAGGAAAATGAGCTTCAGTGGAATATGGCAATGACTTGGCGCAGAAACTCCTATCTTTCAGAAGCAGCGAAAGCATGGTTAGCTTTAGTGCGTGATGTGCAGGTCAATGAATAATGACAGATACCCTCACCCCTACCCCTCTCCCATTTGTGGGAGAGGCGATTTTTTGAATGTCCCTCCTTCCAAAAGCGGAAGAGGGGATTTTTTGGATGTCTCTTCTCCCAAAAGCGGAAGTGTGCAACCGGTTTGATAGGTAACATTTCAAACCGGGCTGATAGGTAACAGATTTAAGATGCTAGGGTCTAAAAATTTTATC
>NZ_LNYZ01000044.1 GCF_001468065.1 Legionella steigerwaltii
TAAAATTATGAATTTTTTTAAGAAAAATGAGACTAAATATGCTGCATGGGAATAATCAACTTTTAGACGCCAGGGTAATATGGTATCTAGTGTTTCGGCTTTAATAAATCCTTTCAAGAAACGCCCAGCAGCTCCCTGCACAATGACGATGCTCTGAAGATCTGTATCAACTCTTGGGCGCCAGTCATCTTCCTGTTTGGCTCCTAAAATTACCGTTGTTTCATTATTTCCCTGAGCAAGATCAAAAATGTCCTCAACCCTTCTAAACTCTCCAGGTTCTTGCTGCCCATTAAGTAGATTTTGATAATATTGAAATGCCGCAACATCAATATGTCTTGCCACTTGTGGAAGAATACTTACAGGGGGCAAACACGTGCTTGCAATTGCTCCATCTGCTCTGACAATCTGAAATCCTACCATGTATTCTTTAACGGTGTGTGGATCAGGTGAGGTCGAAAGCAAAGCAGAACTCTTAGGGTTGTGTATAAACTGAGCAATATCTAAAATAAAAGGTCTTTTGGCATAGACACCAGCACCAAATCTCCCATCTAACGCGATGTTTGCTACTTCTTTAAATCCTGACATCCCACGATGTACCCTATCTTTCTTGCTTGGCAAACTGTTTAATAACGCAGGGAACTCTAACCTTGCTTTTTTAACAGATACATGATGCATACCCTCCACATGGGGTGTTTTGAGAGGTCCAAAAAGTTTTCCTACTCCGCCAGGGTTTGTAACAAGATGATGAAGCACTTTACGGTATGGGGTAACAACTCGAGTTGATTTGCCTAACATAATTTGGCCCTCCGGTCTTATTTTAAGCCGATGCAAATATTTTAGTTAAATTGCTCACAGTTTAATCATAGCAGAGAAATTTATGTTTAAAAAATAGGCTGAATGGATTGGTTTTATAGGCTGTATGATGAAATTTTTTAAGCCCCCAATGTGCTGGAGGCTTAGAAAAGGACTTTTGTCGAATAATTATGTTTATAGATGCAGTGAGCTATCAACAGTTGTCGGTGGGATTGGTATTTTTCCAGGAATTAATTCAGCTTCATGTGTTACATACTCCAAAAGCGGTTCAACAGCACCAATAGGAATATCCTTAGGGACACCTCCCAATACTTTGGTTTTGCCAGTCGTTGTGAAATTATCTAAGAGCTCTTGATATTGAGAGGACCTCATCAGAGCACAAACATCGTCCATCGTTAAAATTCTACGGTCATCTGTTATTAATCCCAATTCTTGTGCACGCTTGTTCATTCTATCAAGATATTTGCCAAACATCGCTCCCTTACCAGAAGCTGTTGTGAAAAGCTCTAACGACATTAAATTTTTGCAAAAGTCTGGATTTGTAATGGTTACAACATCAAATGTTTCTCCCTCGGTTTTTGTAAAACCCTGCAATATTCGTCCAGAAGCGTTTTTGACAAGTTTTAACGTATGAAGATGTCTGAGTGTTGGGTGCCACTCATCTTCTGGTGTAGCGCCCAAGACGGCAGTTGTTTCATTGTTTCCCTGAGCGAGATCAAAAATATCCTCACTTCGTGTTCGGTTCCCCAATTTTAATTGTTCGTCGATAATATCTTGGTAATGTTTAAAGTGCTCCACATCGATAAGACTTACTACTTGTGGATGAAGAATTACAGCGGGCATGCCTATTGTTGCAATGGCTCCTTTCGCTTTAATAAGCTGATATCCCACCATGTATTCTCTAACGGTATGTGGATCAGGTGAGGTCGATAGAAGCAATCTACTCTTTGGTTTCTCTATAAATTTAGCGATATTTAATGAAGGATTTCTCTGCTCATAATTCCCCTTACCAAATTTACCATGTCTTGCAATACTTTCTGGTTCGGCAAAACCTGCCATCCCTCGATGACGTAGATCCTTATCAGGGGATAAACTACCCAGCAGCTGCGTATAACCTGTCTTTTCCCTTGTTACGGGGATACCTTCAAACTTTGGTATTTGAGGTAGTTTACTGCTAAAAATTGTCCCTATGCCACTGCTGTGACTCACTTCCCCTAGAATGGTTTGGCCTAATGGAGTTCGACTTAACTGGCTGACTTTACCCTTCATGATTTGGATCCTCGTGGTATATTTCAAGCATAAATAATTAAATTTAGTTTAACTGTTTCTTATTTGATCATAGCACAGGGAAATTTTTGTTCAAAAAATAGGCTGGGTTATTCCATAAATGAAATTAAGAGTAGTTTATGTGGAAACTATCGATAGTCTCTTGTTGAGACAATGTACACAGGAACCTTAGCCTGAGTATTCTCAGGCTTACCGGTTTTGCTTTGCTATGCGTAGCCTAAAGTATCATAGGCTGCGGATGGAGAGTCTTCTGCTTCCATCGCAGCTGTAGAATGATTAAAAATACTTTTACTAACTAATACAGATAGTTTTTTAGCAGATTCTGGTGTTCCAGAAGATTCTGTTTTTTCTGTTGCAACAGCACCCACTGGGGCAGAACCGGGTGGTGCTTGCAGAGTACGATTTCTTGTCATTGCCTCTTTTATCTGGAGCAAATCAGGTAATAATTCAAAAATCAGTTCAATAATTTTCGGTGCCAGTACCTTTTGATGGTGAAATGCAGAAGGCGAATCTTTATTTAAATCAAAGTCTTGGGTTTCTGTTAAAGGATCCCCATGCTCTATATAATTTCTCAAATTTCTTAATGATTCATAGCGTACAGTCAAGTACTTTGAAACTTGGGCTTCAGTATACCCTTTAATCGTATCAAGATGCTGTAAGAGTTGACCGGCATTATATTCCAGCGCATCACTTAATTGATGGTTAGAAACTAACAGTTGCACGAGATCAGGTTGTCCATGCCTGGCATGATATAAATCACATTCTTGCATATTTTTTTGAGGCTGCCCGTGAATAAGATACCCACATTCCTCCAAAAATTCGTGCATGTTGCTTAAGGCTTCAATAGCGGCATTGACCCTTTTCAATGGAGTAAGCGTATGCTCAAGAGCCGGAGGAGCAGTAAATTGTCTGGCAAGTTGACGCATATGGTCTAATCCAACAAAAACGTTTTCTCTTTTCAATTTACGTAAATTTGCTGTAGCCTTTTCTTGCATACGTTTCTGTTGTCGTTCCGCCTCTGTGGTTCGTGGTTTTGCGGCGACATTCAGGAGTATTTGCGCCATTCTTTTATAGTGTGATTCATGCTCCGTTTTTTTGAGTTTAGCGAAAGGTTGTACTATTTCACCTAACCTTTTTTTATTAGGTACGTCCGTTGTCCCATCAAAAAGTGCACGACACTCTGTAATGATTTCTTGTTGATCGGGAATAGTAACTAACCCTTGTTTGAGTAAACCATTAAATAGTGTAAAAAATTCATCTTCTTCTTGTTGAGATATTCTTCGTTCAGAAGCTTCGACAACAACCTCTTCTTTACCTTTCGCTTTTTCTTGGGCTACTTGAAAACGTTCTTGTTCCGCTTTTAATACGCGTGCCCAATAATTCTTGGGATCCTCTTTATAGGTGCCATAGATTTTTTGACGTGCTTCAATAAACTTCATAACTCTTACGAATAGGCTGTACATTTCTACTGTAGCCATTTTTTCCAGCCTGCCTTTATCCTTTAGCAAGTTATCGATAATAAATTTATTATTTCCTTCATCTTGGTGGCAAATGCCATCGCGTATGGCGATTAAAGCACGAAAATCAATTGTTTCATCAAACTCCGTAAAATCGGATTTTTTTCCAGTTAACAATTCACCTATTCGTTGAAATCTTCGTAACATCGCATGTTGTCCGGCTTTCGTTGAGAGGTCGAGTCTTCTGCGATATTGTTCACTCGGAGATGACGTCGAAATTAAAATTTTTATGCCGGATGAGAATGTATCTACGCCTTTTTGATCATATGTTTCTCGGTCAAAATAGTTAACCAGATTGAGCAAATCAATTAAGTATTTAGTTTCTAAAAAGTAACGAGTTATCGCTTTTACATTAGGCAAAACCAGTGGTCTAACTGTTGTGAGGGCAGTAGGTTGCAGCTCTTTAGTGAGAAGCGATGTAAAGAACACATTCAAAGCATCCAGTTCACTCAATACAGATGGGATTGCCTCTTCAATGAGTTCTTCTCTCTCAGAATTTTCTTGAAAAAGTGATTGTTCGGCGTCATCAAAATGCAAATCAGTTAATTTTTTTTCTAGCGAGAGAAGAAAAATCATGTTCGGTGATGTTTTTGCTGTTGCACCACCAAGTTGTTCGAGGGTTATCCAGCTTAAAGGCGCAAGTAAGGTCTTATATTTGCCACGCAATGATCCGGATAAGTTACTAATAATGATAGAAAACTTGGTCATACATTCTCTTATATAATCAATACGTTGATAATAGAGAACTTCTCTTTCAAAGGGACTCAGTTGGCATTCAACAAACGTAGAGTCGTGTAAGTTTTTATGATAATGCGCTAGATGTCTTATTATATGTAAAAGGCATATGAGCCGCTTAATATCAGATTGGGCATTTTCTTGATCGGTAAGGAATTCATTTTTTAAGGGGAGTTTATTAAATAAGGCATCAATCGATGTGCATGCCTTCATATATTCAGCATTTGAATGAGCAGCTATTTTATAAACAGCTTGGCTTAGCAGCTGCATCCATACTGGCTTTAGAAGCTTGTTTGCGTTGGCATTTGCCTTTTCAAGTAGAAAATGTAGCGTATAATTCTGATTCACTATTGTATAATCAATAGGGCTAAAGCCATTTTCTTTGATGTTCACATCCAAAGAAAGTGCTTCTCTGCTTCTGATCAATACAGTCAACAACTCGGTAAGGGCTGTATCTTCAGTGACGCAGTTTTCGCACCCGTGTAGCAGAGCTTTGTTGTATTGTTTCTGATGAATTAACTCCAAAATCAACTTATGTTTTTCTGTTGTTTTTATTTGACCTATTTCAGCAATTAAATTGTCGTGTGCTTCTTGTGTAGGCATCAACATTACCTCGAGCTAATTGTTGTTTTTTTACGCTTTTGTTTTATTTAATGCGATCAAGAATTAAATAATATTCAATATGATCAATTGATGAATGTATGATGCAATAAATTTATTTTCAAGGTTTATTTTTGTTTCTAGGTGTAGATCATGAGAGCTTAGTGATAAAAAGATGATTTCAGGCCATGATTAATATCTATATCGTCTGATAGATTTTGGACTATGCTATATAGCAGTGATCTGGAAATTAATGTTTTTCGTTAGTTAACATGGAGTGTATTCATGAGCGAAATTAAAGTAGAGCGATTAATCAAAGGTATCCTGGTACGTGAAGGTGCTGGAGTGAAATTACATCGCTATATTGGTATCGAGAGAAGCAATGATTTCGAGCCTCTTCTCTTGCTCGATTATTTCAACAGCACTGATCCTTTGGATTATATGGCAGGGTTTCCTTCTCATCCTCATCGTGGTTTTGAAACAATTACTTATTTGCTCGATGGGAGTATTACCCATGAAGACAATAAAGGGCATAAAGGAGTTATTACTGCCGGAGACGTGCAATGGATGACCGCCGGAAAAGGAATTATTCATTCAGAAATGCCCTCAAGCAATGGCCAATTGCATGGTTTTCAGCTGTGGTTAAATCTACCTGCATCAGAGAAAATGCGAGCCCCTCGTTATCAAGAAATGCAAAGTGCTCAGTTGCCCGTGGAAACAAATGACTCAGGTGGTCAAATCAAAGTAATTGCTGGCCAGACCGATAAGGGGACCATTTCACCAATTACCGGTATTGCCACTCAACCTTTATTATTCGATATTATTTTGCCGCCCGGTGCGAGCATACAACAACATATTCCCAATGATTATCAAGCGATCCTTCTTGTTATTTCAGGAACTGTTCGTATCGGAGAACAGTTAGTACAACATGATACTTTAGCAAAACTTAGTGCTGGGGAAGTTTTGCTTTTGAAAAGTGAGACGGCAAGTCAATGCATCTTGATCGCAGCCGCCAGAATTCATGAACCTATTACTCGTCATGGACCTTTTGTAATGAATACTCAGGAGGAAATAATACAAGCAATGGATGATTTTCGCAGTGGTCGATTTTGATTTTTGTGATCGATCGCAATTTACTGATTAAGAAATTTTACTAAAAATTGGTCTAAAATTGGATTATTAGGTTGTAGAAAAGGCAAGTGAATGGGAGTAAAACCTGTGCACCCAAGAAAAGAGCAATCTGCCAAAGAAATCTATAGGATTGTAGATCAATACTGTGAAGCAAACATGCATAGTAAATACCGATCAAGTTCAGCTATATCTCTAGTTTTGGGTATCTCGGATGTTGATGCTCAGAAATTGATCCATAAAATCCTGATGGCTTTACCTGATTGCTTTTTTTATTTGGCAAAACCAGAGCGCATTAGCGAGATGGTAAGTTTTATTGCGCAACAGTATTTGCTTTTTCAAGCTCAGGAAAATGTTAATGATGAGTTATTCCCTAACTTACTTATTAATTTTGTGGACAACTTAGTCGAAGAAATCATGCTTCGTTATTTTTCATATAATTGACCAGGTGATTTATGACACGAGAAGAAATAATTCAAGGAACAGGACTTAGCAGCGAAGATCTGGATGCATTATTTTTGCTGAATAAGTTAATGCCAGCAGATAACCCTGGTCAGGATTTAGAGTTAACCGGTAAAGAAAAAGAGAAGGTCGTTGCTTTTTTAGAAAAAGCGATTGGTAATATGGATTTAAACGGGCAAATCTTGGAGTTAGGAAAACTGAAAGAGCAAGATACTGGGATCAGATTTGCTGTGATTCGGACGCTGAGAAATCTAACTTTTAAATCAAGATATTGGCATGAAACTCATTTTGATGATCATGATAAAACCACACCTCCCAAATTAGGTGCTTTAGCTGATCTAGGATCACTTGCTCAGGATTTAGCGGTATTCGAATCATCTGGCATCATCAGGGAAAGCTCTCTTTTATCCCAGCTTTATCATGATGCTCAGTGGGCATTATGGTCAGGTTATTCTAAAAATCTTGATCTTTCTTCTAATCTTAAGACGATGGCTTTTGAGATTAAAGCGACAAAAGTTGGGGCGCCTATGTTTTTCCAAACAAAAAATCAAAAAGATGCATTCAACTTGGTTGAATTTCTTTATAGCGAGGAATTTCGGATTAAATTGGATAAGTTAATTGAACGTGACGAAACAAAAGAATTTTTAAAAGAACATTTAGGTGATGATTGGCTACAGCAGTTGGAAAATAAATTTGGGATAATTCAACGTGAAATTCATGATGCACAGCTAATAGGTCCCGCTCATCAAGAGCTGGTGCATCAGGATACTTCGGCTCAAGAACTTTTTCGTGCAGAAGATAAAAGTCCAGTGACCCTTATTTGCTCTCCATTTGTCGGCAATTGTACTATGGCTGTTGTTAGGGAGTTAAATACTCAGATTATGCAGGAGTTGCAAAATAAGGGGGTGACGGAAAACCCTTCTTCTTTGTTGCAATTACCTGTTAATGACGAAGTGGGCGCATTATCTCCTTCCCGTTTTATCGATGCACTGGATAAATGGGGCGCTTTAGAGCGAATACCTAAATCAGCTATGATGAAAGAGCGTTTGAGTGGTACTAAAGATGAAAGTGAAGGTGAGCATCCTCAGCCCAAGTGATAGAAAGAGCCCTCACCCCCAGCCCCTCTCCCGCAAGCGGGAGAGGGGAGATTATTTTTAGATTCTCCCACGCAAGCACTACAGATTCCCTTCTCCCACTTGTGGGAGAAGGGCTAGGGATGAGAGCTACTTAAGCCACTCGGTTAATAACGACTCCATCGTTTTGCGCGCGTTTTTCAAAGAATCTGAGTCAAGTGAAGATGGACTATGTAAATCATCACAATGAGCTGCTCCTTGAATCAATTGATAAGTCAATTTAGGATTAATCGCATTGCCATTTTTTTCTGCCAAAGACAGCGTAGACCAGGGATCGTTTTCTCCATTAGTGAAATAAATCTTAGAAGTTAGAATATCCATTAAAGGAAAGTACAGCGTATTATTGAGGTCTGTCGTGTTAACCGGTTGAGTTAGGCCAAACAAGCGTTGGCATACTTTATGATGATAATCCAGATTAATTAATGAAGAACGGGTAGAAAGAGCCGGGTTGGGATGGGCGTTTTGCCAATAACCGTATTCTTTACAGGATTGATAGTACCATTGGCGCATTCCCAAGCCATCTTTATAATCACTTGGATTTTCACTCATGGCTCCTTGAGCTGTCATCTCTACGGCATTGACCCGCATGTCTTTATATAATTGTTTTGCGAACTCAGCATAACCTTGCAGTGGTGTTGGGCTGCTCGCTAAGCTGGAACAAAATGCATCGCGCATCCCATATTGCACCGCTGCAGCACCGGTATCTGCAATCAAGTACAAGAAGTCAACCGGATCCTCAACCGCAGATGCATCAAATAGTGATTTCATTTGCGCCCACTTCGCTGCATCATTCAAGCTGGCTTCGATCTCACTGACCACCTCGCGCATTTGACTGGCACATTGTGAGCCGGCAACTTGCGTGACATGCGCATCATACTCAACGAAATCTTCTTTCGCCATTACGGGTGCAGACGAAGCCAAAGCGCCTACCACCAAATAGGGAAATTTTAAACGATAATAAGCCGATAAAGAGCCAGGGTAAGACCCCCCAAAGGCAACCCATTTTCCATTCCAATTTCTCTCATTTTTTAGTTGGCGTTGGAAATAGGCCAAATCATCTAAAGCCGCTTCTGTGGTTAAAAAACGCAAGCTTTCAGTTGATAGTGAATTGAAGGGTAAACTCTCACCATAATATCGATGCTCTAGGGCAACCAGTTTGGCATGAAATTTTTGGGCGTAATTTCTGATTGCACCATTTAATGCACGTTTCGTACAAGCTGCTTCACCGCAAATATAAAAGAACACGGGGGAATCATCTGTAGGACCATAAGATTCATCGATGTAGTAACGTTGTGAAAAAGTACCTACTGCAGGATCATTATGATCGATCAATTGCTTGAAATAAGCGGGATGAATCGTTTCTTCGGCAACCAAAGGTTTTTTTTCTTCTTGTTGTTTTTGCACATAGCGTTCTACTATTCCTGCGTGAACGGCAGAAAATGCAGTATAAAGGCTAAAGAAAAGTACGGTATATTTTTTAGCAAACATCATATTATCCTTAAAAGTTAAGTCCATTTGTAAGTTAAGCTGGGCCTATGATTCGAACACAGCGAACAAGTAAGGAGCCGAATGAGCCATTTCTCACATTAGCTCCCTGAGTACTCTGCTTGTTACCTATAAATTCCTGATACCAGGCATCAGAAGGCGCATTGTTGTATTCCGTAGAACTCCAATATTTGCCTGATAAGTCAGTCAGAAATCCTAAACTATATAAGTTAGTAACGACATTTGGAAATCCACTAGGACATCCCGCATCGCTGCCGTTAGGTATACTCGGATCAAATATTCCAAGTTCACAAACTGAGGGTAAATACCAGGTTCCTGCCGTTACCGGACCGATATTGTCCAAGGTAATGTTATAACATAAAGTAGCGGCATTGGACTGCATTTGTTCATAAAAATTAAATATCTGGGTTGTATTACAAAATCCATCGGTAGCGCCATTGCATGCATCAGGAGGATGAGTAGACGTTTCAGTGATGCCAGGAATAGTCGTCGTATCCTCACTCCAAACGGAACTTGAATCAGCATCTTGTATTACATACATGTTTGGACTTTGCACCGAATAGACCAGATAACCAGAAACGGAAAAAGCTAATGCCATTGTAGGTGGCGAGCTGATGTTATCTCCATTAACGAGGATTCCACCTTGAGCAACAAAAGCCTCAAAAGCGTTTGAAGTTAGGGTTAAGTTACACGTTCCATTCCCCGGAATAACGCTGCAGGTTGAGCTACTGACTGTCGATGTCCATGCAGGAGGTAGATTCACGGTCACATTATAAGCTGGATTGCTGGTTAGATTCATTACGGTAAAACTAACTCCAGCTGAATCACTTACAGGAATAACTGCGGTTGCAGGAACAGAGATTACTGTGGCTGGAGCAGGGCTGACATTGATTGTTATTGGAACTGAGTTTGAGGCGTTGCTCGCAGAAATTGTTGCAGTAGTACTGCCTGCACTGGAATCCGATATGAAGCTGAATTGGCACGAAGCATTTGGCGCCAAGGCAGAAGGACAATTATTTGTTTCTATAATGCCAAGAGTAGGAGAGGCTATTGTAGCCTGTACATTATTCGCATTCGCATTACCAATATTGGTGACCGTGACGTTCTGTGATGAACCCCCGAAGGCTAAATTGACTGTAGTTGGTGTGGCAGTCAATCTTGCCTGACATGCTAATGCCTGCATATCAAAAAAAGTCGAAGTTGTATTTGTCCCTTTGACCAATACATTTGGAGTTAAAAAGGCTATTGATGTATTGGTAAAAAAGGAAATCGTGCAGCTGTGTCCGGGTTGTAATGAAGCAGGGCAGCCATTGTTTTGCACTACAAAGGTATTAAAATTAGTGTCTGAAGAAGATGCTTGTATGTTTTTTGCTACAATTCTGGAGTTATTCGTAATCGTAATTGCACCCGGCTTAGGAAGACACTGAGTGAGGTTTTGGCTAATTTGGATGAGACAATTTTTCAATGAATTAGAGCAATTTTGCGCAGTATTTCCAGAGTTAATGGTCAATGTCGCTTTTTTCTTTATTTTAGGAGATTCTTGTGCCCATAAAAAATGTATTGGAACCATTAAAAATATAACACAATAGAACCATCGTAATTTTGAGCGACTCATGAATTCATCCTTATACTTAACTGGGCGCAGTTATGCAACCATATACAGAGCCTATCTTTTTTGCAAGAGTATAAGGTATTGTAATTTAGTGTAAATAATACAACTCATTAAGGATAGATGATGACTATAGGTAATAAACTACGCGTACTCTGTTTTCTAATTGTTGCCACCCCAGTATTTGCTGCAGAGAGCACATTACAATCAGCCAATAACACGGCTGCATTGATCATGCAGGTTAAGGGCGACCATAAAAATGCTGCGAGCTACTGCTCGCCATCATTACAAAATTGTACGATTCAGATTACTCAAAATAGCATAGGATGCCTGTCTCAACCTGGTTCTATTTTAATTACCAATAATTCGCGTATTAATGCGATGGACATTAATGCTTCATCGACTGATTCCAATTTTAATACCTTTGTGGTGCAAAACAATGGCTGCCCTGCTACATTGCCTCCGGGAGCAAGGTGCACGATTTCTTTTTTTACGAATGACCCAGTAGCCTTTACAGTGCTCAATGTGATTGTTAAAGGAGCGAATACCAGTACCACTTTGTTTAACATAGAGGCTTTTCAGTGTGGCTAATTTGAGCGCTACTATAGTTGGAAGTCAATTGTGACTGTAACTGATACTGGAAATACGCGTGCATGCGACATCAGGGCATCACCAACCTATGAGTTAATTCCTTGAAAAAATTGGATTTTGATTGTAATGAATTGTATAGGGAAAAATTTGCACAATTGGACTTGTGGATTGTTTATTTTCATGCCATCATGGTGCCATTGTAGGTTTTTTGAGTGATTTTTATGTTAAAAAAACTTCTGAGCTTTACTCTTGTTTTGGTCACTTATGATGCATTTGCTGTAACTGAGCTGGATTTATATCAAGCGCCATTAAGCAGTTTGAACCAATTTTCACTCAAGAAACCCTCTAACGTGAAAGCACGTGCTGCAGCAACTCCAAGTGCAGAAAAAAATACATTACAGCAAGTCAATCAGACTCAGGAACACTTAAAAACAATTATGCGGTATCAACAAATGTATCGAGGAATCCCAGTTGTTGGTGCACAAATTATGATTATCAAAGAGGATGGACAAGTAAACGGACATTTACTCAATGACATCCAACTAAATATCCAACCTGCGCTGACCTCGAATCAAGCCATTGATTTAGCTAAAAAATCTTGGTTTAGTTTTAATTCGCAAATGCCTACCTATGAAGAGTTGAGCGAGCTACAAATCAGAGCAGATCAACAGAATGAATTAAAACTGGTTTATCAGGTTTCATTTAAAACAACTCAGGGGGATAATAAGCCGGCATGGCCATTCTTTATTGTCGATGCACAAAGTGGTGAAATCACCAAGCAATGGAATAATATAAAAAATTATATGGATGGCGGTCCTGGTGGAAATGAAAAAGTTCATGAGTATTGGTATGGAAGAGATGGATTACCTTTTTTGGAGGTAATCCAAAATGGCAGCCAATGCATTATGGATACCGCCAAAGTAAAATTGGTTAATCTGGGATCCGCTTGGGATTGGAATGATCTTTTGACCACCCCTTTTCAATACTCTTGCAACAAGAATATAGAAGAAAACATTAATGGTGCCTTTTCGCCAACCAATGATGCATATTATTTTGGCCAAACAATTGTAGACATGTATAAAGAATGGTATGGGATCAATGCACTACAAAATACGAATGGTACGCCAATGCAGTTAGTGATGCGCGTTCATTTTGGCCAACATTATGATAACGCTTTTTGGGACGGACAATTCATGTCTTTTGGCGATGGCGAGGATTTTTATCCTTTAGTTTCTTTGGATGTAGCGGGTCATGAGGTCACACATGGTTTTACAGAGCAGCATTCAGGCCTTGAGTACCATGATCAGTCTGGTGCTCTTAATGAATCTTTGTCTGATATGGCCGGCCAAGCAGCGCGTGCTTATCTCTTGGAAAAATTTCCGCAGCTTTATAACAAACTTTACCTGGAACCCAATACAGTAACATGGGGTATTGGCGAGACTATTGTGCGCGAATCTTTTGGTAAGGCCTTGCGCTTTATGGATTTCCCTTCTTCGGATGGCAGTTCTGCTGATTGTTTGGATAAAAATTTGGCCCAAAGTCATGGTGCCTATTGTGCGATTAGTTATCCCGAATTACTTGCGTATGCAAAATCACGTATTCCAAACCCTCAAGAGAGACAAAGTTTCATTGTGCATACGGCGAGTGGGGTATTTAATAAAGCATTTTACTTATTGGCCAAGAATATAGGTATAAAAAAAGCTTATCAGATGATGATCCTTGCTAACAGCAAATACTGGACGCCGACGACCAACTTTATTAAAGGCGCCTGTGGTGTGCTTTATGCTGCGAAGGATTTGAGTGTGGATCAACAAATGGTTGCGTCAGTTTTTAATCAAGTCGGTGTGGATACGACAAGTTGCATGGCAAGTTAAATCGTACTCTTTTTTTCTAAATGTAGCCTGGGTGAAGGCAAAGCCGTAACCCGGGTTTCAGATAAAACGTCGGCACCCGTCCCTGGGTTCCGCTTCGCTTCACCCAGGCTACCTTGATTACAAGACCGAGTTGAAAGTGGTTTATTTGTGTCCTTATGCAACTCAAAAAGCACCTTTTTTGCTCTGCATGTTATTTGCTGGTCAGTAGAATTAGTATATAATAGCCAGTTCAATATTTATTTAGGTTGTTAGCCGAATGGTCATCTTTTTTATTACTCTAAGCATTCTGGTCTTAAGCCTGCTTTGTGCTGCCGTGATGGTGTTCAAGCTCATTCGTCAGCCCGCCGAGCCTTTATCTTTAATGCAGTACTTAAAATTAGGTGTCAGTGGAGTTATTGCTTTTATAGCAGATACTTTGGGTGTTGGGAGTTTTGCCGTTAATGTTGCTTTGGCAAAGTTTATGAACACATTTCGTGATGATGAAATGCCAGCTGTGAATAATGGTGCTCAAGTTATTCCCGGCGCGATCGAATCATTATTTTTTATGGGTTTGATTGATGTGGATTTAACTACTCTTCTAACCCTAGTTTTGGGCACTTGTGCTGGTGGCTTACTTGGTGGTTTTGTAGTGAGTCATTTGAGCAAGCAAGCCATTCGTTTGTCTATGATTTGTTGTTTTGCTTTAATTATTTTGCTCTTAATTTCACACCAGTTCCGTTTATTACCTGTTGGTGGTGAGCTCACAGAGTTGCATTCCTGGAAATTGATCGTAGGCTTTTTAGCAATGGTGGTTTGTGGTGCTTTAACCTCGGTAGGGGTTGGTTTATTCGTTATGGTGCAAGGAGTTCTCTTTTTAATGAATATTTCACCAGTAGTTGCATTTCCAATTATGACTACTGCCGGGGCCATGCAACAACCGTTAACTACCTTGGTATTCTTAAAACACAATAAAATCCCTCTAAAGAAAACCATGATTCTAAGTTTTTCAGGTTGTTTGGGCGTTCTAATTACAATTCCTATTTTTATGGAGTTAACCATTACCTGGCTGCATTATCTTTTATTATTCATCCTGACTTATAATTTCTTTGCTGTGGGACGTACGTATTTACGTTCCAGACCCAGCAAAGATTACATACACACGCCAACACCTGCTTCTCTTGTAGCAGCTGAATAATGATCGATACGTCACACGCTCATTTGGTGGGCGTGTGAAGTATATAGTATGATTAGCTAATTTTAAGATTAAAGTAACCATTCAGGGGTATGCTTGAATCTTGGGGAACGGTTGGATTTTCGCGGAAGGTGCGCCAAATACAGCCGTTCAGTGAATAGGGCATTAATAAAGAACCTGCTATGGATGAACCAGTCAGTAAATCACAGAAAAAAAGAGAAGCCGATTTCTTGCAAAAAATGGGTGTAAAATTTATCGACTTGAGTTTGGCTAAACTTGATTTACTCCCTCTTTCCGAAAATTTGTACAAAGCGATTATCGAGGCAAAATCAATTAAAAGTCATGGCGCCAAAAGAAGACAAGCACAATTAATTGGTAAGCTGATGCGTGCTTCTGATTATGAAGAAATTTTGGCTGCTTATGAGCGTTTGCTTGAGGAAGATAGTGCTGTAACCGCATCTTTTCATGAGGTTGAGCATTGGCGTGACCGCTTGCTCAATGAAGGAAAGGAAGCATTAACCGCATTTATTGAAGCCTATCAACCGGAAGATGTTCAGCATTTAAGACAACTCATTAAAAAAGCAATTGATGATCAGCAGAAAGAAAAAAATACAGGCGCCGCCAAAGCACTGTTTCGCTATTTGAGGTCATCCATAGAATGAAATACTCTCTATTCATAAGCTGTCCACGCGGGCTTGAATACTTATTAGAAGAAGAATTAAAGGCCTTAGGCCTATCGGTTACACGTGTCAGTCCGCAAGGAGTGTATGGAGAGGCTAATTTGTTGACTCTTTATGCATTATGTCTTTGGTCAAGAATCGCCAATCGAGTGCAATTAATTCTTTTTAGTGGATACGCTGGCAATGAACAAGCCCTGCACCAACTGTGTACAGAGTTTCATTGGCAGACAGTTTTCTCGCACGATAAAACAATAGCGATTGAATTCCATGGCTCTTCTGAGCACATTCGCAATACCATGTATGGTGCTCAGGTAGTTAAGGATGGAATCGTCGATCATTTCCGTCGGTTAGATCATTCTCGTCCTTCAGTGGATAAAGAAAAACCACAAATTCTTATCCACGCTTATTTGAAAAATGATGAGATCACAGTGAGTTTTGATCTTACTGGATACAGCTTGCATCAAAGAGGATATCGCCAGAAAGCAGGTGCCGCTCCATTAAAGGAAAATGTCGCCGCTGCATTACTTATGCGCGCTAAATGGCCAGAATTGGCTGCTAAAGGGTATGCATTGCATGATCCTTTTTGTGGTGCAGGTACTTTGGTTATTGAAGCAGCCATGATGGCAGCACATATTGCTCCTGGGTTGTTGCGCCAGGATCAATCCTTACAATACTGGGCACAGCACCAATCCTCATTATGGGAGAAAATGCGGGTAGATGCCTTGCAACAAGTTAAATCGATGCCTTTGACCTTATTGGGCACGGATGCGGACAACAAAATAATTGCCATAGCACGTGCAAATGCTGAACGTGCGGGTGTAGCCCCATTGGTTGAGTTTAAAACGCAAGCATTAAAAGAGGCTAAGGCTTCAACAAAAAAAGGATTAGTCGTATGTAATCCTCCCTATGGTGAACGTCTAAGTGACGCGACACATCTGGTGCCGCTCTATCAGCAACTGGGTAAAATTTTACATGACCATTATCAGGGTTGGCAGGCAGCAGTTTTAACTTCTAATCCGATTTTAGCTAAGTCTTTGGGACTACGAGCCAGTAAACAATACACGCTATATAATGGTGCACTGGAGTGTAAGCTTTATTGCTTGGATATTCACGTAGCGAACGAGCTCAAAGGGAGCATGAGTCATACTTTATCCGAAAGCGCACAAATGCTGTTCAATCGATTGGAAAAAAATTATCGTCATTTGCAAAAATGGGCGAAAAAAAATCATATTTCATGTTACCGAATCTATGATGCTGATTTACCTGAATATGCCTATGCTATTGATGTATATAATGATTATGCTGTACTTCAAGAATACGCTGCTCCTGCAAGTGTTCCTACCCATAAAGTAGAGAAACGTAGTTTAGAAGTAATGCAAGTTGTTCCAAAAGTGTTAGGACTAGAGTCTAGTCATTTGGTAATAAAGCAACGTAAACAACAAAAGGGAACTGAGCAGTACCAAAAACTAGGGCAAAGTCATCAAATCATGGTTGTTACGGAAGGCCATGCTAAATTAAAAGTTAATTTATATGATTATCTGGATACGGGTTTATTTTTGGATCATCGCATAATGCGCTTAAGCTTCGCCAAATTAAAGCCAGGAACACGGTTTCTCAATTGTTTTTGTTACACTGCGAGTGCCAGCGTCCATGCAGCTTTAGCGGGTGCGTTAACTACCAATGTCGATCTTTCCAATACTTACTTACGCTGGGCTGAAGACAATTTCAAGCTCAACCATATTGATTTATCCAAACACCAGTTTGTGCAGTTTGATTGTCGAGAATGGATGAGAGTTGCACGAGATCGTTTTGATGTTATTTTTTTAGATCCACCTAGTTTTTCTAACTCCAAACGTATGGAAGATACTTTGGATATCCAACGTGACCATGTTTCCTTGGTAAATTCTGCCATGCGTTTGTTAAACCCAGATGGAGTTTTATATTTTTCAACTAACTTACGCCAATTTAAATTGGATCCTCAACTTAAAGAAAAATATTCAGTACTAGACATTAGTGCGCAAACGATAGATCAGGACTTTAAACGGAATCAAAAAATTCATCATTGCTTTAAGATAATGATGTCGCAATTTGCCGGTACTTAAGTTGATGATATTCGTGTACAGGGAGTACAAATGAACAAACACAAGAAAAAACACATATTGACCCCGGCTAATGTATATCAGCATATGCTGCGTAATGCTTTTTTTGGGTTTCTAATGACGGCTGCGGCACTTTTTATAGGTATGTGGGGATATCATTATTGGGAGAATATGTCCTGGGTTGATTCATTCATGAATGCTTCTATGATTCTTTCAGGTATGGGACCTGCATCCAATTTGGTCACAATTCCTGGAAAAATCTTTGCCGGATGTTATGCGTTATTTAGTGGTTTGGCCTTTATAGCAATTATGGTGATTATACTTTCCCCTCTGATTCATCAGTTTTTTCGCAAAATTCATTTGGAAAGCAAAACAATCTACTCTGACGAGTAGGTTAATATTAGTCCTTGTAGCCTGGGTGAAGCGTAGCGGAACCCGGGGTTGACTGACAGCTATTCCCGGGTTCTGCTACGCTTCACCCAGGCTACTCTAAAGCCCAGCCTGCAAAAAATATCCTAAGTAATTAAAGAGTATCTTTTTCCGTACCATATATTTGTGCTTTTAACGATTGCATGAGTCCGGCCATAAAAAATAGCTCTGCAACCAAGTATAAAGGAGCGATGAGTGCTTGGCTCAAATTATCCATGAATGCTGGCTTCTTGCCTTCCAGATAATGACCGTAAAATTGTAAACCCCAGCCCACAATAAAAAGAACGACAAAGGACCAAACGCCTAATGTTGTAGGGCCATCTTGGCTAAACCAATTTGCTATTAATAGCAGGATGAGCATTATTGGCGTAAGTGCCAAAGCCAATTGCCAATTTAAACGGAAATAATAAATTAAGGCAATCAACGTTCCCAAACAGGCAAGATTTGTAGCAAAAACACCTGGCATAATTATTTTCACAAATCCCAACAGGATCATTACAGACAAAATAATGATGGGGACTCCTGCCATGTGAGTATAACGTGTCTGAACGTTTTGGTGATATGCAGCATAAAATTGTGCTTGTTCAATAAAGGGTTTCATTTTAAAAATATTCTGATTGAGATTCTTAAAACATAGCACATTCTCTTAAAAAAAGCAGTTGTATTCATTCCAAAAAACGCCCACATTGGGTATGGGCGTGAATACATTATATCTGTAGTGTTCGTTAGCATAGAACATAACAGGCATCTGATTTTATTGGCTGGGTGTCTTGGGCTCGAACGTCGTCTCAACAGAATTTGTAGATCCAAGCTTCATGCCACTGAGTTGTTTCTCAAATATCGCATGGTTATCATGTGAGCCCGTGTTTATTATAGGGAATACAATATGATCAAAGGAAAGAGCGCGCTTTTCAATTTCTTCAGCATATATCTGTGCCACGATTTTTGGATCATTTTTAAATTCCCCGCAACCCCAAGCGCCTAAAATTACATTGCGTTTTCCTTCAAGAATTAAAGTATCGAGTTGGGCTGCAATCCTTCTTCTCAAATCAGCTGTATATAGTGTCAGAGCTTTGTGATCCAAATCATGTGATTCAGCAGTGGAAAGTTCTGGGGCCGCTGATCTTAATTCGTAAAATGGGAAAATATCTGATGGGGGAAGAAATGAATAACTCCGACTGCTGTCTGGAATACGTCTATCGGGTGCAAAGTCCTCAAAACCAGAGGTGATAAGCGCTACTTCCGGCCCTCTGAAATATACTCTAGGTTCTTGGTCAAATAATACCTTATACAATATAGGTTCAGATACTTCTCGATGTTTTTTTAAGATCTCACGTTCCCCATCAGTCATTTTTATCTTAGCTTCTAACAATTTTCTTGCCGTATCATTATAGCGAAAGGTCATAGTGTCCTTATCTAGAAATATCATTTTGCCCAGTAGGGATAGCGCACAAGTGCTTCGTTGCCACATATTTTCTTCTTGGGCACTTCCACCTTCCAAAGCGGCACCTCCAGGATAAATCGAATTTGCCATATTGAGTACAGAATAAAGTACGCCATGTTTCTTGGTTGCTTCGAGTGTTGCAACGCCCCAATCTTTATGAACTACTTCAACTGACTTTGGAGGAATTATTCTTTGCTTTGCCCATTGGCTAATATTAAATTGTGCTTGTCTTTGTAATTCCTGGAGTTTATTAGGATCAAAGATGCAATCCAATGTTTTTCCCATACTTTTATGTCGCCATCTATTCCCAGAAATAGAACCTGAAAGAAAGCTGGGTTTATGTGATGCATATACGTCTTTAATTAGTGAAGAAGAGCCTGATTGGGCTCTAAATAGCTTTGCTTTCATTTCTTCTATCCTTAATGTCTAGCGCTAATACTCTATTTTGCGGACGCGATGTTCTTAAAAACTTAATGGAATAGTTTTTATTAAGAATTACCCTAAATTATAGAGTAAAGTAATAGTCAAATTTTTTGGAGTGCAACCGCTTTGAGTGGTATTCGATTAAATTTTCCTTGTATACACGTTAGCGCGCTCTTTTCTTTTGGTTTTTGATAAAAGTTTTGAACATGCAACAAAGCAAATTATTTTCCAATAGCAAACTTCTAAGCAGTTGTATCTTTACTATTTACTTTTCATTATGTTGAGCCAAAAGTAAAATTAGTAAACCAGAATGCTCAAAAAAAGTCAATTTCGTTTTTTATTGTCAAACAGCTCAAAAAGAAATTAGAGAACAGTAATGAAGAATTTTATATCACCATAACATGGCATTTTTGCATTACGGTTCCCTAATCATTGTAAATTTTTGGCTGTTTTAGTCATTCTTTTATTTCCTATTCTATATATGCGTATGGCCCATATCCTCTTTAAGGATGGAGTTTCGCTCCAATTCCTCTCGTAATGTTGACTTCAGGTATTCCAGCATCTCAGGACCATGAAGCGCCTTTGGTACAGAATCTAGAATAGTTGTGCCTGATGGTCCTGCTGCTGCTAAAAACAATACATTTAACTCTGGGTCACTCACGATTAGAGCAGCATCATCGACGGTTAAGACGCGTTGACCAGGCTCCAACTTCTTAGCACTTGTCATTGTATCGGTTAAGATTTCAAGATGTTCTGGCTTTTTTGTAAGTACAATTTTTACAGCAAGTGCTCGTTCATGGTAGTCAGGATTAATAAATGTTTCTACCAAACATGATGAGACGGGTACTAATCCTAATCTTGGCCGTCCTGTACCTACAACATGAAGTATTTTTTGTACATGCCTATCTACACTATACATTCCACCAAAACTTACGCCCTTTTGCTTACCAACTACGGCACATATTTCATCACACTGTGCTGTGACCTGAGCAACATCAGGAGCTTCTTTATCATAATCTCCTCCTTGCAACAAGCGCTCAACTGCTTTCTTTTGCTCTTTTTCGCACATTTGCGGACACATTATCGCTTGCTCGCTGATATCGGTGAATACAGCAGGAAGACATCCTATTGCAATTGCACCATCTCCCGGTAACCAGTATCTGTTTGCTCCATAAAGATTAGCTGTGCGTATATTATAGGTAAATGATAACAGATTAGGATCGCCTCCTCTGATTACTTGTCGACCTATATCACTGTGTTCTACATCTTCAACTTTTGATTTTATAAATTTTGATGATGGTTCAATTTGCGTAATCTGTTTAATTTTTAGCATATGGTTGAGCTGAGCTTTCGTCATACCACGACATATTTGTTTCGAACCCAGTGTTACAGTTCCAGGATCCCATACTTTAAGTTTGCCTTTGGATAAAACTTTAGAGACAGAGCCAACCACGCCACCTGTTGATAGGGTATTTTTTACACTTAGACTGAATGCTAATTGTGGCAATTTATACTGCATAATAAACCTCCAATATGTTCACACAAGTTAAAATTTGTACTTAAGATTTATGTTTAGTATGGTTGACAGAGTAGTAATATTCAAACATTTGAACATATTGGTCAAATTAAATAGCAATAGTTTGGAGGATGTGCAGGCATTCGGCGCAAGAGGGTTTGTAATCTAGTTTTTGTTTTTTAAATGATTGTTTTTTTGAACATATTATTGGTGGTCTTTGGCAAGCAGTGACATTGCGCAATTATTTTTTTTAGGAGAGTCTTTATCTCACGAGGTTAGCCATTTTTCCATCATTTATTAAAAAGGTTAAAGTCCAGTACTATTTATCAAAAGAGTATGTTCCTACAACATAAAGAACATTGCCGTTAGTTGATGAGCCTGGAACATAGGCGGCTTTTAAGGAAAGTTTTTTATAAAATACTCCTGCCCATGGAACTGCTCCTGGAAAAGGAATATTGTGTAGGATATCGGAACGTGATGTAACTAATACAGAAAATCCCAATCCCGCTTTGAAGTCTTTAGTCAGGTTTGCTACTTTTAAGTAGGCATATCCAGCGGTTGGTTCTAGATTGCGATGAGAGTCCAAAAAAGCAAACGCGTACAGACCGTGCCAATTACCTTTCTCGTCAAAAAAACCTTTGCCAAATCCTCCGCCCCAAGCAAGCTCGTTGTATTTTTTTTCTCGGAGTCGTTCGGCAGAATAGGTAAAGCGGTTATGCCAAGCATAGCCAGAAAGGTACAGATCCGTACTTCCCTCAGTCCATGTCTGATATAGGTGATGACAAAAAGGTTTAAATAATGAAAGACAATATTTACTCCCTGGAAGTTCTTGGGTTGTCGATGCAAGTTGCTTGTTTTTTTGTTCTTCTTGTGCTGTTTCAATTGCAGTAGAACTTGCCTTATTGGTTTTGTTATAAGATATTGATGAAGAAGGAATTCCGGATGGACTACTACTGTATGTATTAAAAGAAAACAGTGTTAATAGACCAGTAGTGATCATTCGTATAGTAAAGTTTTTCATTTAATTTAAAACCTAAGCGGGATCTATACTAAAAAATATAAATTTTGGTTAGGATTTCCTATTCTTGGTTTGGCAGCGTTCTTGCTTATTTATATAGAATATGAGTTTCAAACTGTGAGCATACCATGGACTTGTTTCGTAAAAAAGAGATCAATGCATCATTGATAGAGGAATCCAATCTTGCTAAATGTTTAACAGCTTTTGATCTGACCCTTTTAGGTATTGGGGCCATTATAGGTGCTGGTATTTTTATTTTGACAGGAATTGTTGCTGCTAGGGATGCTGGGCCAGGGGTTATCTTTTCATATGTATTGGCCGGGTTTGCTTGCATCTTTTCCGCTTTATCATACGCTGAACTGGCTGCATCTATAGGTGGATGTGGTAGTGCTTATGGATATGCTTATGCAGGTTTTGGTGAGTTAATTGCCTGGATTGTTGGTTGGGATTTGTTGTTGGAATATGCCATTTCTGTATCTGCGGTTTCTGTTGGATGGAGCAGCTATGCAAATGATTTTCTTATGGCGATAAAAATAAATCTTCCTAAAACATTCTTACATGGCCCGGCAGAAGGTGGAATTTTTAATCTATTAGCCTGTGTGATTATCACAATATTAACCGCATTGTTAATATGGGGGGTTAAATCTAGTTCCCGAGTAAATAATATTATGGTGCTGATCAAACTTTTTGTTGTGCTTCTTTTTATTGTGGTCGCGACAGGAGAAGTTCATCCATCTAATTGGTCTCCTTTTTTACCTTTTGGTTGGGAGGGTGTAATTAAAGGCGCATCATTAATATTTTTTGCCTATATTGGATTTGATGCAGTATCTACAGCTGCTGAAGAAGCAATCAACCCGCAGCGTGATTTGCCCATAGGAATAATCGGTTCCTTATTTATTTGTACTGTTTTATATATTATCGTTTCCGGGTTATTAACGGGGATAGCGCATTACAGTACGCTCAATGTTGCATCTCCAATTAGCCATGCTTTATTAGTTTTAGGTCATAAATCAGTAGCTAGCTTAATCAGTGTTGGAGCAATAGCAGGATTAACTACCGTCATGCTGGTATTATTTTATGGTTTAACGCGCGTTATGTACGCAATGACGCGTGATGGTCTGTTACCTAAGTTTTTTTCCCAAACAAATCCATATACTCGTACTCCCATACGGGTTATTTTATTGTGTGGCATTTTAATGGCCTCACTTGCCGCCTTTATTCCTATGGATGTGTTGGCCGAATTGGTGAATGTAGGCACTTTATTTGCTTTTTTTATTGTCTGTGCTGGCGTATTGTATTTACATTACAAAAAGCCAGAGATGAACCGCCCGTTTAAAACCCCTGGAATGCCCTATGTGCCTATTTTAGGAATGGCAACCTGTTTTTATCTAATAATTCATTTGCCTTCAGTGACTTTATTTCGTTTTGTGATTTGGATGGTGGTTGGATTGGTAATTTATTTTTCTTTTGGCCATGCTCATAGTGCTTTGGCAAAAAAATAGAAATCCCCTCTCCCATTTGTGGGAGAGGGGTGAGGGTGTTGATGGCGCGCATTTTTTATCTTTCACAATCAATACCCTCATCCGCCCTGACGGGCATCTTCACCCTATATGGAGAAGGGACATTACACTTAATTTTATGGCATTGGCGCTCAGCTCTTCCTAGATATGGCTTAATATCAGTGCCGCAGAAATCACTCCGGCTGCAGGAATTGTAATGAGCCAAGAAAAGAAAATTATTTTGATGACATGCCAATGTGTCCCGTTAATTCCATTAACTAAACCAACCCCGGCAATTGCTCCTGTTACGGTCTGGGTAGTTGAGACAGGAATGCCGCCTTGAGTTGCAATAAAAAGTGAAACGGCTGCGCCAGTTTCAGCAGCACAACCCTTCATTGTATCAAGTTTTGTTATTTTGGTACCCATAGTGCGTACGATGCGCCATCCTCCGGCTAGCGTTCCAAGACTAATTGCCGCCTGACATGAAATAACGACCCACCAGGGAACATAAAACGGACCTTGAATCCATGCCGATGAAAACAGTAATATGGAAATGATCCCCATAGTTTTTTGTCCATCATTACTGCCGTGGGTCAAGCTCAGTAGAGCAGAGGAGCACAACTGAAATCCTTTAGAGATTTTGAATTCAGTTTCCTTTTTATTGCGCAACAATTTATTAAAAAAACAAGTAACAAGTAGTGCAACGCATAATCCAAATGCCGGCGAAATAAAAATTCCTCCGATAACCTTAGCAAAACCAGAAATTTTAAGTGATGCAAATCCACCTTTAGCTATTGCAGCACCAGCTAACCCGCCAATAAGCGCATGAGACGAACTTGAAGGTATTCCATAATACCAAGTGACAAGGTTCCAAAATATGGCACCAATCAATGTGGCCAAAATGAAATGTGCATCGACAAAATCGGTATTAATCAGCCCACTACCAATGGTTTTTGCTACAGCCAGATTAAAAACTAAAAAAGAGATGAAATTGAAAAAAGCAGCCCATAATACCGCTTGTTTGGGGGTCAAAACTTTGGTAGTAACAATAGTCGCTATAGAATTTGCTGCATCATGGAAGCCATTGATAAAGTCAAAAACATAAGCAATCAAGATAACAAAAAGAGTGAATAAAATGGCTGAGTCCATATTCAATAGCTCCTTGTGCCATAACTTTATCTAGCCTAAACAAAGCATAACCTCTAGGAATTCAACCTTTTAATTTCGGTTCCGCTCCGTTTAATCAGCTCATTATACATAGTAACTACTTTTAGTCATTAATTTAGAGACAATACGCATTAACTGTTTCACAATATATGGAAGCTCAATAGCCCCAGCATTCAATGCTGCAGTTGCATGTTGTTCTTCATCTTCTTTCATTTTGATGAGGATGGATTGCGATTTTTTATCGTTAACTGGTAATTTATCTAAATGACGTTGTAAGTGAGTAGAGACCTGTCGCTCGGTTTCTGCAACAAAACCTAAGCTGATTTTATCCCCGGCCAAGCCAGCGACTGCGCCTAAGATAATGGATCCACAGTACCAAAAAGGATTTAAAATACTTGGGCTTGAATCCAATTCCGCTAATCGCGTTTCACACCAGGCCAAATGGTCGGTTTCTTCAGCCGCTGCATCGCTCATTTGTTGTTTAATATGAGTTAATTGTGCTGTTAAAGCCTGGCCTTGATACAGTGCTTGGGCACAAACCTCACCTGCATGATTGACACGCATGAGCCCGGCAATGTGTTTCTTTTCTCTTATAGAAAGGTCTGTGTCGGTAATTTGTTCTGCTGGAGAGGGACGAGCACTCATTCTCTGTGCAGGAGGAAATAAAGTGCGTAGTGCATTATCCACTTCCGATATTAATGTATCGAGCATGTTGTTCATATGAAACATGATTTTTTGTTATTGAAATCGTAGATCTTTATCTATGGTATACTGAGGCCCGCTGTTACTGCCAGATATTTCTTCGGTTTTTAAGAAAAGTTTTAAACCTGGCCCTGAAGTACTTGTTCTACCTGGTCCAGAGATATTTGGTTCATCTAGCATTGTAAAATCATCTCCAACCTCATTGGAACTCTCTGTCCGCTCAAAATGAACTGCCACATTACTTGGGGGGATAAGACTGCTTTTACTTTGTTCTACAGGTTCATTGTTCTCAGGATAAATAGTTTTTCGGCCAAGCATATGCAGGACACCTAAGGACAACGCTCCAATCGCAAAAGTGAGGGCTGTTCCTGTAGCAGCTGAAATCGATACGCTCAATAAAGAAAATAATTGCACAAAAGGGTAAGCCAGGAGATTTAGCATGGAAATTGCTCCAGGGCCCATGTGAGGTATGAGTGCTGCTACTATAGGAGGGGCGAATATCGCAAGCGTGGTTATTATCGCACCAATAAAACATACAGAGGCTAAGGCACTAAGATATCCTAAAGCAGGATGAATCTTATGAGCTGCTTTAAAGCTGGTCATAGGCGATGTAATGGTTCTAACCAGATAGTTTGCGCCTTTAAATAGTCCTTGTAATCCCATAGCTGCGAGTAGCAAAACACTGCGCATACCCTGGGTTATACCATTGGTAGGTGCCCAAGAAAGTAGTCCATTTTTTAAAAAGGAAAATGTTTCACTAAGCACATTAAGTGGAAACTCAATGACAAGTGACAACAAATTAGTTAATGGGGAAGTAATAAATTTCAGAGTGATAACATAAGCTATTTTAGAGCCTTTTGCCTGTGATGGCCAACCCATAAAGTAATGCCCAAAGTGATAATCATCCCTTTCATCTTCGTTAACAAGAGGCAAAAAAGTATCTTGCCAGGCCTTTTTCAAAAAGGAAAAAAAGGATACATCTACTAAGGTTGGTGAGCCTTTTCTAAGTATTTGGGCTGAGTTTGTTACGGGGTTTTTGGAAAGATCTGCAAGATCCTCAGGTGGTGGATTGTCACCTGTACTCAGATAATCTGCTAATGTTTTAATGAGATTCGCTGTATGGTAACCACAAGTAATGCCGTCAAAAAACGATTGTGTTCCTAAAGCATGGTACGTTGCAGATTGGATTTGCTCAATACCTAAATGACTTAAGTTAACTGTTTGGTCAGGACTTGCGAATGGATTTAGAGTATGCCATATCGCACTCATAATACCGCCAATGCTATTTTTGGATTTAGGAAGCGAAAAAAATCGTTCAGGGTTACTGTCTTTGGAGTCATAGACTATAGGTTGCTTATTGGGCGGGAGATGCATCGTAACAATATGCTTTTCCGTAGCTCCTTGACCGACCACTCCAAGTAGGACATGGGTTTGGGCTAAATCCACTCTTTTTTTAAGAGCATCAAAGAACCCACGAAGTGATTCAACGTGTACAGGGGTACGTACTATAACCACTTGATCTTGTTTTTCAAAAGAATAGTGTAAACCCTCTATATCAGAAATAGTCTCAATGGGTTTATTTCTTTCGAATAGGCTCGGAAAAACTAGATCATGGATTGGTGAATAACCTGACATAATAACCTTATATCCGATATATCTATTTAAAGTATATTTTTAAAGTATATATTGGCTAATATTAACACAGTATTAAGTGATTTGATATGTTGAGTAGTGCATGCATCCGGAACTTGGCTATTGTCGAATCCAATCTTGTACTGCTGCGATGGTTTCTTGATGTACTTGGAGAAACTGTTGGTAAAGTGCTTGCGGATATATTTTCGGATGGTGTTGGAAGTGTTGTTCCAACGCTTCGCATGCATGACGCATGCGAATGGTGCCACAATAAAGTGCACTGCTTTTCATTTTATGGGTGATCTTATGAATTTCAATGAGATCTTGTTTCTCCCAAGCTTGGGTTGTTTTTACTAAATCTTTGGCATTTTCTTCAATGAATAGCGGCAGTATTTTTTTGAGTGCTGTTTCTGAGCCTAAATTGTTTACACCATGAGTCAAATCAAATAATGGATATTCATTAATAGGCAGCATGGCTTCAAATTTTGTAGAAGACAAATCATAAGCTTGTAAATTGGCGTTGCTGTAATAATGTTCCAGGAATTCTTCCAGTATATTGCTACGAAGAGGTTTAGTAATTACCCGGTTCATCCCTGCTTGCAAACACTCATTTTCTACATCAGCTGCTGCATGGGCCGTCAAGCCAATGATCGGTGTGTGGGGCCGATTATGGTTTTGCTCATACAAACGAAACTGTTTTGCTAATTGTATCCCGGTAATATCAGGTAGGCCAATGTCACTTATTATCCAATCAAAAGTATGCGATTGAAACAGTTCCAGTGCCTTGCTTCCTGTAGATGCTGACAAAAATCGGATCCCATGTTGCTGCAAATGATTCTCTATCATTTTTAAGGCAATCGCATTATCTTCAACAAGCAGTACAAAAGGTGAATTACTGACTTCTAAAGTATCTTTTTTCACCGTGATGGGAGATGGGGCTGGCTGGTGTTTATTTTCAGATTTTTCTGCAAGAAGCACAGGAATTGTCAGTGTGAATGTAGTCCCAGCATGGAGTATTGAGTCGACGCGTATTTGTCCCTTTAAGAGTTGAGTGTAGCGCTTCACAATATGCAACCCTACGCCATGGCCTGAATAAATACCTTGATCGGCAGGCGTTGCACGATAAAAACGTTTGAAAATTTTATTTTTATCTTTAGGTTTAATGCCTGGTCCGGTATCTTTAACAAAAAATTCCAGGGACATTTTTCCATGACCATGCGATTTGGGTTTGACTCCAATTTCAACAAAACCTTTCTCTGTAAATTTAACGGCATTACCTAATAGATTTAATAAAATCCGATGAAGTTTTACCACGTCTGTAGTTATCCATTCAGGAGTATTGATGTCAATACTCACTAATAAATTCAATTTTTTTAAAGTAATGGTTGGAAACTCGAGATCGGCGATGCTACGAATCAACTCATGAACATTGCATACTGATTCATTGATTACATTTTCTTGTTGGCTGCCTGCAGCAATAATATCGAGTACTCCATTGAGCAGTGCTAAGAGATGCTCTGCGCTGATATTGATCATGTGCGCATGTTCTTTTTCTTGAGTATTTTGAGCTTCTTGTTCCAGAATCTGCGACATTCCAATAATCCCACTTAAAGGGGTACGAATATCGTGACTCATATGACGAATGAACTCATCTTTAGCGCGGTTCGCTGCTTCTGCTTTGTCTTTAGCTTTCTTGAGCTCAGTTTCGATTTTTTTTAGATAAGTGATGTCGATGGTATTGCCAACTATACCAACAGTTTTCCCTGATTTATCCAATAAAGGTTTTTTAGTCGAAAGCAAAATTACTTCGTCACCTGAGGGCAGAAGTGTCTTTTCTTCTCGTGACAATTCAACATTTTTTTCGATTACTTCAAGGTCATTTGCCCGAAAAAGATCAGCACTTTGTTTACTAAATAGCTCATGATCAGTTTTACCAATAACTTCATTTTCATTCCCCTCATTGATAAACTTCATATGAAGAAGACTTTCAACACACCGTTGATTGAGCCCTGACCATACCCCATTTAAATCTTTCCAATAGATATCTCCAGGTAAGGCATCAAGCAGATTTTTTAGTTGAGCGCATTGTGCTTCCAGGCGGTTGATTTTCTTTTGCAACGAATGGATTGTTTGTTCTAAATCGGCTACCAAGTCCGACGAGCTGGAAGTTTCTTTTTTTGCCATTTTTTTCCATTATCAATAATAATTCTTAATTTAAGCGTGTTGAATCACCCCATTCTAAGAAACACGAATTATCCTGTATTTTTGAGCTGGGTCAATTGACTCATTGAAATAGAAGTACGCTTGTATTTTTAAGCATAGCATAGATAAATAATCTCTAACGTAGGAATTATATTGATTTAGTTGTTCTTAAAATCGATATTATGCTTTATTTGTATTCTGTTATAATGAGCAAAGTTTAATTCTCGGTGACATTATGTTAACTCCTGATGGACATTGTGCTAATAAAATTGAAAAAGTAATGCTGTTGGCGCTATGGGCAAATACTTTAAGGGATGAGATTCAAGAGCAGGGTTTGTCCGAAACAAAAAAGTTAATCTTTGCAGGCCTTGGAAAACCAACTTACCCTATTAATTCATACACGATTGCATCTTATCTTTCATATTGGCAAAGATTAGACGATTTAACCAAGAAATGGCGAACAGAGCCGCATCAGGTTGAAGACGATATAGCCATTGATTATGGGGATCCTCGAGGTGACTTTGCACCACGTAAATTAATGGCTGATGTTATGTCGCGCTGGTATGAGACAGAAATAAAAGCAGAAAACGTATTATTTACAGTGGGTGGTATTGGTGCCTTGCGGGTATTATTTGAAACCTTGAATACTCATTATGAGGATGTGCCCGGCTATCGAATGATTACCCCTTTTCCTTATTACAGTGCTTATTCAAATAACCCATCACATTGTTTGCACCCCATTCATGTAATGGATGAACCTGGATATAAACTCACCGCTCAAGCAGTGGAAGAAAGTATTAGAGAGGCTTATGCATTAGCTGAAATGGATCATGGTTGGCCAAAAGCTCTATTAATTTGTAACCCTTCCAATCCCTTGGGAAACATTATTGATGAAGATGAGTTAATTAAAATGGCTGAGGTTTTGCGTCAGTATCCTGAGTTGTACATCATTTTTGATGAGGCTTATACTGAGATGAGTTTCTCGGAGATGCCTTCTTTTTTAAAAATTGCTCCTGATCTGAAAGAACGAGTGATTATTTTACGCTCAGCAACTAAGGCCTTATCAGCAGCTGGTGAACGCATGGCAGTTCTTTTAGTATTTGAATCAGGTTTAATGAATGAAATGCTCAATAAAAACATCAGCTATTTCATTCATGCACCACGCTCAGCACAAGCAGCTTATGCAGAAACGATGGCGAATTTCGGGACTGAGGAAAAAAAGAGTATCGCGGCATTCTATAAGAAAAAAGTTGATTATGTGGTTGAACGGTTAAAGGCTATGGGGGCGGCCATGCCCGACTCCTTATATCAAATAGAAGCTACTTTTTATGTTCTTGCCGATTTTAGTGATATGTTTGGCTTGTCTTTACCAAAGGGGGCGGCACGAGTTTTACAGAAAACAGGTATGGTCAAAACAGATGAGGAATTGGCTTATTATCTATTGTTCCAAGACAATCTGATGATTACCCCTTTATCTTATTTTGGTTTGTCAAAACATGATGGGTTTATGCGCATTACGTGCAGTGGTCGAGAAGATGAATTGAACGATTTGATGGACAGACTGGAGAGAAGGTTATTTGAAGCAAGGAAAAATAAAAAAATGGCTCTTCTAGAAAAAATTAATCAAAGGCTTCCGGAGTTAAAAAAAATAGATGCTCATATGTTTGATCTTATTTGCCAAAAACTGCGAGTGGTGGATGCGGAAGAAGATACTTGCTTGAATTTGAAATCGAGGAACCAAGCCTTAAGAAAAATTTATGACACGGTTATCGATTTTTTTGAGATCATGAAACAAGAAGCTTTTTAATCTAGGATTTCGTAAGAAATTGGAAAAAAATAGCTTGAATCAATATGAATATTCCTCACATATCTCAGGTTTTATGATACTCTTCGGCGCAACATTGACGAAATATGTTTACTGCTTTTTTTGTTGATTAAATTTGGAAAGAAATTATTCTCGCTACCAGCGCCCTCGGTAAAATTAAAGAATTACGTGACTCATTAGTTGTAGCCTGGGTGAAGGCAAGGCCGTAACCCGGGTTTCGCTGCGCTACACTCAGGCTACACGATCGCAAGCAACCTAAATTTTCGCTAAAAGATTGCATTTAAAGACAGTATCTACGTTTTACAGTTCTCTTAGAAAGGACAATTAACCCTGGATAAATTGCTTAATCGTTAGGGTCAATCGATTAACTAATTCATCAATCTCATCTTCAGTAATGATCAATGGTGGTAAAAGTCGTACCACTGTATCTGCGGTAACGTTAAATAATATGCCGTTGGCAAGCCCCACTAAGCGAGCGTCAGTAGCTGGGCGATCCAGTTCAATGCCAATCATATACCCTTTGCCGCGAATCCCTTTCACACCTGGATGTTCCCCAAGATTTTTGATTAATTTCTCCATTAAAAGGGCACTGTTTTTTGTGACCTTCTCACAAATTTTATCGCGCTCTATGACTTCCAATACCGTTAAAGCGGTAGCGCAAGCAAGGGGATTGCCACCAAAGGTCGAACCATGATTTCCCGGTTTAAATAAATCTTTTGCTCTGTTACTCATAAGGCATGCACCTATTGGGATGCCATTGCCTAAGCCTTTAGCCGTAGTCAGGACATCCGGTTGAATGTCATAGTGCATGTAGGTAAAAAGTTTTCCTGTGCGGCCATTTCCAGTTTGGATTTCATCCAGAATGAGCATCCAGTCGTGTTGTTCACATAGCTTGACTAGGGAGCGAAGATAACTTTCTTCCGCAGCATAAATTCCCCCTTCACCTTGAATGGGCTCAAGCATCACCGCAACAACATCTTCTCTATTTGCTGCAATCGTATGAATGGCATCCAAATCATTAAAAGGAGCGCGAATAAAACCGGGTACCAAGGGCTCAAAACCTGCTTGTACTTTACGACTTCCTGAGGCAGTTAAAGTGGCCATAGTTCGACCATGAAACGCTCTTTCCATAACAATAATTGAAGGAGTTTCTATCCCTTTTTTATGACCAAAAAGGCGCGTCAATTTGATGGCTGCTTCATTGGCCTCAGCACCTGAATTAGCAAAAAAAGCTTGCTCCATTCCTGTCATGGTTGTCAGTTTTTGCGCAAGTAATTCTTGTTGTTTGATATGAAACGTGTTGGATGTATGAATGAGTTTAGCTGCTTGTTGCTGTATGGTTTTTGTCACATCAGGATGGGCGTGTCCTAATCCGCAAACTGCTATCCCGCTTAGGGCATCAAGATAGGCCTTCCCTTGTTCGTCATACAACCAAACTCCTTCTCCGTGAGTAAAAGTTATTGGCATGGGATTGTAACTTGTAATTAGAGCCATAATATTTTCCTTAAAACTGAAGGATCTTCACTCAAAAATTATCTCTCCCATTTGTGAGAGAGATAATGTGTAGGTCACATTATAGCCATAACTAGGCTATGTGGGTAAAGACCTCCTCAGTAAAAAGGGCCACTTATTTCAACTTACTGGTTACAAAATCCCAATTGACTAAACTCCAGAATGCGGAAACATAATCAGGGCGTGCATTACGATAGTCAATATAATAAGCATGCTCCCATACATCGCAAGTCAATAACGCAGTTAAGCCATCAGTCATTGGCGTACCCGCATTGCTTGTACTGATTATTTTTAAAGCCCCGGCATTATCTTGAACAAGCCAGGCCCAACCTGATCCGAAAGTCGTGATTGCAGTTTGTGTGAATTGCTCTTTAAACTTACTGAATGATTCAAAATGCTTATTAATCGCTTCGGCTAACTTACCTTTAGGCTCGCCACCACCATTGGGACTGAGGCAATGCCAATAAAATGTATGATTCCAAACTTGTGCTGCATTGTTAAATACCCCACCCTTTGCTTTTTTGATAATTTCTTCCAGAGTCATGGATTCAAATTCAGTTCCAGGAATTAGTTTATTCAAATTGGTAACGTAAGCTTGATGATGCTTGCCATAATGATATTCTAGAGTTTCACTGGAAATGTGGGGTTCTAACGCATTCTTGGCATACGGTAATTCAGGCAATGTAAATGTCATCCTAATCTCCTATTATTTAATTCTGCGGGTAAGTGTAGCAGGAAGGACATGATATTCAATGAAGATTAACCAGAATACTAAAAAAAGCTGAGTAGATACCGCGAGGACTGGATTTGCTATCATTAAAGAGTATGGTTTATAGACTTCACAAGAAATTTTTGATTATTATTAGACCAAATGGGCCATTAGTTGGCTTTTAGCGTAAGATCTGTTAATCTATTGCGCTAAAAATTTATTGGTTGCGGGCTTAACAGGTTTTCGCGATAATGAGCGTAATTAATTTTATTATTTAAGGTGTGTGAGTGGATACTTTAGAAAAAATTAAAAAGCAAATAGCAGAAAATGCCATCCTGCTTTATATGAAAGGTTCGCCGAAGATGCCACAATGTGGATTTTCTGCGCGTGCAGTACAATGCATTGAATCATGTGGTGTGGATTTCGCCTATGTAGATGTTCTTGCTAATCCTGACATTCGCCAAACATTACCGCAATATTCTGATTGGCCCACTTTTCCGCAGCTCTATATAAAGGGAGAATTAATCGGCGGTTCTGATATCATTGCGGAGTTATTCCAACAAGGTGAATTAGAAACCATGCTGCGTGACGCGATTACCGCATAATATTGGGTTAATACCATAAATAATAACTATAATGATGGAGATCATAGAATGAGTGTATTAGTGGGACGAAAAGCCCCTGATTTTACCGTAGCTGCTGTTATGCCTAACGGGGAGATTATGGATAAATTTAATTTACACGAGCATTTAAAAGGTAAGTATGGTCTCGTGTTTTTTTATCCTCTTGATTTTACTTTTGTATGTCCTTCCGAATTGATTGCTTTAGATCATCGAATTGATGAGTTCAAAAGTCGTAATGTTGAAGTGGTTGCTGTTTCTATTGATTCACACTTTACTCATAATGCATACAGAAATACTCCAATTAATAAGGGAGGCATAGGCCCTGTTCGGTTTACGATGGCTGCGGACATGACCCATAGTATTTGTCAATCCTATGGAGTTGAGCATCCAGCTGCAGGTGTTGCATTCCGAGGCGCATTCATTATTGATACCAATGGTGTAGTTCGTTCACAAATCGTTAATGATTTGCCTATTGGTCGTAACATGGATGAAATTTTAAGAATCGTTGATGCGGTACAACACTTTGAAGAAAATGGTGAAGTTTGTCCTGCCGGCTGGGAAAAAGGTAAAGCAGGTATGAAGGCATCTACGGAAGGTGTTGCTGCTTATCTAGCGGAACATTCTGAAACATTGTAAGTCTATATAAGCTCGAGAGCCCAAGAATCCCTTCTCCCACTGGTGGGGGAGGGACAGGGGTGAGGGGGGGCGAATCAATACCCTCATCCGCCCTTACGGGCACCTTCTCCTCTGTGAGGAGAAGGGAAATTCCTTATTCATGTAAGTTTAAAAGTGATCTTTACATTTAAATCTTAAAGTTAGGGTGCACTTTTTAATATATTACCTGTATTTGGATTGCTTTCGTTTACAATTTCCCGCAAACCGGTTTTTAAACTTGCTGTTTTGCTTTTTGAACCGGATTTACCTAACACCTCTTCCAAACCTGTGGTAGCCTCACCAGCAGCAATACTTAATTCCATCTTAGTAAACACAGGTTTTACTTCCCCGTCTTTAATGGGAACATCGAATTTGCATTGACCTGAAATTAGGGGGGTACAGTCTTTTTTGACGGATTTCACTGGTTGAAACTCAGGTGTTTCAGCATTGCTTCTTTGTGAAATTGAGCCACTATATTGAAATACTTCTTGTACCATAAAACCGGTCTCTGTAGTATTTAAATATATACGGCGCTCTATACCAGGGGCTTTTCCTTTATAAAGCATTCTTCCCTGCTCAGTAAGAGTGCATTTTACTTCTGATTCTAAACGACAAAGGAGTCCGCCTTGATGTAACATCCCACATACTTGTTTTAGCATTTTGTTATCTAATTCAGATGGTGAAGGAATAAGCTTTTGTAAAACAGAAGTTATAAATTTTTTTTGAACCTCACTGTCGTTGCTATCAAGTTCATCAGTAGTATCCAACCCAGCATCATCAAAAAGTTTTTTCACTGATTGCCCATTAATAATTAAAACATCTTTTAAACGTGACCAATCGAGTATTAGTTGTGACACATCCGCATCCCGTGAAAAATCAAGAGATCCAATTTTTTTTTGTATTTCAGGATAGTCAGGCATTTTATGTATCCACATATTAATCTATTTGATTAATTATAGATCATATCGGGTGTGAGAGATAAATTTATGAGCACCTTCTCCTCGTGGAGAGAAGGGAAGTTCCTTATTAATGGGTAGAGCATCCCAAGCAATTAAGTTTTAATTTTTTCGAGTTATCCTTTGCTGCATCCTGATTCTTAATTTTCTTGTATGTCTTTCCAGATATTGGCCATGTGACAGAATAAATCGGCAGTTATTTCTGCATCATAAATCGCTGAATGTGCTTCTTGAGCATTAAACTGAATTCCTGCCGCTTGAACTGCTTTGGCTAACACCGTTTGTCCATAAATGAATCCACCCAATGTTGCCGTATCAAAGCAAGTAAAGGCGTGGAATGGGGATTTAACTCCGGTTCTTTTTATCGCTTCCTTTATAAACAACAAATCAAACCATGCATTATGGCCGACCAAAACAGCGCGTTGACATTGAGTTTTTTTAAGTGCTGCAAAAATAGGCTTAAATAGATTTTGTAACGCAATTTTTTCATCTACAGCAAAACGTAACGGTTGGTAGGGATCAATTTGATTGAATTCTAGGGATTTTTGATCCAATTCGGCACCAGGAAAAGGCAAAATATGTTCAAAGTAACGCTCCCCACGTTGAAGATTACCTTGTTCATCCATAAAAATTAATACGATACACATTTCCAACAATGCATTCTTGTATGGATCTACCCCCGCTGTTTCTACGTCAACAACTACAGGTAAAAAACCACGGAATCGTTCTTTTAAATTCATGCAAGGTAAACTATCACGCCGACTCATGAACGCTCCATTGTATGGTTTCACCTGCAGCAATTGGGACAACTTGACCAGAGCCGAAAGGCAAAGAGTCGGGTATAGTTTGCGGGGATTTAATTAATTCAATGTGTTGCTGATTGATAGGTAATTGATAGAACTCAGCACCAAAGCGACTGAGGAAATGGTTGAGTTGTTTTAACTGGGCCAATTCATCGAATACTTGTGCATATAAAGCGAGCGCGAATGGCGCAGAATAAATTCCTGCACAGCCACAAGCATTTTCCTTTGTATTGACACTATGTGGCGCGCTATCTGTTCCAGCAAAAAACTTAGGATTACCACTGCATGCAGCATACTGCAATGCTTTTTGATCCTTTTCATGTTTCAAAATAGGTAAGCAATAATAATGTGGTCTCAGTCCGCCAACGAGCAATTTATTTCGATTATATAATAAATGATGTGGTGTAATCGTTGCTGCAACAGTTTCAGGGGCTTCAGTCACATATTCGACTGCAGCTTGAGTTGATATATGCTCAAGAACAACTTTCAATTTGGGAAAATTTTTTACAATGGGTTTTAAATACTCGTCAATAAATAAAGATTCGCGTTCAAAAATGTCACTGTGCGTCACTTCACCATGAATTTGCAGCACTAAATTATTATTTTGTAAGACTTCAAAAAGAGGATAAAGATCTTTTAGCGATTTCGCACCTGCTTCAGAATTGGTTGTTGCACCGGCTGGGTAAAGTTTTGCACCGAGAATATAAGAAATATTTGCTGCTTGATGTAATTCTTCAGCACGCACAGAATCATTGAGATAAAAAGTCATGTACGGCTCAAAATCACTTCCTTTAGGTAGTGCGCGCAGAATTCTATTTCGATACTCATTAATGGCGGGTAACGTAGTTAGAGCCGGTTTAAGATTTGGCATAACTAACGCACGAGCAAAGTGTTGTGCACAATCTATTACTGTGTGTTGTAATACCTCATTATCCCTAAGATGGACATGCCAATCATCAGGTCGATTAATTATTAGTGTTTGCATAGTAAAGATTCCTGCGTTCTTGCCGATAACTAAGGATAACATGAAAACAGCTGCGGGAATGAGTAAAAGATGGCATTTGTGGATCACAAAGGACAATTTCTAACATGTATTGCATTGAGTGCCATGCTTACAATAAGTACAGCATATACGATGACTCCAGTTCATTTTGCAAATCCCTTGGGGGCAAAAGGATGGCGCGTAAGTCGCAATCCAATTCGATGCGGGTTATCACTTACCATTCCGAATTACGGCATTGCGTATTTTGAGCAATATGCGGCTAAACCACCTCATTTTATTATACGTACCTGGAATGAAGTACAGCGGTATTTACCTACGAAACTGATTATAACCTCACCTATGTGGAAGCCGGGAGTACCACCTGTTTTAGCAGGACAATTAATGATTAAACCCGGTGAATACGGTCTTTATCTGAGGCGAGATGCTACTTTAAAGTTACTTACTTTTCTATTGCAAGGCTATGAACCAAATTTTAGTTACCGTGCCGAAACAGGTTTTCCTACAACAGTTGCTTTGTCGCCGATTGGATTTCAAAAACCATATTCCCGCTATCAAGAATGTATTGGCAATCTATTACCATTTGATTATGAACAAGTAAGAGAGAGTGTGTTCCATTATAATGAAGATGGAAGAGAATTAACTGATGAATATAAGGATCAATTGCGTCGTATAGCAGCGTATGTAGATGCAGACAGTCAAATACAAGAAATAAGAGTCATCGGTTATGCTGATGCAAATGGTCGTAAGGGTTATAACAATGCCATATCTGAAGACAGAGCACGGACTGTTAAAAAATATCTGTTAAAGCTTGGTGTCGCTAAAGAAAAACTTCATGTGACTTGGGTTGGTGAACTTTATCCAATTGCTAGAAATGATACCGATGCAGGCCGAGCAGCAAATCGAAGAGTCGTGATTACTCTAATAAAGAAATAGATTATGAAAAATTAGGGGCTATTATTTTACTGTCTTGGTTAAATACTGCGACTTTATGTGTTCCGATATTCACATGCTTCGTGCGCCGCATTAAAATCACGTGGTTCAAACGAGCGAATTATAAACGGACATATTTATAGATCATTTAATTTATGAAAAGGTTGCAACTTATCATATATTCACTATATTACTTATCCTTAACATTTCATTCCAAGTCAAAGCTTCTTGAACATGAGACGTTGAGGGTGGTTTTGATGTGCAGATATAAAGAATTGCCATGCTGTTCAAAAAAAATATCTAATGAGCAAAAAAGATATATCCCATTGAAAAATATTAATTTTTTTTAATAAATCTTCTTGACTTATTCTATTCCACTGCTAATACTCACACTGTTGCATGCATCGACCTGAAGCGACGAAGGCATGCTAATGACAACTCCTAGTAGAGAGTTATCAATGAAATAGGAAACAATAATAATTTATGCGGAGACATAAGCATGTTAAGTTTAAAGAAAACTACTTTGGCTATATTAGCTTTGGGCAGCAGTTCACTATTTGCTGGTACTATGGGTCCAGTTTGCACCCCAGGTAACGTTACAGTTCCATGCCCAAGTACTGGATGGAATGTTGGTGGACAAGCGCTTGTTTTACAAGTAATGACCGATAACGATGTTTCTTTTGATTTGGATGCAACTCCAACTGGTGTTTCTCTTGACACTGATTTGTCTGCACAATGGGACTGGGGTTTCCAAATTGAAGGTTCTTACCATTTCAATACTGGTAATGACATCACTTTGACTTGGTATCACTTAGATACTGGCTGGAATAACCATGAGTTTTCACCAGATTTCGATCCAGATTTATTAATCGGTTTTGGTCACAAAAACAGATGGGACGCAGTTAACGGTGAATTAGGTCAATTTGTTGATTTCAGCGCTAACAAGAAAATCCGTTTCCATGGTGGTTTCCAATTCGCTAGCATCAAGAGAAGTGTTCATGCATTCGCTGATGAAGCTCCTGAGCTTGTCGATGGTGTTGTTGTAGAGCCAGGCGTTTCTTTAGGCTTCGAGGGTAGCACCCAATACAACGGATTTGGACCACGCACTGGTATCGATATGAACTATGTATTCGGTAACGGTTTTGGTATTTATGCTAAAGCAGCTACTGCAATATTAGTTGGTACAGCTAAGCATGGATTTGATTTAGATACATTTGATCCTGTAACTGGTGCTGAAGTGTTTGATTTCGACATCAGCGGAAACAGAACTGCAATCGTTCCAGAACTGGAAGCTAAGTTAGGTGCTAGCTATGATTACGCAATGGCTCAAGGTGACCTGATTCTTGACGCTGGTTACATGTGGTTTAACTACTTCCATGCGTTAAATGCGACCGTGCTGCCTGTAACAGCTACTGACTTCGGTGCTGCTGGTCCATATTTCGGCCTGAAGTATATAGGAAACGTTTAATTCGCTATCATTTTAATAAATTTAATCAATACTGTTGACTTTATGAAGGTCCGGTTAGATAATTGAGCAAGGTACGCTCTCGGTATAGAGCGAATATGCGTACCGTTGCTAACAATTTAAAATTGGTAACGAACGGAAATAATAATAAAAAAGTGGAGATAAGCATGTTAAATTTGAAAAAAACAGCGTTAGCTGTTCTTGCTTTAGGTAGCAGTGCAGTATTCGCTGGTACCATGGGCCCAGTTTGCACCCCAGGTAATGTTACTGTTCCTTGCCCAAGCAGTGCATGGGATGTTGGTGGACAAGCTCTTGTTTTACAAGTAATGACCGATAACAACGTTTCTTTAGATTTGGATGTTACTCCAACTGGTGTTTCTATTGACACAGATTTATCTGCTCAATGGGACTGGGGCTTCCAAATTGAAGGTTCTTACCACTTCAACACTGGTAATGACATCACTTTAACTTGGTACCATTTAGATACTGGCTGGAATAACCATGAGTTTTCACCAGACTTCGATCCAGATTTATTAATCGGTTTTGGTCACAAAAACAGATGGGATGCAGTTAACGGTGAATTAGGTCAATTCGTTGATTTCAGCGCTAACAAGAAAATCCGTTTCCATGGTGGTTTCCAATTCGCTAGCATCAAGAGAAGTGTTCATGCATTCGCTGCTGACGTAGATGCTGATGCTGATGACATCCTTGTTGGATTCCGTGGTGACACTCAATACAACGGATTTGGTCCACGTACTGGTATCGATATGAACTATGTATTCGGTAACGGTTTTGGTATTTATGCTAAAGCAGCTACTGCAATATTAGTTGGTACAGCTAAGCACGGATTTGACTTTGATACATTTGATCCTGCAACTGGTGCTGAAGTGTTTGATTTCGACATCAGCGGAAACAGAACTGCAATCGTTCCAGAACTGGAAGCTAAGTTAGGTGCTAACTACACTTATGCTATGGCACAAGGTGACTTAACTCTGGATGCTGGTTACATGTGGTTTAACTACTTCCATGCATTAAATGCAACTGTATTACCAGTTACTGCAACTGACTTCGGTGCTGCTGGTCCTTACTTCGGTCTGAAGTATGTTGGAAATGTTTAATTTCTTAATTGATTAAGATCTTATAAAAGCCCGTCATTAAATGATGGGCTTTTTTTTTCTAATGGAGTATTCATGTTTAAGAAAGCAACTATAGCTGTATTAGGATTGGTAGCAGGTGTAGCTACTGCTGGTAGCATGGGTCCAGTGTGTACCCCAAGTAATGTTACTGTTCCATGTGTTACAAATCTCTGGGATTTTGGTGCGCAAGCGCTCTATTTAAGATCAATTTATGGTCCTAACAAGGCTATAGATTTTGGTACATTTCCATTAAATAAAGAAATAAAAAGTGATTGGAATTGGGGATATCGTTTAGAAGGTTCTTATCATTTTAATACTGGGAATGATATAACAATTAATTGGATGCATTTCAGTACTTCCATAGACCCAACAGAATTGGCCGGTTTTCTGACCATACCAGCAATAGGATTGCCTCTAATTCCAGCTCCTTTTGATTTAGTAAGTCGCAATAGAATAGACCAAGTTAATGCAGTTATGGGTCAGTATACAGATATCAGCATGAGAGATAAAATGCGTTTCTATGCTGGTCTACAATATGCGAATATTGAATCAACGTCTAAAAACTATTACATAACTGAAGAAATTCCTTTTATTGGAAGTAATCCATTTTCTAAATTTGACAATACCGATTATAAAGGATTTGGACCAGTTGTTGGGATTGATTACTCTTACTATCTTACAAACTCACTCAGTTTAACCGCAAATGGAGCAGGCTCAATCCTCATTGGTACAAATAAATATCATGCTGGTTTTGTAGTATCACCAACTCAGGCTATAGTAGAACAAGTGTTCTTCCGCAAGAAAGGCGTTGTACCCAGCCTAGAAGCAAAACTTGGTGTGAATTATGCTCATGCTACACCTATTGGAGTTGCAAATATTCAAGCGGGCTATCAGATAGTAAATTACTTTAACGTGTTACTGGAACAACCATTCCCCAATTTAATTGGTCCCGTTCGTCCAGTTGATTATGGAGTTTTTGGCCCATATTTTGGCCTAAAGTTAATTGGCAACGCTTAACGTATTCCAATCGCATAACATAAAATCTATCATTTAATTGAAACCCATACATACGCTATGGGTTTTTTTTATACAAATCATTGAGTTGCAAAAATTAAGCAAATTTGTGAAAAATAAGCTAGCCACTCCTTGTTTACCAAGATATAATTTTCTGCCCTACCCAGTGTGGAAGTAAAAATAATGAACAGGAGTACCGCATGCAGTACAAAAAAATCATATTGGCCCTAGTCTGTTTGTCATCGCCACTCTATGCGGAACATGATCAACAGTTGCAACGTCAAATAGCTCATTTACAAAAACAGGCAGAACAATTACAAACTCAATTAAATGCCTTACAAAAGGAACTTGTCTCGAGTAAAGTAAAACACTCGGCTAAGACGATAAAAAAAGAAACAAAGAAACAAGTTCCTGCCCCTCATAAAAAGCATGGAAAAAAACACGAGCATAATCGAACGCCGCAAGACCAAATGGTTAAATACCATTCCTCAACTCTATCGGTACATACTCCTGTAGAACATCCGGAATCAATAGGATTTTATCCTACCGCTTTGGTTGCGGACAATCGTGTAGTTACTTATATCGCAGGAACACCTGTAGTCGCCTCACCCTATTTGGGGGATAGACCAGCGTTTGATGGCTCTGACTATATTGTAAACATTTCAAGTATTAATCGCGACATTCGCTTGATGCAGCAACGTCGAAGATTATATAGAGCATATCAAAATATGGGGTACCCAATCCCTGATAGACCAATTATTGCGCTTAGTGGTAAAGCAGAACCAGTAGGGATGGTAAATAGCAATTACGTTGGGGGTACCAATGTTGATTTAACTCTAGGTTCAAGCGAATTAGATGTCGCGGCTGCATTAAACCAAAATGTTGAGGCTTATATTGCGGTTGCTTATGATGCCAGTCCACCTGAGGTTGGCCCAAGAATTAATAATTCAGCGTTTAACCTTAATATGGGCTTTGTGAACATTGGTAATTTGGATAAAACTCCATTTTATTTTACGGCAGGACAATTGTATGTCCCCTTCGGACGTTATTCCAGCTCCATGATCAGTTCCCCATTAACTTTGGACATGGGACGCACAAAAACAAGACCGTTTATTCTCGGTTATAAATCCCAAGAGGATACTGGACCATTTGTCGCAACCTACATATATCGAAGTGACACCACGCTAGGAAGAGCAGGTGTAGGTGGGGTAAATGCGGGATATACCTATGCATTTAACGAGATCCATGGAGAGGTAGGCGCAAGCTACATCAGTTCGATTAATGATGCAGCAGGAATGCAAAGTACGGCAGCGAACCCAGGAACTTTTGGTGGTTTTGGTTCCTTGCTTAATGGAAATGAGGCAGTACGTAAGACTCAAGCTGTAGATGTGTACGGTAACTTAGGATACGACCGATTTAACTTTGCTGCTGAGTGGGTTGGCGCGGTCGAGGCATTTCGGGCCCAAGATTTAAGTTTTAATGGTCGTGGAGCTCAACCCCAAGCAGTGCAAACTGAAGTTGATATGACGTTTAGAGCGTTCAATAGACCTTCTTCCATTGGTGTTGGTTATCAATGGACTAAAGACGCGCTCGCTTTAAATCTGCCAGAACAACGTTTTATCGGGGTATTTAATATTTCTATTTGGAAAGACACTGTAGAAAGCATCGAATACCGACATGAAATAGATTATGGGAAAAATCAATTTGCTAATGGAGCAGCACCTCCAGGACTTGTAAACGCACCTACTGTGGGAACAGGTGGCACTGCAGATACAGTTTCTGCGCAAATCGGAGTTTATTTCTAAGCTTAGAATCTGATGTAGCCTGGGCTTTGTAGCCGCAGATTAGATCGGTAGGTTGAGCCAAGGGCCCAACCTGCTGATCAGGCTACAGTACCCGTCTCTTGTAAAGTGTCTTGAGGAAAGTCGGTTTTGGGCCACATGGGAAGCGTCCAATAAAGACAACAAACTGTGCTATCTTTTATCATATAGAGCGTATTTCATAAAGGAAAGGAGCATGTGTAAATCTTACAGCATGCCAAGGTCCATATTCACACCGTCTGGTATAAAGATATTTGCATACCGCCTAAGTGTACTGTTTGTCATGTTACTTCTGTATACTTCTTCTTACGCATCAAAAATTATTGAACTCAATATCAAGGGGACGATTGGCCCTGCTACCGTAGATTATGTTGCGCGTAACATCGATAAAGCACAACACGCAGATTTAATCCTGATTACTCTTGATACCCCTGGGGGACTTGATGAAGCAATGCGGGCAATAATTCAAAAATTTTTATCATCTAATGTTCCTGTAGTCGCTTATGTCAGTCCATATGGTGCACGAGCTGCAAGTGCTGGAACATACTTACTTTATGCCAGCACTATAGCCGCCATGGCTCCAGGAACTCAATTGGGGGCAGCAAGTCCAGTCAGTTTGGAAGCGACAGGTTTGGGCAACGAAAGTTCGAATAAACAAACAACCTTGGATAAAAAAATTACTAATGATGCTGTGGCAACAATACGTTCCTTAGCCCAATTGAGAGGAAGAAATCTTGATTTTGCTGAAAAGGCAGTTTTGAATGCTGAGACATTAACCGCTACAGAAGCCTTAAAGGAAGGAGTTATTAATTATATTGCAACGGATGAAAAGGATTTACTCACTCAGTTGAATGGTGTATCAGTAATGCAAAACAATCAAAAAATAACACTTAATACCAGTAATCCGGATATTCAGCGAGTCGAACCAGACTGGCGTACACGATTTTTGTCAATAATTACTGACCCAACAGTGGCCTATCTTCTTTTGTTGCTTGGAATATACGGTATTTTCTTCGAATTAGTTAATCCAGGACATCTATTGCCGGGGGTAATTGGTGTTATATCAATATGTATCGCACTTTATGCATTCCAATTATTACCGATTAATTATGCGGGGTTCTTCCTTATTGTGTTAGGAATAGGGTTTATTATAGCGGAAGCATTTGTACCCGCTTACGGTACTTTAGGCGGTGGAGGTACAATTGCATTTATTATTGGCTCTATCATGTTACTTGATAGGAATAATGCACTGTATCATATTGCGTGGTCAGCAATAGCGGCAATGGTGTTCGTGAATATCCTGCTTTTTGTGATTGTGTTGGGGATGGCGATAAAGGCCAGGCGACAAAGTGTAAGGCATGGTGTTGTTGTTTTGCTCGGTGCTAAAGGACGTACATTGGGCGATATAAATTTAGAAGGACAAGCAATGATTCACGGTGAGATTTGGAGCGTCCGCTCAAAAAAATTCATTGCTGCAAACACGTCAATAAAAGTTATTGCAACTTCGGGACTGGTGTTGGACATTGAAGAAGATGCAGATAATCGAGGAGAGTAAAAAATGGGACCTTTTTTAACGGTAATCATCGTACTGATTCTGCTACTTTTGATATCAGCAGTTAAAGTATTTAGAGAATATGAACGAGGCGTAGTTTTCATGCTGGGCCGCTTTTGGCGAGTAAAAGGACCTGGTTTAGTACTTATTATTCCAGTAATTCAACAAGTGGTACGAGTCGACTTACGTACCATCGTCATGGATGTCCCCAGTCAGGATGTTATATCCAAAGATAACGTTTCTGTAAGAGTCAACGCAGTCTTATACTTTCGCGTTGTGGCGCCAGAAAATGCAATCATCCAGGTAGAAAATTATTATGAAGCAACCAGTCAACTGGCCCAAACAACACTTCGCTCCGTGTTGGGACAACATGAACTGGATGAAATGCTTTCTGAACGGGAACAATTAAATAGTGACGTACAAAAAATACTGGATGCACAAACAGATAACTGGGGTATCAAAGTGTCTAACGTCGAAATTAAGCGCGTTGATTTGGATGAGAGTATGATTCGCGCAATTGCAAGACAAGCTGAGGCAGAACGTGAGCGACGAGCTAAAGTGATTCATGCCGAAGGAGAGTTACAAGCCTCTGCAAAATTATTAGAAGCATCACAAGTATTGGCACAGCAACCGCAAGCGATGCAGTTACGTTATTTGCAGACTTTAGCTACTATAGCAAGTACGAATAACTCAACCATTGTTTTTCCCATGCCAATGGAATTAGGTGATATTTTATCGAATATGGCTTTGAAGAAATAATAAAACAAATTGTAGCCTGGGTGAATGCGTAACTCGGTATTCCTGCTCATTTCCCCGGGTTGCGGCTTACGCATTCACCCAGGCTACAGCAAGCCTTTTAAAAGAAAATAAATCACCTGGAACATCGAAATATCGCGTGCACTATCAATACAATCTTTCGTTTATCCGGCTTTTATGATAGAACACTCATTTTGAAGAATTCATGAGGTTTTTACTGTGTCAATTAAATCAGATAGATGGATAGAAAAAATGGCGCTTGAACATGGGATGATCTCCCCATTTCAACCAGGACAAGTGCGTGAAAATGAGAATGGAAGAATTATTTCCTACGGTGTATCCAGTTATGGGTATGATGTTCGTTGTTCTAATGAATTTAAAATTTTTACCAATATTAATTCTGCCATTGTGGATCCTAAAGCTTTTGATGAAAACAGCTTTGTCGATGTGCACTCTGATGTATGCATTATTCCCCCCAATTCGTTTGCATTAGCGAGAACTGTAGAGTATTTCCGAATTCCACGTAATGTTCTAACCATTTGCTTAGGCAAATCTACGTACGCACGCTGTGGAATTATTGTGAATGTAACCCCCTTAGAACCGGAGTGGGAGGGACATGTCACGTTAGAGTTTTCAAATACTACGACATTGCCCGCCAAAATTTACGCGCATGAGGGCGTAGCACAAATGCTCTTTTTAGAGGCTACGGAAGTCTGTGCTGTTTCATATCGTGATCGTGGCGGAAAATATCAGGGACAAACTGGTGTTACTCTCCCTAGGACTTGAGGTTCATACGCTACTCACGGCTGTATTTGGCGCCTTTGCGCGAAAATCCAACCGCTCCTCAAGATTCTAGCATACTTCCTAAACCGTTGTATTAAATTGGATAATAAAAATAAATTCTGTAGCCTGGGTTTCACTGCGCTTCACCCAGGCATACGATATGCGACCATTGATATTGGAATAAATCAATTTACTTTATTCTTCATCAGGTAACTTATATTTATCTCGTGATGCATCAACACGTTCACGTAATTCTTTTCCTGGTTTAAAGTGAGGACTGTATTTCGCTTTAGTCACAACCTTTTCGCCAGTCTTGGGATTATGGGCATTGCGTGGAGGTCTATAATGAAGAGAAAAACTGCCAAATCCCCGAATTTCTATTCTTTGATTTTTAATGAGTGCACTACTCATTAATTCCAATATCTTATTTATACCATCAGCAACTTGCTTTTCAGTAAGATGTGTCATTCGAGCAGCGATGTGTTCAATGAGTTCCGATTTGATCATATCCACCTCGTGTTGTCGCGTTTTTCAAAGTCTGCTACCAATACAGATTAGGTGCTGACAATTGTCCCTTGTTTTATAAGTATAGACTGGGAAAAAAATTATTCAATGTTTTCAAGACAGTTAGTCAAAGTAGTTTTTCGAAAATGAATATAAGCAAAAATGACACCCCAACTCATTTCAACTTTAGTGCGTCTTATCAAAGTAAAATGGCTTGAGGATAATGTTTTGCTGGTTGTAATGACTGTTTTAAGATGCGGCAAATGATCAAGTTTAGCGCAGAGCTTTTCCCACATAGGTCCAAAAAAAGCAGTGGAATTGATAAAAACAAGAGTTGCATCATTTAAATTCACTTCAAGAAAATCACCTAAAATAAATTTAATTTTTTTTGCTTGCGCTGCATAGTCTGCTATTTTTGCCAATTGTTCGGCTTGTTTGCATGCTACAACATAAAGTTGGGGAAACAATTCAATTCCTACACTTTTGCACACAGGGAAGACCATGCCGCAGGCCAATACTGCTTTACCTGTTCCTGAGCCCAAATCATAGAATACGGTTGTCTCGTCGGGGCGGGTTAAGGATAAAAGAGCAATAAACGATGAAAATTCGATTTCTCCATAAGCATATTCCATTGCATCATATTCTTTGCGAGCATTTTGTGAGAGTATGAAGCCATTGACACCTGTATAGAGTTGATGGAACACTTGAGCGTGCCTTTGTAAGTTTAATGATTTTTGCCAACGAATTACATTAAATTGCTTTCTTCGGAGCCTTACATGAACGAGCAAGGTTAAAAGTACAAGAAGTAAGCAAAAAAAATAGGGTATCCAGTGGTTCAAAATAATCCTTTATTTATGTGCCATTCCAAAACTAGGAATTGTTAATATATCCGATTTATTCGGTTTTATAATGCATTTCCTATAGAAGTACTCTACTTAGGTATCGGACGATTATAAAGTACGTAAAAACACATTGATATCTGTCTTATTATTGTATAATAGAGTAAAATTATATCATCTAGTATAGAATTATAATGTTAAGTATTATTTTATGACTAGGTTTTGATTTAAGAAGAGCGAGAGTCATTGTAAATTTATGCTCATGATGTTTGTTAGTTAATATTTCCTTAATTTTGATTCATTAGAATGAAATTATATTAAGGGGTGGGAGAGTATTATGGCGGGTTTTTTTAATAATAGAGCTTATGTGCATCATGAGCCTAGGCCACGTGCAGAATACCGTTTTATCAACGTCGGTACAGAACAATTTCATGCTGTTGCTGTGGCTATGATCGATTCGTTACAAAGTACTTCCCAACGGGGTAATGATGCGATTTTGAAAAAAATTTTGGAACGTTTTTATCTACACTTCCCCAAATACATAAACAACCAGCCTTACTTAACTCTACCAGAGCGTATGGGAATGTTACTCAATAGTTCGCGTAAGTCAGAGTTAGTGGAATGTATGGCTTATGTATTACGCCAGCTGACGGTGGATGAGCTATATACTCATCCTTTGATGTATCGTGACGTGTTTGATGGATTAAGCGCTGATACTCCAAAAAGTTATTTGCGTGATCCCACAGTAAAATTACCATCAAGTGCTTTAAAGGCCTTGGCGCAGACACTGGGGATTAGTGTTACATTATCTTTTAAAGAGATCGGAAAGGAACTGAGAAAAAGAGAAGTATTACCCTGGCGTCTAAAAGTTATTGATTTTATGTGATATTCTACGCGCTTTTGACTAAATCAATTTGTTGAGATGAGT